>NZ_JBDUXB010000065.1:0-111579 GCF_039945315.1 Tateyamaria sp. | reverse complement strand
GGGACGTGTTCGAATACATCGAGATGTTCTACAACCCGACACGCAAGCACACCAACAACGGTATGCTGTCGCCGGTTAACTATGAAATCAAACAGAAGAAGATGAACGAGGCAGGCGTCTAGGAAACTAGGGGCACCTCACGTGGCAAACGACCTTACTGTCAGGTTTGGCATACAATAGATCTTTATATGCGTCTTCTGACACTAAGCTTTTCAGAGGCTTGAGATCCTTGTTTGAGGTTTCTTTGTTGTTCCAGATTTCAGTAAATAAATTTACGGCCTCCTGACCATCAAGCGGTAGGAAACCAGACATTTGGACTGCCCGTTCCGGGCGAGTACCCCCCGGCCAAAAGTCCGGCCATCCCACAACCCGATCCACCGTGATGTCGACGGCAATCTCATTCATGATGATGACTTCCTTGGGTTCGCGATTATGGATCACCCGAATCCGGTCGATGGCCTGTGCGATCTCGGCTTCCCTTGTTTGATGTAGGATATTCTCAACCAGAGGATCAGAGTGTGTCATCACAACAATGGGATGGGCCGCGGCCTGATTGCGGATTCGGATACCGCGCCATTCCCATACCGGATCCGAGCATACCAATGGCTGCCCGAGTTTTGCTGCGAAAGCCCGGGCCGTAAGTTCAATCTCCTGCATTGGGGCTTGCTCGCGGCCCACTATGATGGCGGTCTTTTCAGCCAAACTTTTTGAGGTTTTGGGTTTTGGTTCCTTGATTACATCATGAAAAGGCTAAGCTGTTGTGACTAACACTCTGCCCGCTGCCAGATGATTTCGCGCAAGAGATCCTGCCGATCACGATCCAGCCGATTTTTGTTGGCGCTCAGCGCTAATTCAATCGCATCTGAGTAAAATCCTGCGGCTTTAGCCCGTTCGTACTCGGCCAGGACAATGGATTTTGACTCGTTATATTCTTCGGTGGCCTTCGCCTTGCGGAGCAGCATGACTACAGCCATCATGGTGCGCGCAGCCTTCATTTTTTCCAGGTCGCAATGATCGCTGACCGCTTCTTCGATCTGCGCGCGCATATCAGCGACGGCAGCTTGCTCTTCCTTGTACGCGGCCTTCATTTCGGCCAGCTCAACTCGCGCCGCTTCGATGAGTATCAGTGTTTCTTTCAGCTCAGCAGCGAATTGGATCTGGGCCGCGCGCCATTCTCTAATTTCAGAGACCTCGCGTGCCAACGCCTCAAGATCGCGCATCGCAAATTCACGTTCATCATGTGTCGCAATCTCATCCGCTGCGTCCTGAACTGCTTTTACCCACTGCTCCAATCGTTTGATCGACCTGGGACCGACTTTCCACACTTTCTGAACCGGATCCCATTTCGCCGATTTGAACGCCGCCCGAAAGTTATCCTTCAAGTCGAAAGGAAATTTGATCTTAGCACCGTTTGATGTCCTGGTAACTTGAATGCTCCGCGCCATTACCTGCCTCATGATTGGTTGTTTAGAACAGCCGAACTACGGGGTATCGGGCCAATAGTTTCGGTCACTACGCTTAAGAAAAAGTCAGTACATTTCACGAAGCCCCAAGAGCTCTTCGTGTAGCGCTTTCTTGAACAGGTCCTTAGGATTGCGATGCAAATGGTACACTCCCTTGAGAATCTCGCTGTATTCGGACAGCGAAACACCGCGAGATGACAAAATGACGTTCGAGGCAACCTGCCAGAACTCCGGCGTCAGCGATGCAACTCGAAGCGCAACTTCTTCATTTTTCTTGTTATCTACGGCGATCAAAGTAATCGGCCACGAAATATTTTCGCCGAGGTGCTTCACATTTGCCAGTGCTTTTGTGATCAGGTTCTGGTTTTCAGGCGGCTCGGCGCCGAGGGCAAATGGGCACTCAAAGAAACCTCCGTCGAACTGAGCCACGAAGAACGGAACCACCGAAGCATCCCGGGCAAAAACGGTAAGGCCGATTTGGATGTTGCCCTTTTGCAAAGCAACTGCCGTTTTGGAGGTGATGTTCGGCGCGGAGTAATAGAGCGTGCACTCGAGCATGCCGTATTGGTTTCCGGTCAAATGCACATATCCGTCTTCCCGCAAGTGCATTGGGTAATGGACCGCGTATTCGAGTTTCTTGGGCGTCATGTTTTCTCCTCACGGGTTGTTGCGCGCCACGAGAAATCACACCTGCCTATGGGTTGGCAAGTCGACATTTTAGACGTAAATTATTGTTAATAATAGAAAAAATCAAGGATAGAGGTGACTGCTATTCTTGAATTAGAAGAATAGGGGATGGTCTATTCTTGGCTCTTAAAAGGATAAGCATGGATTGTTGAGCGCCTAGTCAATCCTTGGGAATGGTCCGAATTTTTGCGTTTCAATTTCGAATGCTGCAAATATGCAACATATCGAGCTGCTCTTGAGGACGATTCCTTGAGGGTATTATTCGGTTAGCCTGAAAAATTTCCAGAAGAATATTCCGCTAGGGAGCAAGTTTGTCGAACGGGCCGTTGGGGCGCCCTTGCGGTTTGCGAATTGCTATGCCGCGTTCACGAAGCCCCGCTAACAATTGCACCGCAATGACCAAGCAGTCGCCGAACAACCGCACTGCTGAACCAGCTGAGTTGCCTTCAGTGACATAGGCGCAAATCCGTTCCCGAAGATCTAAAGAGTTGGGTTTGCCCATGATCCAACCCGCCCCAAAAAAACTGAACCAGAAAAAGGTGGCTTTGTGGATCCCAATTCGATTTAGGTCAAACGCAAACCGCTTTAGTCTCTAAAGCAGATGGCAAAGCAACGCGGCGCAGAAACCATTGAATGGCGGATAACCGAGCTCATTCTGCGAACGTTGGCTCGTGTCCGAAGGCGTGTTTCTTAGTCGAGCGTGATTTGCCACATCGCACTCGAAGGGGGCGAGGTATCCCAGATAACCTCAAAATTAAGGCGCCTGAAAGATGGGTTAAAGTGGTAATAAATGGTACAGGCGTGGTACGCGGCCTTTCATCAAAAAAGAAGATCAGCTTGACGCATTAAATAAAGGTAGTGATTTCAGCTATTTGAATGGTGCCCGGGGGCGGAATCGAACCACCGACACGAGGATTTTCAATCCACTGCTCTACCCCTGAGCTACCCGGGCACGGGATGAAGGCGCTGACCTTCTGGGTGGACGCGTGATAGGACGTCGGCCAAACACTGTCCATAGAAAAACCAACAAAAAACGCATACTATCAAAACATGCGGACGTCAGTGTGTTGTGGGGCCCTCAGTGTCTTCGACATCCTGGTCTTCTTCCCGTTCAGACGGGATGGCATAACCGCCGCTCATCCAGCGCGACAAATCCACATCGGCACATCGACGCGAACAGAAAGGACGGTAGGCGGCAACCGTTTCGTTCTGGCAGATTGGGCAACTCATGACAGCACTTCACTGAGCGGCAATCGCGCGCGTTTGCGCTGCAATTCGTAATGGCCGAGCGGCGTCCAACCGGCCAGAACCGTATCCACGTCATCCGTGCGAAAGGCCGCCCGTAGGGCACCTTCAAAACTCCGCCGCTCTTTCTTTGGCATCGGCGCCAGATCAAGCACAACCTGACCGCCAAGACCGCGCACACGCAGGGCCGCAGGCAGGGCGCGTGCGCAGGCCATGTTAGCCTTCAGTCCGGCGGCAAAAGAGCCATCAGCGCCCGTGTTCACATCTACAGCAACCAACGCGCGGGTCGGTTCGATGAACATCGACGCCTGTGCCCCCAACGTCACCTGATCGCCGCGTGCAGAATCTATGGCGTCCAGAACGCCGTGATCTTCAAAACAGCCCGCATCCGTCACCACATCCGCAGGTTCCACCCAATCACGCCATGCCAGAACGTGCGGGCCATCACCCTGCGCCAAAACTTCCGGCACCGTGCTTGCATCCTCCGAAACGGACTCGGCCACCCCGCGCATTGCAGCAATGTCCTCGGCCACCTCGTCCCCGTCGGCCCCTGCGGCGGCAGAGCGCAGGATCAGACCCATCTCGCTGCCTTCCATGCCTTCGTGCGCAAGAGCGAGCAGTTCATCACGTACATCGTCGTCCCGGATGCTGCGCGACAGATTCAGCCCCGGCGCATCCGGTGTCACAATTGCATAGCGGCTTTTGAACAATAGCTTGTGGGAAACCGGAATAGCCTTGCCCGGTTCGGCATACCCGGTGACCTGCACTCGCAAAACCTCACCGGCACCGATTCCCTTGACCCCACGCAGGTATGCCTGCCCATCTGGTGTCTTGAGGAATATACCGCCCTGTCCGGCTACGGGCCGATCGGTCACAGCGGTATAGACCGTACCGGGGCGTGGGCGATCCCCCTCGATGAGCAGATCGATCAACCGACCATCTTCCATTAACGCAGAGGCCTCGCGCCCCCCAACGTGATCCAGAAAAATCTGACGACCCTTCATGTCCAAACCCTCAATCCAGCGGCCTGAAGCACCCCGGCCGTTTCGGCCAAAGGCAGACCGACAATGCCTGTAAACGAACCCGATATCCACGGGATAAACGCGCCCGCGGGCCCTTGAATGCCATAACCCCCTGCCTTGCCACGCCAATCCTCGCTGGCGATGTAGGCGGCTATCTCAGAAGCGGACAGAGCCTTCATCCTTACCCTGCTGACCACGTCCTTTTCCCAAATGCGCGCTCCCTTGCGCACAGCAATGGCGGTGATCACGCGGTGGCGACGGCCTGACAGGGCAGTCAGAAATCCACGCGCTTCATCCGCATCGGCGGGTTTGCCCAAGATACGCCGCCCCAATGCAACCGTGGTATCGGCACACAGCACAACGTCCGCATCATCAGCAACAACAGCGGCGACCTTTTCGCGGGCCATACGCGCGCAATAGGGGCGAGGCAACTCGCCTTTGATCGGATCTTCGTCGATGTCGGGGGCGCGGATGGCGTCGGGCACAACGCCCAATTGCCCGAGAAGCTCAAGCCGTCTCGGGCTGCCAGATCCCAGCACAAATGCCATGGATCGAGCTTACTTGAACCGGTAGTTAATACGACCTTTGGTCAGGTCATAGGGGGTCATTTCGACCTGCACTTTGTCGCCAGCCAGAACGCGGATACGGTTCTTGCGCATTTTTCCTGCCGTGTGTGCGATGATCTCATGGCCATTTTCAAGCTCGACCCGAAACGTCGCATTGGGCAGGAGTTCCTTTACGACACCGGGAAATTCGAGCGTATCTTCCTTGGCCATGGTCTCTCCTTTGTTACTTCAGGTCCGCGCGAGGACGGACGCGCCACTAAATGCGCCCGCTGGTGCCATAATTCAAGGGGTAATCAAGCCAGTTGCGTGACTGTGGCCGGATCGGCACGGCCCTGTTGCAACGCCCAGTGGCGGCGGTTGAGTACGACACCGTCGGCGCGCACCGCTGCAATCACGTTCAGATCCACCTCACCATAGACCCAGCCGGGTGCGTTGAGTTCCCCAAGCGCAATGACACCCGTATCCGGAAAGCCGCGATCTGGCGGGCCAAATATGCCTCCCGCGCCTGTGCTGATGTCCACAGCCGGTGACCATGGCGCCGCACCCACTACGGATGACATCACGGTAACGCATTGATTTTCAAGGGCACGGGCCTGTGCGCCAATACGAACTCGGGAATAACCGCTCATCGCCTCGGTGACAGAAGGGACCAGAAGAATATCGGCCTCAGCCAAGGCCCGCCCCAAAAGGGGAAACTCACTGTCGTAACAAATCAGAATGCCGATTTTGCCGAGGCTCGTATCAAACAACTGCAAGGGCCCACCGGGGACAACATCCCACTCCTCAGCCTCAAAACGGGTCATGATCTGCTTGTCCTGCACGCCACAGGCGCCGCTGGGCGTAAACAGGCGCGCTCGATTGACCGGGCGCGTAACCCCTTCGGGCAGCGCATCAGTTGCCGGGCCAGACCCCGCAAGGATATGCACGCCATGTGCACTGGCCAAATGCGCGTGCAACGCATCCGCGTCCGCCAAAAGATCAGCCACAGCAAACAGCGAGGCCTCCAGATCGCCCGCGACGTCTAGCCCTGCCAGCGTCGCAAGCTCCATCGCAGCGTATTCGGGAAAGACCAGCAGGTCAGCACCGGCATCGACGGCCTCACTGACCCAAGCTGTCAACTTGTCCTCATAGGCCGCCCAGTCTGGCAGGACATCAAGCGGATAAGAGGCGGTGGCAATCTTCATGGCCCCATGATGCCCAGCGCGGCCCGTGCTGGCAAGTGCACGCTATCATCGCAAAATTGAAATATGTGGTAGCGGTCACTGTATTTTTCATTGACCGAAAGCCCCGTAGTTTCAATAAACGCGAAACTGCGGTAAGGATCGGGATATGTTGAGCAAAGGTGTGACACTGCGCGGCCTCGAAGTTTTCGAGGCACTGGCCGCTACCGGTTCTGTGGCGCAGGCGGCCAATGCCACCGGGCTCAGCCAACCTGCGGTCAGTCAGCAGTTACGCAATCTCGAAACCGCACTGGCCACCAACCTTATCGATCACGCAAAGCGACCCATGCGGCTGACCCCGGCAGGCCACAGCTTTCTTACCCGCGCCGAAGCTGCGCTGTCCCAACTGCGTCTGGCGCAATCAGAACTGACGGTGATGGACCTCGCACACCTCTCGGCGCTGTCCATCGGAGTGATCGATGATTTTGAGAATGATCTGACGCCCCGGCTGGTCACAATCCTTGCCGACAGCCTGACTCGGTGCAAATTCACGCTGGCCACTGCGCCCAGCCACGAAATCCTGCAAGCGATCACCGATAAACGCCTGCATATGGCGATTTCGGCCAGTGACGGCGCGATGCGGGACGGAGTGATCGAATACCCGTTAGCACGTGATCCGTTCATCCTCGTTGCACCCAAAGGGGCCGCACAACACGGCGACCTGCTGGGCAGCCTGACTTCCCTGCCTTTTCTGCGTTACGAGCGTGATCAGTTGATCTCCCGGCAGATCGAGGCACATCTGGCGCGCCAAAAGCTGGATTTGCAGGACCGGTTCGAGATTGGCAGTCATCTGGCCCTGATGGCCATGGTGGCGCGCGGCATTGGCTGGGCGGTGACAACGCCACTGGGTTTCATGCGGGCCGGGCGGTTTCATGACAACGTCGAAGCCTTCGCCCTGCCTATTGCGCCGTTCTCACGCACGATTTCTCTGTTTGCCAGCGCAGACTGGGCCGGCGACGTGCCAACAGATGTGGCAAATACGATGCGCCGCCTGATTCAGACACATATGATCGACCCCGCCTTGTCGCACCTGCCATGGCTCGCCGGAGAGCTGCGGCTGATTGAGGCATGAGGCAGTTTCGTACTGCGCAGCACTAACAAAAGTGAGGCCACAATGACCCACCCTTCAATCGTGATTCTGACTGGCGCAGGCATCTCTGCCGAAAGCGGCCTCGGCACCTTTCGCGACGAAGGCGGGTTATGGGCCCAACACCGAATCGAAGATGTTGCAACTCGCGAAGGATTTGCACGCAACCCCACACTGGTCGTCGACTTTTACAACGCGCGCCGCGCGCAGGCGCACGAGGCCGTCCCCAATGCCGGTCACGCAGCGCTCGCGCGCCTTCAGGCCGAACACAAAGGCGAGGTGCTGCTGGTCACCCAGAACGTGGATTCTTTGCATGAAAAGGCAGGCAGCAGCGACGTTGTACACATGCATGGTGAGCTGGCCTCGGCCTTGTGCAGCAATTGCGGGCACCGCTGGACGGCCCCGCTACATATGAAAGTTGGCGAGGCCTGCCCAACCTGCACCCAACCCACAGCGCGCCCCGACATCGTCTGGTTTGGCGAGATCCCCTATCATATGGAGCGGATCGAGGCCGCGCTGGCACAGGCAGACATCTTTGCGGCGATCGGCAGCTCCGGCAACGTCTATCCCGCAGCTGGATTTGTGCAGATGGCAAGGTATGTGGGCGCGCGCACAGTCGAGATGAACCTCGACCCGTCTGAAACCGTGGACTTGTTTGAAGACACGCGGCCCGGCAAGGCCTCGGAAACGGTGCCGCAATGGGTGGACGACGTCCTGAACGGCTAGGGCAAAGGCGGAGGTGTCCTCCGCCCGCCCTCGCTGATCAGTTCGACTTGTTATCGTGCCCGCCATGTGCTCCAGCACCCGGCGCGCGTTCATTGTCGACAGGTATGCTCACCTCAACCTCGCCCGCAGTCTCGAAAACCAGCGTCACACTGATGTCGGCACCTTGTTCCAGTGGGCCCGTCAGGCCCATGAGCATGACGTGTTCGCCGCCGCGCTTAAGCTGGATCATCTCGCCCGCTGCGACGGGAAACCCGTCTTCGACCTCCATCATTTGCATGATGCCGTCGCCCGTCTCTTTGTGGGTATGAAGCTCAACCCGCTTGGCCGCATCCGTGCGCACTGCGATCAGACGGTCATCCTGCTGGGACATGTTGTGCAGTGTCATAAAAGCAGCGCCTGACTTGGCTGCCGGGCTGGCCGCGCGGGCATAGGGATCCATCACCATGATGCCGTCGGCAAAGGCTGGAAGGGCAAACAGGGTCGCCGTGGCAAAGGCCAAAGCGCGTGTAAGATAGGACATGTGTGTCCCCTTTTTTGATCTGAGTTGTCGTTTTGAAGGGCTTGGCTCAGATCAGAATCGGGGGCGCCCGCGCCATACCATGAAATGATGCACTGATGATCCGAGCAGGTTCCTGCGCAGGGACGGCATGATGGGCGTAAACAGGGGCGGACCCAACCAAGGACCCACCCGGCTCCAACACGTCGAGCGCATGCAAGGCACAATCCGGACAATGATGGGGCACGGACACAGGCGCACCGTCGGCCCCGATATACACCACAACCGATTGCGCACCGACGCACAGCACCATGTGATCGACGGCCCTGTCAGATCCACGCGCCGCGCCTGTTGTGTGACTTGTCATCACAAACACCGCGCACAGCAACAGAGACAAAAGGGATCGCATCATGGAGCCGGTGTATCGGACCGGGGGGACGCACTCAACTGCGCGAAACCGCCCACTAGCGCGACAAAAAACCCCGCCTGCGTTAGCAGACGGGGCAAAGTCTTCAGGACAAGTCCGGCACTTATGCGTCGGCGGCTTGGGCCTTCATGATCTCTTTTTTGACTTTCAGCATGCCAGGGGACAGCTCGGCGTCTTTGGCTTTAGCCATGAAACCGTCCAGACCACCGCGGTGGTCTACTGTGCGCAGGGCAGCTGCTGAAATGCGCATCTTGATGCCGCGGCCCAGTGTTTCGGACTGCAGGGTCACATCGTTCAGGTTCGGCAAGAACCGACGACGCGTTTTGTTGTTGGCGTGGCTGACATTGTTGCCAGTCATCGGGCCTTTTCCGGTCAATTCGCATACACGCGACATGGGCGTACCTCGTGATTTGTTGCGAGGGTCAGGCACTCGCACATATAAAAAGGGTGCCGCTGGCAGCACCCGGGAATCTGGTGTTGGGTGATTAGGCGCGGTTGGCGTCCGCGTCAACCCCTCCGGCGGGGTCGAAACAAGCAATAGCAGTGTTATCGGCGCAAATGCGTCTGGACCAGTTCGAGTGCAGCGGCAACGGGGGTCAAATCACCCCGCGCCACATGTGCAGCCAAATCGTCCATACCGGCGCGCACCTTTGGGTCGTCCAGCTGTGCAAGCAGCGCCTGACGCACCTCTTCCTCAAACCAATAGCGGGCTTGCGCTGCACGTGTTGCGTCAAAGAAACCTTCACGACGGCGCCAGTCCACAAGGGCCTGCATATCCGCCCAGGCCGCCTCCAACCCTTCTTCCGCAAGTGCCGAGACCATCATCGCGCGGGGATACCCCTCAGGATCCTGCGGCCGCTTGCGCAGCAGACGCAATGCTCCGGCGTAATCCGCACAAGTGCGCGTGGCGGCCGGTTTCAAATCCCCGTCCGCCTTGTTGATCAGGATCATGTCAGCCATCTCCATGATGCCGCGCTTGACCCCCTGCAACTCGTCGCCCCCCGCCGGGGCCAGCAGCAACAGGAACAGATCAGCCATCTGCGCCACAACCGTCTCCGACTGGCCAACCCCAACGGTTTCGATCAGCACAACGTCAAAACCCGCCCCTTCGCACAAGGCCACCGCCTCACGAGTGCGGCGCGCCACGCCACCCAGATGGGTGCGACTGGGCGAAGGGCGAATAAACGCACCCGGCTCACGGCTCAAACGATCCATGCGGGTCTTGTCCCCAAGGATCGACCCACCCGAGCGAGCCGAGCTGGGATCAACGGCCAGCACAGCAACACGCAAACCCTGCCCGATCAACATCATGCCAAAAGCTTCGATAAAGGTAGACTTACCCACCCCCGGCGTGCCCGACAGCCCGATGCGCAAGGCTTGGCGGTCGCGCGGCAGGGCCGCGATCACATCCGCACCCTGCGCCTGATGATCAGCGCGCGCGCTTTCCACCAGCGTGATGCCACGGGCCAGCGCCCGACGTTCGCCGCGTGCAATTCTGTCTGCCAGATCCCTGGTGTCCATCGCCCGTCCCCTTTCCGCTTCGTTGTGGGAAAGGCACAGGCAAATGTCCAGTGTTGGCGCGAGGGTGCGCTTCAGCCATAAGGCGGCCCATGACCGCCACGCTCCCCATCGACGCAATCCTGCCCGATCTGATCGACACTCTGCGCGATGCGGGGCGTGCCGTGCTGCAAGCCCCGCCGGGGGCAGGCAAGACCACACGCGTCCCGCTTGCGATGCTTGAGGCAGGACTCACAGACGGCAAAATCCTGATGCTGGAACCCCGCCGCCTCGCCGCGCGCGCGGCAGCCGATCGGATGGCCATGACATTGGGGGAAAATACCGGCCAGACCGTCGGCTACCGCATCCGGGGCGACAGCACCGTCGGCCCGAATACGCGGATTGAGGTCGTCACCGAAGGCATCCTGACCCGCATGCTGCAAGACGCACCCGACTTGCCTGGGATCGGCGCCGTCATTTTCGATGAATTTCACGAACGCTCGCTCAACGCCGATCTCGGTCTCGCGCTCTGCCTTGAGGTGGCTGACGTCCTTCGCGACGACCTGATCTTGCTGGCCATGTCTGCCACGCTCGATGCGGCCCCAGTCGCCGAAGTGATGCAGGCCCCCATCCTCACCAGTGCCGGTCAGAGATTCGAGGTGACACCCCACTGGCTGCCCAAACCGATCCCCAAAGACAAAAGGTTCGAAGCCGCGATGGCGGACCTGATCCTGCACGCTCTTTCAGAGGCCGAGGGGTCTCTGCTCGCCTTCCTTCCGGGCGAGGGCGAAATCCGGCGCACCCTGTCTCTGATCGAACCGCACTTGCCAACGGGCACGACGGCGCATCCCTTATTTGGAGCAATGGATTTCAAAGCCCAGCGTGCCGCCATCACACCATCAAAGCAACGCAAGGTGGTGCTCGCCACCTCCATCGCCGAAACCTCGCTGACCATCCCCGACATCCGCATCGTCGTAGACGGAGGGCGGTCCCGGCGAGCAAAGTTTGACGCAGCTTCTGGCATGTCACGACTGGTGACGGAACGGGTCACGCGGGCCGAAGCGACACAGCGAATGGGCCGCGCAGGCCGGGTTGCGCCCGGTACGGCCTACAAACTGTGGACCAAAGGCGAAGACGGGGCTTTGGCCGCCTTCCCGCCCCCAGAAATCGCCAGCGGAGATCTCGCAGGCTTTGCCCTCGAACTCAGCCTCTGGGGCAGCGGCGACTGCTTGCGCTTTGTCACTCCACCGCATCAGGGCCGCCTGAAAGAAGCGCAAAGTCTGCTTCAGATGCTCGGCGCTCTGGACGAGAACCTGCGGATAACAGATCACGGACGCGCCCTAGCGCGCCAACCGCTGCACCCGCGTCTCGCGCACATGCTGGTCACGGCTGGCAAACAGGCCGCCCCCCTCGCCGCTCTGCTGGCCGAACGCGACCCCCTGCGCAACCGGGGCACAGACCTCGCCCTGCGCATGCGGGCCCTCAATGATCCAAACGCATTTGCCGATGCGCATCGCGGCACGCTGGCGCGCATCCGAGATGAGGCAAAGCGACTGAAGCGCAGTGCACCAGACCGACCTCCGCTCGATCTCGGAGACATGGCTGCTCTCGCTTACCCCGACCGTATCGGGTTACGCCGCTCCGGCGAGGCACCGCGCTTTGTGTTGTCGGGCGGCAAGGGCGCGATCCTGCCACAAGGTGATGCGCTGTCCGGTCACCGGCTTATCGTGGCCACAGACCTTGACGGCGACCCCCGCGAGGCGCGGATAAGACAGGCGGTCGGATTCAGCGACAGCGCACTCGACGCCCTCTTTGGCGATCAGATCAAATGGCAAAACATCTGCCAGTGGTCCAAACGCAGTCGCAGCGTCCAGTCACGCCAGCAGCGTGCCTTTGGCGCGCTCGTACTTGAAGACAAACACTGGCCGGACGCTCCGGATGAGGACGTGGCGCGGGCCATGCTGTATGGCATTGCAGAATTGGGACTGAGCCCCTCCCGCGCAGCCCGACGACTAATGGCGCGCGCCGCTCTTATGGGGGAAGACTTCCCCGACTTGAACGAGAGCCACCTCATGACTACGCTCGAGGACTGGCTCTTGCCCCACCTCACCGATGTGCGCTCTCAGGCGGACTGGAAGGCCTTCGACATCCTGCCCACCCTGCAATCCCTGCTGGGCTGGGATAATATGCAAACCCTCGACCGCGCCGTTCCCGGCCACTTTGAAACGCCACTGGGGCGCAAAATCGCCATCGACTATGACGAAGCCACCCCGGGCATCTCGGTACGGCTGCAAGAGATGTTCGGGGTGACCCAGCACCCAATGGTGGGTCAGACCCCGCTTCAAGTCACCCTACTCTCTCCCGCCCAGCGCCCAGTACAGGTCACGTCCGACCTGCCCCGTTTCTGGGCCACCAGCTACGGGGATGTGCGCAAGGACATGCGCGGACAGTACCCCAAACACCCATGGCCCGAAGACCCGACAGAAGCCGACCCGACCTTACGTGCCAAGCCGCGCAAATAGGGCGGTGGCCGCACCACCCCACACGTCTCTTCTCTGATTTGAATAAATCCCGGGGGAGTCCGAAGGACGGGGCAGAGCCCCTTGAAAAATGGCGTCGCGCAGCGCGCGTCCTCCAGATGACCGCACGCGGCGTTAACGTCTCCAAATCCGTGCATGATCGGTGCACAGTCTGTGCACAGGTTGCGCACGTCCGGTACACAACTGTTTTCAGCCTTTTACCCATATAAACAAGGAGTAAATCACCCCCACGAGCCGTGATGGTCACCATCCCGGTCGATCCTGCGAAATCCGTGGTTTCCAAAATAGTCGCGCAAGCCCTGAATCATATCCGCTGTCCCACGCGCGCGGGCCATGCTGTCATGCCATGACAAGGCTGCCGACAAGGCCGGAAGTGGCTGGCCCGCAAGACTGGCCGCAGCCACAACCCGGCGCAGGCTCGGCACGGACGCAGCCAGACGCTCGACCATCGCCGGTGCAAGGATCATCTGACCATGGGGTAGCTCGCCCCGGAACGCGTCGGCAAATTCGTCCAGCAGGGCTGAGCGAATGATGCAGCCCGCCCGCCAGATCTCGGCAATCCGGGCCATATCCAGCGACCAGTCAAACGCCTCTGAAGCCGTTGATAAAACGGCAAAACCCTGCGCATGGGCCAGAATGCGACCGGCCAACATAGCACTTGCCAGATCATCCTCACCCGGCGTTGTCGAGGCACTGGCCCCCGACTCCAGCATATCCTGCGCCGCCACCCGCACCTCTTTTTGCGAGGACCAACCGCGCGCCCCGACCGCAGCTTCAATGGCTGACGCGGACTGTCCCAGTTTGAGCGCTTCAATCACGGTCCAACGGCCCGTTCCCTTTTGCCCGGCGGAATCAAGGATGACATCGATCATCGGCTTGCCTGTCTCGGCATCGACCGCTTGCAGAACCGAGTGCGAAATCTCGACAAGGTATGAGGCCAGCGGACCACCAGCCCAGCGCCCGAACATCGCACCGATGTCGGCCGGAGCCATACCAGCCACATCACGCTGAATGCCGTAAACCTCTGCAATCATTTGCATATCGGCGTATTCGATCCCGTTGTGTACGGTCTTTACGAAGTGACCAGCCCCGTCAGGACCAACATGCGCTACACAGGGATCATCTTCGAAGCGAGCCGCCATCGCCTCAGCCATGGGCCGAAACTGCGCCCATGCATGATGCGACCCACCCACCATCATCGATGGGCCATGACGTGCACCTTCCGCACCGCCTGACACGCCCATGCCAACGAAATGTACGCCTGTGCCTTCCAGCCGTTTCGTGCGCGCGCGAGTGTCGTTGAAATCCGCGTTGCCGCCGTCAATGATCGTGTCGCCATCGCTCAGCAGCGGGGTCACTTCCTTGATCATGACATCCATCGGCGCACCAGATGGGATCATAAATAGGATCGTGCGTGGCGCTTTGATCGCTCCGACAAAATCCGCCAGTTCCTCAAAGCCACGCACCGCGCCTGTCAGCCCTTCGGTTTCGCTGAGAAAGGGACCGATCCAATCCGCCTCACGGTTGGAGACGGCAACCTCAAAACCCTTCTCGGCAAGATTGAGCGCCAATGCGCTCCCCATAGTACCTAGTCCGTAAACGCCTATGTCTGCTGCCATAATAGGGCCCCCATGTTCCTTTTCGACGACCATAGAGAGCCCGTTCTGACGCGCAAGCCTAGGAGCGAATGTCGCGCGGAGTAAGCCCCGGCGGTCCACGGCCTGCGTCTTCTGCCGCCCGGACTAGGCTGCGCATCCTAGCATTCAAAGGGGCCTGTCGTCCGTGACGTTCAGCAAGGTCCAGTATCGCTCCCTGAAGCGCATCAATCTCGGTCTTCCGGCCCTGCTTGAGGTCGTCCCACATAGACAACCGCGCCTGTGCGTCGATCGTCAGCATGCTTGCAGCAACAACCCGAAACAACGGTGTTGGGAGGCGCAGTATATGCGGAATGATATTTGGTGGTGCGGCAGTGGTTTTGACGGGCTTGATCCCGACAACCCTTAGTATGCGCAGGGCTTCCGTCATCTGATCAGCCAGCAACCGCCGCCAGGCGCGGTCCAGCAACTGCTCAAGCAATGGCATATCGGCCAGCGCATTGACCGCATTCCCGAGGTTAATCAGCAACTTGCCCCACTGGATAGCCTCAATATTATCGACAGCCTGCCAAGTCAGGTGGGCGCAGGAGAGGTCCGGCAACGGCCCCGCCTCAACCAGAATATCGCCCGATGTCGCACGGTGGTACTCTCCCGGGCCATGCGACACTACGTTGAAAGGCACCATCGCCGCGCGGACATCTGACCCCGGCAGACCGGCACGCAACAGCGCGGCATTGTCGACACCATTTTGAAGGCTGATCACCTGGGCATCAGGCGCATGGGCCGCAATCAGGCGCCCCATCGCTTCGGTATCGCCGGACTTGACGCAAACAAGAACCAAATCGGCACCCGCCAGAGCAGTTTCAGGATCGTCAGACCCAGTAATGCCGCCCACCTCCAGGCTGAGCCCGTCAAAGTCCGTAAGCCGAAGCCCATCTTGGGCGACCGCGTTGATCACCCGCGCGCGCCCAAGTAGTCGGACGTCAAATCCTGCATCACGCAACAATCCCCCGACAAAGCAGCCGATGCTGCCTGCCCCGGCGACCGCTATGCGGAGTGTGCTCAAACGCCCAGACACCAACGCATGATTGCCTTTTGCGCATGCAGGCGATTTTCGGCCTCGTCAAAGATGACTGAATGCGGACCATCCATGACTTCGGACGTAGCCTCGTCATCGCGGTGGGCAGGCAGGCAGTGCATGAACAGGCTGTCGGGCCTGGATTTGGCCATGAGGTCGGCATTAACCTGATAGCCACGCAACTGGTTGTGCCGCCTTTCACGCGCGGATTGCGGATCGTGCATCGACACCCATGTGTCCGTCACAACAAGGTCCGCATTTGCGACCGCCTCATCCGGATTTCTCACGGTGGTATACAGGCCATCTAGACTGCGTTCCGGGTCAAGTGGCTCAGGTCCGGTGAACACAAGATCAAATTCGAACTGTTTCGCCGCATGGGCAAAGCTCGCAAACACGTTGTTCCCATCGCCAGACCACACGACTTTTTTGCCTTTGATGGGTCCGCGGTGTTCCTCGAACGTCATCACGTCCGCCATAATCTGGCAGGGGTGGGTGCGGTTGGTCAGCCCATTGATGACTGGAACGGTCGCGTGCTCTGCCATCTCAAGCAGCGTAGCCTCTTCAAACGTGCGGATCATGATCAGATCGACATAGCGGGACAGGACACGCGCTGTATCAGCGATCGTCTCGCCGTGGCCAAGCTGCATATCACTGCCGGACAACACCATTGTCTGCCCGCCCATCTGACGCACACCAACGTCGAAGGACACGCGGGTTCGCGTCGATGGCTTTTCAAAGATCAGAGCGACCATGTGCCCGGCAAGAGGCTGGTCGTCATCGAGTTGCCCCTTCGGGCGACCTGCACGCGCCTTTTTCATGGATTGGGCACCGTCAATGATGGTCCGTAAATCTGCGGGTGCGGTTGTGTGGATGTCTAAAAAATGGGTCATAGCATTGGTCTCTTGAATGGAGAGCACCGGGGGCAATCTGCCCCCGGGCCTCCGAGGATGTTTGGATACGAAAGAGCTGTTACGCAGCGAGGGAGGCTGCCGCCCTGTCGAGGCGATCAACAGCCTCGCCAATCTCTTCGTCCGTGATGTTCAGCGGTGGGAGCAGCCGGATCGTGTTATCCGCTGCCGGCACAGTCAGAACATTCTGATCATAACCGGCCTGCACGATATCCGTATTTGTGGCCTTGCATTTGATCCCGATCATCAGGCCCTGCCCCCGCACGCTTTCGAACGTGTCAGGATGAGCCGCGACCAAGCCTTCGAGCTTTTGGCGCAATGCGCCCGCCTTGCGATTTACATCGTCCAGAAATTCGGGCGTGTTGACAGCATCCATCACCGCGTTGCCGACAGCACAGCCCAGCGGGTTGCCACCATATGTGGACCCATGGGTTCCTGCGGTCATTCCGCTCGCCGCATTTTCCGTGGCCAGCACAGCACCCAGAGGGAACCCCCCACCGATGCCCTTGGCCACCATCATGATGTCGGGTTCAATCCCCGCCCATTCGTGGGCAAACAATTTGCCCGTCCGGCCCACACCGCACTGCACCTCGTCGAGGATCAAAAGGATTCCATGCTCGTCACACAGATCCCGCAAACCCTTCAGGCATTGGTCGGGCACAGGAATGATACCACCCTCGCCTTGCACGGGTTCTATCATGATAGCTGCTGTATGGTGGGTGATTGCAGGGGCGATGGCTTCGTGATCTGCGAACGGCAGATGAACGAAACCGGGCAGAAGCGGGCCAAAGCCTTTGGTCATTTTCTCAGACCCCGCCGCAGCGATCCCGGCTGATGAGCGGCCATGGAAACTGCCCGAGAACGTGATGATCTCGATGCGCTCCGAATGCCCCTTTTCGTACCAGTATTTGCGCGCCATTTTTACGGCCAATTCGCAGGATTCAGTGCCCGAGTTCGTAAAGAACACCGTGTCGGCAAAGGTCGCGTCGACCAGTTTATCCGCCAACGCTTTTTGCTGTGGGATCTCATAGAGGTTCGAGGTGTGCCAGAGGGAGCCCGCCTGCGCTGTCAGGGCCTCCGTCAACGCGGGGTTGGCGTGGCCCAGCACGTTCACAGCGATCCCCGCCCCCAGATCAAGAAAACGTCGCCCGTCCGCCTCGATCAGCCAGGAGCCTTCGCCTTTTACAAAGCTAAAGGGGGCACGATTATAGGTTGGCAAAACGGAAGCGATCATGGGGATCATCCTATCTGGGTGGCCTTGTGGCATGACTGCGTTGGTGCATGAGCCACGGGGCAGGGTCAACAAAATTGAGAGTGAAGTGGTGTTGCGAGTAGATGCAACGGGATCAGGCGCAGGCAGAGCTGCGTTATGCTTTTCGTCGGAGGAAGGCGCGTTTGATCATGCATGTGAACTAGCGCAAGCTTTGGGCTTGTGCCAGCCCTTTTCGCTTGCATCAGGTGAAGGATCGGGCTCAACGGCCCTGCATGTATACCGCAAAAACCCATAACCCTGCTCTGGCGGCCATACTGATCGCGGTGGCCTGTGCTTTCATCGCGGCCACAACTTTGATCGCCAAGACACTGGCGAGCACGCAGTTTGGAACGCCTCTGCATCCGTTTCAGGTGGTGTTCGGGCGGTTTCTTTTTGCGTTTTTGAGTTTTGCCGTGGTTGCCGCAATTCTGCGCCCCGCCCTGCAACGCCCGCATCTTGGATTGCACGTGACCCGCACTTTGGGCGGTTGGGCTGGCTTGACGCTCATGTTTGCAAGCGTGGCCCACATTCCACTGGCGGACGCGACTGCGATTTCATTTCTCAATCCCGTATTTGGGATGATTTTTGCCATTCCCCTGCTTGGCGAAAGAGTCGGAAAATGGCGGTGGAGTGCGGCCCTGATCGCATTGGTCGGTGCTGTGATCTTGTTGCGCCCGACGCCGGACAGTTTTCAACCCGGCGCTTTGTATGCGCTAGCGGCAGCCGTCATTCTGGGGTTCGAGTTAAACATCATCAAAAAGCTCACCGGGCGGGAGAACCCGTTTTCTATTCTGGTGGTGAACAATGCCATAGGCGTCGGGATCGCGAGCCTTGCCGTTGTTTGGGTTTGGATCTGGCCCACCCCAATGCAATGGGCGCTGATGGCAGGCCTTGGATGTGCGATGGCCGTGGCGCAGACCTGCTTTGTAAATGCGATGGCGCGCGCTGATGCCAGCTTTGTCGCGCCGCTAACGTACGGGACGCTGATTTTTGCCGCTGTGTATGATGTTTTGTTTTACGATGTGATCCCGGATGGGGTCACGATCTTGGGCGCCAGTATCATTGTTGCAGGCGCACTGTTGCTGGCATGGCGCGAAGCCGTGCGAACACAGCCCAAACATGACCATGCTCCCTTGTAACTTTGGCGCACAGCATTAGAATAGAGCGCTGATACGAAATTTTGGGGCGGCCCCTGCAAAGGGGGTCGCTTTTTAGCTAAGAAAGCCTGCTGATGTCCTGGACTGACGAGCGCGTTGAAGTTCTCAAAAAGATGTGGGGCGAGGGCCAGTCGGCCAGCCAGATCGCAAAGGAGTTGGGAGGGGTGACCCGCAACGCCGTGATCGGCAAGGTCCACCGGCTTGGCTTGTCCAACCGCGCTGGCAGTGGTGCAACACCTGCCAAGGCCGAACCGAAAGCCAAACCTTCCGCGCCAAAGGCCGAGGCCAAGCCAAAGCAACCCCAGCCCAAGACGGAACCGGCGATCAAGCCTGTCCCCTCCGGCGAAGCGCGGCCAAACCTGCCAGCCCGCAAACAGATCATTCCCGCAGGCCAACCTCTGCCGCCGCAACCCTCAGCCAATGAGATCAGCCCTGAGGCATTGGCCAAAGTCAATGAAGTCGAAAAGAAATCCAAGAAGATCAGCTTGATGGAGTTGACCGAGCGGACCTGCAAATGGCCCGTGGGCGATCCGGCTACGGACAACTTCTGGTTCTGCGGTCTGCCTGTCCAACAAGGCAAACCCTATTGCGAGGCACATGTGGGCGTGGCGTTCCAACCCATGTCTTCACGCCGGGACCGCCGCCGCTGATCCAAAGGCGGCTGAGCCACGCCATGCGTTTTGGGGTTTCACCCAAAGCGCAGGCGCGACTATCCCACAATATTTTCAGCTAAATGAAGTTGCCGACAAGCTGTTCAAGATTGGGCAGTCTGGTCGGCCGTCTCCGTCACAGGTTCTGACCAGTTCGCCGAGCGTGTCGCGCATCTCTGTCAGATCAGAGATCTTTTTCTCGATTTCATTGAGGTGTTTGAGCGCAATGCGTCGCACATCTGCGCTCGCGCGATCCCGATCTTCCCAGAGTGCGAGCAGTGAGCGGCAGTGATCTATCGAAAACCCGAGCGCACGGGCACGGGCCAGAAAGTTCAACTGGTGCAGGCTGGTGTCTGTAAAAGTCCGGTACCCGTTGGTGCTTCGCATCGGCCGGATCAACCCGATCTCTTCATAATAACGGATGGTTTTGGCAGGAAGGCCGGTGGCTTTTGAGGCTTGCGAGATGTTCATGTCTGACCTTTCTTGCGCAGCCGCAACGCATTTGTGACCACAAAAACCGATGAAAGCGCCATGGCAAGTGCCGCCAGTGCGGGTGACAGTTGCGGCCCTCCAAACGGGACCAATACCCCAGCGGCCACGGGGATCAGCAGCGCATTGTATCCAAAGGCCCAGCCAAGGTTCTGGCGGATGTTGCGCAGTGTTGCTGCGCTGATACTGAGCGCTCGAAGAACGGCGGCGGGCTCTGGCGACATCATCACAACGTCCGCCGCTTCGATTGCGGCCTCATTTGCGCCGTTCACCGCCAGACCAACGTCGGCTGCAGCCAATGCAGGCGCGTCGTTGATGCCGTCGCCGACAAAGGCCACCGCACCATGGGATGAACGCAACGACTCAAGTGCTGCGACTTTTCCATCCGGGCGGACGCCAGCTACCACATGATCAATCCCGATGCTGCGTGCGACGTGATCAGCGGTTGCTTTGGCATCGCCCGAGATCATGGCGACAGCGCGCCCCGTATCTTTGATCCGCGCAATCGTGTCAGCAGCCCCCGGGCGCACCTGATCGCTGACAGCGATAGCACCGACATGATGGCCATCAATTGCCACGTGGATCGCAGTCGCGCCGGTCGCGGACCATGCTTCCGTCTGTGCAAGCCATACATCACTGGTGGCGATCCCAGCATTTTCCAACATGGCTGCGTTACCAATCACGACTTGTTTGCCGTCCACACGTGCCTGCGCCCCGTTACCCAATGTGGCTTCAAACCCACTTACATCCTCTGTGACGTCTGGCATTGCGGCCACGATTGCCCGACCAATCGGGTGTTCAGAGTGTTGTTCAACCGCCGCAGCTGCGCGCAGCATTGTATCAGGGTTTTCCGACGCCATGTTCGTCACAGCGGGTTGTCCAAGCGTCAGCGTGCCGGTTTTGTCAAAGGCGATCACTTGTACATCCTGCAAGCGTTGCAACGCCGCGCCCTTGTGAAAGAGGACACCCAATTCTGCTGCCCGCCCGGTGCCCACCATGATAGACATCGGAGTGGCCAGTCCCATCGCGCAGGGACAGGCGATAATGAGCACCGACACCCCGGCCACCACCGCCGGGCCAAGTCCGACAAGCGCCCACCAGATGCAGAATGCGAGCAGTGCGATAACCATAACAATCGGCACGAACCATGCCGTGACGCGGTTGACCAAAGCTTCGACCGGCAATCGCGCGGCTTGGGCCACCTCGGTCAGCGCAGTGATGCGGGCCAGAACCGTGTCGCGCCCCACATGAGTGGCGCGGTAGGTCAGCGTGCCGTTGGTCGCAAGCGTGCCCGCGCTGACGAGATCACCGATGCGTTTGAGCACGGGGATCGGCTCTCCGGTCAGCATCGCCTCATCGATATATGTCTCACCGGAAACCACACTGCCGTCGACAGCGATCCGCCCACCCGGACGTGCGCGCAACACGTCACCGATCTGCACATCATCCACGGGAATATCCTTAAAGGCTCCATCCCGCTCAACCTCTGCTGTATCCGGGCGCAGGCCCAAAAGGCGACGCACAGCGTCGCCTGTGTGTCCCTTGGCGCGCGCCTCAAGCCAACGGCCCATCAGGATCAGGGTTACGATCACCGCCGCTGCCTCAAAGTATATGCCCGCAGGGGGCAATACGCCGGGAGCAAGCACGGCGAGGGCAGAAAACAGGAATGCTGAACCAGCCCCAAGCGCAACAAGCGCATCCATATCCGGGCGCGCCTTGAGTAAACCGGGCACACCCCGTTTAAAAAAGCCAGCACCCGGCCCCAACAGCACAAGCCCCGTCAGCGCAAGTTGCACCAGATGGCTGGTGGTGGTTCCGATGTTGGCAGCAATCCAGTGGTGCACCACCGGGATCGCATGCCCCCCCATTTCCATGGCAAAGACGGGCAGAGTCAGTGCTGCCGCCACAAGGAACCGCCACAGCAGAGCGGCCGCGGGATCGTCAGGGGTGGTGTCGGGCAACTTCTCCTTGGCCGGATAGCCAGCGGTGGCCAGTGCCGCACGCAGTTCATGCCCATCCCCCAATACCTCAGCGTAGAGTTCATGGGTCGGCAGTCGCGCCTCGGCTAGTATAACTCCGGGCTGTGCAAGTGCCGCGGCCTCAATCCGCGCCACGCAAGAGGCGCACGACATGTTTGCGATCTCAAGCCGGACTTGTGTCACTTCAGCCGGATAGCCTGCGTCATCCAGCGCCCGCATCGCCGCATCGGGGCTCACCCCGCTGATCCGTGCAGAGTGATCTGCCAGATTGACCCGCACCGCTTGCGCACCCGGCACGGCTTGCAATGCGGCTTCTGCCCGCCCGACGCAGGACGCGCAGTTAAGGCCGGATATGCCAAAAGAGAGAGAGGGGTGTGTCATACAAAGTCACATAAGGGTTCCCGTGACTGGAAGGTCAAGAGCCATGCCATCAGGATACTGAAACATCTGACAACGCAGGTGTGAGTTGAACGTGTCGAACGCCCATGACAGTTAGACGCAACACCGCGATCAGACGTGAAAGAGCGAAGATGACCGATATACCCCCTTCCCCGCCCCGCGCCGCCGACGTCTTGGCTGCGCGCCTTTATGATGCGGGGTGCCGGCATGCCTTTGGGATGCCGGGGGGTGAAGTTCTGACGCTGGTGGATGCGCTGGAGCGTGCCGGGATTACGTTCATTCTGTGCAAACACGAAAACGCTGCTGCCTTTATGGCGGAGGGCGCGTGGCACCGCACAGGAGCACCGGGCATACTGGTCGCGACGGTAGGCCCGGGCGCTTTGAACGGTGTGAATGCGGTCGCCAATGCCCATCAGGATCGTGTGCCCCTCATTGTGTTGGCAGGTTGCGTGGATGAGGATGAGGCGCAAACCTACACCCATCAGGTGCTTGATCAGACGCGGGTATTCCGCCCCATCACCAAAGCGACGTTCACTCTCAACACCGGAGCCGCGCATGTGATCGCGGACAAGGCTGTGGCCATTGCAACTGAAGGACGGCCTGGCCCAGTGCACATCGATGTGCCCATTACTGTCGCCGTCACGCCGGTCACCCCGGAGATTCCTGCGCAGCGTGCTGTCGCCTCGCCCGTGGTACCTGCCCCTGCTCAACTCGAGGAGATGCGGGCGCATCTGGCCCGCGCAGAACGCCCCATTCTGATCGTAGGCGTAGATGCGCTGACCCAAGGGTTCGATACCCGGCGCGTAGACATCTCAGAGGCATTGCGCAGCTTTGTTGAGACCTTCAACGTACCCGTCATCACCACTTACAAGGCAAAAGGATTACTTCCCGAAGATCACCCGCTTGCCCTAGGTGGTGCAGGCCTGTCCCCAAAGGCGGACGCCGTTCTGCTGCCTCTTGTGCAACGCGCGGATCTGATTATCGGCCTTGGCTATGACCCGATCGAGATGCGCACAGGATGGCGAGATTTCTACTTTCCCGGAATCCAGACAATGATCGACATCACAGCAGAGCCGAACCACCATTACATGCATCAGGCGAGCATGAATGTCGTGGCGGACTGTGGCGCGACGCTGGCCGCGATGCGCGACGGCGTGGTGCCAAACGCCACATGGGCAGGTGGAGAAGTGGACAAAGCGCGCGCCGATTTGGCCACCGCATTCCCATGTGACGATGCATGGGGGCCCGCCGCTGTGATCGATACCTGCCGCACCGCCCTGCCCCGCGACACGCTGGCCACTGCCGACAGCGGCGCGCACCGTATTTTGTTGAGCCAGATGTGGCAGTGTTTCGAACCACGTGGGATCATGCAGTCATCCGCCCTATGCACGATGGGCTGCGCCATCCCGCTGGCGATGGGCGCCCAAGTGGTTGAACCTGATCGTTGTGTGGTCAGTTTTTCCGGGGATGCCGGGTTCCTGATGGTTGCGGGAGAGTTGTCGACAGCTGCGGAACTGGGCCTCAAAACCATCTTCGTGGTTTTTGTTGACGCCTCATTGGCGCTCATCGAGTTGAAACAACGCCAGAGGCAGTTGAGCAATAAAGGTGTTGAATTTGCAAAACACGACTTTGCCGCCATGGGCCGCGCCTTTGGCGGAGCTGGCCACACCGTGAGTTCACGCGCCGAGTTACAGAACGCATTGCAGGCCGCCCAATCCAGCGACACCTTTAGTGTGATCGCCTGCGTGATCGACCGGGGGGCTTACGATGGACGCATCTAAACCCGGCGCACTGGATGGCGTATTCGTCCTTGATCTGTCCCGCATCCTTGCAGGCCCGACTGCCACCCAACTGCTGGGAGATTTGGGCGCGACAGTGATCAAGGTCGAAAACCCAAAAACCGGCGGAGACGACACCCGTGGGTGGGGGCCGAATTATGCCAAAGGCACCGATGGCAAGCCTACGGATCTGTCGGCCTACTTCATGGCGGCCAACCGGAACAAACAGTCCATTGCCGTCGATATCTCGACCCCCGAAGGGCAGGACATCATACGCCAACTGGCCGCACGCGCGGACATTGTGATCGAGAATTACAAACCGGACGGGCTGGTCAAATACGGGCTGGATCATGCGACCCTGCGCGCGGCGCATCCGGGGCTTGTCTACTGCTCGATCTCTGGCTTTGGACAGCACGGGCCAAACCGGGATCAGCCGGGATACGATTTGATGGCGCAAGGCTATGGCGGGATCATGTCACTGACAGGCGAACCGGAGGGAGCGCCCATGAAAGTCGGCGTCGGCATAGCGGATGTGATGTGCGGGATGTACGCGACAATCGGCATTCTCGCGGCCCTGCGCCACCGCGATCACACAGGCGAAGGCCAGCACATCGACCTGTCCCTTGTCGACGCACAAATGGCCTGGTTGATCAATGAAGGATGCAACTACCTCACGTCCGGCCAAGTGCCCGAACGCCGCGGCAATGCGCACCCCAACATCGTGCCTTACGATGCGTTTGAGGCCAGCGATGGCCACGTCCTGATCGCTGTCGGCAACGATGCGCAATTTGCTCGGTTTTGCGATGCACTCGGCGTGCCGGAACTGGCACAGGATGCGCGTTTTGTGACCAATCTTGGCCGAATTGAGAACCGCGAAAGCCTGATCCCAACCTTGCGCCCGATCCTTTCGAAGATGGCGAAGGCCGATATCCTGCAGATGTTACAAGAGGTCAAAGTCCCCTGCGGCCCGATCCATGATGTGGCCGAGGCGTTAGCATCGGAGCAGGCGCAAGCACGCGGCACAGTTGTCGAAGTCGAACGCGAGGATGTTGCCGACGGCCATGTCCGTCTTTTGGCGAATCCGCTGAAATTTTCCGCGACGCCTGTGCGCTATGACCGGGCCCCGCCCCGGTTTGGTCAAGACACCCAAGCCGTTCTCGCCACTCTGAAATCTGCGAAAAAGCAAGATTGAGGCGCTGCCCCCAAGTGCTTTGGCTGAAAACCGCCGTTTCTGAACTGACACGCTGAAATTTTGCTCACAGAATCCCTGCTCGCCCTTCACGTGTGCGTGTGAGCGGCGCGCAATGGGTCCCAAAAAGAGCCAGATGGTTTAGAGCGTTAGACAGCACGAGATAAAGGGTTTTCCATCTATGATGTACGACATTTGCCAATCCCCCGTCAGTCTGGACGATCCTGCCTTGCTTGAGGAATGGAACGCTCTGATCCGCGCGTTCATGGCACATGGTACTGCAACCCCAACACATCTGGGCGCTGTGCTCAGCGGGGCTCCGAACTTTGCGATGGGACACGCGGCCAAGGGGCTGTTCTCTCTGATGATGGGACGGCGCGAGTTGAACGTAGTGGCGCGCGAGGCTGGGCAGGCGGCCGTGGCGGCATTGGCCGCATCCGGCGGCAGCACCCGCGAACGCCTGTGGGTCCGCGCCCTTGGCGAATGGTTGGACGGACGACCGTCCGGTGCCATTGCTGCAATGGAGCGGATACTGGTTAATCAACCCACTGACACCCTATCCGCCAAAGTCAGTCACGCCATCCGCTTCATCCTTGGCGATGGCGTGGGTATGCGGACATCCATTGAGAACGTGCTGGATGCGCATAAAGGTCACGATCTGGAAGGATACGTGCTTGGCTGCCACGCTTTCACTCTTGAAGAAACGGGCGAGTATGACGCCGCCGAAGCCGCTGGCCTCAAGGGACTAGGGCTGGCCGGTGACGACGCGTGGGGCCTGCACGCCGTGGCCCACGTCTATGACATGACAGCGCGCCCCGACCACGGCATTGCGCTGATCGAAAACAACTGCTCGGCCTGGGATCACTGTAACAACTTCCGCTACCACGTATGGTGGCACAAAGCGCTGCTGCATTTGGACCAGGGTGAGACAGACATCGTGCTGGCGATCTACGACGATCAGGTGCGAAGCGAAAAGACGGATGACTACCGCGACATGGCCAACGCCACATCGTTGCTGATGCGTCTGGAATTGGAGGGTGTCCATGTCGGCGCTCGGTGGGACGAGTTGGCCGATCTGGCCCAAAACCGCACAGACGACGGCTGTCTCGTTTTCGCCGACCTGCATTACATGCTGGCCCTAGGTGCCGCCGGGCGCAGTACCGCCCAAGCCTCTATGACAAACCGGTTTGCCCGCGACGCGGTGCGCAGTGGTGAGATGCCCGCGCGAGTTGCGAACCCGGGTCAGGCTGCTCTTGCAGGTTTAAATGCCTTTTCCGAAGGGCGCTACGAACAAGCCTTCCAAAGCCTCGCCGCGGCGCGTCCCGGCATGCAAACCATCGGGGGAAGCCATGCCCAGCGCGATGTGTTTGAACGGATGACAATCGACGCAGGTCTGCGTGCAGGCCTAGTTGATGCCACTGAAACACTTATCGAAGACCGCATCGCACGCCGCGCAGGCGCGATGGACAGGTTCTCCAGCACTCGCCTTGCCAGCATCCACAATGCACGGCGTATCCCGGCTCAATAATCCGGTGGGTCAAGACAACCTGAGTAAAGAAGACTAAAGAACGGCCATGACGTTTGCCGACCCAACACATACCCAAGCAGCGCCCGCCGCTGCCGCCCCCGCCAATGCGGTTCGGGTGCGTGATATCCGTCTGGATTTTTTCCGCGGGATCGCGATGTTCATCATCCTGTTTGCCCACACGCCGGGCAACTTCATCACGTCGTGGATCCCGGCACGGTTCGGCTTTTCTGACGCCACAGAGATCTTTGTGTTCTGTTCGGGCATGGCTTCGGCCATTGCCTTCGGGGCCACGTTTGATCGGGCCGGATGGGTCTTGGGAACCGCGCGCGTCCTCTATCGCATCTGGCAGGTCTACTGGGCGCATATCGGCCTGTTCTTCGCTACCGCCGCGATGCTCGCTTTTCTCACCGATCTTGAGATCACGACGCGCAACTATTGGGGCCAGTTGAACCTGTGGATGCTGTTTGTCGAAGGTGAGCACTGGAACAATCCGAACATCTTGTTCAGCTTTATGACCCTGCAATGGGTGCCTAATCTGTTCGACATCCTGCCGATGTACATGGTGATCCTCGCCATGATGCCGATCGTCATTGTGCTTGGACGCACCCATTTTGCGCTGCTGGCCATTGCCAGTCTCACCCTGTGGTTTTTTGGCCAACGCGCTTTCATGGAAAGCCTTGGCCTGCCCTACCTCAACTTCACAGCTGAGCCTTGGGTGGGGGATGATGACTGGCAACGGCGCTGGTTCCTCAATCCATTTGGCTGGCAACTGGTATTCTTCACCGGCTTTGCCTTCATGCGTGGATGGATACCCAAGCCTCCAGTAACTCCGGTTCTGATCGGGATTGCCACATTCATCGTGGTCGCGAACGTGCCCCTATCCAACATTGGCGTGCGTGAATTCGGTTTTGACTGGGCCCGTGAATGGCGGATCGAAAACCGTCAGTGGATTTCCAAGACCGATTTTGGGCTGCTGCGCTATGTCCAGTTCCTTGCGCTGGCTTATGTTTGCTGGGTGATTGCCGGGGACAAAGGAAACCGAATTCGTGCCGGCGCAGGGGCGTTTGGGCGTGCATGGAATGTAGTGCTGCAGATCATTCTCAAAGTCGGGCAGCAATCTTTGGCCGTGTTTGTCGTGTCGATCTTTGTTGCGCGGTTCAATGGTTTTGCAATGGACGTTCTGGGTCGGGAGACAGTTACGGTTCTGGCCGTCAACGCGTTTGGCTGCGGCTGCCTGATCCTGACCGCCTATCTGGCTGGGTGGTTCAAGACGACACCCTGGAAACCGAAAGAGGTGCGCTGATGCTACGCCGTGAATTTTTGGCAAGCCTTGCGGCACTCGCCGCAGCACCACGCGCGTCTTGGGCAGAGGATGCAGTTGAACCCGGTCTACAGCTTGGGGACGCGAAACCATTCGCACCAAGTGATGTGGCCGAGATGGCACGCGAGATGGCTTCGCGAGACTACCAGCCTCGTCCCCTGATCCCGGCGGAGTGGCGCAACCTGACGTATGATCAATACCGCAAGATCTGGTTCGACAGTCGCAACGCGCTGTGGGAAGGGTCCGACGCGCCGCAACGGGTCGATGTCTTCCCGCCCGGTCTCTACTTTCCCCAAGCTATCCGCACCTACGTGGTTCAGGGGGATCAAGCCCGCCCGATGGTCTTTGACATGGGCGTTTTCGACACAACTGACAAATTCCCGGATGTGCCGATCGACGAAACGTTGGGCTATTCCGGCCTGCGCCTTCGGGCAGAGTTGCGCCAACCGGGTATCTACGAGGAATACGCAGTCTTTCAGGGCGCAAGCTATTTCCGGGGCATCGGTACAGGCGATATCTATGGTCTCTCTGCACGCGGTCTTGCCCTGAAGACCGGCGACCCGATGGGCGAGGAATTCCCCGACTTCACTCATTTCTGGCTCGAAGAACCGGCACCCGGCGCGGCCAAGATCGTGCTTCATGCCCTGCTCGACAGCCCGTCGTGCACAGGGGCCTATCGATTTGAAATCATGCCGGGCCAGCCTCTGACCATGATGGTCGAGGCCGAAATTTTCGCGCGCAATTCGCTGACCCATGTCGGCATCGCGCCCCTGACGTCGATGTTCCTCTTTGACGACATGGACCGTCAGCGCTTTGACGACTTCCGCCCGGCAGTTCACGACAATGACGGATTGATGATCCACAACGGTGGAGGCGAGGTGATCTGGCGTCCGCTTGCCAATCCCACGACGCTGCAAATCAGCGCCTTTGGGGACAACAACCCGCGTGGCTTTGGCCTGATGCAACGGGCCCGAGAATTCTCGGATTTCAATGACCTCGAAGCCCTCTACCACCGCCGCCCCGGCCTCTGGGTCACTCCGGGCGAAGGCTGGGGGCGCGGCAATGTCCAGTTGGTCGAAATACCGGCGGACCGCGAAATCTACGACAACATTGTCGCCTACTGGCGCCCCTCAGCGGATATCGAACCGGGCACGTCGCACAAGATCACCTATCGCCTCGATTGGGGCAGCGACCCGGCGCCCAAGGCGGCCATGCCTTTGCGGGTGCTGAACACAGCCGCCGGTGGGCGACCTGAAGGTGGACGCATCTTTGCCATCGACTTTGAAGCGGGCGATCACGTACCCGACGATCTGGGTCAGATTGAACGGTTGGTGCGCAGTTCCGCGGGCGAAGTGACCGAAGGGATCATTCAGCGCAACCCCGCCACAGGCGGCCCGCGCCTTGCCTTCACATTTACGCCGGGTGAGGCGATATGGGCCGAATTCCGCGCCCAACTGCGCCTTGATGGCCAGGCCCTGAGCGAAGTGTGGCTTTATCGTTGGACACAGTCGTGAGCCAACACGTGCATATGCCGGCGCGCGCGCCGTTGGCTATGCCGACGCAGAGTTTTTCTGCGGCCCCTGACATGGCCGTCACGGCACCCGTGCAACAGGCACCGCTCTGGCGCATCGCCGTGTTCGCTCCGGCGCTGATTACGACCGCACTGATGGTCTGGGGGCTGTACGGTGTCTTTGCAAGCAGCGGAATGAGCTGGCTGGAATATGTACTCCTCACTCTGATCGGCTTGACCTTCGTTTGGGTGACCTTGGCCGTGTCAACGGTCACGGTTGGTCTGGTCGGTCGGCGTGATCCGGCACGGCAAGCCGCACACGCAACTAGCCTGGACGTTGCCCTCTTGGTGCCTGTGTACAACGAACGCCCGTCTGACGTTTTTGGCAATGCAGCAGCCATGCTGTCAGATCTGGCCCGGCAACGTGGCGGACATCGCTACAGCCTGTTTGTCCTGTCGGACACACGCGATGATACTTTGGCCGCGCAAGAGTTGCACGCCTTCGAAACACTGGCGTATAGCGCGCCATTCCCTGTCCACTATCGTCGTCGCCCCCAAAACACCGACCGGAAAGTCGGCAACCTGCTGGATTGGATCACCGGCTGGGGCGCCGCGTATGAGGCGATGGTTGTTCTGGACGCTGACAGTCTGATGACCGGGCGCGCGATTGACAGGCTGGCTTGCGAAATGGCTGCTGACCCACAAACCGGTTTGATCCAAAGCTGTCCGCAACTGATTGGTGCCGATACACTGTTTGCCCGGATGCAGCAGTTTTCAAACGTGGCTTATGGCTGGCTGCTGGCTGAAGGACTGGCACATTGGGCGCGGACCGAGGGCAATTATTGGGGCCACAACGCGATCATCCGCACCCGTGCCTTTGCAGCCGCTGCTGGCCTGCCGTATCTGCGCAGCGTGACAGGGCGCACGGATCTCATCCTTTCGCACGACTTTGTCGAAGCATCGCTGCTCCGCCGTGCCGGTTGGCGCGTGCGGTTTCTGCCGCGCATCTCAGGCAGCTACGAAGAGACGCCCGGCACGCTGATTGACTACGTAGTGCGCGACAACCGCTGGTGCCGGGGCAACCTGCAACACCTGCGCTTGCTTGCCACCCGGGGCCTGCACCCGATCAGCCGGTTTCACTTGTTTCAGGGCGCGGCCGCCTACCTGATGTCGCCAGCCTGGTTCGTTTTGCTGGCCTTTTGGGCGTTGTTGGGCAGGGATGCCAACACCAACCTGATCACCTATTTCAACGAAGCCAATCCTCTGTTCCCAAACTGGCCTCCGGCGATGACACATATCGACAGTGCGGTCTTTCTGGTGGTGATGTACGCAATGCTTCTGGCTCCAAAAGTTGCCTGCGCGACGCTGATCATGACACAGAACAAAGCGGTCAAGTTGTTTGGCGGTCGGGGCGCGTTCCTGAGAGCTGTGGGGATCGAGCTGGCCCTGTCTGTGGCGTATGCGCCCATAATGATGGTCCAGCAAACCCGCGCAGTTTTGCGCAGCGTGTTTGGGCGCGGCAACGGATGGCAGCCGCAAAAAAGGGACGCGGGCGCCTATCCTTTGGGCAAGCTGATCCAGTTTCACTGGATTGAAACTGCGATAGGAACGCTGTTGCTGGCAGGACTGTTGTCGGGATTAGTTTCCTTGTGGTTGTTGCCGATCATGATCAGTCTGCTGCTCGCAGTTCCCCTTTCAGCTCTCAGCGCAACCGCGGCGCGAGCACTGCGTTTGGACAACCCACTGACACTGCGGGAACCCACAATTGTGGCTCAGGCCCGCGTGGCACGGGCCGGATTGCGCGCACGTATCGAAGTACCTGACATCGCCGCAGAGTAAATTGGTGAAGTACTTTGATGCCATCGCCGTCCGTCCACTTTGATCCGGGCACAAGCCCCGATCTCTGACTGGATTTGTAAGATGGAAGGCAAATCAAGAATGGAGTGCGCACGTTAGCGTGCTCCTTTTGACAACAGCTAGGTCGGGGACCACGCAACCACGGGTAGACCGCGCTTTAACCAGCCGGGACCAGCACCAGAGCCAAGCATGCCTTCAGGCACATCGATTATATTGGTGAACCCCGCAGAGGTCAGCCTCGCCGTCAATCCGCGAGACCGCACCCCCCGTGCACAGATCAGCGCCACAGGCGCATCCTGCCGACCGGCAGTGTGTGCAAGGAGCGCATCGGTAAAGTCGTCGCGTCGCATGTCCAGCGCTACAGCGCCCTCTCCGACTCCGGTACGCTGCCATTCGTCAGGACGGCGGATGTCGACCAGCACAACAGCGCCGGACAACGCAGCCTTGTGTGCATCCTCAACGCGCAAATTGCCGTCGGCTCTGGCATCAGCAGAAATGTTGAACCAGCGCGATGCAAACACCGCACTACCCAAAACAAGGGCCCCTGCTCCAAAGCCAATGGCCCGACGCGAAATGCGCGCCGGGCCTTTGATATCTGACTTCGTTTTGCTCACGTCAGCCCTGCGGCGCAGCGCTGGAAAACTTCGGGATCGTATTTTCCGACGCCGGCTTTGCATCCAAAGAAACCCAGTTGCCTTCTGACAGATCAAGGTTGCCCGGAATGTCTTCTTCCCAGAAACCAACAACAGCTGTGTTGATGTTCAGGAACAACTTGCCATCCACGACGCGCCACAGGTTCGGGTTGCCCGGCACCTTGCCACCTTTGGCCACTCCATAAGCGCAGTGGCCATCATACTGAGGGGCATACTTGGCTGGATCAGCAACAAACGCATCCCGGTTTGCTTCGGTTGAAAACGCAAACGTCGCGCCATTGTAGTCTGCCGTGATGGACGATTTGCCCGGCACGCCAGCAGGCTGGGATTGGCCAACCGGCGATTGTTCCAGACTAAAATAGGCCACAACGTCATATCCCGACACCGCATAGCCGGTCTCGTCCAGATACTGGGGGCCTGCAAAAGCGCTTGTGGCAAAGGTCAGTGCGCTGGCGGCACCAACAACGGCAAGGGTGAAACGGTTCATCATCTTTCAAGTATCCTTTTTGCACGATGGCATCTGGTCATGTTCGGGGCAACAGGTCGCGTTATCTGCCCTGCTGGTGCTACAACTATAGAGGATCGCCAAAGCCCTTATCAGGCCGTCTCGCGCGGATGTGACCGCCTGAAACCCGACCGTGATCAGCGCAGCTTGGGCGGACGGTCCGGGTCTGATCCGGGCGCAATGACTTCGGGACTGCGCGCCGGGGCCGGTTGTGGCAGGTCAAATCGCAGACCTACCCGCGCCAGCCGCTCAGTGATTGGCTCACCCGCGTCGAAAAAGGCAACATCCATCGCGCCTGCCTCGATCCCCGAAAAGGTCAGTGCCTCAGACGCCGCCCGTGCCAGAGCAGGCTCCGCCCCAGGTGCGGCCCCGACAAAAGCCAGCAAATGACCGCGCGCGCCAGACGTATCGGTGCTGCTCACAAGATAGGCCAATTGTGCCAATCCAGTGGCTGTCGCCAGCTTCGTATCAAGCGCAGAGATCAGCACATCCGGCAGGCCTGTCGGTGGTGCAACTTCAGCCAACTGCGCCTCAACTTCGTCCGGGCCATGGCCCAGAGTTTGCGCCAGCCACTTCACCCCGTCTGCATCGAGCAGAAAGGACGAGGGCGCCACACCCATGTTCAACCCCAGCCCAAGGTCCTGTTCAGCAAGCAGCCCCGCGATGACCCGCCCGGACAGCGCCACGTAAGGCACTTCGGCCTCGACAAATGAACTCATCCTTTCAGGCCGGTCAAAAACCAGAACAATAGAGCCGGAGCCCGGATCAAAGACTTGAGGGGTAACCGCATCGCCCTCTGCCTCTGCCTCGTCCTCGAGCAGCAAAAACAATTCTGCATCGCCAAGGCGCTCGAAAAAGCGCAGGCGCAGCGCATCATCGTCCGGCGCGGCGGACATTGCGTTGTGTGCGATATCAAGAGGCGTCTCAGTCATGCCAGCACGTCTTTCACTTGGGCGCGCAGAGAAGGCAGTACATCAACCTCAAACCACGGATTCTTCTTCAGCCACCCGGTATTGCGCCAGGACGGGTGAGGCAAGGGAAAGCTTTGCGGAGCGTATTTGCGCCAGTCCGCAACCGTCTCGGTCACCCCTGCCTTCGCGCCCAAATGCCAGCTTTGAGCATACCCCCCGATCAGCAGAACCAGCGGGACCTCCCCGACATGTGCCATCACCTGATGCCGCCATGTTTGAGCGCAAACTTTGGGCGGCGGCAGGTCTGATCCCTTGGCGTTGTAGCCTGGAAAGCAAAAGGCCATCGGTACAATCGCCAGCTTGTCACGGTCATAGAACGTCTCTGCATCTATTCCCAACCAATCGCGCAACCGATCGCCGGATGGATCAGTAAAGGGACGCCCGCTTTCGTGAACCCGTGCTCCGGGGGCCTGACCGGCCACGAGGATGCGCACGCCGGGGCGAAACCACACAACTGGGCGGGGCTGGTGTTGTGTTTGCGTTGCGGCAAAGCGATCAGCACAGATCGTACAAGCGCCAAGATCAGCTTCTATACTCATACTAAACATCTAAACACTCCAGAGACTTAGGCAAACATTTCGATGTTTGTCGAAATAATGCTTGCAGACCCCCTTCATTTCGACAATTCTAGAAATATGAAAATGGAATCACCCCACCCGCTCGATCTCACCCGCGCCGCCAGTGCATTTGCAGCGCTTGGGTCCGAACAACGTTTGTCCGTTCTGCGAACGCTCGTGCGCGCAGGCCCCGAAGGTCTAAGCATCGGCGACCTTGGAGAGCGGACCGATGTGACGGGTTCGACCCTAACACATCACATGAAAATCTTGTCGACCGCGGGCCTTGTAAAGCAATCGCGTCAGGGCCGTTCGATCATCTGCGCAGCCGTCGCATTTGACGAAGTACAAAGCCTCTCGGCTTTTCTACTAACTGAGTGCTGCGCCGACAGCGTGGATTTCCAAAAGGACGCAAACAATGGCTGATACAACGACCCCAATCCCGCGCACCAACTGGCTGGCGCGCATTGACCGCGTCTGGCTGGCCATTTGCGTCATCGTCCTGCTCGTCGCACTTCTTGACACTGCACAAGTTGACGATGTCCTGATTTTCGCGGCCAAGGCACTGGCGGGCACGATGCCTTTCATCGCCTTTGCCGTACTGGCCATCGCCTATCTCAAAGCGACAGGGGCCGAAAACCTGCTGGCCAAAGCCTTTGAAGGCAACCCCGCGCGCATGATTGTAATGGCAGCTCTGCTGGGCGGCCTTTCTCCGTTCTGTTCGTGCGAAGTCATTCCGTTCATCGCTGCCCTTCTTGCCGTGGGTGCGCCGCTTGGGGCTGTTATGGCGTTCTGGCTTGCCTCGCCTTTGATGGACCCAGCCATGTTTGCGATTACTACAGGTGCAATCAGTATGGAATTTGCACTGGCAAAAACCGTGGCAGCCATCGCGCTAGGCATGTTCGGCGGCTTTGGCACGTTGCTTCTGTCCGGCACGCCCGTCTTCACCAACCCGTTGCGGGACAAACCTGCCGTGGGCGGATGCTGCGGAGTAAAAGCTCCGTTTTCGACCAAGCCAGTATGGAAGTTCTGGGGAGACAGCGACCGTGTGGCCATCTTCCGCAGCGCGGGACTTGAGAACGCCGCCTTCCTGCTGAAATGGCTGACACTGGCCTATGTGATTGAAGGGTTGATGGTCTACTACATGCCTGCTGATCTGATCGCCAACGTGCTTGGTGGGACTGGTATTGGCACCATCATGCTGGGCGCTTTGGTTGGGATGCCAGCGTACCTCAACGGGTATGCGGCGGCTCCACTGATCGGCGATTTGCTGGATCAAGGTATGGCAAGCGGAGCGGCGATGTCCTTCATGATCGCTGGTGGCGTCAGTTCAATCCCAGCAGCAATTGCAGTTTGGGCACTGGTCAAACCAAGGGTATTCGCCGCCTATCTTGGGTTTGCGCTGACCGGTTCCATCCTTGCCGGGTTGGCATGGCAAGTGATCGCCTGATCCTAAGCGTCAAGCGGACGGCGACACTCCGCCGAACCCTTTGAAAAATCATTGTTCGACGCTGCGCAACAGTGCAGCGTCGATCCTGTACATTTAACGTGAACTTCGACATAATATAGCCACGGTTAAGGACGAGGCCGTTAATACACCTCTGATAAGGAGGGATCGCCCCACGCGTACATCTTGGGGCACCACCAGCACACCGCGGAGCAACGGGATGCTAGAGTTTGAAAATGTTTCCAAGTCCTTCTGGACTGGCACACAGCACAAGGTGATCCTTGACCGTGTGTCTTTCCGCGTGGAACTGGGACATTCGCTCGGTGTATTGGCCCCGAACGGCACAGGCAAAACAACTTTGATCAACATGATGGCAGGGTTGGAAAAACCGGATGAGGGGGAAATTCGACGCCTCTGCAACATCTCGTTCCCTCTCGGTTTCATGGGCGGGGTGATCTCCAAGATTTCGGCCCACGAAAATTGCCGCTACATTGCCCGTCTCTATGGGCTTGACCCCGACTATGTCGAAAGCTTTTGCCGCTGGTTGTGCAATCTTGGTGAGTATTTCGACCAACCCATCGGCACCTATTCATCAGGCATGCGTGCGCGGTTTTCGTTTTCGCTGATGCTGGCGCTGGATTTCGACATTTATCTGATCGACGAAGGGATGCCATCCAGCACCGACGTCGAATTCAACCGCAAAGCAGGCGAGGTGCTGCAAGAACGGCTGCGCACCACAACAATAATAATCGTGTCACATCAGGCGCAGACACTGGAAAAGTTCGCGCGTTCGGCTGCTGTCCTTCTGGATGGCAAACTACACATGTTTGACACGCTGGAAGAGGCGAAACGGCTTTATGACTACGAAACCCAAAGCTAGAAAGTTCCGCATCAAACGTGCGGCACCCTCGGCGGAGCAGGCAGATGCTGGCGGCGGTGAACCACAACCCGTGAAAGCCGTGCAACGCGATGCCTCTGCACCGAGAAACAGTGCGCAGCCGGCAGCCGCCCAAACCGCAGCCGCAGCCGCAGCCGCAAGCGAGGCACCTTCAACCAAGCAGGTCGACAGTGCAAACACCATTGATGCCATCCGCCAAGAAGGACTGACAGGTCGCCAGTTGCGCATGGCGCGTCGCGTCGCGCAAAAACACAAGCTGCCAGCCACGTCCGATTTCGACGCAGTACGCCTATTGCGTGCCAAGGGCATCGATCCATTTCAGCGCTCAAACATGCTGGAACTGGTCGTGCCACAGGCCGGTGCCGAACCACATGAGGGTGGCGCCCCGGATGCGTTTGCCAGCTTACCTGCATCTGAAGGGGGTGCAGGTGCTACCAAGGGCCGCGTGCAGCTGCCCCAGACAGTGCCTGTCAGAAAACAGCAACTGCCCTCTACCGAGGTCAGCCCCGCAGACCGTCGTGCGCAGGAAATGTTCAACATCCAGCGCGACATCGCGCGCAGACGGCGCCGCAAAACAGGTCTCCTACTGGTCCGGCTGGCCTTTTTCGTGATGCTGCCCACCTTTCTGGCCGGGTACTATTTTTACGCCATTGCCACGCCGATGTACGCCACTAAATCCGAGTTTCTGATCATCCAGAATGAAGGTTCCGGCGGCGGTGGTGCGTTGGGGGGTCTGTTACCCACTCAGTTCGCGACCAATTCCGACAGCATCGCGGTACAAGGCTTTTTACAGTCCAAGGACGCGATGCTGCGTCTTGATCAGGATGTCGGGTTCAAGTCCCACTTCACCCAGGATTGGATTGATCCAATCCAGCGCCTCAGCGCAGCCCCTACAAACGAAGAGGCCTATAAGGTTTACAAGAAAAATGTAAAAATCGGCTACGACCCGACCGAAGGCATGATCCGTATGGAAGTAGCCGCGGCAGATCCGCAAGTATCGGCGGATTTTTCCCGCCAGTTGATCGAGTATGCGGAACAACGGGTCAACAACCTGTCTCAGCAAAAGCGCGAAGACCAGATGCGCGACGCCCGCGAAGGGTTTGACCGCGCTGAAATCGATCGTCGCGCGGCTCAGGAGTCTCTTGTTCGCTTGCAGATCGAGGGGTCAACGCTGGACCCGGAGGGTGTGATCGCCTCGCTGCGCGCCCAGATTTCGCAACTTGAAACACAGGTGATCGAGAAAGAGATCGAACTGGCGAGCTTGCTCAACAATTCCCGTCCGAACCAAAGCCGGGTCGATGGGGCCCGTGGGACGCTGGAAATCCTCAAGACCCAGTTGAACCTCCTGAATAGCAAGATGACAGATGTTTCGCGGGGCGAGAATTCCCTTGCTGAACTGGCCGCGCGCATTCAGATCGCCCAAGCAGACCTCGCCGCGCGCGATATGATGATGCAGTCGGCGCTGCAAACGATGGAACAGGCCCGGGTCGAGGCATCGCGTCAAGTGCGCTACCTGACGGTTGCTGTTGACCCAATCGCGAGCGAGGAACCTTCCTATCCACGCGCGTTTGAGAACACGATCTTGGCTTTTCTGGTCTTTGCAGGCATCTATCTGATGATCTCCCTAACCGCGTCGATCCTCAGAGAACAAGTGACCAGCTAACATGAAACATGTCCAAGTCGCCGACCTGAACATCGGCAATGACCGCCCCCTGACGGTAATCGCAGGCCCTTGCCAAATTGAAAGCCTAGATCAGGGCCACGAAATCGCCGGCAAAATGCAAGAGGCCTGTAAGGCCGCCGGGGCGCAATACGTATTCAAAGCAAGCTACGACAAAGCCAACCGCACGTCTTTGTCCGGGCAACGCGGCATGGGGATTGAAGCGGGTTTGGCTGCTTTGCAATCGATCAAGGACACGTTCGGTGTGCCGGTGCTGACAGATGTGCACAGCGAAGCACAATGCTCCGTGGCCGCCGAGGTGGCAGACATCATACAGATCCCCGCCTTTTTATGCCGCCAGACTGACATGCTTCTGGCCGCGGGTAACACCGGAGCGGTGGTCAATATCAAGAAGGGTCAGTTTCTTGCACCTTGGGAAATGCCCAACATCATCACTAAGGTTGAAAGCACCGGCAATGACCGCATTCTGCTGACCGAACGCGGCACCTCGTTTGGGTACAACACGCTGGTGGCCGACATGCGCAGCCTGCCTCAGATGGCGAAAACGGGGTATCCAGTGGTGATGGATGCAACCCATTCGGTGCAACAACCTGGTGGGCAAGGTGGCTCGAGCGGGGGGCAGCGTGAATTTGCCCCCGTCATGGCCCGCGCCGCGGTCGCCCTTGGTGTGGCCTGTGTGTTCATCGAGACCCATCCCGACCCAGATAACGCTCCCTCTGACGGACCGAACATGGTGTATCTGGATCAGATGCCGCGCCTTGTCGAAAGCCTGATGCAGTTCGACGCGTTGGCCAAGGCCGATCCTCTTTCGATTTAAATCATTTTTCAAAGCAGAGTACGTTTCGATGACCAAACCCGCACCGATTGTCACCCCCAACACTTGGGAATTTTTGCGCGACCCGATGATCGCGCCAACAGGTTTTCGCGAATACGACGCGCGCTGGAAATACCCGGATGAGATCAACCTACCGGGGATCACTGCCCTTGGGTTAGGCCTCGGCACCCAGATGCACCGCCGCGGGATCAAGCCTGAAATCGCAGTCGCCAACGATTATCGCGACTATTCACTGTCGATCAAAAACGCGCTGATGTTGGGGCTGATGCAGGCTGGCATTCAGGTCAAGGACATCGGTCCAGCTGTGTCCCCGATGGCCTATTTCAGCCAATTTCACCTGAATGTACCCGCCGTCGCAATGGTGACAGCCAGCCACAATCCCAACGGCTGGACAGGCGTCAAGATGGGCTTTGAACGCCCCCTCACTCACGGCCCGAACGAGATGAGCGAGTTGCGGGAGATCGTTCTGAACGGCCGGGGCGAACCGCGTCCACGCGGAGGGTATGAGTTTGTGGACGGCGTGCAAGAGGCCTATCTGCAAGACCTTGTGGGTGATTTCAAAATGACGCGCCCGCTCAAGGTCGTTTGCGCGACCGGCAACGGCACTGCGGCCGCATTTGCACCTGAGTTGTTCCGGCGAATTGGAGTCGAAGTGGTCGAAAGCCACAACACACTCGACTACACCTTTCCTCACTACAATCCCAATCCTGAGGCCATGGAGATGCTGCATGACATGGCCGCCAGCGTGAAAGCGTCAGGTGCGGATTTCGCGCTAGGGTTTGACGGTGATGGCGACCGATGCGGTGTTGTGGATGACGAGGGCGAAGAAATCTTTGCCGACAAGGTTGGCGTCATCATGGCCCGCGATCTGGCCAAGATTTATCCCAATGCAACCTTCGTTGCAGATGTAAAATCCACCGGCCTGTTCGCCTCGGATCCCGAACTGATCAAAAATGGCGTGACCGCGGACTATTGGAAAACCGGACACAGCCATATGAAGCGGCGGGTCAAGGAGCTGGGCGCGCTGGCGGGGTTTGAAAAGTCAGGCCACTATTTCCTCGCTGAGCCCATCGGGCGTGGTTATGACTGCGGAATGCGGGTGGCTGTCGAAATCTGCAAGTTGATGGACAGGAACCCGGATATGAAAATGTCCGACCTGCGCCGTGCCCTACCCAAGACCTATGCCACGCCGACGATGTCGCCCTATGCAGCGGATACTGAGAAATACGACATCCTTGAACGGATCGTTGCGAAGCTGGTTGATCGGCACGAGAACGGTGGATCCATCGGCGGTCGCCTGATCAAAGAAGTGGTGACAGTAAATGGGGCCCGTGTCATCCTGGACAATGGTGGCTGGGGACTGGTTCGTGCATCGTCCAACACACCAAACCTTGTCGTCGTGTGCGAAAGCCCGGAATCTGAAGCCGAGTTGCGCGCAATCTTCAAAGACATCGATGACGTGATCCGCACCGAACCGGGGGTCGGCGACTACGACCAGACGTTTTAAGCAAGGCGGGCGCATGATGCGAGCGCCCTAGTCTGATCTTTCAGAACAGCCCATTTTCGTTCTTGGACTCTCCCGCGATTACCTGCAGCACATCCCAGTGCTCCACCACTTTGCCGTTCTGATCAAAGCGAAAGATATCCATGCCCGCGTAGTCATCACTGCCCGGCCAAGTTTGGTGGCAGTGCAAAACGACCAAGTCGCCTTCAGCGATGGCGCGGACAAAGCGCACTTCCTTGCCCGGATATCCCGCCGCCATCTCCTCGAAATAGGAAATGAATGCTTCCTTGCCGTCCCCGACATGCGGATTGTGCTGGATATAGACATCGCCCACATAGGCCTCGATCGCGGCACGCGGTTCGCATTGGTTGAACATCAGGTCGTAAAACGCGATCGCGTTTGCCTTGTTGGCTTCGGGCGTGGATGGCATCTGGATCTCCGAAAAATTGCGTGTTGGGCGGCCTAATCAAACAGTTTGAGTATCCCTTTCTTCAATTCATCTTCCAGCTTATCTTTGGCCGCCTCTTCGAGGTCCTGACCTTCATCCGTCACATTGAGTTCCTCAGCGACCTTGCTACGCACCGCATCCTCGGCCTGCTGCTCAAGCCGTTCCTTTTCAGCGGAGAGGTTTAGGTCAAGGGCGGCCTCCAGATCCGGGCGAATGCTGATATCGGACCAAGGTCCAACCATGCGGACGGGGATCGCGATTCCGTTCCCGTCGTTGGCCCGGAGCGCCACTGGCGTGAATGTATAATCAATCGTCTGTGCGCCCAGCCCGACCTCTCCTGCACCTTGCGCCTCGTAGTTGCTGAGGCGCAAGAGAAGATCATCGTTGCGCATCACGCCTCCGTCGATCGTCCATGTCGCCGCAAGACTGTCAAACACCGTGGTCCCAGCCCCGGTCGCACCGGAGCGCATCAAACGGTCCAGATCAATGCCAATAATCGTGCCCTGCCCAAACTGGATTTTTCCATTACCAGACAGCGACTTCATGATAGCGTCAACGGACTGTCCTGACCCCAGAAAGGACATCTCGGCATCCGCCGCTCCGGTCAGTCGCTCAATTTGGGCCGCGTCCCGCAATACAGCCTGCATGTCGATCCCAGTGGCCAACAGCTTGCCCCCAACAGACAGGCCCGACCGGTTGTTCATCACAAACTCGCCCGTAAGCTTGCCCGCGTAGGCCGCCACCTCGCGCAACTCAAACACCATGCGGTTGTTGTCATTGCGCACAAGCGCGCGGGTTTGGCCCAGTTTGAACTGGCCAAGGTCAATCGAGTCAGCGCTCAGCGCGATTTGTCCGTTAAAGCTGGCCAATCCACTGGCATCCAAAACATCAGTGGGCCAGCCAGAGCCCGCAGGGGCTGCAGATCCCCCAATTGATGCGCCACCTGCCTTTGTGGCCACACTCAGATCAAGCGCCCCCGCGCTCAGTTGCGCGTTAACCTCCGGGGTTCCGTTCAGCGAGATATCAGCCGCCCCTGCAACTGCGTTGGCCCCCAAGTCCGCAACAACATCGCGCAAAGATAAACGCCGGTCCGATGTCAGGGTCAGGTCCGCGCGCAAGTCAACGGACTGTCCCAGACCTGCGGGTAGTCCGGGTGCCGGCAGGCCAAGAGCAGTTAAGAAGTCATCCGTGTTTGGCATGTCCAGCGTCAGTTGCCCGGCGACGTCACCCGCTGTGCTGCCCCGCCCAACGAGCGCGAGTGATCCGCCCCCGGCCGTGACAGTGGCGGTAACAGATTGAACCTGCCCAGTGATGAAGCCCGCAAACCCGCCAATTGTCGCCCGCACGTCCACATCTGCCCTTGCCGGGCTGAGCGTGGCCGCAAGTTCGGCCGCACCCAGCCGTTCGGGCCAAGTCAGCGTAAGATCAACGTTTGCGAAGGACACAAGGTCAGACCCTTCGGCGTCATAAATCAACGTCGCATCGCTGACGGACAGGTTCTCGATCCACACCGCTTGCGGGGTGCGGGTGTCTGGTGCGACTTCGGTTTCGATCTGTGCTGCGCCACTGGCGTCTGTAAAAACCCAGCTCGCTCGGCCATCCGCGCGGCTTTCCAGTCTTATGGTTGGGCGCGTGGCTTCGATATTGGTGATCCGGATTTCACGATTTAGCAGGGCCATCACATCCACACCGATGGCTGCGTTTTCAGCGGTCAGCATTGGCCCCTGTTCGGACCAATCAGCATTGTCGACCTCAAGCCCGCCGACGCTGACCCCCAGAACTGGCCACAAGGTCATAGACACATCACCCGTGATGCGAACATCCCGCCCCGTGGCGTTGCGCATCTGATCCGTCGCCAGCCGCGCGATGCGATCGGCGGGTAAGAAAAGCGGGGAAACCCCAGCCACAAGGACAAGCACAACGAAGAACCCGATGAGCCGTGCGATCCATTTCATAGGCCTGCTCCGTTCTTGTGACGTGGTTGAAATCAGCCTAACGCAGGGCCGCTACCCACCCCAACCCTTTTCGCCGCAGATGTGATCGCATAAGAGGCAGGGTATGAGCACAAATCCGCCAGACCTCCGCCCTGATCTCGCACCAAAGGTGCGGCTTGATGATACTTCGCCAAAGGCGCGGATGGACCCTAACCGCCGCCCTGGCCAGCCGACCATTGGCATGGTGTCGCTTGGCTGTCCCAAGGCGCTGGTGGACAGCGAACGGATTCTGACCCGGCTGCGCGCTGAAGGATACGGCATTTCGCCCGACTATTCAGGAGCGGACGCGGTGATCGTCAACACGTGCGGTTTCCTTGACAGTGCAAAGGCCGAAAGCCTTGAAGCCATCGGTGAGGCGCTGAATGAAAACGGGCGCGTGATCGTGACCGGATGCCTTGGTGCAGAACCCGAATACATCACCGGCACGCACCCCAAGGTGCTGGCTGTGACCGGACCGCACCAATATGAACAGGTTTTGGATGCAGTGCACTCTGCCGTGCCGCCAGACCCGGACCCCTTTATCGATCTCCTGCCCGCACGCGGCGTTAGCCTGACCCCACGCCATTTCAGCTACCTCAAGATTTCCGAAGGCTGCAATCACAAGTGCAAATTCTGCATCATCCCAGACATGCGGGGCCGCCTTTCCTCGCGCCCAGCTCATGCAGTGCTGCGCGAGGCCGAAAAGCTAGTTGAGGCAGGCGTGCGCGAGCTTTTGGTGATCTCTCAGGACACGTCAGCCTATGGCGTCGATATCAAACATGCCGAAGCCAATGGGCATCGTGCGCACATCACGGATCTGGCGCGCGATCTGGGCAGTTTGGGAGCGTGGGTGCGTCTGCATTACGTATATCCCTACCCGCATGTGCGCCAATTGATCCCGCTGATGGCGGATGGCTTGGTGCTTCCTTATCTCGATATTCCTTTCCAACACGCCCACCCTGATGTGCTGCGGCGCATGGCCCGTCCTGCCGCCGCGGCAAAGACGCTGGACGAGATTGCAGCGTGGCGTGACGTCTGTCCCGATCTCACGCTGCGCTCGACATTTATTGTCGGCTATCCCGGCGAGACAGAGGCCGAATTTCAGACTCTGCTCGACTGGATGGACGAAGCTCAATTGGACCGCGTGGGCTGTTTTCAATACGAAAACGTGGAGGGGGCGCGATCCAACGCATTGCCCGATCATGTACCGGCAGAGGTCAAACAAGAGCGCTGGGACCGGTTCATGGAGAAGGCGCAGGCCATTTCAGAAGCGAAGCTGGCGGCCAAGGTCGGTCAAACGATTCAGGTCATTGTGGATGAAATCGACGATGAGGCCGCGACCTGCCGCACTAAAGCGGATGCGCCCGAGATTGATGGCAATCTGTTCATCGATGAAGGCTTTGAGGCACTTAAGCCCGGTGACATCGTATCAGTCGAGGTAGACGAAGCAGGCGAATACGATCTTTGGGGGCGATTGGTCTGACCTTTTGACCTTGCATGACAAATGAAGTCGAAATTTTCAGGCTCCCGCCTATGTGAGCGGTATTGCTCAACGAAAGGTCTGATCCGATGACGACACCCAAAATCGCCCAAAAAGCGCCGTACCCCGTCGATGTAGAGGCCGGAAAGTCCTATTTCTGGTGTGCATGCGGCCAGTCCGCCAATCAACCGTTTTGCGACGGATCGCATAAAGATACCGGGATCAATCCGCACAAATACACCGCCGAAGAAAGCAAGAAGGTGTTCTTTTGCGGCTGCAAGGCGAGCGAAAACAAACCACTATGCGACGGATCACATTCCAAACTGTGACAGCTCTCGCCGACGGAATTGGGCGCATCCTTGCAATTTTCAATAAATGTTCTATATTTGTTCTCACTCTCGAGAATGGAGAACATCGATGTCCTATCATGCACGCCAGCCAAGCTTGTTTGACCCCGCCCAAGGGGCACTGCCGATAGAGGCACCTGTGCCCGCGAGTGAAAAACAGATCGCATATGCCCGCACGCTTGCGGCGCGGACAGGTCAGACAATCCCGTCCGCCTTGCTGCGCAACAAGACTGGTTTGTCGGCATGGATTGATCGCGCCAAACGCGCGCCTGCGTCCCGGTTTTCTGCATATCCAAGTGCCAAGCAAGTCCAGTTTGCCGAACGCATTGCCCGGTTGAAGCGACGCGACATCCCCCCGGAATGCTTCCGGGACAAGCTGATGATGTCGCGCTGGATTGACGGGAACAAACCGCGTTGAGTCTTGCCCTGCGGCGCATTGCCCCTGTTGGACGAGAATAGCAGCCCTACTTTTCGTCTATGACAGACAACACACGCGTCCTTTACAATGCCGACTGCCCGGTGTGCAGTTTTGAGATCAACCACTACGCCGCCTATTCTGAACGGACGGGCTTGCCTATCCGGTTTGAGGATCTCAACCGGGATGCGCTCGACGACTGGGGCCTGACTCCTGATGAAGCAGCGCGTCGGCTGTATGTCATGAAGGACGCCCAAATGTATTCCGGCATTCCGGCGTTCATTGTGTTGTGGCAAGACATGCCCCGGTATCGCTGGCTTGCGCGCCTGCTCTCACTGCCCGGTTTGAACAAGCTAGCTTGTCTGACATATGACTATGTTTTGGCACCTTTGATATATCGCTGGCACCTGAGGCGCGTTGGCGCAACGTCAACTCAATCGTGACGCGTGCGACTGTGGACTGAGGGCGCAACAGCGGTCAGTTTGGTGTCATGCCTTATCCATATTCCTTGCGCGAAACCCTTGCGGACGCCTCTGTCCATGCCCTTAGTCTGATCGCGACCCTGATCGCGGGCATCGTCCTCGTGGTTTACGTCACCCAAACCCAGACCACGACGCAGATTGCTGCCACCAGCATGTATGCGGGGTTTCTATTGTTTTCGTTCGTTGCCTCTGCGCTCTATCACCTTCTGCCCTGGGAGCGGACGCGCCCCTTGTTACGGCGGATTGACCACGCAGCAATCTATTTCAAAATTGCGGGCACCTACACGCCGTTGGTGGTCCTGATCGGCTCAGCTTTTGCTTATGTGGTTCTGGCTGGGGTTTGGCTTGTTGCCCTTGGAGGCGCTGTGGCCAAGCTCAGCTTTTGGGCCGCGGACGGGCGTGGGTCACTGCTGGTCTATCTTGGCATGGGCTGGGCTAGTGTGCTGCTGATCTGGCCAATGACACAAACGTTGCCCCCCGCAACCGTTGGGCTGATCGTCGGGGGCGGTTTGCTTTATACACTGGGCACGCTGGTCTACCGCCATCCGCAAATGCGCTATCAGAATGCGGTGTGGCACGGGTTCGTGCTGGCTGCCTCCACCTGTTTCTTTGCGGCGGTGTCTGTGGGCGTGTCAGCCTGATTTGCGGGCCAGTTCGTCAAAGAGGTGACCGTTGCGGCAATAGTGGGGCGCGGAGGACACAGCACCGACTTGCTCGGACAGCCATTTTTCACAAGCTGCAGTTTGCGTGCAACCGGTGCAGCGCAGAACAAGATCGGAAATATCCGAGGGGCTAAGATCACCGCGCAAAGCAATTTCCTGCAGATCAAGCCCACGTGCAGTGGCCATGTCGTCTACCAGTTGGGCATGTCGTTTCAGATGAGTCGGGGACATCGGGGAAAGGTCCTTCCTGCTGGCTATCGTTGATTGAAACGATGCCCCCCACACCTCTGATCGTCCTTGATGCAGATCAAAGCGCATCCAGATAGGCGCGCACGCAAGTCTGCACATGGCGAAAACGATCCCCACCAAGGTGTTTGCCGCCATACCAGCGCGTCACCACAACGAGGTGATCCTGCACCCCTTCGCGCTCCAACATCCGCAGAATCACCATCCCCGCGCCCGATTCACCATCATCACCCTTGATGGGTCCACCTTGGCTCAAATTTGCGCCCCATGTGTTGTGCGTCGCCTTGGCATAGCTGCGGTCGCGTTTCAGCAATTTCAGTGCAGCGTCGATCATTGACCGGTCAGTCACGGAACACCCCGACACCGCGTATTTCGAACCCTTGTCGGTCAGGATGTGTCCAAGTTGTTTCATACTCGAAAGAAACACCGGGCGAGACGAAAAGGAAACCGCGCCGATTTCCATCCGTTTTCGAGGTCGGAAAACGACGCCCTAAAGCCCAGCAGCCGTCTGTCTGACAACCTGGATCCTTTGGGCATTGGGCGGATGGGTCCCAAGGAACCGGTCACCTGGGTCAGGAATTCGGGTAAAGAAGCCCGCCCCCCTCACCGGATCATAACCTGCACGCGCCGTAATCACCGTACCGAGTACATCAGCCTCCAACTCAAAATCCTTGGAATAGGAGCGTGCACCGACTTGCGCCCCAAGTTGCTGTGCCGCTTCTACAGACCCCAGATCGCCTCCAATAACGGATGCAATCCCACCCAAGAGTATGGCTCCGGCTGCGGCGTTTTGTTGCTGCCGGGCGATGTGGCCCCGAATGTGGTGTGCCGCTTCGTGTCCCATCACAAACGCTATCTCGTCCGCATTTCGTGCTTCATTGAGCAGCGCTATCGTGAAAATCAGCAGAGGCCGTTTGTTTTCATCCAAAGTCTGAAACGCATTGGCAGGCTGGTTCGGACGATCATCAATCAAAATACGGAAATCACAATTCACCCCGGTGGTGCGCGAACGGCATTCTCGTTCTGCAATCGGCTCGACGCGATTCACAACACTTGCAAAGGCACGCCCGGTTTGTGAACTGGTGCGCAATTCGTCGGGCACATCCTGCGCCGCTGGCGCTGGACCGGTGGAAGCTGGTCCGGAAATCACCACTGGATCGCCACAGGCGGATACAAATGCCAGCAGTGCTAGAGCTGCCATCAAACGGATCATTGCGCACATTCCTTTTCTACGACCCGGGACATCCTTGTTGGCCCGTCGGATCATCTTTCTACCATGGAAATATGTGGGTTACAGCCCCGATCAAGCGCTCCATTCCTCGCTTGCGACTCTTTGCAAATCCGAAAGCATGTTTTAGCCTCTCGCCATGTTTACAATTGAACACGAATTTGACGCGACGGTCATCACACTGGTGGATGAGGGGGCGACACCTCTGCAAGAGGATGTGATCGTCAACAATTTCGCTGAATGTATCACGGTTGAACAGTTTGATGCCCGTACAGACAGCGTGGTGCGCATCACACTGTCTCCTGAACAAGTGCGCGATCTGGCTGCGGCGCTTGATCTACCCGAAGGTGTGTATCAACTGCGCCCGGCCGACTGAAAGGTCTGGAACTGTGACCTGTTTCTGATAGCCTCGCGCGCAGCACTGGAAAGGTTTACTCATGACTATCGGCACACATATCCGCACATACTTCAACGGCGCATGGCACGATGAGGATGTCGCGATCATGCGCGCCGCCGATCATGGAAGCTGGGTCGGCACCACCGTGTTTGACGGAGCGCGGTACTTTAACGGGCGGTCCCCGGATCTCGAAGCGCACTGCGCCCGCGTGAACCGCTCTGCCGAAGCGTTAATGATCACGCCGACGATGGAAACGGCCGACGTCGTGGCGGCCGTGCAAGAGGGATTGCAGGCCTATGGCCCTAACGAAGCTGTCTATATCCGTCCGATGTACTGGGCACTGGATGGTGACGTATCCGGCATCGTGCCCAAAGAAAATTCCACTGGCTTTGCCATCTGCCTTGAGGCTGTACCTATGGCAGATCAAAACGCGTCAACCACGCTGGGGCGGACCAAGTTCCGCCGCCCCGTATTGGAAGACAATGTGGTGAACGCAAAGGCAGGCTGCCTTTATCCAAACAATGCGCGCATGCTGGCGGATGTGCGCAGGCGCGGTTTTGGCAATGCACTGGTTGCCGATGCCATGGGCAACGTTGCTGAAAGTGCGACCGCCAATGTGTTCATGGTCAAAGACGGCGCAGTCTTTACCCCTATCCCGAACGGCACCTTTTTGGCTGGGATTACCCGAGCCCGCCACATGGACAACATGCGCAAAGACGGGATGGAAGTGCACGAGACCGTTCTTGGATTTGCCGATTTTGAAGACGCCGACGAAGTATTTCTGTCCGGCAACATGATGAAGGTGACCCCGGTCACCGCGTTTGAGGACAGCCAATATCAGGTCGGCCCCGTGACGCGCCGGGTTCGTGAAATGTATTGGGATTGGGCGGCCTCCACCTGAAGGCGTATGAAGTTTCCATTGCCTCTGACCGACTCTGGCGGCATGCTTGAGTTCGCAATGGAACAGGGATCCCGTCATGCGCAAATTTCTCGTGGTGCTGGATGATAGCCAAGAGTGCCTGAACGCCATGCGTTTTGCCGCGATGCGTGCGGCCAACACGGGCGGCGGAGTCGCCATTCTGTCCGTGATTCCGCCTGATGAATTCAATCACTGGATTGGTGTCGGTGCGGTGATGCGCGAGGAAGCCCGCGAACGCATCCACGCACATTTCGAAGTGTTCGCCAAATGGATGCGCGACAAACAGGACATAGATCCAGAGTTGGTGATCCGCGAAGGCCAACCAGTTGACGAGATCATGGCCCAAGTGCGCGAAGACCCCGAAATTGGTGTTCTGGTTCTGGGTGCAGGCACAGACAAGAAGGGCCCCGGCCCGCTGGTGACCCAGTTGACCCGCAATGCTGGCAATTTACCTATTCCGATTACGATCGTTCCCGGAGACCTGAGCAAGGAAAAGCTCGAACTCATCACGTGACCTTGCTCGCCGGATCAACCGGCCTGTCGGTACGCACGCGCAGCAGTTTAGAATTGTTCCAAACCTTGACTTGACCCGCGTGCAAGCGCATATCCGACAATATCCATCAGGAGATGCTCCATGTTCATTCAGACCGAATCCACGCCTAACCCAGCGACGCTGAAATTTCTGCCCGGCCAGACCGTACTAGAGGTTGGCACAGCTGACTTTCCAACCGCAGATGCCGCAGAGAAATCACCACTGGCACAGCGCGTTTTTGCGGTCGAGGGCGTAACAGGCGTCTTCTTTGGCACAGATTTTGTCACCGTGACCAAAGCCGACAGCGTCGACTGGGACCATATCAAACCTGCTCTTCTGGGTGCGATCATGGAACACTTTCAGTCCGGCCAACCTGTAATGGACGACGGCCACGCTCCCGCCTCGGGGCACGCAGAACATGACGGCGAAGACGGCGTAGTTGTGGGCCAGATCAAAGAATTGCTCGACAGTCGCGTACGACCAGCTGTGGCTCAAGATGGCGGCGACATTACATTCCACGGCTTTGACCGCGGTGTCGTGTATCTGCACATGCAAGGCGCCTGCGCGGGCTGCCCGTCCTCGACCCTGACGCTGAAAATGGGCATCGAAAACCTGCTGCGCCACTACATTCCCGAAGTCACAGAAGTGCGCCCCGTTGCCGTCTGAGACTGTGCCGGAATACACAGCTCGCTGTTATTGCGGCGAATCCGAACTCACGATCCAAGGGCCACCGGAAACGGTGGCCTATTGTCATTGCAGCGATTGCAGACGTTGGACAGGCGCGCCGGTTGCCGCGTTCGCAGCCTTCTCTGCAGATGCGCTGATCAAGCAGATGCCGCCGGACTATGCGCCAAAAGGTCCCGTGCGACGCTGGACATGCGCAACTTGTGGCTCCCCCCTCGGCGCAGCCTTCGATTACCTGCCTGACCAAATCTATGTTCCATTAGGAATCATCGACCAAGCGGACTGTTTGACACCAGTTCTGCACAGCCATCATGCAGAGCGTCTGCCATGGCTGCATCTTGCAGATGATCTGCCACGTTCTGATGGCACCGCACGTGCCAACCTGAAAGCATCCAAGTCATGAGTCGCCCGCTAATCCTGGGCTTGGACACGTCCGGCCCGCATTGCGCCGCCACTCTGATCAAAGGCGATACAATTCTGCACGCGCATGGAGAGGACATGGCCCGCGGGCAGGCGGAACGCCTTATGGACCTTTTAGAAGAGGTTCTGGCGGCTCAAGGCAAGACTTGGTCGGATCTGAGTGCGCTGGCTGTGGGCACCGGCCCCGGCAATTTCACCGGCATTCGGATTGGCGTTTCTGCGGCACGAGGATTGGCGTTGGGTCTGAACATTCCAGCCTATGGTGTGACGGGTTTCGAGGCGCGCGCGCAAATTTCCCTGGAGAGTGCACGGATTGCAATTCCTGCCCCTCGGGACATGGTCTACGTAAGTGACTCTCATGGTGCCCGCATCGTCCCCGCAGAGAACGTCGCCGATGCCGCGCCGAATCCGACGCCCTCCGAACTGGCGACAGGTGCCGCTCTCCATGCCGCGCGTTTGTGGCCGGCAACGCCCGAGCCACCCGCCCCGTTCTACGTCCGCGCTCCGGACGCAGCCCCGGCACGGGATGCACCGCCCCGCATTCTCACATGACCCCTGAAGCGCTGGCAAAGCTACATGACGCCGCGTTTTCCAAAGACCGAGCGTGGTCGGCAGATGAGTTTCGCGCACTGCTCGACAGCCCATACTGCCACCTGAGCACCGCGCAAAACGGATTTGCCCTTTGGCGCGCCATTGCGGGCGAGGCCGAGTTGCTGACAATAGCCACCCACCCTGATCATCAGCGGCAAGGGATCGCGACAAAGCTAATGCGGCAGTGGATGCAAACAGCCCAAGACAGTGCAGGAACCGCATTTTTGGAAGTCGCCGCAGACAATGCTCCAGCTGCCAGCCTCTATGAACAATTCGGCTTTGAAATCGTGGCCCGCAGGGCTGGCTACTACAAACGGGACGATCACAAAGTGGATGCGCTGATCATGCGGGCGCCCCTGCCGTCCTCTGTTCGCTAAAAAACCTCGGGGGACCGACACGTACCGGGCAATGGAGGCAGACAGCCCCCCGCCCAAGCGTTCAGCATAGCGCAAGGTCACGTTCAAATGCGCAAGGCCAAGGGTCAAAAAGCGGTTGACCCCATCCCGCCCCTGCGGCCTAATCCCGTATGATCACTGCGATCCCGGGCGGGCCTCACTTCTGGCACCGCCCCAAACATAAACTCGGGAGACCTGACACCATGACCCTCATGCAGAAATTCCTCGGCGCAAGTGCTGCTCTTGCCCTGTCGGCCGGTGCTGCACTGGCCGAGCCTGCCCTGATCTTTGATCTTGGCGGCAAATTCGACAAATCATTCAACGAAGCTGCTTTTAACGGCGCCAAACGCTGGGCGGACGAAACTGGCGGTAAGTTCCTTGAGATCGAACTGCAGTCCGAAGCACAGCGCGAACAGGCCCTGCGCCGTTTCGCAGAATCCGGCGCAAACCCGGTGATCACCACTGGTTTCGCATTTGCCGATCCAGTCAGCGTTGTGGCCCCGGACTATCCGGACACCAAGTTCGTCAACATCGACGGCTGGATGCCTGAAGTGCCTGCAAACGTACAGCTGATCGGCTTTCAGGAACACCAGGGTTCTTACCTTGTGGGCATGATGGCTGCGATGGCTTCTGAGTCCGGCACAGTCGGCTTTATTGGCGGCATGGACATCCCCCTGATCCGCCACTTTGGCTGCGGCTTTGCCCAAGGCGTAAAAGCCGTCAACCCAGATGCAACAGTCATCGCCAATATGACCGGCACGACACCAGCGGCTTGGAATGATCCCGTGAAAGGCTCCGAGTTGACCAAAGCGCAAATCAGTCAGGGTGCTGACGTGATCTATGCTGCGGCTGGAGGTACTGGCGTGGGCGTTCTGCAAACGGCTGCGGACGAAGACATCCTGTCGATCGGCGTGGACAGCAACCAGAACTACCTGCACTCCGGCAAAGTTCTGACCTCGATGCTGAAGCGCGTTGACGTCGCTGTCTATGACTCGATGAAAGCGGGCGAAGGCATGGAAACTGGTGGGTTCACAACCCTCGGTCTCGCCGAAGAAGGTGTGGGCGTTGCTCTGGACGAGCACAATGACGCACTGGTGACAGACGAGATGGAAGCCGCGGTCGCAGAAGCCCGTGAAAAGATCATCTCCGGCGATCTGGAAGTTGTCGCCTACTACACCAACGACAGCTGCCCCGTTCTGGACTTCTGATCCGAACCCAAGACCCTACGGGCCGCACCGCACATGAGTGTGGTGCGGCCTTTTTGACAAGCCGGGAAACGCAATACCATGACCGCCCCCGCCTCCGCTCCGGCGATTGAACTCAAAGGCATTTCCAAGGCCTTTGGCCCGGTGCAAGCCAACAAAGACATCTCGATCCGCGTGATGCCCGGCACGATTCACGGGATCATCGGAGAAAACGGAGCCGGCAAGTCGACGCTTATGTCGATCCTTTACGGTTTTTACAAAGCAGACGCTGGCGAGATCTTCATCTCTGGCCAGAAGACCGAAATTCCGGATAGTCAGGCCGCCATTGCCGCTGGGATCGGGATGGTGTTTCAGCATTTCAAACTTGTCGAGAACTTTACCGTTCTGGAGAACATCATTCTGGGCGCCGAAGATGGGGGCCTGCTGAAACCCTCGTTGTCCAAAGCCCGCAAGACCCTTCTTCAACTAGAGCAGGAATATGGCCTTAAGGTCGACCCTGATGCCGTGATCGAAGAGATCGGTGTGGGTATGCAGCAGCGCGTTGAAATCCTCAAGGCGCTGTACCGGCAGGCAAACATCCTGATTCTGGACGAGCCAACCGGCGTGCTGACCCCCTCGGAGGCCGACCAATTGTTCCGCATCCTTGGTCGTCTCAAGGATGAAGGCAAAACGATCATCCTGATCACCCACAAACTGCGCGAGATCATGGACATCACCGACACGGTCAGCGTGATGCGGCGCGGAGAGATGACGGCGACGGTGAAGACGTCTGAAACTTCACCAGAGCAACTGGCCGAGTTGATGGTGGGGCGCAAGGTGCTGTTGCGCGTAGATAAGGCCCCAGCAACGCCTGGCGATGTCGTGTTGGATATCAAAGACTTGCGCGTTGTGGACGACCAAAAGGTCGAACGCTTGCGCGGCATCGATCTGCAAGTGCGCGCTGGTGAAATCCTTGGCATCGCCGGGGTCGCAGGGAACGGTCAATCCGAACTGCTTGAAGTGCTTGGCGGTTATGCCGACGGCACCGGCACCATCACGTTGAACGGCCAGCCCATTGAACTAACGGGCGCGCAGTCAGATGGGCGGTCCCGCCGCGCGCAGGGCATCGCCCACGTGCCCGAAGACCGTCAACGCGAAGGTCTGATCATGGATTTCGCGGCTTGGGAAAATACGGCCTTTGGCTATCACCGTGACGCCGCTTATCAGTCGGGCATGCTCAGCAACAACAACGCGATCAAAGCCGACACCCAAGCCAAGATGGACCGCTTTGACGTCCGTCCGCCGCACCCGCATCTTGCGGCCAAGAACTTTTCCGGCGGCAACCAACAGAAGATCGCTCTGGCACGCGAGATCGAACGCAACCCCGATCTGCTCTTGATCGGCCAGCCCACGCGCGGCGTCGATATCGGGGCAATCGAGTTCATTCACCAGCAAATCGTTGCCTTACGCGATCAAGGCAAAGCGATCCTGCTGGTCTCGGTCGAACTAGAAGAAATCCTGAGCCTGGCCGACCGCGTTGCGGTTATGTTTGACGGACGCATCATGGGAGAACGGATGCCCGGCCAGACGGACGAAAAAGAACTTGGCCTTCTGATGGCCGGCGTAAGCGAGGACGCATGATGAAGCGATGCCTCTTCAAACTCGCCTCGGCTTTTGTCTGCACTGCAACCACGCTCAGCGCGCAAACAGAAATCGATCGCTTTGATATCGCAGTCAGGGCGGAAGATGAAACCACGCAATCCACTCTGGTCACGCTGGCAACCACTTTTGCCATGCTCGCACCCCGCACGTCTGGGGCGCGCAAAGCATCTCGGTTAGAGTTCCACTCGGGCACAGGTCTCATCGATGGAGCAGTCGCTAGCGATAAGCTGCGCGCTGCAATGCCTGCAGCACTGGCTCAGTCGGTTGCGCAGTTGGGCTCAGTCGGCACCCCCTGTGATGTGTCCCGCCACCGTTTTGATGATACCGACGTGTTGGTCGTCGTGCATGACAGCGCAGGCGGTCAGCCCCAAGACGCCCACCGCTGTTTTGTTGCCGGGCTGTGGACCTATCACGCGGGCAGTGGCGAAAGCCTGACCGTTAGCGATTGGCGCCCGCCTTATGCGCGCATTCTGAGTTCTGTAGCCGGAGGCCGACCGGCCTTTTCCGGCTTTGTAGTTGAGGAAAACTGACATGGATGTGATGCCCAAATGGGCCGAGGTGATCCTTGTTCCGCTAATCTCGCTCTTGCTGGCGGCGATCCTGTCAGCCCTTGTGATCCTCGCCATCGGTGAGGACCCGGTTGCCGCCGTCAAACTGATGGTGTCAGGCGCTCTGGGGTCCACATATGGCTGGGGTTACACGCTCTACTACGCGACAAACTTTATGTTCACCGGCTTGGCCGTTGCCGTGGCCTTTCACGCAGGGCTGTTCAACATCGGTGGCGAGGGCCAAGCAATGCTTGGCGGCCTTGGCGTGGCCCTTGTCTGCCTGTTTATCCCGTGGCCCCACTGGACCATCGCAGTGCTGGCGGCGATCATCGGATCGGCCCTGTTCGGCGCACTCTGGGCAGCAATCCCGGCCTATCTGCAGGCCAAGCGGGGCAGTCATATCGTGATCACGACGATCATGTTCAACTTTATCGCCGCCGCCGTGCTCAACTACATGCTGGTCAATATACTACGCCCGGCGGGAAGCATGGACCCGGCCACTGCCCGCTTCCCCGAGGCTGTGCACCTGCCGTCGCTACATGATTTGCTGGCGCCTTTTGGCATCGCCTTTTCCAAGGCAGCCCCTGCAAATGTATCCCTTGTTGTGGCTATGATTGCCTGTGTGCTCGTGTGGCTTTTGATCTGGCGCACGCCGCTTGGCTTGGAAATCCGATCCTACGGCAAATCCCAACGCGCCGCGCGTTATGCTGGCATCGGCGCTGTACAGATCACCATGATCGCAATGCTGATCTCGGGCGCACTGGCGGGGATGATGGCGATCAACAACGTGATGGGCGAGGCAGAGCGTCTGGTTCTCAACGCGGTTGAAGGCGCCGGGTTCATCGGCATCGCCGTCGCGCTGATGGGGCGCAGCCACCCCGTGGGCGTATTCCTAGCCGCGATCCTTTTCGGGTTTCTTTATCAGGGCGGTGCGGAGCTTGCCCTGTGGACGTCGATCCCGCGCGAGTTGATCGTGGTCATTCAGGCCCTTGTGATCCTTTTCACCGGTGCGCTCGACAATATGGTGCGGATGCCGCTTGAACGGATATTTCTGGCACTGCGGCGCACGTCCAAATCCAAATCGACACCGGCGGAGTAGAACATATGAACTTCTTTGCTCTCTTTGATCTGTCGGTTCTGGACACAACGGTACGACTGGCCACACCACTTCTGTTGGCATGTCTTGCGGGGCTGTTTTCTGAGCGCGGCGGCATTTTTGACATCGGGCTCGAGGGCAAGATGCTGGCTGCCGCCTTCTTTTCCGCCGCATTGGCTGCAATCACCGGGTCAGTCTGGATCGGGCTGCTGGCAGGCATTGGGGCCTCTCTGGTGCTTTCAGCAGTACACGGGCTTGCTTCGATCACCTTTCGAGGCAACCAACTAATTTCAGGTGTCGCGATCAATTTCCTTGCCGCGGGCCTGACCGTTCTCATTGCGCAAAGCTGGTTTCAGCAAGGCGGGCGCACCCCGTCCCTGATCGGCGGAGGACGGTTTGAACCCATCACCCTGCCGTTTGCCGATGCCCTCAGCACTGTGCCCGTTTTCGGGCCGATCTATGCGGAATTGATTTCAGGTCATTCGATCCTTGTCTATGTGGCGCTGCTCTGTGTGCCGGGCACGTGGTACATCCTGTTTTGCACACGCTTTGGCTTGCGCCTGCGGGCCGTGGGAGAAAACCCGGCGGCGGTCGATACGGCGGGTGTTTCCGTCGTCGGCTTGCGTTTTGCCGCCGTGGGCATCTGCGGTATCTTGTGCGGTCTTGCAGGGGCGTACCTTGCCACAGGTCTGCAAGCTGGATTTGTGAAGGACATGACTGCAGGGCGCGGGTTCATCGCACTGGCGGCTCTGATCTTTGCCAAGTGGCGCCCGTGGCACGCGCTTTGGGCCACATTGCTGTTTGGATACCTGCAGGCCATCGCCCTACGCCCGGACATCATCGAAGGCGCGCTTGGGTTCAAAGTACAGGTCCAGTTGCTGGACGCACTGCCCTACATCCTCACCGTTGTCATTCTGGCTGGCTTCGTGGGCAAGGCAATCCCACCACGAGCGGGCGGCGAACCTTACGTGAAAGAACGGTGACGGTTCAGGACTGCTGTGGATTTAAGTCCAGATTGCCTGTTCTTGCCCGACCAGTTTGCTGCAGAGCGGCATGATGCCTTGATTTACCTCCAGCAGTGGGCCTAAGAGAGGTATGCAAATCTACCTGCCTATCGCCGAGGTGTCGGTCAATGCCTACCTGTTGCTGGGTTTGGGCGGTCTAGTAGGCATCCTTTCGGGCATGTTTGGCGTCGGCGGCGGCTTTTTGATGACGCCGCTGTTGTTCTTTATCGGCATCCCGCCTGCTGTGGCTGTGGCCACCGAAGCCAACCAGATTGTCGCTTCGTCCTTCTCTGGTGTTCTGGCCCACCTAAAAAGAAAGACGGTGGACCTCAGGATGGGCTGCGTCCTGCTGGTGGGGGGGCTCATCGGGGCCGCTCTGGGGGTTGTTGTGTTCAACTACCTCAAGGCGCTGGGTCAGGTCGATCTGCTGGTCAAGCTTTGCTACGTGCTGTTTTTGGGCGTGATCGGTGGGTTGATGTTCATCGAATCCCTCAATGCGATCCGCAATACCAAGAAGGGCAAAGTCCCCCCCCGAAAGAAACATAACTGGATCCACAAGCTTCCCTTTAAAATGCGGTTCCGTGTTTCAGGCCTTTATATCTCTGTCATTCCCCCGGTGCTGGTTGGTCTGTGCGTTGGCGTTCTGGCCGCCATTATGGGGGTCGGAGGCGGGTTCATCATGGTGCCTGCCATGATCTATCTGCTGGGCATGCCCACCAAAGTTGTGGTTGGCACGTCTCTGTTCCAGATCATCTTTGTGACCGCCTTTACCACCATGCTGCACGCAACGACGAACTTTACCGTCGATGTGGTTCTGGCCGTGCTGCTGTTGGTCGGGGGCGTGATTGGCGCCCAGATCGGCACCCGGATCGGGGTAAAGATGAAGGCCGAACAATTGCGCATCCTGCTGGCCATAATGGTCCTGGCCGTTTGTGGCAAACTGGCTTTTGATCTGCTTGTGATGCCTTCCGAGCTTTTCTCGGTCGGTGCGGTAGGAGGGCATTGATGCGCTGGCTTGCCCTGTTCCTTTTTGTGGCCCTGCCCGCTTGGGGTGAAAGCGTTGTGCTGGGCCTCAGCCAGAATGAAATTGCAATCACAACCAGTTTCGACGGCTCTGAGATTCTTATCTTTGGGGCGGTGAAACGCGAAGTCCCGGTGCCAGATGGGCCAGAGTTGGAAGTGATCATAACTGTCGCGGGTCCGTCGGTCCCGGTGATGGTGCGTCGCAAGGACAAGCGGGTGGGCATCTGGGTGAACACAGATGCCGTCGAAGTTGACAGGGCGCCAAGCTTTTATGCGGTCGCCACCAGTGGGCTGTTGCGCGATGTGCTCCGCGACACCGAAGATCTGCGCTACCAAATCTCGGTGCCCCGTGCGATCCGGTCCGTGGGCGCGCCCATGTCGATTACGGATGCTCCTGCCTTCACCGAGGCCCTGATCCGCATCAGGTCAGAGGCAAGCCTGTATCAGTTGCGGGAAAACCAAGTCGCCGTGGATGAGCAAACACTGTTTCGCGCCCGCATCGAACTGCCGGCTGCTTTGACCGAAGGGGCCTACGCCACCCGCATCTTCCTGACCCGGGATGGGCAAGTGGTGTCAAGTTACGAGACCAGCATTGATGTGCGTAAAGTCGGACTTGAACGCTGGCTGTTTAGCCTCAGCCGCCAACAGCCAATCATATACGGGCTGATGTCACTGGCGATTGCCATCTTTGCAGGATGGGGCGCGTCCGCGGCCTTTTCTCTGCTGCGAAACTGATTTCGCTTTTTCTGCGTGCGTGAAGGTCCCCCTTCTCCACACACCGCCGTGTTGACCAAGATCAGGCAGAGTTACAGGTCCGGCTCGGGCGCATCCAATGTAAGCGGAGCGACCGGGGCGCTGCGCAAATCATCCACCGTGAGCGTGCCCGTGGGTTTGGCTAGGCGGTTGCGCACCACCCATATCAATCTTTCTTGGGCACGCGTGATAGCCACGTAGGCAAGGCGTTTCCACAAGGGTTGACCAGCCTCTGTACGCCCCATCCGCGCCGCGCCGTATAGGTCGGGGGCAAAGACCTGTACCGTGTCCCACTGGCTGCCTTGCGCCTTGTGTATGGTCACTGCCGCCCCGTGCAAGAATGTCGCACCCATACGTGCAGCAAACGGAATAAACGGTTCTTCCTCATCCGGTTTCTCAATCTTCACGATCGAAGCGGCAGAGACTTGCGGGTCTTCAGCCCCCATCACGTGCAAGCGGGAAAATCCCGGTTTACGACCCTCCCCCAGAAAGATCACCTGCGCACCCTTGATCAGGCCCCGCGCCTCAAGATCAAGCCGCTTCTTGCGGTGCTTCAGAGGCAGTTCCAGCCCGTCGCAGATCAGTGGTTCACCTTCCAGCAATGCATCATCTGGTGCGCCGTGCACCGTGCGAAAGGCATTGATCAGACGGATGCGCGTGGCGTTGCGCCAGACCAACACCGGGCTGCGGGCCATCAGATCCACTTCAACCCGCTCGCCCCAGACTACCCTGTCATCTTTGGCTGCGGCCTGTTCGACCATCTTTTCGAAGGCATAGAAATCAACTTGCGGGTCTGCGAGCGCATGGGCGAGATCAAGGATCGGGTTGCCCTCTGCCTGCCGGTGAATGCGGTTAAGGTGCAAGACACGAGGCGCGGGCAGTTTTTCGAACACCATCGTGCCCGATTGGTTGACTGGGGCCAGCTGAGCGGGGTCCCCAAACAACAAAAGGTTGGGAAAGATTTCCTTAAGGTCCTCGAACTGCTTGTCATCCAGCATCGAGGATTCGTCGACAAAGCCAATATCGAGGGGCTCTTCACGCCGTTTCCAACCTGTGATGAAGTCAGAACCGCGCAGGCCTGCAGCAGCCAGTGCACCAGGGATGGACTTGTTGGTCTGGTAGAAACCAAAGGCGCGGTCGAGGGCGAGTTCCGTGAGGCCTTCAACCTCAGGCCGTTCGCCGTTGCCTGCCAGCCATTCTGCGATCCGTTCGTATTCGGGATCATAGACCGGAGTGTAAAGAACGCGGTGGATCGTGGTTGCAGGTACGCCACGAAAACGCAGCACGCTGGCCGCCTTGTTCGTCGGCGCCAGAATGGCGAGGGTCCGTTTGTCGCGTTTCTTGCGAGATTCATAATCGCCCGAGACGATTTCGACACCGGCCGCTTCAAGCGCCTTGTAGAGCTCGGCAAGCAACAGCGTCTTGCCCGACCCCGCCTTGCCTGTGATCGCCATCACAGAGGTGGCGTTCGATTTCGGCGGCATCAACAGTGCATCATCCAGATCGATTCCGGCACTGCGCAGCATGTCCGTCACAGCATCAAAGGCGCCAGCCTGGTCATCTGAGAGGGCAAGAGAAACGTTCATGGCGCGACCCTACAGAGAGGCCGCACCATGAGCCAGCGCGATCAGGCGCTTCGCGCGAACTTGATAGAAGTCTGCTTGCCAAAGGCGCGGTCAAACCACTGCCGCGAGCGCTCGAGCGGGACCCCTGCCCGTTCGGCCACCTTGTCAGCCGCGCCAGGATCAAAATGCCACAGCCCCACACTGATCTGATCGCGCCCTTGGCCTGCGCTAGCTAGTACCTCGGGCGACGACCCGATCATGCGATAGATGCGCACCATGCGGGCGTCAAAGACGCCAACAAAATGCTCCACGCCAAAGTTCTGCATTATTTCTCCGCCCCCCAGCATAAGGGCCGCCGCTACATGCCCTCCTGCACCACGGGTCAAACAAAACCGTGTGCACTCCCAGATAAGCGGGCTTGTGATTGGGCCTGAGATGAGATCGCCAAAGTGATCATTCACCATTGTGCGTCCCGTGGTTGGCAAGAACCGCATGGAACCGCCATGGCTGCCATCAGGTTCTTCCCAGATCACATAGAGCGGGTTCAAATCGTCATACTCGTCCCGCTCATACCCTTCTGCGTCAACGCTCACATCCCATCCAAGTCGGGTTTTGAACTGGTCCGCACGGTCGCGAAACATGGTGCGGGCAAGTTTGGGAAAATTCATCAAATCGGAGGCATAGACGTAACGCAGCATTTGGGTACTCCTTGTCAGACCGGGGAAGGCATGACCGAAGTATTACCCAAGCGTGCGTTAACGTTTGCTCACATGGGCGCACGACAAGAGGTGCAGCGACGCAACGGGGGAATTCAAACCACAATCAACCCGCGACTCATCGCGCGCGCGACGGCATGGGTTGTGTTCAACGCGCCCAGTTTGAAACGGGCGCTTTCAATGTAGACGCGCAGCGTGTGTTCCGAGATCGACAAGGTGTCAGCGACTTGTGCTCGACTGTAACCCATTGCCAGCAACGTCATCGCATCAACTTCGCGCGGGCTGAGCGCCTGAGATTGTTCGGGGGTACGGTCGGGTTCGAATTCCAGTGCTTTCTGGTTGAAGTAGTGAGCTATCAGGATCAGATCACACCGGTGTGCTTCAGTCCAGTTCGCCCATGCTTCGTCGCCGCATGAATGGTTGACGGTAAAGAGCGCAAACTGTCCATTGGGACCGCGGATGGGTACGGAAAACCCTTGATTGCCGACGCCGTGTGAAATGGCGTCAGCCTGAAACGCACGGGCTGCTTTGCTGGACCAATCAAGGCGTTTCCAATCAACAGGATGAAACCGCTGAAAACATCCAATGATAACTGGATCAATGCGCAGGTAATTAAGTTCAAGATAGCGATGGCGCCATGTGTCTGAATAGGTGCCGCATCCATATTGTTCTCCGGCCGAGTCGACCCAATGATAGATGACATGATCAATTCCATAGTGATCACATAGTGCTTCGGTAGCCGTTTGAAGACCCTCAAGGCCATCAGCTTGTTCCAGCTCCTCCAAGATGAGTTCCAACGGCTTCGTCGCCGTCTTCGCGCTGAGCATTTTTGACATCCTTCATCGCGGCGATCTCGGCCATCGCGACGATTGCGGAATCGTCCAACTGTTCAGCCAGTATCGGCATATTGTTGGACCGGGCAAAAGTCTTGAGGTCCGTCAGAACGTCCAGTATCCAGTCACTTCTCATCTACAGACTCACTTCCCAGTAGTTAATGAAAGATTAACACAACTATAACATGTGTTAATTGCCGTGGAAAATTCACCTATTTTCACTCCCCAGAAATAGTGAGGGGCGAAATTCCAACGCTTTGAAGTGTAAGGACACTCCCGAAAACGGAAAACGCCCGCAAAACCTAGGGGTGATTCGCCGGCGCTTGATTTCTACTCAAGGGTGTATTTAGCCTACGACCGAACCTCAAGAACATCGTCAAGGGTGCGCAAACCCGTTTTCGGGGCCTGCACCAAAACACTCATGTTACCGGGCTTATGCTGGTTGTGCAGCATCTTCATGTGAGCCTGGGGCAGATCTTCCCAGGTGAAGACTTCCGACATGCATGGATCAAGGCGACGCTCAACCATCAGGTTGTTGGCCGCGCTGGCCTGTTGCAGGTGGGCAAAGTGACTGCCTTGCAGGCGCTTTTGATGCATCCACATGTAGCGCACGTCGAATGTGCAGTTGAACCCGGTGGTACCGGCACAGATCACGACCATGCCGCCCTGTTTGCACACGAATGTTGAGACAGGGAATGTGGACTCGCCGGGGTGCTCGAACACCATGTCGACGTTTTTGCCTTTTCCGGTGATGTCCCAGATGGCTTTCCCAAATTTACGCGCCTCTTTGAACCACTCGGCATATTCGGGCGTGTTCACGGTCGGCAGCTGGCCCCAGCAGTTAAAGTCTTTTCGGTTCAGGACTCCTTTGGCGCCAAGGTCCATCACAAAGTCCCGCTTGGATTCATCACTGATCACACCAATCGCATTTGCGCCCGCGGTATTGATCAATTGGATCGCGTAAGATCCAAGGCCGCCCGACGCCCCCCAGACCAGTACGTTTTGGCCCGGCTTGAGGTCGTGCGGCTCATGACCAAACAGCATCCGATACGCGGTTGCCAACGTGAGGGTATAGCAGGCGCTTTCTTCCCACGTCAGGTGCTTGGGGCGCGGCATGAGTTGCTGGCTTTGGACGCGGGCAAACTGGCCAAACGATCCATCGGGGGTTTCGTAACCCCAGATCCGTTGAGTTGGTGAATACATCGGGTCACCCCCGTTGCAGTGTTCGTCATCACCATCGTCCTGATTGCAGTGCACCACGACTTCATCGCCAACCTTCCACCGTTTGACGCGATCCCCAACAGCCCAAACGATACCCGACGCATCTGATCCCGCGATATGGTAGGGTTGCTTGTGACCATCGAACGGGCTGATGGGCTGACCCAAGGCGGCCCAGACTCCATTGTAGTTCACGCCCGCTGCCATCACCAAAACCAGAACGTCATTGCTGTCGAGGGTCGGGACATCCACGACCTCTTGCAACATTGCGGTATCTGGGTTGCCGTGACGTTCGCGGCGGATCGCCCAAGCGTACATTTGTTTCGGGACGTAACCCATGGGTGGGATTTCTCCCATCTCGTACAGGTCTTTTTCAGGTGCAGTGTAAGGCGCGATGCCCGTTTCAGTCACAAGGTCCAGTGCCATGTCAGCCTCCGGTCAAAAAATACGTGCCGCAGTGCAGAATCGCGGCGTCTAGTGGCTGAATATGGCCCTTTACGCAACAATGCAACAACTGGAATGCATTTTTTGTAATTTTATAACTTTGCGCGCGCAGCATCCGTTGGGGGTGGGCAATCTGGATAAAGCTCGGCAATCGAGTTGGCATAGAACTGCAAAAATGGGCGCTCCGCCTCGACGAGGCTCCAGCCTGCGTCGCTCTCGGCGATCATTCCACGCAATGCCATGTCCGTCAGGGCGCGCGTGACGTCTGCCTGCAGACTGCCATCCTGAGGATCAGCGACATAACCTGCGCGCTGCGGAACAGCAGCCAGCACGCGTTCTTGCAATGTCTTTTCATCCAACGGCCCGTCTGCGGCCAGCATTATCCGCGAGATCAGCGGTACAGGCAGCACAGGCGTCACATCATTGATCCGGTTTCGTAGTGTTGTTGCTAGCGTTTCGATCCCTTGTTCGGGAGCCAGTTGAGCAAGAGAAACGGGTTCGCCAAACGCGACGGAGGCCGCGCCAAACTTGCGATAGCGCCCAGTCACCCACTGCCACAACATCCGCAGGATCGCGCCCATCCCTTCAATGATTCCGGCCCTGAACCGTCGGTCACCGCGTTGATCAGCCGCAATCAAAACCCGATCTTCGAGCACGCGGTCATAGTTGATTGCGACAGGAACAAATACGACATCTCTCGCTTCCGGATCAAACCCCTCCACCACATAAGACAAAAGGCCCATCTTGAGCGGCATCAGACGGCCATTCACGCTTAACCCGCCTTCGGGAAAAATCGCCTGGGTCACCCCACCAGCTGTCGCCATCTGGACATATCGAGCCAAAACCTTGCGATAAAGCTGCCCGCGCGACCGGCGGCGGATGAAATAGGCTCCCATCGACTTGATCAACCGGCTCAGCGGCCAGACCCGCGCCCACTCCCCGACTGCATAGCTGAGCGCGGAGGATTTGGCAGCCAGATAGGTCACCAACACATAGTCCATGTTGCTGCGATGGTTCATCACGAACACCACCGTTGCATCGGGGCTGACGCTGTCCAGACGGGAAGTGTTGCCGGGTGCCGTTCGCACATCGTAAAGCGCCGTGGCCAGCCAACGTGCCACACGTGTGCCAAAGCTGAAATAAGTAAAGGCAGAAAAGCTGGGCACAATCTCACGCGCGTAGCGGCGAGCTTTTTCAAAGGCGACGTTCTCGGGCACCTCGTTGTCATGTGCATGCTGGACGATTGCCTCGGTCACTTCGGGGTCGTAGATGATACGCTGGATCATGTCGTAGCGACGCGCCAGCTTGAACGGTTCAATGGGCCGCGTTAGCCTTTCGTTCAGCCGTTTGACTGCGCGCTCGAGGCGGCGGCGAAAAAACCAGCGGACAGATGGAAACAGGAAATGCGAGGCGAACGTCACCATGGCAAACAGCACCATCAGCACAAACAGCCACAGCGGAAGTTCAATTGTTGTCGTCATTGCGCGGGACACTCGCAAACGCGCGGGCCGGGGTAAATGAGAAACTTGGCACAAACGTCCATGACGGACCTAACAGATGTATGAAGGTGACTCGTTCTATACCTTGACGGTTTGGGGACAAGTGGGGCTGGTCATAGTGTCGATCGCCTTTGCTCTTGCCGCATTGACGATCACACGCATCATGACGGTGTTGCGTCCATTACTTTTGCGACCACCAATTTGGTTCGTGTTGTTCATCTGCTTTGTCTGGGCCTCGCCCCAAGGGTATTATGCCTACTATCGTCTCGTCATCGATGGTTTGCCGGCTCAATCCGTAATCGACGCCCCCCCGCGCCCTGAGGTCCTGGTCGCATTGTTGACCTTTCGTGGTCCGGCAACTCTCTCTGCACACAGTGTTGGTTTGCTAGGTTGGGCTATGCTGGTTGTCGCCCTCTTGCCGCGGCGCAAAAAATGCCGCGACGCAGCGAATTGACAACGCCAGAATATTTCTCTTAAACCGCATCAAGCGCAACTTTGTTGCTCACCCGATTCAAGGAGGTCACCGTGACCCAAAAAGATCGCCCCTGGCTCATCCGCACTTATGCAGGCCATTCGACCGCTGCTGCATCAAACGCGCTTTACCGGGCGAATCTTGCCAAAGGGCAAACGGGCCTCTCCGTCGCTTTCGATCTGCCCACGCAAACAGGCTACGACAGCGATCACGTACTCGCGCGCGGCGAAGTCGGCAAAGTTGGCGTCCCCGTGTCTCACCTTGGTGACATGCGCACGCTGTTCTCAGACATCCCTTTGGAACAGATGAACACCTCGATGACGATCAACGCCACAGCCCCGTGGCTGTTGGCGCTTTACATCGCTGTCGCCGAAGAACAGGGCGCAGATGTGTCTGCTCTGCAGGGCACGGTTCAGAACGACCTGATCAAGGAATACCTTAGCCGGGGCACTTATATCTGCCCGCCTGCGCCGAGCCTCAAGATGATCGCGGACGTGGCGGAGTATTGCTATAGCAATGTGCCCAAGTGGAACCCGATGAACGTGTGTTCCTACCACTTGCAAGAGGCCGGCGCTACACCGGAACAAGAGCTGGCCTTTGCACTTGCCACCGCAACCGCAGTGCTCGACGCGTTGAAGCCCCGTATCGCACCTGAGGACTTTCCAGCTGTTGTGGGCCGCATTTCATTCTTTGTGAATGCTGGCATCCGGTTCGTAACCGAGATGTGCAAAATGCGCGCTTTTGTGGATTTGTGGGACGAGATTTGCGAGACGCGCTACGGCGTATCCGATCCGAAATACCGCCGTTTCCGGTATGGGGTGCAGGTCAATTCACTGGGCCTGACCGAACAGCAGCCCGAAAACAACGTTTATCGTATTCTCATTGAAATGCTCGCTGTGACGTTGTCGAAAAAAGCGCGCGCGCGAGCTGTGCAACTGCCAGCATGGAACGAAGCGCTTGGCCTGCCCCGCCCATGGGATCAGCAATGGTCGATGCGCATGCAGCAGATTATGGCGTTTGAGACCGATCTTTTGGAATTTGATGATTTGTTTGATGGCAATCCGGCGGTGGATTCAAAGGTCGAAGCCCTCAAAGAAGGCGCCCGACAGGAATTGGCGCAACTGGATTCCATGGGTGGGGCGATTGCGGCCATCGATTACATGAAGGCACAATTGGTCGGTTCAAATGCGGAACGATTGGGTCGGATTGAGCGCGGAGAAACTGTTGTTGTCGGCGTAAATAAGTATCAGGCCGGAGAGCCATCTCCGCTGATGACCGGCGACGGTGGGATCATGGTCGTGGACCCCGCGGTTGAGCAGGAACAGATTGACCGGCTTGAGGCATGGCGGCAGGAACGCGACAGCGTTGCCGTCGCGCAAGCCCTTGCTGATTTGCACCAAGCGGCAGCGAACGGCGAGAACGTCATGCCCGCCTCGATCGCTTGCGCGCGTGTTGGTGTGACCACCGGCGAATGGGCCGCACAGATGCGCGCCGTACATGGTGAGTATCGTGGCCCAACGGGCGTGTCAGCATCGCAGTCTAACAAGACAGAAGGACTCGATGAGTTGCGCGCGGATGTTGATTTGGTCAGCGATCGGCTAGGTCGAAGACTGAAATTTCTCGTTGGGAAACCTGGACTTGACGGACACTCGAACGGCGCAGAACAAATCGCCGTTCGGGCGCGCGATTGCGGTATGGACATCGCGTATGAAGGAATCCGCCTGACCCCAGAAGAAATCGTGACAGCCGCCCGCACTGACGAGGCGCATGTGGTCGGTTTGTCCATCCTGTCAGGCAGTCACATCCCACTGGTCGAGGATTTGATGCAGCGCATGCGGGCCGAAGGGCTGGGTCACGTGCCAGTTATCGTCGGCGGCATTATTCCGGATGATGATGCTGCGCGACTGCGCGCTTTGGGCGTGGCGCGCGTCTATACGCCGAAGGATTTTGAGCTGAATACGATTATGGCTGATATCGTGACTTTAGCGGATCCGCGTTCGGTGGCCGCTGAATAGAGAATTCGAAACTCGGCAAGTTTCGGCGCTGTGACTTTTGGAGAAAATCGGGCCAGCTTTTCCACTGGTGGTCGAAGAAGTCGCGACAAACGAGCAATTGATCGCCGGTGACACAAATTGGATCACCCGACTCATTGAAATTCCTAAAGAAATCGAAAATATGCACCGATCCTGGGAAAAATTCGGAGTTAAAGAATGGCCGTGAAACTCGAAAAAATGAGCCGAAGCGAATTGGAAAAACTGCGCAATGACGTCGACAAAGCTATTGTCGATTTGCGCAAGAAAGAGAAACAGGACGCACTTGCTGCCGCCCAGAAAGCGGCCGCCGAGTTCGGGTTTTCCCTTGAAGAATTGACAGGCAAACGCTCCGGAAAAGGTGCGGGCAAAGGCACAAAGGCCGAGGCTAAATACCTTAACCCAGAAAACCCCACCCAGACCTGGACTGGCAAAGGGCGCCAGCCCAATTGGTTCAAAGCTGCTGTGTCTGGCGGCAAGAGCGCTGACGATCTGCTGATCTGAACAGTTGTCCGGCGATGCGAGGTCCCCCTCGTATCGCCCGTGCGTTTTGCGCTAGTCTTGGGCGAGTCATCTTTGGATTGGAAAACCCATGACAGTGCATATCGGCGCAAAGCCCGAACAGATCGCCCCAACCGTTTTGATGCCAGGCGATCCCTACCGTGCCCGCTGGGCTGCAGAGACGTTTCTGGACGGCGCTGAATTGGTCAACGAAGTCCGCGGCATGCTGGGCTTTACCGGGACGTGGAAAGGCAATCGCGTTACCATCCAGGGCTCGGGCATGGGCATGCCGTCCCTGTCGATTTACGCTAATGAGTTGATCACCACCTACAATGCGCAGACCCTGATCCGGATCGGGTCGTGTGGGGGCATGCAATCCCATGTTGGCATCCGCGATGTGATTATCGCAATGACCGCCAGCACGATCACGTCCCCCTCCTCCAGCATTTTTCGCGAACTGAATTACGCTCCTTGCGCTGACTACGGACTGTTGAACGCGGCCGTGAAGGCTGCCGAAATCAAAGGCTCCACAACCCATGTCGGCGGGATCTATTCCTCTGATGTGTTTTATGCTGAGCGTCCCGATCTCGACGAGCAGATGGTGCGCCACGGCATTCTCGGGGTCGAGATGGAGGCTGCGGAACTCTACACCCTCGCCGCACGTCATGGCCGTCGTGCCTTGGCTGTGCTGACGGTCAGCGACCATCTACAGACCGGAGAGGCGTTGCCGAGCGAGGATCGTGAAAAGAGCTTTGGCGACATGTTGGAAATTGCGTTGGAAGCAGCGTTCTCCTGATTGAGGCTCCCGTTTAAGCGTTCATGATCAGCCGGTTATTCCCCATTTGAGCTTGTCACAACCCGTGCACCGGGCGTGCACAACCTGTGCACTGATTGTGCACAGGTGCCGCACCGCCCGTTCAGGTATCGTTTACTTTCAGCCGCTGCACGCTGTCAGGATGAGGGCGGAACCTAAAGACTCTGTTAATGCTGCGGATCCGCGTGGAACCGGCGCCTGGAGTTTTTTGTACAGTGAAAATGACCCTTTGTGGCCCTACCGCCCATGAGTGCCGTCATAGCCATTTGGCAATGGACTGGACCAGCCATCGAGCGCACCCGGAACTGTGGCAAAGACTTCGATCTTGAGCGGGTGGCACGGGGCGACGTCTGACGTATGCTCTGATCCGCAATCGCCACCGGGGCAAGCGCTGAGCGCTCCCAGCAGATCGATTTCGGCGAAAAAGTCGATATGATCGCCGGGGCGTACCGGGCTTGCCTTCATGAAATACTGGCCTGTGTCGCGCGTAAACCCCGTGCACATAAAGACATTCATGACGTCATGCACATGTGGTTCTGCTTCGGCCAGTGTCATTCCTGTGTGATCTGCCAGTGCGCGAGTCAGGTTTGAGTGGCAACAGTGGTGGTAGTGCCCGCCTTGCAGTAGGTTGCCGGTGTAGGGGTCACAACGCGTGCCGATTACGTCGTGCACTGAGCCGCCGTATTGATCGATCCCGTACCAGCCAAGTGTATCGTGAATGATCGTGGCCATAGGGCGAAGGGCCGGAAAGGTCGACCACATCCGCTCGCCTGTTGTGATATGGGTGCCATGCAGCGCGCGGGTTTTACCGGAATAGAACCGCTCGGAAAGATCTTTTGCGTTCCAAAGGTTCAAATCGCCCACCTGAGGTCCCTCGACCGAGGAGATGCGAAAGATGTGACCCGCCGGCACTTCAAAGCAGGCGGCCTCGCGTGGCTGCGCGATGACCTCATCCACTTTGGTCATGGTATCGCGCGCCTTACTGTAGAGCGCCATGTCCGGCGCAGGCAGCGTGTTGGGCGGATAGCAGATCACGGGCGCAATTGCGCGGCGGGCGTCGGCGTCTGTCGGTTGGGTCATGAACTCTCTTTCGCTACCTGGCGCTGATCATAAGGAAGCGGACGGCGAATGCCATTGATGTCCTAACGAAAAAGGCCGCCCATGACGGGCGTCCTTTTCCAGTCAGTTGTTCTACAGATCAGGCGTCGTCGGGCTCGAGCAAGCCTGATTTGAACAGAATACCCGCGGCAACGCCGCCAATGATGGGCGCGACAATGAACAACCACAGCTGCGCGATCGCAGTGCCGCCGACAAACAGGGCAGGCCCAATGGAGCGTGCCGGGTTTACCGAAACACCTGTGACGCTGATGCCAACGAGGTGGATCACAACAAGCGCGAGACCAATTGCGAGGCCAGCCATTGCGGCAGGTGCGTTGGAGCCTGTGGCCCCAAGGATCACGACCACAAAGAGAAAGGTTGCTACCACCTCAAAGATGAACGCAGCCGCCATGGAGTATTCGTTGAAGACCCCGGGGCCCCATCCGTTTTGCCCCAGTCCATTGGTTGCAACCGAGTAATCTGCCTGCCCGCTTGCGATGATCATAAGCACCAAAGCACCGGCAATACCGCCTGCGACCTGCGCGATGATGTAGGGGATCGCGTCGCCTACGCTCATCCGACCAGAGGCCACAACGCCCAGTGTGACAGCAGGATTGATATGACAGCCCGAGACCGGACCGATGCCGTACGCCATGCCGATCAGCGCAAGGCCAAAGGCAAAGCTGATGCCCGCAAACCCGATTGCGTCCCCCGCGATGACGGCTGCTCCGCAGCCAAGCAAGACAAGTGTGAATGTGCCGATAAACTCGGCTAGTGGTTTTTTCATTGTATTTTCCTTCCGCAATTGTCGCATCCGCAACTTCGCAAGAAGATGCATAGCCTTCAATAAGGCGTCATGGGGAAAAAAAATTGCGCAAGTCTCAAAAGAAAAACGCCCCGCGCGGTAGCGCAGGGCGTTTTTGGGATTGGTATTTGGCTGTGATCAGACTGTGCGTTCGACCATCATTTTCTTGATATTTGCAATGGCCTCGGCTGGGTTGAGGCCCTTCGGGCACGTCTTGGCGCAGTTCATGATCGTGTGGCAGCGATAGAGTTTGAACGGGTCTTCAAGGTCATCCAGACGCTCGCCCGTTGCTTCATCCCGACTGTCGATGATCCAGCGATATGCGTGCAACAGTGCGGCTGGCCCAAGGTAGCGGTCGCCGTTCCACCAGTAGCTGGGGCACGAAGTCGAGCAGGACGCGCACATCACGCATTCATACAAGCCATCCAGCTTTTTGCGGTCTTCAATGGACTGCCGCCACTCTTTGGCCGGGCGGTTTGTCTTGGTCTCGAGCCAAGGCATGATCGAGGCGTGCTGGGCGTAAAAGTGGGTCAGATCCGGAATCAGATCCTTGACCACTGGCATGTGCGGCAGGGGGTAGATTTTGACGTCGCCCTTGATCTCGTCCATGCCATAGATGCAAGCCAACGTGTTGATCCCGTCGATGTTCATCGCGCAGGACCCACAAATGCCTTCACGGCAGGAACGGCGGAAGGTGAGTGTCGGGTCAATCTCGTTCTTGATCTTGATCAGTGCGTCCAAAATCATCGGCCCGCATGTGTCCATGTCGACAAAGTAATTGTCCACTTGCGGGTTTTTGCCGTCATCCGGGTTCCAGCGGTAGATGCTGAATTTGCGCACGTTTGTCGCGCCTTCGGGCTTAGGCCAGGTTTTCCCCGTCTGCATGCGGGAATTTTTCGGAAGCGTCAGCTGAACCATTGATTGATCCTTTCGATAGACGAGATCGGTGCACTAGAATTGTTGTATGCAGCAGTATCCAACAGGGGATACGGAGTGCAATTGGTCAAGGTGCCACACACAGCCGAGTGCCACCGCTCATCACACCGTTCCGGCGGCTACATCCCGTGTAAAACGCTGCGTTCGGGTCCACCGGAGGAGCGGCCGCGTTCACGCACTTGGCGTATTCCTGGTTGGAATATTTGACCCCCTGGCTCAGACCAATCAAACCGCCAATGGTCGCTGCTGTATAGGGTTCACCAATCGCCGCGATAATGCCTGCAGTCAGAACAGTCCCGACAACGACTTGCCCGTTGCGCGTTTGTCTACACTTTTGTGCTGCGTCCACCCCTCCGGTTTCCGCCAAAGCTCCGGAAGAAGTCTCGCCCAGTCTGGCACCATATTGGACCGCGTAAGCATCCTTGAGGCAGTCGTTGATACGTGCCGCCCCATCGACCGTTCCGTCCGGGCTTGGCAGAACGTGCGGCAGGCCCGGCGCATCCGACAGGTAATAGTTGCCCGGAGCGCGTGTTTGCTCAGCGCATTTTTGTGCCGCAGATCGAGGAACATCTGCCACAGCAAACGTGGTTGAAAGTGTCAGCGCGGCCAATACGGCCAAAAGTGTTTTCAAACGCATGAGGGAAAGGTGTCCTTTAATCAGTGGTCTTGGGCAGCGCCCTGATCAGAATCGTCCCATTCATAATGTCGTTCCTTTTACGCTGTGCCAAGGACATTTGCCCCTGCCTGCACGACACAAGTCTGGGTTTCGGGCCGTTCCAGCACCGTGCGCACAAGAGTCGCCGTTTCTTCGGTCACCCCAATCACCGCATCACGAGCGAACGCACCGATTTCGTTTGCCGAGGCGTTGTCGATCACACAGTCGGTAAATGGCGTGATCAGTTCCTTGGGCACGGCAGGGAAGCGGGTCACGACGGCTTCGGACACCGCCAGTTTGGCGCTGCGCCGAGCTGCGTCATCGACGGCACGCGTCGCCTCTTCGCATGCGGTGAGTGTGATCAGGGCGGTCAGGGTCAATACGCGCATCATGATGGCAAGGTTACCTCTGCTCTTGCAGTGTCGAGCAGGCCAGAAAGCCGTTCTGCGTCCCGAGGGAAAACATCGGCAAGACGCCGCATGAATGTAAGATCGCGCGCGGCCGTCCATAGAACAACCTGGTATTCGAGGTCGCCCGCCATTTGCGCGGCCCTTTCCCCGGTATCCAGGTCCGCGACCTCCGCCTTTTTGCCCTGAAAGGACGACCCGCCCCCGTAACGCTGCACTGCCCCAAGGTCGAGGTCGCGCCCCGGCAGATCCAGCCGATCAAGAGCGGCGCGCCGGTAGTCTTCGTCACTCATCCAGTCGTCATAGCAGATGGAGACGACATCGGCTTCCAGCACCCGACCCAACATTTCGTCATATGTCCGCATGGCCTGCATCATTACCCGCATGCGTTCCAACGGGCCGTAGCCCGCATTGCCCTGGATCTTGCGCAGCAGCGATGCCGCCCAGTGCAAAAAGGCGCGATATATGATGACGTTGGTTTCCGGTGCATCAAAGAGTGGGGGACTAACAGGCGAAGGCATGCGATCTTCATAGCTGACCAAGGCGAATGGAGCCTCGCCGGCCGCGCGGACCTTGTCTTTGACCCTGTCATACGGCGCCACGACGCCGCCCTCATACAAAGAGACGCCACTGGCCGTCTTGATCGGATCGCGGTTTGGTTTGCAATTGTTCAGGAACAGCCCCGCCCCGTCAGGCGCGTTGCGCATCATCCAGTCGATGATCGCGTGGTTGCCGGACCGCCGCATCCCGTAGACGCGCAAAACACGGCCGGGGGCCAGTGTGTGCGGGTCCGGGGTGGTCTGGCCTTGGGTCATAAAGGCTTAGTAGACCCGGGCCTTTGGCGCGATTTTCTTCAGATCGATGCCGCCGTCATTGTGGCTGGTGAGCGGGTTAAGGTGCACCCCACGGAAGCCAAGCGACGCCTCGTTGCCCTTGAACCAGACAAGCGAGTGCTTGCGCCAGTTCTCGTCATCGCGGTCTGGATAGTCTTCGTGCGCGTGCGCACCCCGGCTTTCCTTGCGCGCCGCTGCCGCCGTGATCGTTGCCACGGCGTTTGGCATGAGGTTCGTCAGTTCCAGCGTCTCCATCAAGTCCGAGTTCCAGACCAGCGAGGTGTCGGTGACCTTGAGGTCAGCCTGTTTACCCGCCACGTCCTTCATCTTTTCCTCGCCCGCGGCAAGTGTCTCGTCCGTGCGGAAGACAGCAGCGTCGTCCTGCATGGTTTTCTGCATCTCAAGGCGCAGTTCCGCTGTGGGCACATGGCCTTTGGCATAGCGCAAACCATCAAAGCGCGAGAACGCAGCCTCGACCGAGCGCTGGTTTGGTGTTGGGACAGGCGCGTCTGCATCCACAACTTCTTTGGCGCGGATCGCGGCCGCGCGGCCAAACACCACAAGGTCGATCAGCGAGTTCGAACCCAGACGGTTCGCGCCGTGAACGGACGCACAGCCCGCCTCACCAACAGCCATCAGACCGGGCGAAATGTTGTCAGGCTTATCCTTGGTTGGTGCCAACACTTCGCCCCAGTAGTTCGTCGGAATGCCGCCCATGTTGTAGTGCACAGTGGGCAAAACCGGGATCGGTTCTTTGGTGAGGTCTACCCCTGCGAAGATGCGGGCGGATTCGGAGATCCCCGGCAGGCGTAGGTCCAGCGTTTCTTTGGGCAGGTGGTTGAGGTGCAGGTGGATGTGATCTCCCTGATCTCCCACACCACGCCCTTCGCGGATTTCCATGGTCATGCATCGGCTGACAACGTCGCGGCTGGCCAGATCTTTGTAGGTCGGCGCATAGCGCTCCATGAATCGTTCGCCTTCGGAGTTGGTGAGGTAACCACCCTCGCCCCGCGCGCCTTCGGTGATCAGGCAGCCCGCGCCGTAAATGCCGGTGGGGTGGAACTGCACGAATTCCATGTCTTGCAGAGGCAGGCCCGCGCGCGCCGTCATGCCGCCGCCGTCACCGGTGCAGGTGTGGGCAGAGGTGGCAGAGAAATATGCACGGCCATAACCACCTGTCGCAAGCACGACCATCTTGGCGGCGAACAGGTGCATGGTGCCGTCGTCCAGCTTCCAGCAGAGCACACCCTGACACACCCCGTCTTCGGACATGATCAGGTCGATTGCAAAGTATTCGATGTAGAATTCCGCGTTATTCTTCAGGCTTTGCCCATAGAGCGTGTGCAGGATCGCGTGGCCAGTCCGGTCAGCGGCAGCACAGGTGCGCTGTACCGGGGGGCCTTCCCCAAATTCAGTGGTGTGGCCGCCAAAGGGACGCTGGTAGATCTTGCCCTCTTCGGTTCGCGAGAATGGCACGCCATAATGTTCAAGTTCATAAACCGCCTTGGGGGCTTCGCGCGCCAGATACTCCATCGCGTCCGTGTCGCCGAGCCAGTCAGATCCTTTGACCGTGTCGTACATGTGCCACTGCCAGTTGTCTGGGCCCATGTTGGACAGCGACGCAGCGATCCCGCCCTGGGCCGCAACAGTGTGCGAGCGGGTCGGGAACACTTTGGTCACGCAGGCGGTGCGCAGTCCCTGTTCGGCCATGCCCAGCGTTGCGCGCAGTCCGGCACCACCGGCACCCACGACCACGACGTCATATTCATGCGTCTCGTAATCATATGCAGCCATTTGTCAGGCCTCCTGTTTCATGCTTGGCGCCGGGCGCCCTTGTCATCTGTGCGCGGGGATCCGCGCCGTTGTTTAAATTCATCGCGCGAAACGCGCGTTGGCAGCTCAAAGTGCGATGCGCGCGATTGCGAACAGTCCGGCAGCAATGATCGTGTAGGAAAATGCCGTCGTAGCGATCAGAGTGAGTTTTCCTGCGGTGCCATGCACGTAGTCTTCGATTGCGGCATGTGCCTCGCGCATCAGGTGCACAACGATCACGATGAGCGCCAGGCCCATCAGAATGGCCGGAATTGGGCGGCTGAAATAGGCGACCACTTCTTCGTGGCTGCCACCAAGCGCGCCCCCGAAAAGCATAACAAGAATCGGCACAAGCGGAAGCAAAAGGATCGAGCTGACCATCATCTGCCAGTGGTGATGCGTACCCTCGCGACCGGACCCCAGCCCTGACGCACGTTTGCGATCTGTTAAATAGCGCATATCAAACCCTCCTCAGGTGACGACCAGAACAAAGATTGTAAGAAGGGTTGCGAGGATAAACATCCCCTTGGCCATGTCCTCAGACACTTCAACGCGGACCAAGTATCCAAAGTCCCACAGCACGTGACGCAGCCGTCCAAGCATGTGGTAAAAGATGCCCCATGTCGCCGCCGTCAGGATCAGGGTTCCAAGCACACTGCGCAAAAAGCCATCGACCACTGCAAAGGCTGCCTCGGATGAAGCCGCAGCCAGCAGCCAGGCCACAACCAGCACAGACGCGAGCAGACAACCGATGCCCGTAATCCGCACCATGATTGAAGAAATAGACGTCCACTGTGGACGGTAGATCTGAAGATGCGGCGAGAGCGGGCGATTGCCCCGGTTGACGTCGGCCATAATGCGTCCTTTTGTTCCCTGCCCTATTGATACTCTATTCTACGCCGGTGTCACCTACCCCGCGCGGGTCCATGGCGCGGTTAATTGGCGCACAATTGCGGTTTTCTCTAATTCGTGATCACAGGGCAAAAGGCTGTGATCACGAAAACTCACTGTTGCGCGATGTCCGTCATCTGCCGCGTCGTTTCGCGCTGCAATTTGCGTTTGATTTGTTCCGGGTAGTCCGCGAATCCGTTTGCTGTCACGACGAAGGCCCCGGGGCCAGTGATCAAATTTTCAAAGAAGTAGGCGGTCAGATTTGCATCGTCGGTTTCAATAGCGATCGCGTTCACGGTGACTTCATCGGCGCTCAGCAGAGCGCGCTGGCTCGCAGGTTCGGTCCCTTCGTTCGATTCCCCGTCACCCGAAACGTCGATCACGCGGCGCGTGCAATGCGCCACGGGCGCAAGCGCTGCTCGCGACACTTCCAGTGCTTCGCCAATGGCTGTTGAGAAGTTGCGCCAGATTCGCGGGTCGGCCTCGATCTGATCGGCGAGGGCCAGCACATCCGCATAGGTACGCATCGCGGTCCATGGGATTGTCTGGCGCTGGCGCGAGGACCCTGTCCACTGGATCAGCGCGATCTGCGCCTGCTGATCCACGAGCGCGTCAGCGACGATCCCATCGCGTAAGGCGGCGGCCAGACCATCCATCTGAATGCGGTATTCCTGTTTGTCCACCGACCCCGACACATCCACTGCCAATAGCAGCGCAAGGTCGCAGGCGCGCGACTGCGTCGTCGCGGCGAATGTCACTAAAATTGCCAAAGCGGGGGCGCACAACCAGTTCATAGGGCGACCCTAGCAGAGCGGCCCTGACACGCATCTGAAATGTTGGTGTTCGATCCGTCAGTACGCCAGGTCGTAGAGCGCAGCGGCCAGCACTTTAATCCCGGCCACGCAATCGCTGAGCTCTGAAAATTCTTCGGGCGTATGACTGCGCCCCTCAAAGCTGCGCACAAACAGCATGGCAACAGGGCAAATCTGTGCCATTTGCTGCGCGTCGTGGCCCGCGCCGCTGGCCATATGCATCACTGGGACCTCCATTTTTGCTGCCGCCCTGTCGAGCGCCGCCAGAAGTGCCGGATCGCTTTGGCAAGCCGGGTGATCCAGCAAAATGGTGCTGTCAAATGTCAGCCCGCGCTGCGCAGCCACCTCTTGGATCATTTCCAGATGGGCGTCGTACATTGCATGCGCGGCCTTTGGGTCGGGATGGCGTGCATCGATGGAAAAGGTGACCGAGCGTGGAATGATGGCGCGCCCACCGGGTTTGGGCACGCAATGCCCTATGGTAGTGACAGCCGGACGGCCCAGAGCCTCTGCGTGGCCGATCACGCCGCTTGCGATTTCAGCAAAGCCCGCCATCGGATCGGTGCGAATGTCCATCGGAAAAGCACCAGCGTGGTTCGAGGTGCCATAAAGCGTGACTTCGGTTTGCCGGATGTGGGTGATGGCATCCACGATAGCCACGGGCAGGTTCGCGTCCTCAAGGATAGGTCCCTGTTCGATGTGTAATTCAATGAACGCCGCGATATCTTCGCGCACCGTCTCGCCGATGCGTGTGGGATCAAATCCGGCCTCGGTCATGGCCGCGCCGACGCTTACTCCGTTGGCGTCACACATTGCTTCGCAATCCTCGGGCGCTGCTTGACCGACCAGTGCCCGGGACCCCCAGAACCCTGCGGTGGGGAACCGGCTGCCTTCCTCTTCGCATAGCGACACCACCTCTAGCGTACGACGAGGCGGGCCGAATTGTTCATACAGCGCACTGACCGCGACCATACCTGCGATGATCCCAAGTGCGCCATCGTACCGCCCGCCGGGACACTGGCTGTCGATGTGGGACCCCGTCACGATCGAGGGGCCAGCTTCGCGCCCTTGGGCCACAGCCCAAAGGTTTCCGCCAGTGTCGTAGTTCACGTTTAGGCCCGCGTCCCTCCCGCACTGGGCCACCAAAGAGTTGGCAGTCACCCAGTCCGGTGAAAACGCGGTGCGCCATACGCCAGTATCGGAATGCCGCCCGATCTCGCCCAGTTGCAGGATCATATCCTCGACTCGTTGCGCGTCGATTTCGGGATGTGTCATGTGCGGCCTCCGTTCATGCGGTTGCCGCTGAGATGATACCGATTGGCAGGCGCGCGCAATCGCTTCTGCGCAATCAGTGCTGAGGTCGGGCGCGAAACGTGCTCAGGTCGGCATTAGCGCCCAATAATCAAGATCGAGAAGGACATCGGGCAAGTATTTGCCGTCCTCTCCGCGCAGGGCAAACGGTGCACCGCCCTTGGTCGCAACCAGCCGCAACCGGATTGCGCCCACGCCGGGGGCTGAGGTTTCGGCGGTGTCCAACACCTCGCTCCAGGCCCGGATGGTGTCGCCAGCCAGGCAAGGGTTTGCGTGCGCGCCAGCATTTAGCCCAACCATCATCTGCGCGTTCGCCAGACCGTTGAAAGACAAGGCGCGCGCCATGGAGATCACATGCCCGCCATAGATCAGACGCGTACCATCAGGCCGTGCTGACGTGTCAAAATGCACTTTGGCGGTGTTTTGCCAGAGGCGAGTGGCCATCATATGCTCGGCCTCTTCGACCGTGACACCGTCGACATGATCAATCTGTTCGCCGACCTTGTATTCACTCAAGCGATGCGGCTGTCCTGACAATGCAGTGTCGTAACCATCAAAAGTCAGACCCGAAGGCACAACAAGCGTTTCTGGCGCGACCACTTTGGCAAGGTCAGGCACAACCGTTTCTGGGGCCGGCGCGTCGATGTCGCGTTTGCGCACCATGACCCAGCGCACATAGTCCAGAACGGGAACCCCATGCTGATTGCGCCCAGTTGTCCGGACCCAGACAACCCCGGTTTTACCGTTTGAATTCTGCTTGACCCCAATAACTTCTGAGGCCGAAGTCAGCGTGTCGCCGGGCCAGACCGGTGCCAGCCAGCGCCCTTCGGCGTAACCAAGATTGGCCACGGCGTTCAGCGACACATCCGGGACGGTTTTGCCGAACACGGTGTGAAAGGCGATCATGTCGTCCAGAGGCGATGCCTTCAGACCGCAGTTTTGGGCGAAGGTGTCAGACGAATAGAGCGCGTGCCGCGCCGGATAGAGTGCATGATAGAGCGCACGTTCGCCCGCCCCCACGGTCCGGGGTACCGCGTGGGTCAGCACATCGCCGACGCTGTAATCTTCGAAAAAGCGGCCCTGATTGGTCTTGCCCATAGTTACTGCGCCCCGAGCTTTACGTCGGGAGTGTATGTTCCCTCGACCTCTTTGGTCACAGCCTGTCCGCAGCGCATCACTCCGGCTGCGTGATCCCATGTCTGGGTTGGGCTGCCATGCAGCGCCCAGCCCTTGTTCAGCGCTTCGGTCACCTTGTGGCAAAAGGCCGATGTGTCCTCTTCGGACAGAAAGCGATATAATTTCATGTGCTTAACTCGGAAACGGCCAGACACCCAGCCAGTTGTGGATCATCCCGATCACGCCCAGCAGGATCACCGACCCGGCGAGGAACATACCGTCCTTGGCGTAGGTGCCACTGGGCCCGGGCTGCCAATCAGGTTCTTCAGAATTGATGATACGCGCTGTCAGAATGGCCCAGATCAAGAGGCCGCCAAACAAGAGGATCGAAGCCAGATCGCCATTCACCAGCAAATGAGAGATCGCCCAGATCGAAAAGCCCGTAAGCATGGGGTGGCGCATGCCCGAGATCAGCTTGCCGCGCTTGGGGGCGGGGCTGAGCATGTAGATGGCGATGATCATCAGCGTGTTGTTGATGTGGACCATGAAACTGGGGGGGAACCAGACCGGGATAAAGTCGGCACCGCGATAGCCGATGACCATCAGCACAATTCCGATCCCGATACCTGCTGCAACAAGGCCCTTGCCCGGATCACCCAGTGACGCGCGTCGTTCTGGCGCGACACGTTTGAACAGGTGCGCGGCCCACCACAGACCCACACCCAAAACCAGAATGATCCAGTACATCGCTTATCCTTCCATCATCGCGGCTATCGCGTCTGCTTTGGCCAGCGTTTCACGTGCGGTTACGATGTGCAGATTTTCGACGATACGTCCATCGACGACGGCGACTCCTTGCCCAGAGGCCTCTGCCGCATCGAACGCCTCGATCTGGCGACGGGCGAGATCGATGTCTGCCTCGGAGGGGGAAAAGGCCGCATTTGCTATATCGATTTGGGCCGGATGGATCAGTGTTTTGCCGTCAAAGCCCATGTCGCGGCCCTGCTGACATTCCGCGTCCAGCCCTGCCTCATCCTTGAATGCATTATAGACGCCGTCGATGATTGCGAGGCCGTGCGCCTTTGCTGCCAGCAGGCACAGCCCAAGTCCCGATTGCAGCCCGAGACGATCGGCACGGGGGCGGGATTGCAGTTCTTTGGCCAGGTCATTGGTGCCCATGACCATACCTTGCAAATGCGGATGGGTGGCGATTTGGCCCGCGTTGAGCATCCCAAGTGCGGTTTCCATCATCGCCCAAAGCGGTGTGTCACCTGTGATCGCTGCAAGCGCGTCGAGATCGGTCGGGGCCGACACTTTGGGCATCAGGATCGCGTCGGTGTCCATGTTCAGCGCTGCTTTGGCGTCATCCGCGCCCCAAGCAGTATCAAGGCCGTTAATGCGGACGATTTTCATGCGCGCATCGTAGCCGCCGGTGTCCAGTGCGGATGCAAGTGTTTCCCGCGCAGCTTCTTTTTCCTCAATGGAAACAGCGTCTTCCAGGTCAAAAATTATCGCATCCACAGGCAACCCCCGGGCCTTGTCCAGCGCGCGCGGCTTAGATCCGGGGATATAGAGAACAGAACGTAGCGGGCGTGCGATGGCCATGGAAGCCTCCGGGTGAGTCATAATGTTGCGCGGACAGGTGCATTTTATTTCCGGATAGTTCAAGGGCCTGTTGGCGCAAATGCGCGAAATTCCGAAACGAGGCGGTCACAATTCAAATTGAGCACATCAGCGTGCGGGCCGTTAACCATTATTTCAGAGCCTGAGCGCACCTTGTTTCGTATTCCGACTTCTCCGGGAGGGCCGTTTCAGCTGGGCCGCTGAACACTTTTGCGGAAAGAGAGAGCGCGGAATTGGAAATGAACCGGGGCCGCCCGGTCATCGCCGGACGATCCGGGTGGGCCAGATGACCAGAGGTGACGCCTTCCATTGCGAAAGGCTGAACAAATGAAACGGAACAACACTCCGATAACGCTGGGCGCGCTTGTCATGGCTGCCACGTTGAATCTGGTGACGACCGGAATGGCCGCCGCCCAGCAAAGCCGTAATTGCGGACCGCGTGAGCTGGTAGTGAACCGACTGGCCGAAGGGTTTGGCGAGACCCGTCAATCCATGGGGTTGGGCGCAAACAATGCGGTAATTGAGGTCTTTGCCTCAGAAGAAGCCGGCACATGGACGATCACCGTGACGTCGCCAAATGGTGTGACCTGTCTGGTTGCCAGCGGTCAGGCCTTTGAGGAACTGGCCGAGGCCCTGCCTGCCAAGGGCAACGACGCCTGAACAAGCGAAACGGTCTGCGAGAACTGCAAGGCGCGCCAGTTGGTGCGCCTTTTTTGCGTTGCGAACACATCGTTTCGCGAGTGCTCTCTCGTTGGCAACTCTCACCAGTGGGTTGTCAGGTCAGCCCATCCCAGATCAGCTTGGTTCCTGTCATAATCAACAGCACATATGTAAGAAGAAAGAACGCGCGCTCTGGCATCAGGTGGTGCGCCTTGACCCCCAGCCACGTTCCTAGCAGCGCAAACGGGGCAAGCGCCAGATTGGCCGTGAAGGTCTGCAACGTGAACATGCCCAGAAAGGCGTATGGCACGAATTTGAAGACATTGATGGCCGTGAAAATCAGAACTGTATTGGCTTGATAAGCTGTTTTACCAAGCTTGAGAGACAACAGATAGACAGCCGCCGGAGGCCCGCCTGCGTGGCTAACAAAACTGGTGAACCCTGCCACAGCCCCCGTCACACCGCCAATCCAGTTCGGTAGGGCGCGCTCTGCCAGTTTGATCCAGCCTTGGGCGCGACCCACCTGCCAGATCACGAATGCAATCGAGATCACTCCGATCAGAACCCGGAACACATCGCCATCCGCACGGGCAAACAGCCACGCTCCGATTGCTACACCGGGCAGAGCGCCGACGATCATGCGCCGCGATATGGCCCAGTCCCACTTGCCCCAATAGGGCCGCAGGGCAGCGGCATCCATCAGCATTAACAGAGGCAAGGTTACGCCCAGCGCCAGCCCCGGCTCTAGGATCAGCGCCAGAATCGACGTCGCCGCAAAGGCCGCCCCTGATCCAAACCCGCCCTTGGAAATACCCGCAAAGACGACAGCGGGCGCGGCGACCGCAAAAAACCAGATGTCCAGCTGCAACATGTCCTGACCGATCGAAAAAGTCTGCGTTCCGATCCCTTTAGCCCAAGCCTCCGTCTGCCACCAGCGATCACGAATGCCCGCGCTGCAATGCAGCGCACTTGCGCGGCGCGCCCATGCAGGATAGCACACGCCGCAAATAAACCCCAACGATCCGGAGATTTTCACCCATGGCCAGACCCAAGATCGCGCTTATCGGCGCAGGGCAAATTGGCGGCACCCTCGCTCACCTCGCAGCTATCAAAGAACTGGGCGACGTCGTTTTGTTCGACATTGCCGAAGGCACGCCTGAAGGCAAAGCGCTTGATATCGCCGAGTCCGGCCCATCCGAAGGGTTTGACGCCCAGATGAGCGGGACACAGTCTTATGCCGATATCGCAGGTGCTGATGTCTGCATCGTGACAGCAGGTGTTCCGCGCAAGCCAGGCATGAGCCGCGATGACCTGTTGGGCATCAACCTCAAAGTCATGAAGTCCGTCGGCGAAGGCATCCGCGATCACGCCCCCAACGCTTTTGTCATCTGCATCACCAACCCGCTGGATGCGATGGTCTGGGCCCTGCGCGAGTTCTCGGGCCTGCCCCATGAAAAAGTCTGCGGTATGGCTGGTGTGCTCGACAGCGCCCGCTTCCGCCACTTCCTCGCCGAAGAGTTCGGTGTGTCCATGCGTGACGTCACCGCGTTCGTTCTGGGCGGGCATGGCGACACGATGGTGCCACTGACACGCTATTCAACCGTTGCAGGCATCCCGCTGCCCGATCTGGTCAAGATGGGCTGGACCACGCAGGAAAAACTGGACGCCATCGTCCAGCGCACCCGTGATGGCGGCGCAGAGATTGTGGGTCTGCTGAAAACCGGTTCTGCCTTTTACGCCCCCGCCACCTCGGCGATCGAAATGGCCGAGGCCTATCTCAAGGACCAGAAACGCGTGCTGCCCTGCGCGGCCTATGTGGACGGTGCCCTTGGCCTCAAAGGCATGTATGTGGGCGTACCCACCGTGATCGGCGCAGCCGGCGTCGAAAAGGTGATCGACATTCAAATGACCAAGGACGAGCAGGCCATGTTCGACAGCTCAGTCACAGCCGTCAAAGGTCTGGTCGACGCGTGCAAAGGCATTGACGACAGCCTGACCTGAACGTGTCTACAGAAATGCAAAAAGCCCCGGATTGATCCGGGGCTTTTTTTTGTGCGTTCATTTATTGCGTTAGGTCAGGCTGATTTGCGCTTGCGGCGTGCCATAAAGGCGAAGCCACCCATTCCGACAAGTATAAGTGGAAGGGCTGCTGGGACTGGGACGGTTGAAACGGTAAAAGACGATACATAGAATGGGGTGTGCGTACTTCCTTTTGTCTTGAACCGCAGACCATCGATCGGTCCTGCAATCGTACCTATACCTGCAAAACTTGTTGTCACCCAATCAGGATTGGGAGACCCGTTAATCCTCTCCCTGTACTGGAACTCCAACGCGCTTCCTGCCAGTGCGTTGTGATTAGCGTCGTGGAAGACAAAATCAGTAAGGTTCTTAACAGCAGATCCGAAAGTCAGAGTCAGTCTCTCACCCTGTTGAATATTGTCATCACCAGCCGGGTTACATTGATCATTGCTATTCAATATTTTGCACACGCCCATGCCGGCCGGTTTACCGCCTGACAGATCATCCAGATAAGCATTGTAGGTGGTGTTGGCTGTGCCTGTTACACTCAGCAGGCCCGCACCTGCTGTCGTTCCGGCATAGCCAGTACTGCTAAAGAACAGTGCCTCACCTTCTACGCCTTGTTCATTGCCCGCTGCAGCGCCAACAAAATCGATATTGAATGTCGCTGCCAACCCCGATGTGGCGGCAAGCCCGCCAGCAATAAGCGCCGATAAAAATAGTCTTTTCATGTCTCAGATCCTGTTCACTGTTTACGGCCCAGCATCAAAGATGCTGAACCTCGTAAAAATCTGCAAAGGAACCGACCTTTGTACTTTCCTTTTCCAAAAAAATCGCATTTTCGCCATATTTCAAAGATGTTTGCGCCCAATTCCCGCCACAGTTATGAAGACTCGCGTCTACATAGAAGGTGCTGCAACTTTGGATGGAAACGTTTTCTGCCGATTGCTATTTACACCCCCCTACACCGCCTTTGACGCCGAATCACCAGCACTGATTCGCACCCAAAAAAAGGTGAATTCTATTTTGTGATCACACGTTTTAAACCTGTGATCACAAAATGGTAAGTTTCCCCAATTATATGCGATTCAACTGGAAAACTGAATTCCATACAGTCCCTTACCACATTATGCCGGTGAGAGAACCCAGTAAACAAAGCGGGAGCCAATGCTCATGAACATCCACGAATATCAGGCCAAAGCCCTTTTGCGCAGCTACGGGGCACCCGTTTCAGACGGGCGCGTTGTGTTGCGCGCTGAAGACGCCAAGACGGCAGCCGGTGAAATGGACGGCCCTCTCTGGGTGGTCAAAGCCCAAATCCACGCCGGCGGACGCGGCAAGGGGACGTTCAAAGAGGCGGACGCTGGCGAAAAAGGCGGTGTGCGCCTGACGAAGTCGGCCACTGAGGCCGCCGAAGAGGCCAAGAAGATGCTGGGCCGCACACTGGTCACACACCAGACCGGGCCTGTCGGCAAACAAGTCAACCGTATCTATATTGAAGACGGCTCTGGGATTGAGACTGAACTTTACCTTGCCCTGCTGGTCGACCGTCAAACCAGTCGCGTCAGCTTTGTCTGCTCGACTGAAGGCGGAATGGATATCGAGGAAGTCGCCGCAAGCACCCCCGAAAAGATCCTGAGCTTTAGCGTTGATCCGGCCACCGGCTATCAGGCCTTCCACGGCCGCCGCATCGCCTTTGCCCTTGGGCTGGAAGGCAAACAAGTCAAACAGTGCGTTGGCCTGATGAGCCTGCTTTACAAAACCTTCATGGAAAAAGACATGGAGATGCTTGAGATCAACCCGCTGATCGTCACCGATGGCGGCGATCTCAAAGTTCTGGACGCCAAGATCAGCTTTGACGGCAACGCGATCTACCGCCACGCCGACATCAACGAGCTGCGCGACGAGACAGAAGAAGACCCCAAAGAACTCGCCGCCTCGAAATACGACCTCAACTACATCGCGCTCGACGGTGAAATCGGCTGTATGGTGAACGGCGCGGGCCTTGCCATGGCGACCATGGACATCATTAAGCTTTACGGTGCCGAACCTGCCAACTTCCTCGACGTGGGCGGTGGTGCGACCAAGGAAAAGGTCACCGAGGCGTTCAAGATCATCACCTCCGACCCGCAGGTCAAAGGCATTCTGGTCAACATCTTTGGCGGCATCATGCGTTGCGATGTGATCGCCGAGGGTGTGGTTGCCGCGGTAAAAGAGGTTGGTCTGAAAGTGCCGCTGGTCGTGCGCCTTGAAGGCACCAACGTGCAGCAGGGCAAAGACATCATCAACAACTCAGACGTTGACGTGATTGCCGCTGACGACCTCAAAGACGGCGCGCAGAAGATCGTGAAAGCCGTCAAGGGGTAAGGCGATGCGCAATGCGTGCCTCGTAACTGGGCTTGATGTCCTGTCGGCGTTGCAGAGGACAACGGGAGTGCGCTCTGTTGTCCAAAGCCCGCCGTCGGGATCAATCCAGATGGGGCGCGTTTCAAATGCCAACGTGGCTCACGCCGGACAGTACGACGCAGTGAGGCTGTGACCATGCGACAGGCATCTTCCCGACGCGGGCTTAAACTTGGTCTTGCAGCGATGGCACTGAGTACGCCTGCGCTTGCGCAGGAAAACGCTATCCTTGCTGCGCAGGCTTTCACGCAGAACTGTTTTTCACCCTACCTGACCGCCACCAAGGCGCGGGACGCTCTGAGTGTCGCTGGTGCACGCCATGACTTTTATGACCTTGAACCGTTTTCCAATGCAGCCCCTTCGCCCGCCTTTGGGTTGCGCCCTGCCACGCGCGGCACCGACCGGCGCTGTGAAGTCAGCTTTGATGGTGATCACAGTGCGTTGGCTGTCGAGATGGCACAAAACGGACTGCAAGCGGAAGGCATCCGCCGGGACGCCCCCGTTCCCGACACTTACACGCCGATCGCAGGCACCGAAATGCTTGCGGCCCGCTACCTTAACCCCAAACGCATCGCCGTGGTCCATGTAGGAACCCGCCAAGGACCCAACGGCATAGAAACATTCATGAATGTGGAGCGGCTTACCCCCGCTGCAAGCCAAATCAACTAAGGAAACCCAATGGCCGTACTTATTGACGAAAACACCAAAGTGATCTGCCAGGGCCTGACCGGCTCGCAAGGCACCTTTCACACAGAACAGGCCATCGCCTATGGCACCAAGATGGTTGGCGGCGTGACACCGGGCAAAGGTGGGATGACACACCTCGACCTGCCCGTGTTCAACTCGGTCCACGAAGCGATGGATGTGACAGAGGCGAATGCCTCCGTGATCTACGTGCCGCCGCCCTTCGCAGCGGACTCGATCCTTGAAGCCATCGATGCCGAAATGCCGCTGATCGTGTGCATCACCGAAGGCATCCCCGTGCTCGACATGATGCGTGTTCAGCGCGCGCTTGAAGGGTCAAAGTCGCGCCTGATCGGGCCAAACTGCCCCGGCGTGATCACGCCTGATGCCTGCAAAATCGGCATCATGCCCGGCCACATTCACAAGCGTGGGTCCTGTGGGGTTGTGTCCCGCTCGGGCACGTTGACCTATGAGGCGGTCAAGCAGACCACCGATTTGGGACTTGGCCAGTCTTCGGCTGTCGGCATTGGGGGCGATCCTATCAAAGGGACCGAGCATATCGACGTGCTCGAGATGTTCCTCGCTGATCCAGAGACGGAAAGCATCATCATGATCGGTGAGATTGGCGGCTCCGCCGAAGAAGACGCCGCCCAGTTCCTCGCTGACGAGAAAAAAGCAGGCCGCTGGAAGCCAACCGCTGGTTTCATCGCTGGCCGCACAGCGCCTCCGGGCCGCCGCATGGGCCACGCGGGTGCGATTGTCGCCGGTGGCAAAGGTGGGGCCGAGGACAAGATCGAAGCCATGCGCGCCGCAGGGATCGTGGTGGCTGACAGCCCTGCGACGCTAGGTGAAGCGGTTCAGGAAGCGATCAACAGCTAAATGCAGCACGGGCGATCATATGCGCGAACGGCATCCGCCGGTGGCGATTGGGGGAGCATCCCTTGCGTCGCGTCGAACGCGCGATTGGCCCTGCACTGCATTGATAGAAGCAATTGGCAATGGATGAGATGGGACCGGTAAGCGCCTTAGAGATGTCCTTCCGGAAGTCGTTCGACTTTTCCGGCCGCGCTTCGCGGTCGGAATTCTGGTGGACTTGGGGGCTACTTTACTCGGCGGCGATGCTCATCATGCACTGGCGCGGGCTGCCGACCTCAGGGCCCAATGCCGACATCCTTGCAACGGTGATCACAATCGCCCTTGCACTCCCGATGATAGCCGTCGGCACCCGACGTCTGGTAGATGCAGGCGTTTGGCGCTGGCTGTTCGTTCTCGTCTTTCTGTTCGGTGTGATCGCACAGTTTCTTTACCGCATTCCGGTGCCTGCCGAGGGCGAGTTGCAAAACCTGTCGGTCCAGTTTGACGACAAAACCGTGCCCGCGTCAGAACTCGGACACTATCCTTTCCTTCGGGTTCTTTTTGACATCATGCCTTGGGTCGGCCGTCCACTGGCCATCCTGTGTTTACTTCTCGCCTTACTCCCTACTCGCCGCCCCACGCCAAACCCCAATCTTTCGGAGGTACTTCAATGACTGACCAGTCTCCCAACGACCAGTTTCACGCCTCGTCCTTCATGCAAGGACACAACGCGGAATACCTCGAACAGATGTATGCGCGGTACGCCAATGATCCGGGCGCTGTGGATGAAGCTTGGCAGGCGTTCTTTAAGGCGATGGGCGATGACGAGATCAGCGTCAAACATGAGGCAGCAGGTCCAAGCTGGGCGCGCACTGACTGGCCGCCCATGCCCGGTGATGATCTGACCCAAGCCCTGACAGGCGAGTGGGCGGCACCTGCAGAGGTCAAAGGGGCAGGCGACAAGATCAAGGCCAAGGCGGCTGAAAAAGGTGTCGAGGTTTCCAACGATCAGATCAAGCGCGCGGTTCTCGACAGTATCCGCGCCCTTATGATCATTCGCGCCTATCGTATCCGGGGCCATCTGGTCGCCGATCTCGACCCGCTGGGCATGCGCGATCAGACGCCTCATCCTGAGTTGGACCCAAAGTCCTATGGCTTTACCGAGGCCGACATGGATCGACCAATCTTTATCGACAAGGTGTTGGGTCTGGATGTCGCCACCATGCGCGAGATCATCGACATCGTGAAGCGTACCTATTGCGGCACGTTTGCGCTGCAATACATGCACATTTCCAACCCCGAAGAGGCGGGCTGGCTCAAAGAACGCATCGAGGGTTTGGGCAAGGAAATTCAGTTCACCCGTGAAGGGCGCAAGGCGATCCTGAACAAGATGGTCGAGGCCGAAGGCTTCGAAAAGTTCCTGCATGTCAAATACATGGGCACGAAACGTTTTGGTCTGGATGGCGGTGAATCCCTTATCCCGGCGATGGAGCAGATCATCAAACGCGGCGGCAGCCTTGGCGTGCGCGACATCGTGATCGGCATGCCCCACCGGGGTCGTTTGTCGGTTTTGGCCAATGTGATGGCCAAGCCCTACAAGGCGATTTTCAACGAATTTCAGGGCGGGTCTTTCAAGCCCGAGGATGTCGATGGATCCGGCGATGTAAAATATCACCTCGGCGCGTCTTCAGATCGCGAATTTGATGGCAATTCTGTGCACCTGTCCCTGACCGCGAACCCGTCGCATCTGGAGGCGGTGAACCCGGTTGTTCTGGGCAAGGTCCGCGCCAAGCAAGATCAGAACAACGATCCTGAACGCACCAGCGTCATGCCCATCCTGCTGCACGGCGATGCGGCGTTCGCAGGTCAGGGTGTTGTGGCCGAATGTTTCGCCCTCTCGGGCCTGCGGGGTCACCGTGCGGGTGGGACGATGCATATCGTTGTGAACAACCAGATCGGCTTTACCACTGCGCCGCACTTTTCCCGGTCTTCGCCCTACCCCACGGACAATGCGCTGGTCGTTGAGGCCCCGATTTTCCATGTGAATGGCGATGATCCGGAAGCTGTTGTTCATGCCGCCAAGGTCGCCACGGAATTCCGTCAGAAGTTCCACAAGGACGTCGTCATCGACATCTTCTGCTATCGCCGTTTTGGTCACAACGAGGGTGACGAGCCCATGTTCACCAACCCGGTGATGTACACGAAGATCAAGAAACATAAGACGACCCTGACCTTATACACCGAGCGTCTGGTCAAGGATGGTCTGATCCCTGAAGGCGAGATCGAAGACATGAAGGCCGCGTTCCAGGCCCGCATGAACGACGAGTTCGAAGCCGGCAAAGAATACCGCCCCAACAAGGCCGACTGGCTGGATGGCAAGTGGTCCCATCTGGATAAGATGGAAGAGCAACAGTACCAGCGCGGCAAGACATCTATCCCGCCCGAAACCTTTGCCGAGGTTGGCCAAGCGCTCAGCACCGTGCCGGAGGGTATCCCTCTGCACAAGACAGTTGAGCGGCTGCTCGACACCAAAGCCAAGATGTTTGAAAGCGGTGAGGGCATTGATTGGGCCACCGGTGAGGCGTTGGCCTTCGGATCCCTTTTGACCGAAGGGTATCCTGTGCGGCTGGCCGGGCAGGATTCGACCCGTGGCACGTTCTCACAGCGCCATTCGGGGCTGGTGAACCAAGAGACCGAAGAGCGTTACTACCCCCTCAACAACGTTCGCACGGGTCAAGCGCAATATGAGGTCATCGACTCGATGCTGTCTGAGTATGCGGTACTTGGGTTTGAGTATGGCTATTCCCTTGCCGAGCCCAACGCGCTGACCCTGTGGGAAGCGCAGTTTGGCGATTTCGCCAACGGTGCGCAGATCATGTTTGACCAGTTCATCTCATCGGGTGAGAGCAAGTGGTTGCGCATGTCCGGTCTGGTCGTCCTGCTGCCTCATGGGTTTGAGGGGCAAGGACCCGAGCACTCTTCGGCCCGTCTTGAGCGGTTCCTACAGATGTGCGGACAGGACAACTGGATCGTCGCCAACTGCACGACCCCTGCGAACTACTTTCACATCCTGCGCCGCCAGATCCACCGGGATTTCCGCAAACCGCTGATCCTGATGACGCCCAAATCCTTGCTGCGCCACAAGATGGCCGTGTCCAAGACCGAAGAGTTCACCACCGGGTCGTCCTTCCACCGTTTGATGTGGGATGACGCCCAGCACGGCAATTCGGACACCCAATTGGTGCCGGATGCCAAGATCAAGCGCGTGGTGATGTGTTCGGGCAAGGTTTACTATGACCTCCTCGAAGAGCGTGATGCGCGTGGGATTGACGATGTCTATTTGCTGCGGTTCGAACAGTTCTATCCCTTCCCGGCGCAGTCGGCTGTTGCGGAACTGGAACGGTTCAAACAGGCCGAGATGGTCTGGTGTCAGGAAGAGCCCAAGAACCAGGGCGCCTGGACGTTTATCGAACCCAACCTCGAATGGGTGCTGGGCCGGATCAAGGCCAAGCACACCCGCCCCGTTTATGTGGGCCGTGCCACCTCTGCCAGCCCCGCGACGGGTCTGGCAAGCAATCACAAAGCCCAACAAGCCGCGCTCGTAAACGACGCGCTGACCATCAAAGGGAAGTAAGACCATGACAACCGAAGTCCGCGTGCCCACCTTGGGCGAAAGCGTCACCGAAGCCACTGTTGCCACGTGGTTCAAGAAACCTGGCGAGGCGATTGCCGTTGATGAGATGCTGTGTGAGCTGGAAACCGACAAGGTGACGGTCGAAGTGCCCTCGCCCGTTGCAGGCACTCTCGGCGAAATCATCGCCGCCGAAGGCGAAACCGTGGGTGTCGATGCCCTGCTGGCCACAATCGCCGAAGGCGACGCGGCTCCTGCCCCCGCCGCCGCTGCCGAAAGCGCCCCAGCGCCCGTATCCGGTGGTGACAGTGTCGACGTGATGGTGCCCACCTTAGGCGAGTCCGTGACAGAGGCCACAGTCAGCACATGGTTCAAAGCCGTCGGCGACAGCGTCGCGCAAGATGAAATGCTGTGCGAGCTGGAAACCGACAAGGTGAGCGTCGAGGTGCCCAGCCCCGCCGCAGGTGTCCTCGCGGAAATCGTTGCCCCCGAAGGCGCGACCGTAGATGCAAGTGCCAAACTGGCTGTTATCTCATCCTCCGGTGCCGTAGCTGCAGTCCCTGCTGCTGCTGCTGCCCCAGCGCCTGCCGCATCCAGCAAGGATGTCGAAAACGCGCCCGCCGCCAAAAAAGCAATGGCCGAGGCCGGGATCAGCCCGGATGCCGTCACAGGCACAGGCCGCGATGGCCGCGTGATGAAAGACGACGTCGCCAAAGCCGTCGCTGCTGCGAGTACAGCTCCAACGGCGACCGCTGCCCCTGTCAGCCCTCCGCGTGCCCCTGTGGCGGCAAATGACGAAGCCCGCGAGGAACGGGTGAAGATGACCCGTTTGCGCCAGACCATCGCGCGCCGCCTCAAGGACAGCCAGAACACCGCCGCCATGCTCACCACCTACAACGAGGTCGACATGACTGAGGTGATGGCCCTGCGTAACGAATACAAAGACCTGTTTTTGAAGAAACACGGGGTCAAGCTGGGCTTTATGTCCTTCTTCACCAAGGCGTGCTGCCATGCCCTGAAAGAGGTGCCCGAGGTCAACGCAGAGATCGATGGTACCGACATCGTGTACAAAAACTTCGTGCACATGGGTGTGGCCGCAGGCACGCCGACCGGCCTTGTGGTGCCCGTGATCCGCGATGCGGACGCGATGAGCTTTGCTGATATCGAAAAGGCGATTGCCGAAAAAGGTGCGCGTGCCCGTGACGGCAAGCTGTCCATGGCCGAAATGCAGGGCGGCACGTTCACGCTGTCCAATGGCGGCGTCTATGGCTCACTGATGAGTTCGCCGATTTTGAACCCACCACAGTCCGGTATCCTTGGCATGCACAAGATCCAAGACCGGCCCATGGCGATTGGTGGTCAGGTGGTGATCCGCCCGATGATGTATCTGGCACTGTCCTATGATCACCGGATCGTGGACGGCAAAGGCGCGGTCACGTTCCTTGTGCGAGTGAAAGAAGCGCTAGAAGACCCGCGGCGTTTGTTGATGGATTTGTAAGGGGGCCATATGGCTTTGTCATATCTAGGTTTTTCACGGTTTGCGCCACCTTTTACTCGAACAGGTGGCGCAGTCGAAACCTCTGGCGGACGCGCTGCAAACCCGGGCTGTTTTGAAATAGCAGCCTTTTGACCCTGCTGAGGCAAAGTAAGCGTGTTAGATTTCTAAATGAAGCTGATCTTTGAGACGAATACGGAGCAATCAAAATGACCCCCGAACTCACCTACCTCACCTATGCCGTGATCCTGCTGATCGCCCATGCACTCATTCAGGCCACGTTCTCTGACCTGTCCAAAGGCCTCGGCTGGGCCCTTGGCCCGCAGGACGAACACCGCGACCAGCCTCCCGTCGCCGCGCGCATCCAGCGCGCACTGAAAAACTACCTCGAAACCCTGCCTGCTTTCGTCGCTTTGGCCCTGATGCTCGCCGTGACCGAGCTCGGCACTGAGACGACGGCCCTTGGTGCGGCGTTGTGGTTCTGGGCGCGCGTCGCCTACATCCCGGCCTATGCCTCTGGCCTGCCTCTGGTCCGCTCCATCGCGTGGTTTGTATCGCTTGCAGGCCTTGCCCTGATGATTGTCCCGTTGCTCTGATGACGCAGACACCCCACACCCACAGCGGCGCGCCCGTCCGCTTCTCTGATTAGAAAAAAAATCCCGGGAGGGCGGTGCGCAGCACCGGGGGGCTGGCCCCCTCTGACCCCGGCAAAAAAGGACCTGACCCATGGCATCTTACGACGTAATCATCATCGGCTCCGGCCCCGGCGGCTATGTCTGCGCGATCCGTTGCGCACAGCGGGGTTTAAAAACCGCCATCGTCGAAGGGCGCGAAACGCTGGGCGGCACCTGCCTGAATGTCGGCTGCATCCCCTCCAAGGCGCTTCTGCATGCCTCGCACATGCTGCACGAGGCCGAGCACAACTTTGCCGCCATGGGCCTGAAGGGCAAAAGCCCCTCGGTCGATTGGAAGCAGATGCTGACCTACAAGGAAGACACCATTGGCCAGAACACCAAGGGTGTGGAATTCCTGATGAAAAAGAACAAGGTGGACTGGCTCAAAGGCTGGGGCAGCATCCCCGCGCCCGGTCAGGTCAAGGTTGGCGATGAGGTCCACGAAGCCAAGTCAATCATCGTCGCATCGGGGTCCGAACCCTCTAGCCTGCCCGGTGTCGAGGTGGACGAAAAGGTTGTCGTGACCTCTACAGGTGCATTGGAATTGGGCAAAGTCCCCAAGAAGATGGTGGTGATTGGCGCAGGGGTTATCGGGCTGGAATTGGGATCGGTCTATTCCCGCCTTGGCGCCGAAGTGCAGGTGATCGAATTCCTCGATGCCATCACCCCCGGCATGGACGCCGAAGTGCAGCGCCAGTTCCAAAGGTTGCTGACCAAGCAAGGGCTGAGCTTTACCATGGGTGCCGCCGTACAGTCGGTGGCCGCGACCAAGACAAAGGCCAAAGTCACGTACAAGCTGCGCAAGGATGACAGCGAACACACCGTGGATGCTGACATCGTGCTGGTCGCCACCGGGCGCAAACCCTACACCGACGGTCTTGGCCTCGACGCCTTGGGCATCGAGATGACCAAGCGCGGCCAGATCGCCGTGGACGCCCATTGGCAGACCAATGTGCCCGGCATATACGCCATCGGCGACGTCATCGAAGGCCCCATGCTGGCCCACAAGGCCGAAGACGAAGGTATGGCCGTCGCCGACACGGTTGCGGGCAAGCATGGCCACGTGAACTACGGTGTGATCCCGGGCGTGATCTATACGCATCCCGAGGTCGCCAATGTGGGCCACACGGAACAAGACCTGAAAGAGGCGGGCACCGCCTACAAGGTGGGCAAGTTCAGCTTTATGGGCAATGGCCGTGCCAAGGCGAATTTTGCCGGCGACGGGTTTGTCAAAATCCTGGCAGACGCAGAGACAGACCGGATTCTGGGTGCCCACATCATTGGCCCCGCCGCGGGTGACCTGATCCACGAGGTTTGCGTGGCGATGGAGTTTGGGGCCTCCGCTGAGGATCTGGCCCTGACCTGCCATGCGCACCCGACATATTCAGAAGCCGTGCGCGAAGCGGCATTGGCCTGTGGTTTAGGCCCGATCCACAGCTAGTCCGTGGAGCGCCGCTAGGCGGACGGTGAAATGTCTCCGACCGTCGGGGCAACTTTAGAAACGCTGTGCGCTATACATCCGTATGGCGCACATGCTCCGTAGAGAGCCTGCGCATCCTCCTCAAAAAAAACGAGCAATTCGAGCTAATGGAACAGCTCAGTTTGCGTGGATGGCGACTCATCGCCGATTGCAAGCCGTGAGGGAAGAGAGTTTCTGCCGATAACCCGCGGTCGTGGGTACTCGGCGAGACAACTTGTATCTTTTTTCGCCAAAAACCCTTTGTTTTGCGACCTGTAGCCCTGGGTTCTGGCCCGCATTGAATTTTTGAAAGGACACGACCGATGAAACGTCGCACTTCTATGAAACTTCTTGGGGGCGCTGCCGCCCTTCTGGCTTTGACCGCTTGCGCACAGCCGCAGGGCGACGACATCGTCGATATTGCGGCAGGCAATCCCGATTTCTCGACACTTGTAGCAGCCGTTCAAGCGGCTGGCCTCGTTGACACTCTGAAAAGCGACGGCCCGTTCACCGTCTTCGCGCCAACCAACGCAGCCTTTGCCGCTCTGCCAGCCGGCACACTGGACAGCCTGCTGCTGCCTGAAAACAAAGACACTCTGACCAGCATTCTGACGTATCACGTTGTGCCCGGTCAGGTCACAGCCGGCGATGTGCTGGGCACACGCCAAAACGTTGCCACAGTCAACGGTGCGACAGTGGACGTTAACGGTCAGGCTGGCAAACTCGGCACAGGCGTGAAAGTCAATGATGCCAACGTTACAGCCGCTGACATCTTTGCAACTAACGGCGTGATCCACGTGATCGACAAGGTTCTGCTGCCTTAAGCTTAGAAAAGAGTGCGGAGCGTTGGTTCAACGCTCCGCACTACCCAGCTCGTCAGCATTGACGGCTACCACATGGTCCGGGCCGCGCGTTCGGGCCATTCGGCGTCATAGGTTGCACCGCCCTCTTCGCCCCCTGACACTTCCGCCAGTATTTCACCCGGCGTTGGCAAACCCTCTGCATCATTGCGTGACCAAAGACCCGCTCGCATCGCAGCGCGCGCACATTGGGTGTAGACCTCGCCCACAGTTACCACGATCACCGTTGCGGGCTGACGTCCCTTGTGTTCGAACCGGGCGCGCAAATTGGCGTCCGCTGTCAGGCGCGCCTGCCCGTTCACCCGCACCACCGTGTTGGACCCCGGCACCATGAACATCAGCGACACCCGTCCGTCCTCGACGATATTACGCAGTGAGTCCAGCCGTTGATTGCCGCGCCAGTCCGGCATCGCCAGCGTGCGTGCATCAAGCGCCGTCACCACAGCGCCATCGTCCCCACGCGGGCTCCCGTCTGTGCCGCCAGAACCTACTGTTGTGAGCACGACGAACCGGGAACGTTCGATCCACTTGGCGTAAAGAGGGGTCAGGTGATCGGCAACCTTGCGCAAAGACGCAGCGCCAGGAGTTCCATAAAGCGCCTCGAGCCCCTCGACCGTGTCAATGAACTCCATCCGGATCAAATCCTCCCTCAACCATCAGTTCGTTGGAACGCGTCTCAACCTCATCTTCAAGCCGGGCCAGAAATGCATCTTTTCCCAACCCCGTTTCAATCACGGGCAGGAACTCAACGACGGCAAGGCCCGGCTTGCGCCACATCCCCTTGCGCGGCCAGAACACACCGACATTGGTGGCCACAGGAACACAAGGTTGGTCGAGTTGTTCATAAAGAACGTGGGTGCCCACCTTGTAAGGCACCTTGGCTCCAGGTGCGACGCGGGTTCCTTGGGAATAGATGATCAGTTGGCCCGGATCAGAGCGCCCGGCTTGCACGTCCGCCACCATCTTGGCAATCGCAGCCCCCCGCTTGCCCCGCTCAACTGGTACGCAGTCGAGCATCTTGGCGTAGAAGCCAATGATTGGTGTCCACAGGATATCGCGTTTCATGATGAACTTTGCTTTGGGCAGGGCCGTAAAAATCATCATGATGTCGAGGAAAGACTGGTGTTTGGCAGCAACCAGCACTTCGCCCTGTGGCACCTCGCCTCGCACCTCATGCCGGATGCCAACCATCCAACCCATGGTCCAGAACACCCACCGGCTATAAGTTTTGCAGCAAAGCCGCGCGCCTTCTTTGTTGACCAGCGCGTAAGGGAAAAACACGAGGCCGATAACCAGCATCATGACGTACATTTGCGCGATGAATAGGTAGGAACGGATCATTTGCATCATGACAAAACCTTAAGCGCACGGCCCGCGGCCACTGCAGTCGCTGCCAATGCCACAAGGGCGCAGACCAGTGGCAGGGCCAGAGGTACCAGCCAACCCACCCCTTCGAAACCAATGCCAGTGAGGAAACTGGGAACGTCGCCACCTGTGTGCAGGAGCCAAACCGCGGCGAGTCCCAACAGGACGCCGACCGTCGATCCCACCAACGCACGCCACGTAAAGCGGCGCACGAAGGCCTGGGCGATGTAGCGGTCAGTCGCCCCGACAAGGCGCAGCACGGCAACGACCTGAGCGTTGGCGGCCAATGCAGCGTTGGCCGCAAGGGTGACCATCGCGGCGACGGCCGCGAGAATCAGCCCGGCAGCGAGCCAGCCGAGAAACCGCAAGCGTTGAGCCGCTGCAACCAGCGGCGCGCGCCAGCGCCCGTGATCGTCCAGCACAGCGCCCGGCACCTCGGCTGCCAGTCGCAGGCGTAAGCCAGTGGCGTCAAACCCTCGCCCTGTCGTGAAAATCTCAATGAGACGGGGGACAGGCAAGGTGTCCAGCGGCAAGTCAGAGCCGAACCATGGCGCCAGAAGCGCTTGCTGTTCGGCGTCCGATAATGCGCGCGCGCTGGCGACGCCCGGTGTTGTTTCCAAAACGGTCAGGGCCGCCGCTGACTGTTCGGCTCGTTGATCCTGAGGAGCCACGATGCGGATCGTGGCAGTGCCTGCCAGCTCATCCCCCCAACGCTGCGCAAGCCGTCCACTGGCCAGCGACAAGGCCAGCGCGAATACAGCCAGAAAGGCCATAGCGCCCGAGGCAAACAGTGTCAGTTGCGCGGTGAACCCCGAGGGCGGCACAACGCGCGCCGCATATTGATCTCCGGCAATAAGACCGCGCAGACTGGCAAGATTGAATTTCACAGATCCGCCCCCGCCAGTTGTACCCGCCGGTTCGAAATGCGCAACACACGCGCCTGCACCTGTGCCTTGGCCGCCCGGATAAGGCTTAGGTCGTGAGTGGCGATCAATAAGGTTTTGCCCATGCGGTTGAGCTCGACCAAGAGCGTCAGCAGACGTTGGGACATCTCCCAGTCAATGTTGCCGGTGGGCTCATCGGCCAGCACGATGTCAGGCGACATGATCACCGCGCGCGCAAGGGCAGCGCGCTGGCGTTCACCGCCTGACAATTCCGGAGGCAAGGCATCGGCGCGGTTGGTGAGGCCTACCCAGTTCATCAGTTCAGGCAAATCGCCGCCCGCAGCCTCGCTGTGCCGTCCCGAAACTGTAAGCGGCAAGGCGACGTTGTCGGTCAGAGATAAATGGTCGAGAAACTGTACGTTCTGGTGAACAACCCCGATCCTGCGCCGAAGCTTGGCCACATCATCCCTTTCCAGCGACCGTACATCGGTCTGAAACAGCCGGATATAGCCCGCAGAAGGCAAAAGCGCGCCGTAACACAGCTTGAGCAGCGTCGTTTTCCCCGCCCCCGACGGTCCTGTCAGAAAGTGAAATGATCCGGGCGCGAGTTTGACGGAAATATCGGACAACAACTCGCCCCCGCCATAACTATACGCAACATTTTCTAGCTCAATCACGCGTGCCCCCGACCCAACGCGCCTGTTGTGCCTCAGCATCATGCGGGATTCAATTGAATAGCAGACAGGATGAGTTGCAAATATTACTTTTCTGACGAGGCCACACAACATATGGTGAAGAAAATAAAAGAGAGCAGAGGCATAAATGCGGCTAGTTTGTCCTAATTGCGATGCGCAATATGAGGTCGTGGATGACGTAATCCCCGAAGAAGGCCGTGACGTGCAATGTTCCAATTGCGGGCAGACATGGTTTCAGGATCACCCCGATCACATGCTCGAAGAGGTCGAAGAGACCTATACGTCCGAGCCCCCTGATGACTTGTCCGAAGACCTGTCTGAAGACCCGGCCAAAGTCGATGATGAACCAGTGGAAGGGGAAGAGCGCGTTGCTGCGCCCCCAATACCGGAACGCCGCGAACTGGATACCTCTGTTGCCGATATCCTGCGTCAGGAGGCCGAGCACGAGGCACAGGCCCGCGCCGGAGAGGCGCTTGAAAGCCAACCTGATTTGGGCTTGCAGGACGCGGAGAGTGACAAACGCAGTCACGAAACACAGGCACGCATGGCCAAGATGCGTGGTGAAGAGCCCCCTGAAAGCGCCGTCAGCGAAGCAGCCGCGACGGCGGCAGCCCTGGGATCCCGCCGCGATTTGTTGCCTGATATCGAAGAGATCAATTCCACCCTGCGTTCGTCCAGCGACCGCCAGTCAGGTGTGACCAACGAGTCAAGTGACGCCCATTCTGCGCCTGTCGCCCCTCCTGCCAAGTCCGGATTCCGCCGTGGCTTTACGCTGATGATCCTGTTGGCCGTGATACTGGGGGCCATCTATGTGACGGCGCCGCAAATCGCGGATGCTGTACCGCAGGCAAACCCGTACCTGAGCGACTACGTTGCACTGGTGGATTCCGGGCGTACCTGGCTCGATGAGAAGGTAACAATGACGCTGACTTGGCTGGATGATGTCGCTTCGGCGCAGGAAGAATAAGACCGCGCAAGGCCTTCTCGAAAGGCCTTAATCGATCGCCTGAGGCTACGATAGGTTCTGGGCCTCCACGCGCGCAGCCGCTCCTCGCCGGAGTTTAGAAACGATCAAGCAACCGTTGCAGGTAGTCCAGCTCCACGTCCGGGCGCTCTCCTTCACCCGAACGTCGCCGGATTTCATCCAGCAGATCACGGGCACGGCGATAGACGTCTTCTCCCTGCAACAGTCCCTCTTCGGTACCAACAGAGCCGTTTGAGCCAGGTTCGCGCCCAAGCGGATCGCGGGCATCAGCACGGCGGTCTGCATCTGCCATCCCTTGCCCCTGCTGCCCATTCTGGGCCTCTTGCTGCATCGCTTCGCCCAGCGCGCGCATGCCTTCGCGCAGCGCTTCCATGGCTTGCGACTGGTTATCGATGGCCCTAGCAAAGTCATCCTGACGCAGCGCCTCTTCGGCTCCGTCCATCGCGCGTCCGGCGCGATCCAGTGCATCACGCGCCGCATCGCCTTCGGGTGTACCGGCACCCGGCAGGCTGCCCTGCTGTCGGCGCAGTTCATCGCGCAGCGCTTGTTGGCGATCAGCGAGCGAACCTTCTTGTCCTTCGCCGGCATTTTGGTCACTGCCATCGCCACCGCCTTCATCCGTGCTTTGTTCGCCCTGACCATCGCCGCCCTGACTGTGCTGTTGTCCCTGGCCTTGCCCACCGTCGCGACCCTCATTGCCTTGGCTTTCACCGGCTTGCGCGTTCGGGTTGAATTGTTCTTGCAGATCGCGGAAGGCTTGATCAGACAGGCCCTGCTGTTCACGCAAGGTCTCGGCCAAACCTTCCATCGCCTGTTCGCCCGGAGACTGACCGCCCTGCCCTTCACCTTGGGTGACGCGCATGTTTTCCAGCATTTCCTGCAGTTCCTGCAGCGCCTGTTCGGCTTCTGCCATACGGCCCTGTTCCATCAGCTCCTGAATGCGGTCCATCATCCGTTGCAGATCGTCCTGATTCATCTGCATCTGGTTCTGGCTGTTTTGTTGGCCGCCGTTTTCTTCATTGGACTCGTCATCCAGCTCTGCCTGACGCGACAGCTGGCGCATATAGTCATCCGTGGCGCGGCGCAATTCGCGCATCAACTCTTCGATTTCAGCCTGGCTCGCTCCATCCCGCATCGCCTGGTTCAGCCGTTCCTTGGCCTGCCGGAGCCGTTCGAGGGCACTGGAGAGGTCCCCTTCTTCGATCCCAAGCGCGAGGTCCCACATGTCCCGCGCGATTTCGGTTTGCTGTTCATCTGTCAGCCCGTAGCGCGCCAGCGTCTCGAGGCGCTTGATCACACGGCTTAGGCGCAATTCGTCCACTTGCTTGCGAAACACCTCGTCCGGGCGGTGCGCGACAGCGCGCATGATCTGGGCAATGCGGGTGGCATTTTGCTTGGCCCACAGCAGGTCCCGGCGCTGTTCAATGATGCTGGCCGCCAGCGGGTCAAAGAAGCGACGCCCCGGAAGGATGATCTGGCGTGGTGCAGTTTCAGCCTGTTGTTCGGCCGCATCCAATGCGCTCAGCGTTACGGTCACTGGCAAATTGGCAAAAGGGTGTTCGGAGAAATCCTCGACAAGGCTTTCCTCAAACTGCGTGCGGTCCCCGGCAATCGGCATCGGCAACGATACAGTCAGTTCAGGGCGCCGATCGGGGTCGATGGCAAGCCCGTGACGGCGATCAACGGATGGCAGGTCGAGGGCAAAGCGCGCCTCGCCCGCCTCGACGCCATAGTCGTCAGCTGCCTGATAGGGCAATGACATCTCGCCCATTGCGTCAGAGTCCGGTTCGTTCAGGATAGCGATGCTGGGCGCCCGATCCGGAACGATGGCAACGCTCCATGTGCGCCCACCGGGGCCTGAAATCGTGATGTCGCCGGATTGGCGCACGGTAAAATCCTGTTCGGCCGCAGAGGCCGGGGGCAACTCCCCGATGCGGCCCGAAACGGTTTCGGCCACAGTCAATGCGCCCACTTCTCCGTAAAGGCGCAAGGTGATCAGACTACCTGCTGGCAGGTCCAGCACCCCTTCCGGGATGTCGTTCAGATAGATGGTCGGCCGATTGGTATAGCGCGGACTTTCGGCCCAGCCCTCCCAAACGGGCCCAGAGGCCAGGCCATCCCCAGCACCGGGTGTCATGTTTGTGACAGAACCAACGCGCCAGATAGAACCAAAGATCAGCGCAACGGCAAAAATCAGAACCGCCACATAGCGCAGCGCATAAGGGTCACGGCGCGCTATGCGCAAGTCGGCGGGCACGGCAGTGGCTGTAGCAGCGCGCTCAGCCATCCGAGCCTGGTGCGCGCGCCAAACAGCGCTTGAGGCGGAATCGTCGTCACCGATGGCTTGGGTGTCCATCAGCGCTTGAATGGGTCGCCCGGGCAGAGTTTCGTCAAGCCGCACTAGCGCCGCCTCACGTGTCGGCAGGCGGAACCGGGCGATTGCGTAGATCAGTGCACCCAGAGCCGCGAGGGCCGAAACGACTGCGATGCCCCAGACAACTTCAACGACAACGCTGTCCTGAAGGCCCAGCATCAGAGCGGCAAGAACCAGCAGCACCACAGTGGCGAACGGCCATGTGGCGCGCCAAAAGCTTTCGGCAAACATGCCCGCGCGCGTCCAGAATAGCGGCCAGCGCAAGGCACTCAGCCCGCGGCGCACGTCATTTCTGGAAAAGCTCGACATATCTCGCGTCCTTTGCCGGTGGCGCGGCGCAGTTTGCACCTGACCCTTTACATAGGATGTGACGCACTCAAAGCCAGATGACTTTGAGCACAGCTACAGCCACGAGGGAATGCTATCGCGATTTATCATTTCGTCAAAGGTCGGACGCCGGCGGATCACCGCGTATTGATCACCTTTCACCAAAACCTCTGGAATCAGGGGTCTGGTGTTGTATTCGCTGCTCATTACCGCGCCATATGCACCCGCTGAACGGAAGGCGACGAGATCTTTTGCCGCCAAAGGTGGCATCATCCGCTGCTTTGCAAACGTGTCCCCAGATTCGCAAACCGGTCCAACGATGTCGTATGGCAACTGTTCGACGCCGGGCACGGGCTCGATCACAGGTACAATGTCGTGGTGCGCCTCGTACATGGCGGGGCGGATCAGGTCGTTCATTGCGCCATCGAGGATCAGGAAATCGCGTCCTTCGCCGGACTTGACGTAGATGACTTCACTCACCATGCAGCCGGAATTTCCAGCGATCAGACGACCCGGTTCGATTTCGATTTCGCAGCCGAGATGTCCGACAGTGCGTTTGATCAGCTCGCCATATTCGCGGGGTAGCGGCGGTGCCTCATTGCTGCGTGCATAAGGAATGCCTAGGCCCCCGCCCAAATCGAGGCGCCGGATGGTATGTCCATCCGCACGCAGGATTTCCGTCAATTCCGCCACCTTCTGGTAGGCCGATTCAAATGGCGCCAGATCGGTCAGTTGCGATCCGATGTGAACGTCTATCCCGATCACCTCGAGGTTGGGCAACGCTGCCGCCACGGCATAAACTTCCCGGGCCCGTGCGATGGGGATGCCGAATTTGTTTTCCGATTTTCCCGTCGCGATTTTTGCATGGGTCTTGGCGTCTACATCCGGGTTTACACGGATGGTGATCGGGGCAATGGCGCCCACGTCGCCCGCGACTTGGTTTAGCACCTCCATCTCGGGTTCAGATTCGACGTTGAACTGGCGGATACCACCGGTCAGAGCCATGCGGATCTCGTCGGCTGTCTTACCCACGCCCGAGAACACGATCTTGTCGCCCGGCACGCCGGCAGCTTTGGCGCGCAGATATTCGCCGCCAGAGACCACGTCCATACCTGCGCCCGCCTGCGCGAGTGTTTTGAGGATCGCCTGATTGCTTGCTGCTTTCATGGCATAGCAGACCAGATGGTCCATGCCGTCCAGCGCCTCATCCAGCACCTGAAAGTGGCGCAGCAATGTAGCTGTCGAATAGACGTAGAACGGCGTACCAACCTCAGCCGCAATCTGGGCTATGGGGACGTCTTCGGCGTGCAAAGCGCCGTCACGGTAAAGAAAATGATCCATGTACCGGCCAATAACGGCCGCTAAAGGGTTGTTCAATCAGCTCTTGGCGGATTTGGCCGCCTGACGCGCCTGGAATGTCGCAACCTTACCCCGCAGAATGGCGTCCGAGCGGGCTGCTGCCGCCTTGAACCGAGGCAGGAAGTGGTCGTTGCGAATACCTTCACCCGCCGCCAGCTGCCAAAGCACATGGTAGGGGTTATCGTTGCATTCGATAATCACCGGACCGTCGGGACCAACTGCGATGTCCCATCCGACGATGCCAAATTCGGGGAACAGGCCGTGACCCGCGCAGGCCGCATCGATCACCTTGCCCCAATGCGGGATCTGATAGCCCTCAAAGGCGAGACCCGAGGTGGGATGCTTTTCAATCCACTGCGCCGCAGGACCGGACCCGATATTACACTTGCGCACGCACCCGGTGTCATCGTCGATCAGCGCAACCATGCTGCCGGATTGCCAGAAGTTGTCCGACATTGCCTTGGGCGAAGGGACTTTCCAGACAGTATAAAGCGGCGCGATGCCACTTTCGTCCCGCAAGGTCACCACGCGCAGCGTACCAACAGAAGCGCCGGTCATGGCAACCATATCGGGGTGCTGAATGATGGCCGATTGCAAGATGAAGCCTTCGGGGTAGTCTTCTATAATTTCGTGGGCAAAGCTGGCCACATCGGCCTGGCGTCCGTTCCCGAGTTTCAGCAAGTCGCCGTCGCGGGCTTCGATAAGGGCCGAACCGACGCTGGCCGCACCTTCGCAGGGTTTTGCAAAGAGTGGGTATTTCGCGGTTTCACGCAGGAAGGTTTCAACCTCGCTTGGGCTGCGCAAAGTCGGGATGTTGCCGAACAGGCGATCGGCATGCACCACGGCTTGGGTCTGCGTCGTCTCAAGGCCCAACTGGTTCAACAGCGCTGTATACATCACCTTGTCGCGCACAAAGGCCCGCGTGCCCGTCAACTTCAAGGGCGAGGCGGCCAGATTTAATTCGTAGCTGCCGATCTTGCCTACATAGGCCCGCTTTTCTGCCTTGCTGAGCTTGGTGTCGTACGCGCCGGTCGAAAAGTATTCGTGACTGGCCAGTTTGCCGGGCCCCCAACGCAGGGCCGCCATTTCACGCATCTGACCAAACGGGCCGATCCCACAGCTACGCGCGACAGCGACCATTGTTTCGGCTGCTGCCGGGCGTGGGTCCTTGGGTGCCGCCAGCAGGACTTTGTCAGCGGTTGCCAGCATCATTTTGCCCTCCGTGCGGCGTTTAACTTGCTCACTTGTTTGGTCTGACGTTCCGCCACAGCCTGCCAGACGGGGGCAAGATACGTGTTAGCGACCCCGCGCCCGGCGGCAATTTGGTAAAGCATGTGGGAGGGGTTGTCGTTGCATTCCACAATGTGTGCGCCGTCTGCAGTCACCGCGATGTCAAAGCCGCAGATGCCGAATTCAGGGAACACCGCATGGGCGTCCTGAGCGACTTTCAGGGTTTCTTCCCAATGGGGCAGCATTTTCCCTACGACTTGTTCGCCTGACGTCGGATGCATCGACAGTGCCTCGGCCCCGAGGCCAGTGCCACGAATGCAGGACAACACTTCGCCAGTGCTGAGATCAAGAAGGGCCAGCAAGCTACCCGCCTGCCAGAAATTGTCCGACATCGCGTCGGGTGCGGGCATTTTCCAAACCGCATAGGCCGGTTTCGGCCCGGCTCCGTCATTCACCGTCACGACACGCACGCAGCCAATGGAAGGCCCGGCGATCCGAGCCATGTCGGGATGGGGTGTCAGGGCATCCTGAAACAGGAATCCGCCAGGATAGCGATCCATGACTTCAGCGGCAAACGCATCGATGTCCTTCTGGGAGCCATTGCCAAGGCGCAGGATGTCTCCGTCGCGCGCCTTGATGCGCACTGAACCTTCGGAGAGTGAGCCATGATGCGGTTTGCCAAAGAGGGGATATGTCGCGTCGGTGCGCAGGAAACCGGCGACAGCCTCAGCATCGCGCAACACAGGTAACGCGCCTGCATGCCGAAAGGCACTGACAAGGGCCTGCGTCCGCGCGGTGGGAATACCCAGTTGCGTCAAAAGTTGTGTGTAAAGCAGCTTGTTGCCAACGAAGGCACGCGTTGGCACAGCCACGGGCGGGTTCATGGACGTGTTGAGGGCGTTCACGCCCGCCTGACCAAGAAAAGCGCGCTTATCCTCGATGCTCTTGGAGGGATCGAACAAACGCAGCGAATAATATTCCGGGCCACTCAGCTTCTGTGCACCCCGGCGCATCGAGAAAATCTCGCGCATCTGGCGCAGCGGGCTGATACCGTGTGCCTTCGCCACTTGAGCGATCAAAGACGCCTCTGCTTTTTTGGCCTTGCCCGGCGCGTCCAGAAGTGCGCCTTTTGGCGCTTGAATGCCTGTATCTGTCATCACGTTGCCCCGCGTTTTGATCCGAAACTTTGCTTTGCGCTGAATCGTGACACGCGAAAATGGCAACAATTGGGCGCCATTGTTTCCAAATCGGTGAAAGTTTTAAGCGACAGGGCGCGAGCGCAGGAAAAGGTAAAGCGGCAAGCCGCAGCTGACACCGATGCAGAAGGTTGCCGGGATCGCGATGAGCGCGAGCCAATTGCGCCGCACTGCAACCTCGGAAAGGATGAAAACCGTCAAGGCCACTGCGGCGATCGTCAAATCCCAGACCAGCCCACTCGCAGCGTCATTCACGTGCCACGCATCGACCATAGCCATTATGTCATAGCCATTTCCGTTGAACCACGAGATGAAGTAATACATCGGATGGATCGATCCCCAGATCGCGAGGGCGAGGTAGATCATACGGATCGGGGCCATCAGATCAGAAGATGCCCACACCGACTGAAAGTGGGCCGCGCGACACTCCAATCGAACCACCAACATGCCCGCCCGATCCGATGGCGATACCAATGTCAGTGTAAACAGGCTGTTCGGGTTCGCCATCGACACCACATGCAGCGAGGGCAAGCATCGCAATCAGGCACAGGGCACGTTTCATGACAACATCTCCTTCCAGCGGGCGATCTGCGCACGCACTTGAGTCGGCGCCGTCCCCCCATAAGATGTACGCGATGCAACGGAATTTTCCACGCCCAAAACTTCGAAGACGTCGTTTGTGATGTCAGCGTGAGCGGATTTCATCTGTTCCAGAGTGAGGTCAGGCAGGTCGCAACCTTCGGCTTCGGCCAGTGCCACAAGGCTTCCAGTGATGTGGTGCGCGTCGCGAAACGGCAGGCCCAACACGCGCACAAGCCAGTCGGCAAGATCGGTCGCCGTGGAAAATCCTGATCCGGCCGCAGCCGCCAGACTGTCCCGGTTCGCCGTCATATCCCGCACCATTCCGTCCATCGCTGCCAGCGCCAGCATCCAGTTGTCTGCCGCGTCAAAGACCTGTTCCTTATCTTCCTGCATGTCCTTGGAATAGGTCAGCGGCAGACCTTTCATCACCATCATCAGACCCGTATTTGCGCCAAAGATGCGGCCCACCTTGGCGCGGATCAATTCGGCGGCGTCCGGGTTCTTTTTCTGCGGCATAATGGAAGACCCGGTGGAAAACCGATCCGACAGCGTGACAAAACGGAACTGCGCAGACGACCAGATCACAAGCTCTTCGGCAAAGCGGGACAGGTGCATCGCACAGATGCTGGCAAGCCCGAGAAATTCAAGGGCAAAGTCACGATCACTGACCGCGTCGAGGGAATTGGCAGCGGGGCGGTCAAAGCCAAGCGCCTGTGCTGTCATATGCCGATCGATGGGAAAGGACGTGCCCGCCAAAGCGGCCGCACCAAGGGGCGATTCATTCATCCGCGCCCGCGCATCCCGTACGCGGGACAGATCGCGGCCAAACATTTCGACATAGGCCATCATGTGATGGCCCCATGTTACCGGCTGTGCGGTTTGCAAATGCGTAAAGCCGGGCATGACCCAATCCGCGCCCGCCTCGGCCTGTTCCAGAAGGGCGTTGATCAAGGACAAAAGCGCCCCTTCCGCTGCATCAAGCTGGTCGCGCACCCAGAGTTTGAAATCTGTTGCCACCTGATCATTTCGCGAACGGCCTGTGTGCAAACGCCCCGCAGGTTCGCCAATGACCTCTTTCAGCCGCGCCTCCACGTTCATGTGGATGTCCTCCAAAGCGGTCGAGAATTCAAACGTGCCGCCTTCGATCTCTGACAAGACCGTGAGCAGGCCTTCCCGTATGGCCTCCACATCCTTATTGCTCAGTATGCTTGTGGCGCCCAACATGGCGGCATGGGCACGCGAGCCTGCAATATCCTGGGACGCCATACGCTGGTCAAACCCGATCGAGGCATTAATTGCTTCCATGATCGCGTCCGGTCCAGCGGCAAAGCGTCCGCCCCACATGGTGTTTGCAGTTTTATCGGTCATGACGTGTGGCCTATGAGAGGTAAGAAGATGAAACAACTGGTTGCTGCCGCCCTCTACATGGCCCTGAGCTTGGGCGCAATTCCCGGGCATGCTGACACTTCAGCCGCAGCGGCCCTGCGCGACGGAGATATGCGCAAGTTGATCTTTCATGACACCCCTGAGGCTGTGTCCAACGTCGCCTTTGATCTGGCCGATGATGCAGGTCAGATCACGCTGGAAGAATTTCAGGGGAAATACATTCTGGTGAACTTCTGGGCGACGTGGTGTGCGCCATGTCGGCACGAGATGCCAATGCTGTCCGAGTTACAGACCGAGTTTGGCGGTGATGATTTTGAAGTGGTAACCATCGCCACCGGGCGCAACTCACCTGCCGGGATCGTCAAATTCTTCAAGGACACGGGCATCGACAACCTGCCACGCCATCAGGACCCAAAGCAAAAACTGGCAGCGCAAATGGGCATCTTCGGCCTTCCCATCACAGTGCTAATTGATCGTGAAGGGCGCGAAATAGCCCGGTTGCGAGGGGATGCGGACTGGTCATCGGACAGTGCCAAGGCCATCATCGCAGAACTAATCGGCACGGGCGGCTAGGGCCGCACCTACCCAATAAGGAACCGTTCTTCATGTTGGAAAACGGACCAAAAATATTTGAATAAGCTGCCGTCGCTTAGGCTCTGGTCCTAAAAAACATCCGGAAGCGGCCAGTCTAAATATTGTAAGCGAACGACCGCTCCGCCGACTGAACGGACCTCCGACGCAGGAGTACCAATGTCTGGTTCAGTGAGTGGTTCAACAAACCGTGGTCCTTGGAAAACGGTACTATTGCTAGTTCGCTCCCTTTGTTGCTAACCTTTTTTGACGTCCACTAGCAAGGCAACGTCCATGTCTCTTCCTGACACTTTAATTGCGCGGCTGATTGAAACAGTCAAACATCACAGCCTTTCTGGTGATATGCTTATGCTGGGGCGTCAGGGTTGGCTAGGAACTCGAAAAGGTGTTGCTGCGTAGTTGCTCAAAGATACCTTAGAAAACTATATGCCGGGCGTTCAAGAAGAAGATCTGAAGAACCCTAACGATGGCTACTCAGAAAATTTCTTTCGCATGTTGGGTTTCGACAACGTGGATTCAATGGATATATCTTCATTCTAAGGGGCCAGCATCGTTCAGGACCTAAGTGGTAAACTGGACAAGAAGTTAAAGCACCGTTTTGATGTTATCTATGATGGGGGCACTTGCGAACACATTTTCGAACTACCAAAAGCATATCGCAACATCCACCGTATGTTGAAACCTGGCGGTACATTGATCGGGCATTCCCCATGCAATAATTGGATCAATCATTCATTTTACCAAATTAGCCCTGAGATGGTGTATGGGTTCTGGGAAAAAGCGATGGGGTATGAAGTGCTGCATCTTACACTGCAACCTCTGCTACCTAATTTCGCGAAGCATGTAGCAAGCACGACCAACCCCAATGAGACTGGTAAACGACCTCGAATTAAAGGCGATTTGCCGAAGAACTCTCCCTTGATACTGAATTATGCGGTGCGAAAGCCACTCAAGAAAATGGCCTCGGGGTCCAAAGTATATCAAACTGACTACGTCGAAAAATGGAAGAATGATGACGCTGTGGTTTAGACAATAGTTGCATGGCGCATCAAAAGGCCTCCTTTTTGGCACAGGCTCAAAACACCCCCAATTGATGCTACCAAAGTGTGTGTCGTCAGAGTTATTGGAACCAATGGCGGCCTGACGTAAGAGAGAGAGTCTGGCTCATCTGGTTGGTTTGATTATGCGGCGAGTTGTCTGTAATGCAAGCGGCGCGTTTCGAGCGTCTTCCGTTTGATCCTTTCCCGTTGCTTTAGAATGGCTTTATCACGCCCGAAGTAGACGTCAGCGGGAGTGACGTTGTTGATGCTATCGTGGTAGCGCTGGTTGTTGTAGTGATCGACGAAGGCTTCAATCTGAGCTTCGAGATCCCCGGGCAGGAAGTAGTTTTCCAGCAAGTTGCGGTTTTTCAGTGTTTGATGCCAACGCCCGATCTTGCCTTGGGTTTGCGGATGATACGGCGCACCGCGCGTGTGTTTCATCCCCTTGTCCTGCAACCACTCAGCCAAATCCCCTGAGACGTAACTGGATCCATTGTCGTTAAGCAGGCGTGGCTTGTGGACGACGTGAACTTTGTCGCAGCCAGAAGCCTGCAATGCGAGGTCCAGCAATCCGTCACATCTTCTGCCCGCATGTTCTTGCAGAGCTTCCAGGAGACGATGTAGCGGTTGTAATCGTCGAGGACCGTGCTGAGACACGCGCGATCCTATGCGAAACAAAGCTGACGCCACTCGGCAAGAGCGGCGGCGCGTGTCAGTTTGAATGTTTCTCTGCTGCTGACTGATCTTTCATGGTTGAAATGGTTGTAGAAGGAAGAATGGACAGAAGCGAATCTCTGTAAACTTCGCATCCGCCAGAAACGTTGCATTGCTCGTTCTCTTCGTCGGGATGGAAGATGTGAGTTTTCGACGCGGTTGTTGAGCCATCTCCCAGTTCGTTGTCTGACTTGCATTCCCAGGTCTCTCAACGCGGCACGGTAAGACGCCAAGCGATCTGTAACTACTTCTTCGACTTTTCCATGTCGCTTCATCAGTTTCTTTAGAAATTTCAATGCCGCAACTTTGTTTCTACGCTTAGTGGCGACGGCTTCCAGAACCTCGACTTCGTGATCGACGGCACGCCAAAGGTAGTGTTTGAGGTGCCCCTAGTTTCCTAGACGCCTGCCTCGTTCATCTTCTTCTGTTTGATTTCATAGTTAACCGGCGACAGCATACCGTTGTTGGTGTGCTTGCGTGTCGGGTTGTAGAACATCTCGATGTATTCGAACACGTC
>NZ_JBDUXB010000064.1:0-71880 GCF_039945315.1 Tateyamaria sp. | reverse complement strand
ACGTGTTCGAATACATCGAGATGTTCTACAACCCGACACGCAAGCACACCAACAACGGTATGCTGTCGCCGGTTAACTATGAAATCAAACAGAAGAAGATGAACGAGGCAGGCGTCTAGGAAACTAGGGGCACCTCAAACCGTTGAACCAACCGGTTCGCGAGCACGACCATCTTCGCCAATCTCACGATCACCTGAAACCGCGACGTCATAGATGCGCTCGAAGGTTTCACCGCTCTCGTCAATCCAGCCTTTGATGATCTGTACGCGGTCCAGATTGGCGCCATCCGGATCTCTCAGTGCGCGGATCAGAAAACCGGGCGCGGTTCCTTCAGGTGCATCGGAAAGATCAGCGCCCATGGGAACACCATTCCGGTAGCCGTGCGCTGCGAAATCCGGAACATTAAGATCGTCAGCATCGAAGTTCCACCCACCGAACAAACGAACGCGGATGCGGCTGCCGGTCGTCGCATATGCTTCCTTGCGTTTGATCGCACCGTGAACTTCTTCTCGCGTGTTCTCGCGGGCCCAGACCGCAGTCAGACCTGCAGCGGATTCCTGAGCAGTGAGGATCCGCAACGCTGGATCGTCTGCGGGGATCACATCGACATTATGACGGTTTGGCGATGGTTCAGTGTGCTGATACTTGCCGAAGTAGTTCTCTTCACGTGTTGTCGGGAGCGCAGTGTGCGTATCGGTTGTGCCGTAAAAGCCGAACTTGAATGGGTTAACGCCAATTTGACGCTGCACTTCAAGTCCAACTTTCAAAGCTGAACGGCCATACTCGTAACGCAACATGTCGGGTGTCTTTGCAACTGTGCCCGAGATGTTTGCGACGTCCCAGGTTTCAAAGTCGGCGAACTCATCGTCAGGCGAGAGCATAGGGTGAGTTTCTTCGTCACCCTTAATTTGGGTGACTTCATGCATCGGTTCCCAACGAATGCGCTTGGCCGCATATTCTGCATCCATCGGTGAGCCGTTGAATTTCGTCGGTGCGAACATAATACCGTTGGAAACATTGCCGTTGTGCGGCACCGAAAAGACGCTGCCCCCAGTCAATTCTTCGTAAGCCGCCAAATAGTCCCACAAGGGTTCCGGGTCTTCACTTTCAAAGTAAGTGAAAGGCCGCGTCCGTTGCGTTCTTTCAGCCCCGTCCCCGAAAACGACGACTCGGTGCAGGTTGTTACCTTGGGGAGTAGACGTCCACTCGTACCCGGAGAGAGTGGTGAAAACTCCCGGTTCGTAATACTGGTCGACTGTTTCGACAATTTCATTCCAAAGATCGCCATCCAGATCGAGTCCTGCTGTTGGATCTCTTCCCTCTACAGACGCGATTTCGATGATGTCGGCGAAAGCGGCCATGCGGCCTTCCTGACCGGCATTGAAGCGTTCATAGGTCAATCGGCCCCAGTCATCCGCCAGCAGCCTTGGGTCTGCTGCACGAACAGCCGTTGCAAGCCCCAGCATTTCTGCATGCTCTGTGATCGCAAGAAAATCGAGCGGGCGGATGAGCTGAACCGGCTGCCCGGTATTTGAAATAATCCGTTCGCCGCGCGCCACTCGGAAGGCGTCGTGAATATCGAGCGACGTACCGACCAAGCCGGCATCAAAGGAAATTTCGGTATGAAAATGCAAATCACCGAAAAGCACCTGATCGGGGTAGGAACGATCAATAAAGGGCGAAAAATCTGTTCCCGGCTCGACAGTGGCTTCAGACACGACACCTTCGAACGCCAAAGTGCTGTTCGGTGCCAAAAGTACCGAGCTCGCCAGTCCCATGGCAATCATTCTGATCGAATTGTTACGCTTCATGATCATCCCCCCAGTCTGCAAATCTATTTTTCGACAACGATAGAACTGGACTATTCTAACGAAGAACGGAGATTGGCGTCTTTGAGCTATGTCAATCAGCTGTAGTCCATGCGCTTTCAGCCGCACGGCGAATGGCCGTTTTGTCGGCAAGACAGTTTTTTGCACGGAAGTTATAAACTGCCCCTCGCCAAACCGGGGTGCAGTCCGGCGAAGGCACAGCGCCCTGGAATGTCTCCGATAGGGGCGCTTAGTTTAGGCGGTTGCGCGTGTCTGTTTAGCTCCGTAGCGCTGAACCGCGGCTAGAGGTCGATTGCGCCCGTGGGGGATATGCTTGAAGGGGAAGGGGCCAGATTGCGCTGTTGCGCGGCGCCGGACGCGAGGTCGTCCCGATACAGCTTGAGCAGACCCTTGGTGCCGTCAGGCAAGCCCGCTATGACGCCGAGTGTGCTGTCCTCGGCCGTTTCTGCGCGCAGGTAAGAACTGGTCAGCAGCCGCTGCTGAAAGCTGGTCAGGGTGCCCGTCCGGTCATAGGCCATGTAGCTCTGGTAGTCGGAAATGGCACTGCGCGTGGCGGGTCCGATCCGTCCGTCGATCGGCCCTGCATCAAATCCGAAATAGGCAAGGGACGACTGAATTTCGCGCCCCTCGGGCGTAGCCGGGATGCTGGCGCGATAGGTCTTTTTCGGAGCGGCACGGCTGGGCGCCGGGGCATAGGTCTGAGGAGTGGCAGCGCGTGCACGTGCGCGCTGCTGTTGCTCGCGCGCCAGTTTCTGTTTGCGCACCTCTTTCTGGATCACCGCACCGGCGATGCCGCCGAGGACGGCGCCGGCCAGAAAGTCCTTGGTGTCCGCGCTTGCGCGAGGCGCGGGGACAAGGGCGAGTGCGGTTGCCAGAACGGCAGATGTGAGTTTGATCGGTAACATGTGTTGGGTCCTTTTCTCTTGGTCCTGCAACAGACCGGGCACAGCGTTCGGGCGGCGTGATCCACGGGGCGGCAGCTGAGAAAGAGTATGCGCCGGGATGGCGCGCCGAAAAGGGCGCACGGCTTTTGCCTGTTTGGTCCGGCGAGGGCCTGCCAAAGGCGCAGGTTTGGCAGGCAGCGTCCTGCCGGAACAGGCGCCTTGTTATTGCATATCAAGCAGGACGCGGGGCGCTGGCAGGTGCCAAATCGCTGTGGCGCACCAAAGCAAAAGGCCCCGGTGTGATACCGAGGCCTTTTCGATTTTCACTTTACAGCTTTGCTAGTGCGAATGCTGTTTGTCCCAGTCTTCCTGCTTTGGCAGGATTTCGAACGTGTGCTCTGGCGGTGGGCTGGGCAGTGTCCATTCCAGCGTGTCCGCATACTCGTTCCATGGGTTGTTTTCAGTCACCACCGCACCTTTGCGCAGCGAGTAGATGATCACCCCGAAGAAGAACAGGAACGACGCAAAGCTCAGGAACGCGCCCCAGGAGGACCATGCGTTCCAGTAGGCGAATGCCTCGGGATAGTCGATGTAACGACGTGGCATGCCCTGACGGCCCAGGAAGTGTTGGGGGAAAAAGGTCAGGTTCGCCCCGATGAACATTGTCCAGAAGTGCAGTTTGCCCGCCCATTCAGGATACATGCGACCCGTCATTTTGGGGAAGTAGAAGTAGATCCCCGCAAAGATGCAGAACACGGCCCCAAGCGACATCACGTAGTGGAAGTGAGCAACCACGTAGTAAGTGTCGTGATAGTAGCGGTCGACCGCTGCCTGAGACAGAACGATGCCTGTGACGCCACCAAGGGTGAACAAGAACAGGAAGCCGAAGGCCCACAGCATGGGTGTTTTCAGCTCAACCGAACCGCCCCACATGGTCGCAATCCAGCTAAAGATCTTGACCCCTGTGGGCACCGCAATGACCATCGTTGCCAGCATGAAGTAGGCTTGCTGGTTCAGGGACATGCCGACCGTGTACATGTGGTGCGCCCAAACGACAAAGCCCAGCACACCAATCGCGATAAGAGCCCAGACCATCGGCAGGTAGCCGAAAACGGGCTTGCGCGAGAACGTCGCGATAACGTGGCTGATGATTCCAAAGCCGGGCAGGATGATGATGTAAACCTCTGGGTGTCCGAAGAACCACAGGATGTGCTGGTACAGCACCGGATCACCGCCACCGGCAGGATCAAAAAAGGCAAAGCCAAAGTTGCGATCCATCAGCAGCATGGTGATCGCGCCGGCCAGCACAGGCAGGGACAGAAGGATCAGCCAGCTTGTGATGAAGATTGACCATGAGAACAGCGGCACCTTAAACAGTGTCATGCCGGGGGCACGCATGTTCAGGAATGTCGTGATCATGTTGATCGCACCAAGGATCGAGGACGCGCCCGAGACGTGGACCGCGAAGATCGCAAGGTCCATGGACATACCCTGTTCGTTGGTCGACAGCGGCGGATACAGCACCCAGCCGACACCTGACCCAAGCTGACCATTGCCACCCGGTGCCAGCACCGAACAGATCGCCAGCGTGGTGCCTGCGACGTACAGCCAGAAGGACAGATTGTTCATCCGTGGGAACGCCATGTCCGGCGCGCCAATCTGCAAGGGCATGAAATAGTTGCCAAATCCGCCAAAGAGGGCAGGGATGACCACAAAGAACATCATGAGAATGCCGTGACCCGTGATCAGAACATTCCAAAGGTGCCCGTTGGGCGTACATTCGCCAGCCGCAGCCGCTGTGAGGCGCGCGCCTTCCATGCACATGTACTGGACACCGGGGTCCATCAGTTCCAGGCGCATGTAAACGGTGAAGGCCACCGAGACAAAGCCAACAACGGCTGAAACGATCAGGTACAGTATACCGATGTCTTTATGGTTTGTGGACATGAACCAGCGAGTGAAAAACCCGCGCTCGTCTTCGTGTTCGTGGCCGTGAATGGCTGCGTCTGCCATGCGGTGCCTCCTAAATATGTGTTCTCGCCGCGCGCGGGGTTCCCAACCACGCAATGCGTTGCACCCGTTCTAGAGTTTTGCACCGAACGCTTCAATAACTGATCTCACGTTTAACCGGGGTGAATTGTCGCGCATTGTCGCCCAAAATGCCGCTTTTTCGGGCGCTGCCTTGCTGTGACTGTGCCGTCATTGCACAGTAATGCCTTATTTGGCTGAACGAACGCCAAACTTCGTCCATTGTTCGACCGAATTTGCGGAGTACGCCGCGCGGGAAGGTGCAATAGGCACCGTGTTTATTGAGTGATTGAGTAATATGGCCACCAACGACAATACGAATCCAGGAACCGAAGGCGATCAGGTCATTTCCGGCACCACCGGTGCTGACACGCTGACCGGTGCGCTTGGCTCTGACACGATCAATGGCGGCGCGGGCGCTGACGTTCTGAGCGGGGACGGCCCCGTTGAAGGCAGTTGGCTGTTTGAAGCCTATGATTTCAACTTTTCATCCTCTGCCGGGCAAGCCTTTGACATCGAAAACGGGACACTGACCGGAACCGGTTACGTCACTGATTTCAACGAAAGCGGGTTGATCAGTACACTTCGCAATGACGGTGTGAACAACCCAGCGGATTTCGGTGTCATCTATACCAGCACGCTGAACACGACGCTGGGTGGGACGTACCGTTTGACCACGCGGTCTGATGATGGCTCAACTATCCAGATATTTGATTCCAATGGCAATCCGCTGTCCTTTGACAACCAGACCGGCGGCACGCTGGATTATCTCAACAATGATTTCCACCAGGGCGCAAGAACGCGGTATGGCGATGTCGAGCTTGATCCCAACGAAACATATACAATCCAGATCCGTTATTGGGAAAATCAGGGCGCCGATGTTCTGTCGGCGACGATCTCAGGCCCCGACACGGGCAACTCCGTTGAAAACCTTCTGACCACAGACATGATTGGTATCCCTCCGGGGCCGACGACGTCCGTCACCGGCACTCCCGCTGGGGTCGAGGGCGACGACGTACTGGATGGTGGCGCAGGCGATGACACCATTACAGGTGATGGCGGCGATGACACGCTGATTGGCGGTGCTGACAATGACAGCCTCGATGGCGGCACCGGCAATGACAGCCTGACCGGGGATGGCGGTAACGACACCTTAGAAGGTGGCGCAGGCGCGGATGAGCTTGAAGGCGGTTCAGGCGACGATGTCGTAGTCGGAGATGACGGCTCCGCCGAAACTGTTCTCTAAGAAGATGATTTCGAGGGGACGGTTGAGGGGTGGTCGAACAACCAGACTGAAAGCGACCCAAGCCTTGGTACCTCATTAGGTAGGTTCGGCGGCCCGGATGGCACAATCGCGACCGAGCGCACCTTTGACCTGGGTTCCGACGCAGAGGAGATCAACGTCGATTTCGACGCCCTGCTGCTGGACACCTGGAACGGCGAGGATTTCATCATCACCGTCAATGGCACCGAAGTCCGCGTGCCATATCTCGAAGGGGATGCAAGCGACCCGGCTCCACAGTCCTTTGTCGGACCAGACGGCGCGACATACAGCTTTACCTTTACAAATCAGGCTCAGGGCGACCTCGGCTACTCCAGCGGTGATGATGCGATCCTGAACGTCGCACTGACAATTACGAATGCGCCGCCTAGTTTGACGATCGGCTTTGGGTCGGACCTGAACAGTACGATCGCCAATGAGAGCTTTGCCGTCGACAATTTCAGCGTCGCGCGTGTGGATGAAGTCAATGACACAATCACCGGCGGCACCGGCAGTGACACGCTGACGGGTGGGGCTGGAGATGATGTCTTTGTCTACAACTCTGGCAACGGCAACGATGTCATTACAGATTTCAACACCGGTAACTCGGGTGGGATCGAAGATGACGATCAGGCCAACAATGACTTTATCGACCTGTTTGCATTTTACACTCATCTGGGCGAGTTGCGGGCGGACCTTGCGGACAACGGTGTGCTCGATCAGTCGGTTGGCGACTTTACGGACGATACCGCCCTTGGTGGGTCGCTCACCTTTACCGGGGTTGCGGGCAGTGATCTGACTTTTGACAACACCAACGTGGCCTGTTTCACGCGTGGTACCCTGATCGAAAGCGTTGATGGCCCGGTGCCTGTGGAAAAGTTGCGCAAGGGTATGCGTTTGAAAACGCTGGACAATGGAAACCGTCTTGTACGCGCAGTCTTGCGCCGCGAAGTGGATGCACGCAGTGATCTTGCGCCGATCCACATCTGTGCTGGAGCCCTTGGCAACACCCGCGATCTGCTGGTGTCACCTGCGCACCGTATGCTGATATCGGACTGGCGGGGGCAAATGTTGTTTGGAGCGGATGAGGTGCTGGTGAGCGCTGCGAACCTTGTGCGGGGTGATCTGATCTACCGCGCGCCGCGCCCGCGCATCACCTATTACCACATCTTGATGGACAGCCATCAGATCATCTTTGCCGAAGGTGCCGCCACTGACAGTTTTCACCTCACCCGTGAGGCTGCTGAAGCCGTTGAATACGGCCATAGCGAAGAGGACGCGGTAGCGGCCGAAATTGCTCGGGTATTCCCGGAACTTTTGGCCTGCGCCAGCAATTGTGCCCGCCCGGCCGTCAAAGGTTATGAGGCGCGTGCCCTTGCAGGTTTGCTCGGCTAATCCGCGCCGAAAATCTGAGTGAACTGCTGTCTTAGGGCGATATCCACGTCGCCCATAGTGACAGGCAGGCCAAGGTCGACCAGTGACGTCACCCCGTGATCGGCGATCCCGCAGGGCACGATTCCGTCAAAATGCGACAGGTCTGGTTCCACGTTTATCGACAGACCGTGAAAGCTGACCCATTTGCGCAGGCGGATGCCGATTGCGGCGATCTTGTCTTCGGCGGGTGATCCGTCGGGCAGCGGGGGCTTTTCTGGTCGTTCAACCCAGACGCCGACGCGGCCCTGCCGAATTTCACCGCGTACGTTGAAGGTATCCAGCGTGGCGATCACCCACGACTCAAGTTGGTGCACAAAGGCGCGCACATCTTGACCGCGTTTGCCCACATCCAGTAGCGTGTAGGCGACCCGCTGGCCCGGGCCATGATAAGTGTATTGTCCGCCGCGCCGTGTTTCGAACACGTCAAAGCGGTCGGGGTCCGTGAGGTCTTCTGCCTTGGCCGAGGTGCCAGCGGTGTACAAAGGGGGGTGTTCCAGCAGCCAGATGCATTCATCGGCCTCACTTGCCGCAATGGCGGTGGCACGCGCCTCCATCCATGCCTCGGCCTGGCGGTAATCGGTGAGGCCCTCAGTGGTGATCCATTCGACCATGGGGATCAGGCGGCTGCTTCTTCTTGGGCGACTTGCCGCAGGATTTGCGCGTAAGCCTCTGCGCCCTGCGCCCCAGTCACCAGGTATTTTTGCGCAAAGATCATGGACGGCACGCCCGAAATGCCGTGCCCCGTCCAGAACGCCTGTTTTTCACGAACGGAGTCGGCCAGCGCGCCGGACTCGAGCACTTGCGCTGCGTCATCGCGCACAATGCCGACGGATTCGGCCACATCCAACAAGACCTGAGGATCGGAAACGTCGCGCTGCTTGGTGAAATGCGCCTCAAACAGTGCAAGTTTCAGCGGGTGCTGCAACCCGACACTCAACGCGAACTCCAACAGCTGATGGGCGGCAAAGCTGTTTACGATCCGGCTATCGGTCGAGAATTGAAAGTCGATGCCCAGAGTTGCCCCAAGCTGTTGCAGCTGCGCGCGGTTTTGCGCCGACTGTTCGGGGCTTGCACCGTACTTCTCTGCGATATGCTCGCTCAGGTTTTGCCCGTCAGGGCCCATTGCTGGGTTTAACTCAAACGGTTGCCAGCGGATTTGAGCGCCCATGCCAGTAGCGCCAAGCGCTTGTTCGAGCTGGCGAAATCCGACGATGCACCATGGGCACATCACATCCGACACGATGTCTATCTGGATCACGGGGGCAGTGTCAGGGGTGCTCATCTCTGGGGCGATCCTTTTGCAGGGGTGCAAACCTACATCATGCACATTCGCGCATAATTCAAGCAGGTCTGACCGTGTGGGTGCCGGGTAAGGAAATAATGACTGTGCGAATCCGGAACCAATGGTACGCTGGTGTCGTATTATTCAGGAGGTTTTTCATGCTCACCAAGACCATTACTGCATCCATTCTGGCACTGTCAGTCGCCATTCTCCCTGCAAGCCGTGTCGCCGCCGATGCGGGTGACTTTGTGGCCGGGGCAATCATCGGCGGGGTCATCGGCCATGCCGCCACCAAAAACAATCAACGCAGAAAGTCATCGTCCAGCACCTATGCCCGCCCCCGGATTCCCTCGACCCAGGAAGGGCGAGAAATTCAGGCTTCGCTCAATTACTTCGGGTTCAATGCGGGGACTGTGGATGGCCAGTTGGGGCAGCGCTCACGCAACGCGGTGTCGTCTTATCAGGCCTATCTCGGCTATCCTGTTACTGGGTACCTGTCACCGTTTGAACAGAACCTGCTGATTAGTTCCTACAACCGGGCCCAAGCCGGTGGCTATGCTGTCACGCAACAGGTTGCGACCAACCCGGATGGCACGCGTGGCTTGCTCAAGACCTACCGCGCCGAACTGGCGGGCCAGACGGCTGCCCCAGTTCAACAAGGCACAACGATTGTTGTGGCACCACAGCCCGCGGCCCCTGCGACAACTACCACAACGACGACCGTGGTGGCTGCAGCCCCTGCGCCAACACCGGAGACAGAAGCTTCTGCGGCTGGTTTGCCGAGTTTCCTTGGCGGGGGCGCATCCCCATCGCTTGCGTCTCACTGCAACACTGTGTCGCTGCTGACCAACAGCAATGGCGGCTTTACCACCGCGGCGGCCATGACCGACCCCAATGTGGCGCTGAACGAACAGTTCTGCCTCGCGCGCACCTATGCCATCGCCAAAAGCGAAGATATGATAGCCAAGGTGCAGGGGTTCACTCCGGATCAGATTGCCGCCAAGTGCGAACAATTTGCCCCCGCGATGCAGCCTCATGTGGCCGCTCTGGCGCTCAAACCCCAACCCGAAGTCGTGAGCGGCGTGGCAGCGTTCATCCTGACCACAGGCATGTCGCCGGCCCAGCTTAAGGGCACCGCGCAGATCTGCATGGGTGTCGGGTATCGTACGGACAACATGGAAGTGGCCCTTGGCTCTGCCCTGATGCTCTATGCCATGGGGGATCATGTCTATGGCGAATTGATGGGGCACCATCTGGCCCAAGGGTTCGGCACATCCAAGCGGGTTGATACGGCCCGTGTTTGGTATGCCGAAGGCCTGCGGGCGGTGGATAGCGGCGCGCCTGCCGTCTTCGCCCCCGGTCAGCCCGAGCGTACCGAGCTTTTGCGTAAAGCGTCGCTCAACCTTGGGACTTCCAATTCCAGTGTGGTCCCTCAGCAGCCGCAAGTGCAGCCTGCTTCACTGCCTAGCTTTGGCGTTGCCACCGACTAAGGACGCGCACTCAGCAACATCAAATGACTGGGGCCTTTGCAGGCCTCGGTTTTTCTTTACGAAGTGCTCTTGGCAAGGGATGCGTTCGTCGCTAAAGACCCTTCACCAAGTCAAGGCATGCGGCCGTGGCGGAATTGGTAGACGCGCAGCGTTGAGGTCGCTGTGAGGTAACACTCGTGCGAGTTCGAGTCTCGCCGGCCGCACCATGTCCTTTTGGACAATTGATTTGCCCCGGACACTTATCATTGATGATCTGTATTTTGTCCGCGCCTCGGTGGCGTGCTTGTGTGCAGTCACTGTTGTGGGGAGGTTTCAATTATTTATCTCCATTCCTCCTGCGTAGAAATATGATTGCCTGCACCCAACTTGTTGTAATTGTCGCAGGTTTTAGGTGCATCCCCTTACGCGTCATTGAATGTATACAATGGCTTTTCCGCTGGGTTTCGAAAGCGTGATCGGCGCACGTCTCTGGGCCGATTTGAGGCCGAAAACAGTCTGTTTCTTGGTACGCAACAAAACCAAACAATTTTTGTGGTAATATGGAGATGTAGTTTATTGAGTTTGAGGATTGGTTATGAGTAAGCAAGAGGTTGTATCGCGGTTGGTGACATTAATCTGGCAGAGGTTTCGCGGGGTCCCAATTGAAGACGTCGAACGCGCGCTTGTGAAAGAAGGCTGGGCCATTGGCGCGGTGCGCGAAGCGACAAATGCCTACCGTTCAGCCCGACAATTCATCTGACATCAATTCGATACCTTCAAAAGCACCATTCGCGGCTTTGATACGTACGACCGCCACCGTGGTGCAGCGTGACGCCTTGTTGCACGCGCATGGGAACAGCCAGTTATTCTGATTGGATAGACCCATAGCGCATGTCTGACCCGAGACTGTGCATCTTTTTCGATGTTTCCCCTTGCCGGCTGCAATCCCAGCTATCCACCTTGCGGTTCGCGTCTCACATTGTCATGCATATGTCATGACCACTGCACTGCCTCTTATGGTGTTCTCCGATCTGGACGGCACCCTCATCGATCACCACACCTACGACTGGACACCTGCAGGACCGGCTCTTAACGCGCTGAAAGAGGTGCGGGCGGGGGTTGTTCTTGCCAGCAGCAAGACGGCTGTTGAGGTTGACGCCTTGCGCAGTGAAATGGGTTTGTCGGGCTGGCCTGCGATTGTCGAAAACGGAGCAGGGTTGCTGGGCGCGCATGCGGTGCCCGACAGCATGGTGGATCAATACGCGCGTTTGCTGGCTGCCCTTGATGCGTTGCCGGATGCGTTGCGCAGTTCGTTTGTAGGCTTTGGCGACATGAGCGCGGCGGAGTTGTCCGCTGCCACCGGGTTGTCCGCGAAAGGGGCCGATCAGGCGAAGCAGCGCGCGTATTCCGAACCCGGCACATGGTACGGATCGCAAGAGGAAAAAGAGGCGTTTCTGAGCCAGTTGGAAGAGCACGGGATTGTCGCGCAGCAAGGCGGGCGGTTCCTGACACTTTCCTTTGGCGGAACCAAAGCCGAACGGGTGAACGCCCTAAAGATGGAATACGCACCCAAGGTTACAATCGCGCTTGGGGATGCACCAAACGACATAAATATGCTGGAGGCATGTGATTACGGGGTCGTGATTGCCAATCCAACGCGTGCGCCGTTGCCGCCGCTAGACGGTGAAGACAGCGGGCGAATCCAGCGCACTTCCGGAGCGGGACCAGTCGCTTGGAACGAAGCGGTGTTGGATTTCTTGGCGCGACAAAACTTGACGTAAGGACAGACTTTTGGCGGACTTTCACCAGAACGGAAACATCGCGACCCTGCACAATCTGCGCACGCGCTCGCCGGCAGAATTGGCAGACGAACTCATGTCCTTTGCGCAGACGCGCAAGATTTCCCTGATCCTCCCCTGCCTCTATTCAGAGCTGGAAGGGGACGCGATGCCCCATATTCTCTCTGAGCTGTCCAAGGTGACGTATCTGCATCGGATCATCATCGGCCTTGATCGCGCAGATGAGGCGCAGTTTCGTCATGCAAAAGCGTTTTTCGAAGGGTTGAACCAGAACCATATCGTGATCTGGAACGACAGCCCGCGCATGCTGGAACTGGGGCGGCGGCTTGAGGCGATGGGGCTTTATCCGGCAGAGCAGGGCAAAGGCAAGAATGTGTGGTCAGCCCTTGGTTATCTGATTGCCTGTGCGGACAGCGCGGTGATGGCCATTCACGACTGTGACATCCTAACCTATGACAATGAGATGCTGGCGCGCCTTGTGTACCCGGTGGCGAATCCGAACTTTCCTTATCAGGTGGCCAAGGGCTACTACCCGCGCATTGGTGCTGACCGTTTGAATGGGCGGGTGACACGGCTGCTGGTCAGTCCGCTGCTGATCGCATTAAAGCGGGTGATCGGGGATCGCGACTATATCGATTACCTGCGCAGCTTCCGCTATCCGCTGTCGGGCGAGTTTGCGATGCGCACAGGCATCCTGCCTGATTTGCGCATCCCGTCCGATTGGGGCCTCGAAATCGGAGTGCTGTCAGAGGCGTGGCGTAATCTGGCGCCCAAGGCGGTCTGTCAGGTCGAAATTTCGGACGCCTACGATCACAAGCATCAGGACCTCAGTGCGGATGACGCCAATGCGGGGCTTAGCCGCATGTCCACTGACATCTGCAAGGCTATCTTTCGCAAACTGGCTGCAGATGGCACAGTCTTTACCGCCAACGTGTTCCGGACACTCAAGGCCACCTACTACCGTAGCGCGCTGGATCTGCTTGAGGCCTATTACAACGACGCCAAAATGAACGGGCTGTCCATTGACCGGCATAGCGAAGAACGCTCGATCGAGTTGTTTGCTGAAAACATTATGCGGGCCGGGCAGGTGTTTATCGAAAACCCACATGAGACACCGTTTATTCCCACGTGGAACCGCGTGCATTCGGCTGATCCCAGCTTTTTGACTGATATGCTGGCAGCGGCGCGTGCCGATGATGCCGAATTTCAAAGCGCCTGAGTGACGACAGACAAAGACCGGTTCAGGTCCGGTTCGTAATCCAGCGGCATTGATAGGGTGCCAGCGTGATCATACCGTCAGACGTGTCAATCACCTCGCCCGTCAGCAGATCCACCCAGTCCTCATCATCAATCAGGTTCATCGCATCGGTGGCCAGCTCAACCGTCTTTGCACTCACATTGTGCAGGGCAAAGATGGACTGATGGCGATCAAGGCTTTGGCGCCAGACTCCAAACACATCAACACGCAAGGACATAGTGAATTGCGTGGCATTGGGGTGAAAGGCGGGTTGTTCCGCGCGAATTTTCAACCGGTCTGACAATGCCGCGAGCACACGTGCGTGGGCCGTGGTTGGGTCATCCAGCTCCGCGTTCAGTGACGGATAGTCCCAGTTGTGCCGGTTGATCGCTCGGTTCATGCCGCGCCGTGCCACCTGTTCGTGATCGTTGCGCGTGCCTAGCATCGAATGGATGTAAAAGGCCGGAATCCCTTCCAGCGACATCACGATGGTCTGAGAGCAGATGAAGCGATCAAAGTGATAGCCGTCGGGTCCGTCAAACGTGCGTCCCGTCGCCTCATAGAATGTGGTGTTGATCTCGTAAGGGGCCTCACCACCGCCGGGCAGGGCGCGCATCGAGACAAGTCCGCCAATGTCCTTGATCACGTCGATCATCTTGTCCTGCTCTTCTTTGGGCAGGATGCCTTCGGCGGGGCGCATACCAATGCCATCATGGCTGGCGGTAAAGTTCAGGTAGGCACAACCCAGCTGCGCAGGCGGCATCCCCTTTTGCCACTTTTGGAGATAGGCGGCCGAGCCCGACATCATCGCATGCAGGATCAGCGGGGGCAGGGGGAAGTTGTAGATCGCGTGCGCTTCGTCCCGTTTACCGAAATAAGACAGGTTTTCGGCCTTGGGCACGTTGGTTTCGGTCAGCAGGATCACCGTCTCGGCTGCGTAATCACACAGCAGGCGCATCAGTTTCACCACCGCATGGGTTTGGGGCAGATGGATCGAGGGCGAGCCGATTTCTTTCCACAAGAACGCCACCGCATCGAGGCGAATGATCTGCACACCGTTGTCTACGTGCAGGCGGATGATGCGCAGGAATTCGAGAAGCACTTCGGGATTGCAGAAATCCAGATCAATCTGGTCATGGCTGAACGTGCACCAAACATGACGCGCGCCATGCGTGGTTTCGACCTTTTGCAACAGAGGCGTCGTGCGCGGGCGTACCACCATGTCGAGATCGTCATCGGGCGATGCCTCGAAAAAGAACCGATCATAGGGGGACTGGCCCTGCCGGTATGCATTAAACCAAGCGCCCTGGCTCGACACATGGTTCAGCACCAGATCGGACATCAAGTGAAACTCACCCGCAATGCGGTTGATGTCCGGCCAGTCGCCCAGTTGTGGATTGACCGCGCGAAAATCAGAAACGGCAAAGCCATCGTCCGAGGTGAACGGAAAGAAGGGCAGAATGTGCACGCCGTTGACCACGCCCTTCATCCTGCGCAACAGAAAGTCGTGCAGTAGGTCCAGTGGTTTGTGCACTCCGTCCACGATAGAGTTGCCATAGGTGATCAGCAGGGCGTCTTTTTCAGTCCACAGGTTGTTGGAGGGTCGGCGTCCCCGTTTGCGCGGCTTGGTGCCTTCGGGCCAGAACGCGTCCACAATCTTGCTGGACAGAATATCGCGGTCGAGATCGGGATAGATCTGTTCAACCAGTTTGGACAACCGTTGGCCAAAGTTGTTTTTGCTTGGGAGCATCGCGCAGCTATGTCCGGTGTTTTGAGTTGCAGTGCTTTGAGAGAAGCACCGTTTTCGCGGCCTTGCCTAGTCAAAACAAACGGATTCGGGAATGCTGTGTCTCCATCGTGTTGCAAATGCACAGAAGTTAGGGCCTGCGCGGCGAACCTCTCCTGTTCTGTGTGCGTGGTGGGCCTTGCACGTTGTGCACGCTTTGTGTCCAATCGGGCGCGAGCAGGGGGAGGACAAGGGCCAAAATGACGGGCGTGCTGGATGGATTGCGGGTTGTCGAATTTGCCGGGCTGGGGCCGGCACCGCTGGCCGGGCAGTTGCTGGCTGATATGGGCGCGCAGGTCACGGTGATTGACCGCGCATCTGCGCCTGTCGATCCCACGGATGTGAACCGGCGGGGCAAACGCTCGGTCGCGCTAAACCTTAAATCCCCCCAAGGACGCGACGTGGCGCAGGCCCTGATGGCCCAGTCCGATATTCTGATCGAAGGGTTCCGTCCCGGTGTGATGGAACGCCTCGGGCTTGGCCCCGAGACATGCCCCGATACGCTGATTTATGGCCGGATGACAGGTTGGGGGCAGTCCGGCCCGATGGCGCATGTCGCCGGGCACGACATCACATACCTTGCGATAACCGGCGTGCTCAGCCTGATGGGCAGCGCAGATGCGCCACCCAAGCCGCCGCTGAACCTTGTCGCGGATTACGGTGGTGGTGCGCTGTTTCTGGTCTGTGGGCTGTTGGCGGCGGTGATCTCGCGCGGTGTGACGGGCAAAGGGCAGGTGGTGGATGCGGCCATGATTGACGGCGTGCCAGCCATGATGGGCCTGATCCATGGGATGATGGCGCAAGGCGATTGGCGCGATCCGCCGGGAACAAACTGGTTGGATGGGGGCGCGCCATTTTATCGCTGCTACCGTTGTGCGGACGGGCGCAATGTAGCTGTTGGCGCGTTGGAGCCGCAGTTTTATGCGCTGTTGCTGGACGGCTTGGGCCTGAGTGATGTCGAACTGCCGGATCAGAATGACCGAGGCAGCTGGCCCGACATGACGGCCCGGTTTGCGACCATTTTTGCGCGCCACCCCCGGGATTACTGGTCCGAGGTGTTTTCGGGCACTGACGCGTGCGTCGCCCCCGTCCTGTCGATGGATGAAGCGGCAAAGGATGCTCATCTGGCGCCGCGCGGGACTTACGTTGAGGTCGGAGGAGTGCGCCAGTCAGCACCTGCGCCGCGTTTTTCGCATTCGCCTGCCGGAACTGTATCCGCACCCGCTGCCCCCGGCGCACAAACGGACGCGATCCTTGCAGAGTTGGGCTATGACGTCGCCGCAATTCGAGCATTACACGATGGCGGGGTCTGTACGTGAAGGCACTGATCGCAGGTGCCGGGATCGGCGGGCTTGCTAGCGCGATTGCGCTGGCACTGCGTGGCTGGGAGGTCGCCGTTTTCGAACAGGCACCCAAACTGACCGAGATCGGTGCGGGCCTGCAAATATCCCCAAACGGCTGGCGCGTGCTTGAGGCACTTGGTGTCGCAGAGACCTTGCAATCTACTTTGTTTGAACCCGACGCCATCGAGATGCGTATGGGGCAGCGCGGGGTGCAGGTGTTTCGACTGCCCATGCGGGGCTATGCCCGCGACCGGTGGGGCGCACCTTACATTCATATTCACCGAACGGATCTTGTCGGCGCACTTGAGGCGCGGCTGCTTGGTTTGCAAAGCGGTGCCATTTGCACCGGGCACGTGGTTTCTGGCTTTGAACAGACAGAGGATGCCGCGTCTTTGAACATGGCCGATGGCACAAAGCACTTTGGCGACATCGTGATCGGCGCGGACGGGCTGCATTCAGTGATCCGCACGCAGATGCTGGGTGCTGACACCCCGCGCTATACCGGTAACGTGGCGTGGCGGGCGGTTGTACCTATTGAGGCGCTGGGCGCACTCGCGCCGCCGCCGACGGCCTGCGTCTGGGTGGGGCACAAACGGCACGCCGTCACCACACGACTTCGGGCCGGCACCCTCGCGAACTTCGTGGGCATGGTGGAAAGCGACATTCCGACAAAGGAAAGTTGGCGGGCCCAAGGACACCGGGCAGATGCGCAGGCCGCCTTTGACGGCTGGGCCCTGGAAATCCGCGCGATCCTCGAAAAGGCCGAAGTTCTGCATCACTGGGCCCTGTTTGACCGGGCCCCTCTGCCGCGCTGGCACGACGGGCGCGTGGCGGTGATGGGGGATGCGGCGCACCCGATGTTGCCATCCATGGCGCAAGGCGCGGTGCAGGCCTTGGAAGATGCGTGGGTCCTGTCAAAATGCCTTCGGGACCAGGCCACGCCACAGGATGGGTTTGCCGCGTTTTACAAACAGCGGATCGACCGCGTGTCTCGAGTACAAAAGGGATCAGCAGCCAATGCGCGGCTCTTCCATCACGCCAACGGGCTGGGACGCTGGGGGTTTTACAGACCGATGGGACTGGCGGCACAGATTGCTCCCAACGCGTTTCACGCGCGCCAGGACTGGGTTTACGGCCACGACGTAACAGGCGCGGGCTAAACCCGCGCCTTTGCGATCAGGACTTGTTCATCCGGTTTTCGATCAGATCGTCCACCACGGAAGGATCGGCAAGGGTCGACGTGTCACCCAGCGCGCCAAAATCATCCTCGGCAATCTTGCGCAGGATGCGGCGCATGATCTTGCCTGACCGGGTCTTGGGCAGGCCGGGGGCCCATTGGACCAAATCGGGCGACGCGATGGGGCCAATCTCCTGACGGACCCAAGTGCGCAATTCTTTGCGCAGCTCTTCGGTGGGTTCTTCGCCGTTCATCAAAGTCACATAGCAATAGATGCCTTGGCCTTTGATATCATGGGGATAGCCGACAACGGCGGCTTCGGCGACTTTGGCGTGCGCGACAAGTGCGCTTTCGACCTCGGCTGTGCCCATACGGTGGCCCGAAACGTTGATCACATCGTCGACCCGGCCCGTGATCCAATAGTCACCATCTTCGTCGCGGCGACACCCGTCACCGGTAAAGTAGTAGCCCTTGTAGTCCGAGAAATAGGTCTTTTCGAACCGCTTATGGTCCTCCCAGACCGTGCGCATCTGGCCGGGCCAGCTGTCGGCAATGACCAGCACGCCTTCGACTCCGTCGCCATCAATGACTTCGGCAGTGGTCGGTTCCAAAACCAGTGGTTTGATGCCAAAGAACGGCTTCATGGCGGAACCGGGCTTGGTCGCATGTGCGCCGGGCAGGGGGGTCATCAGGTGCCCGCCGGTTTCAGTTTGCCACCAGGTGTCCACGATCGGGCAGCGCCCCCCGCCGACGACGTTGTAATACCAGTTCCAAGCCTCGGGGTTGATTGGCTCACCCACGGTGCCGAGCAGTTTAAGCGAGGAAAGGTCAGCCTTTTCCACAAAGCTGTCACCTTGGCCCATCAGCGCACGAAGAGCTGTCGGCGCGGTGTAGAATTGCGCCACTTTGTGCTTTTCGCAAACCTGCCAAAAACGGGATGCGTCCGGATAGGTGGGCACGCCTTCAAACATCAGCGTCGTACCGCCATTGGCCAGCGGGCCATAGACGATATAGCTATGCCCGGTGACCCAGCCAACATCCGCGGTGCACCAATAGATGTCACCGTCATGGTAGTCGAAGGTGATCTCGTGCGTCATCGCGGCATAGACGATGTAGCCGCCTGTGGTGTGCACAACCCCTTTGGGCTGACCGGTGGAGCCGGATGTGTAAAGGATGAACAACGGGTCTTCGGCTGCCATTTCCTCGACCGGGCAATCGGCGGAGACATCTGCGGCCGCCTCGTGCAGCCAGTGATCCATTCCTTCACGCCATGCGATCTGCTGTCCTGTGCGCTTGACCACCAGACAGTGAGTGTCGTGCATCACGTTGATGAGGGCCTGATTGACGTTGTCCTTCAGGTTCGTGACACGACCGCCACGAGGTGCGCCATCTGCGGTTATTACAACCTTGGCGTCACAGCCCGAAACGCGCGCCGCCAGAGCATCCGGAGAGAAGCCAGCGAACACGATCGAATGAATGGCGCCAATGCGGGTACATGCCAACATGGCATAGGCTGCCTCCGGGATCATGGGCAGGTACAACACTACCCGGTCCCCTTTGCCGACGCCCAGCGACTTGAGCACGTTGGCCATCTTGCAGGTCTCGGCGTGCAGCTGCTTGTAGGTAATGTGCTGGGCCTCATCCTCGGGGCTGTCGGGCTCCCAGATGATGGCCGTCTGATCGCCGCGTGTGGCCAGATGACGGTCAATGCAGTTGGCCGACACGTTAAGCGTGCCGTCTGCGTACCAATTGATCGAAACATTGCCGAGGGTGTAATCGACGTCTTTGACCTGTGTGTAAGGTTTGATCCAGTCGATCCGCTTGCCATGCTCGCCCCAGAACGCGTCGGGGTCGTTGATCGAGGCTGCATACATCTCCTCGTATTTTGCGGCGTCCACATGCGCGTGGGTCACCATGTCTGCGCTCGGGGCATAGGTCTTGATATCGGACATGAATGTTCCTCCGGTCTTCATTCCAGTCGTTCGGGAAATGCGCACCGAAACTCCGCCCAACTTTGATTGGCGGGGCAGACTGGCGCGCGGCCTCCTCCCATTGCGGCGATCATACCCATTGCTGAAAAGAAAGGAATAAAAGGCTGGAATAGCAGGATTTTGTTGTGAAGGATTTTTACGCAAGGGGCCGGATTAGTAAAAATATGATGCGATATTCCAAAAGGTGAATTAGAAACAAAGAGTTAGATGTAAATTAATTGAGGCCGCACTTTGTACAGCGCGCGTCATTACTCAAAGCATCCGACACGACATCTCAACGCAATAGGTGTGGCGCCCCAAAGGCGCGCCGTATCCGTTGCCTGTGCAGCAGGTTCGACAGGTCCACACTGGTGTTGCGCTGGGCGAACAAGGCGCAAAGCCATTGCCCGTTTTGATCGCCGCACAGTTCCGCTTGGTGGGCGAAGCGACAGTTCATCGATGTGGGATGTCTTGGCGAACTAGAGTTCCTCGGCATAATCCTATTGTCCGGTTCCGCAGAATAAACCCTGACTACTCTGCCGGAATACACATAATCATTACCATCACAGGACAGCATTGTTGGCGTGACACTTGCGGCGCATTGCGGGATCATTAATAGATATCAATCGGCGGCCGTGACCGCCATCTGCTCCGGGTAACTCCTGAGCGAATACAAGGGGCCTAGAACACGTTGAGCATCTTCGAACGATACCTGACTGTCTGGATTGCATTGGCTATGCTGGCTGGCATTTCTATTGGCAGCATCGCACCTTCTCTGGTCTCTGCGATCGCAGCAGCTGAAGTGGCCAACGTGAATCTGGTGGTCGCAGTACTGATCTGGGCCATGGTCTATCCGATGATGGTCGGAGTGGATCCATCCAGCCTTCGCGATGTGGTCAAACAACCCAAGGGCCTCGCCATCACGCTCATCGTCAACTGGCTTATCAAGCCTTTTACGATGGCCGCTCTTGGTGTGTTTTTCTTTGAGGTGGTCTTTGCGGACCTGATCGCGCCTGAAGATGCACAGCAGTATATTGCGGGCCTTATCCTTTTGGGGGCTGCGCCTTGCACCGCCATGGTGTTTGTTTGGTCTCAACTGACCCGTGGCGACGAAAACTACACCCTTTTGCAGGTGTCGGTGAACGACGTTGTTATGGTCTTTGCCTTTGCGCCGATAGTTGCCATCCTTTTGGGCGCAACAAACATTGTTGTGCCTTGGGAAACACTGGTGCTCTCTGTTGTTTTGTTTGTTGCGCTGCCGCTGTTGGCAGGCCTTTGGACCCGAAAACGATTGGGCGGAGCAGATCGAATTGAGGCTTTTCAGGCGCGCGTCAAACCCTGGTCGATGGTCGGTCTCATTGCGACGGTCGTGATCCTATTTGGACTGCAAGGTCAGGTCATTCTAGAGAACCCTCAGGTCATCGCCTTGATCGCGGTGCCGATCCTTTTGCAATCATATGGCATCTTTGCCCTCGCTTATGCGGCGGCCTATGCCCTGAAAGTCCCGCATCGCATTGCTGCCCCGTGTGCTTTGATCGGTACATCAAACTTCTTTGAGCTGGCGGTCGCCGTGGCCATTAGCCTTTTTGGACTAAATTCCGGCGCAGCACTCGCAACAGTTGTTGGCGTCCTTGTCGAAGTGCCAGTGATGCTCTCTTTGGTTGCCTTTGCAAACCGCACGCGTTCGAAGTTTGCGTTAAAACAGGAACCTGAGTCTGAAACGTCATAGGTGAAAACGCTTAGGCTCGCCTGCGACGCTAAGCAGTAATGGGTTAGATGGTCCGAACAAAGAACATGGTGATTGCGGCAGGACGCTAAAGCCTAATGTGGCAAAAGGGTGCACACAAAAACAATCCTGCAGACATCCGTTGCAAGCCAGAGGGCCATTCACCTCGCCCGCAGACACTGATTGCCAATGCGTTGGTCTGATCCTACTGCTATGGTCTGAGTTCCCCCAGACAATTCAAAGGGTCGCCGCAGGTTTGATGCCCAATCGCTTCTCTTCTCATGTCACAGGAACCGCCGCTGCATGGAGCATCGTCTTGGTGTGGTCGTTTTGGCTGATTGTAAGTCGTGTTGCCAGCCAAAGCGGACTGACGATCTATGATCTGGCGGCGATGCGGTATGGTTTGGCGTCGCTCGTGGCCTTGCCGCTTTGCCTTTATTACAAGCCATGGAGGGGGCTAAGCCTGTCCAAAATTGCGGTGCTCTCGTTCATTTTGGGGCCTGTTTATATTCTCACCGTATTTTCTGGTTTTCTCTACGCGCCCGCAGCGCACGGTGGGATATTTATGAACGGGATGTTGCCCCTGTTCAGTATTCTTTTCTCGGTTGTTTTTTTGCGTGTGCTGCCCAGCTTGCGTCGTTTCCTCGGGGCGGCGCTTATCCTCATTTGCGCTGTGCTGTTGGCATGGGATGGAAGTGTTTCAAGCGGTGATAACGCATGGTTTGGTGATCTGCTTTTTGTTGTTGGCGCTCTATTTTTCTCTTCTTATGTCATTCTTTCTGAGCGGTGGCGGCTGAGCGCGATGCAGATCATCTTTTGCGGTACAATTGTCAACGCGTTGCTCTACCTGCCAGTTTGGGCAATTTGGCTGCCGTCAGGCCTTTCAGATGCGCCGATGGGCCCGCTTTTGTTGCAGGCCATCTACCAAGGATTTGTGCCGAACCTGATTGGTTTGCTTTTTATTGCACATGCATCGCGGGCAATCGGAAATGGGAATACCTCTTTCATTCTTGCGGCTGTGCCGGGTGTTGGCGCGATTCTGGGCGTTCTGGTTCTGGGTGAAAGCCTGACAGTGTTCAGTATTTTGGCCATCACTTTCCTGACCGTCGGGTTGCTTATGAGCGTGCGACGGCAAACACAGTAGCCGAAGGCCGCATTCACGACAAAGCGTCGCTGTGCTCAAAGCAGGCTTTTGGCCCAGCGCAATCTCACGCGGGTCTCGCACGATAACCTTTCCACCAAAATCGCCGACCACCCTTCCGCCAACGCATCAATTCCCATTGCTTGCGCAATCAACTTGGCAACCGCCCGGCACCACGCTAGCTTCTCGCCCAAGCGGGCACGGGAAGCGGCCCGCATCTAGGGAGACTATACATGAACAAATTTGCTGTAGGCGCCGTTGTCGGTGCCATTTCGTGCACTTTCGCGCTGGAGGCTGCGGCCACAGAATGGAACGTATCCGTCTGGGGCAAGCGCCGCGCGTTCACGGAACATGTGGAAAAGCTGGCCGAACTGGTCGCTGAAAAGACCGGTGGCGATTTCACCATGAACGTCAGCTATGGCGGTCTGTCCAAGAACCGCGAGAACCTTGATGGCATCTCTATCGGTGCGTTCGAGATGGCGCAGTTCTGTGCTGGTTATCACGCCGACAAGAACCGGGTTGTGACGGTTCTGGAACTTCCGTTCCTTGGGGTTGAGAACCTTGAACAGGAAGTGGCTGTGGCCCGCGCGGTCTATGCACACCCCGCCGCAACCGAAGAAATGGCGCAGTGGAATGCAAAACTGCTGATGACGTCGCCGATGCCACAGTACAACCTTGTCGGCACAGGCGAGCCTCGTGATGAACTGGCCGAGTTCAAAGGCATGCGTGTGCGTGCCACAGGTGGTCTGGGCAAAGCATTCGAAGCTGTCGGCGGTGTGCCAACATCAGTGACCGCGACCGAGGCCTATCAGGCCATGGAAGGCGGCGTTGTCGACACAGTGGCCTTTGCCCAGCACGCGCACCTGTCATTTGGCACGATCAACCAGGCCGACTGGTGGACAGCCAACCTGAACCCCGGCACCGTGAACTGCCCGGTTGTGGTGAACATCGACGCGTATGACAGCCTGTCGGATGAGCACCGCGCGGCCCTAGACGCCTCGATCCCCGAAGCGATCGAGCACTACCTGACCAACTACGCAGAACTGCTGGAGCGTTGGGATTCGGTTCTGGCCGAAAAAGGCGTTGAAAAGGTCGAAGTGGCCCCCGAAGTGATCGCGGAGTTCCAAGCGGTTGCGGGCAAACCGATCCACGATGCGTGGATCGCCGACATGGAAGCACAGGGCCTGCCGGGCCAAGAGCTTTATGATCTGGTTGTGAGCACTTTGGCTGACGCCAAAGGCGGCAGCTAAACATTTGCCTGGGGCCGCTACGCTTTGCGTGGCGGCCCTCGCCAAAAACAACACCGATAATCAACTAAAACGGGGGGTAGATCATGGCAGGCTCTGCTGCGGTGCTTGAAGATTCCAGTTTGCTCAGTCGACTGGACCGCGCGCTGCTCCCGATAGAACGGTTTGGCGCTCTCCTATCGGGTCTTGCGATCTTTTCCCTGATGTTTCTGGCGGCCTATTCGGTGACGGGGCGCAAATTTTTCGCCTCTCCGCTGCCCGGCTATGTGGACTATATCGAAGCGGCCATGCCAATCATTGCGATCATGGGCGTGTCTTATGTGCAGCGCGACGGCACTCATGTGCGGATGGACATGCTCGTCAGCGCGCTCCGGGGCCGTGTCCTGTGGTTTTTCGAACTGATTTCCGTGCTTCTGATCCTGCTTCTGATCACTGCGCTTACGTGGGGCGCATGGGAACACTTTGACCGCTCTTTTGACTGCGCGCGCCCCTTGTGTAGCCGCGACAGCTCCATCGACATCGGGCTGCCCATCTGGCCCAGCAAACTGGTGGTGCCCATCGCCTTTGGCATCCTGACCCTGCGGCTCTTGTTGCAAGCGTGGGGGTATGGGCGGGCCCTGATCCTTGGGCTCGAAAACCCGGTGGCCGTGCCATTGAACCTCTCGGTCGCTGAACAGGCGCAGATTGAGGCCGAAGCGCTGGAAGGGACAGACTGATGGAACCCATCGAGATTGGACTGTGGGTCAGCGGTGGCCTCTTGGTCTTTGTCCTTCTGGGCATGCGTGTGGCTTTTGCTGCAGGTCTGGCGGGCTTTGTCGGTCTGGTCTGGCTGCGCTGGAACGGATTTGACTACGACCCCGAACGGTTCTGGAAGGCGGTCGAGATCAGCGTCAAAGTCGCAGGGCTTACACCACACTCTAAGGTTTCGGCGCAGGTGCTAAGCCTGATCCCGGTGTTCATCCTGATCGGCTACCTCGCCTACCATGCCCAACTGACAACGGCCCTGTTCACCGCTGCCAAACGGTGGGTGGCTTGGGTGCCGGGCGGTTTGGCAGTTGCGACCGTGTTCTCAACAGCAGGCTTTGCGGCTGTGTCCGGCGCGTCCGTGGCAACCGCGGCGGTGTTTGCGCGCATCGCCATCCCCGAAATGCTCAAGATCGGGTACAACAAACAATTCGCGGCAGGGGTCGTGGCTGCAGGGGGCACGCTGGCCTCGCTGATCCCGCCGTCGGCCATCCTTGTGATCTACGCGATCATCGTCGAACAGGACGTGGGCAAGCTGCTGCTGGCAGGCTTTGTGCCCGGTGCATTTTCGGCCATCGTCTATGCGGCGTTGATCATAGGCATCGCGATGGTGTTCAAGACTGTGGGACCACCCGTGACCGGGTTCACATGGCGCGAACGATTTGAATCGCTGCCCCCCGCCATGCCGATCTTTGCGGTGGTGATCATCATCATTTTCTTTGTCTACAACCCGTTCGGAGACGCTTGGGGCACGCCCACTGAAGGTGGCGCCATCGGGGCCTTCATCATCTTCCTCATGGCGTTGTACAAAGGCATGCGCTGGGGCGAATTGAAGCGCGCACTTCTGGATACGGCCAAGCTGACGGTGATGATCTTTACCATCATCTGGGGCGTTCTGATCTATGTGCGGTTCCTCGGATTTGCCGAACTGCCGGCCGCGTTTTCAGACTGGATCACCTCACTCGCGATGTCGCCCATGCTGATCCTGATCTTTATCCTGTTGGGGTATGCGGTGCTGGGCATGTTCATGGATGCCATCGGGATGCTGCTGCTGACACTACCGGTCGTTTACCCTGCGGTGATGGCGCTGAACGGGGGCGAGTTCGTTTCCGCCGCTGACAGTGCGTTTGGCATGTCAGGCCCCATGTGCGCGATCTGGTTCGGGATACTGGTGGTCAAGATGGCCGAGTTCTGCCTGATCACGCCGCCCATCGGTTTGAACTGTTTCGTGGTGGCGGGCGTGCGCGACGACCTGACCGTGCAGGATGTATTCAAAGGCGTGACTCCGTTTTTCATCGCGGATGCCGCGACGATTGCGATGCTGGTGGCGTTCCCGGGGATCGTTCTGTGGCTGCCGTCACTGGCGGGGTAGGCGAGGCGGGGCGCAGACCCTGCTCCCCCTCATGAACACCTTGTAATGGATGGCTTGGGCTGTTTTTAATTCTTCATCAAACTTTGAATTGCTGAAGAGGGGGGAGACTCAATGGGAAAAGGTCTAACAGCCGTTTTATCACTGATCGTCGGATTGGTCGTTGGCGGTATAGGCGGCGGCATGGTCGGCATTGGCAGCGGTGCGGGCATAGGCATAGCTACGGGTCTTTCGGCTGGAATTTGTGGTGTTGCGAACGCAGCGCAGCAAGAAGGACTTTTGACACCGGAACAGGTTGATCAGGTCTTTAACCGTGCGGTCAGCAATCTCGAGGAATTGACACCAGAGGCTGAAGAGAGCGGTGAAACAATTGTCGGCGCTGCGAGCGAATGCGAAGGGCTCCTGCAAAAGCTACGGGAGGCGGCTGCGTCATGAAACGCACACAGTTGAGTTCTGCATTTCTAGCTTTCGCGATCACGGCAACTGCATCTGTTGCCGACATCAGCCCTGAGGCCGAAGCCTGTATCGACGAACTAAGAAGTCGCATCGGTAACATCGGCGGAGAACTGCTTGGTCAGGAGTTTTCTGAAGCCGCCATTATGGTTCGGCTGCGCGATGCCAATGGCGCCGAATATGAGTGTATTGTTTGGTCCGGCCCTGAGGTCGCTGACTTTCGACAGGTGAGTGGCGAAGGCGCGGACGCAGATGACGGTGGCGGCGCGATGGCAGGAGCGTCTGATTCCATAGTTGTATCGGGCACCCAACGGGTCCAGTTCGCGGCAGGCACCAGTGGGGCTGCAATGTCTGGCACCCTGAATCCGGATACATCAGTGAGCTATGTTCTTGGCGCGGCGGACGGCCAGTTCTTGCGCGTGGACGTGGGGTCTCGTGGAGGTGCTCTGGACTACCAGATTTTCAATCCCGACGGCTCGCTCCTTCTGGATCTCATCTCTTCTGACCTCCCTTATCAAGGTCAGCTCTGGCAGTCGGGTGACCATGTGGTCGAGGTCGTCAACGCCGGTGCGCAACCGGTCAGCTTCGATATTGGTATCGGCATCGAATAGCTGCTCAGCCCATTGGACACATAGGAAAAACCGACGAATTCGATCGTTTCTTTTGCGGCCCGCTTCTCTTCTGAGGCGGGCCTTTCTCAGGGCCTTTATCACTCGGCAATACATCCGCTCAAAACCCCAATTGGAATGCTGGGCATATTATATTCGCTATAGTTTTCAGAACTGTGTAGCAATGCAGATATCATTTAGAATGAGGGCAGCATTATGCTTGGTTTTTTCCGATGGGCTGGTGCTGCGTTGTCGGTTTTGACGGTTGTGGCCGTCGCCGCGATTTTTCTGGGGCCGGTCGAAAAGGTTGACCTTTCTTTCGATTTTGACGACGCCAAGATTGGCGCCGACTTGGACGCATGGCTGGACGAGCAAGAACAGTGGATTCCCGGAATAACACCTCGGACAGAAAAACATGTCGTCTGGGCTGGTGTTAAAGGCGAAAAAACGGCCGTATCCATCGTCTATTTGCATGGCTTTTCCGGTAGCGCAGTGGATATCGACCCTGTTCCCGAGAGAATTGCGGACGCTATCGGCGCCAACGTGTTTTACTCGCGACTAACAGGCCATGGCCTTGACGGCGCGTCGTTGGGTGCTGCGTCGCCGGATAGTTGGCTTGAAGACACGGCCGAAGCCATAGCGATCGGGCGAAGGCTGGGCGATCAAATCCTGATTATTGGAACTTCGACCGGTGGGACTCTGGCCACGATCGCGGCGGTCGACCCCATTTTGTCGAAAGACATCTTTGGCGTTGTACTTGTTTCTCCGAACTACAGGCTGAAATCAGCCCAAGCCAAGATTTTTGATCTGGGATTTGTCCCAGTCTGGGCGCCACTTTTGACCGGACCAGAGTACAGCCGCCGCCCGACTTCACAGGATCATGCAACCTATTGGACAACAAGGTATCCGGTTTCGGCCTTGTTCAATCTGGCAACGCTGATGCGGGCTGCACGGACGATCGATGTAAGTACTGGTAAAATACCGATGGTTGTTCTCTACGCGACGGACGATCAGGTTGTGGACGCTGATTTCACTGAATCGTTCCTTCAGGATTGGGGCGGGCCGGTGAGGTGGGAGACGTTCACCATGACCGACCAAGATGACCCCAGTTCTCATATGATCGTGGGTGACATCCGAAGCCCAACCCAATCCACACTCGCCATTGAAACTATTTTGGACTGGTACGGTGAATTGGGTCGGTAGATCTTGGCACTGGGTGGGCACACGGGCGTAAAACACCGGTTTGCGCCAGTTTGGTCCGGCGGAACGGCAGGCTGTTCTCGCTCAAAATTGCTAGGCTCAGGACCCATTAGTCAAAACTGTTCCAAACACAAAAAAACGCCCCGCTTTCGCGAGGCGATAAATCCATTCATCGTGCGGTGTGTTAGGCCGCTTTGCGCTTGCGCCGTGCCATCAAGCCCAGACCGCCAATACCTGCCAGCATGAGCGGTAGGCCAGCGGGGAGTGGGACTGTTGCTGCACTAATTGCAGTCTCCGCGATTAATCGATGTCCGGCTGCGGTCGGGTGAACGCCGTCCCAAAACAGGTAGCTGTCCTGAACCGCGTCTCCACCCAAAACGCAAGCAAGTGAATCCAAGCAAGCATCGGAGGCGTTGGACAATCCAAAAGCCAATGGGTCTGACTGGATTGCATTAAACGTACCAAAAGTATCGACTTCGATGATGTTCAAAACCGGTGATAACCCCGCCAAACCGCCGGCCAGCTCCTGATTGAACGCTGTTGTAGCCATTGAGGCGGCAACCGATCCGCTGAACGCTGGTGTCTTACCAATGTCCGGAAGGTTGAAAACCATGACGTTCTGTACCCCGCTTAGTCCAAGCGTGGACACCGACTGAACTACCGCTCGTGCTGCGGCCTTTCCGACGCCCTGAACCTGTTCTAACGTTGCAGCCAATGGTAATCCTTGAAAGATATCGTTGGCACCAGCCCAAACCGAAACCAGCGGATTGGCACCGCGGTCAGTGGGAGTTGTTACTGACAGGAATTCGAGAGTTTGCGCTAGAAGGCCCGGTATTGGTATGCGGGGGTTCGTTTCATTGTCAGCCCTAGCGCCCGCGAAAGCAAAGTTGCCGTTGAAGGTCAGCTGAGTTTCGCCCCCAAAGTTACCGACGACCGGAGCTTGACCATTCTCGCTTGCGAAATCCGCTATGATCTGTTCGTTCCAGACTGGGCCGTTCGACACCCTGCCATTAAAATATGGCGCGGGCGGAGTTCCAGTCAGCGCAAACAGGTTTCCATTGTCAGACAAACTGTCGCCTAGCACCCAGAAACTGGAATAGGTGTCTGTAAGCGGAGAGGCGATTGCCGCCGACCACGTGAAAACCGCCACGAAACCGACGGTTGCGAATGATAGTATTTTCACTAGAAATCTCCCTGTTGTGGCCAGGAGGTAGTGCCCTACTCTAAAACATCACGCTTGACGTAAGGTTACTGATTTCAATTGAAAAAAGCCTTTGGAAGTAGGTGCCATCGTTGGAGGCGTCGGGGTTCCCCAACATTTCAAACATATCGAGTTGCGAAAAGGGGAAGTGCGGACGCACTGACGTTGAATGAGATGGGTCGTGAGACTAAGATTAATGGGTCCTGACCCTAGTTCGTCCTATTCATTGTCGAGTGTTTGTTTTCGCTCCCTGAGCCACTCTTCACTCTTTATTAACAAGTCGCAGCGCACGCTGTGTTAACCATACAGGGCGTGCATCCTCGGTGCATGCCCTGTGCACAGGTGGTGCACGCTGGGTGCATCACCAAATCCCTTGTTTTTCGGAAGTTAACCCTCAGTTCGCGCGTTCGATCGCGCAACACCCACCGAACGTTGCATCACTTACAGGCGGATCGGGTTCGACCACGCACGCTTGCCGGCCGCATCGATCACAGTGATCCGAATCCACGGGCTATCGCGTAGCCGTTTGCGTGGCATTACCGCACGAGTCATCGACGCCCCGTGCACTGCCGGAGATACTGAGCCGTGTCCCAGAACCGTCAGCACGCTAACGGCCGAACAGGTGACGATGACCTCGTCGTCCGTGACCTCAACGCTATGCAATTCCGGCCCTTGCGAGGCATAGAAATCTCCGCGTTTTAGCGCCGCGAGCAACAAGTCAGGATCATTGGCTTCGGCCTTGACCATCACCCAGCCGCCAAAATGATCGGGTGCTTGAAAATGGGCATCATCGGTCGCGATCAGGGTCACATCACGCCCTTCTGACATCAGCAAATCGGCATAAAAGGTGCCGTCCGGGCGGTCGCATTCAACTGCGCATCCGTGGTTGTAAATTTCCACCGCATGGGCTGACGTGATTGAACGGGCATCGTCCATCGTCATGCCGGACCATTGGGGGTGGGCGATTGCGACAAAGGCCCCGGCCGCAACCGCGCGAGCGGCAATCTCGGGGCCTGTTTCCTGATCGGGGATCGGTACAAATTCTGGCGAATTGGAGGGTGCAAAATCGCTTGGCAGCCCGACGGCCAGAATGTGCCACAGTTCACCATTCTCCATCGCACCAGAATGCAGTTCGGCCCCTAGAATCGTGGTAAAGCTGTCATCCCGATACGGCACCGTATCCGCGATAGGATAGTCGAAAGGTCCGACAAAGTGATCGGTCAATGCAATGAAATCATACCCTTCCGCCTTGTAGCGGCGGCAGACTTCCTCGGGTGGCAAGGCCCCGTCAGACAGGTCTGAGTGGGTGTGCAGGTTGCCCCGCCAGAACGTGCCCGGAGCGGTAAAGGCAGATAGGGTCATTTGCGCAGCTTTCTTTGTGTAAAGGGTGCGTATTTCAGTTCACATCAAGGAATGTTTGGCACAGGCCCAGGCACCGTGAAACCATCATTTTTGAAAATCTGCTTGCAGCGACGATGCCGCCCGTGGGGGGCATTCTGGCGATTGGCTGCGCTTTGCGGTCGCTGGTGGGGCAAAAAAGGCGATTGGAAACTTGCGAATGTGCCGGTGCGTGCATACTCATGACCTCGTCCCACATACCATAGGAAGGCTGGCCCATGCCCGCAGATAAAGACACCAAGACTTACGATCTGTTCGTCATTGGCGGCGGCATCAACGGGTGTGGCATCGCGCGCGACGCGGCGGGCAGGGGGATGCGCGTGGCGCTGGCCGAGATGAACGATCTTGCGTCTGCCACCTCGTCGGCCTCGACCAAGTTGTTTCATGGCGGGCTGCGTTACCTAGAGTATCTCGAAATCAATCTGGTGCGCCACGCACTGGAGGAACGCGAAATCCTGCTGAGCGCCATGCCCCATATCAGCTGGCCCATGCGCTTTGTGCTGCCCTACAGCCCCGACATGCGGTTCGAAGGCGAAACACCTGTCTCGCGGATGCTGGCGCGCGTTATGCCATGGATGAAGGGGCGGCGTCCTGCGTGGATGATCAGGCTGGGCTTGTTTGCTTACGATCATCTGGGTGGGCGCAAAATTTTGCCCAGCACCTCAACGCTGAACCTGAATACCGCGCCCGAGGGCGTGCCGCTGGTCGATAAATTCCAGAAGGCGTACGAATACTCGGACTGCTGGATCGAAGACTCGCGACTGGTTGTTCTGAACGCACGAGACGCCGAAAACCGTGGCGCCCGCATCATGGTGCGCACGCGGGTGGAAGCGGCCAAGCGGGATGGGGATCACTGGGTGATTACCGTGCGCGACAATGCGTCCGATAAAGTTGAGACCGTTCATGCCAAGATGCTGGTCAATGCGGGTGGCCCCTGGGTCGGCGATATCATCCACGGCAAGCTTGGCTTGAAATCCAACGAAGGCGTGCGCCTTGTGCGCGGCAGTCACATTGTGACCAAGCGGCTGTTTGAGCACGACAAATGCTACTTTTTCCAAGGCACCGATGGGCGCATCATTTTTGCGATTCCATACGAGACCGACTTTACCCTGATAGGAACCACGGACGCCGAACATCGTGACCCCGATGTGCGCCCCGAATGCACTCCGGAAGAACAGGCCTATCTGATCGATTTCGCCAATAAGTACTTCAAGCAGGACATCGGCGCGGCGGACGTGGTCTGGACGTATTCCGGCGTGCGCCCGCTGTATGATGACGGTGCCAGCAGCGCGACAGCGGCGACGCGGGATTACACGCTGAAGGTCGACCAGAGCGACGGCGCGCCGATCCTCAACATCTTTGGCGGCAAAATCACCACCTATCGCAAGCTGGCCGAGGATTCGATGGAGAAGATCGTACCGTTCTTTCCCGGAACATCCGGGCACTGGACTGCAGGCGTGGCCTTGCCCGGAGGGGACTTCGAGGTGGACGGTTTCAATGCGCTGGTGTCGCGCTTGAAGTCCGAGTTCAGCTTTCTCGATGCATTCTGGGCGCGACGTCTGGTGCGCGCTTATGGGACGGACGCGTGGACCGTGCTGGGGGATGCGGCAACGGCGGATGATCTGGGACAAGCGTTCGGCGCGACCCTGACAGCACGCGAAATCAGTTATCTGATGGCCCATGAATACGCCCGCACTGCCGAGGACGTAGTATGGCGCCGTAACAAGCTGGGCTTGCGGCTAGAAAAGTCGCAGATCGCCGCGCTGGATGAATGGATGCAGAAAGAACAGCCGTGACCTGACTTGCTTTTGGTGCGTGCGGTGTGGTTGCCTTTGATCCATGAAATTTGATACATCCACCCCTTTCGCGGTGATCGCAGACATCCACGGCAATGCTGACGCGTTGACAGCAGTGTTGTCTGATATCGACGTACACGGCATTTCGACCATCCTGAACCTTGGCGATCATTTCAGCGGCCCTCTGGCGGCGGCAGAGACGGCGCGTTTGCTAGAAAGCCGGGAGATGATCAGCATTCGCGGCAACCATGATCGCTGGCTGATCGAACAGGACCGCGCCCAAATGGGCGCCTCGGATGCCGCCGCCTTTGATCAATTGCGCCCGCAGGATTTTGACTGGTTGCGCAGCTTGCCTGCGACCCGCCGTTTTGGGCAGTCCATTTTCATGTGCCATGGCACACCGGACAGCGACATCACTTACTGGCTCGAAACGGTGCTATCCGATGGCACTGTCGCACCAAACAGCCGCGAACAGATCGAGGCCGCGGGGGCGGGCGTGGATTGCCAATTGATCCTGTGCGGTCACACGCATCTTGCAAGCATGGTGCGTTTGCGCGAAGGGCGCATCATCCTTAACCCGGGCAGCGTTGGATTGCCTGCCTATGACGATGACGCGCCGGTGCCCCATGTGGTCGCGACCGGGTCAAGTGATGCGCGTTACTGTATCGTGCAGTCAATGGACGGGATGTGGGACGTGACCTTTCGCGCGGTTCCGTATGACACAGCGCGCATGTCGCAGATGGCACGCGACGCCGGGCGTCTCGACTGGGCGCGCGCTGTTGCAACGGGATGGCTTTGAGATTCAGGCATACTGCGGGTCGTCCATTGCTTGACGCGGTTGCACCAATCAGCAAGGTTTAAGACGCAGAAGAATGATCACGTATCATGGACGAACGAACGTGCCCCAAAGGGGCACGGGCAGAGCGTTCCGATAGTACTCGACAAAATCTGTCGATTATGATTGATCTGCGCGAAATTTGGCCCAATTAGAGGGCTGATAAAAAAGATCGGGCGGAGGTTTCGTGTCACTCTTCATTCTAGTCGCGTTGCCCTTTTTGGGGGCTTTGCTGCCCGGTCTCATGAACTCGGCCGGGCGCTCCGCGTGTGCGGGTGTGACATTCACCGTATCGCTCACGGCTTTCATCGGATTGCTGACCAACTTGCCCAGTGTATTGGCCGGAGAAGTGGTGACCGCCCGCGTCGACTGGATGCCCGTCTTGGGGTTGAACTTTACCCTGATGCTCGACGGGCTTGGTTTCTTTTTTGCTCTGCTGATCCTTGGGATCGGTTTGTTGATCATCGCCTATGGGCGCAACTACCTCAGCCGCGAAGACAATATGGGCCAGTTCTTTACCTATTTGCTGCTCTTTCAGGGCGCGATGGTGGGGATCGTTCTGTCTGATAACATACTGCTTTTGCTTATTTTCTGGGAGCTGACATCGCTGTCATCTTTCCTGCTTATCGGCTATTGGAAACACCTGCCCGAAGGGCGGCAAGGCGCACGTATGGCCCTCACTGTGACCGGTATGGGCGGGCTTGCCATGATCGGCGGCATGCTGATCCTCGGCCAGATCGTGGGCAGCTATGACCTGTCCGTGATCCTGCAAAACCGTGAGCTCATTCAGGCCGACCCGCTTTATCTCCCGGCCCTGATCCTGATCTTGCTGGGCTGCTTCACCAAGTCTGCGCAGTTCCCGTTTCACTTCTGGCTGCCCCATGCGATGGCGGCGCCGACCCCCGTGTCGGCCTATCTGCACTCGGCCACGATGGTGAAGGCGGGCATTTTCCTGATGGCCCGCATGTGGCCGGTTTTGTCCGGCACGCCGGAATGGTTCGTGATCGTCACGACGGCCGGTCTCGTCACCATGTGTATTGGGGCGGTGATTGCGCTGTTCAAACACGACCTCAAGGCGCTTTTGGCCTTTTCGACTGTCAGTCATTTGGGTTTGATCACCATGCTTTTGGGCACAGGTACTGCCTTTGGTGCGATGGCGGCGATGTTCCACATCCTGAACCACGCGACGTTCAAGGCTGCGCTGTTTATGTCCGCAGGGATCATCGATCACGAGGCCCACACTCGCGATATTCGCCGTCTGGGTGGCTTGCGCACGCTGATGCCATTGACCTTCGTGATAGCGACGCTTGCGGCCTTATCCATGGCGGGCATTCCGCTTCTGAACGGGTTCCTGTCCAAGGAAATGATGCTGGAAGAGGCGAACCACACCGTTCTGTTCAACGTGCCTTGGCTGGTTCCTGTGCTGGCGACAGTCGGATCAGTGTTTTCGGCCGCCTACTGTTTCCGCCTGATCGGGCATACGTTTTTTGGCCCTGTGCGCGATGACTATCCGGCCAAGCCGCATGACCCTCCGGCCGGTCTGTGGATGCCTCCTGCAATTTTGGTGGTGTTGGTGGTTGTGATCGGGGTGGCTCCGTTTCTGGCCGAACCCTTTGTCAAACTGGTCACGGCCTCTGTTCTGGGGGGCGAGGCGGAAGTGCCCAAGGCCTATTTCAAGATCTGGCACGGCCTTGTGCCCGCGCTTTACATGTCCATCATCGCCACGGTGGGCGGCCTGATCCTTCTGATGGTGTTCAAGCCGGCCTTGCGTATCTGGGATGGCGCCCCACGCCCAGAAGCCAAAGTGATCTTCGAGGCGATTGTCGAGGCTGCGGCTACGCTGGCACAAAAGCTGATCCTGCCGCTGCACAATGGCGCGTTCTCGCGCTATGCCGCCATCGGGTCGGTCGCCATCATCGGAGCAGGCTTTCACGCTTGGAGTACGGGGCAAGTCGGCCCCGCCACACGCACGGCACAAGCCGCAGACCCTGTCGCCATTGCAGGCTGGGGTATGCTTGTGGCGGCGACGGTCGGCCTTGTGTTCCTGCACCGCAATCGCCTGTTGTCGCTGATCCTGATCGGCATCGTTGGGTTGATGGTTTCCATCGGTTTTGTCTTCTTCAGCGCGCCTGATCTGGCTATGACGCAGTTCACGGTCGAAGTGGTGACAATCATCCTGCTGCTGTTGGCGCTCAACTTCCTGCCGAAAACGACGCCGGTCGAAAGCTCGGTCCTGCGGCGCGTTCGCGATGTGGCTGTGGCTGTGGCGGGCGGTGTTGCGACATTCGGGATTGCCTGTCACTTTCTGCTGCGAGATGGGGTCACGACGCCTATTTCCGAATTCCACCTTGCCAATTCTTACAAGGGCGGTGGCGGCACAAATGTCGTCAACGTGATCCTTGTCGATTTCCGGGGCTTTGACACTTACGGCGAGATTATCGTGCTCGGTATTGCGGCTCTGCTGATCTACGCGCTGACACAATCCCTGCTGGGTGGGCCAGTGCGGGCGCGTTTGCTCAATCGCAAACCGGATCACCCACGGGCAGGAGATATGCACCCGATGATGATGGTGGTTCTGACGCGGGTGATCATGCCGGTGGTGATGATGGTCGGTTTTTACATCTTCCTGCGCGGGCATAATGAACCCGGCGGAGGCTTCATCGCAGGGCTTATCGTGTCGATCGGTGTGGTGATGCAGTACATGGCGAGCGGGTTCAACTGGGCGTCGGCGCGCTTGCACTACCCCTATCACGGGGTGATCGGCGCAGGCGTGCTGGTTGCGGGCCTTACAGGCATTGGGTCGTGGTTCGTGAACAAGCCGTTCCTCACCTCGGACTTTACGTATGTGCGCATCCCGCCCTTCGAAAAATTCGAGCTGGCCACTGCAGCCCTGTTTGATGTCGGCGTGTTCCTTGCCGTTGTCGGCGCCGTGATGCTGTCGCTTGAAAGCTTCTCGCGTTTGGCGCGCCGCGCCCACGAACCAGAGACGGAACACCCCATGGACATCGATCCCTCGCGGGATGCCGAAGGTGCGAAGGGGGCCGTGTAAGATGGAACTGCTTGTCGCCTCTGCCATCGGCATCATGACAGCCGCCGGGCTTTATCTGCTGCTGCGCCTGCGTACGTTTCCGGTGATCCTGGGGATTTCGCTGCTGACCTATGCAGTGAACGTGTTCTTGTTTGCCTCTGGGCGCCTGACCGTTGGTGTGCCACCGGTGTTGCGCGATGATATCAGCGCCTACGCCGATCCGTTGCCTCAGGCGCTGGTGCTGACGGCCATCGTGATCTCGTTCGGTATGACGGCGGTGGTCGTGATGATCGGGCTTGGTGCCTTTCTTGGATCAAACGACGATCACGTCGATGATCAGCCGGGGGACACACAATGACCCACTGGTTGATTGCACCCGTTGTCCTGCCTGCAATGCTGGCGCCGTTTATCGTGCTGGCCGCGCGCTATCACATTGGCATCCAGCGCGCGTTTTCTGTGGCCGGGGTTGTGGCGCTGATCGTGATTTCAGCTGCACTGGCGTGGAATGCCTCTGACGGGACGGTTGAGATTTACCAACTCGGGGATTGGGCCGCACCATTCGGGATCATCCTTGTGGGGGACAGCCTGTCGACACTGATGGTGTTGCTCACAGCTGTGTTGGCCTTGTGTGTGCTGCTTTATGCCATTGGGTCAGAGTGGGATGACAGGGGCACGCACTTCCATGCCTTGTTCCAGTTCCAGTTGATGGGGATCATGGGCGCGTTTCTAACAGGCGACTTGTTCAACCTGTTCGTCTTCTTCGAAGTGCTGTTAATTGCGTCTTATGGCCTGATGATCCATGCAGGCGGCACAGCGCGACTGCGGGCAGGGGTGCAGTATGTGCTGTTCAACCTGATTGGCTCGACCTTGTTCCTGTTCGCGCTTGGCTCCATCTATGCCGAGACCGGGACACTCAACATGGCTGACCTCGCCGCCCGCGTTGCGCTCATTGATCCGGCGGAAACTGTTGGGATACGGGTCGCCTCTGTCCTGCTGCTTCTGGTCTTTGCGATCAAGGCTGCCGTGGTGCCGCTGCACTTCTGGTTGCCCTCCAGCTATGCCGAGGCACCGGCCCCGGTCGCTGCCCTGTTTGCGATCATGACCAAAGTGGGCGGCTACGCGATCATCCGCGTCTACACATTGATCTTCCCGCCGGATGTGGAGGTCACGTCAGGCCTGCACGATCTGTGGTTGCTGCCTGCCGCACTTGCTTCACTGGCCATCGGGATGATTGGGGTGCTGGCGGCCAAGAGGCTGGATCGCCTCGTGGCTTTTGCGGTCATCGGATCCATGGCGATGGTGATGGTTTCGATCGCACTCTTTACTCCGACCGGCATCGCGGCGGCCCTGTACTACATCGTGCATTCGACCCTTGCAGCGGCGGCCTTGTTCCTGATCGCGGACCTTGTGCGCACGGGGCGGGGCAACGTGGATCTGACTGCGCAAGCGCCAATGGCAGGCGCTGCGCTGACGGCTGCGCTGTTCTTTATCGGCGCGATTGCGATGGCGGGTCTGCCGCCCTTGTCGGGGTTCATTGGCAAACTGTTGGTGCTGGATGCTGCGTTTGACACGGACATGATGGTGTGGGTCTGGATTATCGTGCTCTGTTCCAGTCTGATCAGCATCCTCGGCTTTGCGCGCGCAGGCAGTGTTTTGTTCTGGAAGGCGCACAGTGTCACCCATTCAGAAGATGATCTGGTCATGCCGCGCCCCACGACTCTGTCCTATGTGGCAGTCGGCGCATTGATCGGTTTGTTGACCCTGCACACGGTCTTTGCGGGTCAGGTACACGGGTACACCACACGGATTGCGGCCACGCTGTTCGAACCAACCGCCTACAGTGATGCGGTGTTGAATACGCCTGGAAAACTCTCCAAACCCAAGAAAGAGGAGGAGCACTAGCATGGCCCGTCGCGCCTTTTTCTGGCTGTTGCCACACCCGTTCCTGACCATCCTGCTGGCGGTGGTTTGGATCCTGCTGCAAAACGAGTTTTCCGCAGGCATGGCTGTCTTTGGTCTGATCCTTGGGATCCTGATCCCTTGGGGCACGTCGATCTGGTGGCCTGATACGCCGAGCGGATTTCATGTGGGTCGGATGATCAGCTATTCGGTGATGGTGATTGGCGACATCATCAAGGCCAATATCGAAGTGGCTTGGATCGTTTTGTCGGTTCCGAACGAAAAGCTAAAACCGGCCTGGATCATTGTCCCCCTCGACCTGGTGCAACCCGAGGCAATCACCGTCCTCGCGGGCACAATCACGCTCACTCCCGGGACGGTGTCTGCGGATTTGTCTGATGAAGGGCACAGTCTGCTGGTCCACGTGCTCCATACAGATGACCCCGATGCCGTGCGGGATGAGATCAAGACCCGCTATGAGGCCCGCCTGAAGGAGATATTCACATGAGTTCCGCGACTGGCATCATTGACATCGCCGTGATGATCACCTTCTGCGCACTAGCATTGGGCCAGACCCTTTCAATGGTCCGCCTTGTGCTGGGCCCCAGCTATGGGGACCGCATACTCGCACTGGACACGATGGTGATCAATTCGCTGGGCCTTGTGGTTGTGTTGGGCATTCATCAGGGCGTGCAGATCTATTTCGAGGTCACTTTGCTGATCGCCATGCTCGGCTTTGTCTCGACCGTTGCGCTGGCGCGGTTCTTGCTGCGGGGGGACATCATCGAATGACCGGACAGATTATCGCGACATATGCCGCCGCCCTCAGCCTTTTGATCGGGTCAGGTTTCATCATGGTTGGGGTGATTGGGCTTTTGAAGTTCAACAACCCGATGACCCGCCTGCATGCGCCGACCAAGGTGGGCACGATCGGGATTGGAATGCTGTTGCTCGCATCGCTTTTGCACTCCTATGCGATTGGCGGCTCGTCCATGCATGAACTGCTAATCATGGCGTTCCTTTTTGTGACGGCGCCGGTATCAGCAAATTTTATTGCCAAGGTGAACATTCACCGACGCAGTTGCGATATGCCTCCGGAACCACCAAAGGATGATACGTGGGCCACTTTGAATTCCCCGGAAGGCGACGTTCAGGACACAGCCTCGCAAAAGGGCTAGTGGCCCGTGAATGCACAAGATTCGTTTTTTTTGAGCGCCAAGTCCTGAGCAAAAGCGCGGCAAGCGCCCAAAGATTGGGCGGGTTGGCGTGATTTGCGGGGCTGCGCCGTGCAATTCCATTGTGCGGTGACCAGTCCCACACGCAGGTTTATCTCGCAGGATGTCTAGGGTTTCGCCTCTTACCAGAGGGTCAGGTCCGAGAGACATCGCTGGCCGGGCATACCCGGTTGGTACACGGCGGGGCAAAATCCCAGGAGGCTACTGCGCAGGTTTGACCCGCGCTCCGCATGCCCATCCACGCGGTCATTCCATCTGTGAAACAAAACGGGGATTGACCGATGAAGAAATTTGCAACTCTCACAACCGCGGCTCTGTTGATGGCGACCACAGCGATGGCCGACGGGCACAGCAAGACGGACTTCAAGGTAGCGTGGTCCATCTACGTCGGCTGGATGCCGTGGGGCTATCTCGAAGACAGCGGCATTATGGACAAATGGGCCGACAAATACGGCATCGATGTCGAGATCGTGCAGATCAACGACTACGTCGATTCCATCAACCAGTATACGGCGGGCGCTTTTGACGGTGTTTCGGCTACCAACATGGACACGCTATCAATTCCATAGGGTGGCGGAGTGGACACCACGGCCCTGATCGTGGGTGACTATTCCAACGGCAACGATGCGGTGATCCTGAAGGGCGAGGGTGATCTTTCGACGCTTTCTGGCAAGCCTGTAAACCTCGTTGAACTGTCCGTGTCGCACTATTTGCTGGCCGGTGGTCTGGACAGCGTGGGCCTGTCCGAAGCGGACCTCGATGGTGTGATTAACACGTCCGATGCCGACATGATTGCGGCCTTTGCCACCGACGATGTCGAGGCAGTCGTGACATGGAACCCGCTTGTTTCGGCCATTATGGAAGAGCCGGGAGCGACCAAGCTTTTTGATAGCTCCGACATTCCGGGTGAGATCATCGACCTGATGGTAGTAAACACGGAAACGCTGGAGGCAAATCCCGATTTTGGCAAAGCGATGGCTGGTGCATGGTACGAAGTCATGAGCCTGATGGCCGCAGGTGACGAAGGCGTACTGACGGCCATGGCGGAAGCCTCTGGCACGGATCTCGCCGGATACAAAGCGCAGCTTGCCTCGACCGAGATGTTTTACGACCCGGCAGAAGCCGTTGCCTTTACTTCAGGTGCTGAACTGCCCGCGACCATGGTCAGCGTGGCTGAGTTCCTCTTTGACAAGGGTATCTTGGGTGAGGGGGCTCCGTCAGCCGACTTCGTGGGTGTGGAATATCCCGATGGCTCGATCGCTGGAAACACTGACAATGTGATGTTCCGCTACGACACCACCTACATGCAAATGGCCGCCGACGGCGCGCTTTGATGAAAGGCGGCCCGCGGCGCATCTGTGCGGCGGGCCATAACCTATGCGCCTGATTAACATCATTCCCGGACGCCCGCTTGCGGTGTTCCTTGCGGTCCTGCCCTTTGCGCTGGTGTTCATCGCCTATGCCATCGGGTCGGACATTCGCCTAACCGAGAACCCTTCGGACAAACTGTTGCCCGCACCCTCGACCATCTGGGACACCGCCGTGCGATTGGTCAGCGAAGGCGACAAGCGCACGGGCCGCATTCTGTTTTGGCATGACACTTGGGCCAGCCTTAAACGTCTGGGCCTTGGTATCGGAATTTCTGCAGGTGTGGGGCTGATCTTTGGTCTGCTCATCGGCCTCTTGCCGTTGGTGCGCAGCGGTCTCAGCCAATTTGTCGCCGTTCTGTCAATGATCCCCCCGCTGGCGTTGTTGCCTATCCTTTTCATTGTGTTTGGACTTGGTGAGTTGTCCAAAGTCGTATTGATCGTTGTGGGCACACTGCCATTTTTGATCCGTGATCTGTCGCAGCGCGTGATCGAGGTGCCAAAGGAATTGTTGGTCAAAGCGCAAACGCTCGGGGCCTCGACATGGGTGATCGCCATTCGAGTGGCGCTGCCGCAGGTGATGCCGCGCCTCATTCAGGGCGTACGTCTGTCTCTGGGGCCAGCATGGCTGTTCCTCATCGCGGCCGAAGCTATCGCGTCAGATCTTGGCCTTGGCTACCGCATCTTTCTGGTGCGTCGCTACTTGGCCATGGATGTGATCCTCACTTACGTGATCTGGATCACGCTGTTGGCCGTCCTCATCGACTGGGCGCTGCGCTACGCCTCCCGTCGGTTCTTCCCATGGGCGGAGGAGGGGCTATGAGTTTTGTCACCGTCAACAACGTCTTCCAGACCTACGGCACGCGGCCCATCATTGAACGCGTGAACGTCGAGGTGGACGAAGGCGAGTTCATCTCCATCGTCGGGGCGTCGGGCTGCGGCAAGTCTACATTCCTACGCCTGCTTTTGGCGCAAGAGAGCCCATCGCGCGGCGAAATCAGTATTGCAGGCGCGCCACCTGCCAAAGAACCAGGCCTTGATAGAGGAATCGTTTTCCAACGCTACTCGGTGTTTCCGCATATGAGCATTCGCGAAAACATCGTGGCCGGAGAAGCTTTCCGACGGGGTTGGGGCCGGTTCTGGGGAGCGGAACGCAAAGCGGCACTGGCCCGCGCGGATGAGACGCTGGCGCGCATCGGGTTGGATCATGTGGCTGACCAATATCCCGCAACCCTGTCAGGCGGCATGCAGCAACGTCTCGCCATCGGTCAAGCGCTGGTGGCGCGCCCGCGTGTGTTGCTGCTCGATGAACCTTTTGGGGCTTTGGACCCTGGTACACGCATCGCCATGCACGACTTTCTGACCGACCTCAGCGCCGAGACGGGCATGACCGTTTTCTTGGTCACCCACGATCTGGAAGAGGCGTTCAAGTTGGGCGACCGGGTGTTGGTTTTTGATAAACCCCGCTGGGATCCGCAGGATCCGAACCTGAACGGGGCCACGATCACTTACGATTTTGACGCCCGCAATGGCGGCATCCCGTTTCAAACACTGAAGGAGGACACCCATGTTCTTGAAGAACACTGAGCGCACGCGCTCGCACCATCCGCGCGATCATGCGCACGGAGAGGCGCGGCACCACCACCCGGATCTGACCAAATTGCGAGGCTGGAAAGCAATGCAGGCGGAGGGAGATTTGCCTGAAACTGGTTGGGATCAGGAACGCAAATGGGCACTGCGTATGGGGCTGACAGGAGCCGACAGCATCGAAGATAGATCGATCCCGACCTTTGCGCGCGGCGAGTTGCCCCATTACGCGGGCATCAACACGTTTTTGAAAGCGCCGTATGCCGAAGATGTCACAGAAGTGCAGCACTACGATGCCACCGTGCTGGGCATCCCGTTTGACGGCGGCACGACCTATCGAGCGGGCACGCGGTTCGGCCCTCAGGGCGTGCGCAAGATCTCGGCGCTCTATACGCCTTACAACTATGAAATGGCGGTCGATCTGCGCGAACAGATGACGCTTTGTGATGCGGGGGATGTGTTCACCATCCCGGCCAATATCGAAAAGACCTTTGATCAGATCAGTCGCACGGTGAGCCACGTCGCCTCCTCAGGCTCGCTGCCCATCATGATCGGCGGGGATCACTCGATCGGCTTTCCTTGTGTGCGCGGCATTGCGCAATGCACCTCGAAGAAGATCGGGATCATCCACTTTGACCGGCATGCGGACATCCAGGAGAAAGATCTGGATGAGCGCATGCACACAACGCCATGGTTCCATGCGACAAACATGGACAACGTGCCTGCCAAAAACCTTGTGCAGATCGGCATTGGCGGCTGGCAGGTTCCGCGCGAGGCGGTGAAGGTTGCGCGCGAACGCGAGACCAACATCATCACCATGGGCGACATGGAAAAGATGGGCATCGACAAGACTGTCGAAATGGCACTTGAGATGGCGTGGGACGGGGTCGATATGGTCTACATGTCCTTTGACATCGATAGTATTGACTGTGGCTTTGTCCCAGGCACCGGCTGGCCAGAACCGGGCGGGTTCCTGCCGCGTGAGGCGCTGGCCTTGGTGTCCAAAGTCGCCGCCGAAGGCATCTGCGGGATGGAACTGGTTGAGGTCGCACCGCCCTATGACCAATCCGAAATTACAGCCCTCATGGGCACGCGCGTGATCGTAGATGTTCTGGGCAGCCTCGTTGCAAGCGGCAAAATGGGCGATCACAAACGCCACATGGACAAGCCGGTCGAAATCCCACACGGCGAATTTGAAGGAAAGCGGTGGTCCAATGCCACATGATCACGCGCATGGCGCGCACAGTCATTCCCACGACCATCATCACGGACCCGGGCACAACCATGACCACCCGGACCACATGCATTCCCATATGCATACCGTTGATGATGCAGCAGAATTACAGGTCCTGACCGAACAGTTCATCGATGGGTTCGTGGCCGCCAAGGACAAGATGTCCTACCTGCGCATCGCCGGCGTGCCGCTGGAAATCGATGCCCCCGGCGGTGGCCCAAAGATGAAGCTGGTGGACGTAACCCTCACAACCGAATGGCAGGTCGGCACGGCCTCGCCATCCTTTGGCTCGCGCGAGCTGAGCTACATGCCCTATCCGGGCGAGATGGTGACCGAGCGCACCAACATGGGCCTCATCTACGTCTCGCTCGAGGCCAAGCAGGTCACTGACCTGCGCAGCTTTCTTCAAAACCACCCTGCATCCGGAAAGGACTATATATGAAACCGATGCTCACATTGATCGCCGCCGTCGCAACCACCCCTGTGCTGGCGCACCCGTCGCAGTCGCCACATGCGCATCACGAGGCAACGACGTTTTCACCGATGGCTGCGGTTGTGGCTTTGGCATTGGTCGGGGCAGCCGTGATTGCTGCGCCACACCTTCGCAACGTTATGGCGAGTGTGACAGCGCGCTGATCACACCGCGCAGTTCGGCCAACCCCCGCAAGCGTCCAATCAGAGGATAGCCGGGGATCATCTCTTGGCTGAGGTCGGACAGCATGTGATGCCCATGATCCGGGCGAAACGGGATCATGTCGTCGGCGCACCCTAGGTTGCGCCGGCGTTTTTGTTCATTCAGCAGTACTTGGATGAGCGCCACCATGTCCGTATCGCCTTCCAAATGCGCGGCCTCTTCAAATGACCCATCCGGGTCCTTGGCCACATTGCGCAGATGGGCAAAGTGGATGCGATCGGCGACTTTGGCTGCGATGGCCGGTACGTCGTTCTTGGGGTTCGCGCCAAGCGAGCCTGAACAGAGTGTGATCCCGTTGGCGGGGCTGTCATGGGCGCTAAGCACCCAATCCAGATCATCCCCATCGGACACAATCCGCGGCAGGCCCAGTATGTCCCTGGGTGGATCATCTGGATGGACGCACAGGCGCATGCCAAGCTCTTCAGCTGCCGGGATAATTTCATCAAGGAAGCGTTTGTAATTGCTCCGCAATGCGTCTCTGTCAATTCCTTCGTAGGCGCTAAGGGCATCGCGCAAACCTGCCACGTCATAGCGATCAAACGCTCCGGGCATGCCCGCCATGATCGACCCGAGCAAGGCTTCCTGATCTGCTTCTGACGCCTGCTGAAACCACACTGCGGCTTTGGCCCGCACGTCTTCGGGGTAGTCGTCTTCGGCGGCGCTGCGCCCCAGCATATGGATTTCAAACGCGGCCATGCGCGTCGCCTCAAACCGCAGACAGGTCGCCCCGCCAGCCACCGGAGCGGTCAGGTCGGTCCGGGTCCAATCCAGCAGCGGCATAAAATTGTAGCAGATCGTGTGAACGCCGTTGGCGGCGAGGTTGGCCATGGATTGCCGATAATTTGCGAAGAGCTTGTAAAGGTCACCATCGCCGCGCTTGATCCGTTCATGCACCGGCAGGCTTTCCACAACGACCCAGTCAAACCCGGCATCTGTTATTCGGGCCTTGCGCGCTGCGATTGTGTCCGTGGGCCAGAATTCACCATATGGGATTTCGTGCAGGGCGGTGACGATCCCGGTGGCCCCAGTCTGCACGATGTCGCTCAGAGGGATGGTGTCGAGGTCACCGTACCAACGCCAGCTTTCGATCATCCGTTGTGCTCCTCAAGGGCCTTGCGCGCACCGAGTGTCCAAAGGCGCCATGCGGCCTCAGTCACGGGGGTGCGCAGTTGGGTGGCCAGTTCTGTGGGAAAGACTTCAGCAACGGAGAGGAGGGCGGCCACCTTGTCTTCCACACTGTCCTGCGCCGTTGAGATATCAAACAGATGCGCTGCCATCGGGTCGCGCACATCAATAACCTGACCTGCTTCATCGACGCCGCTGACGTAGCGCATCCATGCGGCCACACCGAGGCTCAGGGCCTCAACCGAGCGGCCTGCACTGATGTTGTCGGCAATGTTTCCGAGCAGGCGTTGCGGCAGTTTCTGACTGCCATCCATCGCGATCTGCCATGTGCGGTGCTGTATTGCGGGATTGGTATAGCGCGCGAACAGCGCGTCCGCATAGGCGATGAGGTCGACGCCATCGGGCGGCGTCACGGCAGGCATAATCTCGGACCACAGACGGTGCACAAACGCGGCGAACACTGGGTCGGCCACGGTGGCCGCGATGGTGTCATGTCCGGCGAGGTAACCGGTATAGGCCAGCGCGGAATGGGTCCCGTTCAGCATGCGCAATTTCATCTGTTCGTGGGCGCTTACATCCGCGACCATCTCGGCGCCGGCTGCCGCCAAATCGGGGCGTGCACCGTTCACAAAGCCATCCTCAATCGCCCATTGAGAAAAGGGTTCGTGCAATACAGGCGCGCCGCCGGACTTGCCAGTGCGTTCCGCAATCCGGTCAATGTCAGCTTGCGTGGTTGCTGGCGTTATACGGTCTACCATGGTCGAGGGGAATCGCCCCTCTACCGCAATCCAGTCCGCCAGATCGGGGTCAATCTGGCGCGCCAACTCAAGCACCACGGCACGCACCAACTTGCCATTGTCGGGCAGGTTGTCACAACTCAGCACGGTAAAGGGCGGATGCCCGGCCGCACGGCGCATTTGCAGCGCACGCACCAGAAAACCGGGGGCAGAGACGGGCCGCGAGTTTTTCAGATCCGCCTGAATATCCGGATGGTCAAGGTTCAGGGCCCCGGATGCTGGATTATGACAGTACCCTTTTTCTGTGACGGTCAGAGACACGATCTTGATTGCCGGATCAGCCATGGCAGCCAAAACTTGGCCGGGGTCCTCTGGCGCAACAAGAACATCGTTTAACACATTGATCTCGCGGATGTCTTCGCCCTCAGGAGCCAGGGTGACCGACGCATAAGACCAGTCATGGCCGCGCAAAGCGTCGCGGGTTGCAGGGCTGCGCAAGGACACACCGACAATACCCCAATCCCCACTGGATGCGGCCATGGCGTCGGCCACGTAGACACAGCCAAACGCGCGGAAAAACGCGCCAAGACCAAGGTGTACGATGCCGGATGCAGGACGGGTCATTTCAGCATCACCTGATCGGCGTAAGGGTCGGAAAAATTTAGGTATTCACTCACAATTTATACGCCGTTTTTGCCAATCGATAGGTCAGGTCGTGGGCGACTTCGACTGCTTCTTGGAGGTCCAGTCGTCCGGTTTGCACCAATCCGGCCAGAAACGCACAGTCGACACGACGGGCCACATCGTGACGCGCGGGGATTGAACAGAAGGCGCGTGTGTCATCGTTGAACCCGACCGTGTTGTAAAAACCCGCCGTTTCGGTCGCCATTTCGCGAAAGCGCAACATGCCCTCATAACTGTCGTGAAACCACCATGATGGTCCAAGTTTCAGGGCGGGATAAACTCCGGCCAACGGCGCCAATTCACGCGAGTAGGCGGTTTCGTCCAGTGTAAAGATGATCACCGTCAGATCGCTGCGCCCGCCATAAGCGCTGAGCAGTGGGCGCAGCGCCGTTACGTAATCCGTGCGGGTAGGGATGTCATAGCCCTTGTCGCGCCCAAAGCGAGCAAAAACTTCCCCTGAATGGTTGCGCGCCGAACCGGGATGGACTTGCAGAACCAGCCCGTCCTCAAGGCTCATACGGGCCATTTCGGTCAGCATATGGCCGCGGAAACAGTCTGCTTCATCTGCGCTGCATTTGCCTTGCAAGGCCTTGGCGAACAGCGCGGCTGCCTCGGCTTGTGGCAAGTCTTCGGTGCGGGCGGTGGCATGGCCGTGATCGCTGGCAGTGGCTCCGTGCTCTTTGAAAAAAGCCCGCCTCGTGCGGTGTGCAGCCAGATAGCCCGTCCAGGTGGTTGCATCCTCGCCCGTCAATGCGCCCAGTTGGGCGACATTGTCGGTAAAGCCCGCGAATTCCGGGTCCACAACAGCGTCCGGGCGATAGGTGGTCGTGACCCGGCCCGTCCAATCGCTGTCCTGAATCATTTTGTGCCAGCGCAAATCGTCCAGCGCGCTTTCAGTGGTCGCAATCGCTTCGATATAAAACTGCTCAAACAGGGCACGAGGGCGAAACGCGTCTTCGCTGAGGCGCGCAGCAATCTGGTCATAGATGGCGTCGGCATTATGCTCGGCAAGCCTTTCGGTCACCCCAAACACCTCTTGGAATGCGTGATCGATCCACAACCGCGACGGGGTGGCGCGAAAGAGGTGATAGTGTTTGGCAAAGAGCCGCCAGATTTTGCGCGGATCCGTTTCGACCGGACCGCCATCAACGCGCGGCACACCAAGATCCTCAAGCGCGACACCCTGCGAATGCAGCATCCGGAACACATAGTGGTCCGGCGTCACAAACAGCTCTGCCGGGTTCGCAAAGGCGGCGTTTTCGGCAAACCAGCGTGGATCCGTGTGCCCGTGCGGGCTGATAATCGGCAGGTTTTTGATCTGGGCATAAATGTCGCGCGCGATGGCGCGGGTGCCCGGGTCTGGCGGAAACAGCCGATCTTCGTCCAACAGCGCCATGATGTTCCCCTTTTTCGCGGAAACTGACAGGGAGTTGCGCGGGGTACAAGTCGGGCGAGGGTGCAGTTGGCAAAAACAGTGACCCGCGCCATTGTGACTGGCGTGTCGTTGTGCGTCCCTTATGTTCTGCAGGAACTGATTGGAGACATCCCTTGCCGGACTTCACTCGCCGTCACTTGATCGCTAGCACGGCGGCCCTTTGCGCGACTCGCGCGATCGCGCAAGAACTGTCGTGGGAATCCGTTGTAGCGAAGGCCGGCGCAATGGAACAATGTCACTCCATTGCCGTTTACCACAACGGGGTTGCCGTTGCCTCAGAGCGATTTCGCGGGCCAGCGATCGGTCGTCTTGTGCCGATTAAGTCCGTGTCCAAAACCATTGTCGCTGCCCTAACGGGAGCGGCGCTCGATCGTGGCGAAATCCCGTCGTTGCAATCCACGTTGGCTGATCTGGCTCCTGATCTGATCCCTCGGGGCACTGATCCCCGGGTCGGAGCCATCACCGTCGAAAACCTCATCACCATGCAAGCTGGGCTGGAACGGACGTCTGGCGCAAACTATGGCGGCTGGGTCAGCAGTGCCAATTGGGTGGCCAATGCTCTGTCGCGTCCTTTTGTTGCTGAACCGGGCGCGCGCATGCTCTATTCGACCGGGTCCTTTCATGTGCTTGGTGCCGTACTGTCTGAAGTGTCGGGCGACAGTCTGCTTAGCCTTGCCAGCCAGCGACTGGGGAGCCCTTTGGGCATCGAAATCCCCGCATGGACGCGTGATCCGCAAGGGCGCTACCTTGGAGGGAACGAAATGGCACTCAGCTTGCCGGCAATGGTACGTTTTGGCGAGATGTATCGTCAGGGTGGGATGTGGGATGGTGCCCAAGTACTGAGCCCAGCGTGGACGGCGCAGTCCTTGCGCCCTGCCACACGCTCACCCTTTTCGGGTATGGACTACGGTTATGGATGGTTTCTCGCGCGCTCGGGCGGCACGAATTACGCACTTGCCCGCGGGTATGGTGGTCAGATCATCTGCATCGCGCCCGATCTGGGGCTGACCGTTGCCATCACCTCTGACCCAACGCGCCCTGCACGCAGCGGAGGGTATTTTGGTGATCTCAAGGCGCTGATCGAGGGCGCAATATTGCCTGTTGCGCGGCAAGACCGGTCGTAGCCCCGTGCCTGCGAATTGATCCGCGACGGCCTCGCGTGCCCATCGGGCGGTCGAAATCCTTGCCTCGTCGCGGGATTGGTCTCAGACTTGGGGTCATGCTGACCCGTCTGTTGTTGCTGTTCCTGCTGTTTTCCTCCCCACTGCTTGCGCAAACCCAGCGCGAAGCGGGGTTGGAATTAGTGCTGCTTGCTGACGCCTCCGGATCGATCGACCCCGAAGAACTGGTGTTCCAACGCCAGGGCTATGCGCTGGCCATGACCGACCCGGCTGTAATCGCGGCCATTCAAGGATCGATCTACGGAAACGTCGCGGTCACGTATGTGGAATGGGCCAGCAACACCGCTGTCGTGGTGCCATGGATGATTGTGGACGGGCCAGAGACGGCCGAGCTGTTTGCCACAGCACTCATCGGTCCACCACGTCAGGCCTATGGCAGCAACGCCATTGGTGGTGCGCTTTTGGACGCCAAACGGCTGATCGAGCAGAATGACATCTTTGCCCCGCGCGCCGTGATCGATTTTTCCGGCGACAGCATCCGCAACTCATCCGGCCCCGGCATCGCGCAAGCCCGCGCAGAGGTGCTTGCCGCAGGGATCACAATCAATGCTCTGCCGATCCTGCGCCCTGAGGATGGCAGGCGGGCAGGGGTCAATCTGGAAGAAGAATACGCAAACCGGATCATCGGTGGACCGGGCGCATTCATGGTCACTGCCGAAGGGCGCACAAGCTTCGCGGAAACCGTGCGGCGCAAACTGGTGCTGGAGATTTCCGGGCTGACACCAGAGACCCACCGAACAGCATCCACCAGCCCGGTCGAGGTCTTTCCGCAGCAATAGGCGTCTATCGGTCTGCCAGTTCCGGGTGCAGATAGGCGTGCGGGTACGGCACCGGATGGATCGGTCCCTTGGGCACCACGTTGTTCCACGACCGTCCAAAATACCCCTGTTTGCAGTGAAGAAGCGATCCGCTTTCTGCCACGCCGGGCAACGCGTAAACCCGGCACAGCCAACGCCACAGGTTGGGGTAATCTAGGATGCGCGCCCCGTTCAGTTTCATCCTGATGTAATAGATCGGGTCATGACGATAGAGCGTTGGAAACAGGCGTAAATCAGCTTCAGTAAATGTCTCGCCTGTCAAGAATGACCGCCCGTCCTTTAATCGGTTTTCCAATTGCAACAGCATCTCGAAGTAGGCGTCAAAGGCGGAATCGTAGACATCCTGTTTGCCTGAGAAACCCGCCTTGTAAGACCCGTTGTTAATGGCGACATAGATCGCCGCATTCAGGGCATCAATGTCGCTGCGCAGGTCTTCATGCGCGGGCCCCAATGGATACAACGCAGGCAGGCTGTCATCACTGAGAGTGCTGCCAAGCCCACGCGCTTGAGCCCCCAACATCCGCACAATTTCTGCGCTCTCATTGGAAACGATTGTCTGTGTCTTCTTGTCGTAGAGCACCGGAACCGAGCGTTCTTCCGACCCTTCGGCGGCATAGATTTCTTGCACCAACCTCCGTGCATGCCCCGTGGCTGTTTCAACCGTGCATTCGGGCAACGGCGCTCCGGTCGCGCTGGCCAGACGGTCAGGCGCAAACTCCCACAGGTTGGGGCCTGCCGGATCATCTTCGCCAGTCCGGTTGGGAAAGGCGACGTCCAAAGTGATGCTGTCTTGCAGCCCCAGAACATTGCGCGCCAGCGTCACGCGGTGGCACCACGGACAATTCAGCGCCGCGTGCAGGTGATAACGGCCGGGTTCCGCCGGATAGGCGTCACTTTGCCCGATTACATCGCGAAAGCCACTGACACCGCGCACAAATTCGCCTCGCGCGCGCCGGTCGGCGGCATTGCTTTGATCTTCTTCTTTGGATGTATCGATGGGCATTGGGGTACTTTCAGGCGTATCACCCCTAAGGAGTAAACTCGATCACAATTCCTTCCCAGCCCGCATTTCCGCCAGTCGGATGTGCATATTGGCACCAATTTGTGCAATCGGAGCGGGGGGCAGGCGCGACGGCGCGTTGACTGCGAGTGCTCTTTCGAGCGCGGGAGAGGTGATGCCCAACGACAGATCAGCCGCTAACCCACCGGCAAGCGTGCCCTTCGCCGTGCCCAGTCCGTTCTGGCAGCAGGCCGAATAAAGCCCAACGTCCAGTTCACCGATCACTTGCACGCCATTGCGGCTTAAGCACAATCGCCCGCCCCAGCGATGTTCCATCTCGATCCCATTTAACTGGGGAAAACGGGCCGCGAAGGCGCGGTCATGGTCGCGTGCCACCCCCGCAATACGCCGCGCATCGACCTCCATCTTGGGGTCAAAGGTGAACCGGTTGCGTATCACGATCCTGTCCCCACCCGTGCCAGAAATGCGGCGCACCGTGGTGCCCATGGGGTCGGCAGGGGTAAGACCCCAAATTCGGCGGCCACCCAGCCGTGCGATCTCATCCTCGCTCAACGCGCGGGTCATAGAGGCATAGGTAAACACATGCATCAACCGCCCCTGCATGTAGCCAAAGCTGTTGAGATGCCCGTTCACGGCCATGATCGCGCGAGGTGCAATGACTTGGCCCTTGGGGGTGCGGGCCACCCAGTCGCCTTTGCGTTCGAGCGCAATGACGGGGCTGTTTTCATGGATTGTCACCCGATTTGAGGCAAGGCCCGCCGCCACACCGCGAACGAACATGGCGGGTTGGATTATGGCCGAGCCGGGCGTGAACAAACCACTTTGGTAGAACTGTGTGCCGGTGATGTCCTGCATCTGTTGGCTGTCCAGCAATTCAAACGGCTCGTCCATTGCGCTCAGATGCTTGGCAAAATCCGTATTGTGCGCGGCCCCTTTGGCAGTGGCCGCTCCATTGATCTTGCCCGAAAGCGTGAAAGCTTCGGCGCTCAGCCCGTATTCTTCGACCATGGCAGCGGCATGCGCGATGCCTTGCCGGTTGTCCTTAGTTTGAGCGATGTCGCCTTCCAGTGCCCCGCCATAGTCGTCCGAGGTCAGATCATGGGGAAGATCGATCATAAAGCCCGAGTTGCGCCCCGCTGGCCCATCGCCCACCCGCACCGCATCCAACACGACAATGCGCGCACCGGGCGCCTCTTTGGACAGTCGGTGCGCGGCGGCCAATCCGGCATAACCTGCGCCAATCACCAGCCAGTCGGCTGTGATCGACGCTTCCAGGCGGTTTGCAGGTGCTGGGTCTTCCAGCAGTCGGTTCCACGCCGCTGGGCCGGGGTCGCGGGGTAGGCGGCGTACCCTCATGGGTTCACATCCAGAGGAAGTGACATATGCAGATGCAGGCCGATTCCATGGGCTCTGTCCAAATGAGGTATGCGCGTCTCGATCTCCACTTCGAAACCTTTGTGACGATAAAAATCGACCGCCGCATTGTCCGCTGACACATCCAGAGAGATTTGCGTGCAGCCTGAACCACGTGCGCGCTCTTCGGCCGTTTTCAGCAGGTTTGATGCAATACCTTGCCCTTGCGCAGATGCTGCCGTTGACAGTTCCAGAATGTAATATGCGCCCGTGCGCGGGACTGGGAACAGACGATCCATCCACTCCAGCGCGTCGTTCAGGTATGCCGCATCTGCTTTCGCAAGGTTCTGTGTTTGTAGATCCCGTGCAGCCTCAAAGTTCGGCCCATACTCATCCCATTTATGTCCAACGAGCAGGCCTATGACGGACGCCCCATCCATGACAGTGAAGGCTTGTCTATGGCTGAGAAGACCGCGTGTCGCCGGCCATTCGGCGCGCAAAATGTTTAGCAAGACATCGCGCGTGCGAAACATGAACGCGTTTAGTTTTGGATCGGTGTTCCATAGCAAATCAGCCAAAAGTTCTGGTGCGATACTGGCGTCTGCGGGTTCGACTGAATGCACCACGCTCAATGCTCCTGATTAAGGGCATCTGCGGCCGGAATCTCACGCTCGCGTCGCGCAATGTAATCCAGCAACGCTTCATTCACACCTTCGTCCAGCTTGGGTTCTTCATACTCGTTCAGCATCGCGCGTGCTTGTATCAGGGCGCGTTCGGTGATCTCGATCGCGCCTTCTGCCTGCCATTGCTCGATTGAGTTATTGTCAAACATTTCAGGCATGAAGAAGGCTTTTTGAAAGTGCTCAAGCGTGTGGGGATGCCCCAGATAATGACCGCCGGGACCAACATCGGGCACGGCCGCGATGGCGTCGTCAAAATCGTCCCAGTTGATCCCTTGTGCCATACGATAGGCCATAGCGCACATCTCTGCGTCCACGATGAACTTGGCAGTCGAACAGTGCATGCCCGCCTCGTTCCAGCCCGCCGAGTGCCAGATATAGTTCGCACCCGCCATCATGACCGCATTGAGCGTCATTGCGGATTCGTAACCGGCTTGGGCATCAAACGTCTTGGCCCCGCCCAGCGTGTTCGAGGTGCGCCACGGCACCCCGTAATGCCGCGCCATCTGCCCGATCATAAAGTTCATTAGGCTGATTTCTGGCGTGCCAGCCATCGGCGCGCCTGACTTCATCGATACTGTCGACAGGTAGTGACCGTAGATCGCGGGACACCCTTTGCGAATGACCTGTGAGTAGGCCAGCGCACTCAGCGCTTCGGCATTGAGTTGCGCAACCGTGGCCGGGGTAGAGGCCGGCGTATTTGCCCCGCCCAGCACAAATGGAGAGCATAGCACCGGTTGATTGCGCCGACAAAACGCGCGCATCGCGCCTAGCATGGTTTCGTCCCAGACCAGCGGCGAGTTGCCGTTGCAATTGCCCGTCACCACAGGTTGCGTTTCAAGGAACTTTTCTCCGAACAGGATCGCGGCCATGTCCAACACGTCCTCAGCATTCTTGGGCGAGGTCGTCATGCCCATGAACGTCTTGTCCGAGTGCTTAATGGAGGAATAAGTGATGCGCAGATGCCGCTGGCTGATCGGGTGATCGTAGGGTTCCACGATGTGATGTGCGGACGAGTGCATCGCAGGCAGCATGTGGCTGAGTTTGTGGAAGTTTGCCAGATCATCGAGCGTTGGGTTGCGCCGCACGTCGTCCAGATCGCGCAGATATGGGGCGCCGGTCATGGGCACAAAGATGCTGTGATCCGCGCCAAAGGGCAGGTTATTGGCCGGATTGCGGGCGTGATAGGTGAAAGTTTCGGGGATGGTCGCGATCAATTCACGCACCATTGCGCGGTCCAGATAGACGGTTTCGCCCACTACCTTCGCGCCTGAGCGCGTCCAGTCCTCAAGCGCAATGGGGTCGCGAAACACGACCCCGACGTTTTCGAGGATGTCCATCGATGCCGCATCGATCTTTTCCACTTGTTCCGGGCTCATCGGCTCGGTCAAAGGCAGCTTGCGTTTCAATGCGGGCAGCATCGTGATGTCGCGGGTTTGCCGCGTGGCTTTGCGCGCGCCGCGTCCGCGGCGGACTGTTCCCACAGCATCTACGCTCATGTCGCGCCTCCAAGGCGATCACCAATGGCCGATAGGGTGTCGCGCAAAGTTGAATGCGCGCCGCCGTCTCTTAGCCCTTGGGTCATTTGCAGGCTAATCGTGCCTTCGGTGGCCAGTGCGTCGCGCTCCTGGCCCAGTTGTCCGGCATCTCCGTCCGGCAGGGCGGCAAGGAACCCCGTCACCAATTTGCTCGTGTAGCGCATGGCATTGTCGGCGTCCCCTGTTTGCTCGGCCAGCCATCGACCGCCCGTGTCCATAAGGTCCAGCAGGCCCGGCGCCATGGCGCACACCGCAAAATGCATGTTGAACGCCGCCTCGTCCGGCACGGGGATCACCGGATTTTCCGGCGCGAACAAGGCGGTCAGGATCGCCGCATCCGGGCATGCGGGCAGGGAGCAGCCGCCCTGTTCCAGATAGCCCAGAGGAATGGTCATGGTGATCTCGCACGCAGGCGCGCACATCTCGGCCAAAGTGGCCAGCGAAAGCCCGGCCATGACGGAAACCAGTTGATGATCTGCCCGGAAAGACAAGGCGGCGATCACGTCTTGGGCGACATGCGGGCGCAGGCACAAAAACACGATGTCGCTGCGATCCAGGACCTCCTGATTGGTCGCGACGTCAACAGAATGAGACCGCCTGAGGGCCTGTGCTGTGTCCCCGTTGCACTCTGAGACACAGACCTCATGCCCTCGCTCGGCCAGAAAACGCACCATGGGCGCCGCAATGTGGCCGGTGCCAATAAACCCGATGCGGCTCATGCCACGTTGTCCCCGTCGCGTGGGTCGGTCAGGTCGATCCAGATGGTCTTGATCTCGGTGTACTGGTCATGCGCGTGTACGCCGTTGTCGCGCCCGCCAAATCCGGATTGCTTGTAGCCGCCAAATGGTGTGGCGATGTTGCCTTCGCCGTAGCAGTTGACCGTGACGGTGCCCGCGCGGATGTCACGCGCGGCACGGATCGCGTTGCGTCCGTTGGCGGAAAACACGGATGCCGCAAGCCCATAGGCTGTGTCGTTGGCAACCGCTACTGCCTCATCGTTGTTGGCCACTTCGATGACCGAAAGAACAGGGCCAAAGATTTCTTCGCGGGCCTTGGGATCGTCCTTGCTCACCTCAAAAATGGCGGGGGCGACATAGGGACCATCGCCTTTGTCATCGAGGTAGCTTCGTACCTTGGCACAGTGGCCTGCATCGATCAGCGCACCGATGTGGTGGACTGGGTTCAGAGGATCGCCCACCTTCCAGTCGCGCAAACGCGCTTCGATCCGTTCCATCAGCGCAGGTTTGACTGCTGTGTGCACAATCAACCGGGACGTGGCGGAACAGTTTTGCCCGGCATTCCAGAACGCCGCGTTTACGACATGCTCGGCCACGTGATCGAGGTTTTCTGCATCATCAAACACCACCGCAGGGTTCTTGCCGCCGCATTCCAGAACCACCTTTTTCAGATTGCTGTCAGCGGCATAGTGCAGGAATCGGCGGCCCGTGTCGGTCGAGCCGGTAAAGCTAACCATGTCCACGTCCATATGCCGCCCCAAAGGCTCGCCCAAAGACGGTCCGTCGCCTGGCAGAACCTGAAGCACTCCACGCGGCACGCCTGCCTCATGGGCCAGTTCTGCAACGCGCAGGGCGGTTAGGCTCGTTTGTTCGGCGGGTTTCACAATTACAGAACAACCTGCTGCAAGGGCGGGTCCAATCTTCCACGCCAGCATCATGAGAGGGAAGTTCCATGGTAAAACGGCGGCCACAACGCCAACTGGTTCACGCAGGATCATCGCCATTGCGCCGTCGCCTGTTGGGGCCGTCTGGTCATAGATCTTGTCGATCGCCTCGGCGTGCCATTTGATGCAGTGCAGCGTTTCGGGCAGGTCGACTGTCTCGCAATCGAGGATCGGTTTGCCGGACTCCACGCTTTCCATCACTGCCAATTCGCGGCGGTTCCGCGTCATCAGCTTGCACAGGCGGATTAGCACGTCCTTGCGCGCCTCCGGGTCCAGTTTGGACCAGTGACCCTGATCAAACGCCTCGCGGGCCTTGGTTACCGCCAGATCGACGTCTTCGGCATTGGCCGTCGAAATCTGCGCAATCTCCTCACCGGTTGCGGGGTTCACGGTGGCCATCATCGGGCCGTGGCCGCGTTGGTACTTTCCATCGATAAATGGAGTGCGGGGCGGGTCCAATGCATCGGCCAAAGCGACATATTCGGCGTGGGTTAAAAGGTCGGTCATTGGGCGTCCCCCGTAATGTGCGCGATGGCGGTGTTCATGGTGGCGATCACTTCGGCCAGTGTGCGTTTGTCGTCTTTGTTCAGCGGTTGCAGGGGTTTGCGCGGCGGTCCTGCATCAATCCCGCGAAGTGTCAGGCCGTATTTGATGCACTGCACAAACTTGCCGCCCTGTTCGAGAACCCGCATCAGGGGCAGCATCGCGGACATGATCGCGCGGCCCTTGGTGAAATCGCCTTCGATGGCGCAGGCCTGATAAAGCGCGATGTGGGCCTCGGGCGCAAAGTTGGACCCCGCACAAACCCAGCTGCGCGCGCCCCATGCAAAAAACTCAAGCGCTTGGTCGTCCATCCCGCAGGACAGCGCGATGTTGGGATAGTCGCGCGCCAGCATGTGCAGGCGGTTGATGTCGCCCGAGCTTTCCTTGATGGCGCAAAAGTTGGGAGAGCGGCCAACCCGGTCCAATGTTTCCTCATCCATGTCCACGGACATCCGGCCAGGGTAGTTGTAGAGCATCACAGGCAGGTTCGCCGCTCGGTCAATTGCCAGCGCGTGCAACGCAATTTCGCGTCCTGTGGGGTAGGCGTAAGGGGGCGTGGCGACCAGCAGAGCGTCGGCCCCTGCGGCTTTGGCGGCCTTGGCGAACATTACGGAATCTTCGGTGCGGATCGCGCCAGTGCCAACGATCATCGGCACCCGGCCTGCAATCAGGCCTGCGGCCCGGGTCATCATCTCCAGCCGCTCTTCGGCGGTTTGCGCGTAGTACTCGCCCGTGGACCCGGCCACGACGATCCCGGCGACACCAGCGTCGATCAGCAGATCGACGGTTTGCGCCAGTGCTGCCTCATTCAGCGTGAAATCGTCGTGATAGGGGGTCACCAGCGGGGTGTAGATGCCTTCAAACTGCATTTTCGCGGTCCTTGTGGGGGATCACATCCACGGGCAGTGGATTGGGGCGTACGAAACGCTCCATCCGGTCGCGGCTGAGGTCCCAGTGTTGGATGGTAAGGTCGATGGCGAGCGCACCTTCGCCCGCTTCGATGGCGGCGATCATGGCATCGTGTTGTTCCACGGCCTTGAGAACGAGCATCGTTTCAGATGGGGAGGCAGGGCGGTAGAACGTCTGGCTGAGTCTTGTGTGATCGATCAGCAGTCGATCCAGTGCGGCTACCAGATACGCATTATGCGCCATGTGCCCGATGATGGCGTGAAATTTGTGATTGGCGAGGGCTGCGTCGTCTGGTTTGCCGCCCTTTGTTGCTTTTGTGAAATCAACCTGCGCGACCTTGAGCGCGTCAAGTTGCGCACTGGTTCGGTTCTCGCAGGCCAGTCGCGCGATGTTGGCATAGACCATGGGTGCGGTCTGAAAGAACGTGCGCAACACGGCGATGTCCATGGACGCCACCTTGGCTCCGCGGTTTTGCGACATCACCACGTATCCTTCGCCTTGAAGCCGTTGCAGCACTTCGCGCAGTGGTGTGCGGGACATGCCGTAGCGTTCGGCCAGCCCAACTTCGTCCAGATCATGGCCCGGTTGCAGATCCGTGGACAGGATCCGGCGCCGCATATCAGCAAGGCAGTCGTCTTTTGAGAATCGTGTCATGGCAGCCCTCAAGGATTGCATACATAAAGTATACAAAAAATTTTAGGCGCAAGAAAAATCTTGATCCAGCGAAAGCGGCAAGTGCTCAGCGCATTACAAACGGGTTCGCCATTGGGCTATCAGACGTGTTGATCCACGTGGTTTTTGTGCGGGTGTAGTCATGGATCGCATCCAGCCCCGCCTCGCGCCCATAGCCCGACTGGTTGTACCCCCCAAATGGTGCGATAGGCGATATGGCGCGGTAGGTGTTCACCCAGCAAATCCCTGCATTCAGCCGCGCCGACACCCGATGCGCTCGTGCAAGGTTCTGCGTGAACACGCCCGACCCCAGGCCAAACGGGGTGTCGTTGGCGAGTGCGATGGCCTCTTCTTCGGAGTCGAAGGGGATCAAGGACATCACGGGCCCAAACATTTCAACATGCAGGGTTTCTGTGTCCGGGCCTGCGCACTCCACGAGGGTAGGGGCCATGTAGTTGCCTGCGCGATCCAGCGGGGCGCCGCCCATATGGATTGTTGCGCCTTGGGCTGTTGCGGTGCCCAGTGTGTCTTCGATCCGCGCGACCTGAGCATGTGTACAAAGTGGGCCGACATGTGTGGCCTTTTCCAACGGGTCGCCGACGACAATGCCTTTGGCCTTTTCTTTGATGCGGGCGATCAGGTCTTCGAGGATGGGGCGATGCACCAGCCCGCGCGATCCGGCGACGCAGCTTTGTCCGGATGCGCCGAAATTACCTGCGATCAGCCCATTCGCGGCCCCGTCCAGGTCGGCATCTTCAAACACAACGATCGGGGATTTGCCCCCCAGCTCCAGCGAAGTCACTGCAAAATTCTCGGCCGAGTTTCGCACCACATGGCGCGCTGTGTCAGGACCGCCAGTGAATGCGATGCGGTCTACGTCCCGATGCCGGGTCAGTGGGATCGCACAGTTCTTTGCATCTCCAGTGATCACTGACACCACGCCCGGCGGAAAGCCTGCCGCCTCGATCAGACGGGCGAATTCCAGCATTGGGGCGGGAGCCACCTCTGACGCCTTCAGCACGACAGCACAGCCTGCCGCGAGCGCAGGCCCGAGCTTGGTCGCCGTCAGGAACATCTGCGCGTTCCAAGGCACGATGGCCACGACAACGCCAATGGGCTCGCGGCGAGTGAAAACATGCATGTCCGGTTTGTCGATGGGCAGCACCGCACCTTCGATCTTGTCGGCCAGTCCCGCATAGTAGCGGTAGTAATCTCCGACATACGCAGTTTGCGATGACGTTTCGGCCAGCAGTTTTCCACTGTCCGTTGTCTCGATTGCTCCGAGGTCTTGCGCGTTCTGCTCGATCAGATCTGCCAATCGATAAAGCAACTTGCCTCGTGCGGTCTGGGTCATGTCCCGCCAGGCGGGATCGTCCAGCACGCGGGTGGCGGACGCAACGGCACGGTCAACATCTAATGCAGAGGCACAGGCAAAGGTCGCCCAGTCTTGCCCCGTGGCGGGGTTCTGCGTGGCCATAACCTGACCTGCGCTGCCTTCACAGAACGCGCCATCAATAAACAGTTGGTAGTGGGGCAGGTCAGTCATTTCAGATCCTCAAGCAAAGGCGGGCATTACGTCATCGATAAAGCGGGCAAGGGACGCGCGTTTGCGTTCAAAGTCCATGCCGCTATCGATCCAGAATGAGTATTCATCATAGCCAAGGTCCTCATAGCGCTTGACCTGGTCAATCACCTCTTGCGCCGTGCCGATGGTCAGATCGCGGTGCATATTCTCAGGCGACATCATTTTGTTGGCTGCCAACTCTTCCTCGGACAAGGCTTCGATCAGGCCTTGGCTCACAGGCTTTTTGTTCTGAAACCACGCCCCGAAATAGCAGTAAAAACGGGACAGTTGCTGAGCGGCAAGGCTCACATCATCTCCGTCCGAACCGACATATGTGTGGTGCAACAGCATGATTTTGGGCCGTGGGCCGGAATAGGCAGCGCACGCGTCATTGAATTTGCCCATCAAGCTTTCGATCTCTTCGATGCCCTGCCACAACGGGGTCACCTGAATGTTGAACCCGTTTTCAACACCAAAGCTGTGGCTGTTGGGATCACGCGCCGCGATCCAGATCGGCGGGCCATCTTCCTGCACAGGCTTGGGGGCGGTTGTGGTCTGAGGGAAGGTATAGAATTCCCCTTCGTGGGCACAGTCGCCGGCCCAAAGTTGGCGCAGTAGCGGTGTCGTTTCACGCATGCGCTGTCCAGCTTCCCATGCGTCCATTTGGGGCATAAGTCGTTCATATTCATAGGAATACGCTCCGCGCGCAATTCCTAGTTCAATCCGTCCATCGGTGATCAAGTCCGCCGCTGCCGCTTCGCCCGCCAGTTTGATGGGATGCCAGAACGGCGCTACAATGGTGCCCGTCCCAAGACGCACATTCTTGGTGTGGTTGGCCAGATCCACAAGGCTCAGGAACGGGTTGGGTGTTATGGTGAACTCCATCCCGTGATGCTCGCCTGTCCAGACCGCACGCATACCTCCATCGTCTGCCATTTGCGCAAGACTGATCAACTCCTGACGTAGATCCTTGTGATCCTGACCGGTGGTCAACCGTTCCATATGGGCAAAAAGGGAAAATTCCATTGCTTACATCCTGTCAGTGGGGGCATGGACGGCACCGCGTTCGGTGTCGCCAAAATAGAGGCCAAAATTGCGGCTGTGTGCCTCGTTCGCAAAGCGCAGCATCATGGTTTTCAAGGCGGGGCTGGCAAACGTCTGTGCGGGCAAATCATCGATAGGCACAGCCAGTACGTCCTCGTGCGGTTTCACCTGATGACCCTCAGCAAGGAAATAGCTGTGATGTGTGCGTCCACCGGTCTCGTCAAACACGGAATAGGCGTGCCCCAGCGTTGCTGATATGCCCATCGCCGCCAACGTGTCGCGCAAGTGGCCCAGCAACGCGCCGCGATCCGAATGTGTGCAAGATAGTGGTACAAGACCTCGCTTTGTGCGTTGCAGCAGCACCGTCTCGCCATCCTGAACTATTGCGCCTGCAATCGTCAGCCCGTCGACATGATCAAGATTGGCCCGTTCGGTGCCAAGGCTGAAAAACCGACCCGAGACATAGCCAAGACCCGCCGCGCTCTCGTGTTCAAAGGCCTCAACCTTTCCAAACAGGACACAGTGATCGCCAGCCTCAACCCGGTGGTGCAGGGTGCAGGAAAACTGCGCAATGGCGCCCCTGACCACTGGAACGCCATGTACGTCATCACCGCATTGCACCTGTTCAAAGCGATCAGCCTTGGAACTGGCAAAGACGGTTGCAATGTCTTTTTGCCCCTCGGCCAGCACGCTGACGGCGAAATGGGTGCAACTGGCAAAGGTCTCGTAGCTCGACAGGAACTTTCCCGGACACACCAGCAGTAGCGGCGGATCAAGTGAGACAGAGGTGAACGAATTGGCGGTAAACCCCACGGCCACCCCATCCGCACGCCGTGCGGTGACAACTGTTACGCCCGTCATATAGGCGCCAAAAGCGTCGCGCAGAACGCGTGGGTCAGGGGCGCTCATTACACACTCTCCTTCGCAAAGGAGGCGATCCGCACCGTGACGTCGGCGGCATGTGTCATCGGCATCATATGCGCGGCATCGTCGATCACGGCACACTGCCCATTGGGGACCAATCCGGCCATTGCGCGCGACATTGCGGGGGTTGAGTTTGGCTCTTGTCCGCCGGTCATGAAAAGGGCCGGGCAGTTGATGGCCTTTAACCCGGCATCGGTCGGACCGTTAGAATGAGCGAAGACTGTGTATGCGGCCTTGTATCCCGCCGGGTCGACGCAGCTCAGCCAGTCCGCACAGGCGGCTCGTTCCGGGCTTGGGATGCCGCCAAACCATCGGTCGAGCGGGGCAGTCGGATCAGCGACGGAGGATCCATCAAGGCTCGCGGCCCGCGCGATCACCGCATCACGCGCTGACGGGTTGCGCCGGAAAATTGCGTTGAGAGCTGCGATGCCCATGACCTGCTCGGGATATGTGATCGCCAGATCAAGGGCGATCATTGCCCCAAAGGAGTGCCCTACGACCACGCAAGGTTCCTCAAGGCATGTGGCAACGGCTTGTGTATAGTCCGACAGGCTTGGCTCCGCGGGCAAGGCGGCACTGTCCCCATGTCCGGGCATGTCGATGGCAACCACTCGAAAATCTTTGGACAGAGCGTCAAGCTGCGCGCCCCATGCCTCGGCTCGCAGGCCGACGCCATGGATTAAAACAAGTGTTGGTCCGCCTCCTGCGACAATCGCGCAGAGGGGGCCAACCTCAGACCGCTGCCGGGTTGTCCAGGTCATGGCCCAAATCCTTGAGGTCCTGATACCGGTCGCCAATACGGTGATGGGGCCGCCCGCCAGTTGCCGCGCCAAGAACCACGACAATCTCGTCATCACGCGGGGCGTCGGGAATGGAAAACTGTATAGTCAGATAATGCGATCGACGCCCCGCATCGTTCTTGTCCATCAGGGGCACCATGATCGGCGCGTTTGCCCCGCCGCGTGTATTGGTGAAAGCGAGATAGGATTTCGCGCCCACGGCTTCGCGGTAGTGATTACCAAACCGCAGCGTGTGGATCAGGCCTGAGGCGTGCTCAATCTCTCCGTTCAGGCCCACGACTGCGGCTTTGCCATAGGCTTCGATCGCATCGCCTGACCCAGCCAGTGCGATCATGCGTTCGGTCATCATGTCACCCAAGACTGGCCCGTAGGCCTGAATTTCAGGTTTCAGATCATCGACATAACGCCCGGCCCACGGGTTGCGGACAACGGCGGCCAGCGCAAACATGCGCCATGGGCGGTCTGCGGGGCGAAAGCCCTCGATCAACACCTTTTCGTCATAGGTGACCAATTTTCTGATTTCGGGCTGCATGGGCGTATCTTTCTTTGGTTGGCCCAATATTCGTTTGCAGCCATGGATTTGACAAACGCAGGATTCGCGGGTCAAGCTATAACCTCTGCTAATGGCTGCATTGTGTATGGCGAAATCCCTTCCTCCCCTGACATGGTTCCGCGCCTTTGAGGCAGCGGCGCGGCGGCTGAGTTTCACGGCCGCGGCGCAGGAGCTTGGCATGACCCAATCGGCGGTGTCGCAGCACGTCAAAGCGTTGGAAATGCGCCTAGGTGTGACCCTGTTTTTGCGCCGCGCGCGCGGACTGTCGTTGACGGATGAGGGGCGCACGTTGCTGCCGCAGGTCGGCAGCGCACTTGAAACTCTGGCCGATGCAGCGCGTGGTTTCGAGGCGGGGCCGTCCAAAAACCTGCTGACAATCGCCAGTTCAGTTAGCTTGGCGGAGTGGGTGATCGCACCACATTTGGCTGAGTTTAAAGCTCGCATGCCTGACCTGCGCTTGCGCTTTGTCGGCACTATCTGGCCGGATGACTACAATACGGTGCGGGCCGATGTCGAAATTCCCTTTGGATCGCGCAGCCAGGTTGGGCGCGCGGGTGTGATGCTGGAGCCGGGCGGTTTGATCGCGCTCAAGGCCCCGGGTTTGCAAGGTTCGCTAGAGGACTTGCCGCTGATCGAATCCGTTGGCACGTCGGATGGATGGAGCAAGTGGCGCGAGGTGGTCGGACCTGTCTTGCAACCCGAAATTTTTGTCGATTCTTACGGGGCCGCGTTGCACATGGCCGCGCAAGGAAACGGCGTCGCGCTGGTGAGCGCATTGCTGGCACAAAATGCGCTGTCTTCGGGTCAGTTGGTGCGGGCTGACATGGCAAGCCTGCAAAGCACTGAGGGGTATTTCCTGCGCATCACTCCTGATGTGCCTGGGGCCGAAGCGTTTCGAGACTGGCTTCTTGAGCGGCTCGCCGATGCGCCGGACATCGGCATCGGGCAAGGATAGGTGGCGCAGACCGGTGTCGCGTGCCAGAAATCCGTGCACTCAGCCGCGTTTAACGCTTTTGGCGGTGTCGTATTCTGGCGCTCAGAATGCCTTTTGCAAAAACCCGTAGTCACCCTTCCAATGGGGGTTCGTTAGCCAGTCTTTTCCAACATGTGTTGAAGATTTGGTCGAAACAGGGGAAAAGCGGCCGCGCCTGCGGTGAATGGCGATATTGAACGGGCATTCGATGGCTGACAGACTAGCAACGTTTAACATTGAGAAGGCCGCACGGCTTTCGGTCGCACCCATGATGGATGGCGGCGAATCACCATAAATAACAACGGCTTATGGGTCTCTGTGTGCAATTCGTGCACAGTTGATTAAGCGGCCCGATGTGCAGCGACCCTGCACTTGGCGGAGCAATACTGGGTGCTGCGGCGGCTGGCCTTGAATGCGGTGCTGCAATGGCCGCAGCGTATCTTCAGATCAACCAGCTTGCGCGCCCGGTAAACCTTCGACCGCTCGGCGACCGTCGCGGCAGCACGTCGGTTGTCATAGGCGTTCACAACCGCCTTGCGGGTCTGGGCCTCGGTTAGCGGCACGAACGGCAGGACGGGCCACGGGCAGGCCGAGCCAAGGCTGTACCTGTGCTTCATGCCTGTGCGATGCCAAGTCTCACCTCGTCGCCTTGTACTGGGCCGAGACAATCCATGATAATTCCATCCAGACGCACGGTACACGGTCCCAGTGTGCCTCTGTGCCGGATCGGCATAACTCACAAGGCACACGTCGCCCAATAGCCTGACCGCGCCAGACACCAATCGCGATGCCTCGTTTCGGCGGTTATGGGTCAGGGCAAGGCGACTCAATTCGAGATCGGCCCACTGTGCTGCGAAGTAATCAACAGGCGGGCTGAAGGTGACAGCACCGCACAACTCATCATCCAGAAACAGACCGAACGAGAACCGCACCAGCGGCATCGATTCGCCGCTGTAATGATGCTTTGCGATCAGCGGGCGGGCTTCTTTGAGGGTGATCGGTCGGACGGTGTAGGCCATTCTGTAACGCTAACCCATCACGGCAGACAGCACGACCGACACGACCACGAACCCGGCAACGAACCCCCAAACGTGACGCATAGGCGACGTTTGGGGTGCTGCAGGTGGGTCGATGCGTATGCGGATCGTCAGCGGCTCCAGTGCCTCTGGTTGCGGCTCTGGCGGCTCGTATGCGATTGGGAATTGGACAACATCACTCATGACCTATGTGTCCTATGGTCGAGAATACCACGATTTAAGTCTGCCACCCATCTTTCACCAACAACGCGTTGGTGTTTGATCCCACGGTTTGATGGTGCGATCTGATCTTTGGAATGGAAGGAAACACTATGGGACAGATACGTCACGGCTGCGCCACGACCACGCACGCAGTCAGAGCAGCAATACAGCGATCGCAAGCTACGCACGTGGCGCTGAGCCGGGAACTCGGCATCAATGTCAAAACAGTAGCCAAATGGCGCGAGCGCGAGACACTGGAAGATCGCAAGACTGGCCCGACGGAACCCAGTTCCACAGTTCTGAGCGCAGATGAGGAAGCGATGGTCGTGGTTTTCCGGCGTCATACATTACTGCCATTGGATGATTGCTTCTATGCGCTTCTGCCAACGATCCCACATCTGACGCGCTCTTCATTGCGCCGGTGCTTGCAACGGCATGGCATATCCCGACTTCCAGATATGGAAGGCGACAAACCAAAACGACAAAAGTTCAAACGTTATCCCATTAGCTATTTCCACATCGATATCGCTGAGTTGCGCACGAACGAAGGTAAACTCTATCTCTTTGTCGCCATCGACCGAACCAGCAAGTTCGCCGTCGCGCAACTTGTGGACAAAGCAAACCGCAAAACTGCATGGGAGTTTCTGGAGGCAGTCTTGGAAGCCGTGCCGTACAAGATTCACACTATCCTTACGGACAACGGCATCCAGTTCTGTGAGCAACCACGCAACCGGAACACGCCCTATTCCCGGCCCATGCGGTTTGACATGATTTGCGACGCAAATGGCATTGAGCATCGCCTGACCAAGCCAAACCACCCTTGGACGAACGGGCAGGTCGAGCGCATGAACCGTACGATTAAAGACGCTAGCGTCAAACGGTATCACTACGACAGCCATGATCAACTCCGCACGCATCTCAGTGACTTCCTCGATGCCTACAACTACGCGCGCCGCCTCAAGACACTCAGCGGCCTCACACCTTACGAATACATCTGTAAAATCTGGACATCCGAGCCAGATCGATTCATCCTAAATCCGATCCACCAGATGCCGGGACTGAACACCTAGGCGTAATTCTCTTGTACAATTTTCTTTGCAAAGGTATCAAAAGACTTATCGCGCAGATTTGACATGTGCCATTTTCTTTTAAAAGACCTTGGCGAGATGAAAAAATATGTTTTACAGCTGCGGTCGGTTGCACCGCATCTGGTGCATTTGTAGGAACGGTAGGGGGTTAGCGATGAAGAACACACCATTTTACTTGAATAATTCAGGGCATTCCGAAAAGTCGACGCGTGTATTTACGGCGACATCGGTGGTCGCATTGTTGTCGCTTGGCATGCCTGCCGCGGCGGCTGTCGTAAGACTGGACGGAATTTTGACCTCTGATGACAGCTACGACAATTCAGAAACCGTTGCGTGGGCGAACAGCCACGGAAGCGGTGGTCTGGTTGGAACAACTACATTGGCATGGGGCGAAGGTGATCTTTACGGGAAAGCAGATGACAATCTGACGAATGACAGTCTGTTCCTGTATGTAGAAGTTCCGCTTGGCGCAAAAGATACCACTTGGGGCTCTGGTACGTCTGATGGTTATGTCGACGGAGGGAAAAAAGCTAAAGAGGCCAAGAAAGAAAAAGCAGTCAAAGCAGATAAAAAGGTAAAAAAGGCAGATAAAAAGGTAAAAGAGGCCAAGTCTGCGAAAGAAGGAAAGAAAGGTGGCACTTCAACAACCACCACTTCAGGCAGTAACGAGCTTGCCTTTGGCAAAGCGACGGGCAGCGAAAATGTCACGTTCAAGGGTATCGAAGTTAAATACAAGCTTGTTGATGGTGTCGGCCACGAGGTTAAATCGGGTGATAATCTCATCACGGAAGTTCGAACTTCTTTGGACTACATAATCGGAAACTTCGGAAGCGATTATTGGGGTGATGGATCAAACTCGCTGAAATTAGAAGACCATGAGGCGAACGGTTGGCCCTCGAAAGCGTCGTGGGAATTCCAGTTTGATTTGGCCACAATACTCGAAGAATTCGGCTCCTCACAATCGTTCATTGATATGGCAAAAACCGATATCAATTTCCATTTGTCGCCAGGTAAAAATGGCGTCACGGATATTGGCCAATGTGAGGTGGACTGTGATCCTCCATCAGCCGTGCCGCTACCGGCAAGTTTGCCGCTCTTGGCAGCCGGATTAGGTGGGATATTAGCGTTGACTAGGCGGCGCAAAAAACGATCGTAATCCAAATTCCCTATTTTTTAAATGTCAGAGTAGTTTCGGTGCTCTGACATTACCCAACTTAGAGTTCTCTATTTTCCGACATTAAATCTCTGCTAATTTACAGAGACAAGATAGTGCCCACCTAAGAGCATTTCTCCAAGCTCCTTGCGCAGGCCACTCGTTTCAAAGCTTACAAGAGTCATTTGATGCTTTTCACACAGGTCCTGCACATAGGAGAAAGAGTGCGAATACCGTCCGTTGGACAGTAAACTGTAACCGCGCCCTTGCTGATGCTCTGTTGAAAACAAAAATTTTGCACCTTTGGCAGCATTCGCTTTCAAATTGGAAAAGAGTTTTTCCAAATTTCCTACGTAGACCAACACATCTGCCGACACATATAGGTCAAATTGATTTGCTGTGTCCTTTATGACCGGGATCAGATCGCTTACCTCAAGGGATTCGTAAATGTTTTTGCCACGCGCTACAGCGATCATCTTCTCGGAAAGATCAACCCCAACGAGCCGATCAGTTATCCCGGCCAATGCCTGCCCAAAAAGCCCAGTGCCGCAGCCAAGATCAAGCGTTGTTGAAAACCGTTGTCCTATGGGGCTGTTTGCGATCAGAAATGCCGCGAGTTTCTGAGGGGTTTGGTACTCCAGCGTTTCAACCAAACTCGCTTCGAACGTCGCTGCATAGCTATCAAACAATCCGGCAACATACTCGCTTGGTGCAGTTTCCGTAATTTCACCCTTTAAGGCTGACAAAAAGTGTCGTGCTTCGTTGTCATCAGGCCAAATGTTCAAAATACGTTCATAACCTTCGATAGCGCGCTTAGGTTCTCCGTGCGCGATCAATGCGTAGGCCCTCGTGGATTCTACCTCGGTGTTGCCCTCGTCAAAGGTGAGAGCGCGATCATAAGCCTGAATCGCTTTCTCGAAGTCTTCCTGTTTTTCCCAGAACCGACCGAGCGTGAGATAGACATTGGGGTTTTCTGGTGCGATCCTCGCCGCTGCTTTGATGCATTCCATGGAATCCGAGGGCATATTGAGTTTGGTCAATAATTCCGCCAGCGAAATGAGCATGCCCAAATCATCTGGGTTGGCTTTCGCAATAGCCCTGAATGGGGCAAGCGCTTCCTTGGGCTTGCCAAGAACAAGATACGCCTGTCCCAGGTTTTTTTGCAAAGTAGAGTTTTCTGGATTCCGTTGAACTGCTGTGTGAAAGACTTCCACAGCTTTTTCTGGTTCTTTGTTGGCGACAAAAGCCGTTCCCAAGCTGTTGTTGAATTCGATGTTGTTGGGCTCAAGGCTTATCGCGATTTTAAAGCTAACGATTGCCTCGGCAGGGTTTTGCATTTGCATGTGGGCGAGACCGAGATTGTGATGGGCATTGGAATAACTGGGGGCAAGTTTCGTCGCTTTCTTGAACAGCGCTGCGGCCGTTTCCGGGTGACATAGACCCGCATGCGCGGAGCCAACTAAATTCAATACAAACACTGCGTCAGGGGATTGCTTCACCATCCGCGTGCCGCGGGAAATTACTTCTTTGAAGCGCCCTTTCCGATACAAAGAGACCAGTGCCTGAACTCGTTTTTTGGCGGGCATGTCCGGAATGGTGTTGAATGGCAGCATGTGTGAACCTTCAAAAGAAAAGCAAGCACTTTAGTGCACGGAGTTTCTGAGTTTGCCAAGAACTCAAGATGCTCGGCGCAACAACCAAAAATGATTAATCAGTGGGATGAATTTATACACTTGAAAGTTTGGGTAAACAACTATCAGCCGATCCGTAGACGTGATCCGAAATCTGGCACGATATATGTAGTGTCTGCTAGAATTTAAAAGTAGGCTTTGAGCAAGTGTTTCAAAAGGATGATTTTTTCTGCAACCTGGCTGTTCGTTTCCACCGCAGCAAATGCCTGCGTCCCGCCCTTATTGTCGATATATGCATTCCGCAGCATCAATCACTATGGGCTCAGAGCGGTCGTGCGCTGCAGTGCGGCACAAGGTCCGCTTTGTGGACGGATTCCGCTCGAAAGTCTTGATCATCCATGATTTGCATGCAGGCCGGGCCTTTTGCGTTGCGCGCGCAGGGGGCATTTTAACAATATACGTACGGTATATAAATACCCCAAAGTCATTTCGTTGTAGTTATTGTTTTCGAAGCTCCCCGGCGCGGTGCGAGACCCCCAACCATTGCTTCGGCAGACCCTCCCCCAATGGTGGCTGGGTCGGTGGTTCGCTACTGTACTCTTGGCGGCCGTCGGATGTTGAGTGGTTCGACCCAGAGCCGCCATTCCCGCAAAAGCCGTCTACGGGCTGCTCCCAGCCCAAAGGAGACATTCGGTTCCAGCATTTCGGCTCGGCAGAACAATCATCATTCGGACACGCATTGGTTGACGGCATCATCAACCTGATCCAAGCTATCATCAGTTTTTTCGTTTAAGGATTACTTCAATTGGCCAACAAACTTGTTTTCTCTTCCAACATTAACATAGGTCAAAATGGAGCGGAGAATGACGATGAGTTTTTGTTCAAGTGCTTCATCGACCATCATGCATTGTCTGAACTTACAGACATCAACAATCCCACAAATTTCGTACTAGGAAGTACTGGTAGTGGAAAAACCGCTCTGCTCCGCATGATCGAAAAGAATGCTGATAACTGCCAGTCTTTTGAGGTACATGAAATGGCGATGAGCCATATCGCCAACAGTGACGTAGTGCAGTTTCTACAGAGTATTGATGTCGATCTTAGCATTTTCTTTCAAGCTCTTTGGCGGCACGTCATCTGTATTGAGTACATCAAACTGGTCACCCATGCCGACACGAAAGACAAGTTTCGGTACATAAAAACAAAGATCGTTGACTTTGTCAGACGGGAAAGCACCCGAGAGAAACTCGTAAATTTTATCGACGATAATGAACACAGGTTCTGGAATACTGTTGATGAGAATATCATTGAGATCACAGAAGCCCTTGAGAGTAACGTAAACGCGTCACTGGGTGTTGAGGTCGACAAGTTCACGGCGCGTGCAGGTTATGCGCGTGGACTCAGTGCTGAGAAAAAGATACAACTCAAACAAAGGGCGAAAAAGTTTGTAGACGGGAATACCATAGCTGAACTTGGCCATGTGATCTCCGCCCTCTCCGAGTACACAAAGGGTAGAGGCGACCAATACTTCATTCTGATCGATAGGTTGGACGAAGCATGGGTTGACGAGTCCATCAAGTACCAGTTGATTCAGTCACTGTTTGAAGCTCTCAAAGGTCTCCAAAAACTTAGAAATCTCAAGGTTGTCGTTGCTTTGCGAAACGATGTCTATGAGCGAATGGTGCGGGAAGCTCCGCCATCAAGGACCCAACTTGAGAAGTATAACGACTACATCGTGCGTATGCGATGGTCAAAGGATCAATTGTGGCAGCTTTCAGAAAAAAGGATAAACCACCTTTTCAAATGGAAATACTCTTCTGAGAATGTGCATTTCGATGATATATTCAAACAACGGGTCGATAGCCGGATATCCACGTGGAACTATTTAATTGATCGAACACTACACCGACCGCGTGATGTGATTAACTTCGTGAATGAAGCCTTACAAAAATCTGAAGGGAAGTCTGCGGTGAGCAAAGCGGACTTCTTGAAAGGTGAACACACGTATTCCGACTTACGTTTAGAAAGTCTACGCTATGAATGGCAAGGAACTTATACAGGGATAAGCGTCTTGCTGGAAATCCTCCGAAACAAAGCGCCTTACTTTGGTATCTCCGAGTTTGCAACATCGAAGTTTGAGGTGCCCCTAGTTTCCTAGACGCCTGCCTCGTTCATCTTCTTCTGTTTGATTTCATAGTTAACCGGCGACAGCATACCGTTGTTGGTGTGCTTGCGTGTCGGGTTGTAGAACATCTCGATGTATTCGAACACGTC
>NZ_JBDUXB010000063.1:0-171476 GCF_039945315.1 Tateyamaria sp. | reverse complement strand
TTGGAAAGTAAGGCTCCAGACGCGTCATCTGCGCGTCGTTCAGCCAGTAAAGATCGCTCACATCACCACTCGATTTTCGACCGCTGAATCACGCAGGAAGGAAGAAATCAATGGGTCCTGACCCTAGCGGCCGCGTGGGATGCTGCACAGCGCCCTTGCATCTGGGTTCGCCGCAGGGGTGCCAATCAGATGTGTCCAAAGCCGAAGGGTCGTGCGTGGGATGAAGATATCTTTTCACAAATTGTCTCGCGCATTAATCCCACGGTAACGCAACACAACGCGCGCTGCATTAACCCATAAAAACCGTGCATCCCCGGTGCACAGGTTGTGCACACTCTGTGCACGCAAATCATACCCGATTCGCCCTGTTTTTCGTGGCCGTTAACCACTTATCGGCGCCGCCAGTCCAATCCCGTCTCCGTGCGACCCTCTGGCGTGTACTCTGCGCTGACCCATCCCTCGTATCCGCTCGCATCAATCGCCGCGAAAAGGGCTGGAAAATCGATCTGCCCGGTGCCCGGAGGCGTGCGGTTCGGCGCGTCCCCGATCTGGATATGCCGGATCAGGGGTCGCAGTTTTTCAAAGGTCCCAAGCGCATCTCCTGTAATCACCTGAGCATGATAGCTGTCATATTGAAGACCCACATTCGATGCGCCAACTGCCTCGATAATTTCGGCCGCCAGATCAAAATTCGACAGGAAATACCCCGGCTGCGCGATTTGATTTAGCGGCTCTAGGCTGAGGCACAGGCCCTCAGGCAAACCAGAAGCCGCACGTTTCAAATTGGCGATCATGGTCTCTTTCGCCGCATCGCCCTGACCGACACCACTCATAACGTGAATGAACCGAGCACCAAAAGCCTGCGCGTATCGAACGGCCCGGCGCATATCATAGTCAAACCGCGCTTCGCCTCCGGGGGTTGCCGCAAACCCCCGTTCCCCACCTGTGTAGTTTGGGCCGGGTGCATTCAACAGCACCATCTCCAGCCCGTTTCGATGAAGCGCCTTTTGCGTCTCCGGAGCAGGGGTGTCGTAAGGGAATAGGATTTCGACCGCCTCAAATCCAGCCTCTGCAGCAGCATCAAAACGGTCGAAATAAGGCAATTCAGCCCAAAGATGTGTCAGGTTGGCAGCAAACTTCGGCATACCCGGCAGGCTAACGCGCCCTTGGGAGTAGCGCCATCAAAACGTCTCGACCCATGGGCGTAATGCAATCTCGTTTGACCAAGCGGAACGATGCTGGTCGATCAACTGGATATAAGCTGTGGCGACTGCGTCCGGATCCAGCATCTTGTCCGTGCCATCATCCGTACGCTCAGGTCGCTCAGTGTTGGAAATACCACCGTCGATGTTGACCCACGCCACATGGATACCTTTTGGGTGCAGTTCGCGCGCCATAGATTGAGCAAGTCCTCTCTGCGCAAATTTGCCCATCGCAAAAGGGGCTGAGTTCGGGAACCCTTTGACGCCAGCAGAGGCGCCGGTGAACAGGATTGTGCCGCGCTTGCCTTCATGCTCGGGCTGGGCCTGCATCACCTTGGCTGCTGCACGGCCCATCAGGAAGGATCCAAACGCTGTGATTTCGATGGCACGTCGGACTTCTTCAGGGTCAAGTTCTGACACCGGGCCACGACTGCGCGCAGATGGGTTGTAGACAGCGACGTCCAGCCGACCTTCAATGGAGGCAAAGAGCGCATCAACATCGCCCGGATCACTGCCATCCAATGCAACAGTCCGTGCGTGAGTTTCATCCGCAAGCATCGCCAGCTTGTCGGTGTTGCGTGCCGCCAGAACAATGGTGTTCCCACGCGCATGCAATTGCCGCGCAAGTGACGCAGACAGCCCACTGCCTGCGCCGATGATCAAAGCCGTTCCTTTGGTCATAAATCTGTCTCCAAGCCTTAGGTTGCGGGCCTGACGGCACCTCCGTCTTATGCCCACAATGAAAGCATTTGTCCCAAAAGACCAAGATCATCTAATACACAGGCGAAGTGCACCTTGAAGTAAGGCGCGTGTTTCGTGCGCCCGGATCAGGGCAATTCGTCTGACGGGATCACCCCGAAGAACTGCCCCCCCGACCACACACCAAACCAATCGCCCTCATGCACACACAAATCCACAAGGCGATAAAAACTCTTGCGGTCGATCAGCGCTTCAAGGTCGGCACGGATAAGGATGTAAGGCGACGGCTCGCCGGTTTCAGGATCACGCACGACCCGAATGGGGTGGTCGGCCCCGGCAATGGCTACGTCCCCAACATGGGTGGTAAAGGTCAACGTTTGCTTGGCACCTTCTCCTTCGGGTTCAAAATCAACGGCCACAAACGGAGCGTCGTCCACCGTGATTCCGACCTTTTCAACCGGTGTCACAAGGAAATATTTGCCATCTTCTCGCTTGAGAATCGATGAAAACAATTTGACCAAACCGGGCCGCCCGATTGGGGTGCCCTGATAAAACCATGTCCCATCCCGCGCGATCCGCATGTCCAGATCACCGCAAAAGGGCGGGTTCCACAGATGTACAGGCGGCAAACCGCGTGTTTTTACAGCATTGATCGACGCAACCAGCCCTTCGGCATCAGGTGTCACAGTTTTTTGTCCACTCATATCTTTTGCCATTCCACCTTAAGGCAATAGGTTGTCTGATAGAGTATATCCCGAAGGAAAGAGAAGTCATGACCCCACCCGAGGATCTTGTTGCCGAAATCGAAGTACTGGGAGGGAAGCTGGCCGAAGCCAAGGCCTCGATCACCAAGCGCTTTATCGGGCAGGAGCGGGTGGTTGATCTGACGCTCACAGCCCTGCTTTGCGGCGGTCACGGCCTGCTGATTGGCCTGCCGGGTCTGGGCAAAACACGATTGGTCGAAACACTCAGCACGGTGATGGGGCTCGACGGAAGCCGCATTCAGTTCACGCCTGACCTGATGCCTGCTGACATTCTGGGGTCCGAAGTTCTGGATACGGACGACGACGGCAACCGGAGTTTCCGATTCGTGCCTGGCCCCGTGTTCTGCCAATTGCTGATGGCGGATGAAATCAACCGCGCCAGCCCGCGCACCCAATCCGCGCTGTTGCAGGCGATGCAGGAAAAGACGGTGACTGTGGCCGGACAAGATCGCCCTCTTGGCGTGCCGTTCCATGTGCTGGCCACCCAAAACCCGATTGAGCAGGAGGGCACCTATCCCCTGCCGGAAGCGCAGCTTGATCGCTTCCTTGTGCAGATTGACGTCCTGTACCCGGACCGAGCGACCGAGCGCGACATACTTCTGGCAACGACCGGAACAGAGGACGCGCAGGCCACTGCTGTGTTCTCAGATGGTGAGTTGCTGGCAGCGCAAACTTTGCTGCGCCGGATGCCCGTCGGCGACAGTGTGGTTGAATTGATTCTAGATCTGGTAAGTGCTTTCCGTCCATCAGAACCCGATTCATCTGCCCAAGTGCGCGAAACTGTCGCTTGGGGTCCAGGCCCACGCGCAGCTCAAGCCCTCATGTTGGCCGTACGGGCACGCGCCCTGTTGCAAGGGCGTCTTGCGCCGTCGGCCGAGGATGTCATCGACATGGCCCGCCCAGTTCTCTCCCACCGCATGGCGTTGAATTTTGCAGCACGCGCCCGTGGGGATAGCTTGTCCGACTTGATCGAGGAAACCGCCGCCACGCTCAGCCGCCAAGAGGCTGCCGCGTGACAACCCCCGTCGCCCTGCGAGAAAAGGCCGAGACTCAGGCCGCGCGCCTGCCCGCCCTTTTGGCGCGGGCGGAGCACCTTGCAGGAGCCGTCCTGCTAGGCGATCACGGTCGCCGCTGCGCAGGTATGGGCGATGATTTCTGGCAATACCGCCCAGCCCAGTTGGGCGACAGTCGCCGCATGATTGACCACCGCCGCAGCGCCATGGGTGATGTGCAGTTCGTGCGAGAGCGCGAATGGCAAATTGCTCAATCTGTGATGCTGTGGGTTGATCAGGGGGCGTCGATGGGCTTTGCGTCGAACAAAGACCTCACGACTAAAGCAGAACGCGCCCGCGTTTTGGCGCTGGCCTGCGCCATCCTCTTGGTGCGGGGTGGGGAACGCGTCGGGCTGACCGGTACGCGATTGCCTCCACGTCGAGGCAATACGCAGATTCTGCGGCTGGCAGAAATGTTTTCAGAAGACGCCAAAGAAGATTACGCCCCACCAGAACACCGGGCTATGGTGCCGCACGCCCGCGCGTTCTTTGTGTCGGATTTCATGGGAGATATCGACGCCGTACGCACCGCTCTGACCAAAGCCGCAGATCGCGGCGTGCGCGGCGTTCTGCTTCATGTACTTGACCCGGCAGAAGAAGCGTTTCCGTTCCGTGGCCGCACCGTATTTCAAAGCATGGGCGGCACTCTCGAGCATGAAACTCTCAAAGCATCTGACTTGAAGGACCGCTATTTAGAGCGGCTCGCTGCCCGCAAGGCAGAGCTACAGAGTCTATGTTCCGTTGCAGGTTGGACCTATGGCCTGCACCACACAAACACCTCCGCACAATCCGGTTTGCTGTGGATTTGGCGGGCACTTGATGGTGGAAGGGCACGCGCATGACCGTTTTCGGCCCCATCGGTTTTGCTGCCCCGTGGCTGCTGATCGCACTAGTTGCGCTTCCCATATTGTGGCTGATCCTACGCGCGATCCCTCCTGCACCGATCCGCCAACGCTTTCCGGGCGTGGCGCTGTTGCTGGGCCTCAAGGACGACGAATCCGTATCCGACCGCACACCTTGGTGGCTATTGCTGCTGCGTGTGCTCGCCGTGGCTGCAATGATCATTGGGCTCGCCGGGCCGGTCCTGAATCCCGAAGATGACGGCCAAGCCGGAAGCGGGCCCCTGCTGGTTGTTATGGACGGCAGTTGGGCAGGCGCCGCACAATGGCCCCGCCTGATCGAAGCGGTTGAGGGTGAGTTGCGCCGTGCTGGAACCACAGATCGTCAGGTCGCACTGCTAAATCTGGCCGATCCCGAACCAACTGTCTTTCAGGCAGCCAATACAGTCACAACGCGCCTGCCCGGCGTCGTCCCTTCTCCTTGGCAACCCGGTGATCCCAACACTGTGACCGCCAATCTACCGGGTGGAGGTTTTGAAACAGTTTGGTTCAGCGATGGCGTGGACTATCCCGGTCACGCGGATCTCCTTGCCGCCTTGGAAGAACGAGGGACCGTACGCGTCGTTCAGGCGGTTTCGGATGTGATTGCCTTGACCCCGGCGCGGTATGTCGACGGGTTGATTGAGCTGACCGCCTTGCGCGTCTCAGCCGGCCCGGAACGAGGTGTCACGGTTTTGGCCCAGGGTCGTGACCCGGCCGGAAACGCCGCGATTCTGGCCAGCGCAAACGCCGTATTCGACGCCGGAACCACCAGTGCAGACACAGCATTGTCTCTGCCCGCCGAGCTGCGAGCGCGCGTCACGCGCTTTGAGGTACAGGGCGCGAAGTCTTCCGGCGCTGTGACATTGGTAGATGATAGCCTGCGCCGCCGCGAAATCGCGTTGATTGCGGGGCGCGATGGACGTGAGGGTCTCGAACTGCTCTCCCCGCTGCATTACCTCGAACGCGCGCTCGCACCCACAGCGGACCTGTTGAGAGGTGCCCTTAGCGACGTGTTGCCGGCAAACCCGGACGTGATCGTGCTCGCCGATGTGGCCACCTTGTCAGATGGTGAAGCCGAGGCGATTTCCGCCTGGACCGATAAGGGTGGTTTACTCTTGCGCTTTGCCGGACCCCGTGTGGCAGCGAGCGACATATCCCGGATTGACGAAGACCCGTTGATGCCCGTTCGCCTGCGCTCTGGTGGACGCAGTGTCGGTGGCGCGATGAGTTGGGGATCGCCAAAGACACTCGCGCCTTTTACTGAAGGCTCGCCGTTCTTTGGTCTTACCGTTCCCAATGACGTCGCCATCACCGCCCAAGTGATGGCCCAACCTGACCCGACCCTTGCCGAGCGGGTGGTTGCAGAGTTGAGTGATGGCACACCGTTGGTAACGCGCAAGCGTTTCGGACAAGGGCAGATCGTTTTGTTTCACGTCACGGCCAATGCCGAATGGTCGTCTTTACCCCTTTCGGGACTGTTTGTGGAAATGCTCGAACGGCTCGCGGTTTCGTCGACCAGTTCTGCGCCCAACGCAGACGATCTGGAGGGGACAATCTGGACACCCCAAATCGTCATGGATGGCTTTGGAGACTTGCGGGACGCAGGCGCGATGCCGGGCGTGCCTGGTCCGAAGCTGGTCTCGGACCCCGCCGGGCCGAACCTTTTGCCAGGCGTCTACATCTCGGGCGAACGCAGCCTTGCGCGCAATGTTCTCACGGCAGAGGCGGTTTTGACCCCCACAGAATGGCCTGCGCGGATCGAAGTGTCTGGCCTTGCGATTGTCCCTGAACAACCGCTTGGTGGCCTTTTACTGGCAGCCGCCATCGGTTTGCTACTGGTTGACGTCATCGCATCTTTGGCTCTTTCAGGGCGGCTGACAGGCGGTGTGCGCGCACGCGGCACAGCAGCGCTGATCGCAGCGCTTTTGATTGCACCAGTGGTCCCCAACCCCGCACATGCCCAACAAAGCGCAGAAGATGAAATCGCCGCCGCCTCGGAAGTTGTGCTGGCCCATGTCATCACCGGCGACAGCGAGGTCGATGAAGTTGCACAGGCTGGGTTACGGGGTCTTTCGGATACCTTGTTTTTCCGCACTTCGGTCGAACCGGCTCCGCCGATCAGCGTCGACCTCGAAACGGATGAGCTGGCTTTTTTCCCCATCCTCTACTGGCCCGTCACACCGGATCAGCCACGCCCGTCACGCGAGGCCTACAGCAAGTTGAACGACTACCTGCGGTCCGGTGGGCTCATCCTTTTTGACACCCGTGACGGTGACATCGCAGGCTTTGGTACAGCCAGCCCGAACGGGCGCAAGTTGCAGGATCTGGCAGCGCCGCTCGACATCCCGGCCCTTGAACCGATCCCACGCGATCACGTTCTGACGCGCACCTTTTACCTGTTGCAGGACTTTCCGGGCCGCCACTTGAACGGCGAGGTTTGGGTCGAGGCCGCCCCCCCCGGCGCAGAACAGGTCGAAGGGATGCCATTTCGCAACCTTAATGACGGCGTCACGCCAGTCGTGATCGGTGGCAATGACTGGGCGGCGGCGTGGGCCGTCACCCCAAGCGGTCAAGCGATGCTACCGGTGGGTCGCGGATTTGGCGGAGAACGTCAGCGCGAGTTGGCTTACCGCTTCGGAGTTAACCTCGTCATGCATGTGCTCACCGGAAACTATAAAAGCGATCAGGTCCACGTGCCTGCACTGCTTGATCGGCTTGGCCAATGACCGGAACTGTCCTTTTTGATCCACTGTTGCCTTGGCCTGTTTTGGCCATTTTGGCGGTCGTTGTCTTGGGCGGCGTCGTTCTGGCCGTGATGCGCGGTCTGTCCGGTTGGGCGCTGCGTGGCATGGCCGGGCTTGTCATTCTTGGCGCACTTTCTGGCCCATCACTTCAGGAAGAAGACCGCGCCCCATTGAACGATATCGTCATTCTTGCCGAAGACCAAAGTGCAAGCCAGCGGCTGCGAGACCGGCCGGACCAAACCAAAAGTACAGCAAATGCAATCGCCGCAACCCTCGCCGCGCGCGAAGGCACCGAAGTACGGCGTATCACCGTGTCGGATGGGGACGAAGACACGGGCACCCGCTTGATGAGCGCGCTGTCGGATGCACTGGCCGAAGAACCGCGCGCGCGGATTGCAGGCCTGATCGCGATCAGCGACGGGGTTGTGCACGACGCTGACCTGCCGTTGGAATTTCCCGCGCCATTGCACGTCCTGCTGACCGGCAAGGACACGGATTGGGACCGCCGCCTATTGGTCAAAAATGCGCCGGCCTTTGCCATCATTGGCGAATCCGTCACGCTGACCTTGCGGATCGAAGACAGCGGCGCGGCCCCAAATGATGCAGGCACCGCCCCGCTGGATATCTCTGTCGACGGCTCTGAACCGCAGCGCTTCAACATCCGTATTGGCGAGGACATCGATCTGCCCATCACTTTGCCCCATGGCGGACGCAATGTGATCCAGTTTTCGGTTCCCGAAGCCGAGGGCGAGTTGACCGACCGCAACAACACAGCATTGATCCAAATGAATGGGGTGCGTGACCGGCTGCGTGTGCTGCTGGTATCGGGCGAACCGCATGCGGGTGGGCGTACGTGGCGCAATCTGCTCAAGTCAGACAGTTCTGTCGATCTCGTCCACTTCACCATTCTACGCCCACCAGAAAAGCAAGACGGCGTGCCCGTTGGAGAGTTGTCCTTGATCGCCTTTCCAACGCGAGAATTGTTCCTCGAAAAGATCGATGATTTCGATCTGATCATCTTTGATCGCTATAAACGGCGGGGGATTCTGCCCTCTCTTTATCTGGATAACGTCGCCCGCTACATCCGTGATGGTGGCGCGGTTCTGGTTGCTGCGGGCCCCGACTTTGCTGGCGCCGACAGTCTTTACCGCTCACCACTTGGGACCGTCATGCCCGCCGAACCATCAGCCCGCGTACTGGAAGAAGCGTACCGCCCAACTGTGTCTGACATTGGCGTACGTCACCCTGTAACGACCGGTATGCCTGGTGCGGGCGACTGGGGGCGCTGGTTGCGCCAGATCGATGTGGCCGCACGACAAGACAGTATGGTGGTAATGGAAGGCATCGACAATCGCCCATTGCTGGTATTGGAGCGGGTTGATGAGGGGCGCGTTGCGCTGCTGGCCTCTGATCACGCGTGGCTGTGGAACCGCGGATATGAAGGCGGTGGTCCACAACTGGAGCTGCTGCGTCGGCTTGCCCACTGGATGATGAAAGAACCCGAGCTGGAAGAAGAGGCGCTGACCGCCATTGCCACAGGTCAGTCCATGCGCATCCAGCGCCGTACATTGTCTGACGCTGTGCCGCCAGTCACTGTGACCGACCCAAACGGCGCGACTGTTGAACTGTCCCTCACAGAGGTTGCGCCAGGCCAGTTCGAAACCCGTTTTGACGGGCCTGAGATTGGGCTTTACCGCTTGGAGAACGGAGAGCAAAGCGCAGTCATTGGCCTTGGACCCGCAGCGCCGAAAGAGTTCGAAGCAACCATCGCAACTGCAGATATCATCGGCGAGCGGGTGGCCCGCACCCGTGGTGGAGTATTGCGCATAGAAGAAGGCGTGCCGCGCATTCGGACTGTACGCGAGGGCCGACCTGCCGCAGGACGCGGTTGGATCGGGATCACACCGCGCGGCGCCTATGAAACGCAGGATGTGCGCCAGATGGCATTGTTGCCCCCGTGGTTGGTTCTGCTTTTGGCGGCAGGGTTTATTACCGGCGCATGGTTGCGCGAAGGGCGCCGCTAAGGGCGCAGTTCGACGGCCACCCGGGCGGAGCGACCCGAAGCATCGATCACGGCAATGTTCGAAAATCCGGGCGATGTGAGATCGACCGAGAGTGTGCGTTGGCGCAAGCCCGATGTTATCGGCGCGCCGTTAAGCAACACTGTCAGCGGCAAGTGGCCCCCTTCCACTTTGACCATTGTGTCCGCATCCTCCAAGACAGCTCCATCCGGGGGAAAGCTCACTACCGGGCCCGACGCATTGGGTTGGGCAGGGCCGAAACGGCGCAAAGGCGCGGGCAAGTCTGCAGTGGTTACGATCAGCGTGTCAGGCGGCGGCGGCGGCGGTGGGTCTAGTTCGGGTTTGAGGCGTCCGAACGCCTCAAACAGCAACGGAGCTGCATGATCTGCGCCAAACGCACCCGGCACCGGCGTTCCGTCTGGCCGCCCGATCCAAACCCCAATCACGTGCCGTCCGTCATAACCAAACGCCCAGGCGTCCCGGTGTCCATAAGACGTGCCGGTCTTGTAAGCCAACCCACCTTGGGACCCTGCAGGCGGTACAATGCCGCGCAAGATATCTCCTACCTGCCATGCCGCGCGCGGAGCGATCACCTGATCTGTTTGCGTTTCGCCCAGCCGTTGATCATTGATCGAAACAGCTCTTCCTAGCTGCGCGAGTCCCGCATAGACCTTTGCAAGATCTTCGAGGCTTAGCCCAATTCCCCCCAACGCAATAGCAAGACCCGGTTTGCCACCAGGCAACACGGGTTCGGCACCAAATGCACGTAAGCTTGCCATCAGGCGCTGCGGCCCAAGCCTGTCGGTCAATGCAACTGGCGGGATGTTCAAGGATTGAGCCAATGCTGTCCGCGCCGTTACATCCCCGCGAAACTGCCCATCAAAGTTTTGCGGCGCATATCGCCCAAATCGCGTGGGTCGATCTGCAAATATGGTGTCAGGGTGCGCAAGCCCACGATCAAAACCAAGCCCATATATCAACGGCTTTAGTGTCGAGCCGGGCGAGCGTTTTGCGCGCGTCATATCAACAAAGCCAAGCGCGCCATGTGCATCCGAGTAATCAGTCGCGCCCACGCGGGCAAGGACCGCCCCATTGTGGTGATCAACAACCATTAACGCGACGGAATCGCCCACCGCCTGATCCGCCGCATGCATCCGAACCATAGTTTCCATCTGTTTCTGCACCGGTGCGTGCAAGGTGGTCACGAAACGTGTTTGATTGAGCTGCTCGATGCGCAATGCATCCGCCAGATGCGGTGCAAGACGCGGCAAAGGGCGCATAGCGCGTGGGACATCTGACATGACCTGCGCCGCTCCGATCCGTTCAAGAACCCTGTCACGGGCCATCCTTGCGGCATTTGGGTGCCGGTCTGGCCGCCGGTTCTCGGGCGACTGCGGCAGGGCCACCAACAATGCCGCCTCCGACGGAGACAGACGGGTCGGCTCTTTGCCGAACCACACATGGGTTGCACTGCGCACGCCTTCGAAGCGACCACCATAAGGTGCGTGTTGGAGGTAGAGATGCAGGATGTCAGCTTTGCTCAGGGTCCGTTCCAAGGCCCAAGCCAGCCGCATCTGACGCAGCTTTCCGCGCAACGACCCAGTGCCGGAGTTTTCAAGCAATCGAGCCGTCTGCATTGTGAGCGTGGACCCGCCAGACACCACGCGCCCATGAAAGGCCGCCTGTACGGCGGCGCGCATCATGGCCCACACGTCGACTCCGTTGTGTCGGTAGTAACGCTTGTCCTCGTAAGCGATCAGCATGTCGGTCAGCGTGCTGTCCACAGTTCCCTGTGTCACGGCTAGGCGGATGCGCCCGTTCTCAACCGCGAACGCGCGCATCAGCGTGCCCTGACGGTCCTGCATTTCCACCGAGGTCTCAGTCAGCATTGCAGGCAGGTCAGTGCGCTCGACCCATTGATCCCAGACGGTCCAAATCACGCCGACACCAAGCAACAGAGCTGCAATCAACAAAAAAGTTCGGCGCGACTGCCTCACTCTGTCACCACTGTGCGACCTGTGTCTGTCACGGCACGGTACTCGGCCCGATACATATCCTCGACAGAGGCTGCGGGATGGTGAAAGTCGCCGGGGCTGACGGCACGCGCTATATAAGCCAGTTCAAACGCTTCTTCACCGCGGTGATCCACTGCGGCCAAGAACCGATCATTGCGAAATTCGGCGTGTTGGGTATCAGCAGGCGTCAGCCAATCAAGCCCACGCACATCCCCGGATCGCAGCAGATTTGGATTGTCGATCTCGATCCCAGCAGGCAACGGATCATCAACCATCAACCGCGCACCGACGGGCTCAAACGGAACGACGCGCAAAACAATCACGCGCCGTTCGCCGACTCGCCATGGTCCACTGACCAACGTGCCCTCCATATCGTACTCGCTACGGGTGATCGCATAGCCATATCCGCCCGCCTCCGGTGGTGTTAGCGGGACGCCGTAGGTGGTCAGGGTCACATCCTGCGCGACGCCCGAAATGTTGCGGATCGCAGATGGCGCTTCGCCGACACTACGGGTCTGCACTAGTGGTCCTGCGACGGGCGCGTCATCGACGCTCAGCACCGCCGCACCAGATCCGCCCCGCAAAGCCTGGGACGCCATCAAAATTTGAGCAGCCTCTTGGGTCGAATACCGCCCCTGACTCGCTGTCAATCCAGCAGCGAGTTGGGTCTGGTTAACTGCTGTACTGCCTGCCTCAACTGCCAGATGCAGAAGGCCTGCTGCATCCCGCAAAGCCGTGCCATAGTCATCACGCCAGCCGGGTGTCGTGTCACTTGTACGCCGCGCCAAATCTTGAGCTAGTTGGAACATCCGGTCGGCGCGGGACTGTTCTCCGTAGCTTGCCAAAGCCGCCCCCAATTGACCGCGCGCAAGAGGGGTCGAAAAGGCTTCTGCCTTCGTGTCAGCATAGTAACGAAGATCACCGATTGAAGCTGCACCAGCACGCGCAAGCACCAAAAGCGCATAGGCGATATCTTCGCCGCCTGTGTCAAAATCAGGCGCATAGTTGATACGATTGCGCAGATTATCGAGCGCGATGCGTATGGCCGCGTCTGGAACGTCATACCCTTGCACCTGCGCACGCGTGAGGAAATCAGTGACATACGCGTCAAGCCAGAAGTCGCCCGACTGCGCCTGCCATAGTCCGAACGCGCCGTTGCCTGTCTGCCGCGTTAGCACCTGCGTAATGGCGCTTTCAACGCGTTCTCTGATCCCCTCAATGCCCGCTGCACTTGCAGTTTGCGGCAGATAAAGCAGGGGAAGAGCAGCGGAAGTGACTTGTTCGGTGCATCCGTAAGGGTAGCGGTCCAGCTGCCGCAACAAGCCGGGCATGTCAAAGCGGGCAAGCGGACCGGCTGCGAGTGTCGCACTGGCAGTGTCACTGCGGAAGTTGGCGAATACGTTGTCGTCGAAGGTCAGCACTTCACCCGCGCCAAGGGCAAAACGACGGGTTGTTGCAATCAGCGGATCATTCGCCCGCACACCAAGATTGAGATTCTTGGTCAGGACCGTTCCGCCCGGTGTTGTTAATGCGACATCAATCCTGTGATCACCTGTGCCCAACGCAGAGACAGGAAGGGCCACTCGGACGGTTGCCCCATCACCAATATCAATCTGCGCAGGCGGCGGTCCCAAATCCAGACCCGAAGATTTGACCGACAGCGCCATTGGTCCCGATGCGCCCGCCGCATGGACAAAATCGAGCATCACACGGCTGCTATCTCCGGGCGCAAGAAAGCGCGGGAGTGCAGCTGAAATCACAACCGGATCGCGCGCAAGCATGTCCGTTGACGCCTGACCGACACCAGTGTCGGACCAGGCCACCGCCATCAAGCGAACCGTTCCGTTGAAGTTTGGCCGCTGCACAGAGATGGTGGCGCTGCCGTCAGCGTTCAGCGCGACCGGTCCGGAAAACACAGCCATCACCGCTTCGGTCGGTGGCGGCCCGGCGCGTTCCATGCCGCGTGACGCATCTCCGCCCGAGCGGACGGTTCCCATTGCACCGGTGCTTGTGTCGATAAGCCGTCCGTACATATCGCGCAATTCCACCCCAAGCCTGCGTTGCCCAAAGTAGTGACCTTGTGGATCCGGGTTCTCAAATCGCGTCAGGTTCAGGATACCGACGTCAACTGCTGCAAGCGTGACATAGCCGGGCACACCGCCAAGGCCCTCGACCTGCACCTTCACATCGGTTGTACCTGCCTGCCCATCCACTGCTTCAGGTGCAATAATGCGGACCTGCAAGGCTTTGTTGCCGGGATCAACCTTAGCGTGGGCAACACCCAGAACACGGGATGGTCCGCGCGCTTCGGTTCCGCTGCGCAGGATCGACGCAGTAACGTACGCACCCGTACCCCATGCTTCTGTGACAGCAATTGGCAGAACGGATTCTCCCTCGGAAACAGGCACGGCCTGTCGGGAAATCACGCCACTTGAGAGCACAGACACCAATGCGGTGCCATCAAATGGAGCGACTAACCGCAGTTGAGCAACGTCCCCAACACTGTAACTCGTGGCGTCCAGTGAGAGGGCAAGACGATCAGGCGTCGCGCTGCTGTCCACACCACCGTACCACCCTGATGAAAATCCGACTGAGCTAGCGGTGTACGTGCCGCTTTTGGCCTCAACGACCAGTTCGTAATCTCCCCATTCAGTTGCAACTTCCAGTGCTTGAGGAGTCGTATTCAGCCCAAGCTCTCCACGCGCCACACGGATGCGTCTGGTTACCGGTTCCCAATTCCAGTTTCCGTAAAGTTGATACCATTGGTATCGGGTTTCGATCTTGTTCACCGTCCATTGGACAGGCAGCACGTCCGCGCCAACGGCTACTAGATCGAAACTGGCTGTACCCCCTTCGGGCAAGACATCGTCAAACCCCGGGCGAATGCCGATCACTGGTCCATTTGGGGCAACCGGCCGGGTGAGAGATTGTTCAACCGGCCGCCCGCCGTTGTCCGAAACCCGCACAGTCGCGACGGCTTCAAGCAGAACGCCTTCCGACTCTGCTTCCGGCAACTCCAGTTGTATGCGCGCAGAGCCTACCCCGTCTGTCCGCCCACCGTCAAAGTATTGGCTTTGGGCAGAGAATCGAGCGTCATAACGTCCAAAAAGATATCCCGGCCATCCGTCAACACTGTCCCTAATTTGAAGGCGGATATCCCCTTCCACCGCCAGATTGGCGCCCGGCGCGCCAAATAGGTATTGCGCATCGACCTGCAAACGCGGCAGAATCACCGGGTCAATCGCCCCCTCATCCATGTTCAGCGTGACGGCGATGCGATCAGGGATGAAATCCTCCACCAGTACGGTTGTGGTTGCCAATGGCGGCGCGTCCAGATCGCCCATCACGGCGATACGCCAGGTGCCGCGCGGCGCACTCGCGGCAAGCGGCAAAGCCAGCACATGCCCCCCTGCTTGTCCCGCCGCACTGACGACACGCGTGTACTCAACCCCGTCCGGACGGCTCAGGATTGCCGTCACTGGCAGGCCCTCAATTGCTTGCACACGGACGTCACGTGCGAGGGCCGTGGCAAAGATCGTGGCCCCGGGGCGGTAGGCGCCGCGATCGGTGGTCAGAAAGACGTCAATTTGTGGCGCGGGCGGACGCCCTTCAACGCCGCGATCGGACAAATCAAAGGCGGGGTCGGTTAAGGGTAAAAAGACAAAGTCATCGCCTGTCTCGACCTGCAACAACGCAGGCGCTGCTGCGCCGCGTCCGCGGATCAGGCCGGAGGCGAAACTGGCAAACCCATCGGCATCTGTCACAGCGCTACCCAACACCGCGTTCGCATTCGAGATCAGTTTTACCTCGGCCCCTGCAATGGCCCCGGTATCACTCAGAGCACGGACGGCTGTTGTCAGACCATCGTTGCCCTGCCACGTGCTGACCCCCAGATCAGACAAAACGAACCACTGCGAGGCTGTAAGAACTTCGTATACGTCACTGCCTGGCACCCGCGCGCTCAACACATAGATACCAGTCGGCTGATCCTTGAGCACATCACCAAGTGGTAGTCGCGTCTGCATCTCTTGGTTCAGCACGCTCTCAACTTGCCCTGTCCCGCGCCAAACCTCTTGCGCGATTTCTTCGTCGAACTGGTCCTGCTGCCATCGGGACAAGGGGCGTCCAAAGAAGTCGGCCTTGAGCGACTGGACAAGATTCCGGTCACTGACTCGAGACAGCACCAAATCGACTGTTTCGAGGTTCACCGTCTCGATAGGCACGCCGGCACCCGCAGTGCGCGGCAGCACATACGCACGGCCCGAAAACCGAACCGCCGGCGCACGATCACGCACATAGAGGGTGAGGTCGACGTCCTTGTGCAGCACCTCTCCACTCGCGCTCGGTAAACCCGAACGAAGGGTTATTTGATACCGCTCACCGTGAGTTGCACCGTCCAGACATAATTCGCGATCACTGACCTGCGGGATCAAACCTTGCAATTGGCTGCGCACAAAGGGGTCGTAGTCCACACCCGCTTGCACCAGCGGTTCGGAAAACGTCGCGCATATCCGAGGTTGGGCGGCATCACTTTCAACACGTGTATCAATCACCCGGAACCCGTGCTTTGCGACCGCTTCATCCAGTGCAGCAGCAATATCATCACGCGGCTGCAAGGACTGAGCAAGACGAAGCGCAGGAATCATATCGCGCCCACGACCATTGGCCTCCAGAGCCTCTGCCAGACCTTGCAACGCGCTGGCCTGTGCACCCGGACTTGCGCTGCGCAAAAAGGCGTTGAGCGCCGCAGGTACAGCTTCGCGACGGCCTTGATTGCGCACGCGGGACGGCGTTTGATCACCCAGACGAAGAGCTAAGTAGGCGTAGCGTGACCACAGATCAGGCGCGTCACTCAACGCGACGGCCGCTCCCGTCCAATTGAGCGCACCAGCGCGATCTCCACGATCCCAAGCCGCGCGGGATGCGGCCAATAGCGCCTCAACGGTCTGACCATTGACCGGATGTCGCGTCCCGACAGCCTCGGCAAGACCGAGGGCCGCTGCGCCGTCTTGTTCTGATGCACCAAGTGTAAGAGCGCGTGCACTAGCAGCTTGATTCAGCCCCGGATCATTGAGCAAACGGGTGGCCGACACTGCACCAACATAGGGTTGCTGATCCGAAATCGCAGACTTTGGAAAACAGGCGTTTGATCGGCTGTTGAAAGTAAAGGCAACACATTGCGAGTCCGCGTTGCAAGCTCGTTGGCATGCCGGAAATGTAGTGTCGAACAGGGCAGTGCGATCTGCTCCGAAAAAATCCATGTCTTGCGTTAAAATATAGCGTTGATCCGGGATGACAGCTTGGGCAATTGCGGCGCTGCTCCAGAAAAGAACAAAGCAGATCAGACCAAAAATTCGCATTCTAAAACTCCGGGACAACAGGAACGCAGGACATCTCCAACCTGACACGCCCGAGACGCGGCATGCAAATGTTTCGACGCTGCCAGGTTAAGTCGATCTTCACCAGCGCCGTGACATAGAGAGCCTCAGAGGATTTTGGCGGAGCAACGAAATGAGCCTGGCAAACAAGCTGGCCTTGGAACGGCGTGGTCGATTGGCGGCTGAACGGCTGTTGGAGCTCAAGGAAGCGGAATTGTCCGCCGCCAATCGCAAACTTGGGCGCCATGCAGCGGCTTTGCAGGGCGAAATTGTGGAAACCCGGGCCGAAGTGGCCAATGTCAAAACCGAAAATGAACGGGTCAAAACCGAACTCGGGCAAGCTAATCAAAAGGTCGAAATCGCCGAACGGCGCTTGTGGCACTCAGTACAGACAATCACGGACGGCTTTGCGTTCTTTAATTCTGAAAATCGAATGATTGCTGCCAACAGCAGCTACCTGACAGTGTTTGATAATCTCGAATTGATCCGCCCTGGCGTGCACTATGTCACCATCCTACAAGTGTTGACCGATGAGGGGATAATTAACACGGGCAAGTTGACCCCAGAGGCATGGCGCGAATTGATGACGGAACGGTGGATGCAGCCGCAGCCAGAACCGATCACCATCCGCCTGTGGAACGACCAGTACATCAAACTCGTTGATCGACGCGGACATGGGGGCGACATCGTCTCACTTGGTTTGAACATCACCGAAGCTGTTCAATACGAAAAACAACTAAAATCTGCACGGGCCGAAGCTGAAGCCGCCAGCCGAGCCAAATCTGCATTTCTTGCAAACATGAGCCACGAGATCCGCACGCCCATGAACGGGGTTGTGGGGATGGCAGAACTTCTATGCGATACTGGACTGAGCGAGGAACAACAGCTCTATGTAGAAACGATCAAGAACTCCGGCGAAGCGTTGCTGGTCATCATCAATGACGTCCTCGATTATTCCAAGATCGAAGCGCAGAAGCTGCAGTTGCACCCCGAACCTTTCGATCTGGAACGCTGCATTCATGATGTGATCATGCTGTTGCAACCTTCAGCCCGAGAAAAGAACCTGACGTTACTGGTGGATTACGACCTGTTCTTGCCGACTGTTTATGTCGGTGATCCGGGGCGCATACGTCAAGTGCTGACCAACTTGATGGGCAACGCAGTGAAATTCACGTCCCAAGGTCATGTGCTCGTGCGGGTCACCGGTGTTCCCGATCTCGAAAATGGTCAAGCGGTCGTCAACATTGCCATCGAGGACACCGGCATCGGGATCCCAGAAGACAAAATTAAACACATCTTTGGCGAGTTCAATCAGGTCGAAAATGAACGCAACCGCCAGTTTGATGGTACCGGGTTGGGCCTCGCCATTTCCAAGCGCCTTGTGGACCTGATGAGCGGTGAAATGTGGGTTACAAGCGAGGATGGCGTCGGCTCATGCTTTGGCTTCAAAGTGCCTTTTGAGCTAGGCACGGCTGAACTACCCGCACATCCGCCCGTGCCGGAGGGGTTGCGGCTCATAATGGTGGTCGACGACATCGAAGCCAACCGCACCATCCTACGGAGGCAATTGGAACAGATCGGGATGGGTGTTATGACATGCTCGAACGCCAAGGAGGCGCTTGAGCAACTCAACCAAATCGATCTGGTGCTGACCGATCACAATATGCCCGGAATGGACGGTCTCGAGTTGGCCGAAGCCACCTGTGCCGCTGGGTCAGAGGTGCCGATCGTCCTGCTCAGTTCGAATTCAACCTATGCCGCAAGCGATCCTGGCGCGCAGCATGTCCATGCGATCTTGCAAAAACCCTTGCCGCGCGCCGACCTTTTCACCCATCTGCAATCTGTTGGACCTTTGCTTGGAAACCAGAAAGCCAACACGGCCAATTCTGGATCGGACGAGCGCAAAATGCGGGTTCTGGCGGCTGAGGACAACAAGACCAACCAACTCGTGTTCCGAAAGATGATCAAGAATGCCGACGTTGATCTCGAATTTGCAGACAACGGCGAGGAAGCGGTCGAGTTGTTCCAAAGCTTCGAACCGGACATGATCTTCATGGACATCTCGATGCCAAAAATGGACGGGAAAGAGGCAGCAACCAAAATCCGCGAGATCGAGAAAGAGCGCGGTGGACATATCCCGATCGTAGCCCTGACTGCGCATGCAATGGACGGAGACGATCAAGGTATTCTGGCAAGCGGCATCGATCATTACCTGACCAAACCTCTGCGCAAGCCACAGATACATTCCAAACTCAGGGAGCTATGCCCTGCAGAAGCATCTCCACCTTTTCCGGAAGAGGAGGCGGATGCACGTCAGACGGGGTAACGGCGGACAAAAACCAAACGCTGTTCGTCGGAGGCGTTTGGCTGATACCGATATCCGTCAGTCTCAAAGGCGCGCAGACCGTCCAGGTCGCGCACTTGGTTTTGCACCACATGCCGTGCCATTGCTCCCCGGGCTCGTTTTGCAAAGAAACTGACGATCTTCGGCCCTGCCCCTTTGTCTTCCATGAAGACTGGCGTGATCACGCGCGGTTTAAGCGCTTTTTGCGGAACAGCGCCAAAATATTCCTGACTGGCGCAATTCACGAGCAGATCCGTCCCAACGGCTTCAGCCTGAAGATTGATCGCTTTGGCAATATCACTCCGCCAATAATCGTAGAGCGAAGCCCCGCGCCGCGTCTTGAGCTTACTTCCCATTTCCAATCTGTAGGGCTGGATCGCATCAAGCGGCCGCAGCAGTCCATATAGACCAGACAAAATCCGTAGATGATCCTGAGCATATGCCACCTGATCGTCTTTCAGGGTTCTGGCTTCCAGGCCCTGATATGTATCTCCCGCGAAGGCAAACATGGCAGGACGGGTCGTTTCGGCACCCGGCGCATTTTCAAACGCAGCAAACCGCGCGCGATTCAGCCTTGCCAGATCGTCGCTCAGATCCATCAGCCCTTTCAATTTGCCCAGCGTCAGGTTCCGCGCGGTACGGGCTAGACGCACTGCATCTTCCTGCATCGCAGGTGCCGTCGTCTGTACGTCCTGCTCTGCCCAATCCAGCCGCTTGGCCGGAGAAATCACCACCAGCATTTCACCACCCCCAATTCCTTTTGTGATGATCTAGCTCGCGTCACGCAGCACGTCCAGAAAGGCCGGGCCAAATCGTTCGGCCTTGCGATCCCCAAGCAAGCGCTCAATCGCAGCATCATCCCCAACGCGCAGTTGTGCGACTTTCGCCAATTGGGACGCCGAGCAGCTCAGCGGTTTGTCTGTCCCGTCCGTGCCACGCGCCAATTCTGCCTGCACAGCAAGCAGTTGGTCATAAATTGCACCGGCACCCTGTCCAGCAAGCTTCCGACGTGTAGGATGCAGCGCCGCAGCCTCACCATTGATCACCTCAAGGAAAGCGTCTCCGAATTTTTCAAGCTTTTTGGCACCAACACCACTGACCTGCGCCATCTGATCAAGGTTATTGGGCCGTTTCTCGGCCATTTCGATCAGGGTCCGGTCAGGAAAAATCACATAAGCTGGCACCCGCGCCGCCTCAGCCAAACCACGCCGTTTCGCTTTAAGAGCGCTGAGTAACGGTGCGTTTTCTTCCGAGACCATTTCTTTCACAGCCGGGCGTCGGTTTACGGCCGCCGCAATCGTATCGCGTCGCAGCGAAATCTTGGCCTCGTCTCGCAGGATAGGCAGCGCCGCGTCTGTCATGCGAAGTGCGCCATATCGATCCGGGTCTGGGCGCACCAGATCGTGCCCCATCATCTGACGAAACACGGCCTGCCACTGCCCTTTCGAACATTCCTTGCCAACACCGTAGGTCGGCAGTTTGTCATGCCCGCGTTGCATGATTTTTTCCGTCTTGGCACCGAGTAAGATATCGATCAGGTGCCCGGCACCAAACCATTCGTCAGTCCGAAGCATCGCCGACAACGCCTTGCGAACCGCCGTGGTCCCGTCAAACACGTCGGCGGGTTGGTCACATAGATCGCAGGTGCCGCACTTCACATCCGTTTCGCCAAAGTACCCCAGAAGTGTTTTGCGACGGCATTCCAGAGCCTCAGCCAACCCCAAAAGTGCATTCAACCGAGCATGATCCGCCATGCGCCGTTCGGGCGGCGCCAACCCTTCGTCAATCTGGCTGCGCCGCAATTTGATGTCTTCGGGTCCAAACAGCGTGAGTGTTTCGGCAGGCGCCCCATCTCGCCCTGCCCGTCCAATTTCCTGATAGTAGGCTTCGATGCTTTTGGGCAGGTCCGCGTGGGCCACCCAGCGGATATCCGGTTTGTCCACGCCCATGCCAAAGGCAACCGTAGCGGCGACGATCAACCCGTCCTCTTGCTGAAAGCGACGCTCTGCTATGCGCCGGTCGTCGGCTTCCATGCCACCATGATAGTGGATGGCCGTGTGACCTGCTTCACGCAGAGCTTGGGCTAGCGTCTCGGTCTTGGCCCGTGTGCCGCAATAAACGATGCCGGATTGTCCTTTGCGTGCAGCAGCAAAGTTCAAAATCTGCGCGCGTGGGCTGTTCTTGGCTGCGAACGCAAGGTGGATGTTGGGTCGGTCAAAGCCGCGCAGGAATGCGCGCGGAGGCGTGCCGTCAAACAGCTTTTGTACGATCTCGGCTTGGGTTTCAGCGTCTGCTGTCGCAGTGAATGCGGCTAAAGGCACATCTAGTGCGCGCCGCAACTCGCCGATCCGCAGATAGTCTGGGCGAAAATCGTGACCCCACTGGCTCACGCAATGCGCCTCGTCCACGGCGATCAAAGACACGCCTATTCGGCGCAACATCCCAATCGCCGACCCAGCGCCGAGCCGTTCTGGCGCCATATACAAAAGTTTCAGTTCACCGCGTTCAAGCGCTGTCCACACGGCATCCGTTTCTTCAGGGGTATTGCCGGATGTCAGGGCGCCTGCTGCGACGCCTGCCTCTTGCAGGCTACGCACTTGATCCCGCATCAGGGCGATAAGCGGGGAGATGACCACGGTCACCCCATCCCGCATCAGTGCAGGCAACTGAAAACAAAGAGATTTACCGCCGCCAGTGGGCATAATGGCAAGGGTGTTCTCCCCTGCCACAACAGCGTCCACAATCTCTTCCTGACCCGGTCGGAACCCGTCGAACCCAAAGATGTCCCGCAACAGCGTGGCAGCGCCCGTATTGGAGAAATCCATGTCTCAAAACCCTGTCAAATTTTATGTGTTCTGCTCGTTTGATACAGACTCACATTTTAACAGGCTGTGAACAAGACCTGGAGGTCAGGCGAGCCCGAAAATCGCAGGCAAGATAAAGGATCGGAATGCAATCAACGCCACAAAGGCCACGAGCGGCGCCAGATCAAGCGGATGTGTGTCGGGCATGATGCGCCGAATGGGGCGATAAATCGGTTCCAGCAACTTGTTCAGCCCTTGCCAGATCTGCGCAACGATCGGCTGGTGCAGGTTTAGCACCTGAAAGCTGATCAACCAGCTCATGATGATGTGCACGATCATGATCGTGTAAACAACGCTCAGGATCAGTTGCAGCGTTTGATAAATGGCCAGCATATTTGGCGTCCTTTTCGTTTTCCAAGACGTAGGGCGCTAAGCGAAGTGGCGCAAGGTCACTTGGCCAGCCTATTGAAGTTTCGCGGCAAAACCGCATCTACGTCAGCAAGGAGTAATAGCCCATGTTTCCTTTCGTACGTCTTGTCAAAGACCTAGTGATCGCTCGTCGCCAACCCGGCATCGGGCTGACGGATATGCACATTTCGCACCACATGGTTTGGCCGTGGGATCTGGATGGGTTTCTGGAGTTGAATAACGGACGTGCTTTAACGCTCTATGATCTTGGGCGGCTTGGTATGGGTGTTCGTGCAGGATTGATGACCGCCCTCACTACGGAAAAATGGGGTTTGACGATGGCTGGATCCTCCGTCCGTTATCGCCGCCGTTTGCGCGCGTTTGAGCGGTTCGAAACCCGCAGCCGCGCAGTGTGTTGGGACGACAAGTTTGTCTACATCGAACAGTCGATGTGGAAAACGGATGGGGAATGCGCCAGTCACGTTCTGTATCGCGCAGCCGTCACCGACAAAAATGGGATCGTTTCGCCAGACAGGGTGCTAGAAGCCATGGGGCAAACCGGACCGTCGCCCGAAACACCGGACTGGATTGCCGCCTGGATCAAGGCAGAGGCCTTGCGCCCTTGGCCGCCTATGCAGGAAACGACCACTACGCAGCTGCGCGCCGCGGCGTGAGTTTGACAAATCGCGTCGATTTGCAGCCGATCTTTGCCTCAAAGATCAGTTGATCCGCCGACACTTCCAACAACCTTTCCTTGCCACACTGGTTGCGGCCTGCTTTGGTCAAACCACAAAAAAAAGAATGTGGGGAGCAGGGAATGGCCGATATCAGTGTAAAAAAACGAATCTGGGGTTGGTTCTTCTTTGACTGGGCCAGTCAGCCTTATCATACTGTTCTGCTCACCTTCATTTTCGGACCTTTCTTTGTCTCGCTGGCCAGCGAGAATTTCATGTCTCAGGGTGTTGAAACAGATCTGGCTAAAGCCAATGCTCAGGCGATGTGGTCGTTCACGCTGACGATCACCGGGTTGATTATCGGCTTTGGCGCACCCCTCCTTGGGGCGATGGCAGACACCGGCGGGCGACGCATGCCGTGGATCATAGCCTTTTCGGCGATGCTGGTTGTTGGCGCAGGCGGACTTTGGTTTACCGAGCCCGATGGCGGCAACTTGATGTGGATGCTGATGGCCTTTGCCTTCGGGTTCATTGGGGCGGAATACGCACTGATCTTTATCAATGCTCAACTTCCATCGTTGGGCACTCAGGAAGAAATCGGGCAGATTTCTGGATCTGCTTTCAGCTTTGGCTATGCAGGGGGCGTCATCTCTCTGTTCATCATCCTGCTCCTTTTCGCCGAACAACCCAGCGGCAAAACCCTGATCGGGCTCGACCCCTTCTTTGGGCTACTTGATGCCGACGCCCGAGAGGGCACGCGGTTCGCAGGCCCGTTTGTCGCCCTCTGGTTCAGTTTCTTTATGATCCCCTATTTCCTTTGGGTTCGAGAAGTCAGACCGACAGGCACACGTACCTCTGTCGGCGCGGCGCTATCTAGGCTGTGGTCTACCGTGCGCGCACTGCCAGCCAAACGCAGTCTGTTCACCTATCTCGGCTCCTCTATGCTTTACCGAGACGCGCTTAATGGACTTTACAGTTTTGGTGGCACTTTCGCCTTGCTGGTGCTGGATTTCAGTGTCGTGCAGGTCGGTGTGTTCGGGATTATCGCGGCGATGGGAGCTTCCGTTTTCAGCTATTTGGGCGGGCATGCGGACAAGCGCTTCGGCCCCAAACCTGTGGTCATTTTCACGATACTTGTCCTGATGGGCGTGTGTTTCATGCTGGTAAATCTGTCGCGCGACGCGATGTTCGGCATTCCGCTCGCTGAAGGATCGGCCGCACCCGACATCATCTTCTACATCTGCGGCGTGCTGATCGGGGGCATGGGCGGGGTGATGCAATCTGCCAGCCGTACGCTTATGGTGCGACATTGCAATCCCGACGCCCCTACCGAAAGCTTTGGACTCTATGGTCTGACAGGCCGTGCGACGGCCTTTATGGCACCGTTCTTGATCGGCGTTGCAACCACGGTGACAGGCAGCACGCAGCTTGGCGTCTCACCGCTTTTGGCTCTCTTTCTTTTGGGTCTGATCATGCTACGCTGGGTCAAACCAAAAGGGGAGATTTGACAATGGCCATCATCCGAAATTCCCTCGCCTTGATCTTTGCACTCCTATTAGCTGTGCCCGCTGGAGCGCAGCCACTAGCAAAGCAGGAATTTGGGGCCAAGCGTGCCGCATCTGCTCAAAAATCGGCGCCTTTTGGCAGTTATTCAAAAGGATGTATCGCAGGGGCGGAACAACTGGCGGAAACCGGCCCCACATGGCAAGCAATGCGTCTGTCGCGCAACCGCAACTGGGGTCATCCACAGGCAGTAGATTTTGTCAAAGACCTGTCAAAGGTGGCCGCCAAACAACCGGGTTGGAAAGGTCTCTATATCGGAGATATCAGTCAGCCACGTGGTGGGCCGATGTTGTCAGGGCACCGCAGCCACCAGTTGGGTTTAGATATCGATATCTGGATGCTGCCCGCCTCGCGCATCAACCTAAGCCGCAACACCCGAGAAAACATTTCCTCCATCTCGCTACGCCGGGCCAAGGGCGCATTCGTGAATGACAACTGGAGCCGCGCGCATCATCGCATCATCAAGGCAGCGGCCAAAGACAAGCGTACGGCCCGCATTTTCGTGTTTCCGGGTGCCAAAGTTCAGATGTGCAAGGACGCAAAGGGGGACCGACGCTGGTTGCGCAAGATCCGACCTTGGTACGGGCATCACTATCATTTCCATGTTCGCCTAGCCTGCCCACGTGGCGCGCGTGGGTGCGTCAATCAAGACCCACCGCCACGCGGAGATGGCTGCGCAGATGCACAGAAATGGGTGGATGACATCCTCAACCCGCCCGCACCCCGGCCGCGTGATCCGAATGCCCCTGCCCCAAAACCGCGCCGTGAATTGCGTGTCGCGGACTTGCCACAACAATGCGCTGGCGTCTTAGCGTCGCGCTGATCCTCTCTGCCTCCGCGTCGCTGGCCGACCCTCTCACTTTTCTGCGGACCATTCCGCTGGATGGTCTGGGCGGTGTATCCGCAATCGAGGTAGAGCAGGACGGTCAGGCCGCCTTTGTGCTGTCAGATCGTGGGACAGGGCACCGTTTCACGATCGAGCGGACAAAAGACGGGGGCCGGATCATCGATATCGCATCCGTAAAACTGCCCTATCCGGCGTGGGATATTGAGGGGCTGGCCATCAGCGACAATTCAACGTTCCTAAGTTATGAAGACCCTGCCAGTATCAGCACTTTGGACGGGGAGGTTTTGCATAGTCCGCGTGAATTCTACGCACTTCCATCAAACGGCGCACTGGAAGCACTGGCTATAACACCAGATGGCGCGCTGCTTACCCTGCCAGAAAACCCGCACAAACGCTCGGGCACCTTCCCGATATACCGCTACAGAGACGAGATATGGGACATCGCCGCATATTTACCTCGCATCGGCGGCTTCCAGCCCACCGGGGCAGATGTCGGCCCGGATGGACAGCTATATGTTCTGGAACGCGCCTTTTCCGCCCTAGGATTTCGAACACGCATTCGGCGCGTCACCCTCGATGTGCCAGAGCCAACCGAAGAAACAATTTTGGAGACGAGACTAGGCACGCATGACAACCTCGAAGGACTTTCAGTCTGGACGTCACGCAGCGGGGCGACGTGTTTATCCATGGTGTCGGATGACAACTTTCTGTCAGTACAGACCAGCGAGCTGGTAGAATACGCCTTGACGGAAACGCTTGCAGGCGGCGCCACCTGCGACTAAGAGGCCCGAGTTCGGATCCGAACCAAGTCGCCGCAACCTTGCAAAAACGGGCATATGACATGACACGTGCACACCTTCCCGGCATTATTGCCATGGCCGCCATCGTGGTGGCCTCCAACATCCTCGTCCAATATCTGTTCGGCAACTGGCTGACCTGGGGGGCGTTCACCTATCCGCTCGCTTTTCTGGTGACCGACATCATGAACCGCGTATATGGCGCGGGACCTGCGCGCACCGTTGTCTTTGTCGGCTTTATCGTTGGCGTTTTCTGTTCGCTGATCGGTACGCAGATTATGGGTGAATTCGGGCCACTTGTAACCTTCCGCATCGCCATTGGATCAGGACTTGCGTTTTTGACTGCACAGATGCTGGACGTGGGCATCTTTTCCGCCCTGCGCAACGGCGCGTGGTGGAAGGCGCCACTGGTCTCGACACTGATCGGCAGCACTGTCGATACAGCACTTTTCTTCACCATCGCATTCTCCGCCAGCCTCGCCTTCCTCGAGCCGGGCAATGACGTATCTTGGGCGGGTGAAGTCCTCCCGATCCTTGGTTTCGGCCCGATGGCACCGCTTTGGGTCTCTCTTGCTATCGCTGACTGGGCCGTAAAACTCACGCTGGCGCTTATTGCGTTGGCACCTTTCCGGGCAATCACTGCGCGCGTTACCGCACCTGCCGAAATGCGTTGACTTATCCCACGGCTGTGCAAAGCTGTGGGTGAGTTCAACAAATGAAAAGGAGGTGATCCAGTGTCAAGAAAGGTATTGGAGAGAGGTGTCGGAACAACTTGGGAGGTCGCCTGCTAGGGCAGCCCCGCGCGGTGCAGGCCGCCAAGTTGGTCGGTTGACCTAACCGATACAACCTCCGAAACATTTCGAGAAGGGCCGCCTGACAGGGCGGCCCTTTTTCTATGCTGCCCAAGGCGGTATCAGTGCGACATGTTGCGGATCAACGACACCATTGCGATCGAGGACTGGGAACTGAGCGAAAGCTTTATGCGTGCGTCAGGACCCGGCGGACAGAATGTGAACAAGGTGGCGACAGCCGTCGAATTGCGCTTCGAAGCAGAGCGTTCTCCTTCGCTTCCCGGCCCCGTCAAAACCCGGCTCAAACGTTTGGCGGGTCGGCGCTGGACGCAAGAAGGCGCTGTCATAATCCAGTGCGATGAAACGCGATCGCAGGCGCGCAACCGCGACATTGCGCGTAAAAGGTTGGCAGAACTGATCGAAAAGGCGCTGGTCGCACCCAAAAAGCGGATCGCTACACGTCCGACTTTGGGGTCGAAGAAGCGCAGACTGAAAGCCAAGAAAGTGCGGGGAGAAGTCAAAGCGATGCGTGGCCGCGTGGACCCCGAAAGTTAGTGCAGCGATAAAAACGCGTTATCAGACCGTTTGTTCGCAATTTGGTATCCATAATCACCTTCCAGAAACTGTGATTGCGCACTCGCCGCGTGACACCGGCGGCAAACAGCGTAACGTCGCCCCAAACGTTCTCTCATCAAATTGAGTCCCCCTTGCGCCCTAACGACCGTACCGGACTGGCCATTGTTCTCAGCCTTCTTGCCCTAACCTTATTTGACGCAATGGGCCTAGTGATCAAACATTTGTCGGTTACGTACACGGCGGCGGAATTGTCGGCATGGCGCAATCTGTTCGGGATCATCCCTGCTGTGATTGCGCTGGTTCTCTCCCGGAAATGGCATAATGCGGGGCGGCGACTTCGCATCCGCCAATGGAAACTGGCACTAATGCGAGGGGCTGTTGTGACGTTTGCACAACTGTTTTTCTACATGTCGCTTGGGCTAATGGCCTTTGCCACGGCGTCTACCATCACCTATGCTAACGCGCTGTTTATGACTGCCCTGGCCGTACCGCTGCTTGGGGAAAAAGTTGGCTGGGTTCGTTGGAGCGCGGTTCTGATCGGTTTCGTCGGTGTCGTTCTCGTGATGAAGCCGGGATCGGATGCATTCACGCCCGTTGCCCTCTTACCCCTGGCAGCTGCGGCCTTTTATGCACTTGTTACAGTTCAGGCGCGGCAGATGGACGACGACGTACCCAGCCCTTTGGTCAACCTCTACTCATCGGTTGCTGCACTTTTCGGGGCCATCATACTGGCTCTGGCCTTTGGCGGGTTCAGTCCGATTGCAAGCTGGAGTGATCTGGGGTGGATCGCAGCCATGGGTGCCTTTGGCGGCACGGCGGTTTTATTGCTAGTGATCAGCTACCGCATGACTGAGCCGAGCAACCTTGCTCCGTTCAGCTATTTCGGCATCCCGTTAGCATTCCTGCTGGGCTGGCTGTTTTTTGGCGAAACACCATGGGATGCGCTGTTCCCCGGCGCACTACTTATCGCCGCCGGGGGGCTTTTGATCATCTGGCGTGAACGCCATCGTAGTCGTATCAGCGCAACTCGCCCGGACGCGGCCGGAAACTAAGGTGTTCTGCGGAGACGTAGACCGGCGCGCTAGAGGCGACAAAGTCCTGTACAACAGGCCCTGACTGTTCAAGCAATCCAAGCTGGGCGCGTGCCACTTGTGCTTCGCGGGCCAGTTCAGCCGTCGCGCTCAGATGCCAATCAAGCCCGACCTGCCCACGTTCGCTGGCAGTTTGCATATTGAAGTTAGCCTGTTCAGCTTGTGTCGCAGTCAGGGCAAGAGCACTGTCCAACCGTGTGCGGATCTCATTAATCGCAGCGACCTCTGCGTTGAATGTCGACTCTGAAACCACACCTGCGTCGCGACGCGCGCTCAGGTCGGCGAGTTCTGCGTCCTGCTCTGCAATCAACGCAGGCAAACCTGTTTCAACGGCATCCATTTGCCCGCTGATGTCTTGAATGTTGTCCACAAGGGCAACTGCTGGAACCAGTTCAACCTCACGGTCGCTCCCAAGCATCGCGCGACGCTCGCCACCAAGATTACATCCCGCCGCCTTGGCTGGAGCAAAGATCGCAACCCCGCAGGACACAAGCGCGCTGTTGTATGCACGCGGCAATGCCGAGTCCTGTGCCAATTGATCTGTCATTTGCTGTAACGCGTCTGCCTGAATTTCGATCGCGGACGCGTTCGGGTCCTCACGAAAGCTCAACGGGTCCAGTTCGGCTCGAGTGGTGATTTCATTGGCTGGGGCACATGCCCCCACAATCGCCATCACGGACAATGACGAAAATAGAATAGGAATACGTTTCATTTTGCCTGCCTCAGATATTTTTGTATTTTTGTTGGCTGAGGCGTAGGAAGCAATTGTGGCCACTTTGGGGCAAACTGCCCAGATCCGGCCACAATTGCCTTGTTTCGAAAATGTGTGTTCTAACGACCACAGGCCTTATGCGCGCGAAACGGGCACGTCTCTTGCTGGTCTGACCTATCAATCAGCCCTACCAAAACACGCCTGTCGCAAAAAGGACTGGGGTTATATCCGTTTTTCAGAACTTTGCTTAAACTTCGACAACCATTGGCGACTGTTCCCCGAGCCTAAACACGCGCTTGTAACGCGCAACTTCTGAGTCTGGTCCCATCGCCTTGTTGGGGTTGTCCGAAAGCTTCACGGTGGCGTTTCCGTTGGCCGACACAGCCTTGCAGACCAAAGAAAATGGTGCCAAACGGTCATCGTTGGTCAACCCTTTGAAATCATTGGTCAGCATGGTTCCCCAACCAAAGGATACCCGCACACGGTCTGAAAACTGGTTGTGGAGTTCGATGATCTTGTCGGCATCCAATCCATCCGAAAATATCACCAGCTTGTCACGCGGATCCTCGCCACGTGCCTTCCACCAGTTGATCGCTGTCTCCGCCCCTGTCGCCGGATCGCCGCTGTCAATGCGGATGCCGGTCCAGCCAGCCAGCCAGTCGGGGGCAGCATCCAGAAATCCCTTGGTGCCATAGGTGTCCGGCAGGATGACACGCAGATTGCCATCATGTTCCTCTTGCCAATCACTCAGAACATCGTACGGAGCGTGGGCAAGTGCCGTATCATCCTCGGCCAGTGCAGAATAGACCATCGGCAACTCGTGGGCGTTGGTGCCAATGGCCTCAAGATCGCGGTTCTTGGCGATCAGACAGTTGGACGTGCCAGCAAAAGCACTCCCTAACCCCTCGCCCATCGCCTGCACGCACCAATCCTGCCAAAGGAAACTGTGCCGCCGCCGCGTACCAAAATCAGCCAGACGCAGACCTTCAAGTGTGCGCAGGCGCTCAATCTTTTCCCATAGTTTGGTCATCGCGCGGGCATAAAGCACCTGCAACTCAAACCGACCCATCGTGTTCAGAACCGCGCGCCCCCGCAACTCCATCAGTACCGCAAGGGCCGGAATTTCCCACAACATGACTTCGGGCCATGACCCCTCAAAGGTCAGCTCGTACTGATCTCCGCGCCTCTCCAAATGGTATGGCGGCAAGCGCAAGGCTTCGAACCAATCCATGAACTCAGGGGTGAACATCTGGCGCTTGCCGTAAAATGTGTTCCCACGCATCCACGTGCTTTCCCCCCGGCTTAGCGATAACGAGCGAATGTGGTCCAACTGCTCACGCAACTCACCTTCATCAATCAGTTGAGCCAAGGGAACGTGCTTTGATCGGTTAATCAGGCTGAAGGTCACCTGTGTATCAGGCTTGTTGCGAAACACTGACTGGCACATCAGCAACTTATAAAAATCCGTGTCTATCAACGAGCGTACAATCGGATCGATCTTCCACTTGTGGTTCCAGACTCGGGTGGCAATGTCGACCATATCGGGCTCTTTTCCGTCTAAGCGCGATGCCGTTGTGCCAACTCGCAAGGTCAGGGGCAAGTGCCCTGCAAAACATAGGTCAACTTGCATTTTTTGCTATTTCGCTGCAGTTTTGTTCCACATTCATTTGACGACCATTTTTTTAGACGTTCTTTGAAAGGTAAAAATCATGGCTGAGGCCGAAAACCCCCTCATTCCTGTCCAGACCAAGGTTGCACGCATTCACGCGCGACTACTTGAGTTCTTTCGTAACGTCCTGATCAAAATCAAACCGGTGATGATGTCTCTCAAAGGGTTTCTGGTGAACCTCAAGAAATCAGCGAAGGAGATCGCCCAAACAGTGGGCAAAGCGGCCGTTGATAGCGTGATCAAGGCAGGGCAAAAACTGCTTCAGATTGTGGCATTCGTCGAAAAGAACACGATAGTCGCGATCAAAATGGCGACGAAAATGCTCGCCTTCATTAAGAAGTCCATGAAGTTCCCGGAAAAGGTTTTTAAGGCGATCAAGGCGATGGTCGCTCGACTGGCAAAAGTATTCCGCCTCATCGTCACAAAGGTGCATGAGGTAATGGTCATCCTGAATCCGATCGAAACGATCCTAACGGTTATCGATAAGATGAAGATGATGCTTCAGCTCATTTTCAAGTGGATCACACAGGTCAGTGGTATTTCCAATGGTGTTAAAAAGGCAAAGGCGTTGATCAAGAAATCCGTCAAGATGCTTAAGGCAGAGGCCAAGCAGGTTACCGAGTTGGTCAAAGAGGTGAACAAGCTGAAGCCAGCTTGAACCTCAATCCAGCGTTACGCCCGCGGCCTTCATTCCTTCTTGTGCTGCGCCCAAAGATCCATTCAGATCAATGGCGCGGCATAAATCCGACCTGACTGTCACTTCAAACCCCAGCTTGGCTGCATCTACCGCCGAGAAGTTTACGCAGAAATCCGTCGCCAGTCCGACCAGTATCAGCTGAGTGATCCCGCGCGTGCGCAGATATCCCTCAAGCCCCGTTGGGGTCTTTTGATCGTTCTCAAAAAACGCAGAATAACTGTCGATCGACGGTCGATATCCTTTGCGTACAATCATGTCAGCGCGGTTTACGTTCAAGTCACTGTGGAACGCGGCTCCGGTCGAACCCTGGATGCAGTGATCCGGCCACAAAACCTGCGGCCCGTAAGGCATATCAATCACCTCATAGGGAGCGGCCCTTTGGTGGCTACTGGCAAACGAAGAATGACCAGCAGGATGCCAGTCTTGCGTGAGGACAACCGCATCTGCCCGTTCCATCAGAGCGTTGATACCCGGCACTATTTCGTCACCCTCAGGCACGGCTAGCGCGCCCCCGGGACAAAAGTCATTCTGGACGTCGATCACGATCAGCGCGTTGGTCATTGGCAACTCTCTTTCGGGATTTTGCACAAGACTAGTCCCAAATAAGGACCGCAGAAAAGCAGATAACCAGCGTCCGGCGTCATTTTTGAGGTTCCCCGGATGCGCCGTGCCTTCGTTTACCTGAGAACACAAATCAAACGCGCCATTGCGCGACTTACAGACTTCCCACCATGGTCCGCTCCTTTTGGCACCTGCGCAACGCCGAGAGGCTTGCAGGGCTTGGCACACGAGCGTATCTGAGCGCGCATGTTCATAATCGCAGCTCTCTACCACTTTACCCGCTTTGCGGATCCGTCCGCGCTGAAGCCGCCGCTGCTGGCGTTGTGTCAGGCGCAGGACGTGACCGGGTCTCTGTTGCTCGCGCCAGAGGGGATCAACGGCACGATCGCCGGCTCACGCGCCGGAATCGATGCCGTGCTGACCCATATCCGCGCCCTGCCCGGCTGCGCAGATCTTGAATGGAAAGAAAGCCACAGCCCGACGCCACCATTCGGCAAAATGAAGGTACGCCTTAAGCGAGAGATCGTGACCATGGGCCAACCTGACGTGGATCCGGCCGCTCGCACAGGTCACTATGTCGAAGCTTCAGATTGGAACGACTTGATCGGGCGTGACGACGTGGCCGTGATCGACACTCGCAACGACTACGAAGTCGCCATTGGAACCTTTGAGGGCGCCATAGATCCTGAAACGGCTAGCTTTGGCGAATTCGCCGCATGGTGGGAGGCAAACAAACACCGCTTTCACAACAAAAAAGTGGCGATGTTCTGCACCGGCGGTATCCGCTGCGAAAAATCCACCAACTACCTGCTCGGCCAAGGCATAGATGATGTCTACCATCTCAAAGGTGGCATTCTTAAGTACCTCAAAGAGGTGCCGCAGGAAGACAGTTCATGGCAAGGCGAATGCTTTGTCTTTGACGGCAGAGTCAGCGTTGGACACGGACTGGAAGTGGGACCGCATATGCTTTGCCATGCATGTCGCCGGCCAATCCTGCCTGCCGATCGTGACCGCCCTGAGTATGAACAAGGGGTAAGCTGCCATCACTGTGCTCGTGAAACGTCGGAGCAAGACAAAGCTCGGTTTCGCGAACGCCAAAAACAAGTCATGCTCGCTAAAGCCCGCGGGACGGATCACCTGACCGGCAAAATGGTCCCGGACAAAAGTTAGCCCAGCGCACGTCCTGATCCGCGAAATCGGCACAATTGTATTTGTTAACAACCGTGAAACTCTGTCGCGGTAATACCAGCCTCGGGTGAAAATGAGGTGTGGGATATGAGCGTGCAAGCCAATGTGCGGCCAATCATCATCAAGCGCAAGAAAGTCTCCGGCGGGGGGGGCCACCACGGTGGCGCCTGGAAGGTGGCTTATGCGTCTTAGCGTGTCGGCTCCAGCCACCCTTCTGAACAATGTAGGCGGCGGTCACCAACTCAAGCTGAACAAGAACGGTCAGGCCGATACCGCCAGCCTTTTGTTCCAAACCGGGTTTTCCGGTCGGGCTGAGATGGGTACCGTCGGCAATGATGATTTCGCAGTCAAAGTGTCGTCCAACGGCGCACTGTTCAACACGGCCCTTGTGGCTGATGCCACCGACGGCGCGGTCCGCTTCCCGCAAGGCAAATGCTACTTTGATGAAGTCTTCATCGCGGATGATGCGGCATATGGCTTTGACATACCATTTTCCGATCCGGCGCGTATCATGATGTGGCTCTCGCTTGATCTGGCGGGGCAGTTCTATCTGTTTTCGATCACGGGTGCATTGACTGGGGCCAGCAATCTGGCCGCGATGTTCACAAGCCCAACGGGTAGCTTGAATTTTCTGACTGGACCGCTGGACGGCACAACAGGGTTGGACGATGCGATCAGCATATCCGTCGACGCTTTGGGCGCGAAACCGCGCATGTATCTTGAAAACCGGTTGGGATCAGATCGCACGTTTACGATGTCGACCCTTGGTAAATAAAACGGTTGGCGCAGGTCTACAAATATTGGCCTGCGCAAATATGTTTAGTCTTATGCATGATCCTCGACAAAAGAGCGGCACAGCGCCATTTTCTTGAGCTCCAAATCACATCCACCGTGACAACCAACCACCTCTTTGCTATGCGCCAGCCTGCATAACAAAGGGTCTTCCCTCGTGAATATTACCGAGACTGCATTGCCAGGCGTCCTGCTGATCGAACCGCGCAGATTCGGAGATGAACGTGGGTTTTTCAGCGAAAGCTGGAACAAGAAGGTCTTCGCAGGTCACGGTATTTACACTGACTTTGTTCAAGACAACCATTCGATGTCCGGCGCAGTTGGCACCGTCCGCGGTCTCCATTTTCAGGCCCCTCCATCAGCACAAGCCAAATTGGTGCGCTGCGGCCGCGGGGCATTGTTTGACGTCGCCGTCGACGTCCGGCGTGGATCACCTACTTATGGCGCTTGGGTCGGTTATGAACTGAGCTTTGACAACGGTCTTCAACTTTTGATCCCTGAAGGGTTTCTTCACGGCTTTGCCACCCGCGAACCGGACACCGAAATTATCTACAAATGCTCGGATTACTACGATGTGGCTGCCGATGGTGCAGTGGCATGGGACAGTTGCGGAATTGACTGGGGCGTGATGGGCGAGCCAATCCTGTCGGACAAGGACGCTGCGGCTCACGCGCTGGCGGATTTTGACAGCCCCTTCATTTATGAGGCTCCACAATGAAACTTTTGGTCACAGGCGGCGCTGGGTTTATCGGGTCGGCAGTGGTGCGTCAGGCCGTCGCCGCAGGTCACCATGTCGTCAATCTTGATGCGCTGACATATGCAGCCTGCCTTGAGAATGTCGCGCCGGTTTCGGATGATCCCAACTACACCTTTGTAGAGGCTGATATTCGGGACCGCGCAGCGCTCGACGCCATTCTAAATACGCACCAACCCGACGCCATCATGCATCTGGCGGCCGAAAGCCATGTGGATCGATCCATCGATGGTCCAGGCACCTTCATCGACACAAACGTCATGGGCACCTTCCACCTTCTTGAGGCCACGCGCAGCTATTGGGAACAGGCAGGCCGTCCCGCTGATTTCCGGTTCCATCACATCTCCACGGACGAAGTGTTTGGCTCACTTGGACCCACGGGCATGTTCACTGAAGACACACCTTATGACCCGCGCAGTCCCTATTCTGCCTCAAAGGCCTCGTCCGACCATCTGGTCCGTGCATGGTGTGAAACCTATGGCCTGCCTGTCATCCTGACCAACTGCTCGAATAACTATGGCCCCTACCATTTCCCCGAAAAGCTGATCCCGGTCATTATCCTCAATGCGCTGGCGGGTAAGGCGCTGCCGATCTACGGCGACGGGTCGAACGTGCGCGACTGGCTATATGTCGAGGATCACGCGGACGCGCTGTTGCTTGTGGTGCAAAAAGGTGAGGTCGGTCGGTCCTATAACATCGGTGGGGAAAACGAGCGGTCGAACCTCGAACTCGTCAATACGCTATGCGCGATTCTAGATGAGGTGCAGCCCAAAGCGTCAGGGTCCTACGCCGATCAAATCACATTTGTGACCGATAGGCCCGGCCACGATGCGCGCTATGCCATCGATCCAACGCGCATCCGCACCGAACTGGGCTGGTCCCCCTCGGTGACGGTCGAAGATGGACTGCGCCGCACTGTGCATTGGTATCTTGAAAATGAGGCGTGGTGGCGCGCCTTGCAGGATCGCTCGGGCGTCGGCCAGCGGCTGGGCACAGGTACATGACGATCCTCGTCTTTGGATCAACCGGGCAGGTATCGACTGAATTGGCAGCCCTGTCGGATACATTGTGTTTGGGGCGCGATGTGGCTGACCTGACCGATCCGCGAGCCTGTGCACAAGCGATTCTCACCCACGCACCCGACGCCGTTATCAACGCCGCCGCGTATACAGCAGTAGATCGCACCGAAAGCGAAGAAGCGCTTGCAACAACAATCAACGGTCATGCGCCAACTGCAATGGCCGCCGCCTGCGCCGAATTAGGCATTCCGATGATCCACATCTCGACAGATTATGTGTTCAACGGCACCGGCACCAAACCGTGGGCACCGCAGGATGTAACCGCCCCCCTTGGCGCATACGGACGTTCCAAGCTGATCGGCGAAAACGGGGTACGTCAATCCGAGGCGACCCATGCAATCCTGCGCACATCATGGGTGTTTTCCGCGCACGGCGCCAACTTTGTCAAAACGATGCTCCGCCTTGGGGCCGAACGCGAGGCACTGACCATTGTCGCCGACCAGACCGGCGGACCAACCCCTGCACGCGACATTGCCAAGGCTTGCCACAACATGGCAACGCACCTGATCAGTAACCGCGATGCTTCTGGCACCTATCATTTTTCTGGCGGCCCAGACTGTTCATGGGCAGATTTTGCGCGGGCCATCTTTGAGGTGGCCAATATCGACTGTGTTGTGACCGAAATTCCGACATCGGCCTATCCGACACCTGCTGCACGACCGGCAAACTCACGGATGAACTGTGCATCCCTGACAGACACCTTTGGCATCAAGCGCCCTGACTGGCGCGTTGGCCTAATCGACACCATTAAAGAGCTAGAGGCTGCATCATGACCAAACGCAAAGGGATCATTCTGGCAGGTGGATCGGGCACGCGACTGTACCCAATCACGATGGGTGTCTCCAAACAGCTCCTGCCCATCTACGACAAGCCGATGATCTACTATCCAATCTCTGTGCTAATGTTGGCAGGCATCCGAGACATCGCGATGATCGCTACTCCGCAGGACCAGGATCAGTTCAAGCGGACCCTCGGAGACGGTAGCCAATGGGGAATCTCGCTGACGTATATCGTACAGCCCTCACCCGACGGTCTTGCCCAAGCCTATGTTTTGGCAGAAGACTTTCTTGATGGCGCACCGTCAGCGATGGTTCTGGGGGACAATATCTTCTTCGGGCATGGACTGCCCGATTTGCTGGCAGATGCCGATACTCAAACCAAAGGTGGCACTGTGTTCGGGTATCACGTCTCTGACCCGGAGCGTTATGGTGTGGTCGGATTTGACGACGATGGAACAGCACGGAAAATCATAGAAAAACCGGACATCCCACCGTCGAACTACGCGGTTACGGGGCTCTACTTCCTCGACTCTGATGCGCCGGAGCGGGCGCGCGCCGTAAAGCCTTCTGAACGGGGTGAGCTTGAAATCACCACACTTCTCGAGATGTATCTTGCGGAAGGCCAGCTACGCGTGAACCGGATGGGGCGCGGATATGCGTGGCTGGACACAGGCACCCATGGCAGCCTTTTAGACGCAAGCAACTTTGTACGGACTCTGACCAACCGGCAAGGATTGCAGACCGGCTGCCTCGAAGAGATCGCATTCGAGAGCGGCTGGATCAGCAAGGAAGACCTGCAAAAACGTGCCGCCCTGTTTTCCAAGAACGACTATGGCACTTATCTGAACGGTCTTTTGGACTGACCACGGGGCTCACTGAACTGCGCCTCGCACTTTGACTATGGTGCCACGAACAAAGCTCGCTATCACAATAGACGCAAAACGTTTGTCTTAAATCGTTGGGATTTCACGACCCCAACTGCCAAATTTGCGCCCGATTTCTGCGTGAGGTCGACGGTCAAGCTTCCTTGTTTTTGACTGTCATAAGGGCCTCGACCACATGTGTTCGATCTGTTTCGCCACCCGTACCTTTGATCCCATGCGTCACGAGGACGGGGCCGACCTGGCATTTGCGAACCTGACCGAAGACCCAAATGCAATTGACGGTATTGCGACCACAAACGGCATGGCAGTCAGAGATACGTTTTCGGGAACCTTATCAGAAAGCGGTGATGAAGATTGGGTAGCGATCAACCTGACAGCCGGCGTAACCTATGAAATCGCTTTGGACGGCGGGTCGTTGAGCGACCCATTGGTTCGACTGTTTGACGCTGATGGCAATCAAGTTGCGGCCAATGACGATGGTGGCCGAGGGCTATTTTCACTGCTTGAGTTCGAACCAGGTGCCTCCGGCACTTATTATGTGGTGGCGGATGCGTTTTCGACGCAGACCGGCACATACACCCTCACCGTCACTGATGAAACTGCCACTACGCCAACGCCGGCTCCTGCCAGCACTCTGGACGACATGGCACTGTACCTTTCCGAAGGCTTCTGGGGAAACAGGGAGATCAGCTTTGACACCAGCCAGTCCAACGTCATCACCGTCAGCATTGCCGGGTTAACTGCAGCAGCGCAGCAACTAGCCCGTTGGGCGATGGATGCGTGGGAAATGGTCGCCAATCTGGACTTTCAGATCGTCACCTGGGGCGAGATGATCACCATGGATGATGAGTTAGGCGGCGCATTCGCCTACGCGCCCAGCTCTGGGTCTAGCAGTGGTGTCGAGATGAATATTTCCACCAACTGGGTCAGCACATACGGCACCTCGATCGACAGCTACAGCTTCCAGACCTACTTGCACGAAATCGGCCATGCGATCGGCCTAGGCCATCAGGGCGACTACAATGGCAATGCGAACTATGGCACTGACGAAACTTTCGCCGAAGACAGCTGGCAAATATCGGTCATGTCGTATTTCAGCCAAACAGAAAATACTTCTATAACCGCAAGCTACGCTTTTGTAACAACTCCCATGATGGTCGATATTCTGGCGATCCAGCACATTTATGGCGCGCCTGACGCAGATAGCGTCACGGCGGGCAATACGGTCTATGGCGCAGGTTCGAACCTTGGGAACTACCTAGATTCTGTCTTTGACTGGCTGGCAGGCGGTGCAACCTCGCCCGAAGTATCCAGAAGTACCGTGGCTTTCACCCTCTACGATCAGGGCGGCAGCGACATGATCGACCTCAGTTATATGACGGATACCGCCCGCCTTGACCTGCGGGCCGGGGCATTCTCGGACTTTGGCAACTTGATTGGCGTGATGGGCATCGCCCGCGGAACCGTCATTGAAAACGCCATACTCGGCGACGGAGCGGATGACGTCACTGGTAATGACGCCGCCAACACAATTGATCTTGGGGTCGGAAACGACAATACCACGGCCGGAGCCGGCAACGACTCAGTGTTGGGCGGCATCGGGTTTGACACCATCGATGGTGGGACTGGCGATGACACACTGATCGGTGGGAATGGCGCTGATTCATTGATGGGCGGCGATGGTGCAGACCAGTTGGAAGGCGGCGACGGCTTTGACCAGATACAAGGCGGGAACGGCGATGACCGTATCCTCGCCGGATCTACCGCAGACCGCGTCTATGGAGGTGATGGCGATGATTGGATCAGTGGGGGGGGCCAACGTGGGCAACACCGTCGACGGGCTTTGGGGCGAAGAGGGCAATGACACCATCGTTGGCGACGGCGGCTTTGACCTGCTGGACGGTGGAGCAGGGGACGATCTGCTCGACGGCGGCCATCAGGCAGACAACCTCTATGGGAGAGATGGCAATGACATCCTGCGGGGCGACCTCGGTCTTGACCGCCTGTTTGGCGGCGCCAACGACGATCTGGCCGAAGGGGGAGACGGAAATGACGGCCTCTTTGGTGATGGTGGCAACGATTCTCTGTATGGCGAGGCAGGACATGACAACTTTTTTGGTGGCAGCGGAGACGACCTGCTGAGTGGCGGAGCAGACAATGACACACTTAATGGCGGGTCCGGATTCGACACGCTCGACGGAGGAGCCGGCGATGACGAAATGTTTGGACGTTTCAACGCCGACACATTCGTGTTCGAAGACGGGCATGGCGACGACACAATCGGAGACGTCAGTGCGCTGAATGATTTTGAAAAGATCGATCTGCGTGGTGTTAGCGCGTTAACCAGCCTAGGCGATCTGGATCTTGGTGACAGCGGCGGCGGGGCCGCTATCCAAGTCGGCAGCTATGTCGTCATCACGACAGGTTTGAGCTCTTCAATCACCTTGTCAAACGTGGTCCTGTCAGACCTCGACGCGCTCGACTTTATCTTCTGACGCACAAGCTACTCTAGTTGGTCCAAAAGTGGACCGTGGTTACTGGAAATTAACCAATTCGACGAAAGGTGTCGGCAACATGCAGACACCCAAACCATTCGAGAATCTGTTTCTCAGCATCGGCGCGATGAAGGCTGGCACCACGTGGCTTTATGCCGTCTTGGGCCGCCATCCTGAATTGCATTTCGCGATGGAGAAAGAAATTCACTACTTCTATCACCACTTCGTCAACACCAATCAGCTCAGCGAAAAGCGTCGGCTGAAAGAGGCATATGATCGTTACATCCCGCGCTTTGATCCCAAAACCAGCCATCTGGACGTGGTACGTCACAACCTGCGCTGGATCGCTTCCTATCTGGATCGGCCCGTGGATGATCTGTGGTATCGCAACCTGTTCCAGTTGCGCGATCACGAGACCTACGCTTGCGATTTCTCCAACCTGAACGCGCATCTCCCGGCCGAGGCCTGGCCGCGAATTTCTAACAACTGCCAAAAATTGCGGGTGCTTTATACACTGCGCCATCCGGTCAAACGGCTTTGGAGCCATACCAAGTTCCACCTCGAAGTGACGGGCTGTGCAGAAAAGCTGGATAAGTGGGGCCCGCACGATTTTGAGATCTTTTTGCGCCAGCCCCATATCTGGGACAACGCGGAATACGGTGCCGTTCTGCGCCGCGCACGCGCAGGTTTGCAGCCGGATCAGTTCAAGGCCATATTTTATGAAGATCTGCACGCCAATCAGCGTGGCACATTGGCTGATATCGAACGGTTTCTGGGCGTGGCGCCTTTTGATTATCCGCAATCGCTGTTGGAAAAACGTTTCACTGAAAGCGTGAAGCGACCAATGCCGGCTTTCTTTGCTGATATGGTGGCTGACGACGTTGTCCGCATCAATGCCGAAGTCGAAGCCGAAGGGTACTCGATTCCAGACAGTTGGCACAACTGACGGCCACCCGAACCTACTTATCGAGGATGTCCCGGTGATACCGGTTCAGCAGGAACAGTCCAGCCAATCCAAGACCGCCACCCAGCGCAATCGGGTACATCACCGATACATAAGTTGGCTGGTAGAATGGATAAAATCCATCGCGCATCATGCCCACCACATGCACAAGCGGGTTGAACCAAAGGTAATCTGCGTAAGGTTGCGGTACGATTTCAAAGTTGAAAAAGATGCAGGAAATCAGAAAAAGCGGGCGGTTCAAAACTGCCCATGCCGTCTGCCACACTGGATAGGCAAGCGTCAGAAAGCTGTTCAACGCTCCCACTCCAGAGGCAAGTGCAAGCAGCATCACATAAGCCAGCGCGATCTTTGAAACGTCAAATGTTGTATCAGGTTGCTGCATAACAAGGATAAAGCTCAGCACCAGCCCGTGCACCACCAATTGCGTCAGCATGTTGAGCAGGAGTCGGGCCGTCAACGCGTCCAGAAACGTGACACGGGGGTAGGCAAGAAGCGCGCGGCTGAACTGTATCGTCTGGCCCAGTTTGCCCGAGATGTCCGAATACATCAGGAACGGCAGAAGACCCGCCGCGTAAAACAAGGCAAAATTGCTGCCTAATGGCGGACTGCGGAACCCAACAGAAAAAATCAACGTCAGCAACGCAATGCCTGCCGCCGGTTCCAGGATCGCCCATACATATCCACCCGGAGAGCGCCCGTAGGTTGTCGAAATTTCACGCAAGATCAGCGCAAATACGGCGCGCAACGTCGAAAACCGCATGCTGTGGGCGACGATCACCGGTGCGGAACTGAGATGCATCTGTTTCCCCTCGCATCTGTAGAAAATCTTAAGACGTTCACGCTAGCCAAGTGAGAAGAACAAACACTTAACTCGCGGTGGATTCGGCCAGAATGGCACAAAGCAGCATGAAAACAGCGGCAGCGGATGTCGAACATCCGACGCGAAAACCGCGGATTCTGCGTGCCAAACAGCGTACCGAAGCGACAATCGAACGCATAACGTCGGACGCCAGAAATTTGTCATCGGACGCCGAACCCGCAACTGCCTTGCCTGTCCAATCCGCAGAGGCCGGGCCTAAAGCAACGATATCTGGTTCATTTGTACCGCATACCGTTCCAAGTCCAACGCCAGCGCGCCCTGCACGGACGCGGGGGCGGCACCGGTTTTTGACATTGTCCTTCGTCTTGTTCTTTGTAACGCCAGTGACACTGGCCGGTTATTACCTGTGGACTTTCGCCGCCGACCAATACGCCTCGAACCTCGCGTTTTCCGTCCGCTCCGAAGAACAAGGGTCAGCCGTTGAACTACTGGGCGGAGTCACGGAACTATCCGGATCCAGCACCGTAGATACAGACATCCTGTTTGCCTATCTCACCAGCCAGGAATTGGTCTCAAAAGTGAATGATCGTCTTGATCTGGCTCAGATGTGGAGCAAGGTGACTGTCAATAACGACCCACTTTTTGCCTACGATCCAACCGGAACGATTGAGGACCTGTTGGCCCATTGGCAGCGCAAGATATCAATCATCTATGACAGCGCGACACGCCTGATCGACGTGAGGGTTCTGGCCTTTGACCCCGCCGACGCTCAAGCTGTAGCCCAAGCGATCGTGGAAGAAAGCACCGCGTTGATCAACGCGCTTTCCGACACCGCACGGGACGATGCGATCAACTATGCCCGCGACGAACTAACCGTCACCTCGGACCGTTTGAAAGAGGCGCGTCAGGCCCTCACCCTGTTTCGCAATCGCACACAGATCGTGGACCCCGACATCGACACCCGAAATCAAATGGGCGTCCTCGTGACTCGGCAGCGTCAATTGGCTGAGGCGTTAATCGATTTTGATCTTTTGCAAGACACGACCCGGTCTGGCGACCCTCGTATCGCACAGGCGACGCGGCGCGTTGACGTCATTCAAAAGCGTATCGACGCTGAACGACGCAAGCTTGGTTTGGGAGCGGGTGCTCAAGAAGGTGTCGTGTTTGCAGACCTAGTTGGGGAATATGAGGGGCTCATGGTGGACCGCGAATTTGCCGAGGCTGCTTATACCAGCGCCTTGGCCACTCATGATGCAGCACTGGCCGAGGCACGGCGCCAAAGCCGCTATCTTGCGGCCCACATTCGCCCGACGCTGGCGCAACAGGCCGAATATCCCGAACGGCTCAAGATGCTTCTACTCGTTGCGCTTTGTAGCTTTCTTGGCTGGAGCATTCTCAGCCTCGTTTTCTATAGCCTGCGCGACCGACGATAGGGGGAAGGCGATGATTGAACTGGACCGTTTGACCAAAGTGTTTTGGATCAAAGGCGGACGCAAACGGGTGGTGGACTCACTAAGTGCTACCTTTCCTACGGGTGCCAGTGTGGCGCTGCTGGGACGTAACGGCGCCGGAAAGAGCACCCTGCTGAAGCTGATCGCAGGCACGATGCGCCCCACCTCAGGACAGGTGCTATCGAGTGGTTCGATCTCTTATCCTGTCGGTTTTTCCGGGTCTTTTCACCCGGATATGTCCGGTTTGCAAAACGCACGCTTTGTGGCGCGCCTCTATGGCGTCGATACGGACGAGCTGGTCGATTTTGTTGAGGATTTCGCCGAACTGGGTTCGCATTTCAGGATGCCGTTGCGCACCTATCCATCTGGCATGCGGGCCCGACTCTCATTTGGCGTGTCGATGGGTATCCCGTTTGACACATACTTGGTCGACGAGGTGACATCCGTCGGAGACGGCGCATTCCGGGACAAGAGCGTGCGGGTCTTTGACGACCGACGGCGGACTGCCGGGGCGATCGTCGTCTCGCATTCAGAGTTCATGGTCCGGCGTATTTGCAACATGGCTGCGGTGCTCGAAAACGGGAAGGCGACGATTTATTCGGACGCTGATGCAGCCCTTGAGCATCATACTGAAAACCTTGCCAACCCGTCAGCACATCAACCGCGGTTGGCATCATGACAGCAATAGATACGAACATTGCCGCATCCTTTATGCGGGTCCTGAGGCAAGCGGTTCGTCCACCTCATCTGCGTCGCTTTTGGACAGCAGTCCATGAGGACGGATGGCGCCTCGCTATCGCCAAGGCGCGACATTTCCTTGGCATGCAGTGGCGCGGATCAGCCCACACAGTTTTGCGAGAAAAGACAGATTCGTCCCAGAAATCTCCTCAGTATCTACATGGTATCTGGCAAGAGTTGGCGCGCGGAAACGCATTCCACGTCAACGCACCGCGCTGCGATACCAACCACCGTTTTGTTGCCATCATCGGCGATCTGAACTTGCCGCAATGCCGCAAATACCGGGTCGAACAGCTAGCCGGGTTTTGGCACGCACAGGATATAGCTTGTGAGTTTGCCCATTACGAAGACCTGCCAAGGGTCACTCGACTGCTCAGTCTGGCCACACATTTGGTTGAGTATCGCCTACCAGCCACGCCGTTGACGGAGATGCTGCGTTACGAGGCGCGGCGACTGCGTTTACCGATCCTCTATGACATCGACGACCCGCTCTTTTCCGTGTCCGCCTATGAGACCTATGGGAACATGAACGCGATCGACCCGATGATGAAGCAGCACTTTGTCGCGCGAGCGCCCAGGTACATGTCAATGATGAATGGGGCCGATTTGATCTCAGTCTCCACCCCCGGTTTGGCACAGCACGCAGCCCTATATTCGTCGCGCCCGATCCATGTGCGCCGCAATTTTGCCGACCCTGTCACACTCACTGAAGGCGCACGTGCTCGTGCTCGGCGACCAGCGAGGGATGGTGCATTTCGTGTGGCCTTTGCCAGCGGTTCCAAAGGACATGAGGTCGACCTTGCCGAGATTGTAGACGTGATCGAACCGTTCATTATGGCCGCGCCCAAACGCCGCCTTTTGATGCTCGGACACATCAACAAAGGCACCCTGCCAAAGGCTCTCTTGGCGCGCACGGATGCCATGCCGTTTTCGACATATGAGGCCTATCTGGCAGCCCTCGCCCGCGCAGATTGTGCACTGATGCCTTTGGCCAATGACCTGTTCAATCAGTGCAAGAGCGCAGTTCGTGTAATTGATGCCGCTGCGGTGTCTGTTCCGTCCATTGTAGGCCCTGTTGGCGACATGGCGTCCATGATTACACATGGCGAAACAGGTTACATCGCGCAAAACCCGGAGGATTGGCTGACGTATCTCAATTTTCTGACCAACAGGCCCGATCGAGCGACTCAAATTGGCGAAGCCGCGCGGCAAACGCTTGAGACGGAATGGAGTGGGCAAGCCAGCACGCACATCATTGATCCCGAGATCCTAGAGTGGGTAAAGCGATGAACAAACGCCATATTCTACTGGCCAACGTCTTTTTCGCCCCCTTTACCTATGGGGGCGCGACGATTGTGGCCGAAGAACTAGCCAAGGCGCTTGTTACGCGCGGGGATTACCGAATTACAGCAGTGTCTCTGTGCACCCGGGCGGAGCTTGAGACGTATACGGTGACAAAATCGGAGCGTGACGGCATCGTGAATTACGTCATCAACGTACCGCAAAACCGCAGCTATCACGAGATGTACAACAACCCACAGGTCGCCGCACTTTTGGGAGAGTTGATGGACGGGCTGCATCCTGACTTGGTACATGTCCACTGCGTTCAGGATATTGGCACGGGCATCCTTCAGACCGCCCATGCGAGAAGCATTCCTATCATTCTTAGCGTCCATGACTTTTGGTGGATTTGTGAACGGCAGTTCATGATCCGTCCGGACGGAACCTATTGTGGCCAATCGCCAGTACGCATTGACGCTTGCCGCGCTTGCGCAATCGACATGGGCGAAGCACGCACACGATTTGAACACCTCAGAATGATGGGCGCGCTAGCCAATTGCGTGACCTATCCCAGCCAATTTGCATATGACCTGGTCTCGTCTTCCGGCTTTGCGCCCGGACGAGGAGTTGTGCTGGAAAACGGCGTGCGGTTGCCCGGTTTTGGTTTTTCGGACGCACAGGGGGCACGACGCGCACGTGATCCGCGCCTGACATTCGGGTTTGTTGGCGGCCCATCCCAAATCAAGGGCTGGCCCACAATACGGGCGGCCTTTGAATTGCTCAGGCAAGAGGACTTTCGTGTTCTTCTGGTGGACGGCAGCCGAGACGGAACGTGGTGGACATCTGCACATACAAAAGGGCTTCGGGGAGATTGGGAGATCTGCCCGAGGTTTGAACAGGAAAACATGGATGGGTTTTATGCCCAAATCGACGTGTTGCTGTTCATGTCCCAGTGGAAAGAGACATTTGGCCTCACCATCCGCGAGGCATTGGCACGTGGGATCGACGTCATTCAAACGGACAGTGGTGGAACTGTAGAACACACTGCTGCCCGCAACGCAGACCTAATTCCGATTGGTTCACCTGCATCAACGTTGCAAAAACGGCTCGCCGCCGCTTTGACACAACATCCAAAGGCTCAGGCGCAAACGCCAGTTGCCGGATACGCAGATCAGGCGCGCGCATTCCACCAGGTTGTGGAGGATGTACTTGCCGCCGCGTGATCCAAAGGCCGAAACCGTTGATATCCTAATGGCGGTTTATAATGGGGCAGACAAACTGCCGGCCCAACTCAACAGTTTTGACGTGCAAACGCACTGCCATTGGCGGCTGTTGGCCAGCGATGATGGGTCTACAGACAAAAGCGTGCAAGTCTTGAAAACCTTTGGTAGCGTGCACCCTCGCGGACAGGTCAAAGTCATCAAAGGCCCACAGCAAGGGGCTTCTGAGAATTTCCTCAGGCTTTTGCGCCACGTTGCCAACCAAGATGTTTCTCCCAGCTGGATCGCCTTTTCTGATCAGGATGATGTCTGGCTACCAGACAAGATCTCTCGGGCACTGAACACGTTGAGACAATATGATCCAAGGCGTCCGACGCTATACTGCAGCCGCACGTGGGTGACGTGCCGAAATTTGTCTAAACGACGAATGTCCGCACCTCGCCCACGCACCCCGCACTTTCGCAATGCTTTGGTGCAAAACATCGCCGCCGGGAACACAATTGTTTTAAACCCGGCGGCAGTTTCGCTCGTCTTAGAGGCAGTCAATCATGTCGGACCAGTCGTCGTGCACGATTGGTGGCTCTATCAATTGGTCACCGGCACTGGAGGGAAAGTTGTTCATGATGACATGCCCAGCCTTCTCTATCGTCAGCATGAGGCAAACCAAATTGGTGTAAGTGACACAGCCTATGCCCGATTGCGGCGGCTTCTTCAGTTACTGCGCGGGGAATTTCGTGCGTGGAATCAAACCAATATTGCTGCCCTGCTCTCTTGTGGTGCGGTTCTGCGCCCCGATCACCTTGCAATGCTAGAATCGTTTGCACGACTTTCGACGCTGCCGGTGTTAAAACGGATGCTGTTGCTCAAACGGCTTGGCTTGTACCGCCAAACGGTCGGCGGGACGATCACGCTGTGGTTTGCGGTCTTGTTTCGATTGGTGTGATACTGGGCACAGTCCCCAGAGTCGTGTGGGTGTGCGTTACTCAAGCCTTGCGTTACTTTGCGTTCTGCACAAAACAGGTCCAGAGCATAGAATTCATGGAGTTCAATCGTGAAAATTGCAGTGATTGGGACGGGCTATGTCGGCCTCGTTTCGGGTGTTTGTTTTTCGGACTTTGGTCATGACGTGGTTTGCGTCGACAAAGATTCCACCAAGATCGAAACACTAAAGCAAGGTGATGTGCCGATTTACGAACCCGGTCTTGATGCTCTGATGATCAAGAATGTTGAGGCCGGTCGCCTTTCTTTTACCGTTGATCTTTCCAATGCAGTTGAAGGCGCGGAGGCTATTTTTATCGCCGTGGGTACACCGACCCGGCGTGGCGACGGGCACGCCGATCTGACATATGTGATGGCAGCGGCCGAAGAGGTGGCGAAACTGGCCAAAGATTATGTGGTGATCGTCACTAAATCGACTGTCCCCGTCGGCACCAACCGGCAAGTCAAGCAGGTTGTGCGCAAAGCCAATCCAGACCTCGACTTTGACGTTGCCAGCAACCCTGAATTCCTACGCGAAGGCGCAGCGATAGACGACTTCATGAAGCCTGACCGCGTCGTGGTCGGCGTCCAGAACGATCGCGCTGCGGACGTGATGGCTGAAATCTACCGCCCCCTTTTCCTGCGGGATTTCCCGATCGTTACCACCGATCTGGAAAGCGCTGAGATGATCAAATACGCCGCCAATGCGTTTCTGGCGACAAAGATCACTTTCATCAACGAAATCGCGGCGCTGTGCGAACGCACCGGAGCCGACATCAAACAGGTGTCCAAAGGTATGGGCTTAGACGGACGCATCGGGAACAAGTTTCTGCACGCCGGTCCGGGCTATGGTGGATCTTGTTTCCCCAAGGATACCAAGGCATTGGCCCGAATCGGACAAGAGCATGCGGTCCCGATGCAGATCACTGAAACGGTGATCAAAGTGAACGAAGAAACCAAACGGCGCATGATCGACAAGATTTTTGATTTGTGTGACGGGCAGTTGGCTGGCAAAACCGTCGCCGTCTTTGGGGTCACATTCAAACCCAATACAGACGACATGCGCGATGCACCCTCGCTCACAATTGTGCCCGCCCTCATAGGTGCAGGGGCCAAAGTTCGCGTTACGGACCCGCAAGGTCACCATGAAGGCGCAGCTTTGCTTCCCGGCGTGCAGTGGGCTGAGGACGCATACAAAGCTGCCCAAAACGCTGATCTGGTCGTAATCCTGACAGAGTGGAACGAATTCCGCGCTCTCGATCTCAAGCGATTGGCGCGGCGCATGACAACCCCGCACATGGCTGATTTGCGCAATATCTATTCCGCGCATGACGCTAAACGCGCCGGCTTCACCGCCTATGACAGCATCGGGCGCGCGGCCTGGTCGACGGAAATCGGACCAGACGGATAGTGCTTCACGTTCTGATCATCGGTGGTTCTCTCTATATCGGCTACCGTTCTCCAAACTGTTTCTAGAGGACAATTTGGAGGTGACTGGTCCATAGGACCGCACGCATTTCTGAGATTACGGAAGGCGACAGTCTGTCGCCATTTGTTCCTATGGCGGGGTCAGTATCGCCAACTTCGCCACCGCTCTCTTGATGTAGTTATTCCAAGCGATTGAGGTCGCGCCAGGTCAGACGGCACGGAAGAACATTATTGAATTACAACCCGGTGGTACCCCTGCAAAATTGGTCAACGGCAAGTTGTTATCCGATCTGATTGGGTACGCACCAAAGGCTTCCATGAAGGAAGTCGTGGCGCAGTGTGCGGCGTCATATCAGGACCAATATCAGTCTTGATCGGATCACATGTTACAAAATTTTACATTGATCGAGTAATTCGTAACATTTTGATTGCCGCGACTCACCTCCTCGCCTACATTCGAAGGGGAGGAGAACGGTATGGATGCATTGATCTGCGACGCGCAACGCACACCGATTGGCCGCTATGGTGGAGCGCTGTCGAAAGTGCGTGCCGATGATCTGGCCGCTGCGCCCATTGCCGCGCTGATGGCGCGTCATCCGACCCTCGACTGGTCAGCAATCGACGATGTCGTCATGGGTTGCGCCAATCAAGCGGGCGAGGACAACCGCAACGTGGCCCGCATGGCGGCTCTGCTGGCCGGAATGCCTGTGGACGTGCCCGGTATCACCGTAAATCGCTTGTGCGCCTCGGGCATGGACGCCGTTGGGATCGCCGCACGCGGCATAAAAGCAGGCGATCTCGATTTGGTCATCGCAGGCGGTGTTGAATCGATGACTCGCGCACCATTTGTCATGCCAAAAGCGGACACCCCATTCAGCAGGGGCGCAAAAGTATTCGATACGACCATCGGTTGGCGCTTTGTGAACCCAGCGATGCAGGCCGCCCACGGGATCGATTCTATGCCTGAAACGGCGGACAATGTTGCCGAAGACTGGCAGGTCAGCCGTGCAGATCAAGACGCCTTTGCCGCAAGTTCGCAAGCCCGCTGGGCCACCGCACAGGCCAAGGGCGCCTTTGCCCAGGAAATTGCACCGGTCACCATACCGCAACGCAAGGGCGACCCGGTGATCGTGGATACCGATGAACACCCACGCCCAAACACAGATGCCGCCGCTTTGGCGAAACTGCGCGGCATCAACGGCGCGGACAAGACTGTCACCGCAGGCAATGCATCTGGCGTAAACGACGGCGCGGCGGCCTTGCTGATTGCCTCGACCAATGCTGCCAAAAAATATGGGCTGACACCAATGGCCCGGATCGTTGGGATGAGCGCGACCGGCGTAGCGCCCCGGGTCATGGGCATCGGCCCGGTGCCTGCCAGCCGCAAAGTGCTGGAACGCGCGGGCCTGACCATCGATCAGATGGATGTCATGGAATTGAACGAGGCCTTCGCAGCCCAAGGTCTCGCCACCTTGCGCGACCTTGGGGTGGCCGACGACGATCCGCGCGTGAATGCCCAAGGGGGCGCCATTGCAATTGGTCACCCACTGGGCATGTCCGGCGCGCGACTGGTGATGACAGCCGCCTACCAACTTCAACGCACCCAAACCCGCTATGCGCTGTGCACCATGTGTGTCGGCGTAGGGCAGGGTGTGGCCATGATACTCGAAAGGGTCTGAGATATGTATGCACAGATGATCAAATCCGAAGCGTCCAAGGACGATCCCGAACAGCTGGCTGCCTTTCAGGAACGCATCGACGCGGGCGACAAGATTGAGCCCAAGGATTGGATGCCGCAGGGCTACCGGAAGACCCTAATAAGGCAAATTGGCCAACATGCGCATAGCGAAATCGTCGGCCAACTGCCCGAAGGCAACTGGATCACACGGGCACCGACGCTCGAACGCAAAGCAATTCTGTTGGCCAAAGTGCAGGACGAGGCGGGCCACGGACTGTACCTTTATTGCGCCGCCGAAACGTTGGGGGTCAGCCGGGATGAGCTGATCGAAATGCTGCTCGACGGGCGGATGAAATACTCGTCCATCTTCGCATACCCAACGCTGACATGGGCAGATATGGGCGCTGTTGGCTGGCTGGTCGATGGGGCGGCGATTATGAACCAAGTACCTCTGCAACGGACAAGCTTTGGTCCTTATGCCCGCGCGATGGTGCGCATCTGCAAAGAAGAGTCGTTCCACCAACGGCAAGGGTTCGACATCATGATGAAGATGGCAAACGGGACCGAGACACAGCGGCGCATGGCACAGGATGCATTGAACCGGTTCTGGTACCCGTCCCTTATGATGTTCGGCCCGTCAGATTCTGAAAGCGTCCATTCCGAGCAATCCATGCAGTGGAAAATCAAGATGAATGGCAACGACGAGTTGCGCCAGAAGTTCGTCGACCAGACTGTGCCACAGGCGGAATACCTTGGCTTGACCGTGCCGGATCCCGATTTGCAGTGGAACGACGACAAAGGCGGCTATGATTTTTCGGGCCCTGACTGGTCTGAATTCTTTGACGTGCTGAAAGGCAACGGCCCATGCAGCACCGAGCGGATCGAAGCCCGGCAAAAGGCTTGGGATGATGGCGCATGGGTGCGTGAAGCCCGCCTTGCCCACGCGGCCAAGAAACGTGTCCCCAAAGTCGCGGCGGAGTAAGACGATGTCCAACGAATGGCCCCTGTACGAAGTCTTTATCCGAGGGCAACACGGTCTGAGTCATAGGCATGTAGGATCCTTGCATGCGACAGATGCAGCCCATGCGATCCAGAACGCACGTGATGTCTATACCCGTCGTAAAGAAGGAGTGAGCATCTGGGTTGTGCCGGCAGCGGAGATCACTGCATCCTCACCAGACGACAAGGGCGCGCTTTACGACCCGGCGGATGACAAAGTTTATCGTCACCCCAGCTTTTTTGACATTCCTGACGACGCAGGTGCGATGTGAGCGTCACAGGGCTCATCCGGATGGGCGACAGCGCTTTGGTTTTGGGTCAGCGCCTGTCTGAGTGGTGCGGCCACGCCCCGGCGCTGGAAGAAGATATTGCATTGGCCAACATCGCGTTGGACCTTATTGGCCAGACCCAACTGTGGCTGGGACTGGCGGCAGAGCGCGGAGCCGGGGCAAGCGCCGATGCCCTCGCCTTTCACCGCAACGCATGGGATTTCCACAACCTGCTTCTGGTCGAACAACCCAATCGCGACTTTGCGGTTACAATGATGCGGCAGTTTCTCTTCGACGCGTGGCATTTCGAGGCACTGACCGCGCTTGCGCCCCATGAAAACGCAGAGGTGTCAGCCATCGCTCAAAAGTCGCTCAAAGAGGTCACGTATCACCGCGAGCGATCAACCGATACCATGATTGCTTTGGGTGACGGAACAGAAGAAAGCCGTGCACGTATGCAGGGCGCCTTGGATCGGCTGTGGCCTTATGTAGGTGAAATGTTCATCACTGACGCAGATGATCTGACTGATGTTGCGGCGCTGCGTCCATCCTTTGAGGCTCATGTGCATTCTACTCTGGATGCGGCAACACTGATCGCTCCCACTTCAGATTTCGCCCATCAGGGCGGCAAAACCGGGATGCGCCACACTGAACACTTGGGCCATATGCTCGCTGTGATGCAGTCGCTGCCACGCAGCTATCCGGATGCGACATGGTAGGCGCTCAGGCACCCGTTTCGGACGTATGGGAATGGCTGGCCGAAGTACCAGACCCGGAAATCCCCGCGATATCCCTCGTTGATTTGGGCATCATCCGCGATGTGTCATGGCAGGGCGATACGCTGGAGATCACAGTGACACCCACCTATTCCGGTTGCCCCGCCACATCCGTAATCAATTTCGAGATCGAAGCGGCGCTGCGCCGTAATGGCATCGAAAATGTGTCTCTAAAAAAGCAAATTGCGCCCCCATGGACCACCGATTGGCTGTCAGAGGACGGGTGCAAGAAACTGGAAGCCTACGGCATCGCGCCGCCTCAACCGGCAGGCGGACCACAGAACTGCCCGCATTGCCAGTCCAAGGCGGTTGAGCGGATCAGCCAATTTGGCTCGACCCCGTGCAAAGCGCAGTGGCGCTGCACGGATTGTCTGGAACCCTTTGACTACTTCAAATGCATATGACCGATTTCCAACCCCTGACCGTCACCAATATACATCGCACCATCCGAGACGCCGTAGTGCTGACACTCAAGCCAAAAGATCCGGCTGCCTTTGCCTTTTCCCCAGGACAGTACCTGACGTTCAAACAGGATTTTGACGGTACCGAACTTCGGCGCAACTATTCTATCTGTGCAGGCCTTGATGACGGCACATTGCAGGTGGGGGTCAAACGCGTAAATGGCGGCGCATTTTCAACCTTTGCCAATACGGCCCTCAGTGTCGGGGACACCCTGCACGCGATGCCGCCAATGGGACGCTTTGGAGTAGAAATCGATCCCGATAAGGGAAAATCCTATCTTGGTTTCGCGGGTGGATCGGGCATCACACCTATTCTGTCGATCCTGAAAACGGCTATGGCACGCGAACCCAACAGCAATTTTACCCTGATCTATGCCAATCGCGCCGTGCACACGATCATGTTCCGCGATGAGCTCGAAGACCTCAAAAACCGCTACATGGAACGGTTCACGCTGATCCATGTTCTGGAAACCGGGCAGGACATTGATCTGTTTTCGGGTCGTGTCGATCAGGAAAAATGTGCCGCTATGTTCAAATCGTGGATCGATATCGCATCGGTCGATACGGCCCTGATCTGCGGTCCTGAGCCGATGATGCTGGCGATATCTGCCGCGTTAGAGACACATGGACTGTCCAAGGATCAGATCAAACTCGAACTGTTTGGTGCTAGCCAACAGGGGCGATTGGCGCAACAGGCGATCAAGGACAAAAGTAAAAACGCACCCGACACGCGCGCCAATATCACCATCGACGGCACCACCCATCACCTTGAGATGGCCAAGGATACATCTGTGCTTGAGGCTGCAATTGGGGCCAACCTCGACCCTCCATTTGCATGCCGTGCGGGCGTTTGCAGCACGTGCAAAGCCAAGGTGACGGAAGGGGAATACCAGATGCTGACCAATCACGCCTTGGAAGATTACGAGGTTGAGGCAGGATTTGTCCTGACCTGCCAATGCTACCCACTCAGCGACACGCTGACACTCGCTTACGATCAGCATTAAGAGGGCTCGCACCATGCGTCAGGTTCACAGTTTCGCCGCCGGTCAGTGGATCGCCCCCGGAGCAGGAGCGCGGCCCATTGAAAGCGCCATTACAGGGGATGTGATCGCTGAGGCCGGGAATGACGCGCTGGACGTTACCGCAATGCGCGGTTTTGCCCGCGATACTGGTGCACCTGCTTTGCGAGCAATGACGTTTCATGACCGCGCCCGGATGCTCAAAGCCATTGCGCTACATCTGCGCGAGCACCGCCAAATTCTCTACGACCTCAGCTTTGACACCGGCGCTACGCAATCCGATCACCTGTTCGACGTGGATGGCGGCATCGGGACAATGTTGGTGTTTGCCTCAAAAGGTCGGCGCGAGATGCCGGATGCCCAAGTCTATCTGGATGGCGCGCCGGAACAACTGGGCCGGTCGGGGCAGTTCATGGGCCAACATATATGCACGCCGCTGCAGGGCGTCGCCGTCCACATCAATGCCTTCAACTTTCCGGTCTGGGGAATGCTGGAAAAGCTTGCGCCAACTCTGCTCGCCGGGATGCCTGCAATTATCAAACCCGCGACAGCGACCTCTTATGTGACGGAGGCCTGTGTTCGCCTGATCATCGAAAGTGGTCTGTTGCCCGATGGCGCTTTGCAACTGATCGCGGGGGGGACAGGCAATCTATTGGACCAACTGGATTGCCAGGACGTTGTGACCTTTACCGGGTCGGCTAACACCGCACTGCACCTGCGCGACAATGAAAATCTGCGCAACAATGCAGTGCGATTTTCGGCCGAACAGGACAGCCTGAATGCCACGGTGTTAGGGCCTGACGCGACCACCGGCACACCCGAATTTGACCTGTTCATCAAAGAAACCGTGACCGAGATGACGACGAAGGCTGGGCAGAAATGCACAGCTATCCGACGGATGATGGCACCCGAAACGCAGGTCGAGGCCGTGATTGACGCGCTCAGCCAAAAGCTGGCCGGCATCACCGTTGCGGACCCGCGCGACGCCGGCACCCAGATGGGTGCGTTAGTGTCTAATGTGCAGAAAAAGGATGTTTTGACGAAATCTGACCAACTCGCGACGCAGGCCGAACGCGTGTTTGGCGATCCCGAAAGGTTCAGCATGGCGGACAGTCCGGGCGCCTACTTGCCCCCTATGCTGTTTCATTGCGCGGACCCGGATGCAGCGACCGTGGTGCATGACGTCGAAGCGTTTGGACCTGTGTCCACGGTCATGCCGTACCGCGATGTTAACCATGCAGCCACACTGCTGAACAAAGGCAAAGGGTCGCTGGTTGCCTCTGTCATCACGCGCGATGTGCACATCGCGCGTGACCTCACTCTTGAGTCCGCCCGATTCCATGGACGGCTCTACTTTAACAATCGAGACTCCATGACAGAGGCGACAGGCCATGGTGCACCCCTGCCCCACATGGTTCACGGCGGACCAGGCCGCGCTGGCGGGGGCGAAGAGCTGGGCGGCGTGCGTGCCGTCAAGCATTACATGCAGCGCACTGCCATTCAGGGCAGCCCGGACATCCTGACCGGAATCACCGGCCAATGGGTGCCGGGCGCAGCCGAGGCGGTCGAAGACGCCCACCCGTTCACCCGACCCTTTGCAGACCTTAGCGTTGGCGACACGCTGCACACACCTGCGCGTACGATCACGATGGACGACATCGACACTTTCGCCCATTTCACAGGCGACACGTTTTACGCCCACATGGATGAGGAAGCCGCCGCGGCCAATCCTTTCTTTCCCGGACGGGTGGCGCATGGTTATTTGTTGCTCAGCTTTGCCGCGGGGTTGTTTGTGCAACCTGACCCGGGTCCGGTTTTAGCCAATACTGGGCTTGATCATTTGCGGTTCATGAAACCGGTACAGGCGGGGGACAGCATTAAGGTGCGCCTCACGGTCAAAGCCAAGACCCCCCGTAACGATGACTATGGCGAAGTACGCTGGCACGTGACGCTCACCAATCAACTGGATGAAACCGTGGCAGAATATGAACTGTTAACGATGAATGCGTGAACAGGCCTACACACGGGCTGTCACCGCCCTTAGTACGCTTGGGCCAATACGTGTTTGGTCCCTGTTAGTGACTGTTTTTGGCGATTTGGCACCGGATTGCTCCTTAGAGGGCCCCACCTTGTCGGTACTGATGGACGGGATCGGGATCAAGCCCGAAGCGACACGCGTAGCGTTGCACCGATTGCGGGCCGATGGGTGGATCACCTCCCAGAAACAGGGACGGATCAGTCAACACCGTCTTACGCCAAAGGGAAGGCAAGACAGCGAAGCCGCGCGGCCCCGGATCTATGGACAAACTGAGACTGCAGGAACACGTGCGAAGGCGGTTCTGGTACGCAATGGCGCAGAGGCACTTGATCCGGCGCTTTTTACCTCAATCGGACCCAACCTGTTTTTGTGTGCAAAAGACACGCCCACGCCATCCGACGCTATGATCCTCGCGGTCGACGACATTCCGCACTGGCTTGGCGCTCAGATCGAACCGCCAGCATTGGTGCGCAGCTATGATGCTCTCTTTGGTGTCCTGACCCAGATTGAATCCGAGGTCACAGAACCAATATCACCCCTTGAAACGGCAGTATTGCGGGTAATGATCGTGCACGCCTGGCGTCGCCTTGTACTGAAACATCCCAACCTGCCCCAAACCGCTCATACACCTGATTGGCGCGGGCATGACTGTCGCGCGCTGGTGACCCAGCTGCTGGATCGTTTTGAGCGGCCCGCCTTAGACCAGCTGGACACGCGATAAACCGCGCTTTCCCAAGCCCTACACACGCGGTATAGCGGGCTTATGACAAACCATCTGCATATCTCCGACCTGCCTGATGACCTTGATCTGGGACCGATCGTGGCCATCGATTGTGAAACCATGGGGCTGCACCCGCACCGCGACCGCCTCTGCGTCGTGCAACTGTCCGGCGGCGACGGCGACGCACATATTGTGCAGATCAAGCTGGGGCAGACAGAGGCGCCGAATCTCTGTGCGCTGCTGACGGACCCGGATGTACTCAAACTATTTCACTTTGGCCGCTTTGACATCGCCGCGATGCAAAACGCCTTTGGCGCTGTCACGGCACCCGTTTATTGCACCAAGATCGCCAGCCGCCTGATCCGCACCTATACGGACCGGCACGGGTTAAAAAATCTGCTGCAAGAACTGCTCGACGTCGACATCTCAAAACAGCAGCAATCGAGCGATTGGGGCGCTGACACGCTCAGCAAGGCGCAGATCGAATATGCCGCCTCGGATGTGTTGTACCTGCACCGCCTACGCGAGGTTCTGAACGAAAGACTGGTGCGCGAAGGGCGGATGGAAATGGCGCAGGCGTGTTTCGACTTCCTGCCCATGCGGTCAAACCTTGACCTTGCCGGGTGGCCTGACACCGACATCTTTGCGCATTCATGAGCAGCAATACGCCCTTCATAGACACTGCACGTGACGTGATCCGCACCGAAGCGGCCGCACTTGAAACCCTCGCCAATAGCCTTGATTCCAACTTTCGCGCCGCCATCGACCTGCTTCTGGCCACAAAGGGGCGGGTGATTGTCACAGGTATCGGCAAGTCGGGCCATATCGCCAACAAGATCGCAGCCACACTGGCCAGCACCGGCACACCCGCGCAATTTGTGCACCCCGCCGAGGCCAGCCACGGCGATTTGGGAATGGTGACGCGCGACGATGTTGTGCTTGCCATCTCGAACTCGGGCGAGGCGCCAGAACTGGCCAATATGATTGCTTACGCTGGGCGCTTTGACATTCCACAAATCGGGATTACCAAAGCGCCGGGCAGTGCCTTGGGCCGTCAATGCAGCGTGGTTTTGCAACTGCCAGATATCGGTGAAGCCTGCGGCAGCGGCGTGGTGCCGACATCTTCGACGACAATGACATTGGCAATGGGCGATGCACTGGCCGTGGCCCTGATGAAACATCGCTCTTTTACAGCCGAACATTTTCGCGACTTCCACCCCGGTGGAAAACTCGGCGCATTGCTGACGCGGGTGTCGGACTTGATGCACAAGGACGACGCCATACCACTGGTCCACGAAGATGCACCTATGCAAGAGGCGTTGATCGAAATCTCCCAAAAAGGGTTTGGCGTTGTCGGTGTGACAGACCCGAAAGGCGCATTGACTGGAATTATCACCGACGGTGACCTGCGCCGACACATGAGCAATCAACTGCTGGACTTGAAGGCGCGGGATGTGATGACCACATCTCCCAGAACGATCTCACCAGACCTGTTGGCGCAAGAGGCGGTGGGAATCATGAACGGGAAAGATGGCGAACGCGCGGTGACTTGCCTTTTTGTGACCGAAACTGAAAAAGATCAGGCAGAACCCCCTCTGGGACTGATCCATATTCACGACTGCCTGCGAGTCGGGCTCGGCTAGGAAAGATGGCATGGACGGCTATTCACGACTGGTCGCATGGCTCAAGGTGCTGCTGCCGCTGATGGCGCTGCTGTTGTTGTCGACGCTATTTTTGCTGTCGCGCAATGTCGATCCTGTGACCACATTGCCTTTTGCCAATACTGAAATCGACGAAAGGGTGAGCGAACAACAGATCACCGGCCCCTTCTTTTCTGGCACGACCAATGGTGGGGATCGGGTTTCGCTTACGGCGGACACGATGGCCACGCGCAGCGGGCTCAACAACGAGGCCGTGGACCTTTCCGCGCAGATCGATTTGGTCTCCGGGACCCGCATTATCCTCATGTCGGATCAGGGCCAGTTTGACATGGAGGCCAATACATCCACGCTTGTGGGAAACGTGGTGATCACGACGTCGTCCGGGTTCAATCTATCCAGTGAAACGCTAATTGCCGACTTTGACTCGCTGTTGGTGCAATCCCCTGGTTCCGTCCAAGGCTTTGCGCCGTTTGGCACGATAGATGCCGGGCAGATGCGCCTGCAACGCGAAGAGGCAGGGTCCAACGCCCATTTGGTTTTCACAAACGGGGTGAAGCTGATATACACGCCGCAGATAAGAGAAGAGTGATTAATCCGTGATATTCCTGCGTACCCTCGCAATGCTTGCGCTGCTTGGACTTTCGTCGCCAGCGATTGCCCAAGGCACCCAAGTCGCCTTTGGCGCGATCAAACAGGACACATCAGCACCGGTTGAGGTGACAGCAGATGAGTTGAACGTTGATCAGACCACGGGCGAGGCGATCTTTACTGGGAATGTGGTGATTGCGCAGGGGGATATGCGCCTATCAGCGGCCCGCGTTGTCGTAATTTATCGCGAAGAAACGGCCGGCATTCAACGGATGGAAGCGACGGGCGGCGTGACATTGGTGTCTGGCCCAGACGTCGCCGAAGGGCAGCGTGCCGACTATGATATCGACACCGGTGTAATCGTCATGACCGGCGACGTCTTGCTGGTGCAGGGACCAAGTGCGCTAAGCGCAGACCGCATGAACGTCGATCTGAATGGCGGCACGGCTCGGATGCAAGGCCGGGTCAAAACGATTCTTGAGACCGGCGGAAACTAATGGCCAAACCAGATTTGAAGTTGGCCCAAGGAACCTCAGGGCTCAAAATCTCGCATCTGCGGAAATCCTACCGCAAGAAGCTGGTGATCCGCGACTTTTCAATGGAAGTACAGCGGGGCGAGGTCGTCGCGCTGTTGGGTCCGAATGGCTCGGGCAAAACAACGACTTTTTACGCGGTCGCTGGCCTCGTGACTCCGGAAGGCGGTACTGTTTTGCTGGACGGAACGGATGTGACGGCTCTGCCGATGTATCGCCGGGCACAGATGGGCATTGGGTATCTGCCCCAGGAAATGAGCATCTTTCGCGGTCTCAGTGTACAGGACAATATCCTGTCGATACTCGAAATCGTTGAGCCGGACCGCCACAAGCGACGCGAGCGTTTGGAAGAGTTGCTGAGTGATTTTTCAATCGAGCATATGAGGCGGGCACCCGCTCTGGCTCTGTCAGGGGGCGAGCGTCGGCGGGTGGAAATCGCGCGATCACTGGCCGCCAACCCCAAGTACTTGCTGCTAGATGAACCATTTGCCGGTGTTGACCCGATCTCTGTTGGGGACATCCGCCATTTGGTAGCCGATCTGAAAAAACGGGGAATCGGGGTTCTGATCACAGATCACAATGTGCGCGAAACTCTCGAAATCGTGGATCGTGCCTATATCCTACACGATGGGCAGGTGCTGATGTCGGGCACACCCCAAGATGTTGTGCAAAACGAGAATGTACGGCGTGTTTATCTTGGTGAAAACTTTCGCATTCAGTAGGCACTGACATTACCCAACACTCCACTTTTGATTGACAGGACGGGTGTTTGTGGCGTGCAATGGTGTCATGGCTTTGATGCTGTCCATGACCCCCGAATCTAAAACTGCACTAAAGACGTGCATGGGGTGCCATTCCAGCACACAGCTCACTCCGTTTAACTGACACGTGAAGTCTGGTTGCGCCCGCAACCCGCCCGTGTTGTCCGTTCGGAGCAAAAAAAAGGAGAGACTATGCAATATCAAATCAGTGGCAGACAGATCGACATTGGTGACGCTCTACAAACGCATGTGCGCGACGACCTTGGCAGTGTAGTGCAGAAATACGCCGAACGCCCGACAAACGCACAGGTGATCTTTTCCAAGTCCGCACATGAGTATGTGTGTGAGGCCACCGTACATCTGTCGACCGGCCTGACGGCGCAGGCCAAGGCCCATGCCACTGAAATCTATGCCGCATTTGACGCTTGCTCCAACAAAATGGAAAAACAGTTGCGACGTTACAAACGCCGCCTCAAGGACCACCACAAGGAGCGGGCACAGCCTGTTGAACTCTCGGGCGCGTCCTCGTATATCCTCGCCTCTGACTCGGATTCGGAAGAAAATGAACCCGAGAGCCTGCAGCCAATCATCGTGGCCGAGATGGAAACCAACATTCCATCCCTGTCCGTGGGCGAGGCCGTGATGCAGATGGAATTGGCGGGGGCACCGGTCTTGGTGTTCCGGAACGAAGGCAAAAAGGGACTGAACGTCGTGTACCGTCGGGATGACGGAAACATCGGCTGGATTGACCCTTAAAGGATTGGTTTGCGATGGGCGCTGAGGAGACCAACAAAATGGCATTTGGAAGTCTACTGAAACCCGAAGCGGTTAAGGTTGTGATGTCTGTCACCTCCAAAAAGCGCCTGTTGCAAGAGCTTGGTGACCTGGTGCACGGCGCATATGGCGTGCATGCAGGCCTCGTAACCGAAGCTTTAATGGCCCGCGAAGCGTTGGGCCCGACTGGCGTCGGCCATGGTGTTGCCCTTCCCCACGCCCGCCTTGATGGGATTGACGAGGTGATGGGCGTCTTTGTCCTGCTCGACAAACCCATCGACTTTGATGCAGTGGACCGCCAGCCAGTCGATATCGCGTTTGGCCTGTTCGCACCTGAAGAAGCCGGGGTTGAACATCTCAAGGCTCTTGCTCTCGTGTCGCGCACGCTGCGCGATGCCAGCGTGTGTTCCAAGTTGCGCGCGAATCCAGACGCTTCAACGCTCTATGCAATCCTAAATGAATCTAAACCCGCCAAAGCTGCCTAAACAGTCCAGTTTCCGGTGTATCGCCTGACAGTCAGGTCGGGACCCAATCCTCAAATCCGAACATTAGATAGTCTCGCGCATACGCCGCGCGAGCGAGTTTTTCGATCTCTGCATCATAGATATCTGCAAGCGTCACATCGCCAAAGGCAGGCGGGGATGACAGGGGCGCCACATCTTTTACCCCAACCGTTTCGGCGAGTTGCAACAATTCCGCATCCAAAGACTCCTGCCTGATCAGGTGGTCCGGCAGCACAAATTCCGCAAACCCTTCGACAATCTTAGCCTGACTGGCCCAGTCTGGATCGACCCGTATCGCTGTTTGGCCAGCAAGGTTCGGTTTCAAAAACGCGAGGAACTGCACAAAGGCGGCACGGTGTTCGACTTTGCCAAACCCGGGATCAGCGGGATCAATCGGCAGGGTAATCTTGTACCGCTTGATCAGCATTGTCCGGATGCCACCATACCCGCCCTGTCCAGTGTTCAGGATACGATGGCAAAACACCGTATGCGCGCGTTTCAGCGGGTGGCGCAGCACGGAAAAGCTGCGGTGGCCGGGATGCCCACGCATCCATTCGCGCAGATCGTTTTGCGACTGTTTAGTGACTGGTTTGCCTCCGTAGGAACGGTCCAGCGCTTTCAGCCACGCGACCACCGGGTCTTGGCCTCCGCCCCGGATCGGCAAATAGAGAAGGGGTGCATGGCTGCAGGCAACATAGGTGGGTGCCGCAGCACCGCGCCTTGGCTCAAAATTTGGCGTGCGGGTCAGGTTGAACTGATCTACCGCGGCAAGCGCCTCGCTCATCTGATCGTAGTTCGACACTTTTTCTGACAGCGCATTTGGGTTTTGCACCTTAAGTTTCTTGTCCAGACCCTCAAGCCGGTCATCAACCCCGAGCCATGCCGCCAACCCATTCATCACATCAAGGTTCTGCAAGTCTTCGTAGGCCACATAGAATGCAGTCTGACCAGACACCTGCAACCGGTTCAGAAGAGTGACCTGAAATGCCTGTAATGCGGAAAGATGTGCCGAGAACTCATCCTCATCAAACTGTGCCTTTGCGCCCTTACGCGCCTTGGCATCGGTCAGTTTCCATTGCCCAGTGGCCTGGGCGATTTTCCAGGACACATAGCTTTCCACCGGGTTGCGGGTCAAAATGATCTTGGCGCATTTTAGGTCGTCAATCATCTCATCAAAGACGCGCGGGTCGTGATCGTGAAAGTAACGAAACCCGCTCAAGTCGGGTGTTTTTTTGATCGCACGCAGCAATCGCTTGGGCTGATCATCGCGGTCGGCTTGGGTGACATCCAAAATAGATTCGCTTGTTGGATAGCCGATAAAGTGTGGATTGAACGCCTCACCGTGACATGCGAGCCCATCTAAGGCGTTCAAATTTGCTTCAAGGAAGTTCGAACCTGTTCGCATTTCCGCAAACACCACGAAGTAGTCGAATTGGGCCATGCTAGGCTACCGCACCAGATAGGGTTTTCTCGGGCGATCTTGCGCAGGTTTCGGCCCCAGCACCACCGGAAAGTCGCCCATGAGGTAAGGATGCATGCCCTGATTCTTAAGGTTTTGCAGGAACTGGCCAAAACCGGTCAGATCCACCATCTGCGGCACCTCGGCCAAACGGCGCGCCTGCGTCTGGCCAATTTCGTCCAGAATACCCTGCAGGGGCTCCATCGGTGCCTCAATGAACTCAGCCATGGTCCAGATCCGAATGCGGGCTTTGGCACCTGGTGAGCGGAGCACATTGAGGTGATCGCTTTCGACCTTTTGCAGGCGCGCAGCCTCTTTTCGGATATCCATGAAGTTCAGGTTCGAACGGAACAACGGGACGGCCCAGGCGCCGGAAATCACCGACACTTGCGCATTGGGATCTCTGGCCATACGCCAAATCACCTTTTGATTGTCCGCCGGGCCGAATTGAAAACACTGCCGCTCCCCGCGCGTGTTCCAGATCAGATTCGTCAAAAACGCGTTGGCGTTGTAGTCCCGGGCCGCCGCACTGTTGGATAGCGCGCCGTTGAGTGTCGTCTGACCTTCGGCATATTCAACACCGTCGGGGTGAAATAAATGGCCATGAACACGGGCGCCAGTTGCCTTGGACAACCACGGCTCAAAATTCTCGAAAATCTCGGTAAAGCCCTGAAAGACCGAGTAGGGCGCGGCCGTGACCCCATTTTCCCAGTCCTCGTTAGGAAACCGGCTTTGCATGTAAAGGCCGGGGCGGCCCCGCGTCCGACGCTCCACCGCTTTGGCAAAGATTCGGTCGATTTTGCCGGGGTTCGGCTCTGTGCGCTTCATCGCGCCGGCCGGATCGGTCAGGAACGCCTCATACAGGCGCGAGGCATGGGGCCAGATCTTGCGGGCCACAAAACAGTCGGACCGGCGCAACAACTGAAGGTGGTCATCGTAGAAGATATGCGGTTTGCCCTGAAAGTCGAACTTGGACAGAGTCAGTGACCGGCTTTCGATGTTGGTGGAAAACTGGCGTGCCAGTGTCTGAAAGTAGCTTTCATCAGGGATCCACACCTGGCGGAAATAGGAGTCGTACTCCCTCCGATCGGCGCCTTGCAGTATGGCCGTCAGTGTTTGCCGGGTCAGACACCACCATTGGCTACCCATGTGGGGCACCAACCCCTTTGGCATCTTGCGTTTCAGGTTCAGGCGGCGCTGAATTTCCACGTATTTGTCAAACAGGAACCGCTGGCGTTTCCACGAAAACGGAAAGCGCAGCGTGAAGCGTTCCTGATCCAACCCACCGACCGTCCACGGCACATCCGCCGTTGTCGCGCTTTCGATAAAATCGGTACGCGGACGTTCTTCAAGGTACTCAATCAGCTCTTCAACCGGGCGCAGCGGCAGACAGGATCCCGAAGCAAGGTAGACATGGCGCACGTCTTCGAATTCCAAGAGCATCAACTCGGACGCCGCTTGAGACGCGGCGACAATTCCCCAAGTGCCCCATTCGCATCGATAGCGTTTGGAAAACAACACAGCCGGGACATCCGACAACGCCTGGACAAAAGCGGAATAAGTTTTACGCGGCACCATTGCGTCCACGTGGATCACAACCGGGCAACCAGCCATAGCCCAATGGCGCGCGGCCTGCTCTGCACGGTCCAGCGCTGTATGCACCAGCATGACAATACCAACGCTCACGCCCAGTTCCCCTTAGACATGAGGCCGAGGATCTCTAGCTGGCGCCAGTTGATGTATTTTTCCGACCACTTGCACCACATGTCCGGATTTTCATCCAGCATGTTTGCATAGGCCTTGTATTCCACCGAGGCCGCATAGTGTTGCTTTCGGTCCAGCTCTTCCACGGCCTTGTTGTTGAAGGTGTCAAGGAACTTGGCGTGCAGCAGAACGCCAGAGGCCTTTTCGCCGCCCCACTCATCGTAGACCTGATTTAGCCCACGCGGAAGCAACATATGCGTGGAGCTGACGTAAGCATAACGGCGGTCCCACTTAACCAGCGGCACCTTGTTCAGCGCGGGTGCCTTGGCGGGAGCCTCAGGGAAAAACATACGCGCGCGCGGGCCGCCCTGGATCCAGAGGTTGCCAAATTTCTTGTTGCGGGAGATCGTGTAGTTCCCGCTGTCAAACCAGCTGGCAATCTCCAGCGGGTTTTGACCAACTTCATAGGGCTGCTCATCTAACCGGCCCTTGGGATACATGTCCAAGAGCATCGAAGAAAACGATTTGATCGAAGAGGCGTCGAGCCAATCTGTCAACGCGCGAAGGGGGCGGGTGTCACAGAAAGGGTAGACAAGGAATTCGTCCGGATCGACCACGAGGTTCCAATGGCCATGCCCATATTTCGATTGCAACCAATTCAGCCAATCGGCCCCGAAACGCGCGCGCTTATAACCGGCTTCTGTTGACCATACTGATACGTCAGGTTGAGAAGCGAGATAGTCCAGCGACCCATCGGTGCTGCCATTGTCCACGATCAGGAACTGATTAATCCCCATCTCGCGGTAGTAATTCAGGAAAAATGGCAACCGGACCATCTCGTTGCGCAAGGTGGTGAAGGCCAGCAAATCGGTGGGTCTGATCTGATCGGTACGGCTGACCACACGTTTCAATTCGCGTCGTTTTCGGAACGCACGAATGCGCCACCGCTTGCGCTGAAGCCTGAGCCGATATGACTGCCAAGCGCCCAATCAAAACCATCCTCTACCCGCCGCTCGTTGCGACCTGTCGGCACGTATCAGGTCAACCTTAACACAGTCTTGAAATGCGCGTCCCATGTTGGTGGGACATACTGCTGCTGATCTGGTGCGTTTGGTCCTAAGCTGGCCAACTCGTTTATTTTATTGAGCCATAGATAACGATCTGAAACGCTTGCGTAAATGGGAATATCGCCCAGTATTTCCCGCAAAACTGGTAGATCATTGGCAATTAGCGGAATACCGCGGGCCGCAGCCTCGGTAGCGGGCAACCCGAACCCCTCGGCCAGACTTGGAAACAGAACGCCGGCAGCGCGATCCATAAGGGCTGCCAGCGCACCGTCGCTCAGGCCTGAAACTTCATACACAGGCCCACCGGCAGACAGCGCATCGAGGCGCGCAAACACTTCTTCGTTCTTCCATCCACGCCCTCCAGCAATGATCAAACCCGGCGCTTGCGTGCCCATTTGGTCCCACAGATCAAGGAGGAAAGCATGGTTCTTGCGGGGTTCAATGGTTCCGATGCAGACAAAGAAAGGCGTGTCTCGCGGTACGCCATTGGGGATATCCGTTACCTTCGAATCTACCTCGTCTGTTCCCAAATAGGAAACAATTGACGTCGAACCACTCGGTAAATGCGCTTGCGCGCGCGCCTGCGTATCTTTGGAGTTGTAGATGACAAGGTCTGCAAATTTTCCAACGCGAGCAATCATATCGGCAAAGGGCTGCACCGTGCCGTCGCGCTGAAATTCTGGAAAATCGAGCGGGATGACATCGTGAATAAACGTGGTGATCCGAACATCCAGACTGCGCATCGCTCCCAGCACACGATCCGTCAGATTGGAATGCCCGACGTTGAGATAGGCAAATCCTGTAGGTAGCTTACGTCGCAACATGGCACGCAACAGGAATGGGGGAACACGCCCAATGGCGTGTTCTCTTGCGTGGCGCCAGCTGTGACGCTGTTGTGCTTCCACAGTCTCATTGCTGACTGGGCCCGAAAGTAGCGGAACCATAAGTTCCACACCTGCCTGATCCAGAAGTATATACCCAATCCGCGAGCGGATAAGGCCGAACATGGGAATGTCGTCGGCGATGAGTGTCCGGACATAGGCCAGTTCGACCCGGTCCACGCCCGTCAAAACCTTCCCCGCCCTGCGCATAAGGCGCGTGACGTCTAGAAGGCGTGCGGTTGGTTGTATCTCAACGGGCGTAACCAGCGTGATGTCTTTTCTCTATTCGTGGATCACGCCACTCTAGGCCATCGCAGACGGGTCACAAAGTACCTGCAGACTATTCGGCCGCTTGATCCATCTGTACGACGTCGCGGATGTAGCCCAACAGATCATTGCGCAATTCTTCGCGCGCCAGTCCAAAGGACACGGTGGCCTGCAGGAACCCGCTTTTTGAGCCGCAATCAAAGCGCTGACCACGGAATCTGTAGCCATAAACACCTTCATCACCGCCAATCGCCTGTGCGATGGCATCGGTCAGTTGGATTTCACCACCTGCACCCGTTTTCATCTTGTTAAGCGAGCGCAGAACATTCGGTGACAGGATATAGCGGCCGATCACGGCAAGGTTCGACGGGGCCTCTCCAGCGGGGGGTTTTTCAACCATGCCAGCGACCTCAACCATCTGTCCGTTTTCTTTCTGAACGTCCAGCACACCATAGGAAGACGCCTTTTCAGGGGGCACTTCCATTGCTGCAACCATATTGCCGCCAGTCTCAGAATAAGCTTCGACCATCTGCTGCAGGCAGGGCGTTTCCGCCGCAATCACATCATCTGGCAAGATCACTGCAAATGGTTCGTTGCCGATCAAACGGCGCGCGCACCAGACCGCATGGCCAAGGCCCAGCGCCTTGTGCTGCCGAATGTAGGCAATAGCACCACTGTCCATGTTGGTGTCCTTGAGAACCTCCAAAAGCCCGTCTTTGCCCTTTTTGCGCAATTCCTGCTCTAGTGTGGGGGCGTGATCGAAGTAGTCCTCAAGCGCACCTTTGCCGCGCGAGGTCACAAATATGAATTCCTTGATGCCTGCGGCGCGCGCCTCATCAATGGCGTATTGGATCAGGGGGCGGTCCACCAACGTCATGATTTCTTTTGGCACTGATTTGGTTGCCGGCAAGAACCGCGTCCCAAGTCCAGCGACCGGAAAGATCGCCTTTGTCACCTTTTTACGCATGCTAGCCTCGTGTTCTTAACTGCCCATGTTTGGGCCATGCTTACTCTTAGATTACGTCCGGAAGATGTCCAATTCCTGAATTAATCTGGCAGCAGGGGAATTATCACTGTGATGCATCAAATTCAGTGAAAATACAACCTTTGGTAGGCAACTCGCCGCCGCTCGCGTGCAACGCGCTTTGAAAATCGCCACAATGTGAACAACGGGTCTGTGCGGTCAGAACGGCCAAACAGGCCGCCCCGCTGCTCCCAATATCCGTCTTTGTGAAACCGCACATGGTGAAACAGTGTCGTGGGCGACAACAAGATCAGGGTCACAGTTTCTCCGTTTGCGACGCGCTGTACCGCCTCGGCGCGCAGTTTCTTGCGCTGCCAAAACCGTCCGGCAATCAGAATGCTTGCACCTGATGTCGCAGAAATCGGCTTGAACGAAGCTATTGCCGTATCCAAAACCTGAGCCCCGCCACGCGGACGAAGCGATCCTTCGGCATAGCCGGCGTCGAGACGGCGCATAAGGCGCCCGACGTCCCCCGGGACCAACCGCCCAGCCACCATATGCGAAACACACCGCACCTTCTGCGTATGCCTGATGGTCCGCCAATGATCGGCCCAATTGGCCTGGTCCATGTACTTGCGCTGAAACACGGCCCAACTTGCGCCTATATCGAACAGATCCCGGGGCGCCCGGTCTGCGCGACGCCGTGGGCTGGCGGCAAACCCGTGATGCACCTCGGCCATGGGCACAATTGCAGTCGCATGACCAGCGCGAGCAAGTCGCAAGTTGAAGTCAGTTTCATCCAAAAAGAAGGCAAATGCGGGATCAAACCCCTCCAATGCGCACAAAACATCTCGACGCACCGCCATGTTCGTGCCTTCAGTCTTCGTCGCGCGCCGCCCCTTCGGGATCAGAACAGTCGACCGTTCCGGGTGCACCTCAACCGGCGCGGTTGTACCTGTTTCGTCCACACTGCGTGCGCGCCACTGAAACGAGATTCCGTTCCGCCCACGCACAAACCCACCAGTTGCAGAAACTTCCGCTTGTTCAAACGGGGGCACAAGATTGCTCAACCAACTGGGCTCAGGCACCGCATCATCATCGATAAAGGCGACAATGTCGCCCGCCGCGTGGCTGATCCCTAGGTTACGGGCTTCGGAGATATTAGGGCGATCAAAGGGCACAACCTTGATCTGCTCCGCCCAGCGCGCCACGGCAGCGCAGCCCGCATCGTCCGCCACGATGACAATTTCAAACAGCGTGTACTGGACCTGCAACAGACCCAAGAGACAGCGCGCCAATGCTTCCGGCCGGTCGCGGCTGACCACCACAACACTGACCAGAGGGCGGGTCATTCGAGGCCCATCTGCGCCATCATTGCCTCGATCCGGGGGACGTCCGCGGGGTTGTTCAACTCCCAAAACTGCCTCCCACGCGCGTCGACCTCGACGCACAGGACTTGCCGGCCATTCTCAAGAAACCGGAGCTGTTCGAGCCCCTCTAGCGTTTCAAGCGGTCCGACAGACCAATCTGAATAAGCCGCCAGTGCGTCAGGACGATAAGCATAGACCCCAACATGGTGAAACACGGGCGTTTCAGCGTCATCAGGATAGGTCGTATTGGTGTAAGGGATCACTTCCTTGGAAAAGTAGAGCCCCTCATTTTGCGCCCCGAAAACCGCAGTCGTGCCGCCAACACGGCCCGCTTTTCGGTCCTCTATAAACCCGTTAAGCGTGGCGCCATCACAACGCAAAACAGGCGTCGCGATCTCTGCCTCTGGAGCAGCGCGCAAACCATCCACCAAACCTTCAATAAACCAGGCAGGGGTCAACGGGGCATCACCCTGCAAATTCACCACGATATCGTAAGTTCCGCCCAGCTTGGCATGCGCTTCAGCACACCGTTCAGTCCCGTTGCCGCACGCCTCAGAAGTCATGACAACTTCGGCCCCAAAAGCCTCGGACGCTGCGCTGATCCTGTCATCATCCGTCGCAACTACCACCCGATCGATGCCAGACACTTCCATGGCGGCATGCCAACTGCGTTCGATCAGGCTCTGGGCAACACCCATCGCACCTGTCAACGGCACCAATGGTTTGCCGGGATAGCGGCTTGAGGCATAGCGCGCGGGGATGACCAAAAGGACGGACATCAGGCTGGCTTCAGATCCACAGACGGCGCGTAAGCGATAAAGAATGGATTTGCGTATCCTTCTTTGCCGTAAACCAGCGGCTCGTGGTTATCAAAGCGTACAACACGACCCCCAGCACCCGCCAGAACAGCATGCCCAGCGGCTGTGTCCCATTCCATCGTGCGACCAACACGCGGATACAAATCCGCTTCGCCCGTGGCAACCAGACAGAACTTCAGGGACGAGCCTGCGCTTTTCATGTCCTCAACACTGTACTTGTTGATGTAGTCGTCCGTGGCCTGATCCCTGTGCGACTTTGAGGCCACAACCATCAAGGCGGCATTGTTGCTGTCGGCGACTCGCATAGGAGTAACCTCTCCAACCGTTTCCTTATCAAAAGCACCCGTTTCCTCGACAGCCTGCCCATCGGCGAGTGTGAAAAACATGCGACCCTTGGCCGGAGCATAAACGACACCACGCGTTGGCACGCCGGCCTCGACCAAGGCGATATTGACGGTGAAATCGCCACGGCGATGTACAAATTCCTTGGTGCCATCAAGCGGATCAACGATCAGAAACGTGTCGCCCGTTGTGGAATGGGTGGCCGCCTGTTCCTCGGTGACCAGCATCACATCGGGAAACGAAGCGCGAAGCCCGTCGGAAATCAGCACATCAGCCGCCTCATCTGCTGCAGTAACAGGGCTGTCATCAGATTTGGACTTCACATCGAAATCGTCACTCCCATAGATCTCCATAATCTTGTCACCAGCTTCAAGTGCCAGCTTTCGCATGACGGGGATCAAGTCTTCATATGTCATAAAAGCGCTCCTAGGGCGGGCATTTGTTGAAAAGCAACTAAGAGGTCCTTATGCTGCGGCGCTAACGGAACGGCAAGATTTCCCTGCGTAGATAATCGCAACCCGAGGCAGCAACGCACATGTTTCAATCCACGCGTAAACCGCAGACCAGCCTGGGCACTGCCCTCGCCATGTCGGAAGTGATCTATCACTCGATTGTGCGATCAGTGCGCAAGACGCACAACAACGCCTTTATGGCCATTGCCATGAACATGTTGCAGATGGTGATCTTTGTCATGGCGTTTTACGTTATGTTCTCGGTTCTAGGCCTGCGCGGTGCAGCGGTCCGAGGCGATTTCCTGCTCTACATTATGTCAGGCATCTTTTTGTTCATGACCCACACCAAAACGCTGAGCGCAGTCGTGGGTTCCGAAGGGCCGGCAAGCCCGATGATGCTGCATGCGCCGATGAACACGATTGTGTCGATCTTTTCAGCCGCTTTGGGGGCTCTCTACATTCAGGTTTTGTCGCTTTTCATGATCCTGTTCATCTACCACGTCGCTTTTGTCCCGGTTCAGATTGAACAGCCTTTTCCTGCCTTTGGAATGCTCCTTTTGTCATGGTTTACCGGGGCCGCGCTCGGGTTGGTTTTGTTAGCAATCAAACCATGGTTTCCAACCTTTGTGACCATCTTCACCCAGATTTACTCTCGCGCGAACATGATCGCATCGGGCAAGATGTTCGTCGCCAATTCGCTACCTGCCTTCATGATCGCAATGTTCGATTGGAACCCCCTGTTTCACTTCATCGATCAGGCGCGGGGCTTCATTTTCATCAACTACAGCCCACGCTATACCGCGTGGGAATATGGATTCTGGGTCGGAGTCGTGTTGGTGATGATCGGGTTGATGGGCGAATTCTACACCCGCCGCCACGCCTCTGCCAGTTGGGGAGCGCGCCGCTAGAACCGCCAACGCATTCCAATGATGTATGACGAGGCATCTTGAAACGTAGCGACAGTATCGTCGACATATGAATACTTGCGATACCAGATATAGGCCTCAATTTTCTGTTGGTCGAAATCCTGCACCAGCACGATGCCAATGCTGTCCACAATCAGACACCAGAATTAGCTTGACCGATACCGACCCAAAACGACTTTGCGGTCTTCTCTGCCCGGCCAAAAGTTCTTTTCTAGATTCGTCACTCAGACCAGATCAAGGCGTTCAGCGACAAGGCTTGGGCTCCTAAAGAACTGACACTGCTTGAGAAATGAGTTCCGACGGAAAAATTTCCCATTGGCTCAGCCGGTTTCCAACTCGTCGAACTTCTCAGATGACGCTAACGCAGAGCCCTTAACTTTGATGCTTTTGACGAAGCCCAGCAATTGCTAGGGTTGCGCCAACTATGTCTGAAGAGAACTAAATGCGCGGCACTTTTCCATTTCTGATGTGGCTTTTGGCCAGTGCGCTCTGGGTGTGCACACCGCAACCCGGCAAAGCGCAGACATCCGACCTGCCGGCCGAACTAGATACATCGCAAGACTGGTCCAACAACTGGTCCGGAACTTGGCAGGAACGCCGCCAGAGACGCCAGGACCGGTTCGATCGCTTTCTAAACTGGGAATTGTCGGACAACACCCTGCTCAGCTTCTACGGACAGCTCAATTTCCTTTATCTCGATTATGATGACGGAATTGATCCGTTCACCTCATTTCGGGACAACGCGAATTCGCCGGGTCGGCTGGGATTGAGGCTGGAGACCAATTTCGAAAACGGTACCGGGCTTTTGGTCAATCTTGAAACTGGCCTGCGACGCAGCACCTATGACGGAATTATCAGAAGCGGTGGCGTTCAGGACGACTTTCAGGACTGGGACAAAACGCTTTTACGCAAAGCCGAACTGCGTCTGTCTATCCCGTCCTTTGGATTCCTGTCGATCGGTCAAGGCAGCATGGCAGGCGACGGCATCACTGGCTTTGATTTCTCAAGAACCGGAGTGATTGCAACAAACAGCGTCGGCGATACGATTTCCGGGGAACCTGCGTATTTCGCAAACGGCGAGCAATCCGCTTCGCAATTACAAGCGTTCTTTCCGACCTTCGATGGGTCGCGCCGGTTTCGGGTGCGTTATGACAGCGTAGCCAAAAGTTGCTTGTCCTGGGCCGTATCGGCCGGACGGGAAGTCCTGATCGATGATGATGACAACACATATGCCGATGTCGCCCTGCGCTACGAGACGGAATGGCGCAACTTTCGGATCAAAACAGGTGTAGCCGCGACCTATAATGATACATCGCCCGATTTCTTTTCCGGCTCGGTTGCTGGAATAGACGAAACGACTGGCCTAAATTTCGCCGTCGCTGGCGGGGCAAATTCGCGTCAGGGCCGCTATTTGTACGGCAAGATTGGTCTCATTCGTTCGTTCTTTGACTTTGGTGATACGTCCGTTTCTCTCGACTATTATCATAGCGACGAGCCCCTCGCCGGAACCGACAGATCACAATCTTGGGGGGCATCCATCGTACAAAGCATCAAATCGAGCCAAACCGAGATTTATGCCACGTACCGCCAGTATGACGTAGATGCCATTGGGCGTGAAATTCAGGACGCCCGTGTCATCGCGGCAGGCGTTCGCTTCCTCTGGTAGCCGCGCAAGCGACGCGCCAAAGGTCACTCTTGTCCACCCGCCAAACCTGGTCGCGTCCCCGCAATGGATAAACTCCCCTCCGCTCACGGCTTCATAGGCCGGGCAAGTGTGGGAAGAAGAGTCAAAAGCATCAACAACGAGGGTCCTAAACAGCTGCGGCCTCGCGATCTGTAACATGATGCGATGCGTCAATTTTGTCGGCCCAACACGGCGCCAAGTGTCAGTCATTTTTAGATAGAGACGGGATACAAGCAGCCAATCCCTTTTCCACCAAAGTTAGATATCAGACGCAGCGTTTGTTTCCGGGATGCAGAAGCTTGGTCAGAAAACCACACGACAGGTCAGATTTATCCTTCCGCCTTTGGGGAGCAAAGAAGATGATCCAAACCGGATCCGGTCTACACCATGATAGGTCAGGCGGGCCGCGCCTCCCATAACCACCACATCGCCGCTTTCCAGCCACAACGACTCTGTTTTGCCGCCGCGCGTGGTGTTCCCAATGCGGAATAACCCCGTATCGCCCAGAGAGACCGACAGAACGGGCCAATCGAAACTGGCCTCGTCTTTGTCCTGATGCATCCCCATGCGCGCGCCCTCCCCGTAGTAGTTGATCAGACAGCAATCCGGGGCACGCTCAAGCCGCGTCAGTGTGTGCCAAAGCTGCAGAACCGATGCCGGGATCGGAGGCCATGGCCCACCGTCAGGATGGGTGGGAGCGTAGCGATATCCTGAACGGTCGGCATACCATCCCACAGCCCCAGCAGACGTCATCCGCACGGACATCGGCTTGCCATAGGGTGTCTGAGGCGAGAACATAGGTGCCTGTTTGGCAATATCGCGCACATCTGCCACCAATCCGGCCTGTGCGGCACTATTCAACTGGCCTTTGTAGACGTCAAAACCCCGAATGTGCGCGTGCATAGGCCTTCTTCTCTACTTTATGTGCAATTTTGGCGGATTCCGTCCCGGTAGAACGGTTGCAGCGTCAAATGACCCTCCTTATATACGCCGCAGCGCGCAAGGAATCTTGCGCAAAACCTATCGTGGCGTCGATGCCGACTTCGGGTCGACGCTTCGTGTCATCGCCTTGAACTAGATAAAGGGATCGAAAAAACATGGCTAAAGTCATTGGTATTGACCTTGGAACAACAAACAGCTGCATCGCCATCATGGATGGTAGCCAGCCTCGCGTAATCGAAAACGCCGAAGGCGCTCGGACAACACCGTCCATCGTCGCTTTCACAGAAAGCGAACGCCTCGTCGGCCAGCCGGCCAAACGGCAAGCGGTTACCAACCCCGACAACACAATTTTCGGCGTTAAGCGCCTGATTGGTCGCCGCAATGACGACGCGGATCTGGCCAAAGATAAGAAAAACCTGCCCTTCAACGTGATTGATGGCGGCAATGGCGACGCATGGGTCGAAGCCCGCGACGAGAAATACTCACCCAGCCAAATCTCTGCGTTCATCCTTGGCAAAATGAAAGAGACAGCGGAAAGCTATCTCGGCGAAGACGTGACCCAAGCGGTCATCACCGTCCCCGCCTACTTCAACGACGCCCAGCGCCAGGCAACAAAAGACGCCGGCAAAATCGCTGGCCTCGAAGTTCTGCGGATCATCAACGAACCGACAGCTGCCGCTCTGGCTTACGGTCTGGACAAAGAGAATAGTCAAACCATCGCGGTCTATGACCTTGGTGGCGGTACGTTCGACGTGACCATCCTCGAAATCGACGACGGCCTGTTCGAAGTGAAATCCACCAATGGCGACACGTTCCTTGGTGGTGAAGACTTTGACATGCGCATCGTGAACTACCTCGCGGGTGAATTCAAAAAAGAGCACTCGGTCGACCTGACAGCCGACAAGATGGCGCTGCAACGTCTTAAAGAGGCTGCGGAAAAGGCCAAGATCGAACTGTCCTCGTCCAGCCAGACAGAAATCAACCAGCCCTTCATCTCGATGGGCAGCAACGGCCAGCCGCTGCACATGGTGATGAAGCTGACGCGCGCCAAATTGGAAAGCCTTGTTGGTGATCTGATCAAAGCGTCAATGAAGCCGTGCGCGGCTGCGTTGAAAGACGCCGGTTTGTCAGCTTCTGACATCGACGAAGTCGTTCTGGTCGGCGGTATGACCCGCATGCCCAAAGTGGTTGAGGAAGTAACCAAATTCTTCGGGAAAGAGCCGCACAAGGGCGTGAACCCCGACGAAGTGGTTGCCATGGGTGCTGCTATTCAAGCTGGCGTTCTGCAAGGCGACGTCAAGGACGTGGTTCTGCTCGACGTGACACCTTTGTCCCTCGGCATCGAAACACTGGGTGGCGTATTCACACGCCTGATCGACCGCAACACGACAATCCCGACGAAGAAATCGCAAATCTTCTCGACTGCGGAAGACAACCAGAACGCCGTGACAATCCGCGTGTTCCAGGGTGAGCGCGAGATGGCCTCCGACAACAAGATCCTCGGTGCCTTCAACCTCGAAAACATCCCGCCCGCTCCACGCGGTATGCCCCAAATCGAAGTGACCTTCGACATCGACGCCAACGGCATCGTGTCGGTGGGCGCAAAAGACAAAGGCACTGGCAAGGAACAGCAGATCACGATCCAGGCCTCTGGCGGTCTGTCCGATGATGACATCGAACAAATGGTCAAAGACGCCGAGGACAATGCCGAGGCGGATAAGGAACGTCGCGAGCTGATCGAGGCGAAAAACCAAGCCGAAAGCCTGATCCATTCGACAGAAAAATCTATCGAAGAGCATTCGGACAAGGTTGATCCGACCACGGTCGAAGCGATCGAACTGGCCATTGCCGCGCTCAAGGACGAGTTGGAAACCGACAGTGCGGACAAGATCAAGTCTGGCATCCAGAACGTGACCGAAGCGGCCATGAAACTGGGCGAGGCAATCTACAAATCAGCACAGGAAGAGGGCGATGATGAGCCCGCCGGTGCTGATGAGCCCCGCGACGCAGACGATGACATCGTCGATGCCGAGTTCGAAGACCTGGACAACGACAAGCGCGCCTAAGCGGTGACGCTCAAGGAACCAATCGCAGGGGCCGGTTCGCACAGGACCGGCCCCACGACGTTCCAGCTGAAGGATATAATCCATGGCAAAACGTGACTATTATGATGTGTTGGGCGTCCAAAAGGGCGCCAACGCTGACGAAATCAAGAAGGGCTTTCGCTCTAAGGCCAAAGAACTGCACCCGGATCGCAATGCCGACAAACCGGACGCCGAAGCGCAGTTCAAAGAAGCCAACGAAGCCTATGACGTCCTAAAAGACCCAGAAAAGAAAGCAGCGTATGACCGCTTTGGCCACGCAGCCTTTGAAGGCGGCATGGGCGGCGGTGGTGGACGACCCGGCGGCGGCTTTGGCGGCCAGCAGGGCGACTTTGGCTCTGCCTTTTCGGACGTGTTTGACGACCTGTTTGGCGACTTCATGGGCGGCCAGCGCGGAGGCGGTGGCGGACGCCGTGCTGCGCGCGGCTCCGACCTGCGCTATAACCTGCGGGTCACGCTCGAAGATGCCTTTGCCGGACTGCAAAAGACCATCAATGTTCCTACATCGGTCAGCTGTGACAGCTGCGATGGTTCGGGCGCTGAGGGTGGCTCCGAACCGACCACCTGTCCCACGTGCTCCGGCATGGGCAAAGTACGTGCACAGCAAGGGTTCTTCACCGTTGAACGCACCTGCCCAACCTGTTCCGGTATGGGCCAGATCATCCAGAACCCGTGCAAGGTCTGTAGTGGCGCAGGACGGGTTGAAAAGGATCGTTCGCTGAGCGTGAACATCCCCGCGGGCGTCGAAACCGGCACGCGCATTCGACTTGCTGGTGAAGGTGAAGCAGGCATGCGCGGCGGTCCGTCTGGTGATCTCTACATTTTTATCGACGTGGCCACACATGACCTGTTCGAACGCGACGGCAAGAACCTGTTCTGCCGGGTGCCCGTATCGATGAGCTCAGCGGCCCTTGGCGGATCGATCGAGGTCCCAACCATCGACGGTGGCCGTGGTCGGGTTCAAATCCCAGCTGGCTCACAATCGGGTCGTCAGATGAGATTGCGCTCCAAAGGCATGCCCGCCCTGCGCGGCGGCGGTCCTGGGGACATGTTCATCGAACTGGCTGTCGAGACACCTGTGAATCTCACCAGCCGTCAAAAAGAGTTGCTGCGCGAATTCGAAGAGTTGTCCGAAGAGAACAACCCTGAATCCTCCAGCTTCTTTTCCTCCGTCAAATCCTTCTGGGATTCGATGAAAGGCTGATAAGGTAAGGCGGTTGTAAATCCGCCTTACGCTTCCGTTCGATTTTCCAAACTATATGACGGGCGGTGCACATTCTGTGCACAGGTGGTGCACACCTCGTGCATACCCGTTTTACCTTCGCGTTAACCCATCACTAACCACAAGTCGGCAAGGTTGGCGCATGTCACATTTTGCCGAACAACCTCTGCCTTTCGACTTTGACGAGGCGACACAAGCAACGATGCCCATCGGCAAAACGCCATCCTATATGGCCGAGCACCGCAAGCGTTTGCGCACGAGGTTCATGGACGGCGGGGCGAGTGCCATGCCCGACTACGAATTGCTGGAACTGGTCCTGTTCCGTGCCATCCCCCGCCAAGACGTAAAACCGCTGGCCCATCTGCTGATGGCCGAATTTGGCGATTTCAATCGGGTGGTGTCTGCCCCCGTGGACAGATTGCGCGGCATCAAAGGTGTCGGCGACGCCGTCATCATTGAACTCAAAGTTGTCGAAGGTTCCGCCCAGCGCCTCGCGCGCGCCAAAGTATTGAATCAGAACGTAATTTCCAGCTGGGATGCTTTGATCGATTACTGCCATACCACCATGGCACATCGTGAGACAGAACAGTTTCGCGTACTATTTCTAGACCGTAAGAACGTTTTGATCGCAGATGAGGAACAGGGCAAAGGCACGGTCGACCACGTCCCTGTCTATCCGCGAGAAGTTGCCAAACGCGCGCTGGAACTCAACGCTTCTGCGCTGATCCTTGTACACAACCATCCGTCCGGTGACCCAACGCCCAGCCAGTCCGACATCGACATGACCAACCAGATGGAAAACGCCTGCGGGGCATTGGGATTGACGCTCCATGATCATCTGATCGTGGGCAAATCCCGCGAACTCAGCTTCAAATCCGAAGGATATCTGTAGGGGCTAGCGCACCCAAACCTCGACCCGCCGGTTCGCCTGACGCCCCCATGCACTATCATCACATGCCATCGGCAGCGCCTCACCAAACGCATCCACATCCAATTGAATTCGCTCAAAATTTGCCGTCTCGGCAGCGGCCATGACCGCACGGCGCACCGCCTCGGCCCGGCGCAGGGCAATGTTGCGGTTGGCTGTTGCAGGTCCGTCTCCATCACTGAACCCCACCAGCAACATCTGGCGCGCATCATAAGTGCCCTGCTCCAAGGCGCGGGCCAATTGCTGCACGTTAGAGCGTGATTGCGCATCCAATCTCGCCGATCCCGCCTCGAACCGGAACGACGTGGTCAGCCGGGCCATACCGTACAGCGTCCGGGTCATTCGCTGCAACTCTTCCAGCGACACTTCGGGCCCAGCAGAGGTCACCGCATTTGCAAAGCGGTAGCCTTGGTCGTTTATCGACACTTCCTCAGGCGCCTGATCCACAAACCCGGCCCGACGGATCACAATCTGAGAAGACGCGCCGCGCATGTAGGCCAACAGTTCGCGCGCGACTTTGGGTAAACGTCGCGCAGGGATGTAAAGGAACATGGGTGCCGTCAGCGGATAATCCTCGGTCTTGATCGTGCCGCGCTGCGCAGACAGCGAAAACCCACAATCACCGGTTAGCGTCAACGCACGCCCGTCGCCAGTTTCCGCATAGCTGGCGATCCCGATCGCGAACGGATCCGACAGCACCGCATCAACCACGTCACCCGCCAGATCGTGACGGATGATCCCTTCGGCAAATGGCAGATCAATCGGCCCCATCACTTTGTCTTCAACTGACTGACCCAAACCGGTCCGCGCACCTGGCAAGTGCAGGGAAATAGGTGCGTCCGCTCCACCCAACTCTGCCCAATTGGTGATCAGCCCTGCAAACACCTCTGCCAATGCTTGTGGCGAAATCTGATCTACGGGATTGGAGGGAGCAACGATCGGCACCATCGCATCCAACGCCAAAACGCGGCTGCGATTTGCATCCGTCATGTCACCCATTCCTGCTTCGCGGGCACGGGCGCGTTCTTCGGGTCGAATTTCGCGCAGGGCCATCACGATGTCCGCGTCATTGGCCAACAGATCGGCAAACCCTTCATCCGTGGTCGATGCTTGGACGTAAAACCGCGCAACGGGTTTCTCTGTGTCAGCATCGACCAAAGTATACGTGAAACCAAAGGGCTCCAGCGGTTCGCTGCGCACGATGTAGTCGCTGCGTAACGCAAACCCTTCGATCAGTGCGGGCATCAGAACTGCCCCCATGGTGGAGGAACCCGAGATAAACACTTCGGCTACGAAGTCTTGCAGGTTCGGGCATGCAGGGCCCTCACACAGAACGCCAGACCCATCGACCGTCAATTCACCATAGACAGTTTCGATCCGATAAAACTCTCCGTCAAAACCCAGCAAGGTCCCGCTGAGTTCAACGGCCCCATCAGGCGACGTGAGTGTTACATCCTGCGCAACAAGCGCAGTGCCCCAAAAAGAAAGTGCGGCGAAGATCGCCGCACGTGCCCAAGCCATAAAGTGCCCTTTGTCGCAACGGTCAGTTGCTGGCGACTTTCAGGTCTGAGACAAGATTGTTCAACACCAGAAAACTACCAACCGCGTCACAATCCGGAACGGACAGGGTGAGGTTGCGGGTTTTTAGCGTGCCTTCAGGTCCAATCTCGAGCGTCTGCGCCTCGATCTCACGGCCGCAATTGTTGATGGTAACTTCAGTCTCGACACTCATGTCGATCACACCGGGTTGCGTCGTCATCGCACGGGCAAATGTGTAGACCTCGGCCATCAATGGCTCGGGCGACAATGTATCGCCCAATCGGGTGATCATACCATTGGTACCCGCGGCAAAACCTTCTACATTTGGTTTGCGACCAGACCACTGGTGCCCGTTGTCGCCGTAGTCAGCCCCGAACTCACGGGCGTGCAATTCAAACCCGGCGTCGCCGCGCCATTGCAGTACGACGCGGTCGTAGTTTGCGATGTCGGCAACTTTGGCTTGTGCAACAGCCCCGTCACCGTTGGAAAACGCCATGATAAAAACCGCGTCCTGAGAAAGGGCAGGTACAGTAAATGTCGCGCCACCACTTTCGTCAGTTGCCTCAGTGAACATGATCCCGTTGTGGTGCACGGTCAGTCGCTCGTTTGGCGCGCAAGACGCATTAAGCGTCAACGTGACCATTGCGCCGGGTGCAGTCACGGCTTGTGCCGAAATCTCGCAAGTCGGCTCTTCGGCAAGTAACTCTGGTGCAGGTGGCAGGTCATCCAGTGTGACCGCAGCAAGCTTTACCTCTTCATCGGTTTGCGGGACAGCAACCTCTGGCATTTCACTGGCCGAGGTCAGTTCAATGTCTTGTACTTGAAGAAGAATATCAGCGCTTGCGGCGGTGGTCAGTGGCACGGCCGTGACGTCGCTGGGTTCTTGCAAAATCGGCCGGGCTTGCGCTCCGTACCGTTGTTTTGCGGTTTCGCTGCTTTGCATTACGAAACCAATTCCGACAGCGATACCCAAGGTCCCTACAGCTGTCAGCACTTCCTTAATATGTTTCATTTCCCACGTCCCTTCCCGGACTTCCCTAAATGAGGGAATCGCATGTCAAAGGGGCTGGGTTATGACCGCCAAAGGGAGTCTTTGGGGCAGGAATGGGGCAGACGGCTTAAATCAGGCGGCCGTGACAATGCTTGAACTTCTTCCCAGACCCACAGGGGCAGGGCTCATTTCGGCCCGGATTTCCCCATGTAGACTGGTCGTTTTCATCAAATCCCTTTTCGACCGCTTCAGCAGTTGGCGCTGGAAGTTCGTCCTGTTCTGCCATCTGGGTCGCTGCCTGCTGTTGTGCCGCAATGTCGGCCAACATTTGTTCACGTTCTTCATCCGTCATAGGGCGAATCATAGACAATTTCTGCGTCACTTCGTTGCGTAGACTATCCAGCATGGATTCAAAAAGCTGGAACGCTTCGTTCTTGTATTCATTCAGCGGATCGCGCTGCGCGTAGCTGCGGAAGCCAACAACAGATCGCAGATGTTCCAGCGTCAACAGGTGCTCACGCCACTTACCGTCGATCGCCTGCAGCAAGAGCTGCTTTTCAATGCTGCGCATGTTTTCCGGGCCAAAGGCTTCGGTTTTTTGTGCCATCAGCGCATCGCTCGCCTCAATCAGGCGGTCGCGCATCTGTTCATCATCTACGCCTTCTTCCTCGCCCCACGCCACCACAGGGGCATCTAGGCCAAGATGTTCCAGAACGGCAGCGTGCAGTCCTTCGGTGTCCCACTGATCCGCGTAGCTGTTTGGCGGCAGGAACTGATCGATAAGATCGTCTACCACCTGATCGCGCATATCCGCAGTGATTTCCGAAAGGTCCTCTGCTTCCATGATGTCCCGGCGCTGGGTGAAGATTACCTTGCGCTGTTCGTTCATCACATCGTCGAATTTCAAAAGCTGCTTGCGGATGTCAAAGTTGCGACCTTCGACTTTCGCCTGTGCACGTTCCAGCGATTTGTTCACCCATGGGTGGACGATGGCCTCACCCTCTTCTAGGCCGAGCGTTTTGAGCACCTTGTCCAGGCGACCCGAACCAAAGATACGCATCAGGTCGTCTTCGAGGCTGAGGTAAAAGGACGTACGGCCCGCATCCCCTTGCCGGCCCGAGCGCCCGCGCAACTGGTTGTCGATGCGACGGCTTTCGTGCCGTTCAGAAGCGAGGACGAATAATCCACCCGCTTCCAGAACCTTTTTGTTCTCTTCCAGATGTTCGGATTCGATCCGCGCGCGCACCTCGGCCGGGTCGGCCTCGGGGTCAGCTGTGATCGCTTCCAGCACCTCCATCTCGACGTTGCCGCCCAGCTGAATGTCTGTACCACGTCCAGCCATGTTGGTGGCGATGGTCACTGCCCCCAGCTTGCCAGCGTCTGCGATGATCTGCGCCTCTTGTTCGTGCTGACGCGCGTTGAGGACGTTGTGCGGGATACCCTCGGCTTCCAGAAGCTTGGAGAACATTTCAGACTTGTCGATGGACGTTGTGCCAACCAGTGCAGGCTGGCCCTTGTTGTGCGCAATCTTAATCTCTTCGATCATCGCTTTGTATTTTTCAGCAGCAGTCCGATAGACCTGATCATCCTCGTCCACTCTTGTGATGGGTTTGTTCGTAGGCACTTCGACCACACCCAGCCCATAAATTTCGCGGAATTCTTCGGCCTCGGTCGCCGCCGTCCCGGTCATCCCGGCCAGCTTGTCATAAAGACGGAAATAGTTCTGGAAGGTCACAGATGCCAACGTCTGGTTCTCTGGCTGGATCTGCACGTTTTCCTTAGCTTCGATCGCCTGATGCAAACCTTCAGACAAGCGGCGGCCGGTCATCATGCGTCCCGTAAATTCGTCAATCAGAACAACTTCGCCATTCCGAACGATGTAATCCTTGTCCTTGCGGAACAGTTTGTGCGCGCGCAGACCCTGATTGACGTGGTGCACGATGGATGTACTTTCAGGATCATAAAGCGAGGCGTTTTCTTCGATCAGGCCTTGGGAACGCAATTTCTCTTCAAGGAACTCGTTGCCCTCGTCAGTAAAGGTCACACTGCGCTGCTTTTCATCCAGCTCAAAATGCGCTTCTTCAATCAACGGGATGATCGCGTCGATGGTCACATACATTTCAGAACGGTCTTGAAGCGGACCGGAAATGATCAAAGGCGTCCGTGCTTCATCGATCAGGATACTGTCGACCTCATCCACCACGGCAAAGTTGTGGCCGCGTTGGACCATCTGGTCGATGGACGGCTTCATGTTGTCGCGCAGATAGTCAAAGCCCAACTCATTGTTGGTGGCATAGGTCACGTCGCATGCATAGGCCGCGCGCTTGTTCTCTTCACCAATTCCGTTGATGGCAACTCCGGTGGTCATCCCAAGGGCGGCAAACACCTTGCCCATCCATTCCGCATCCCGCTGCACGAGGTACTCGTTGACCGTGACCACATGCACACCTTTGCCGGTCAGCGCGTTAAGATAACAGGCAAACGTCGCCGTCAGAGTTTTGCCTTCACCTGTTTTTTGCTCAGCAATGTTGCCCTGATGCAGGAAAATCGCCCCCAACAATTGGGTGTCATAGGCGCGAAGGCCCAAAGTGCGCAACGCTGCTTCGCGACAATTGGCAAAGGCTTCTGGCAGCAGGTCATCAAGACTCTCGCCACCCATAGCTCGTTTGGCCAGCTCTTCGGTCTTGTCCTTAAGGCCTTCGTCGGTTCGTGCCTTGGCCTCAGCCTCTAACGCATTGATCTGCTCGACCAGTGGTCGCGTCGCCTTAACCTTGCGGTCGTTTGGCGTGCCAAACACCTTCTTTGTGAGGGTTTTGAAACCGAGCATGCGTTCTCCAGGCGATCAATTCATGTTCATCAGCAACTGCTTGCCGGGCGCGTGCCAAGCCCATAGAAACGGTCAGGCAAAAGCGGTCCCAGCCGCGTCCATAGGGCGATGTAAGGGTCACGCCAAACCGTGTCAATGCACGCGCCCTCCGCGTGCCCAGCCCAAGGACTTAACATTCATGAAACACCTTCTTTCTTTGCCCGCTCTGTGCCTTGTCATGGCCATGGCGTTGCCTGCCGCCGCACAAGACGCTGACCAGGTCGTGGCAACGGTAAACGGGACGGAAATCACCGTCGGGCACATGATCGTGGCGCGCGCCACGCTGCCACAACAATTTCAAGAGTTGCCGGACGAGGTTCTGTTCAACGGCATCCTGGGACAATTGGTGCAACAGACCCTGTTGGCGCAGTCCTTTGACAGTGACCTGCCCAAGCGCGCGCAACTTTCGCTCGAAAACGAAACACGCTCTTTGACTGCAGGCGAAGCGCTTGAGAAACTGTTTGCAGTTGCTTTGACGGACACCGCACTTCAGGACGCGTATGAAGCCCGGTTTGAGGACGCGGAAGCTGCCCAGGAATACAACGCCTCTCACATTCTGGTTGAGACGGAAGAAGCAGCATTGGCCGTAAAAGAAGAAATCGAAGGCGGCGCCGAATTTGCTGCTGTTGCTCGCGAAAAATCGACCGGTCCGTCCGGTCCCAATGGTGGACAACTCGGCTGGTTTGGAACCGGCGCCATGGTCCCGAGCTTTGAGGCTGCGGTGATTGCCCTTGAAGTCGGCGAAGTATCCGCCCCCGTTCAGACACAGTTTGGCTGGCACGTAATCATCCTGAATGAAACCCGTGTGCAGGAACGCCCAACGCTCGAAGACATCCGTTCCGAACTCGAAGAAGACCTGCGCTCCAGTGCGCTTGAAGCCCGGATCGAAGTGCTGACAGCCGGGGCCGAGATTGATCAGACCGGCGCCGAAGGCGTCGATCCGGCAATCATCAAAGACCTTACACTGGTTAAATAAGAATGGCCGACACAGGCAAGGTATCCCCATTGGCACCGGCGGCGTTTCCAGCGCTGCCGGTTATCGACGGGGTGTCGTTTTCCTCCGTTGCGGCTGGTGTAAAGTATACCGGGCGTACCGACGTAATGCTGGCGCAATGCGTGCCGGGAACGATCATCGCCGGCACATTCACCCGATCAGCGACCCGATCAGCTCCGGTTCTGGACTGCCAGGCAAAATTGGGTGGGGCGTCTGACGCCGGGGCAGCCATTCTTGTGAATTCAGGCAATTCGAATGCGTTCACCGGGCGTAATGGTCAGGCCGCAACCGATGCCATCGTAGCGGCCACGTCCGCGGCAACTGGCGTTCCTGCATCCCGTGTTTTCACCGCCTCGACCGGTGTGATCGGCGAACCACTTCCGTTTGAGCGGATCACTTCGAAGCTGACCGAGTTGCGCCAGACGTTATCGCCTGACGCCATTTCCGACGCAGCCAGTGCGATCATGACGACTGACACATATCCAAAGGGGTCGTCAGCGAGCTGTCTGATCGGCGGCAAGACGGTGAATATCGCAGGCATCGCAAAAGGCAGTGGCATGATCGCGCCGGACATGGCGACAATGCTCGTCTATGTCTTTACAGACGCACAGGTCGACCAAGCAGCGTTGCAGGCCATCACAACCCGGTGCTGCAATGCCACCTTCAACTGCATCACTGTAGACAGCGACACGTCCACCTCAGACAGCCTTATGGTCGCAGCAACCGGGGCCAGCGGCGTTGACGCAAGCCTTGACCCTAAATTTGAAGCCACTTTGCACGGCGTCATGCTGGATCTGGCCCATCAGGTTGTGCAGGACGGCGAGGGTGCAACAAAGTTTGTCGAAGTCACTGTTACAGGCGCCGCGGATGAAGAAAGTGCTCGTATCCACGGTCTGTCCATCGCCAATTCGCCGCTCGTAAAAACTGCCATAGCAGGCGAGGATCCCAACTGGGGTCGTGTCGTCATGGCCGTAGGAAAGTCTGGCGCAGCTGCGGATCGGGATAAACTGTCGATTTGGTTTGGCGATGTACTGGTCGCAGAAAACGGATGGGTCAGCCCAGACTATGTCGAAGCCGATGCAGCCGAGCATATGAAATCCGATCACATTCGGATCCGTGTGGACTGTGGGATTGGTATAGGTTCTGCAACCATTTGGACCTGTGATCTGACTCACGGTTATATCGAGATTAATGCGGACTATCGTTCGTGAAGGTCGTTCTCGTCTCTGCCGTCGCGCTGATCGACGCTGACGGTCGCGTTCTTTTGGCACAACGACCCAAAGGCAAGTCAATGGCAGGTCTTTGGGAGTTTCCCGGCGGCAAGATCGAACACGGCGAGACGCCCGAAGTCGCTCTGATCCGCGAGCTGGAAGAAGAGTTGGGCATCAACACCTGGCAGTCTTGCCTCGCCCCGCTGACATTCGCCAGCCACAGCTATGACGCCTTCCACCTGTTGATGCCGCTGTTCGCCTGCCGCAAATGGGAAGGCACGCCGCAGTCAAAAGAAGGGCAAGCCTTGAAATGGGTCAAGCCACATGACCTAAAGTCCTATCCAATGCCGGCTGCCGACGTCCCTTTGATCCCGATATTGCGGGATTGGCTCTGACCGATGAGCGATATTTTTCTCATATTGCACAAAAAGTGTCATTTTTGTGAAATTGTTGATGACAGTTCACCTTAAAATTGTGCAAACTGTGAACACGTTTTTCTTGGGGAGGAAGAACAATGATGAGAACTATCGCAATGGGTACTGCGATATTGGTACAAGGAATATATGTCAAAACCTTGCCAGACGGTCGTATGACCGTTCGGGTGGGTGGGACGAATTACTCTGGAAAACCGATTTCTCAGGCCGCCTGACAAACAGACGACCAAATAAAAGGGGACAGTGCTCACTGTCCCCTTTTATTTTTGTGTTACCCGAATGTCTTAGTCGAGCGAACGCGAGATCTCTTCGCGCTCAAAGATTTCGATGACATCCTTAGGCCGGATATCCTCGTAATTCTCGAACGCCATCCCACACTCCTGACCAGACTGCACCTCGGCAACCTCATCCTTGAAGCGTTTCAGTGTTTTTAGAGTGCCTTCGTGGATCACGACGTTGTCACGCAGCAAACGCACACCAGCGCTGCGACGCGCCACACCTTCGGTGACCAGACAGCCCGCGACTTTGCCAACGTTGGATACTTTGAACACCTCTTTGATCTCCGCATAGCCGATAAAGGTCTCGCGGATCTCGTTGCTGAGCAGACCAGATGCCGCCGCTTTCACATCGTCAACAAGGTCATAGATCACCGAATAATACCGGATCTCGACACCCTTCTGGTTGGCTGTGTTCCGCGCAGACGCATTTGCACGGACGTTAAAGCCCATAATCGGCGCACCAGACGCTTCAGCCAGACCCACATCCGTTTCTGTGATGGCGCCGACGCCCGAATGTAGCACGCGTACGCGCACCTCTTCGTTGCCGATCTTCTCCATCGCCTGAACGATTGCTTCAGCAGACCCTTGCACGTCGGCCTTGACCAGAATGGGCAGTTCGCTGACATCCTCGTCGGCCTTGGCATTCGCCATAAGCTGCTCAAGGGTCGTCGCCGCACCAGCAGCCGCACGTTTGTCCTTGGCCGCGTTGGCACGATATTCCGCAATCTCGCGGGCCTGCGCCTCGGTCTCTGTCACGTTTAGAACATCGCCCGCTTCGGGTGTCCCGTTGAGGCCAAGGACCTCGACCGGCACCGATGGGCCCGCTTCTTTTACACGCTCGCCCTTGTCGTTGATCAGCGCACGGACTTTACCGTACTGCTCACCCACAACAAAGATGTCGCCCTGACGCAGCGTACCGTTCTGGATCAGAACAGTGGCAACGGGGCCACGGCCCACATCCAACTGCGCTTCGATCACTGCACCTTGGGCCGCCCGATCCGGGTTCGCCTTCAGCTCAAGCAGCTCGGATTGCAGAGCAATCGCCTCGAGCAACTCGTCCAGACCCTGACCAGAAATGGCAGACACCTCGACGTCCTGCACTTCGCCAGACATTTTTTCGACGATCACTTCGTGCTGCAACAGATCGGTACGCACCTTGTCCGGGTTGGCGGCAGGTTTATCGATCTTGTTGATGGCAACGATCATCGGCACTTCGGCAGCCTTGGCATGCGCAATCGCTTCGATCGTCTGCGGCATCACCGCATCGTCGGCCGCAACAACCAGAACCACAATGTCTGTGACCTGTGCACCCCGCGAGCGCATCGACGTAAACGCCGCGTGGCCGGGTGTATCAAGGAAGCTGAGCATGGTGCCACCATCGGTTTTCACCTGATAGGCACCAATGTGCTGAGTGATTCCGCCCGCTTCGCCCGCGACAACCTTGGCGTCACGGATAGCGTCGAGAAGAGACGTTTTGCCGTGGTCCACGTGGCCCATGATGGTGATGACCGGTGGACGCGGGATAAGGTCCTCTTCGTTGTCCTCAATCTCTTTGATGACATCCTCAACATCGGCGTCAGACACACGTTGCACAGTGTGGCCAAACTCTTCGATGATCAGTTCCGCAGTATCAGCATCAATCGTCTGGTTCTGCGTGACCATCATGCCCATTTGCATCAGCGATTTGACCACATCACCGACACGCTCACTCATGCGGTTGGCCAATTCGGAAACCACAATAGCTTCTGGCAGGGCAACGGTGCGCATGACCTTTTCACGCTCAACCGTACCGCCCATCGCCTTTTGACGAGCACTCTCTTGCTTGCGTTTCATAGCAGCCATCGACCGGTGACGGCCTGCGCCGCCACCCGTGGCTTCTGACAATGTCAGTTTACCAGAGCGGCGATTGTCTTCGCCACGCCCTTTTGGACGTTGCTGCTGATCACGTTCATTTTTGCGCGGTGTGGCTGCAGGTGGTGGTCCGCCGCGATTTGGCGCAGCCCGCGCGGGTTGTTGGGTATCCGCAGGTGCTGGGTTAGCTGCAGCCTGAGCCGCCGCTTCCGCTTCGCGTCTTTTGTTTTCTTCTTCCTCGGCCTTTGCCTTAAGGCTTTCCTCACGCTCTTTTTCTTCGCGTTCCTTGGCCTCAACCTCGGCCCGGCGGCGTTCGCGTTCCGCTTCGCGCGCCTTCTCGGCAGCCTCACGCTCAGCAGCCTCATCGGCCTCGCGCGACTTGGCCGCCTGCAACGCCTTCATACGGCGTTCCATCTCGGCATCGGTGATGCCTGCGGGGCGACGGCTTGGGTCACCTCCGGACGCAGCAGCACCGCCAGCAGGCTTGGCCGCACCCGGTTTGGGTACGACGACCCGCTTGCGCTTGGTCTCGACGACGACATTCTTGGTCCGTCCGTGGCTGAAACTCTGTTTCACATTGCCCGGACGCGCGCCGCTGCGCAGACCCAAAGTCTTTTTCCCGTCTGTATCGCTCAAAGCTCGTCTATCCTTCCCGGCGACCGTTGCCGCCGTCATTTTCGCGCACACCGCGTAAACGGTTGGCTTCCTCTACAACACGTTGCGTGAGTCCACCAGAGGCGAGCGCGCCGTGTATCACAGTTTGGCGGCCAAAGGCCAAACCCAACTCATCTGCTGTTAACCAGCCGATGTAACTGCCGTAATGCGGTGTGCTGAGTTTGGACTTGCCACGTCCAGACCCATCGACCGCCTGTATCAACACCTGAGCTTCTTCATTTTGAAGCCAGGTTTTGACTTTTTCGTATCCAGCCACCGCCTTACCCGACTTGCGAGACAACGCGATCAGGTCGACAACGCGTCGCGCCAGTTGTCGTTCGACCTCGGCCACCAGACCATCAGGTGCCTGCACAGGCATCTTGGCCCCCCGCGCAAACAGCTTTTTGGCCACTGCCTTGTCGAGCGCTTCGCGATCGGCCGCAATATAAATACCACGACCAGGCAACTTACCAGCGATATCCGGTACGATTTGCGTATCCGGTCCCACGACAAAGCGGATCAGCCCATGTTTCGGCTGGACCTCTCCTGTCGCGATGCACTTACGCTCGGCACCGTCGCCGCGATCTTTTGAGGCGCCACCGCGTCCCATGAGGTTGCCCCGAGGCCTGAGATCAGGCCTCGGTCTCCTCGGTCAGGTCAGCGTCTTCTTGTTCTTCTTCATCAGCTTCCAATTCGGTCGGATCGACCCAGCCCAACATAATGCGCGCTGTCATGACCAGATGCTGCGCTTCTTCCAGTGACACCTCAAAGGGCTCCAATACGCCATCATCTTTATGGCGTTCGCCATCAACGGTCGTCCAGCCCCCGGCCAGTTCCCAGTCTGCGCATGTTGCAAAGTCTTCTAGGGTTTTCACGTCGTCTTTGGCCAACGCCTCAATCATTTGGGGTGTGAGCCCGTCAAAATCAATAAGGCTGTCTTCGGCACCCAAGGCGCGTGCGCTTTCCAGTGCCGCTTTGGCTGCGGCCTCAAGCACATCGCGGGCACGGGCCTGCAATTCGGCAGCGGTGTCTTCGTCCACACCATCAATGACCAGCAGTTCGTCCACTTCGACGTAAGCCACCTCTTCGAGGTTGGTGAACCCTTCGGACACCAGCAGCTGAGCAAAGAATTCATCGAGGTCTAGATTGTCCATGAACAGCTTGGTGCGGGATTCGAATTCGGCCTGACGGCGCGCTGATTCGTCCGCTTCGGTCATGATGTCGATGTCCAGACCGGTCAACTGGCTAGCCAGACGCACGTTCTGACCGCGGCGACCAATGGCGAGGGACAGTTGTTCTTCGGGTACGACCACTTCGATCTTGCCCGCCTCTTCGTCCAGAACCACTTTGCTCACTTCAGCAGGCTGCAACGCGTTCACAAGGAAAGTCGGCTGATCTTCATTCCATGGAATGATGTCGATCTTTTCACCCTGCAACTCGTTCACAACGGCCTGCACGCGCGAACCACGCATACCAACACAGGCCCCAACCGGGTCGATTGATCCATCATAGGAAATCACGGCGATCTTGGCGCGCGATCCGGGGTCACGGGCAACGGCCTTGATCTCGATGATGCCGTCATAGATTTCGGGCACTTCCATCTTGAACAGCTCGGCCATGAACTCAGGGGCTGTGCGGCTCAGAAAAATCTGGGGCCCACGCTGCTCGCGGCGCACATCTTTGATGTAGCAGCGGATGCGGTCGTTCGGGCGATACGATTCGCGGCCAATCTTTTCGTTGCGGCGCAGGATCGCTTCGCCCGCGCCCACATCGACGATGACGTTGCCGTACTCTTCGCGCTTGACCAAAGCGTTGATGATGGTGCCTGCGCGGTCTTTGAACTCTTCGAACTGGCGATCCCGTTCAGCTTCGCGCACTTTTTGCAAGATGACCTGCTTGGCAGATTGTGCCGCAATCCGGCCCATCTCGACAGGAGGGACCTCTTCGATCAGCTGCTGACCAACCTCGGGGGCTTCCATATATTGCTTGGCCTGCTCAACGGTGAACTCGGCCTGATAATTTTCCAGCAATTCGTCTTCGACCACAGTGCGCACACGGGTAAAGGTGGCGCGGCCTGTCTTGCGATCGATGCTGACACGGATGTCCATTTCCGCGCCGTAACGCGACTTCGCCGCACGGGCGAGCGATTCTTCCATCGCCTCGATGACCAGCACAGGGTCGATCATCTTTTCGCGGGCAACCGCCTCGGCAGTTTGCAACAGCTCAAGCTGGTTTGCAGATGTAATGGCCATCAGGTGTTCTCCTCAGACTCTTCGGTCGTTTCGTCTTCTGATATTTCGTCAAATTCAGTTTCTTTGATCACGCCCGCAGCTTTGCGCTGGCGCAACATTTCCTTGATCAGCTCGTCCGTCAGAACAAGCTTGGCATCGCTCAGCCAGTCGAACTTCAGACCAATCGTGCCTTCGGCAACGTTGATTAGCACTTCGTCGTCTTCAACGCCTGCTAATATGCCCTTAAATCGGCGGCGCCCGTCGATCAGCTCATCAGTTTCCAGCTTGGCATCGTACCCTTCGAACATGTCGAAGTCCTTGAGGCGCGTCAGCGGGCGGTCAATGCCCGGGCTGCTCACTTCGAGCGTATACGCGTCCAAAATCGGGTCTTCGACATCCAGTGTTGCACTGACCGCTGTCGAGATAGCACTGCAATCATCGACTTCAATTCCACCTTCAGGCTTGTCAGCCATGATCTGGAGCGTGGTTTCTTTGCCGCTCATCAGACGAACGCGCACCAGTTCATAGCCCAGATCTTCGATCACCGGGGTGATGATCTCGGCCAGGCGACGGTCGATGGCAGCTTTGGCGATCAAGTCGTTGTTCATGGATCTTTCAGGCACAAAAAAACGGGCGCGCGGCCCGTTGATGGTTCTCGGTGGAGCGTCGGGTTTGGACCCCAGCGCGCCGCTGTTGAAGGGCATATACGCACGTCCGGATGAGTCTGCAAGGCCTCTCAGGCCATCCACCACCGTTCAGCCATGCGCAGATTGTCGAGTGGCCAGGATTTGCCAACAGACAACGGCACCGCGACAGACGTGGCTGCAATGTGTGTCGGCGACGGGCCACCGGGCAAGGTTTGGAAATCACGCGGGTCGGACAAGGGGTCGAGGGCCACGATATCCGCGATATCGACCATCCCATCGCGCAGCGCCTCGGAACGGACCGCATCTGCGCTGAACTGCACAAATTCGACGCTATCAAACCAACCCGCCTGCTTTTTCCAATGGTTCGCTACACGCGAACCGATGAAATGGCGGCCCGGCTCCAGTTTTTGCACTGCATAAAGGCCAGTGCCTGCGCCAGTTTCAGACCTGATCTCGTATCCGGGATGCGCAAGAAGGTAAGGGAGGTTCGGATTGGGTGTGTTCAGAACGATAATTGCTGTCACGGGGTCAATCACCTCAACCGTCATGGGCAGCGACCGCAGACGTTCCGCGCTAAATACTTCACCGTCGTGAAACGTGACATCGTCGCGCAAGTTGAAACGCCAGCGAATCGCATGTGCATCAGATGACCAATTGGTCGCGAGGTCTCCGCGCAAGGTGCCGTCAGCGGCCACTTCTGTCAGGTTGTCGAACACGGTTGCTGCAACTGCCTGATCAAACAACGGCATGGACAGTGCCGCCCGCAAACGCCCACCACGCTGCGGTTGCGCCGACACACCTGTCGCCGCCAGCAACGCGGCTGCGGCGCCAGAAGTAAAAAGTGCGCGGCGGTCAATTCGGGTCATTTCCCTGCAATCCTGTCCATGGTGCGCACCAGTTCAGCCGAAATTCCCGGCTCAGACAAGGCATGCCCGGCATTTCGGATCATCTTGAGATCTGCATTGGGCCATGCTTTGGCCAGCGCATAGGCGCTTTCGGGCGGGCAGATCATGTCATAACGGCCCTGCACGATTGTACCTGGAATATGCTTGATCCGGCCCGCATGGGCGAGAATTTGGCCATCAAATTCCAAAAAGCCTGCATTGGTGAAATAGTGATTCTCAAGTCGAGCAAAGGCGCGGGCATAGTCACCCGGAGCCTCTCCACCGGACCCGGTCGAATGGATCGAAGCAAGCGCATTTTCCCAAGACGACCACGCACGGGCAAACCGCGTCTCTATCGCCATGTCGCCTGAAAAGAGGCGGCGGTGATAGGCGGCAATCAAATCGCCGCGCTCGTCTTCGGGCACGAGCGTCTCAAAGCGACTCCAAACTTCGGGCCAGAACCGGCCCGCACCACCGCCATAGAACCAATCCAGCTCTCGCTGAGTCAGGAGGAACACGCCGCGCAGGACAATGTTACGCACGCGCGCAGGATGGGATTGAGCATAGATCAGCGCCAAGGTCGCACCCCAGCTGCCGCCAAAAACGATCCACGCATCAATATCCAACGTCCGCCGGATCATCTCGATATCATCGACCAAGTGCCAAGTCGTGTTGTTGGTCACGGAAGCGTGCGGGCGCGAACGTCCACATCCGCGCTGATCAAACAGAATCACACGGTAGCGTTCAGGGTCAAAATAACGACGCATCGTCGGGCTGCACCCACCGCCGGGGCCACCATGCAGCACCACAACGGGGATGCCAGACGGGTTACCGCATTGCTCAACATAGATGCGATGCCCCTGTCCGACGTCCAACATCTGTTGGTCGTAGGGGTCGATGGGCGGGTACAGATATTGCACCGCGCGCTTTTGGTCACTGTGTTTGTCCATTACTGACCTACATAGGGCGTTAGACGCACATGAGCATACGGAGACGAAAATGCAAACGCATCAAACCACCGTCGACCCATCCGAGATCGCTAAATTTGAGGCGATGGCGGCGGAATGGTGGGACCCAAACGGAAAATTCAAGCCACTACACATGCTGAATCCCTGTCGGCTGGACTACATCACAAGCCAAATTGCTGCTGAATTTGACCGCGATTTGACCAAACCATCGGCGTTTGAAGGTCTGCGCATTTTGGACATCGGCTGTGGTGGGGGGCTGTTGGCTGAACCCATGGCGAGGCTTGGGGCAGATGTGGTTGGCGCTGATGCGGCAGAGCGGAATATTCCCGTTGCAAAGGTGCACGCGGAACAATCCGGGCTGAACATAGATTACCGCCACACCACCGCCGAAGACATGGCCGCTGCCGGTGAACAGTTCGACGTAGTACTGAACATGGAGGTTGTTGAGCATGTTGCAGACCCTCTCGCCTACCTCACCGCCTGTCGTGAGTTGCTGAAACCCGGAGGGTTGCAGATCTGTTCGACGCTGAATCGCAATCCAAAGTCCTTCGTCATGGCGATCATTGGCGCTGAACATGTGATGCGCTGGCTGCCCAAAGGCACACATGAATGGAACAAGTTCATCACGCCCGACGAGCTTTTCGATCTTCTGCGCGATGCGGGCCTTGATCCTGTCGACCGTCAGGGGTTTGTGTTCAATCCGCTCACGTGGGGCTGGAAACTATCAGATCGGGATCTGAGCGTGAACTACGTCACCTCAAGTTTGAAACCGAAAGCCTAGTTTGACTTAGGTTTGTCGGACATCTGAACGCGCAATTGGCGCAGGATCGGCAGGGTTTCCCTGACCCGATCCTCGCCCAAGTTATCGATGACTTCACCGACCATTGGGGCAATCGCGCTTAGGGCCTGATCACGAGCGCGTCGTCCTGCCGGGCTAATGGCGACCATCTTGCGACGCGCATCATCCCAATCAGGGCGGATATGGATATGTCCGGCCCAATCCAACCGATTGAGCGTGTTGGTCATCGCACCGCGTGTAACGTTGAACGTTTCGGCCAACTGTGCCGGACTGCGCTCATCATCGTGCCAGACAAGATGGTTCAGCACCGAAAAATGAGAGATCTCCATGCCCTTGGGCAACACACGGCTCAGCCGGTAACGGACCATTTGATCCGCTGCGAGCACTTCGCTGAACAGCGAAATGGCAAGTGCGTTCTTTTCTGTACTCATGCACCCGAAGGACCTTCAAAGGGGCGCGCATTGTCCCTTGCAGGGATGCGGCGCCTCGCCTCGGCCACTTTATCTAATTCCATATCAAATACATAAACGCCCGGCGCCTCGCCCGCGTCAAGCACGACCTCGCCCCACGGGTCGATGGCGAGGCTGTGGCCATAGGTGCTGCGTGTCTTGTTTTTTTGACTGGGGTGGTTGCCTGTCTGGGCCGGAGCCAGCACCCATGCGCCCGCTTCTATCGCGCGAGCACGCAGAAGGCTGTGCCAATGGGCCGCACCGGTCACAGGCGAAAATGCGGCTGGGTACGTCAGGATATGGGCACCAGCGCTAACAAGGGCGTCTGATAGTTTAGGAAAGCGCATGTCGTAACAAACGGCCATACCTATTGGCGCAAAATTCGTTCGGGCAAGGACAGCTTTCGTCCCAGGGCGATAGCCCGAAGACTCCGAATATGTCTCTGTTTTTGAGATCGCGACGTCAAACATGTGGATTTTGTCGTAGCGCGCCAGAATGGATCCGTCCGGCCCAATCAGGAAGGACCGGTTTGCAAACCGGCCGTCCGGATCGTCGGTGGTCAAGGCTAGCGAACCAATGAGCAGGTGAAAGCCACGCTCCGCCGCCACATCGCGCAAGGCGGCCAGCGTGACATCTCTGCCTTCGTCCGTCAGAACCTGCGCCTGATGTGCGCGGCTGGTGCTGAGGCAATTGGTCACCTCGGGGGTCAGCACAAACTCCGCCCCCATATCTGCGGCCTGCTGCACCATCTCGACGGTCCGAGGCAGATTCGCCTTCGGATCATCAGATACATTCAACTGCAGCAGCGCCGTTTTCATTCACGCCGCCAGCAAACCGTCAAGCTTACCTGCCCGCTCCAACGCATAGAGGTCGTCGCAGCCGCCTACGTGAATATCACCGACAAAAATCTGCGGAACTGTCCGACCACCATTTGCACGCTGGATCATCTCAGGTTTGCGCTCTGGCTGTTTCAAGACATCGACTTCGGAGAATTCGACGCCCTTTTCGTTCAGCAACCGTTTGGCCGCATGACAAAAGCCGCACAGCGGGGAGGTGTATATTTCAACGGGTTTCATGCGTTTTTGTCCTTTTGACGCAAACTCTGTTGATCACAGACTTAGGTGTCTTTGGTCGCCCGCGCCAGTATGCTCACGCATACCTGATCCGCGCCAGCTTTTGTCAGCACATCTGCACAGGCGGCCAGTGTGGCCCCAGTCGTCATCACGTCATCCACTATCAGAACAGGTTGCCCAATGATCTGGTGCTTCCGACGTGGGTTCACCCGGATGGCACCGTCTAGGATTTCCGCACGCTGCGCCCTCGACTTGCCATCCAGGGAGGCAGTCCGAACGGGGCGTTCCATCAGATCAGCGCACCAGTCACATCCCGTCAGATCGGAGAGGTTTTTCGCAATCAATGCAGATTGGTTATAGCGCCGTTTCGCCAGACGCAGCCAATGCAATGGAACAGGCGCGATCAGGGTCTTTTTGGTAACGATATCCTGAACCGAGGTTCGCATCCATGCTGCTGCTGGGCGCGAAATCTCTTGCCTGTCCCCGTGTTTCAGGCCCAGAACCAGCTTGCGTCCCATCCCGCTATAGATCAGCGCAGCACGCCCGTGCGCCCAGGGTTTTGGTGTGCGCATACAGGCATCGCAGTGCAATGTGTCCTCCGCCTCTGCACCCGGTAGCGGCATGCTACAACTGTCACAAAACGCGCCACCGATAAACTGTGCCTGACCCCAGCATTTCCCGCAGAGACCAAAGTCGCTGTCGACCGTTTCACCACAGCCCAAACAGCGCGGCGGGTAGATGGCGGCAAGTGCCGTTTGTAATAGACCCATATTGTCCTCTAGTTATGCAGCCATGCCGAACCCTGATCCTTCGCCCCGTCTGACCGATACAACCGCGCTGGCTCGCAACCGTGCCCGCGCCAATGCTCTGTTTCTGCAAGAGGTCGCGCAGGATGAGATCGAGGATCGGCTTGAACTGGTTAACAAAACCTTTCAGGCCCCCGCGATCGTCACTGCCTTTCCGGATCTGTGGCGCACAAAACGCAGCGGCGCAGTTGTTTTGGAAGAAGCCGATGTGCTGCCTCTGAAGATGAGGGGGCATGACCTTGTGATCCACAGTCTGGGCTTGCACTGGGCGAACGATCCAGTCGGCCAGCTGATCCAGTGTCGCCGAGCCCTCAAACCAGATGGAATGTTGTTGGCCGCGGCGTTGGGGGGGCAAACGTTGCAGGAATTACGCAGGGTACTTGCCGAGGCGGAAGTGGCTGTTACCGGTGGCCTTTCACCTCGTGTGGCGCCCATGGGAGAAGTGCGCGATCTGGGTGCTCTGTTGCAACGTGCAGGTTTGGCTCTGCCCGTGGCCGATACCGTCGCCCTATCGGTCCGGTATCAAACCATGTGGCACCTAATGCGCGATTTGCGCGCAATGGGCGAAGGAAACGCATTGCAAACAAGGCTGCGCTATCCGACGCGGCGCGCCGTTCTGGAGCGGGCGGCGGAGCTCTATGTCGATAGCTTTGCACATCCAGATGGCGGGATCGCAGCAACCTTTGAATTGATCATTCTGACCGGTTGGGCCCCTGACGAAAGCCAACCTAAACCGCTACGCCCGGGTTCGGCGCAAGCACGGTTGGCAGATGCCCTGCGGACAGACGAAACGTCGCTGCCAGATTGACCTGAGGGCGAATCCGTTTATCTGACCATCAAGACATATAGGAAAACGCCCGAAATGCTTGATGCCAGCAAAGCGATGACGCGCCCGCAACATGCCGCCGACGACCACCCGGCGATTCCACCTGCGCGGGTGGGTATTCTGCTCGCTAATTTGGGCACACCAGACAACTACGACTATTGGTCGATGCGCCGGTACTTGAACGAATTTCTGTCGGACAGGCGGGTGATCGACTACTCACCTTGGATTTGGCAGCCGCTTTTGCAGTTGATCATTCTGACAAAGCGCCCGTTTTCATCGGGGGCGGCCTATAAATCCATCTGGAATCACGAGGCGGGGGAAAGCCCGCTGATGACGATCACCAAAGATCAGACGGTTAAGATCAAGGCAGCGATGCAAGAACGATACGGTGATCAGGTTATAGTTGATTTCTGCATGCGCTACGGCAACCCATCTACTAAGTCCAAAGTGCGCGAAATGCGGGATGCTGGATGTCAAAAGATACTATTTTTCCCACTTTACCCACACTACGCGGGAGCCACATCCGCTACAGCGAATGATGAATTCTTTCGGGCCATGATGCAGGAAAAATGGCAACCTACTACGCGGACGGTTGAGCCATATTACCAGCATCCCAAGTACATTGAGGCTTTGGCGCAATCAATCGAACGGGCCTATGCGAACCTTGAGACGCGCCCAGATATACTAGTGTGCAGCTATCATGGTGTCCCTATTAGGTATCTGATGGAAGGTGATCCATACCACTGCCAATGCCAGAAAACGACGCGCCTGCTAAAGGAACGGCTAGGCTGGGCGGACACGGAAATCAAAACAACATTCCAGTCCAAGTTCGGACCCGAAGAGTGGTTGCAGCCCTACACTGTCGAAGAAGTTGCACGTCTGGCCGAGGCTGGAAAAAAGAATATCGCTATATGTGCACCAGCATTTTCAGCTGACTGCATAGAAACGCTTGAAGAAATCAACGAAGAGATCAAAGAAAGCTTTGAGCATGCGGGTGGCGAACATTTCACCTATATCCCGTGCCTCAATGATGACGACGCCCATATTGAGGCGCTCAGCACTGTGATCGAAGAAAACGTTCGAGGTTGGCTGGATTAAAGCCAATACTTGACCGTCAGACATAAAAAAGGCGGCGCAATTGCACCGCCTTTTTTTTACTTAAGTTACGAACTATTAGTCCGCAAGAGCCGCAGCAACAACTACCAGCAGCAGGATGGGAAGAACCCAACCACCTGAGGAACCTGTTGTTTCTTCAACAATGACAGGTGCTTCGATGACCGGATCGGCAGGAGCGCCGGCGAATGCAGTCGAAGCAGCAGCAGTCAAAGCAGCGGCGAGAACGAGTTTTTTCATATTAATAACCTCCAGTTACGCGCGCGGGAAATTAGTGCCCCAACGCGCCCAAGACTTACCTCGTGATCTTTTGTAAACAGCAATGCGGCATGAATGCAAAGTGTGATTTAAAGTTGAACACTCTGAACCGGACCGATGTCGTCAAATAAGCAACACTTGTGTGCCAACCTTCGCCATTCCGTACAGTTCTTCGATGTGCTCGTTGTAGAGGCCAATGCAGCCATTGGACGATCTGCGCCCAATCTTGCGCGTGTCATGCGTGCCGTGAATACGATAATAGGTCCAGCTGAGGTGCAATGACCGCGTGCCCAAAGGATTCTGAGGACCGGGACCTATATAATCAGGCCATTCTGGGTTCCGCTTTTTCATTGACGGAGTTGGACGCCAGTCGGGCTCAGGGTCCTTCAGAATAACCTGCGTGCGCCCACGGCGAGTCAAATCGTCTGTCAACGGTACACTGGATGGATACAGTTTATATATCGTCTGCTCTTGGTTCCAGTAATGCACTGCGCGACTGTCGATATCGACTAGGATTGCACCATTGCGCAGGCTGTCAAAGTAAGGCTGCCAATCTAGCGTGCGAAAGCTGGAGATATTGCGGCGCACTGAAAGGGCAGGATCACGTTCGGCCTGCCCAGCGGCAGTTTGCGCGATGGCCGGTGCGCCCAAGAAAGCGGCAGATCCAGCCAAAAAGGCGCGGCGGCTGGTCGTGTTGAACGGTGGTTTGGACATTTTATGCCTCTCCTAAGAGTGATCTCGCGAATTTGAGCATAAGTTATTGCGGGAATGTCGCAGTCGCAAATCAAAGGACTGTCATCTCGCAGGTTCACGCCGATGTGCGTTTGTAATGCAACGCGCAAGCGGCTATCGACGTGCACGAACATCACAAGAAGCGTGCAGGATCAATGCGTACAATCTCTTTCCTTCTGGTTGCTCTTTTGACCCTCGCCGCATGTGGCTCTGCTCCGGTACAGACCACTGTGGGTGCGGATGGGCGTCCCGCTCCTAAATTCTACCGAATTCGCAAAAACGATACGTCAAAGCTGCAGTTCCGTATGCTGGACTCGGTAAACGCACTTCGAGCCGCCCAAGGTGCGGCAGCGGTGGAGTTGAATCCGCAACTGAACGCGGCGGCTGCGACTCACTCAAAGGATATGTCCCTGCAAAACCGTCCTTGGCACTTTGGGTCTGACGGCTCGTCCCCAATCGATCGTCTGGCGCGCGTTGGATACAAGGGCACGCTTGTGGGTGAAAACATCTCGGAAACCTACGAGACTGAACTCGAGACGCTTGGCGCATGGATGGAGCAAAACGACACCCGACGCACTATAATGTCGCCCCGAGCGCGCGAAATGGGATTCGCGTGGTTTCAAGAGTCCAACGGAAAGATCTGGTGGACGATGGTAATGGGTGACCCGACAAATGCGCCTTTGATCCCTGCCTCGAACCCGTCAGCAACGCGGCTGGTTCCCGAAGCTGTTGACGATCCAGATGCTGCTGCAATCGATGGGGCAAATCCAGACGTCGCATCGGTGCCGTCAACCTAACCGTCAGGGGTTGATCTGGATAGGCGTCCCTTCGCGCACCATCGCGTAGACGTCTTCCATCTCGCGATTCGAAATCGCGATACAGCCCCACGTCCAGTCCTTCTTCCCAGTACGGAATCCGGTTGTATTGCCGTGTATGAAGATGTCTCCACCGGGGGGTTTGCCCAGCCTTGCCGCTTCCGCCCGGTCGCGAGCGTTGGGATACGAGATTCCCAGGGACAAGTGAAACTGGCTGTTGGGGTTGCGCCGGTCGATCAGGTACGTGCCTTCCGGTGTACGCCCGTCACCTTCGAAGAACTTGTCGCCGATAGGGGCAAAGCCAAGGTCGATCTTATAGTCTTCGATGACCTTACCGTTGTGCAGAAGAAACATTTCTCGTTCTCCTTTGTTCACAACAATGTCGGTGATTCTGGGGCCGTAATATTGGCGGAATTTCGATTGAGTACACGCACCCAAACCGACTGCTGCTACTCCGCCCATCAATAAATTTCTGCGCTTCATCGAAATCCTGTCCCAACACTGCTTTTTTGTATTTTGTAGGGATTTACCACCTTATTCCACAAATCGCATAGGGGGTTTTTGCCGCAACCGATCACCTGACCGTGATCAGCGTTTACGATTCGCGTTTGTCGAGCTTTGCCTCAATCTCATCCAGACGCTTGATCACAAGATCACGATACTCATCAGTCGCCGCATTGGACTCCTCCGAATGGGCGTCCTGCATCGAATTCACGATCAGACCAACCAGCAGGTTTACCACCGCAAAGGTGCTGACCAAAATGAACGGCACAAAGAATGCCCAAGCGTAGGGGAACTCTTTCATCACCGGACGCACAATCCCCATGGACCAGGATTCAAGCGTCATGATCTGGAACAGGGAATAGCCGCTAAGGCCGAGTGTCCCGAACCATTCTGGAAAGGCAGATCCAAAGAGTTTCGTGGCCATAACGGCCCCAATATAGAAAATCATAGCCATCAGGACGAACACGCTGCCCATGCCGGGTAGGGCGGTTACGAATCCCTCGACCACACGGCGCAGACTTGGCGCAACGGAAATGACCCGCAGCACCCGGAGAATACGCAGGGCGCGCAGCACAGACAGCCCTTCGGTGCCCGGCGCCAACGCAATGCCGACAATAACGAAGTCAAAGATGTTCCATCCACTTTTGAAAAAGCTCAGGCGGAAGGTAAACAGCTTTGCAATGATCTCGATCACAAATATCGCAAGGCAGATCTGGTCAATTGCATTGATCAGCCCACCAGCCACCGACACCGCTGTCGCAGACGTTTCCAACCCCAGCGTGATGGCGTTCACGACGATCACACCCATGATAAAGTTGCTGAATTTGGGGCCTTCCAAAAATTCGGCCAAGCGTGCGCGATCAAACATGCGGGGTCTCCTTTATGGTTATCGCGTATGCGCCAGACGGAACGATCCGACAAGTTCTACGTGCGCGGACCATCGAAACTGATCCACAGGTTGCACCCATTCGAGCACATATCCAGCATCTTGCAGCGTGGCCGCATCCCGCGCAAAGGTCTGTGGATTGCAAGACACATGGGCGATGATCGGTGGTTTGGCTTTGGCAAGTTCAGCAATTTGCGCTGCCGCCCCGGCGCGTGGCGGATCGAGGACAACAGCGTCAAATCGGGCAAGTTCGTCCGGCAACAGCGGACGGCGAAACAGATCGCGCGCCTCTGTCCGGACCCGTTTAAGACCCTGCGCCTGCCGCCAGCCTGCATCAAGAGCGGCGATCATGTCCGATGCACCCTCAACCGCCAACACCTCGGCCTTTTCTGCTAGAGGCAAGGCAAAGGTGCCACATCCAGCAAACAGATCAGCAACAGATTTCGCACCGCCTACAATCTTCTGCACCAACGCGGTCAAAGTTTCCTGCCCATGCTGGGTGGCCTGTAGGAACCCACCTGGCGGGGGTACCACCGATGCGTTTCCAATGGCCTGAGCTGGGGGAACGCGCATGCCGATCAACTCATCGTCCCATGTCAGGCGGGCAAGGCGGTGTGCCTCACACAGGCCTGCCAACACAATGCGCAACGGCCCATCGAGCGGTTTGCCTCCGGCCACCGCCACATCCAAGCCCTCAAGCCCTTCGGTGACTGTCACACTCAACGCGCCTTTTCGGCTGGCCCCAGCAACCGCCAACGCTTCGGCCAAAGGCGCGACGCCCGCCAAGCCATCCGTCACCAGAATGCAATTCGGCACAGGAATGATTGCGTCAGACTTGCGGGCATGAAAGCCCACCATCGCCCCCTTTTTGGTGCGCCGCGCGGCAAATGTCGCACGCCTGCGGGACTTCTCAGGCGATGTGATCGTCGGATGAACCTCCGTTTCAATCCCATGAACGGCTAATGCAGTGACGACCAGATCCCGTTTCCATGCAGCCACCAGATCATCACTGGCATGCTGCAACTGACAACCGCCACAGGATCGGAAATGCGAACAAGGTGCTTTGACACGGTCAGATGACGGCTCTTCGATGGAGATATCCACCAACGCATCGCCTTCCAGCGTCCCGCTCACTATTTCACCGGGTAGGGTCAGGGGAACAAACAAAGGTCCAGGCGCAACGCCATCACCTTGTTGGCCCAATCGTTCAATGGTCACTGTGGTCATGAGCCTAGGCCTAACTGGCCGAACGCTCAGAAAAAACCCCTATTCGGCGGCTTGGGTTCTGATGAAACCTCCGGACTGACGCTGCCAGTACCGAGCATAAAGACCACCCTTGGCCAACAAAGTCTCGTGCGGCCCTTGTTCCACAACCTGCCCCGCATCCATCACCACAATGCGATCCATCTCCGTTAGGGTGGAAAGTCGGTGGGCGATGGCCAGCACAGTCTTGCCCTGCATCACGCGGGACAGGGCGGTTTGAATGGCAGCTTCGACCTCAGAGTCCAACGCACTTGTCGCCTCATCCAACACAAGAATCGGTGCATCTTTGAGGATGGCGCGGGCCAGTGCGATGCGTTGACGCTGACCACCGGACAATTTTACACCCCGTTCGCCAAGATGCGCCTCGTATCCACGACGACCCCTGTGGTCCTCCAGATCAAGGATGAAATCATGCGCCTCCGCCTTCTTCGCAGCGGCAATCATCGCGCTCTCATCCGCACCGGGCTGACCGTACAGAATGTTGTCACGGGCTGAGCGGTTAAACATCGCAGTTTCCTGCGTGACCATCCCGATGTTGTGGCGCAGGCTGTCTTGCGTGACGCAGGATGTGTCCTGTCCGTCAATCAGAATACGCCCATTTTCTGGTTCATAGAGCCGCAAAAGCAGCGACACGAGCGTCGATTTACCGGCACCCGACGCCCCGACAATGCCCACCTTTTCGCCCGGTTTGATCGTCAGCGAAATGTCCTCAATGCCACCCGTGTCCCGACCATATGCAAAGCCAAGGTGTTCCAGTGTGATCTCACCCCGCGGCACATCAAGAACCTTGGCCTCACTGTCATCTTCGACCCGTGCGCGGGGGGTGAGAGTGCGCATGCCGTCCTCAACTTCTCCGACGTTGGAATATATCTGCATTAGCGTGAAGCTAACCCACCCGGTCATCTGCGCAATCCGAATGGCGATGGCCCCCGAAGCGACGATATCGCCTGGGGTCGCAAGCCCGCGCTGCCACATCAGGATAGTACCGCCCAGCAACAGAACGGGCAGCAAACCGGCCAGCGCCATCAAGGCAAAGCGAAATCCGGCGGACAGGATACCGAACTTGACCGCATCCTTGCGGAAGGCCGCCATGGCGCCCAGCGCAGCTTGATCCTCATGATCGTCATGAGCAAACAGCTTGACCGTTTTGATGTTGGTTATCGTATCAACAACCTGCCCCGAAACCATCGCCCGAGAAGATGCCCGCGTCGCCGACCGTTGACGGATGCGCGGCAGATACCAGCGGATAAGCGAGAAATAGAAGACAAGCCAAACAGCAAACCCCAACGCCACACGCCAGTCGATGGCCAGCAACAAGACAACCGATCCAATGAGCGAGGCCAATGCGAAGGCCACCACATTGATGAATTCCGAAACGACATCCGTGACCGCCCGTGCTGTCTGCATCTGCTTTTGGGCGATGCGCCCGGCAAAATCGTCATCAAAAAAGCCGACCGATTGACCCAGCGTCCATCGATGCAGGCGCGACAGCACCAGTGGGTTCACGTTGGGCTGGACAATGATTGCATTCGTCGCCGCGCTGAACCCAAACAGAAGAGGGCGCGCAATCAGGAAAAATGCTAAAGCCCCAATGATCAGAGCCACATTCCCAACCGAAAAGAACCCATCCGGGCCAAGGGCCACAGTCGCATCAATGACGCGCCCCAAGATCAGGGCCGTACCCGCCTCTAACGCGCCAGCTGCCGCCGAACAAAACGCGGCCAGCCACAAGGCGGGCCATGCGCCGGACAAACACCAGCGCATGAAGGGCCACAATTTCTGCGGCGGCTGTCCTTCCGCTCGACGAAAGGAATCAATCCAGTCAGATATTCTCACTCAGCAGCCTCGGCCCCTATGAACCCGCCGGATTGACGCGCCCAGAACTCCGAATATAGGCCACCTTGCGCCAAAAGCGCGTCATGTGGGCCGTCTTCGACGATTTTCCCGCCATCAAGCACCAGAATACGGTCCATTTCGGCGATGGTAGACAGACGGTGGGCAATGGCGATCACGGTTTTGCCCTCCATCATCTTATAGAGCGTATCCTGAATTGCAGCCTCAACCTCGGAATCGAGCGCGCTTGTCGCCTCGTCGAGCAACAGGATCGGAGCGTTCTTCAGAATGACGCGGGCCAATGTCACACGCTGGCGCTGTCCACCAGACAATTTCACACCGCGCTCACCTACCTGCGCTTCATAACCAGAGCGGCCCTGTGGGTCGGCGAGATCAAGGATGAACTCATGCGCCTGCGCTTGATTTGCAGCCTCGATCATCTGCTCTTCGGTGGCGTCAGGCCGACCGTACAGAATGTTTTCGCGCACAGATCGGTGGAGCAGCGAACTGTCCTGCTGCACCATACCGATGTTCAGACGCAAACTATCCTGTGTCACGGTCGTGATATCCTGCCCGTCCACCTCGATCCGGCCCGTTTCAGGGTCATAAAACCGCAACAGCAGCTTGACCAACGTGGACTTCCCAGCACCTGAACGACCGACAAGACCCACTTTTTCACCGGGGCGAATGGTAACACTGATCCCGTCCAGGCCACCGCTGTCACGCCCATAGTGATGGGTCAGGTTGTGCACGGCAATTTCACCTTCGCCGATCTGCAGCGGCTTGGCATCCTTGGCGTCAACCAGTGTGATGGGCTGTGCGATTGTCTCCATCCCTTCAGACACCACACCCAACTCCTGAAAGAACGAGGTTAGGGCCCACATAATCCAGCCAGTCATGGCATTAAGGCGCAGGGTCAACGCCGTTGCAGCGGCCACGACACCAACTGTCGCCGCCCCTTGGGTCCACAGCAGGATCGCCCAACCGACAACACCGACGATCAACAAGCCGTTCAGGAACACCAAGATCACATCCATGATCGTAAACAGACGCATTTCCCGCATGAATGTGGTGCGCGTGTGTTGAATCGCGTCCTTCGCGTAATCAAGTTCACGCTCGTGATGGGCAAACATCTTGACCGAATGAACGTTGGTGTATGCATCCACGATCTTGCCGGTCAGCTGCGACCGGGCATCGGACGACGCCTTGGATGCCGGACCAATACGACGGACTGTCCAAACCACCAACATGGCGTAAAGAGCAAACCAGATGACAAGCGGCAGGAGCAAACGCACATCTGCGACAATCAGCAACACCGCAGCGCCGACAAGGTAGGCCAGCGAAAACGAGATGGCGTCAAATACCTGAAAGATCACCTCACCCGCCGAGCGCGGGGTTTGCATGATCCGATTGGCAATTCGACCAGCAAAATCGTTCTCGAACCAACCCACCGACTGATGCAACACGTGTTTGTGCGACCGCCAGCGGATCAGTGTCGGAAAGTTCGGCAGGATCGCGTTGTTGAGCAGCAAGACGTCGAGGCCCTGCAAGATCGGGCGGGCCACGAGCACGAAAACAGCCACTAACCCAACCTCGGTCCCATGTGTTGACCAGAAATCACCCGGCGCAGTGCCTAGCAGATCAACAACACGGCCCATGTAGTAAATCAGCCCGACCTCGATAGAGGCAACGATAACCGACATGATGGCCGCAAGCACAAATACGCGTTTGAAGGGCTGCGAATAGTCGAGCAGAAACGGCCAAATCTGCGTGGGCGGCGTGTCGGTTTCGGTGTAAGACGCGTACGGATCGACAAGCGATTCAAAGTATTTGAACATTGGAGTATCTCTTAAAGATGTGGTGCAACATGGGTGCGACGCAGGCCAAAGCCTGGTTCGTCACTTCAGACGATCGGCGACAATATCAGGTGTCGTTCCAGATCCCGCGAAACATGTTGTTAGCCTCCGTGTTCGCGACATAGGTAGCGCCACGCGCGCAATTTGTCACGTGCTCAAAAGCTGACTTTTCGTTTTTGTAAGGTCAGAGGCCAACCAATCCGCCTTGAGTGCGGAAAGAGTGTCGCCGAGCACCTTGCCTTGTAGATGGCTCAAGTCGCTGGCCTTGATAGGAAATTTGGTCGCCGCCCCCTCTTTCACTGCGGATACAGCAGTCGGCTCCAGCGGGCTATTGGCCATCGCTGCGCGCAGCAGGATCGCGCCCAAACCCGGCTGTTCCCCCGCAACATGACCTATTGCCTTAGCACCCAATGCACTGACGCTTTGCGTACGGATCGACTGAAGCCGCTTTTGTTCAGATCGCGACAGACGTAGCCGAGTAACGACGTCCTCACCGCCCAGCGCCGCCAGACGAGCCATAGGATCAGGCCCAACACCTGCGAGTTGTTCAAGATGAACCAAAGGCGCGATCAATGTCGCATCTGCACCGGGTAACACCTGACCAAGAACCCCAGTCTGCGCCATAACAGCCAAAGCTGGTGCCGGGTCAGGGGCCGTTAGTAGCTTAATCATCTCACCACCAACACGCTCGGCCGAAAGTGTCTCTAACCCGTCTAAATTTGCAGCAATTCCAGCCAAAGCATCTGCATCCCATCCCTCATCCGGCGCCGCATAGTACGCATGAAAGCGGAAGAACCGCAGCGTGCGCATGTAATCTTCGCGGATGCGTTGGTCGGCATCTGCAATGAAACGCACACGCCCTGCACGCAAATCAGGCATGCCATCCAGCGGATCAACAATGGCACCGGACCGGTCAGCATAAATGGCGTTCATCGTAAAATCGCGGCGGAGTGCATCCTCAGCGACGTCTTTGGAAAAGGCGACAACCGCGCGGCGTCCATCTGTTTCCACGTCGCGGCGAAAGGTGGTGACTTCAAACGCGGTGCCTTCAACGACAACGGTTACGGTGCCATGCGCGATTCCGGTTGGCACGGCGCGAAACCTTGATTGCACAGCAACTTCGATGACCTGATCTGGTGTGGCGTCTGTGGCGATGTCGATGTCACTCGCCGGTCGTTGCAAAAGGGCGTTGCGCACACATCCGCCCACAAACAGCGCCCTAAACCCCGCCGCCTCAAGAGCGGCACACAGGTTTTGCGCCGGCGGATCGCTCAGAAACGGTGTGTTTGGGTCTAATTCTGCGGCAGTGCGTCGGTCCATGCCCGCAATATACGCGCGGTCGCTCCCCAGATGTAATAGGGGCCGTAAGGAACCGCGTAGTAAGATCGCCGCTGCCCACGCCAACGCCGGGATTCCACGACAAAGTTCCCCGGATCCAGTACATGAGACAAAGGCACGCAAAACACTTCGGCCACCTCTCCTTCTTCGGGTGTGGCGTCGAAGTCTTCGGTGATAAGTGCGACAACAGGTGTCACTGTAAATGCTGTCACTGTCTCATGTGCAGAAAACGTGCCCAACACCTGAGCATTGGCGAGTGGAAGTCCAATCTCCTCACGTGCCTCACGCAAAGCAGTCGCGATCAGGTCCTCGTCGCCCTCATCCTGCTTGCCACCGGGAAAGGCGATCTGCCCGGGGTGGTGTTTCAGAGCAGAAGACCGTTTCGTCAGGATCAGATCATAACCCTCCGGCCCCGCAATAATCGGCGCGAGCACGGCAGCCGGGCGTAACTGGCGACCCTCGGCCAGTGAAACATCAGGGTTCAGATCAAAGTCCGAAGATGCACCGCTTCCCCGCGCCAAAGCGGCGCGGGTGCGGTTTATCAGGTCACTCACTGCTTTGAGCTTCGGCCTCGAACCCGACGGTTACGGGATCAAGGTCATAATGCGCGCTACAGAATTGACAGTCAGCCGTCACGCGACCCTCGTCGGTGGTCATCTTTTCGATGTCACGGGCCGAATAAATCGACAGGCTTTGACGCACACGCTCTTCTGAACAGGTACAACCAAAGCGGACCGGTTGTGTGTCAAATACACGTGGCGTTTCTTCGTGGAACAGACGCAGCAGCAGATCGTTTGGCGGAACTTGGGGGCCAATCAACTCCATTTCCTCAACCGTATCGAGGAGGATGTTCACGCGGTTCCAATCTTCGGACGCATCGCCGTCTAGCAGATCATCTGCGTTGAGCAATTCGCCCGAGCCTTCACCCTTGGCAACCAGTGGGGACGCTTTGGGCATATGTTGCAACATCACGCCACCCGCACGCCAATGTTCGGCGACACCGGGTTCAGATGATTTGCCAAAACTAAGCTGGAATCGCGTCGGCAACTGCTCGGACTGAGCAAAATACGCCTCGGCACAGGCCGCAAGCGACCCGCCTTCCAGTGGCGTAATGCCCTGATACGGGGTCATGCCCTCGCCCTGATCGATCAGAATAGCAAAGTACCCGTCACCCACCTGATCAAAGGGGGCGTCATCACTCAGCCGATCAGCATCATAGCTGGCATACGCGCGAATGCGGGCCTCAGACCCTTCACCGTCAGGGGCGTAGTAGTCCGTGGCAATCATTCGGACGGCGCCCTTGGACTGCACCTGCAAAGACAACTTCCAGCGCAGCTTGATCGTTTGACCGATCAACGCAGTGAGCAAAGCCATCTCGGCCACAAGCGCTTCGACCTGAGGTGGGTAATTGTGTTGCTTGAGGATACCGCCCAATACTCCGTCAAGACGCGCGACGCGTCCGCGGATGTCAGCGGCATCGAGTTGGAATGGCAGGACGGTGTCGTCCCACACGATTTGCGAACCAAGAGTCATGGGGTTTCCTTTGGCGCCAAGCGTTGGCATATCGATGCCCTATATAGGATTGCATCGCGAAACTGAAAGAGGGCGCTGATGAACCGCCGTATGGGGCATCCACCCGACGCCACCCGACGCTACACAGCGCGCCCCGGCGCCTACGCGATTTTACCCCGAGGCCGTGATGTCTTGTTGACCTGCCAGATGGACATCAAGCCAGATGTTCAACTGCCCGGCGGGGGCATTGATCCCGGCGAAAGCCCGTTGCAGGCATTACATCGCGAAGTGTTTGAGGAAACCGGCTGGCACATCGCATACCCACGGCGTTTGGGGGTGTTTCGCCGTTTCGTTTACATGCCTGAGTACGCTCTTTGGGCAGAAAAAATGTGCCACATCTATGTCGCGTGGCCAACTTTGCGCATCGCAGCGCCAACAGAGCCTGATCATACGGCGATCTGGACCAACCCGAATGAAGCAGTTCGAATCCTGGGCAATGACGGGGATCGCCACTTTTTATCTCACTACTTTTTTGGATCAGCACCGTGATACTCAAACAGAATACCTGAGACATCGTCTGGGAAAGGTTGAGCGCCGGCAAACTCTGCCAACTCCCACAGCAGCGCCTCAAAGAAGGCAGGTCCAGAAACGTCTGCGAGATCTCGCATCATCTCCTCGACCCCTGCTTCTTCTAACATATCGCCGTGCACATTTGGGCATTCCGTCACGCCGTCTGACAGCAATAAAAGCCGATCCCCAGGCTCCAGTCGAGTTTCAAACTGAGTAAAGGAAATCCCTGACATCAGTCCCACAGGAAAACCTCCCGGTCCATTCTGTTCGATCGAGCCATCTTTACGTTGAACCGCTGGGTGCGGGTGCCCAGCCTGCGCCATGCGCACATGGCCCGTTGTCATATCAACATCGGCCAGTAAAAGCGTGAAATAATGCTCCGTCTCCATCTCATCCAGAACGAGGTCGTTCAGAGTTTCGATCACATCTTCGGGCGGCAAAAATGCATAAGTTCCGTCATCCAACCTTTGCAGCGCCACGTTCTGATCCGGTGCAGCTGCAGAGAGGTATCCGGCAAGGCGCGCTGTCATGAGGGCCGAACTGATCCCATGGCCGGATACATCAATTGAAAATAGACCCAGATGCCCCGGGCCGGCGGCAAAGAAGCCCACCAGATCGCCACCAACATGCCCGCTGGATCGCAGCATCAGCGACACGTCACCCGTATCAAAGGATTTGTTCCGTTCCCGAATTAGGGACTGTTGCAGCTTTTTCGCTTCTAGCAGGTCGTTGTCGAGGGAATCGTAAACGCGCTGCAATTCGCCCAGTGTCTCTGAAATAAGATCGTTTTTACGGGTCAGTTCCCGCTGCATCACAAGGATGCGCTCACCCGCCGCGATCCGGGCACGCAATTCGTTGGCATCCACAGGCTTAGTCAGAAAATCATCAGCGCCCGATTCAAGGCCCATCGCGACTTCGTTCTTTTCACTCTTTGAAGTCAGAAGAATGAAATATCCATAGCGTTCGCCGGATTGGACGCGAAATGCTTTGCAGAATTCCAGCCCGTTCATCCCTGGCATCATCCAGTCGCTCAGCACCAGATCGGGCTGGATGTCGGCAGCGATCTTCAGCGCTTCCGCGCCGGATTCCGCCTCATAAACTTCGAAACCCCACCGTTTTACCGAACTGCAGAGGATTTTGCGTTGCAAACGACTGTCATCAACGACCAAGACACGATGCCCCGACGGTGCATCTGTCGACGCAGTCGCGGCCGCCTGCTCCACATCAATTTGTCTGCTGCTGACGCTCATCTTACCCGGTTATCTCGCCTCGTGACGGTCTGCGTAGACGATAGCGTTTAATGGCGCGTGAAGCCGGGTAACCGAGTGCGTAAACCTTTAACTGTAACCAGAACTTAACCCGGCAGGATGTTTGCTGCACGCAGTTGGCGGAGCATTGTGATGATTGATTGGACGCGTGTAGCAAGTTTGAAGGCGGAGATCGGCGACGACGATTTCGAAGAAGTTGTACCTCTGTTTATTGAGGAAGTGTCGGAAATCACTGAGAGGTTGAGGGAAAATCTCGACTTGGGCAAACTCGAGGAGGATTTACACTGCCTCAAAGGCAGCGCGATGAACTTAGGTTTTTCCGAGTTTTCTGACTTGTGTAATATCGGCGAATCGATGTCGGCAAAGGGCGAAGCCGCTGCCGTTGATGTGAGTGAAATTCTGGCTAGTTTTGAACGGTCGAAACAGGCGTTTCTCACCGGGCTTCAAGAGTGGGTCGCCGCCTAAATCACGAACTGCGCCAGCATTTCGTCATTTGTGATGTCGGTATAGGTAAACCCACCGGCATCCAGTGCCGCCCTAAACCGGTCGAAGTTCTCCGGTTTGAGTGTTTCGATCCCAATAAGGACCGATCCAAAGTTGCGCGCCGATTTCTTCAGATATTCAAACCGTGCGATATCGTCTTCAGGACCCAGAATGCTCAGGAAATCCTTCAACGCACCGGGGCGCTGCGGCATCCGCAGGATGAAATACTTTTTGATCCCAGAATAGCGCTGGGCACGTTCTTTGACCTCTGGCAGTCGCTCAAAATCAAAATTGCCACCGGAAGTGACGCAGACAACAGTCTTTCCAGCGATTTGGTCCGATATGTCCTTAAGGGCGTCAACAGCCAACGCGCCCGCAGGCTCCAAAACCAAACCTTCGACATTCAACATCTCAATGATCGTGGTGCAAATACGATCCTCTGGGATGTCCAACACATCCCCCATATCCGCGTCGGCCAGTCGCGCAAAGGTGCGCTGCCCAATCTTGGCTACGGCCGCGCCGTCCACAAAACTGTTGATTGGAGAAACATCGACAGGCGCACCGGCCTTCAGTGCCTCCGCCAATGACATCGCCCCACTAGGCTCTACAAAGGTATAGTTTACGTTTTCTTCGAAATAACTTCGCGTTCCTGCTGACAATCCGCCGCCCCCAACAGGCAGAATGATGCGATTCGGTAGATGGCCCAGTTGCGCTTCGATCTCCACCGCGACCGAAGCTTGGCCTTCAATCACATCCTCATCGTCAAAGGGCGACAGAAAATGGCCGCCTGTATCGGTGCAAAACTCCTGAGCAGAGGCCAGCGTCTCATCAAAATAGTCGCCAGTCAGCCGAATCTCGACCTGCGACCCTCCAAACATCTGGGTCTTTAGGATTTTCTGTTGCGGGGTTGTCACCGGCATGAACACCACGCCCCGCACCCCAAAGTGTTTGCACATAAAGGCAACGCCCTGCGCATGATTCCCCGCGCTGGCACAGACAAACACCGCATCTTCGCGCATCACCTTGCGCATTGCGTTGAACGCGCCACGCAGTTTGTAGGATCGCACCGGGCTCAAGTCTTCGCGTTTCAACCAGATGTCGGCGCCATACCGATCTGACAGCAAATCATTGCGCAATAAAGGTGTAGCCGGAAACACTCGGCGCATCGCCTGTTCTGCCGCGCGTGCGCCGTCCTGAAAGCTCATGAATTGACCCCTTTTCGCAATCACGCAGACCTACACGCCCCAGCATGTGTGGGTCAATCTTGCCCCGGATGCACAAAACCGATATCGGCAGCCAAACCTGATGAGGAAGACGAAAAATGAGCGCCCCAAAGAAAGTTGTGCTGGCCTATTCCGGTGGTCTGGACACCTCCATCATTCTGAAATGGTTGCAGACCGAGTATGGCTGTGAAGTTGTCACCTTCACCGCAGATCTCGGACAGGGAGAAGAGCTGGAACCGGCCCGTGCCAAAGCCGAGATGATGGGCGCATCCTCGATCTATATCGAAGACGTGCGCGAAGAGTTCGTGCGTGATTTCGTTTTCCCAATGTTCCGCGCCAATGCACTTTATGAAGGCCTGTACTTGCTGGGTACCTCCATTGCGCGCCCCCTCATCTCCAAACGTCTGGTCGAAATTGCCGCTGCCGAAGGTGCAGATGCGGTGGCCCACGGGGCTACAGGTAAGGGCAACGATCAGGTCCGGTTTGAACTTGCTGCCTATGCGCTGAACCCTGACATCAAAGTTATTGCGCCGTGGCGTGAATGGGATCTGAGCAGCCGGACCAAACTGATCGACTTTGCCGAAAAGAACCAAATTCCGATCGCGAAAGACAAGCGAGGCGAAGCGCCGTTTAGCGTCGATGCAAACCTTCTGCACACCTCATCTGAAGGCAAAGTGCTCGAAGATCCAGCCGTTGACGCGCCCGATTATGTCTACCAACGCACGGTTGCGCCCGAGGATGCACCAAACGAACCGGAATGCATCGAGGTCGGTTTTGAAAAGGGCGATGCAGTCTCTATCAATGGCGAAATGATGTCTCCAGCGACCATCCTGACCGAGTTGAACCGGTTGGGTGGCAAACATGGAATTGGTCGCCTTGATCTGGTTGAAGGGCGATTTGTTGGTATGAAATCCCGCGGTATCTACGAAACGCCCGGCGGCACAGTTCTGCTTGAGGCGCACCGGGGCATCGAACAAATCACACTGGATCGCGGGGCCGCGCATCTCAAGGACGAGATGATGCCGCGCTATGCCGAACTGATCTATAACGGCTTTTGGTTCTCGCCCGAGCGCGAGATGCTGCAAGCGTTGATCGACAAGAGCCAAGAGCATGTCACCGGGACAGTCCGCTTGAAACTTTACAAAGGGCTGGCGCGTACAGTGGGCCGCTGGTCAGACCACAGCCTGTATTCCGAGGCGCATGTCACCTTTGAGGATGACGCAGGCGCGTACGATCAGAAAGACGCAGCTGGGTTTATTCAGCTTAACGCGTTGCGTCTGAAACTACTGTCAGCACGAGATCGTCGGCTTAAGTAATCTTATGGGCAGCCATAGCCTCGTAATGAAGCATGGCCGCTTCTACCAATTCCGCGAGCGGCCCGGTCACCTCAGGCAAAGGCCCTTCGGGCCCGGCGAACCCGGTCGAGCGGTGTACAGCCCCGTACCAATGCGCCGCCCAAACACCATCCGACGAATGCCCGCCCGCTGGCCAATGTAGCATGTCATCCGTCCAAGGAATGCCCAGCGCAGCACAAAGGCCTTGTAACATATGAGACGGATCAAGGCGGATATCGGACGCATCCACGACAATTGGATTACCGACCCGCTCCATGATCTGCGCCTGCTGGACAAAGCCTATGTCATCCAGAGTTGGTGCTTCGCGCTTGGCCGCGTAACTGGCCACAACCCGCGCCGGATGTCGGATAAGAAAGACGTTTTGCACCTCTTCCATCCATGCCATTGGCCAATCGGGCAGCATGTGGTGGGTCATGTGTTTTTGATAGAAAATAGGCTCTGACAAGGGTGATTTCAGCGATTCTGCTATCTCAACAGGATTGCTACTCTGGCTGGCCAGAATCGCATCTCGCATTGGATGATCTGAACCAGTTTCCGACAGATAGGCCGCGTAAAACGGTTCATCCACCACACGGCAATCTCCACGTGCGGCAAAGCTGTACATCATGGCGGTGGACAGGTTTCGAGGCCCCGACCACATGGCGATACGAGTTGTCATGCGCGGCACGCTAGAACGACGAAGCGACCGGGTAAACGACCAATCACGGATGCGCGACCTCCCCGGCTCGTGAATTGTGTGACGGCGCGCTTTCCCCCAAGCTGGAACCAAAGGAGAGCCGCCATGACCTTACGTCGTACTTTCAAAACTGTAGTACTCGCACTGTCTATCGCTGTGGGCCTCGTTGCCCATACCAAGACCAGCCACGCACAGACCTTGGAGACGTTAACCGTTGCCGGGGGGTGTTTCTGGTGCGTTGAGGCGGATTTTGAAAAGGTAGATGGCGTGAAAGAAGCCGTGTCAGGCTTTGCCGGCGGCTCGACAGCGAATCCGACTTACAAGCAAGTAACCGGAGGCAACACTGGCCACTATGAGGCCGTTCAGATCACTTTTGATCCGGCACAAGTCGACGTCGAAACGCTGCTATCTCTCTTTTTCCGTTCGATTGATCCAACAGACGCGGGTGGACAGTTTTGCGATCGAGGGGACAGCTACCGCACCGCGATCTTTGCGACACCCTCCCAGACAAATGCTGCAAATCAAGCCAAAGCAACAGCTCAAGCCCAACTGGGCCAAAAAGTGGTTACGCCGGTTTTGCAATCAGGGCCATTCTATCCTGCCGACACATACCATCAGAATTTCTACAAAGAGGGCGGGATCATCCTGACCCGTTTTGGCCCAAAGTCGAAAGCCAAGGCGTACAAAGCCTATCGGGATGCCTGCGGACGGGACGCGCGTGTCAAAGCACTATGGGGGTCCGATGCACCCTTTGTTGGCGGCTAGGCCAAACGCGCGTCTTCTATATCTTTGAGGTCCGGAATCACATCTGCCGTCCCCTGACGCGTGACCATCAATGCACCGGCCTGTGTGGCAAGGGCCAGCGCCTGCAACATCGGCATGCCCCGATCCAGACCTGCAACGAGGTAACCGGTAAAAGTGTCACCGGCCCCTGTCGTGTCGACAGGTGTGACGGGAATCGCGGGCATATGTGTCTCTGATCCAGCGGAAACGTCCAACCATTTGGACCCTTCACTTCCCAAGGTGACAACAATAGACGTCACGCCCAGTTCACCCAATTCCCGCTTCATCACTGCCATCAACTGCCCGGCCTCAACTTCATTCAGGACAAGCAAATCAGTAAAGGGAAGCACCTTTGCCACCGCATCTGCATCAAACGGAGCAGCGGCATAGACAACTTGCAAGCCCAAAGTCTTAGCAATCTCAGCGGTATATTTCTGACAATTCGTCTCGTTCTGCATCACCAGGATGTCACCTGCTGCGGCGTCAGACAAAGCGGCACCAACCATATCCTCAGTAATTGATTTATTGGCGCCAGAGAACACGACAATCTGGTTCTCACCGTCCTCGGCGACAGAGATATTTGCATGCCCGGTCGCCTGATCGCCAAGTGTTGCGATATGCCCTGTATCGACACCATATTCCAGCAAACGCTCAACGGTCCAAGAACCAGCAGGACCCACAGCACCAATATGCGTCACACGCGCCGCGGCGCGCGCAATCGCAACCGACATATTTGCGCCCTTACCGCCCAAACCTTGGGTGTAATCAGCTGCGTGCAATGTCTCACCCGGCGCGGGCAGGTGGCTTACGCGGTAGACGTTGTCGATGTTGATCGAGCCCAGATTCCAGACGGCCATCAGCCCACCTTGCAGGCCGCAAGCACCGCCATGTTGAGAATGTCATTGGCGGTAGAACCGCTAGAACACATCTGGATCGATCCATCCACTCCGGCAAGAATGGGCCCGATCACCGTCGCTCCACCCATTTCTTGCATCAACTTGACCGAAATGCTCGCCGAATGGCGTGCGGGCACCACCAGTATGTTCGCGGGGCCCGTCAGCCGCGAGAACGGATAGGACGCCTGCGCTTGGGTGTTCAGCGCGACATCCACCGTCATTTCACCCTCATACTCGAAATCCACACCTCGGGCGTCCAGCACACGCGGCGCCATATGCATCTTTTCCGCACGCTCGGACACAGGATAGCCAAACGTCGAAAAGCTGACAAAGGCCACGCGCGGTTCAAGGCCCATATTGCGCGCGACAACAGCCGCTTGCGTGGCAATGTCGGCCAGGTCTTCTTCGTCTGGCCATTCGTGAACCAGAGTGTCGGCAATGAATACGATACGCCCCTTGTGGATCAGCGCGGTAATACCTGCCGCCTTGCTACTCTCTCCGGCGTCAAACACGTGGTTTATCCGGTCAAGAATATGCGCCGATTTTCGCGTTGCCCCAGTGACCAAGCCGTCGCCATGGCCATGGGCCAGCATAAGAGCGGAAAACACGTGGCGGTCACGCGCGGCGAGGCGGTGAATGTCCTGACTGTCAAACCCACGACGCTGCAACCGGTCATATAGGTGCATCTTGTACTGCTCCAGATGCGTTGTATTGGCAGCATTCACAACTTCTAGCTCGCGCACAGCATCGGCCAGCCCGGTTTCGGTCAGCTTTGCCTTTACATCTTCAATCCGCCCGACGACCAACGCTTTGCCAAACCCGGCCCGCTGGTACATGACCGCAGCACGTAACACGCGGGGGTCGTCTCCCTCGGCAAAGATCATACGGGCCTGAGCGGCACGGGCCCGGGCGTTAATTCCTGTCAGAATGCTGGCCGTTGGGTCCATCCGGGACTTTAGGCTAACTTCATAGGCATCCATGTCGATGATCGGGCGACGGGCTACTCCGGTGTCCATCCCTGCTTTAGCTACAGCAGTTGGGATGCGGTGGATCAGCCGCGGATCAAATGGCGTCGGAATAATGTAGTCACGTCCAAAGGACAGCGATTTACCATAGGCCAGCGCAACCTCATCCGGCACGTCTTCGCGCGCTAGGGCGGCCAGCGCGTGGGCGCAAGCAATCTTCATCTCATCGTTGATCGCGCGGGCGTGGATGTCGAGCGCGCCGCGAAACAAGTAGGGAAAGCCAAGTACGTTGTTGACCTGATTGGGATAATCGCTTCGACCTGTCGCAACGATGGCGTCCATACGGACCTCGTGCGCTTCTTCCGGAGTGATTTCGGGGTCTGGATTGGCCATCGCAAAAATGACCGGATTGTCTGCCATGGACTCAACCATCGCCGGTGTCACCGCACCCTTAACGCTGACGCCTAAGAAAACATCTGCGCCCTTCATCGCCTCTTCGAGGCTGCGTATCTCTGTCTTCACCGCATGGGCGGACTTCCATTGGTTCATACCCTCGGTACGACCCTGATAAATCACGCCCTTGGTGTCGCAAACGATGCAGTTGTCATATCGCGCACCCATAGCTTTCAGCAGTTCGATACAGGCAATGCCAGCAGCGCCAGCGCCATTCAGAACGATTATAACGTCTTCGATCTTCTTTCCCGAAATGTGCAGTGCATTGATCAGTCCGGCGGCGCAAATCACGGCTGTCCCATGCTGGTCATCGTGAAAGACAGGAATGTCCATTTCCTCTTTCAAACGCTGTTCAATGATAAAACATTCGGGCGCTTTGATATCTTCAAGATTGATGCCGCCAAAGGTGGGGCCCATCAACTTGACTGCATTGCAAAATGCGTCCGGATCTTCGGTATCCAGCTCGATGTCGATGGAGTTCACATCGGCAAAGCGTTTGAACAGGACCGCCTTGCCTTCCATAACCGGTTTCGACCCTAATGCACCCAAATTGCCCAATCCAAGCACCGCTGTGCCATTGGAAATGACGGCCACCAAATTGCCCTTGTTGGTATAGTCATAGGCCAGTTCCGGGTTCTCAGCGATCGCCTCGCACGGCACAGCAACCCCGGGCGAATAGGCAAGGCTCAGATCGCGCTGCGTGGTCATAGGCACGGTGGCCTGAATCTCGAACTTGCCGGGGGTGGGTTCCAAGTGGAACGCCAAAGCCTCTTCTGCTGTCACCTTATTGCCTGCCATGTCACATCCTCCCCTGACTCAACACGACATATCCCAGCACACCCGCCGCCTCAATCGACTTTGGGTTTCGCTTGGGCCAAGCAGTTTGTAAGGTCCCCAAATGATTGCCTTGGGGGGCTTGTCCATGTCGACCACGCCAATGATGGCGCAATATCTCGAGATCAAAGCGGCACACCCCGGTGCGCTGCTTTTTTATCGCATGGGCGATTTCTACGAAATGTTCTTTGAAGACGCGGTCAACGCTGCCGCAGCACTCGACATTGCGCTCACAAAACGCGGCAAACATGACGGTGAGGACATCCCGATGTGCGGCGTTCCGGTTCATGCCGCCGAAGGGTATTTGCTGACACTCATCCGCAAAGGATTTCGCGTCGCCGTATGCGAACAAATGGAAAGTCCAGCCGAAGCAAAAAAGCGTGGCTACAAATCGGTGGTCAAACGCGATGTCGTGCGACTGGTCACACCAGGCACGTTGATCGAGGACTCGCTGCTTGAGGCCCGTCGGCACAACTTCCTGGCGGCCTTTAGCGATGTCAGAGGCAGTTGCGCATTGGCGTGGGTCGACATTTCGACCGGGGCATTTTTCGTGATGGCAGTTGATTTGACCCAGTTAGGACCTGAATTGGCTCGTTTGGCTCCATCCGAATTGGTGGTCGCGGATAGCAAAGAAGAAGCGCTGCGCCCTGTCACGGAAGACTTTGGCATTCCGATCACGACGCTTGGGCCAGCGGCCTTTGATAGCACGGCTGGCCTTGGACGCGTTACAAACCTGTTCAAGGTCGCAACTTTGGATGCCTACGGATCGTTCTCACGGGCTGAGATCGGAGCCATGGGTGCATTGATCGAATACCTTGAGATTACGCAAAAGGGGAACCTGCCCTTGCTGCGCCCACCACAACAGGAAGCGCAGGCAAAGACAGTGCAGATCGACGCCGCGACGCGGAGAAATCTGGAGCTGACGGCGGGTTTTTCCGGAGGGCGTGCCGGATCGCTCTTGGATGCCATTGATCACACTGTGACCGCGGTGGGTGCGCGATTGCTCGAACGGCGGATCGCTTCCCCTTCTCGTGTACTGGAAACGGTATCAGATCGACTGGAAGCCGTAGCATTTGCGGTGTCTGATCAACAGATGTGCCAAACGCTGCGGACTAAATTGCGCAGCGTCCCTGATATGGACCGCGCATTGTCTCGATTGTCACTCGACCGTGGTGGACCACGCGACCTGACTGCCTTGCGCGCTGGTTTGACCCAAGCGCAAGAGATTGCGGCATTGTCACAGGCAGCGTTTCCAACACTGCTTTCCAACGCATTTGGTAATCTTGGCGGGCACGACGCCCTGATCGACCGGCTTGATAATGATTTAGTTGCCGAGCCTCCGCTTTTGGTGCGCGACGGCGGATTTATCGCGCAGGCCTGCGATGCCGAGCTGGACGAGGCACGCACCCTACGGGATGAAGGGCGCTCCGTCATCGCTCAACTTCAACAGGACTATGCAGCGCAAAGCGGCGTCCAATCCCTAAAAATCAAGCACAACAACGTACTCGGATACTTCATCGAAGTGACCGCGACACATGCTGAAAAGATGATGTCGGCACCACTGAGTGAAACCTTTATTCATCGTCAAACGACGGCAAATCAGGTCCGGTTCACCACCGTGGATTTATCCAGCTTGGAAACCCGGATTCTGAATGCTGGCGCACAAGCGATCGAAATCGAAAAGCGTCACTATGAAAAGCTAAAAGGCCTTGTTTTGGATGCCGCCGCTCAGATCAGTCAGGCTGCGCGCGCACTTGCTGAAATCGACCTTGCGGCAGGTTTGGCACATCTGGCGGTAACCGAAAACTGGTGCAAACCCACCCTCGACACCTCACGTGCGTTTGAGATCGAGGGCGGGCGACACCCTGTGGTGGAAAAGGCACTGCGCCAGCAAGGCGGAGCCCCTTTCATTGCGAATGATTGCGATCTCAGCGCAGACGATACGGCTGCCATCTGGTTGCTAACCGGCCCAAACATGGCGGGTAAGTCGACATTTTTACGCCAGAACGCGTTGATCGCAATTCTGGCTCAAACCGGTAGTTTTGTTCCGGCCGCATCTGCGCATATCGGACTGGTTAGCCAGATTTTCAGCCGCGTCGGCGCTTCGGATGATTTGGCGCGTGGGCGATCCACATTTATGGTCGAGATGGTGGAAACCGCGGCCATCCTCAATCAGGCAGACGACCGCGCATTGGTGATCCTCGACGAAATCGGGCGGGGAACGGCCACTTATGACGGATTGTCTATCGCGTGGGCCACTCTCGAACATCTGCACGATGTGAACAAATCGCGCGCCCTCTTTGCCACCCATTACCACGAGATGACCGCGCTGGCAGGAAAACTGGACGGCGTTGAAAACGCAACCGTTACGGTCAAGGAGTGGGAAGGCGAAGTTGTGTTTTTGCACGAAGTGCGGCGCGGCGCGGCGGATCGGTCATATGGGGTTCAGGTGGCGCAACTTGCCGGATTGCCCAGCGCAGTAATCGCCCGAGCACGGGTGGTTCTTGATGCCTTGGAAAGTGGCGAACGTCAGGGCGGCGCGACCCAAAAGACGCTGATCGATGACCTGCCTCTATTCGCCGCAACGCCGCAACCGCCAGGCACAAAACCCAAAGCCTCTCCAGCCTTGGACATGCTGACCGCCATCCATCCCGACGACCTCAGCCCACGAGATGCCCTTGATCTGATCTACAAGCTGAAGGCAGCGCAGGACGAAAGCGACACGTAATACTTAATAGATTAGAGCCTTTGGGGGTTATGTACTTGAGTCTGGCCATTTTGGGCGTTCATCCGTGCTCCCATTCACAAAAAAGGGCGCGGTGATGAAACACCGCGCCTTTTGATTCTGTGGTCAGTTAGATCAGCTGGCTGGCATTGATGACACGCCGACCTGCGCAGGACGCAATAGGCGGTCGTGCAGCATAAACCCTTCGGCAGCGACCTGAATGATGTCCCCTGCCTTGGTTCCTGGCACTGGTGCCTCAAACATTGCCTGGTGGTGCTGCGGGTCAAATGTATCACCGACGTCTGGCGCAATCACCTCGATGCCGTGTTTTTTGAACACGTTCAAAAGTTCGCGCATCGTCAGCTCAACACCTTCAAGAACCGCGCCAGACACCGCGCGCTGTTCTTCCGTGATCGATTCAAGCGCGCGCTTCATGTTGTCATAGACAGGCAACATATCACGAGCGAGCTTGGATCCACCGTAGTTCTCAGCTTCGCGACGATCCTTTTCCGACCGTTTCCGCGCGTTCTCTGCATCCGCAAGTGCACGCATGAACCGGTCTTTCAGCTCGTCACGCTCGGCGCGCAACTCGTCAAGCTCTAGCGCCTCGTCATCAATCTCCATCATATCGTCGGCGTACTCTTCATCTTCCGCCAACTCGATGTCGTCCAGAAACTCTTCGTTTTTTGGCTCAGCCATTTTTCACCTTTCACTGCGGTCTGACAGCATCCGCCCGACCAGCTGGGCTGTGTAGTCCACGATCGGAACGATCCGGGCATAGTTAAGCCTGGTAGGACCAATGACCCCAACCGCACCGACAATCTTTCGATCAGCGTTCATATATGGGGAAACCACCAAAGAGGAACCCGAAAGTGAGAAAAGTTTGTTCTCTGAGCCAATAAAAATGCGCACACCGTCCCCGGTTTGGGTCAGGTTTAAAAACTCAGCAATATCACGCTTGCGTTCGAGGTCATCAAACAAGCTTCGGATGAGGTCCAGATCACCCGCTTCGGCCGTTTCGTCTAAAAGATTCGCGCGACCACGCACGATCAGCCGTTCAGGCGAATCCCCTGCCCCCTCCCATGAAGCAAGACCGCTCTGGACCAGCGCCTGCGACAACGTGTTTATTTCCTGCCTGCGGTTTTCAATCTCGTGCTGAACGACGGTTTTCACCTCGCTCAACGTGTGGCCTTCGATCATTGCGTTTAGGAAATTCGCGGCTTCACGCATGGACGATTGTGTTTGCCCGGGGGGCGGTTGGAACAATCGGTTCTCGACATGCCCGTCAGCAAACACGATAACGACAAGCGCCTGTTCCGGACCAAGGGGCACAAAATCTAAGTGCTTGATAGGCGCTTCGCGTTTTGGCGTCAAAACCAGCGACGCCCCGTGGGTCACACCGGACAAAGCAGAGCCTACGCGGTCCAATATACCTGAAACGTCGGTTTCGTTACTACCAAGTGTCGCGTCGATTTTCTCTCGATCGGACTCGTCAGGCACACCGACCTCCAGCAGCCCGTCCACAAACATGCGGAGCCCCAACTGCGTTGGCACACGTCCGGCGCTGATATGGGGACTACCAAGTAAACCCATGAACTCCAAATCCTGCATAACGTTGCGAATAGTGGCCGCGCTCACCTTTTCACTGAACTCACGGGTGAGAGTACGAGAGCCGACCGGATCGCCAGAATCCAGATAGCCTTCGACCACACGGCGAAATACCTCGCGCGAGCGGTCGTTCATATCATCCAGCATTTTCTGGGTCTCGGTCATGGACTGCTATTAAAGTGCTCGAAAATCAAAGGTCAATCGGGGTTGCACCTGCACGCACGCTGGCGTTATGCCCGATGAGCAGCCGAAAAGGATATCCCATGCGCCCCTCCGGAAGAGAGTTGAACGAAATGCGTGCCGTTTCAATTGAAACGGGCTTTACCAAACACGCTGAAGGGTCCGCCCTGATCAAGATGGGCGACACCCATGTATTGTGCACCGCAACAATCGAAGAACGCGTACCGCCGTTCATTAAGGGCTCCGGTTTGGGTTGGGTCACTGCCGAATACGGCATGCTGCCCCGTGCCACCAACACACGTATGCGTCGGGAGGCTGCAACCGGGAAACAAGGTGGACGTACCGTTGAAATTCAGCGTCTGATCGGACGCGCCCTGCGGGCTGGTGTGGATCGCGTGGCATTGGGCGAGCGCCAGATCACAGTCGATTGTGATGTTTTGCAAGCCGACGGCGGAACCCGCTGTGCGTCGATCACCGGCGGTTGGGTCGCACTGCGCCTTGCGGTGGACAAACTGATGAAAGCGGGCGACGTGACCAGCAACCCGCTGATCTCTCCGGTCGCGGCCGTGAGCTGCGGTATTTATGCAGAACAACCCGTACTCGACCTCGATTACCCCGAGGACAGCGAAGCCGGTGTCGATGGCAATTTCATTTTGATGGGCGATGGCCAGCTGATCGAAATCCAGATGAGCGCAGAGGGATCCACATTCTCTCGCGGTCAGATGAACAACCTGATGGATCTGGCCGAAAAAGGTGTGAGTGAACTGGCCGCAGCACAATTGGCTGCCTGCGCATGACACGGCGCTTTGACGACACGCGCATCCTGATTGCTACGCATAACGCAGGCAAGCTGGAAGAGATGGAGCAGTTGTTCGCTCCATTCGGCGTTGAAGTCGTCGGGGCAAAGGCCATGAACCTACCTGAACCAGAAGAAACTGAAACGACCTTTGTTGGCAACGCCCGGATCAAGGCTCGCGCTGCTGTCGCCGCAACTGGCATGCCGGCGCTCGCAGACGATTCTGGCATTGAAGTCGACGGCCTCGATGGCGCGCCCGGAGTGTATACGGCTGATTGGGCAGAAACTCCAAGTGGGCGCGATTTCATGATGGCCATGACGCGCACTCATACCGAATTGGTAGAACGTAAAACTCCTCAACCATGGACAGCTCGATTTTGTTCGACCCTAGTCCTCGCGTGGCCCGATGGACATGACGAAGTTTTTGCAGGCACTGTTGACGGCACTTTGTGCTGGCCAGTGCGCGGCGCTTTGGGTCATGGATACGATCCGATGTTCCAGCCCATCGGCCATACGCGCACGTTCGCTGAAATGTCGGCAGACGAAAAAAACGCGATCAGTCACCGCGCAGGCAGTTTTGCCAAACTGATCGCAGGTTGCTTTGGCTGAGGATTGGGAAGCGGGCGGCTTTGGCCTTTACCTGCACTGGCCATTTTGTGCTGCGAAATGCCCCTACTGCGATTTCAACAGTCATGTCACCGCTTCTGTCGATCATGATGCTTGGTCCAAGGCCTTCGTCTCCGAGATCGAACGGGTTGGAGTGCTCACCAAGGGCCGTGTTTTACACTCCGTCTTTTTCGGCGGCGGAACGCCCAGCCTGATGGCGCCGTCAACTGTGGGCGCGATCATGGACGCCATTCAAAGGACTTGGCCAACCGCCAACGATCTGGAAGTGACGCTTGAAGCAAACCCGACGTCTGTCGAGGCAGGGAAGTTTTCTGATTTTCGGTCCGCCGGGATTAATCGGGTCTCAATGGGCATTCAGGCACTGAATGACGACGATTTGCGTAAACTGGGTCGGATGCATAACGCCGCTGAGGCGCTCGCCGCGTTTGATGTCGCTCGCAAGACTTTCGAACGCGTTAGTTTTGATCTCATGTACGGACGACAGAACCAGTCACTGTCTCAATGGGAAATGGAGCTGAAGCAAGCTTTGGGCCTAGGGCTGGACCACGTGTCTCTCTACCAACTGACGGTCGAGCCGGGCACGGTGTTTGGTGACCGCTACAAAGTTGGCAAACTGCGCGGTTTGCCAGACGATGATCTGTCTGCGGATATGTATGCGCTTACCCAAGACATTTGCGCAGATCACAACATGCCCCGGTATGAGGTGTCCAACCACGCGGCATACGGTGCCGAATCCCGACACAACAAGATCTATTGGCGTTATGGCGACTATGTAGGAATTGGACCGGGCGCACATGGGCGTCTTACCCTGGATGGAATCAGAACAGCTACTGACCAAGTCCGTGTGCCTACAGCATGGCTATCAGGCGTTGATCGCGAAAGGCAGGAGGCTTTGTCCGGCATGGATCAAGCGGTCGAATTTCTCATGATGGGTTTGAGGCTGGCCGACGGCGTCGATCCCGACCGTTATGAAAGGCTGGCGGGTCAGGCCCTTTCTGGGTCCCGCATCGCAGATTTACAGAACATGGGTCTGCTAACAGCAACAAAAGAAACAATTAGTGTTACAAATCAAGGGTTTACGCTTCTAAACGGCGTCCTAAGAACTCTTCTTGAGGACTAAGAAACGCTCAATTTGCGGCACAGATCATCCAACTGTTCCAATGTGTCGTATTTTAGTGTCATCAACCCAGATTCACCATCAGGCTTGTGCGCCAGCGTCACCTTTACCCCGGTCGCCGCAGACAAATCATCCTCTAATGCGCGGGTATCGGCATCTTTGGTGGCAGCCTTTGGTTTCGGCTCTGAGGTTTGGGGGGGCACATTTGCCTTTTTCACCAACGCTTCGGTGGCACGCACAGACAGATCACCGGCGATGACCTTTTTGGCCAACGTTTCTGGATCTTCAGACGTAATCAACGCGCGCGCGTGACCCGCGCTCAACGCACCTTCAGATACAAACCGCTGGACAGAGTCAGGCAACGACAGCAAGCGAAGCAAGTTGGCAATATGGCTTCGGCTTTTCCCGAGCGCCTCCGCCATTTTTTCCTGTGTATGGCCAAACTTGTCCATCAATTGGCGATAACCGGCTGCTTCTTCCACCGGGTTCAGATCAGCACGCTGAATGTTCTCGATAATCGCGACTTCCAAAACCTCGATATCCGAAAACTCGCGGACAACCACGGGCAGGCTGTGCAGTTGCGCTTGTTGCGCGGCGCGCCAGCGGCGCTCACCTGCAACGATCTCATACCCGTCGCCGGATGGCCGGACGATGAGCGGCTGTAACACACCCTTTTCCTTGATGGATGCGACCAAGTCATCCAACGGGGCTGATTCAAATCTTTTGCGCGGTTGGTTTGGATTTGGGTGGATTTGTTCGATTGGGATCGGCTGATCGCCGGGGGTCTGAGACGCGGCTGTTTCGTTGATCTCTGAAACATCCGCCATCAATGCGGACAAACCGCGCCCCAACCCACGTTTTTTATCACCAGCCATTTTTATGCTCCCACAGTCATGTCGTTACCAACCAGTTCCTTCGCCAGATCGCGATAGGCAAGTGCCCCTTTGGACGCGCTATCATAGGACAGTACTGGCATCGAATAGGACGGCGCTTCGCTCACCCTGACATTTCGGGGAATTCGCGTTTTAAAGACCAGCTCGCCCAAATTGTCGCGCGCATCCTGCTCCACTTGCTGAGACAGGTTGTTTCGCGCGTCGTGCATGGTCATGACAACGCCTTCGATGCGTAGTTTTGGATTTCCCGTCTGACGCACCTCACGCACAGTCAGCATCAATTGCGACAAGCCTTCCAGGGCGAAGAATTCACTTTGCAGAGGTACAAGGACCGAGTGTGAAGCAATCATTGCATTGACCGTCAGTAGATTCAGCGATGGCGGGCAATCTATTAGGATGTAATCCAGATCAAACTTGGCCATCTGCGGTTGACGCAAGGCGTCATGCAGCAAGAAGCTTCGTTTTTCGTTTGAAATCAGCTCTATATCCGCGGAGCTCAGGTCAACCGTCGCCGGTATGACCATCAGGTTTTTGAAAGCCGTGTCCAGAATGACGTCCTGCAAGTCGATGTCTTCAAGCAGCAGTTCATACGTTGTGAACTCACGATCATCCAGCGCAATGCCAAGACCTGTAGATGCGTTGCCCTGAGGGTCCAGATCAACCACCAGAACTCGGTATCCAAGTTCAACAAGCGCCGCAGCAAGGTTTATCGTCGTTGTTGTCTTGCCAACGCCCCCTTTCTGGTTCGCGACGGAGATTATCTTTGGTCGCGTTGGAGTGAAGGGGTCAGACACGCTCGATATCCTTTATCCGCAAGATAGCTGCTTTTTCATTCGTTTTACTCGGTGTTGCGTCACAAGAAAACCGCCAGTTTTGCTGTGCGGCCTCAAGTTCTTGCGCCCATGCCTCCCCCTTCATGAAAACACATGTACCCGCCTCGGCTAAGTGGGGCTTCGCCAAACCAAGCAACACATCCAAGCTAGCAAGTGCGCGTGCGGAAATGGTGCTAGCGGAGTTGGGCGGCAGGCTTTCGACTCTTTGTGTCGACACCTCAATAGACACATCCAACTCGCGCGCGCATGTTCGCAGAAACGTCGCTTTCCGCTGATCGCTTTCCACCAATTTCAATGGAAGATCATGTCCTTCCCCAGACGCAAGTACGCCAACCACAACACCCGGCAAACCCCCACCGCTGCCAAAATCCAGCCAAGGCCTCTGCTGTGCCTCATAAATTTGTGCGGAATCCCAGATGTGTCGGAGTTCAAGGTCACTTTCGGACGCTTTGGACACGAGATTTATCTTTACAGTCCACTTCCGCAACAAAGCAGCGTAAGCGTCTAGTTTCTCCAATGTTTCACGTGAAACATCTCGACGATACCAATCCGGCGCCTGCATCACGCCGTTTTCTTTTCCAAATAACGGATCCGCCCAAGCAATAGGGCCAACGCCGCAGGCGTCATGCCATCGATACGGCCCGCCTGGGCCAAGTCACTCGGCCGCACACGTTCCAGCTTGGCTGTCAGCTCTGCAGACAATCCCGAAACCTCTTGATAAAGGAAATCAACCGGAATTGCGTAGGATTCATCCTTCCGCAAACGCTCCACATCTTTGCGCTGCCGCTCAATATAGTTGGCGTACAGCGCCTCCCGTGCCAATTGGTCACCCACATCAGCCGGGAGAGCGTATAGGTCATCATCTAGCCCTGCAACATCTTCCAGCGACACGTCTGGGAAGGCTAAGAGCTGGAAAGCCGTACGTTTCGTTCCGTCTTGGTTAATCTTAATGCCCACTGCCCCAACTTCTTTGGGCGTGTAGCTGCGCGATGTCATCACAGAACGTCCCGCCTCCAAGCGCTCCATTTTAACCTCAAACGCTTTTTTACGTTCTGGGCTAATGCACCCAACTTCCAATCCCAGCGGGGTCAGACGCTGATCGGCGTTGTCAGCGCGCAAAGACAGTCGGAATTCAGCGCGCGACGTGAACATTCGATAGGGTTCTGTTACTCCACGCGTCGTCAAATCGTCTATCATCACACCAATATAACTTTGGTCTCTTTTAAAGTAGATGGGCGGCTTGGCCAAAGCACGACGTGCCGCATTCAAGCCTGCAACCAAACCTTGGGCAGCCGCCTCTTCATACCCAGTCGTTCCATTGATCTGCCCAGCAAGGAAAAGTCCTGGAACTGAACGCAAACAAAGGTCTGCGTCCAAAACACATGGATCCACATAATCATATTCGATCGCATAGCCCAGTTGCAGGATTTTGGTATCCTCCAGCCCCACAATTGATCTGATGTAATCGACTTGAACGTCTTCTGGCAGCGACGTTGATACGCCATTCGGATAAACCGTATCGTCATCCAGCCCCTCGGGCTCAAGGAAAATCTGGTGCGAGTCCTTATCCGCAAAGCGCACGATTTTATCCTCGATGGAGGGACAATATCGTGGTCCGGTACCGTCGATGTGACCCCCGTACATCGCAGATCGGTCAAGGTTTTCGCGAATTATATCATGAGTTTGCGCATTTGTGTGGGTGATTCCGCACGCAACTTGTCGTAACGGTGCCGTATTCGACAGAAATGAGAAGAGTGTTGGGATTTCGTCGCCATCCTGCCGTTCCAACCGATCCCAAGCGATTGTTTTCCCATCTAGTCGAGGCGGCGTTCCTGTCTTCAGTCGCCCAAGCGGCAAGTCAAACTCATCAATCCTCTGCGCGAGGAGAGACGACTCCTTGTCGCCCATACGGCCGCCAGAATACGACACATCGCCAATGTGTATACGCCCGCGCAAGAATGTACCCGAAGTCAAGACGACCGCCCTCCCATGCACAACGGTATCATCAGCCAACATAACGCCAGACACCGCATTCTCGGCCATTACAAAGTCAACAACCTCGCCTTCGATGATGCACAGGTTTGTCTGTGAGCGCGTCAGCGACAACATCTCGCTTTGGTATACTTTTCGATCCGACTGTGCCCGAGGCCCTTGCACCGCCGGACCTTTACGTCGGTTCAACAAGCGGAACTGGATACCAGAGGCATCAGCAACACGACCCATCACGCCGTCCATCGCATCAATCTCGCGCACCAAATGTCCTTTACCTAAACCGCCTATTGCAGGATTGCAGGACAAGATGCCGATGTCAGAGGTTTTCATAGTGATGAGAGCAGTGCTCACGCCCGTGCGTGCTGCTGCATGAGCGGCTTCGCAGCCTGCATGCCCACCTCCAACGACAACGACATCAAATTGTTTCACGTGAAACACTCCATCATTTACCCAAGCAGAAGCTTGAAAAAATCTCGTCCAGCAGGTTTTCAACACCTATATGCCCAACCAAGGCCTCAAGAGATCGAATCGCGCTGCGGATTTCCTCTGCAGCGATATCATACTGATCCGGTCCGTTGCCAACGCAGTTCTGCGCCATACGCAACGCATCCAACGACGCAGCCATTGCATCCCGATGCCGGGCATGTGTCGCCAGCCCAGCAGAAGAGGTCATTGAAGACAGAGCATCTGTGATACGATCAGTTAGTTCAGCGATCCCCTCCCCGGTTCTTCCTGAAACAGAAAAAACACCATCCTTGCGGGTATCACCTTTAGGAGCAACCTGGATATCATTCACGCCCATCTGGACAGGCACATCCTCTCCAGGTTCAATCAGAAAAACTCTCAGGTCAGCTGATTCAGCACGCTGGACCGCACGCTGAATGCCAATAACCTCGATTTCATCCACGCCATCACGCAATCCGGCCGTATCCAAAAGTGTCACCGCGTAACCACTAAGGTCCATGCGGACTTCTATGACATCCCTAGTCGTCCCCGCCCGCTCTGAGGTTATTGCCGCTTCTCGTTTGACCAAGAAGTTCAAAAGAGTAGATTTTCCGGCATTTGGCGGGCCAACAATGGCAACTTCAAAACCAGTGCGAATACGTTCCGCAGCAGCAAAACCGCTCAACTCCACCTGCACCTCATCAAGCACCAAACCCAGCAAGGACTGAACTTCCGGGCTGACATCAACAGGTACATCTTCATCCGCAAAGTCGATGGTGACCTCGATAAGCGACGCGGCGCGGATCAGGTTCGCACGCCATCCTTCGATCTTCTTTCCCAAGGCACCATCGAATACCCGAAGCGCCTGTCGACGTTGCCCTTCCGTTTCCGACGCGATGAGATCGCCAAGTCCTTCGACCTGCGCCAAGTCCATCTTGTCGTTATCCAGCGCACGGCGTGTAAATTCACCCGGATTTGCCATACGGGCACTGCCCGCACCCAAACAGCACAAGACTGCCGATACAACTGCGATACTGCCATGCATATGCAGCTCAACGACGTCTTCGCCCGTAAAGCTATTCGGGCCAGCAAACGGCAGGACCAGGGCCTGATCCAGAAGTTCGCCCTGTTCGTCGTGTAAAGAACGTAGTCCTGCCTGCCGAAGCGGTGGCAACGAACCACAGAGCACCTTGGCGCAGTCAAATGCTTCGGGTCCTGAAATTCTGACCACAGAAACGCCAGCACAACCCTGAGCCGTAGCCAGAGCAAAGATCGTATCCATAGCTAAGACCCCGCAGGTTGCGTCAGGTGTTCATGGAATCGAAGAATTCTTCGTTGGTCTTTGTCTGCTTGAGTTTAGAAATAAGGAACTCGATCGCATCCGTCGTTCCCATCGGGTTCAGAATCCGACGCAGTACAAAGGTTTTGGCGAGGTCGATCTTATCGACCAGCAGTTCTTCTTTCCGTGTCCCGGACTTGAGGATGTCGATTGCAGGGAATACGCGTTTGTCTGCGATTTTCCGGTCAAGTACGATTTCAGAGTTACCCGTACCTTTGAATTCTTCAAAGATGACTTCGTCCATGCGGCTGCCTGTGTCGATCAGCGCTGTAGCGATGATGGTCAATGAACCACCCTCTTCAATGTTCCGTGCAGCGCCAAAGAACCGTTTAGGCCGCTGCAGGGCGTTCGCATCCACACCACCGGTCAAAACCTTACCCGAGGATGGCACCACAGTGTTGAACGCTCTACCAAGTCTTGTGATAGAATCGAGAAGAATAACAACATCTCGTTTGTGTTCGACCAAACGCTTGGCTTTTTCGATCACCATTTCAGACACGGCGACGTGGCGGGTTGCAGGTTCATCAAAGGTTGAACTGACAACTTCTCCTTTCACAGAGCGCTGCATGTCGGTTACCTCTTCAGGGCGCTCGTCGATCAAAAGGACGATCAGATAGCATTCCGGATGGTTCTTTTCGATGCTTGACGCAATGTTCTGCATCAGGACCGTTTTACCTGTTCGTGGCGGAGCGGTAATCAGTGCACGCTGGCCTTTCCCGATTGGCGCGACAAGGTCAATGATGCGCGCGGAGCGGTCCTTGGTCGCTGGATCGCTGGTCTCCATTTGCAAGCGTTCATCAGGGTAAAGCGGTGTGAGGTTATCAAACGCAATTTTGTGGCGCGCCTTTTCTGGATCCTCAAAGTTGATCCGCGTCGCGTTGGTCAGCGCGAAGTAACGTTCTGTGTCGTCTGGTGCCTTGATCATCCCATCAATTGTATCCCCTGTACGCAGGGAATATTGGCGGATCATGTCGGGCGAGACATAGATGTCATCAGGACCTGGCAGATAGTTCGCCTCAGGAGAGCGTAAGAAGCCGAACCCGTCCTGTAGAACTTCCAGAACCCCGTCTCCGTAAACTTCCCAACCTTCATCTGCACGTTCGCGCAGAATCTGGAACATCATCTCACCCTTGCGCATGGTCGAGGCGTTTTCGATTTCCAACTCTTCGGCCATCGCCAAAAGATTCTTTGGGCTTTGCGCCTTGAGGTCAGCAAGCGCGAGGACTTCGATTGGTTCAGAAGATGTCATTGGAATACTCTAGGCCCGCTTGTCATCAAGCGTGGCGCGTCCATTAGGATGTAAAGCTGCGTGCAGTCCCCGGACGGGGTGCATGATCGCAGATAAGGGCCAATGGCCGACGAGTCAACGGTTTCAGAATTTGACCACGACAGAGAGGACAATCAGCACCATCAAGAGCGTCGGCACCTCGTTCATCATCCGGTACTGCCTGCCCGTCTTGATAGGGCCGCCATTGGCAAAGACACGGCGTTGGCCGCTGAGCCATCCATGAAAGCCCGTCATCGCCAGAATGCCCACCAGCTTGGTCCAGGGCCACACAGCGCTCCAATCGATCACACCTGGGATGAGGGAAAGACAAATTCCTAAGACCCAGGTTGCGACCATCGCAGGTGTCATGATGACCTTGAGCAGTTTGTATTCCATGGTCTGGAATAACTCATGGGTATCGCCGGTCAACCCGACCTGTTCTGAGTGATAGACATAGAGGCGCGGCAGGTAGAACAGGGCGGCCATCCATGCGATAACGGACATGATATGAAATGCCTTGATCCACGGATAAAAGCTGGCAAGTAGGTTGGTCATGTCTTGGCCCCTTCGTTCCGGGCTCACCTATAAATAAATAAAGAATATAAAAGAAGATGGTGAAGAAGTAGGGGTACCGTTTTCTGTGGATCAAATGGTTTTGGCGTAGTTATGCCCAGTGAGGACAGAGTTTCGAAGAACAGATCACACATCCATAATATCTTAAATAAATATATATAAAACAGATAGTTATGTGAAATTATGGCTAAATATTTCCGGGACGAATCTGTGGATAGGTCAGTACAAATTGTGTTGCCCACATAGACGCAGTTTTCCTTGTTCCCTATGAGTTAAGAACAGGTAAACAGGGTGAAGCGGAGCCTGAGTAACGGGTGCTTCACAATTTCGCGGTTCTGCGCACAACATGCCACAGTTTTAACCCCGCACTTTTTCACAAGGTTACGCACATGGATACATCCATTATTTTGGCGTCAGGCTCTCAGATCAGGGCGCAGCTGCTGCGCAATGCGGGCCTCGACTTTGATGTAAGCGTCGCCCGCATTGATGAGGAAATGATAAAGGCTGCGCTCTTGGCTGAAGATGCGCCGCCGCGCGACATTGCCGATACGCTGGCCGAAATGAAAGCACGCAAGATCGCGGATAAGAATCCAGATGCCATGGTCATTGGTTGTGATCAGGTTCTTGCATTCAAACAGTCCATTCTATCCAAGCCAACTAGCCCGGAAAATGCCGTACAACAGTTGAGTATGATGCGAGGTGAACAGCACATCCTGCTCTCAGCCGCCATCGTTTACCATGAAGGCAAAGCAGTTTGGCGCCATGTTGGACAGGTGCGTTTGCGCATGCGGGATGTGTCGGATGCGTATCTGGACTCCTATATTTCAAGAAACTGGGATGACATTCGCCATTCAGTTGGTGCATATCAGCTGGAGGGTGAGGGGGTGCGACTGTTTCACAGCATACAAGGCGACTATTTCCACGTGTTGGGACTACCGTTGCTAGAGTTGCTGGCCTACCTGACTCTACGCGGTGTGATCGAAGGATAGAGAGCGAAACGCATGGTCGATAAAATCCCGTTGGCCGGGGTCATAGGCTCCCCCATTTCTCATTCAAAGTCGCCGCAGCTGCATCGTCATTGGTTGAAAACCTATGGAATTGCAGGCGACTACATCCCAATGGATGTGGCCGCGCAAGATTTGGTCGAGGTGTTGCGCGCGCTGCCCAAGGCTGGGTTTGTTGGGGTCAACGTTACCATCCCACACAAGGAAACCATTCTGGACATTGTTGATCTGGTGACAGATCGGGCCACGCTGATTGGTGCAGCAAACACTTTGATTTTCCGCAAAGATGGTAAAATCCACGCTGACAACACGGACGGGTATGGGTTTGTCGAAAATCTGAAATCTGGTGCTCCAGAATGGAATGCTGGAGCTGGTCCCGCGACTGTCCTGGGCGCTGGTGGTGCTGCACGCGCGGTGATTGCATCCTTGTTGGATGCTGGCGTCCCAGAAATCTTTGTGACCAATCGCACCCGTGTTCGCGCTGAGAAACTGGCAGATGACTTTGGCAAACGGCTCACAATCGTGGACTGGGTGCAAGCGGGCAATATTCTTGAGGATTCGGCCTTGGTCGTGAACACGACATCCCTAGGAATGATTGGCAAACCATCAATGCGCGTGCCGCTTGATGGTTTGCGTCGAGGCTCTGTCGTGACGGACCTTGTTTACACGCCTTTGAAAACCGACTTGCTCGCCGCTGCGGAAGAGGCCGGTTGTGTGACTGTTGATGGCTTGGGCATGCTGCTGCATCAGGCCGTGCCTGCCTTTGAACGCTGGTTTGGCAAAAGGCCCGAAGTAGACAGCCATACGCGCGCGGCTGCTCTGAGATGAGTTTTCGTTTGGGGCTGACCGGGTCCATTGGAATGGGAAAATCCACGACTGCGCAGATGTTTGTCGATGCAGATTGTGCCGTCTGGGATGCGGATGCCGCAGTGCACCGTCTGTATGGCAAAGGGGGTGCCGCGGTTAAGCCGATGGCAGAAGTCTTTCCTGATGCAATTGAAGACGGAGCTGTCAGCCGCGCAGTGCTCAAGGAAATCATTTCTACAGATCCTGCCGCCCTAAAACGGATCGAGAGCATTATTCACCCGCTTGTTGCCGCAGATCGAGCGGAGTTTATTGAGCAGGCAAGTGCCGATATCTTGGTTTTCGACATCCCGCTGTTGTTTGAAACAGGCGGAGAGAAGGCGATGGATGCAGTGGCAGTTGTGTTCGTTGCAGATGATGTTCAGCAAGCTCGCGTTATGGACAGAGGCAGAATGACGCCGGACCAATTTTTGGCCATCAAATCCAAGCAAATGCCCGCATCGGAAAAATGTGCCCGCGCAGATTTCATCATAGAGACGGACACGCTTGAACATGCCCGCACCCAAGTCCATCATATCGTTGAGCAGATAAAAAAGCGGGTCTCATATGCGTGAAATCGTACTGGATACTGAAACAACGGGTTTTGACCCAGAAAGTGGCGATCGCATCGTCGAGATCGGGGCCATTGAACTGGTCGGTCACATCCCCACAAAAAACGTGTTTCATGAATACATCGATCCGGAACGCGGTATGCCCCAAGAAGCCTTTGAAGTGCATGGACTGGGCGATGATTTTCTGCGTGGGAAGCCTAAGTTCGCGCAGATTGGTCAAAAGTTTCTCGATTTTGTCGGTGACGCCAAGCTGGTGATTCACAACGCGGCCTTTGACATGAAATTCCTGAACGCGGAGCTCAAATGGCTGGGCCTACCGCAACTGCCATATGATCAAGCCATTGATACACTTGAGATTGCGCGGCGCAGATTTCCGGGATCTCCCGCGTCTCTGGATGCTTTGTGTCGTCGATTCAGCATCGATAACTCTGTCCGCACACTGCACGGCGCGTTGCTAGATAGTGAAATCCTCGCCGAAGTTTATCTAGAGTTGATCGGCGGACGGCAGCCTGATTTTGCTCTGTCCGCCAGCGCTGGACAGCGCAGTCAACCCGGCGACGCGGCTGAATGGACTCCGACGCCCCGGCCGAACCCACTGCCGTCTCGGACAACAGACAGCGAAAAAAAAGCGCACGCAGAGTTTGTTGCTAAACTTGGCGACAACGCCATGTGGTCAAACTAAAACGCCCGACGCACAAGGCGCCGGGCGAGATAGATCGATTTCCGAAACCTCAAGCGTCTGCAGGCGCGGCCTGATTTTGACGTCGCGCAATCTCGTTCCGGTAGAGCGAGATAAAGTCGATGTTTTCTAGGTTCAGCGGCGGGAACCCACCATCACGCGTGATATCGCTGACCACACGACGCAGGAATGGGAAGATCATACGTGGGCACTCGATCAGCAGGAACGGATGCAGCTGTTCTTCTTGGACGTTTTCGATGTGGAACAGTCCCACATAATCAATCTCCAGAACGAACAGGACCGTATCACCCTCTTTCGCCTTCGAGGTAATGTTCAGTTTGATCCCCACCTCGTACTGCTTGTCTTGCGAGCGCTTTTTCGCATCGAGGTTCACCTGAACTTGTACGTCAGGCTGAACGTCTGGTGACGCACCTTTCTGGGCAACGATGTTTTCAAACGACATGTCGCGGACAAATTGCCCAAGAACCCGCATTTGCGGCTGAACTGGTTGGGCTGCTTTTTCTTCTTCGGCCATTGGTTTCTCCCGAGGGCGATTTGATTTGATGTCTGGTAACAGCTTGGGCTCAGGGCCTCAATGCTTGGTCCATCCAGAAGGACTCTGCTGATCGCTCGAATTTGGCTCAACCTCGGCATACTCGCCTTCGATTATGTCCGATTGCGGTCTGTGTTGGGGGTGGCTGGCAAAAGTTTGCACATTGATACGCGCACGCGCCCATTTGAAAACGGCCAAACGCACGCCTGGAATCAGCAAAGCAAAGCCAACCGCATCTGTGAAAAAGCCCGGCGTCAGCAATAACGCGCCAGAAAACAGTATCATGGCGCCATGGGCCAGCGCCTCGCTTGGATCACGCATTTCGTTGAAAGACGATCTGACCTGACCCAGCGCCTGAGCCCCCTGCGCACGCACCAAAAACATGCCAATAAATGCAGTTACAACAACAATCAAAAGAGTGGGCCACAGCCCGATCGCGCCACCAATCTGGATGAACAGACCGATTTCGATCAACGGAACAGCAAGAAATGCCAAAAATAACCACATCTGCGACATCCTTTCCCAAGCCCATATGGGCCGCGCGGTGGACTTGGGTCCACTGGGCACCTACATAGGGATCAACTGTGGCGGTTGCCACCCGACCCGCTTAACGAGGTATAAATGAACTCTCCGCTGATCCAGTTGCTTGTCCTTGCAGGCATAGCTGTCTTTTTGATCCTGCGTCTGAAAAACGTGCTGGGCACTCGTGAGGGTTTTGAACAACCCCCTACTCCTCAGCAAACCAATGATCGAGTTGGTGGCCCAAACCTTGAGGTGATCGAAGGCGGTCCTGACCTCGACATCACAGATCACGTCGATGAAGACAGTGACGCGGCCAAGGCTCTGGCCGGGATGAAGCGGGTGGAACAATCGTTCAACGTGGCAGATTTCCTTCAAGGCGCGCGTGGTGCGTATGAAATGATCGTGATGGGCTACGAGACGGGCGAGCTGTCAGACATTCAGCCGTTCCTGTCTGAAGAAATTTATGAGTCGTTTGTCGATGGCGTGGCTGCCCGAGAAGATCAGGGGCTAACCATCGAAGCTGACTTCATCGGCGTGCGTGAGTTGAAGCTGATGGACGCGACATTCAATGAAGATACGAACGAAGCCGAGTTGAGCATTCGTTTTGTGGCTGAACTAACATCGGTTGTCCGTGATCAGGGTGGAGATGTCGTAGAGGGTAGCCCGACCGAGGTGAAACGGCAGAAAGACACTTGGTCTTTTGCGCGAACCATGGGGGCTGACGACCCGAATTGGCTGCTGGTTTCTACAGACGGATAATCCGAACTTATGTCGGGTTTCTTAGCGCAGCGGCCATCATGATCAGTGGGGCCGCAGCTGAGGTGCGGTATTCTGTCATGGAGTACAGTGATCTTGATGGCTGGGATTCTGATGACCACGCGCAAGCGCTGAGTGTTTTTCGCAGCACGTGTCAGGACTTGAATGATCCCGATTGGCGTTCACTTTGTGCTGTGGCGGGCGATATTCCCGACGCGAAAAGTTTTTTTGAACTCTTCTTTCGTCCAGTTTTGATTGAGGACGGGGCTCCAGGTTTGTTCACTGGGTATTTTGAGCCTGAACTGGACGGCTCAAAGCGTCGCAGTTCCCGCTACCGCTATCCAGTTTATGCCATGCCGCCCGAAGCGCGCGTATCACGCCCTTGGTTTCCGCGCCGTGATATCGTGCAGGGTGGTGTCATGAATGGGCGCGGCTTGGAAATTGCGTGGGTGGACGACCCTGTTGAGTTATTTTTCCTTCAAATCCAAGGTTCTGGACGGATCAAGCTTCCCGGAGGCCAAACGATACGCCTTGGGTATTCGGGCTCTAACGGGCACGAGTATCGTTCTATCGGCCAGGAACTTGTTCGGCGCGGAACGTTTTCACCGCATCAAGTTAGCGCGGACGTGATCAAGAATTGGGTGCGGCGCAATCCCGTTGCTGGGCAGAACCTCTTACTGCACAGCCCATCCTATGTGTTTTTCCGCGAAGTAAGCGAGGTACCTTCCGAGCTTGGTCCTCTTGGTGCGATGAACCGATCAATCACCACGATGCGGACGGTTGCAGTCGATCCGGCCTTTGTTCCGCTGGGGGCGCCGGTTTGGATTGAAAAAGACGGCAAAGGACCATTGCGTCGTTTGATGGTGGCTCAGGATACAGGATCTGCCATCAAGGGTGCGCAAAGGGCGGATGTTTTCTTTGGCACCGGCGATCGCGCTGGGCGCGAAGCGGGGCGGTTGCGAGATCCGGGGCGGCTCATGGTCCTGATGCCGATCCAGCGTGCCTATGCTCTGCTGCCCGAAAGCGCGATATGAAACGGCGTCGCCTGCGCCCGGACGAGGAAGAGTTGTGGCGCAAAGTTGTGTCGAACACAGAGCGATTGCACTCTGAAAAACCTCTGAAACCACAGGACTTCGTCACAACACCAAAAACACAGCCGCGCAAAAAAGCAACTTTCGAGGCAATACCAAAATCGTTGACAATCAAGCCGCAAGCTCCCTCAACGTCTACCTACCTTAGCCCAACAATAGCCGAACAGGTGGGTGGCCAACCCGTTCAGATGGACAGGAAGGCATTTGATCAGTTGAAACGGGGAAAGCTGCGCCCTGAAGGCAAGCTGGATTTGCACGGTATGACGCTGGAACGTGCTCACCCTGCCCTGACGCGGTTTATTTTGAATGCGCAGTCTGGGGGTAAACGGTTGGTTCTGATCGTGACCGGCAAAGGCAAACAGCGCGACGATGGCGGGCCGATCCCTGTACGCTTTGGCGTTTTGCGCCATCAGGTGCCACAGTGGTTGTCGATGCCACCCCTCGCCCCGGCAGTTTTGCAAGTTACGCAAGCCCATCTGCGTCACGGTGGCGGCGGGGCATACTATGTCTATTTACGCAAGTTGCGGTAGGGTGCTCTGATACCGCTTGATGCCGATCCACATGCAAAGACTGGCCAGCACAAAAAATATTGCTACCCCCAAAAATTGCGTTGGCAAGTCCACTTGAAAATCGATCAAAATTCCAGTGACTCCCGGGCCGATTGCCGAACCCAGGACCATAACGGCCGTCGCCATCGCCTTGATCGAACCGATGTGCCGGCTGCCATAAAACTCTGCCCAGAAGGCGTTGGGTAGGGTCGAATTTGCCCCGGTTGTCAGAGCCAGAAATACAAAACCAACGGCTGCATAGCCCAAGGAGTCAGCAACCGCAAAGACCAAAAAGGCGATGACCATCGGCAGTTGGTAGAGCGGGATTAGTCGTGCTGTTCCGAACCGATCAAGGGCAACTCCGGATATGACCATCGCCGCAATTGCGACCCCAGTGTAGAGCGGAAAAAGCGACACCAGCGACAGGTGAGTCCACCCTTTGAGTTCTGCGAAGTATACCTGATGAAAGAAAAATGCCGTGTTGAATGCTGATGGCCCGAGGATTGCAGGCACCATGAACCAAAATAGCGGATGACGGAGTGCCGCGTTTCGGGACCAATGGGCTTCTCCCATTCCAAAGCTTTGATTTTCATCAGCCATGGATTGAGGTGTGCGTTCTGTTTTCAGAAGTCGCAGAAGCAACGGTATGCCCAAAACAGCAACGAAGGCAGCAACTATCCAAAGTGATCGCCAGTGAAAGATGCCAAGAAGGGCCACAAAGATAAGAGGCAACAGGGCTTCTCCGGCGGCAAATCCAAGCGAGGCAATTGACAGCGCCCGCCCACGGGTAGCCACAAACCATCGTGCCATGGAAACGATTGCGATGTGACTGCACAGCCCCTGCCCCGTTAGCCGAAGCGCGAATATCACGACCGGCAAAAGTGCGACATATGGGTTCCATGCCATTGCTAGGCATGCCGCCGCCAAGCCCGCCAAAACCAATACACCCAAAGTGCGCGCGCGCAGTACATCCGTCAGACCCCCTGCCCAGATCATCACGGCGGCGGATGCGGTTGTTCCAAGAGAGTAGATCGCGCCCCATCCCCCATGGCTGAGGCCAAAATCCATGCGGATTTCTGCAGCAAAAAGAGAAATGAAGTAAGTCTGCCCAAAAGAGGATAGGAGAGTAAGCACTGCCCCAGCCGACAACCAGTTTCGATTATCCTTCAGAAAAGCCAGTAGATTGACGGGCGTGGATTTTGCTGTCACGTCACTGGTCCGGGAACAGGACAACACCACCTGGGTTGCCGTTGAGGAATCTCCGATCAATATCAGATGACCGGCGCAACAACTGGATCAATGCTGGAGAATTACCGGCGACGAAATGATTGCCCGATTTACGATCTGAAAATTCTGTAACGTCCACAATCGTGATTGGAAGATCCGCGACTTCCCCAATGTTGGATATGTTACCAAGCTGGCTTTCTTGGCCACGCAACCGGGATGACACACGCAGAACAGCGTCTTTGCGGGAGACGAAAACAACAAATGGGTTGGGTATGTCCTGGATCTGATTGAACTGGGCCCGAAAGACATCAACGTTCAGATCAGGTGAGATCAAAACCACCCCGCGGATATTTTTTCCAACCCAACCGGGTTGGGCAATCTCAAGCTGACGGAAAGTTTCCATCAAAAGAGAACCACCCATCGAGTGTGCAATAATGACTACGTCTGGTTGCCCTGCTGCTCGCACAGTTTTCAGAAGATCGGCCAACCCGTCTCTCGCGAACAAAGAACTGTCCTGATCATACCCATAACCCAGCGGATTTGCGCGGCTTGGCCACGCATAGCTGACGTGGGCCCCAGGAATTTCCAAATCATGACCCAGTTGCGCCATTCGAAACGCGGCATCGGAAAAATTGTTGTTGAAACCATGCACAAAGACAACGACTTCGCTCTGATCCACTTTGCGCTTTGAGATTTCGGTTTTCAGACTAGCGGTAAAGCCGTCTTTGTTTTTGAATTCTTCGAGGCCTGCGATGGCAAAGTCGCGGTCGAGCTTGGGGGAATCTTGACCGTATGAAATAGTGCCCACTTCGCGATTGGGAGGAATGGAGACTGTCGCCTTGAGCAGACGCAGCGAAGCAGATCGTTCGATCCCAAAATTGCCTTGGTCGTTGATTCCTCGGGTGGTGCCTATGAAGACTGGCAAGTTCAACCCGAAGTTCAGGGCATCGGGCACGACCGGTGAAGTTTCGCGGTCACTACATGCGCCCAGGGCAAGAAAAAGTGTTACTATCGCCCACCGCATGTGCCCGTTCCTGATACTGCCTGCAAATTCCTTAGCGCAGATCAACTGACAGGACTACAGCACATAGCGGCTGAGGTCTGTCGACCGGGAGAGTTCGCCCAGATGCTTCTCTACAAAGGCAGAATTCACGACAATTTCCTCGCCACCTCGATCTGGGGCATTGAACGACAACTCTTCAAATACGCGTTCCATGACGGTGTAAAGGCGACGTGCGCCGATGTTCTCAACCGCTTGGTTAACCTCTGCAGCTATACGGGCCAATGCCCGGATGCCTTCTGGTTCAAAGGTAACGGTTACCTCTTCCGTGGCCATGAGAGCGGAATATTGCAAGGTCAGTGCGTTGTCTGTTTCTTCAAGAATACGGACAAAGTCGTCTTCTGTGAGGGCCCGAAGCTCAACCCGGATGGGTAAACGGCCTTGGAGTTCGGGAAGCAGATCGGACGGTTTGGCGATGTGGAACGCACCAGAGGCAATGAACAGGATGTGGTCGGTTTTGACCGGACCGTGCTTCGTACTGACGGTTGTTCCTTCGATCAGTGGCAGCAGGTCACGCTGTACGCCTTCCCGGCTTACATCGCCACCTCGCGCGTCGGAGCGTGCACAGACCTTGTCGATTTCGTCCAGGAAAACGATCCCGTTCTCTTGCACCGCTTCAAGCGCGGTCTTGGTGACCGTTTCATCATCAAGCAGTTTGTCCGCCTCTTCTTCGATCAACACGTCATAGCTGGAAGCGACAGTCAGTTTTTTGCGGGTCGTGCGACCGCCCATCGCTTTGCCAAACAGATCGCCAAGGTTCATCATGCCCGCACCGCCACCAGGCTGGCCGGGAATATCCATCATGGGAAACGGGTTTGAGGTGTCGGCGATGTCCAGTTCGATTACGGTATCGTCCAACTCGCCACTGCGCAGTTTCTTGCGGAACATCTCCCGCGTGCCGTCCCGCGCATCAGTTCCAGCGATTGCAGTGATCACGCGATCTTCTGCAGCATCCTTGGCTTTGATTTTCACATCTTCGCGCATCAGATCGCGGGTTTGCGCAATCGACGCATCGACAAGATCCCGAATGATCTGTTCGACATCACGGCCCACATAGCCAACCTCAGTGAATTTCGTGGCTTCGACTTTTAGAAAAGGCGCGCGCGCCAGTTTGGCAAGCCGGCGGCTGATCTCGGTTTTGCCTACTCCGGTGGGGCCGATCATCAGGATGTTCTTGGGATAAACCTCGTCCCGCAGATCGTCGTTCAGTTGTTTGCGGCGCCAGCGATTGCGCAGGGCCACGGCTACCGCGCGCTTGGCGTCGGCTTGGCCGATAATGAAGCGGTCAAGTTCCGAGACGATTTCGCGCGGGGTGAGGTCAGTCATTCGTCGTTCCTTTGATCGTCTCAACGGTCAGGTTTCCGTTTGTATAGACACAAATATCGGAGGCGATGGCCATCGCATCGCGCGCCACGGTTTCGGCATTCCGGTCGCTGTCCATCATGCCGCGTGCAGCGGCGAGTGCGAAGTTGCCACCCGATCCGATGGCGGCAACGCAGTGTTCGGGTTCCAGCACGTCACCGGCACCAGTAATAACAAACAGGTCTGAGCCGTCAGTGACGATTAGCATCGCCTCGAGTTTTTGTAGGTATTTGTCGGTGCGCCAGTCTTTGGCCAACTCGACACTGGCACGGGCCAATTGGCCGGGCGTCGCCTCCAGTTTAGTCTCAAGCCGTTCAAGCAAAGTAAATGCATCGGCAGTCGATCCGGCAAACCCTGCCACCACGTCAAAACCACCAGGAGACAGGCGGCGCACCTTGCGCGCGGTCCCCTTGATCACGGTCTGGCCAAGAGAAACTTGGCCGTCCCCTGCAATCACGACTTCGCCACCCTTTTTCACGCCGATAATTGTGGTGCCGTGCCAGCCGGGGAAATTCTCTTTGGTCATAGGTTAGCCTTCCAGTTACGATACCATATGAAACTGCCATTCGCCTTTCGCAAGGCAAAAGCCCAAAGAGACCCTAATGCTTTTTCGCGATGATCTGCGCCAATCCGCGCATGATGCATTTATTCCGCTGGCAGTTCAGGCAGGCGTAGATCCGAAGGACTACACAGTGGGGGCGGAATGGATCAAAGACGACACGAACCGGCTGCATATTGTCCAGCGTTATGATGGCCCTGATGGTGCGCGCGTTGTTCTAAAACATGCTTTGCGCCCAGTGGACAAAGATGGGTTTGGGGCAATCCTTGAAGCGCATCAAAAGGCATCAACAGCGCTGTCAGGTCATGACGTCGCGGGCGTTCCCGAAGTTTTGGCAAAAGACGAAGAGCGACAAAGCTACCTGATGTCGTTCTTTCCGGGTGAAACCTTCCTCAATCTGTGCCGCAAAAACGAAGATCATGGGCCGTTTTTGCATTCAGCAGGTGCTTGGCTAGGCGCATATCACGCGGCCACGTTTGTACAGGAACGTCCGTTTCAACCCAAATTCATGCTACGTCACATGCATCGTCTGTCCGGCCAAGTGGAACGGGGCGAGCGCAAGATACTTGGCCAAAAACGGTTTGTTTCATTGGCGCGGGACATGGGTTCTTACGCGCAGGATGCAGACGGACATCCGGGCAAGGTTTCGTCCAAACACGGCGATTTGAACGCACACAACATCCTGATCGATGGAACGCGCGCCGTTGCACTTGATTTTTTGGCGCCATCGACGGCGCCTGTTGGCTACGATATCGCGCACTTCTTGCTCAGTTACGTGCAAATGGTTGGCGATCTGGACAGCCTGCCAAAAGGTCACGTGCTGCCGCCGGATGCGATGCAGGCATTTTTCGAAGGCTATGGGAATGTTTTGTCAAACGACCCGATGGTGCACTTTCTTATGAGGGTACAAATTCTGACCGACTGGAACCGCATGTCGGATAAGAAAACGCTTTCCAGCGTCATGCGGTTTGAACGCATAAAAAAAATCGCGCGCCGGGCTTTTGCCTGACGCGCGATTCCATCAAATTCTAAATGAGCTTAGATCGACTCTTCGATCCAGCTTTGCAGTGCTGCTTTTGGCTTGGCGCCAGCCATGTTGGAAACAACCTCACCGTTTTTGAAGATGAACAGGGCAGGGATACCGCGCACACCCATCTGAGCGGGCGAGTTGGGGTTCGAATCCACGTCCACTTTGACGATCTTCACTTTGCCTTCCATCTCGCTCGACAACTCTTCGAGGGCGGGGCCGATTTGTTTACAGGGGCCGCACCATTCAGCCCAGAAATCCACCACAACGGGGACGTCGGAATTTCGGACTTCGGCGTCAAATGTCGAATCTGTTACGGCCACAGTTGCCATTCTATCTCTCCTGGATGCACCACGCGTGAGACGGCAACCTATGTACCCGGTCCGTCATCGTCAAGATATGGCGTACGATGAAGGGCCGTCATCACCATATCGTGCTGGAGGGGCATCAATTCTCCACTCCGCGTCCACAAAATGCTCAGTCGCTGACTGTGTGCTGGATAGATTTGCGCAATGGCATGGGCATAAGCGCCCATCTGACGCAAAACGCCCTCGGGGCAGTCCTGTGATGTGCTTGGAACGACGCGATTGGTCTTGAAATCGATGATATGCACCTCGTCTGCGGTGACAATCAGGCGGTCGATGGTGCCATGCAGCGTTTGCCTGCCCAAACGGGCGGTCATCGATACCTCTGCCAAAGTGGAAGGGTCGAAAACCGCTGTCAGCTTGGGGTCGCTCAATACTGCTTGGGCCTCGTCTGTGCCTTCCTGCTGCAAGTCAGTTGATAATTCTGGTGGTGGAGCGACGTAGGGGTTTCCCCGCGTCTCCAGCAGGTGGTGGACCCACGTGCCATAAGCCATCGCCGTTGCCTCATCCAAACCATCGCCGGGCAACGCTTTGGCCCCACCCATGTCTGAGGGTGAAATGGTTTGCGGTGCGGGCGTCGCCTCGGGAGCGGCGGTAAAAAAGTAGTCTGATAGTTTGGGCGCTGTGGCTTTTTTCACTGGATCAGACGCAGGCGCAGTCATGTCCCACTCCCCATGTTCCATCCGCAAACCATCGCCTGCTGGTGTCTGCAGGTGGAACGCACCAGATGTGTGCATCGCTGCCTCAACCCGCTGATGCCAATCCTCTCCGTTCTTGTCCAATTCGCCAGACGCTGCAACGATCAGCCACTTTTCTGCGCGTGTTAGAGCCACATAGAGCAGACGCAACGATTCCTCGCGCTGGGCCGCTTTCATTTGGTCGATCCGGTTCACCATCGGTTCTGGCTGCAAGGGAGAGGGCATTTTCCAGACTGGGACACCGTTCATTTTGATGATCTCATCTCGAATTTGGATGTCACGCTTACCGCATTCGGGCAAGATCACGATCGGCGCTTCCAGACCTTTAGACCCATGCACCGTCATCACCCTGATCTGGTTCGACGCACTGTCGACCTGACGCTTTACCTCAAGATCATCGGTCTCCATCCAAGCCAGAAACCCAGTAAGACTGGGTACTGATGCGCGTTCATAGGCAAGTGCCTGAGACAAAAGGGCGTTAATCCCATCCTCGGCCTCTGCCCCAAGCCGGGCAAGCAGATGTTTGCGCCCACCATGCCGCGTCAAGATCCGCTCGATAAGGTCATACGGGCGCAGGAAATCAATATTGTCGCGCAGGTCATAAAGGATCTGAACCGTATCCGGATACTCCGTTTCCTTTTTGCGCAATGTCGCCCACAGAAATTCGGTGTCACGATGGTGAGCGAGGGTAAACAGGTCTTGTTCTGACCAACCAAACAGGGGTGAGCGGAGTGCCGTGGCGAGGGAAAGACTGTCGTCTGGTGTGGCGAGGAAGGAGAGTAACGCACCAAGGTCGCGCACCGCTATCTCAGCCCCCACTTTCAAACGGTCCGCCCCGGCGATTGGCAACGCCAATTCTTTGCAGGCGCGAATGATGTCCGGGAAGATTCCACCGCGCCTTTGCACGAGAATCAGAAAGTCGCGCGGTTGGACCGGTCGAGGACCATCTTTGTCCGGGATCAGGACATGGTCGCGCAGCATTTGTTTAATCTGCGTGGCGATTTGTTTCGCCAGAACGCGAAATTGGTGTTCCGGACTACGGCGATCCAGAGGGTCGAACCAGTCCTGCTCCTCTTCCTTCTCGGGCTTTGGAACCAGGGGCCAAAGGTCTACGCGTCCCGGTAAATCTGTGCTGAACGCCAAATGCTGCCCGCCATCAAACCCGGCATGTGCAGCCTCTTTAAAAACCTCATCGACCAGGCGCAGAATGGCGTGCGAAGACCGGAATGAATAATCGAGTGTTTCATCGCGCAGGTCTTGACCAGATTCCTCAAGTTTGGTGCCGAATTCCTGTTGCATCCGGTCAAATTCTCGCGGGTCCGCCCCTTGGAAAGAATAGATCGATTGTTTCTTGTCTCCGACCACAAAAATCGTGCGGGTTAAATCCGCGCGGGCGCCTTCGCCACTCGAAAACTCTTCGGCCAATCGACGGATCACGTCCCATTGCGCAGGACTGGTGTCCTGAGCCTCGTCCACGAGGATGTGGTCAATGCCCCCATCCAAACGATAAAGTACCCATGCCGCGACGCGGTCATCACTGAGCAGCTGTCGTGCTTTTTGGATTAGATCGTCAAAATCGAGCCAGCCGCGCCGTTGTTTGGCGTGGGTGTAAGCGTCTGTGAATCTTCGGGTGAACTGATGCAGGACGACAGTGCGTTCAGAAGCCTCAAGCGACAACAACCTTTGGCGCGCCTGAACCACGCGATCCATTAATGCCTCGATTTGTGGCATCAGGTGTGCCGCGTCATCCTTGGTCTTTTTCGTGGGGAATCTGGCCTTAAGTGTTCCGGTTTGAGTCAGAAACGCACCCATTAAGGCTGGCAGTGGATCTTTTTCATCGATCTCTCTGAGTTTGTCGGCCACGCCACTGTCTTGTTTACCATTTTGGGCGAGGATCGAAATGAAGGCACGAATAAGGTCTAGATCGCCAGCTTCCAACGTTTCCGCTTCGATTCTCTGACGGGACAGCCCTGCTGGTTGATCAAACAGTTGTAGTGCGGCGTCCAAATCCAGATTCACGAACGTACCCGCCATCCCGGCCATGCTCTTGGTCAGCTTTACGAATTCCTCGCCGGTGTATTGCTGAGCCAACGCAGACAAAAGTGCGGCGTCAGGTCCATCTGCCATCTGATCCACTAATTCGGCCCGCAATAGATCAGAGGCACGATCTTCGATCTCGGTGAACTGCGGGCTTACACCCGCTTCCAGCGGAAAACGCCTCAATAGAGACGCACAAAACGAGTGGATGGTTTGTATTTTCAACCCACCCGGAGTCTCAATTGCGCGAGCAAACAAAGTACGGGCGCGCAGAAGATCGTCAGATGATGGAGTGCGATCAAGGCCAAGTTGAGCCAAAGCTTCACGCAAATCACCGTCACCGAGCATGGCCCATTGGCCAAGACGCTGAAACAGCCGGTTCTGCATCTCGGATGCGGCGGCCTTGGTGTAAGTCAGGCATAGGATGTGCTGCGGTTCGACCTCTTCCAGCAACAAGCGTGCCACGCGGTCTGTTAAAACCCGTGTTTTGCCTGACCCCGCGTTTGCCGACAGCCATGTTGATGCCATCGGTTCTGCTGCGCTGTGTTGGCGGCGTGTCGCCTCATCAAATGCGGTCACGTCAAAACCTCAGGTTCCGGACTTGCGGACACGTCCCATTCGCCAAAGCGCGCCAGCTGATCATAATCACGCTCATGCGTGTCCTTTTCAACCGCACGGCGCGAGGCATAGCCTTTGTCCCCTTCAAGGTACGCAGACAGGAGGCTGACCAGTTCCGCGAGGATTTTCTGCCCAGGTTCATCTGCAATTGGAGCGTCTTCTGTGCTGGGCGTGGATCCCAACCCGATGAATTGGGCGGCCCGAACGCTACGGGCTCCCAACTTCTCGAAAGCAGCTTCTTCCACCATTGCGGCTTCGATCAGCAGTTGTTTGTCAAAATGCGTCTGCTGCTTTTTTGCTGGGGGTTTGCCGGTCTTGTAGTCGTAGATGATCACATCACCACTTGGATCAATGTCGATGCGGTCGGCTCGCCCTTCAAGGGTTGTGGCTATTGAGGGTAGCGTGAGACGGCCGACGGCGTCTTCTTCGAATAAGGTCGGCGTGGCGATTGACTGGCGGATGTGTTCGGTTTCGATGATCCATGCAGCAGATCGTTCAAATCGGGCAAACCACAAGGCGCGGGCGGCGGGCCACGGTACATTTGCGTTTAAAACCTGACGCGCCTGATCCAAAAGAGTATCGACACTCAGCGCTTCAGTATCATCCAGAGTCGCCTTGACGAATTGCTCCATCACATCGTGAGACAGTATTCCGCGGAGCAGCGCATCCGGGCCTTGCACAAGCGGTTTGAGGGCGCGAAGACGTAAACAGTGTTTGGCATAAATCGCGTATGGATCCCTTATTAGGGTCTGAATTTCTGTTACTGTCATACGGCGCGGACGGGCAGATACCGGTGGGCACGGTGCAGGGCGTTTTGCTTTTTCAACCTCAACTGTTGCCTCAAGCTGGCGCGCGCGACCCAGCCAGGCAGCGCCGCGTTGCTGCATTTGGCTCCAGACGTCGGGGCCACTTTGCGCCGCCAATCCCACTGTCAGGTTCTTCAGCCGATTGAGCCAGCGTGATGGGATCGTTTCGGCATCATCTGACCGGATGGACCGCGTGAGCCAAACCTCAGGCGCGGCGATGGCCTGTTGAAAGTCATGTGCCGACAGGCCAATGCGGCGTTCCGGCAGCAACAACCCTGCATCCAGCCGCATCTTGCGGTTCAGCCATGGGTCAGGTTTTGGCGCTTCGGGCCATGTACCGTCGTTTAGGCCTGCGAGGATCACCAGATCGGCGCCCTGAACGCGGGCTTCCAGCGTGCCCCAGATCATGATGGTGGCGTGCGGTGAATCCCTATCGCGCACTTCGCCCTGACTGAGTATTCCGCCAATCAGGTTGGCATAGTCCGATGCGGACAACTCGGTCGTTGCGTCGGACTCGGCCAAAACGTCTGCCATGGTCTTGCGGGCTTCTTGACCGGCTTTTTTTAACCACAACTCGCCACCGTCTGCTCCGTTCGGACCGTTGGCGATGTCTGTTGCCAATGCGATGTGACGATTGACCCATTCCGTAAGGTTCAGTTTGTTGGGCATCGATTTTGCGCAGGTCACATCCGCGACCCACTTGGCCCAAATTTCCATCGAGTCTGGGTCGTTTTTGTCAGCAAACGGCGCAAGCCGAACCAGGCTTTCGCGATCCGGGTAGGGCAGACCCGTCTTGCGCATCCGCAATTCCAGTTTTTGGGTTTTCAGGATGTGATCGCTGCGCCCATGGCTCGAATGGGTCAGCGGATGTTTGAGAAGGGTGAGCAGGACCTCGGCATCCAGTTGGCGATCAAAAAGGCCGACCACATGACGCAGGAAGCGACCCGGTGGGGTCAGGTGCAACGGTGTACCAGCGCTGTCGTCGGGCAAGATGTTCCATCTGTCCAGCGCAGCAGTAACTTGTCGGGTCAACATACGGTCGGGGGTGATCAAGGCGGCCCGTTGACCGGTCTCGGCGGCCTCGCGCAGGCGCATTGCAATCGTGATGGCCTCGGCGCGTGGCGTGTCGGCCTCGACCAGGGTGATCGGTGCGGTGGCGGCGTCCAAGTCACCCAGCTTGGGCCCTTCGGTTCGCCATGCATTCGTGACAGGCGCAGGCCGCAAAGCGAGAGAGATCAACCGATTTCGCGCCAGTGTCGGGACGGCAGTGCCGGACCAGGCGGTGATGTCATTTGGGTGAATGCCCATCGCCTGTGCCAGCTTGAGAAACCGAAACTGTGGATGATCTTCTCCGGCTTTGTCTTTGGCCATGTCGTCCCAGACATGTGGCGCCTCAAAATCAAAGCCGGGTAGGATGACGGCCCCTTTAGGAAGGGAAGCAATTGCTTGCATCAGAAGCTGTGTGGTGCCGCGCGAGCCGGTCGATCCAACAACTAAAACAGGGTCTGTTATGGGGTTTTCTGCCCAATGCATCGCCAGCTTCAAGACGGTTTCGCGCTGTCGCCCTTCTGCGTCAGGCGCCGTCTTTGATGCATCAATATAGGATTGCGCTATGGCGATAAACGCCTGCGCGCGCGCCCAGTGCCCGGATTGGTCCGAAACATCCAGCTTTGCGATGTCCTCCGCCGTGACGCCTTCGCCCTGCATCTCATCCATGAGGGTGGCGAGACTGTAGGCCATATCAAACCCGGCGGTTTCAGGAGCGAAACCAGTTTGCTGTTCGACCAACTTGTTTGTCAAAGCCACGAGTTCTAGTCGACGCCTGAGTGGTGAGTTGGGTGGTGGCAATGGGTTGTCTGGCACCAGGTCGTCCAGATTGGTGATCATCCGAATTCGGGGCAATAATCGGGGAGGCCCCGCGTCGAACAAATCACGCAGGCGGCGCGACATGCGGCGGGTGTTCACCACCAGAGTCACACGCGCCCATGAATCTGGTGTCGCGTTTTCCAGCCTCTCCTCAAGCCCCTTGATCACGGCGGCGGGGAAATCGACGCCCATCGCACAGCCAAAGACCCGAGGGGATGTGGATGGATCAAACATCAAAACCTCTCCAGCATCGCTTTGGCCTCGACGATACCGCCGGGGTGACCGACATCACACCAGCGTCCCGGGTATGACAGGCCAAACAGCCGACCTTTGTCAGCCATCTTGTTCCATATGACGTTCAGCGAAAAAGACTTCTCAGAGACTGTTTCCAGTAGATGGGTCTTCATTATTTGGGCGCCGCCGTACACCGTTTCGTCACCCCGATGCAGCCGCCCCATCTGGTCAATTTCAAAGTCAGCCTTGCCGTCGCGCCCATGCACCTGTGCCTTTGGGACACATATAAGCAACGCGTCCATTTTTGACGGATCCCACGCCTGCATCAGCAAGTCCAAGGGATTAGGCCCGGCCCAAACGGCGTCGGAGTTCAGGGTAAGAACCGGATCGGTGCCAAGAAGTGGAAGTGCATTGCGCAGTCCACCGCCTGTATCGAGGATATGTGGATCTTCTCGGATTGTTTGTACGTCGGTGCCAGCGAGATGTTGTTCCAGCATTTCGGGCAGGTAGTGCAGGTTCGCCACAATTGGTGCCGCTTTTACCTCATGAGCAAGCGCAAGCGCGTGGTCGATTAGCGCGCTGCCAGCCACTTTGACCAGCGGTTTGGGTTGGTGCGTTGTCAGATGCTTCATCCGGGTTCCGAACCCGGCGGCAAATAGCATTAGGGCAATGGGATGGTGGCGCATTGGTCTTTGAGCTTTTGCAAATTTTCTCGAGTTGGCGCGGGCAGTGTTGTTTCGATCAAGGGTTTGATGGATGCGAGTGCAGGGTGAGACAAGTTGGTTTGGATATGCCCCCAGACGCGCGGGATCAGATCGACATAATGCGGCTTGCCATAATGCATGGACAGGCGTGCAAAGACTCCCAGAATACGCAAATTCCGTTGGGCACCGAGGAGGGCATATGGGTCTCGGAACAGTTCTTCGTCCAATTGCGTCGCTCCAATGTATCGCGCGATCATCGCTTCACCTACATGCCCCGGCACTTCGCGTCGGGCGTCCTGCACAATGGACACCAGGTCATAGGCGGGGTGGCCCAGCATGGCGTCCTGATAATCCAGCAAGCCAACCTTCCGGACGCCCTTACGGTTGGGCAGCCAGATCAGGTTTTCGGCGTGATAATCCCGTTGGATCAAGACGGTTGGTGCGGAATCAAGTGGCGCAAGGCAGGAGTGGAAGGCGGTAACAAACGCATCTTTTTCTATTGCATTGACGCTGCCTGTCACTCCGCGCTGATACCAGTCGTAGGCGAGTGCCGCGCGGTCTGTCATGATGTCAGCATCGTAGCGCGGCAAGTCGGGGGAGTACGCCTGATGCAGATGCACCAGAACGTCGACGGAGGCCGCATATAGCGGCTCTTCCAATTTGGAATCTGCCGCCATGACGCGCGCAAAGAGGTCGTCGCCAAGGTCTTCGATGAGCAACAGGCCATGTGTATCGTCTTGCGCGTAAATCTCAGGCGCAGACAAGCCAACCTCGCGCAGATGGTTTGTGATGTGCACAAACGGGCGCACATCCTCGCCTTTGTCGGGGGGCGCATCCATCAGAATGGCGGTGGTCTGCGCGTCGCGTTCCAATCGCTCATATCGACGGTTTGACGCGTCGCCAGCTACCAGTTTTTGGGGCAAACCGCCCCAACCTGCCTGATCCAGAAAGCTAGAAATGAGGGTAGCGCGATCAGGCATGCTGGAGGACTCCTGCCAAGCGGGTGTTCCATTTGGGGGCAGTCCATTCCCATTGAGCAACGCGCCCATCGTCCCGGTAAGAGATGTCGATCATCAGTGCATCTATCGGGGCCAGCTGGCCAAGGCGATCTGGCCACTCAACCAGGCAAATCGCGTCCTCAAACGCGTCCACAAGCCCCAATTCATCAATCTCTGTGTCTGTGGAAATACGGTACAAATCGGCGTGCCAAAGCGCGCCGTGCCGCGTGTCATAAGTCTGGATCAAAGTGAAAGTTGGGGATGGGACATCCTCATGGTTGTCCAAAAGAGATTGGATCAACGCGCGGGCGAAATGCGTCTTGCCAGCGCCCACAGGCCCGCTCAGCAGGACCGTGTCGCCCTGACGCAATTGAGCGCCAAGCGCTACTGCGCTGTGTGCAGTCGCATCCGCATCTGGCCAGTCAAAAGTGAGAGTGCTTTGGCTCATTGCGCCAAACTATCTGCATCACCGGGCGCTGCAAGCACAATGACCTCAGGCAGGCAGTTGGGATGAGGCCTTTTGAGCTGGGTCTTTAACCAAAAAGCGGATGACCGTTGCACCGGATGCGATGGGCGACAGACGCGCCGTAAACAACCCATCACTTTTGTGGATCACGTCTGCTTCCCACGTGGCGCGTTCGCCCACTTTCATTACAAAATCCAGCATATCAGCCCAGGCAGGGTCTGGTTCCGCCTGCGCCTGCCATTCCTTCAGAGAGTCAACGATCGTGACATCTGCAAAACTTCCCTCGGGGTCCATGCTCCACATCTCACGAAAGGCTGTGTTGCAAAACGTCAGAACCCCTGCGGCGGAAAATACGGCAAGCGCATCCTCAAAGGTGTCCATCAGGGACTGGCCCAACTCCAGCTCCGCCCGGAAGTTGCGGGTAAGGGAGATTTCGGCTGTAATATCCTCAATCAAAAAGGCAACGGCACCGTCCGGGTGTGGGCGCCCGCTGATGCGGTAAGTGTGCCCGGTGTCGAGGGTCCAAGTCTCCTGATAGCTGGCATGGGTTGCCGCGGCGATCATGTCTGAGATTTCCTGCCGCCAAGAACTGTAATTCTTTGGCTTTGGCATCACGCGATTGTCGCGCAAACGGTCAAAAAAGGCGAGCAGACCCGGACGCCCACTCAGAAACTCAATCGGTAGCGAGGTCAGATCAACCATGGCGGGGTTGAACAGGGCCAATTGTCCGTTGCGGTCGAAAATGGCGAGCCCGATAGACAGATGTGCAAATGTCTTGGCCAGTGTCTGGACGAAATTGCGCTGGGCCACTTCGGCTGCGATCACAGCGTTGATGTCCACGGCATGATAAATTGTGCTGTCATCCACTTGGGTGGCCGTGACGTTGTACCATTCGGTCAAACCGGTTTCTTCGATTCTGATCGACGCGCGTACAGTGCGTTTTTCATCTAACTCATCTGGGTCGAGGTGGAACAACGGATCATCTGTTTCTTCTTCTGATGGGCGTGCGGCATCGGTCAGCGTCTTGTAGGCTGTGTTGTGCCAACGGATTTTGTCATCAGCGCCGACAAGCCATATGGGGTAAGGTGAGGAAGCCGCAGCAAGCCGGAGTATTCCAAGCTTGGCCTCAATCGATTTTATTTCGTGAACTGCGCTTGCATCGGTAAGAAAGTCATCTTCGATCACCACACGCGTCATTTCCTGTTCCCGGTCGAGATACAGGACAGCAGGGTCGTCTGGCGCTCCGGCGTGAAGCGTCAGTTTATCGAGACAGCGCAATGCTTCACCATCCGGCAAGCCGGGAAACCGAGCAGTCAGTGCAGCACGCAAAGAATGCCAATCCGTTTCACCGGACTCTTTTGAAAGAACGGAGCGCCCCTGATCCGTTGCATGTTCCAGATCGAGATCGCAAAACAGGAAATGCATTCCGTATGGGCTCGGCTGCGCCGTAGCTTTTTGCGGCGTTGGTTGCGAACCTAAAAACGCGATGCCAGCAATGACAGCAGCTCCCGCTCCGATAAGCACTACAATGATCTCGACTACAGGCACGTCCCGTCACCTTTCATTAGCGAGGGCTCACAGATGCTTCACTAAGGTTAATGACGGGTTAATTTGGAGGGACCGAACGCAAGTTTAGGTCTTTATTTTTTCGTTTTGTCCCGGAGGAACGGCATTTTCACCAATTCGGGCGTCGATCTTGTGACGCGGCCACTCAACTGCGACGATCGCTCCGCGGTATTCGCCGTCGACTGGTGTGGTGGCGTATGGGTCAGATCCGTTGACGAACGTCAGTTCGGCACCCGAACGTTCGAGTAGGGTTTTGGCGATGAAAAGTCCAAGGCCCATGCCTTCGTATTCAGGTCGTTCAACGGGGATGCTGCTGGCTTTGCGTGCCCGAACAAAAGGATCGCCAATCCTACCCAAGACCTGGGGCGGAAAACCGCGCCCGTCATCCATGATCCTCAGAGTGATCCGATCGTCTGTCCAATAGGATTCGATCCAAACGGTTGATCGCGCAAAATCAACGGCATTCTGAACAAGGTTGCGCAACCCGTGGATGATTTCTGGCTTGCGCAAAATCGATGGCTGGTCGATCTCGACCCCTGCATCGGGATCATGTGTGTACTTCACATATTTCCCACGGTGGACGTGGGGTTCTGCAGCCTCCTGAACCACCGCCATCAAAGGCGCCTGACGCAGATGCAGATCGTCTTTTCCCACCCGTCCCATGTCCCGCAGAATATCGCGGCACCGGTCGGCTTGTTCGCGGATCAGGGCCGCATCCTCACGCAATTCGGGTTGATCGGTCAGCTCTTCCATCAGTTCTCCGCTGGCCAACTTGATCGTGGCGAGGGGCGTGCCAAGTTCGTGGGCCGCAGCCGCAACTACACCGCCAAGGTCTGTGAGTTTCTGTTCGCGTGACAGTGCCATCTGGGTAGCCGAGAGGGCGTCGGACATTGAGTGAATTTCGACAGTCACCCGGCGGGAGTAGAGACCAATGAAACACACAGCAATGACAAGCGCGATCCAGTTGCCGAATACAAACAGGTCCGGAATACGCAGCACTGCCCCATCCTGAGTGCGCAAAGGCAGGTGAAATTCGGACAGCAATGTGACAATGATGATGGCCGTTGCCCCAACTAATATCGTCGAGCGTGTTGTCAGAACAGCGGCGGAAATCGTAACTGGGCCAAGCATGAGAAGCGCGAACGGATTGTTCAAACCCCCGGTCAGCGCGAGCAGAAACCCAAGTTGCAGCAGATCAAACAGAACCATCAGCAGGTTCTCGGATTCGGCGAGGCGCTTGTTTTCAGGGAAGATAAAGATAGCGATCAGGTTGCCGATAACAGAGATACCCACCGCCAGATAGCAAAGCCCAAGCTCCAACTGCAGGCCGTACATGCGTTGAGCAACGGTCAGCGCGACAAGCTGGCCAACAATTGCCACCCAACGCAACAGGATCATTGTGCGCAGCCGGATCCAGTTCGAACGTTGCTGGCCTGCGATTAGGCCAAAATCTGATTGCGCCATGATGTCACTACTTCGTTGGTTGCACTGGAGTGTAAGGTTGATAGCTAGGACATCAACTTCCACGCCGAAAGGACGATCATGACGCGTATCATTGCACCCATTGCCGCCCTTGTCGCTGCCGTTTTTCTGGGTGGTGTCTGGTGGATCTCGCGACCCAGCGATGAAAGCGCTTTTGGCCAATGCTCAGCCACGACGATAGCTGGGGACGGCAATCAGATTGGTGGCCCGTTCGAGCTGGTGAATGCGGAAGGAGAGACTGTCACCGACAAGGATGTGATCACCGAACCCAGCCTGATCTATTTTGGATATACGTTCTGTCCAGATGTTTGCCCGCTGGATACGGCGCGCAATGCCGAAGCGGTCGATGTCTTGGCAGAGCGTGGGATGCCTGTGACGCCTATCTTCATTACCATTGATCCAGAACGGGATACGCCCGAACTGGTTGGTGATTTCGCCTTTAACCTGCACGAGAAGATGATCGGCCTAACCGGATCGCCCGAGCAAGTTGATGCCGCTTCAAAGGCCTACCGAACCTACTACAAGGCTCATGACAAGTCTGACGAATTCTATCTTGTTGATCATTCCACCTTTACTTACCTCGTCTTCCCTGAAATCGGGTTTGTCGAGTTCTTTCGCCGGGATACGAGTGCTGAGGTGATGGCAGACCGCGTGGCGTGTTTTATAGAAAACGCCTGAAAACGCGGAAAAATTTGACCCCGTCTGCTGCGCGCTACATATTCCCTTCCAGCCACAATACGACGACACATGGGAACTGGAGCACAACATGGTCACTTGGGCATTGCCTGAACTTGGCGCTGACAAGAGCCTTTTGCTCGTCGATGATGACGAGCCGTTTCTTCGTCGCCTTGCCAAGGCGATGGAAAAACGTGGGTTTGAGATCGAGACAGCTGACAGTGTCGCGGGCGGCAAGGCCATCGCGGCGGCCCGCCCGCCTGCCTACGCCGTAGTTGATCTGCGGCTTGAGGATGGTAACGGGCTGGATGTCGTTGAAGTCCTGCGTGATCGTCGCCCGGATGCTCGGGTCGTTGTGCTGACAGGATATGGTGCGATCGCCACCGCGGTTGCGGCGGTGAAAATCGGTGCCACGGATTATCTGTCAAAACCAGCCGATGCGGCCGACATCACCAACGCCTTGCTGGCCAACGGTGATGATTTGCCCCCACCGCCAGAGAACCCAATGAGTGCAGATCGCGTGCGCTGGGAACATATTCAACGGGTCTATGAGCTGTGTGATCGGAATGTGTCAGAGACGGCGCGGCGATTGAACATGCACCGCCGGACGTTGCAGCGCATTCTTGCAAAGCGTTCGCCACGCTGAACCTATCGAGGGAGCAGTCTGCCCCTGTCGCGTGCGCGTCATGCCCGAGGATTGTTGAAACAGTGAAGATAGCATCGGTAGGGCTTTTTCCGCCCAAAATAAGTGTGCGCGGCGCATGCACCACCTGTGTACAGGGTGTGCACCGTTTGGCCATACACAGGTGAACGTGTTATGAATGCGGTGTTGCGTCGTTTTCAGAGATCGTAGCGTTTGAGGACCTTGTCGACCTTCTGCCCATTGGCCATTTCATAGCCTTCGATCCGCCCATAGTCCTGAAAGCCGCGGGATTGGTAGTAGATCAGCCCACCCTCGTTGTCGGCGCGGATATTGGCGTTGATCCATGCGTAACCCAGGTCCTTGGCGGCCCGTCTGGTGGCATCAAAGAGCTTTGAACCAATGCCGAGGCCGGTTTGGCCAATTTGTACAAAGGTGGCGATTTCCGCAGCTTCTGGCGGAAGATAGTCTCCACCTTGCGCGATCCACTGGAAGCCGACAACTTCTTCGCCGTTGTTTACAGCCACATGCCATGCGTCACGGTCGTATTTGTCGGCCATCCAAGTGACCAAGACGTCGCCTGTGACTTTGGTGGCAATGGCGGTGGTGCTGCCGTCTTCGATGATCGGATTGAGCAGCCGTGCCATGGACGGTGCATCCAGTGCGATGGCGGGACGGACGTTGATCATGTGCATTGTTCCAATAGGGCGGCGTGACGCGCGGTGAAGTCGGCGCGAGTTTCCAGCGGGGCGCGGAGAATGATCTGCAAATCGGCGATCATATCCAGTGGTGGGTGGCCAAAAAAGCGCGTGGCCTCTTGTTCTGTGAACCCGGCGATTTGCGTCGCCTCCATCCATGCGCTGATCTTATCGGCTTTTTTGATCTGCTTCTTGATGGTTGCGGGCACTTTGGCGGGCAGACCAAAGCGGATGTGGACTGCTGCCTCTAGCCGTTCATCTAGCGCGCCATAGCCAGGGCCAACGGCCGCTTTCACGGGCGAAATCATGTCGCCAATCACGTATTCCGGCGCATCATGCAGCAAGGCTGCCAGCCGCCATTTTGCTGGTGCGTTTGGAGCGATGCGGCAAAACAGAGTTTCGACCAGTAGAGAGTGTTCTGCGACCGAATAGGCGTAATCCCCCAACGTCTGGCCATTCCACCGAGCCACAAAAGCAAGCCCGTGGGCGATGTCCTCAATCTCGATATCCATGGGCGTTGGGTCGAGTAGGTCGAGGCGACGACCCGACAGCATTCTTTGCCAAGCACGAGGTTGTTTTGCCATTTTGTACCTTGCCTTCTGCCTTCGAAACCGGGTCCCCGTGTATTTGAGTTTTTTCACGACAGCCGGTGTTGTTAAAGCCGCAATCTGCCTGCTTTTTTCGTAGCAGGCGTGATTTCGGGCACACACAGTTTAGCGCGATGCAAAGCTGCATTGAGCCAGCACTAAGAAACTGGTAGCGGGTGCTCAACGTTAAAAAGGATTGTGCAGATGGCAACCAACTACATTGTTAAAGATATCGCGCTGGCCGCTTACGGCCGCAAGGAACTGGACATCGCCGAGACAGAGATGCCGGGCCTGATGGCGTGCCGTGCCGAGTATGGTGAAAGCAAACCGCTTGCCGGTGCTCGCATTGTCGGATCGCTCCATATGACCATTCAGACTGCGGTTCTGATTGAAACGTTGGTGGCGCTGGGCGCTGATGTCCGTTGGGCCTCGTGCAATATCTTTTCCACGCAAGACCATGCGGCGGCTGTCATTGCCGAGGCGGGTGTGCCTGTTTTTGCGATCAAGGGTCAAAGCCTTGAAGAGCATTGGGATTATCTGGACAAATCGTTCCAATTCGCCGATGGGCCGAACATGATTTTGGACGATGGTGGCGATGCTACTTTGTACATCTTGCTGGGCGCCCGTGCCGAAGCTGGCGAAGAGATCATTGCCGTTCCGACGTCCGAAGAAGAGACTGTGATCAAGGCGCAGATTGCCAAGCGGATGGCGGAAACCCCCGGCTGGTTCACCAAGATGCGCGATCAGATCAAGGGCGTATCCGAGGAAACAACCACAGGCGTGCACCGTCTTTATGAACTGGTCCGCGATGGGCAGTTGCCGTTCCCTGCGATCAACGTGAACGATTCGGTGACCAAGTCGAAGTTCGACAACAAATACGGCTGTAAGGAATCGCTGGTCGACGGCATTCGTCGCGCCACGGACACCATGATGGCGGGCAAGGTTGCTGTTGTGATGGGCTACGGCGATGTTGGTAAAGGTTCTGCTGCGTCGCTCGCCGGTGCAGGTGCACGCGTTAAGGTGACCGAAGTAGATCCGATCTGTGCCCTGCAAGCGGCCATGGATGGTTTTGAGGTTGTGTTGCTGGAAGACGTTGTCGGATCGGCTGACATCTTCATCACCACCACCGGCAACAAGGACGTGATCCGCATCGAGCACATGCGCGAGATGAAGGACATGGCCATTGTCGGCAACATCGGCCACTTCGACAACGAAATCCAGGTTGCGGCCCTCAAGAACCACAAGTGGACGTCCATCAAGGAACAGGTGGACATGATCGAGATGCCAAATGGCAATCGTCTGATCCTGCTGTCCGAGGGGCGATTGCTAAACCTTGGCAACGCGACGGGCCACCCGTCGTTCGTGATGTCCGCTTCGTTCACCAATCAGGTGCTGGCACAGATCGAACTGTGGCAGAACACAGATCAGTACAAGAACGACGTCTACATCCTGCCAAAAGCTCTGGATGAAAAGGTTGCGCGTCTGCACCTCGATCGCATCGGTGTGAAACTGACGAAGTTGGATGGCGAACAGGCGGCATATATCGGGGTAACACCAGAAGGGCCGTTCAAGCCTGAGCATTACCGTTATTGATAAGTTGGGGGGGGCGAAACTCCGCCTTACTGTTTGACAAAAAGGCCCCGCGCAGCAGCGTCGGGGCCTTTTTTACTTTTGCGCTCTGGATCAGATCGCTGTTCGGATTGGTCCGTCTAAGCGCCCTTCTTCTGCGGATTTCCGAGGTCTTCGGCCTCGATCACGTCGCTGTCTGCGGCAGTGGTTTCCACGACGGCGTTGGTTGTGTTTGCCACATCAGACCCTTTTGGCGCCAACAGCGGCAGCATCTCTGTCCCGCCGGGCATAGCGACCATCGCGCTAGGCGGCTGTTTCCATGTCAAGGTGTCGAAGGCCTCGCAATTGTTGCAGGTCGGTGTCCATTCAGGCTCGATATTCTGGCAATTGTCGCACACCCATTGCGGTCCGCGCGGGGCCGACAGTGCACGGGTGAGCCAGCCCTGAACCACTGCGTCACTGGCACCCTGTCCCCTTTCAATCGCTGCCATCAGCGTTGCCGAGCGAATTGTAGGGTCGGTTTCAAACAAATCACCAAGCGCGCGACGCGCTGCAGGAAAGTCTTCGGCAGCGATGTTGAGTTCGGACATCAACATCTTAGTTTCAGCGCTGTCCGGGTGCACGCGCCCCAACTGGCCAAATCGCTTGAGACGTGCGGCTGGAGTCTCGTCCGGTTCGATTGCAGCAAATGCGGCGGCTAGATCGGGATGCGGCTGCGCCTCCCATGCTTTTTTCAGCACGCGGGTGGCGTATTTCTTTTGCCCTTTTTCGATATAGCCTTGGGCGGCCATCACCGCCGCCGGGATCAGATCGGGGGATTGTTTGTTGGCAGCAATCGCCGCCTCGCGCGCCTCGATGGTTTGATCTTCGTCGAATATCTTCTTTGCTTCACTCAACGCGAGAACGGCATCGCGCCGTTTGTGCAAATCGCGTGGCATGCTGCCATAGCGCAGCTTGGCCGACAGGGTCTTGCGCGCACCTGTCCAATCCTCGTCCGCGGCTTGCAGCTTGAGCAGGACGTCTTGGGTGTCCTCATGCTTGGGCTTCAGCGCAAAGGCTTTTTCGGCCAGCTTCAGCGCTGTGTCTGTGTCCCCATCGGCAAGCTTTTGTTTCATGATCCCGCGCACGCCGACAAACTGGGTCGATTCGCTTTGCACCAGTTTGCGATAGGTTTCTTCTGCTTTCTTGCGATCCCCAGCCATTTCCGCTGCCTGTGCTGTCAGCAAGTTGGTCAACTCGGGACGGTTCAGATAGCGATCCGCTTTTTCCGCCTTGGCAAGAGCCACGCGCCCTTCGCCGGAGGCGAGGGCCATCATGCCTTCGGCCAATGCGTCGAACCCTTTGGCTGCTTTATTGCGCGCAAAGTAGCGAGACAGAGCCGTTTCATCGCCGTTGAGGAATTTCCAGAGAGCGACAAGTAGGCCCAGCAGCTTCAGCCCAAGCCAAATCACAACGATCAGAGCAATCAGTGCAATAACGGATTCCAGTGGGCCAAATGGATATTCACGCCCGCCAACGACAATAGTCAGACCGCCTTCCGCTTCCAGCAGATAGCCTGCCCCGAGGGCCAGCGCGGCAACCGCACAAACAAAGAAGATAATCTTGAACAAAGACCAGATCATGATGGGCCCTTTCAGAGTGCCGAGAGGCGTTGTGCCAGTGCGTCTGCGGCCTTGACCGCCTCGTGGCGCTGTTGTGCTTGTTCCAACCACGACCCGAGGGCGGATTGGGATTCTTCAGGTAGGGCGGTGCTTTCGCTCAGTGCGGTTTCAAGGTCGCCTGCGCGCACGGCTGCTTCGACCCGTGACAGGACGGCGTCGGGGTCTGACCCTTCGCGCGGCACGATGGATCGGCCTCCGAAGCGCCGTTCAAAAAAGGCACCAACGCTACCTGTGTCATCGGCGGCACGGGCTGCGTCCAGCGCATCGCGGGCTGCGTTGGCAATGCTGCCCTGCAATTGAGACAGCGGGGCGACGCCAGTACCGGCGACACTGGCCAGAGCATCTGGGATGTCCGGTTGATCTGCTGCCTGGAGGCTTTGGATTGCATCGTCAAATGGTGCGCCGCTGTCCAATGCGGTTGTGATCTGACTGACGGCAGCGCGGGCAAGGGCTGCGTTGGCTGCGGCCTGTGCATCTGCTTTGGCGTTCGCGACTTCGGCTAGAAGGCTATCGATCTCGGCTTGTTGGGTCTCGGTCGCGGCGCGAACGTCCGTAAGTGTATTTTCAGTTTCGGCCCGCATGTCCGCCAATGTGGCTGCAAAGGCTGCGGCGGGCAGGGTACCGTCCTCAGCAGGTGTCGTGGCGAGGATTTCGACTCGATCTTGCAGAGCCGCGATCTGTTCTTCCAGCGGCGAAAAATCCACGGGCTCAGGTTCGGGGAGTGGTTGCGGTTCTGGCAGGTTTGCCAGTGTTTCTTCTAACGTGTCGACCCTGTCCAACGCTGCGCTCAACTCGCTCCGCAACGCTTCGGCTTCGGCCATGCCGTCGGATCCTCGGGAAAACATGTCTGCTTGCGCCGCGATAAACCCAAGGGCCGCTGCAACTACGCCGCCAAAAACCAAGGGCAAGGCACTACGAGGTTCTTGAGTTTGTATAGCAGGTGCTACGATATTGCTCTCAGGCTCAGGCTCAGGCTCAGGCTCAGGTTCGTCGCTTGTCTCTGCCGTTACTTCGGGCGCAACTTCTTCGGCGGTCTCAGCCTCTGGTGCAGCTGTCTCTACAGCTTCTGTTTCGGGGAGGTCTGTTTCGACGATCTCTTCATTCGCTTCGAGACTAGGTGTTTCGGGCAGTGCATCGTAATCATCTGCCGTCCAAGTGTCTGCCTTGGCAGATTCTACGCTATCGACCGCTGTTTCGTTTATCTCAGGCGTTTTGCCGGTCGAGTCGTCCTTGGTGGCCTTCGTTGGGCGTTTACGTTTAGCCAAGGTCGTCTCCCCCTTCCGATTCTTTTGATGCACGTTGCATCGGATAAAACACTACTCTGCGCGCCGCTGCCTCTCAACCCGCCGGATTGCAATCAGGTCCTTGTCAGGGCTTCAGCCAGTGCAGCGCCCATTGCCTGTGCATCTGGGTGGGCCGCAACGTTGAGCGAATATACTTCGTTCGCCGGGATTTCGCGGGCAACTGCGGTGCTGAGGGCTATGATACCAACAGAATGTAGTGCCGGCGTTGAATTAATAAACTGCGCCGCCGTGCGCGGGGAAAATAGGGGTACGATAACGCGAGGGGTATTCCGGATCACCTTCTGCGCCTCGTCTGACAGAGGGCGCAGGATCTGATCATAGATTGCGATGTTGATGATGTTCAGACCCGATTGAGACAGTCTGCCCGCGATATCGCCGCGCGTGTGTTTGCCTGACAGGTGCACAAGGCAGCCTTCGGGCTGCAAAGCTTGCAGCGTCTCCACCAGACTGTCGGCATCGCTACCCACCCGCTGGGCGTTCCATCCTTTCCCTAAAGCGGCCTCGGTTGTGGTTGGGCCTATGCAATAGGCCGCGCGGCCATTGCCCTCTGGCGCGGCCTCAACCCCATTTCGCGATGAGAATACCGCACTGTCTTGCGAACCGATGTCGGCGTCACTTTGCATTGGGATGATGTCGATCAGGGGGCTGAACACAGGGTCCAACTGGGCCCGCACGTTTTCGGGCAGCGTGTCCACAAAACCTTCTGACGCAGCACGCGGGCGCGTCATGATCAGGGGAACCAGTGCGGGGGATGCATTGTTTGGCACAACTCGAAGTGTTACCTCGCGCGCAAGCCTCGTGCAACGGACCCGTAAGATGACCCCCACCCAAACCCTGCTGGGCATTGAAAGCAGCTGTGACGATACTGCCGCCGCGGTGGTACGCGGTGCGCCGGGCGATATGCACGTTCTGTCGTCGGTCGTCTTTGGTCAGGCGGAATTACATGCCGATTTTGGCGGCGTCGTGCCTGAGATTGCAGCCCGCGCCCACGCGGAACGTCTGGATGTCAGTATCGCTGCGGCGTTGGAGCAGGCAGACCTCGGTTTGGATCAGATTGATGCCATCGCCGTGACCTGCGGGCCAGGTCTGATCGGTGGTGTTGTGTCAGGTGTGATGATGGCCAAGGGGTTGTCGGCAGCCACTGGCCTGCCCCTTTACGGTGTGAACCATCTGGCAGGACATGCGCTGACCCCGCGCCTGACAGATGGGGTCGCGTTTCCCTATCTTATGCTGCTGGTGTCGGGCGGGCATTGTCAGTTCCTGATTGCGCATGGCCCGGACAAGTTTGAGCGGCTTGGTGGCACCATTGATGACGCGCCGGGCGAAGCCTTTGACAAAGTAGCGCGTCTGTTGGGGCTGGGTCAGCCTGGCGGCCCGGCGATAGAAGCGATCTCGGCCCATGGAGATGCGGCCCGTTTTGCCTTTCCGCGTCCGCTGGCCAACAAGCCGGGATGCGATCTGAGCTTTTCCGGTCTGAAGACAGCGGTTCTGCGCGCCCGCGACGATCTGGTTGCCGCACAAGGGGGATTGCACGCGTCAGATCAGGCCGATCTTGCCGCCTCTTTCCAGGCTGCTGTGCGCGATAGTCTGGTTGGAAAGAGTGCGCGGGCTTTGGAGGCTTACTTGGCTCTTAACCCGCACCAACCCACGTTTTGTGTTGCGGGTGGTGTCGCTGCGAACATGGCTATTCGTGCGGGATTGCAAGCTGTTTCTTCCGATCTGGGTGTCCGTTTTCTGGCTCCACCTCTTTCGCTGTGCACTGACAACGCCGCGATGATTGCAGCAGCCGGGATCGAACAAATGGCCGTGCGCGGCCCAGACGGGATGGCGCTTTCGGCCCGTCCCCGCATGCCGCTTGATACGGAGCGGGCCGGGATGTTGGGGTCGGGCAAGAAGGGGGCCAAAGCGTGAGTATTGCAGTCATCGGTGCGGGCGCATTTGGGACCGCCCTTGCAGTGACGCTGGGACGCGAAGGACCCGTGGCCTTGTGGGGTCGTGATGTGGGGCCTTTGGCTGCCCAACGGGAAAACCGCCGTCGATTACCCGGTGTTGCTTTTCCGGCAGACATGACCATTTTGACCCAATTAGAGACTGCTTTAGAGTCCGATATCTTACTGATTGCATTGCCAGCACAGTCCCTTTCCACCTTTGCATCTACCAACGACTTAAGCGGCAAAACCGTTGTGGCCTGCTGCAAAGGGATCGATTTGGCGTCCGGGTCTGGCCCCTCATCGCTTCTGGCCACTGCCAAACATGTCGCTGTGCTGACGGGCCCAAGCTTTGCTGCTGATATTGCACATGGATTGCCAACCGCATTGACGCTGGCCTGTGCGGATGAGGCCGTTGGGCAGGATCTGCAGGCGCAGTTGTCGACGCCAACATTGCGCCTCTATCGCAGTACGGATGTGGTGGGTGCGGAACTGGGCGGGGCGCTCAAGAACGTGATTGCCATTGGATGCGGCGCCGTGATGGGCGCTGGGCTTGGCGACAGTGCCCGCGCGGCTTTGATGACCCGCGGATTTGCCGAGATGCAGCGCGTTGCAGCAGCTTTTGGGGCGCAGGCCGAGACCCTGATGGGTCTTAGCGGGTTGGGTGATCTGACCCTGACTTGCACGAGTGACCAGTCCCGGAACTACCGACTTGGCCTTGCGCTCGGGGCGGGACGCAACTTTGATAGCAGCGTCACTGTGGAAGGGGCCGCAACTGCGCAGGCCCTGCGCCGTGTGGCGCGTGAACGGGGATTGGATTTGCCCATTTGTGCCTGTGTCGCCGATCTGGTCGCTGGTGAGGTAGATATGAAGGGCGCGATGCTGCAGTTGCTGGGTCGCCCGCTCAAGGAGGAATGACATGATTTTTGCATTGATGGCGTGGGATAAAGAGGGCGCATTGCCGATCCGCATGGAGAACCGACCCGATCATCTGGCCTATCTGGAAAGCACTGGTGTTGTCCAAAAGGCGGGCCCGTTTCTGGACGCGGATGGACAGCCCTGTGGGTCGCTGATTGTGCTGGATGTTGCAGACATGGCTGCTGCTCAGGCTTGGGCTGACAACGATCCATATGCGAAGGCTGGGCTGTTCGCAAACGTGCAGATCACGGCATGGAAACAGGTGATGGGCACATGAAATATTGGCTGTTCAAGTCCGAACCCAGCACATGGAGCTGGGACGATCAGGTTGCCAAGGGCGACGTGGGCGAGGAATGGGACGGCGTGCGCAACTATCAGGCGCGCAATTTCATGCGCGAGATGAATGTGGGAGACCGCGGGTTCTTTTACCACTCGCAAAAGGAAAAGGCTGTGGTTGGCATTGTCGAGGTGATTGCCAAGGCACATCCAGACAGCACCACTGACGATGAACGTTGGGAGTGTGTGGACATCAAAGCCACAGGTCCCGTCAAAACGCCTGTCACGCTGGAGATGGTCAAGTCGGATGTGCGCCTTTCCGAAATGGCGCTGATCCGCAATTCCCGTCTGTCTGTGCAGCCTGTTACAGAAGCTGAATGGCGCGTCGTGTGCGAAATGGCGGGCGTGCCTGCATAAACGTTTGGCGTGACGCCCGATCTCTGTCAAATTGGCATTAAACTGCCAATTGGGAGGGTGATATGGGATTTCTTGCAGTCATAATTGCTGGAATCGGCGGATTCATGTTTGGCGCGGTCTGGTACACAGTATTTGCCAAACAGTGGATGGCAGCATCGGGTGTGCCGTTGAACGAGGCCGGGGATGCTCCTGCCAACCGGTCCAATCCCGTTCCCTACATCACAAGCATTGTTGGGGCGATTTTGGTGGCAGGCATGATGTGCCACGTTTTTGTTCTTAGTGGGATCGACACAGTGGGCGCAGGTCTGGTGTCTGGATTTGGCACCGGGTTGTTCCTGGTCAGCCCGTGGATCGCAACTTTTTACGGGTTCAGCGCGCGGCCCTTTCGACTGACGCTGATTGATGGAGGCTATGCGACGTTCGGTTGCACAGTCATCGGTACGATTCTGACGCTGTTCTAGAAAAGGAAAAGGGGTCTGACCCGACTTGATCAAACCCCTCACACCCTAGGTACGCACTCCCAAGAGCCACCACACGTGTTCAATATCAGGGCCTGACCTTTCTGGTCTGACTACATAAATCTACGCAGCGTGGTGCAAAAACACAATTTCTAAGTCATTAGAATTATAGACAAAACAGAAACACCCGCCTCTACGGGCGGGTGCGCTGCAGTCAATTGCTTAGCTGGCTTAGCCGTAAACAGATTCTTTGCCGAAATGCTTGGTCAGCATGTAGTAGACAACGGCGCGGTATTTGTTGCGCTCGGATTTGCCGTAGGTTTCGAGGACGCTGTCGATTGCGGCCATCAGGTCCGGGCTGTCGGACAGGCCCAGCTTCTTCATCAGGAAGTTTTCTTTGACAGTTTCCAATTCGGATTTCTGGCTGCCTGCGACAGTCGATGCGTCCGCATTGTAGATTGCCGGACCGCAGGCAATCGTGACTTTGGTCAGCAGGTCCATGTCTGGCGTCATGCCGCACTTGTTTTTGAGGTCGTCCGCGTATTGTGCAATCAAGTCGTCGCGTTTGCCCATGTTTTCATTCTCCCAGCGGTATTAGCGCCCCAGACTTTTGGCGGCGCATGTCATTACGATTATGTTCGCGCACGTTAGCGGTAAAATTTCCGTGCACAAAGAAGTTTTCAGGGGGAAAGTATGGCCGGGTTTCCCGGTCGAGATTTCAAACCTAAAGAACGCGTGTTCAGCGGATCGTCAGTATTTCGCCAAGTGTTTTCTTTATCTTTGCCATCGCAGGCACAGTTGCATCCTCTGCAGCGTGTCCAACAGCGATGATCATTGTCGCTTTTTCGCTGTCCGGGCGTTGCAACAGTTCGCGCAGGAAGCCCATGGGATTTGGCGTATGCGTCAGTGTGGAAAGGCCAGACATATGCAGGGCCGTCAGCAACATGCCCGTCGCGATGCCAACGCTTTCCGGGACATAGTAGTGTTTGATCCGTCCGCCGTCGGCGTCGACCCCGTAGCGCTGAGCAAAAACAACGATCAACCAGGGCGCGTCCTCAAGGTGAGGTTTATCCGCATCTGTGCCAATTGGAGCAAGGGCTTCGAGCCATTCGTCGCTGGCGCCCCCTGCGTAGAAGCGACGCTCTTCTTCCTCGGCGGCGGCGCGGATCTGTGATTTCAGGTCTGGATCGCTAACGGCAACAAAGTGCCACGGCTGTTGATTGGCACCGGACGGGGCGGTGCCCGCGGCAGCCACGCAGGCCTCAATTACAGAGCGCGGGACCGGTTTGGTATCGAAATCGCGGATCGTGCGTCTTGTTGAGATTTGCTCGTGGAACGCGCTGGCCCGTTGTTGCATCTCTTCGTCAGCGACGACCGCACGGCCCTCGATCGGTTGGTGGGTTGGATCAGACATGATGTAGGGGTGCCTATAACGTTACATTCTATCTATTGATTTTATTGAGGAAATTAGACGTTCTTAGCCCAAAAGTCGACACAACATTTGCGCAAAAAATTACACGATTTGCCTATAATATTACATCCTCGATCAATTTTCGTTAGTTTGGTTCGAGGTGGGCTTTTCGTAGTCACCTTACGCACATGGCCAATAAATCAAAGTTTGCATTCTTGGATGCAATGATCAATCCCGGTCAATCAAAGTAGGTTAGAGAGCCCTTGGGTGCATGGAATACGCGGCAGTCATTCTGTCGTGCGTATAACGAGTACCCCAGAACGCGAGGCAGAAATGACAAAATCCCAAGATAGCCAAAACTATATTCCCTTCGAGAGCTTTAAGGTGTGTCAGAAGCAAAGTTTTGGCGCCTACAAGGTGACCGAAGAAGAAATCATAGAGTTTGCACAGAAATAAGATCCACAGTTCTTTCATTTGGACCATGAAGCAGCCGAACAATCGCTGTTTGGCGGTCTGTGTGCGAGCGGTTGGCACACATGCGCAATGACGATGTCTATGCTAGTTGCCATCATGGATGCAAATGGTCGATCCTGTCGGTCGTCAGAGTTTTTGGAACCAATGGCGACCTAAACTAAGAGAGAGTTTGGCTCATCTTGTTGGTTTGATTATGCGGCGCGTTGTCTGTGTTGCAAGCGGCGCGCTTCGAGCGTCTTTCGTTTGATCCTTTCCC
>NZ_JBDUXB010000062.1:0-146784 GCF_039945315.1 Tateyamaria sp. | reverse complement strand
AGGGAAAGGATCAAACGAAAGACGCTCGAAGCGCGCCGCTTGCAACACAGACAACGCGCCGCATAATCAAACCAACAAGATGAGCCAAACTCTCTCTTAGTTTAGGTCGCCATTGGTTCCAAAAACTCTGACGACCGACACAGCCACATTCGTGAGATCTGGGCCGAGAAAGACCCGGCCAGGATCGAAACCCATCACATTTACGAACTGCACCGCGCCAATGCGGATCATAGGAGGCAAGCCAACTATCTCGTTCAGGTCATGGTCGTCTTGATGAACCACGCGCGATTGATTGGCTTTATCAAGAAAGAGCATGGCAACCCGGCGAAGGGCATCCCGCTCTTTAAGCAGCAGAGCGACGGCTGGGAGCCTTGGCCAGACGATGTTCGTGCCGAGTTCGAAGCGCTGGCTTCAAAGAGGGCGCGGCTGGTTTACGAGCTTTGCGTTGGTACAGGCCAACGCATTGGCGATGTCGTGAAGATGAAGTGGGAGCACTTTTCCGATGAAGGTTTCGATTTTACGCAGGGTAAAACCGACAAGCCGTTGTGGATCCCGCTTACCAACCGACTGAAAACCCATCTCGAAGGCATCGCGCGAACAGACGGCACTGTTGTGACCGACGCGAAGGATCGACCAGTGAGCTACCGTATAGTTGCCGAGGAAATGCGTACCATCAAAAGGAAGATGAAGCACGAGAAGGCGAGCTACTACAAAACGCACGGGCTAAGGAAAAACGCGACGATCGAGCTGTATCTGGCAGGATGTGATGACGAGATGGTCAAGGCTGTCACAGGTCACTCAGGCGTTGAGATGCTGAAAAAGTACGGTGGGCCGATCCGGCAAAGAGAGCTCGCGAAGCGCGCTCAAGAGGCAAGAAACCAAATGGAACGAAGCAAGACCGAAACGTGAAAGTTTCAACGGTTGTTTCAAAAATGGCAGTGAAGGAGAGTTAGGATGACGCAAGTCATTGATTTTATTGGAGGCGAGTACCGGAATCGAACCGGTGTACACGGATTTGCAATCCGCTGCGTCACCACTCCGCCAACTCGCCTTCCTATGGTGCGAGCGATGCGATAGCCGATCTCCCAATCACGCGCAAGTGCGGGCGCGCAACAATGCTGAGAACGCTTACGCTCCTGCGTTGCTCATGGGCGCGGGATGTGGCACATCTGGTGTGAGGATTCTGAACGAACGAGTTTAGCTGCAATGACAGACTTTTCCGCCCGCCGTACAATGATGGTCGATACGCAGGTCCGTCCATCGGATGTGACTAAATTTCCTATTATAGACGCAATGTTGTCGGTACAGCGCGAAGACTTTGTACCGTCTCAAAAGCGCGAGGCGGCCTATATGGGTGAAAACCTCGACTTTGGGGGCGGGCGCGTGCTGCTTGAGCCGCGCACTTTGGCCAAAATGCTCGACGCTCTGAATATCGGCCAGGATGAACTCGTCCTCGATATCGGAGCCGGTTATGGATATTCGGCCGCGGTGATTGCCCACATGGCTGTGGCCGTTGTCGCTTTGGAGGAAGACGCCGACATGGCGCGCGACGCAGAAGAAGGTCTGATGTCGGCGGGCATGGACAATGTGATCGTGCGGGCGGGAACATTGAGCGAGGGCGCGGCAGAACATGGGCCGTACGACGTGATTCTGGTTCAGGGCGGGGTCGGTGACGTTCCGGACCAGATCATTGGCCAACTCAAGGAAGGCGGCAGAATTGCATGCCTGTTCATGGACGGTGCCTTGGGCGAGGTACGCATCGGCTACAAGCTTGACGGTCGCATGACTTGGCGGCGTTCTTTCAATGCCGCGGCTCCGGTCTTGACCGGTTTTGAGAAACAGGTGGCGTTTGAGTTCTGAGTGCGACCAAACATGGCGCAGACCAATGGGCAGCAGGGGACAGAGAGCATGAGCAAGGTAGGAAAAAGCCGGATCTGGTGGCGCAACGCCACGGCCTTCGTAGTCATTGCGGGCCTTGCAGCCCCTATAGCGCAGGCGGACACGTTGGCCGACGCCCTCGTTGGGGCTTATGGCCACAGTGGGTTGCTGGACCAAAACCGCGCGCTTTTGCGGGCAGCGGACGAAGATGTAGCGATTGCGACTTCGACGTTGCGCCCCATCATTGGCTGGTCGGCAGATTTCACGCGACAGTTTGGCGATTCAACGTCTTTCGCTTCAGGTGGAATTCAGCGAGATGCGGGGTCGACCACCGCGGCCGTTGGTTTGGATTTGACGCTACAGCTTTTTGACGGCGGCGCAGATTCCGCCCGTATCGAGGCGAGCAAGGAAACCGTGTTGGCCACACGGGCGACATTGCTGACGATCGAGCAAAACGTGCTGCTGCGGGCGGCCGTCGCCTTTTTCAACGTATTCCGTCAGCAGGAATTCGTCTCATTGCGCCAGAACAACCTGCGCCTTCTGCAAGAAGAACAGCGCGCTGCTGAAGACAGGTTTGAAGTGGGCGAGGTGACGCGTACGGATGTGGCGTTGGCCGAAGCCGCTGTGGCAAGCGCACGCAGTGCCCTGGCCGCTGCTCAACGTGATCTGGTACAAGCGCAGGCCGAATACGCCAATGCGACTGGGCGTCAGCCGGGCCGCTTGACTGCAATTCCGCGGCTGCCACAAACCACGACGGATGTACCGAGCGCGCAAGGGGTTGCAGTGCGTACGCATCCGGAGATGGAACAGGCTCGCCGACAGATTGCAGCCAATGAGTTGCTTATTACAGCCGCGGTCGCAGCCAAACTGCCAACGGTCAACCTGCGCGGCACGCTAGGTTTCGATGAAGACCTGAACTCCGGTAGCGGCGATTCACAGATTGGCACCGTCGGTGTGAACGTGACAGGCCCGATTTATCGGGGTGGCGAATTGAGTGCTGCCGAACGTCGGTCGGTGGCTGTTCGAGATGCCTCTCGCGGCAATCTCCATACGGTGCGGCACAATGTGCAACAGGACGTCGTGATCGCGATTTCCAATCTGGTGGCCGCGCGTTCAAGCATTATTGCCTCCGAAGAGGAAGTCCGTGCATCGCAGGTGGCTTTTGACGGAGTGCGCGAAGAAGCGACTTTGGGCGCGCGTACTACGCTGGACGTGCTGGACGCGGAACAGGACCTACTGGATGCTCGTACGACCCGGATTTCTGCGCAAGTCGATCAATATGTCGCTTCGTATCAGGTTCTCGAATCGATGGGCTTGTTGACCGCGCAAAGGTTGGGGCTGCCAGTGCAGATTTATGATCCGGTAGCATATTATAATCTGGTCAAGAACGCGCCCACCAACCGTTCAAAACAAGGGCAGCAACTTGATAAGGTGCTGAGAGCCCTGAAACCAACTGATTAAGGTTTTCAGCACAGTGTTGTGCGACTCTTATGCGCGGGCTAGACTGCGCAGTGAGGCTATGAGTGGTAAAAAGAATGTCTGATCCGATGACCAACACCGATGTCGAGGACGTTCTAGCGTCTATTCGACGTCTGGTGTCTGACAACGGGCGTCCCGGTTCCGCGACCGTCCAACAACCCCCGAGTGACCGTTTGGTCCTGACCCCTTCGCTGCGTGTACCCGAAGAGAATGATGCTGACCAAGCAGGGTATGAGGATGAGACTGAATTCGAAGACGCGCCTTTCGCAGACGATGTGCAGGACGAGGAAAATGATACCTTGTCGACATTCGCTGAAGCCGCGTTTCGCTCGGAGCGCTCTGCACCTGAGGGCATCAACGTGCGACAGAGCGGGTTTGTGCCAGCGGATGAGAACGCCGTCGTGGCAAAGTTGTCTGCCAATCTGACCGCCGTAGAGGCGTCTGACGTCGCAGAGCCGCTGAACGAGACAGAACTGAACGAGCCGTTGGTCTTAACGAACCACGAGGACGAATATGACGATCGAACGACGCCAGACCTGAAAGAGGCGACGTCGGTTGACCATGCATCTGACACCTCCATTGTTCCAGAACACTGGGCCAGTGAGCTGGACGACCTGGCGGCATTGGATATCTCTGTTGAGGTTGAAGAGGCAGGTGCACCGGAAGGGTCTCTAACCGAAGACACCTCTAATGACGATGAATATGCGGGCGAGATAGACGCGCTGTCGGCAATCGAATTTGATGAAAGCGATCTGGTGGCTGCGACACCTGAACCCGCAGAAAAAACCCTGAGCGAAAAGATCGCAGCGTTGGAAACTTTGGTTGGTGCACGGCGCGATCAGTTCGAGCCGGATGATCTGGGTACGGACGCCTACGCAGGCACCGAACCGCCAGCGATGGAATGGGAAGATGTTGAGCCCGAGGGTGACCTTGCAGATCAATCTGATCCGGCGGCGACGGTCGAAAAGGCGGAAACTCATTTAGACGCGGATCTTGAAGCGCAAGCGACTCCAGAGGTTCATGAAAGTGTTGTTGCAGAGCAGGCTCAACCTGAGCCCGAAGTGGCCGATACTGTCCAGACCGAAGGTCCACAACAAGGCGAGTCTGACGTCACGCCGGAGGAGGCCGCGCCGGCCTCTCAGGATACTGCGGCCGATGCTGCGCCTGCAGCTCTATTTGGTTCGGACGATGACGTGCTGGACGAAGAGGCCCTTCGCGAATTGATCAGCGATATTGTTCGCGAAGAGTTGCAGGGCGCGCTGGGAGAACGGATCACCCGGAATGTTCGTAAACTGGTGAGGCGCGAGATTCACCGCGCACTGGCGGCTCAAGACCTCGAATGATCTGTTCCACGGGCGATGTTCGCCGCCCGTTGTCCGGTTCAATGCGTTGAACACACCTGCACATTTGCTGATTGGCGCCGCAGTCTTTGGCCGCCCAGCACACTCACGGATCATTCTTGCGGCTTTTGCCGGTGCATTGCTGCCTGATCTGTCGCTTTATGTGATGGCGGGGACCGCGCTGTTTATCCTGTCGATCCCGCCTATGCGTGTGTTCAACGAGCTGTACTTTTCAGATGTGTGGCAAACAGTCTTTGCGATCGACAACACATTCTTGCTGTGGGGCGCACTTCTGGGTCTTGCCCTATGGCGACAGGCGCCTTGGGCCATTGCGTTGACGGGATCTGCGGTCCTGCATCTGCTGCTCGACTTTCCACTGCACCACGATGACGGGCGGCCCCACTTTTGGCCAGTGTCCGCGTGGGTGTTTGAAAGCCCGATCAGCTACTGGGACCGCACAAAAGGGGCAGGGTGGGTTGCTCCGCTTGAAGCCGGCCTGGCTCTTTTCGCGGCCGGAATGCTGTGGGCCCGGCGAGTACCGCTGTGGGCCGCTCTGCTCACGGGCGTGCTGCTATTGGCCGAGTTTTGGATAGTGCGGCAGTGGCTATTTTTCTTTGTGGACAGTTAGGCGCCACGTTCCTTCCATACAAAAGAAAACGCGCCCGGCAGAGGGGCGCGTTTTCAGAAACAGCAGAGTTTGGTTTTATCAGGCCGCTTCGGCCTGTTGAGCGGCATTACGACGCTCGGATTCTTCACGGCTCAGCGCGACAGAGGTACGGACGCCTTTGCCAACAAAATCCATCAGCCCGGTGACAACCCGCTCGTTGGGGTCGATCCCGGCACAGCTCAGCACTTCGCGCCCATCGCGCGAACGCGCCCAGCGGGCAATCTGCTCTGGACCATTGCCATATTTCTTGTCATCCGCGATGGCGTCATCAAGCGCTGCCAACACCACGGCTGCAAACAGTTTACGTGCACGGTTGCCTTGTTCGTTATTAAAGGCTGTGCCGTCAACGAAGTCTTTCATTCGTCGTCCTTTCTTTTATTCTTGCTCTTGTCTTTTTCGGCGTGACGCTCGTTATGACCTATCTTAGTCGATTCGGACACCCTCTATTTGCATAACACCCTTGCGTTTTTTGCATACCTCGCTGCGGGCGCAGCACTGCATCTGGTTGCCTTGCAGGGCATCCATACCCGAGATATAGGATGCAACAACTTTTCATCAACCTTTTGCCATGGTTTTGACACATGCCTAAAATCAACGGAAACGAAATACGCCCGGGAAACGTTCTGGAACACAACGGTGGTCTGTGGGCTGCGGTCAAGGTGGACCACGTAAAGCCCGGAAAAGGCGGAGCATTTGCTCAGGTCGAAATGCGCAACTTGCGCAATGGGTCCAAGCTAAACGAGCGCTTCCGCAGTGCCGACAAAGTCGAACGCGTGCGTCTTGAACAGAAAGATCAGCAGTTCCTTTATGAAAACGACGGTATGCTCGTATTTATGGACACGGACACCTACGAGCAAATCGAACTGCCATCCGAAATTCTCGGGGAACGGCGCCCATTTCTGCAGGACGGAATGACAATCGTCGTCGAATTTCACGAGGCCGAAGCCCTAAACGCGACACTGCCCCAAAAAGTCGTGTGCAAGATCGTCGAGACAGAGCCCGTCGTAAAAGGTCAGACAGCAGCGAACTCGTTCAAACCTGCCACGCTCGACAATGGTCTAAAAGTTATGGTGCCGCCGTTTGTGGGGCAGGACGAAGACATCGTCGTGAACACCGAGACCATGGATTATTCTGAACGCGCCTGATCCAAAGCGCGCCAATGTCAGACTTGGATTCTGACCGGAAACTGCCTCAGTTTCCGGCACCTTTCCAAACAACGTCTGCCCCGCCCGCTGTCATTGGTCCTTGGGCCCGGTCAAACCTAAGAAAGGCTATGGCGTGGTCTGCATGCCGGCTCAGCAACGTGCCGGCCAATTTATCTCCGAACATGATGGGCGTGCCGGGGGTCGCTTCACCTGTCACAACCACCTGCACCAGCCCTTTGCGCAAGGACGTCTTGTGCTTCATCCGAGCGGTGACTTCCTGTCCGACATAGCACCCTTTCCGAAAATCCACGCCCTTGATGGCCTCAAACCCCGCTTCAAGGATGAAGGTGTCCGGTGTCAGTTCGATACCTGTTTCAGGTATCATGTGGGTGACACGAAGCGCTTGCCAATCAACGTCATCGACGACTTGTGGCTCTGAGCGATATGCCCGCCAACCTAAGGCGGGATTGCGCGGGTCGTCCATGCCATCCGGTGGGCAATTATCAAGGCCACGATGCACAAACAGGTTCGCATCTGCGATCGTCACGTTTGCCCGCAATTTATACATGCTCAAGCGCATGCGTAACATGTCTGCCTGCTCCGCGGCTGCGTCCAGAAGCACATCATCACCCGCCGCGCTCAGGAAAAAATCAGCAAGGTATTTGCCTTGCGGTGTCAGCAACGCGGCATATACCAGCCCGTCGTCAATGCCGTTAACGTCATTGGTGACCAGACCCTGCATGAAATTCCGGGTATCTCCGCCCGAGAGGCGGAAAACATGGCGTTCGGACATCAGCGTTCCTTTCGCTAAACTCACATGTCATATAACAGTCTCATGCACCGGAAAAAGGGGGCACGCGTGCCTGCACCACTGTCAGTTATTATCCCGACGCTCAATGCTGGCCAAACCTTGCCTGCATGTCTGAGTTCTTTAATGGAGGGATTGGAAGCCGGTCTGATTGCCGAACTGATCATCAGTGACGGAGGGTCGGTAGACGAAACTCTCATGCAGGCCGATGCGTGGGGTGCACACATAATTACGGGACCGGCCTCGCGTGGGGGGCAGTTGCGGCGCGGATGCGCGCAGGCGCGAGCCAACTGGTTTTTAATTCTGCACGCCGACACGGTGCTCAGTCCCGGATGGACCAATGCGGTCGGCACACATTTGGACATCCAGAAAGCAGGCTATTTCCAACTGAGGTTCGACAGAGGCGGACGCACGGTCGCTGCTTGGGCCAACATTCGAGCGCGTCTTTTTGGTTTGCCATTCGGGGATCAGGGCCTGCTGATCCCACGTGCTCTTTATTCGCATGTTGAAGGGTATGCCGACATACCCTTGATGGAGGATGTGGCCATGGTTCGTGCGCTGAAAGGACACCTGATCGCACTGGACGCGCAAGCCATCACCTGCAGCGCAAAGTTCCGCAAGCAAGGGTGGGTCAGGCGCGGCGCGCGAAACCTATGGACGCAGGCGCGTTATTTTGCAGGGGCAGACGTTGCCACGCTGGCCCGTCACTACCGTCGTTAATCTCCCAGTAAACGCGCGCGCAGGCGGGCCAGTAAACCGTGCCCCGCCGTCGAGTCACCCGGATGGTCGTTAACAATCGCGCGCGCGCGCGCGCCATCAATCACGGTTTTTCCGTCCTTAAACTGCAGCCGATACAGGTCGGCGTAGATGCCGCCTCTTTCCAGCAATTCTTCATGTGTCCCGGTATCTTTGATTTCGCCTCGGTCCATAACAACGATCTTGTCCGCGCCTTGGATGGTGGACAGTCGGTGCGCGATCACCAGCGTCGTGCGTCCTGCAGACAGGCGATCAAGGGCATTCTGGACCACTTTTTCGGATTGCGCATCAAGGGCCGATGTCGCCTCGTCCAGCAACAGTACAGGCGTGTCACGCAAGAGAGCGCGGGCAATGACAACGCGCTGGCGCTGCCCGCCTGATAGGGCTGACCCACGCGGTCCCACATGGGTGTCAAGCCTATCCGGCAGCTTGTCGAGAAAATCAGTGACATGCGCCGCATCCAGCGCTGTTTTAAGACGTTCTTCGGGGATGTCCTTCTGACCAAGTAAAATGTTCTCGCGTAGGGTTTCGTCAAACAACAGGGCTTCTTGCGTGACAACCGAATAGAGTCCGCGCAAGTCGTCGAGGTTCATTTCCTGAGTGGTGACACCGCCAATCCTGACGTGACCCTCTTGAGCATCCACCAGGCGCGTCAACAGGTTGAAGATCGAAGATTTGCCTGCCCCGGACGCGCCGACCAGCGCTGTCGTTTCTCCAGGGCGGGCGGTGAACGACACGTCCTTGAGGACGCGCGTGTCGCCGTACGACAGCGAAACGTGCTCCAGCGTGATCTCAGGCACGCCAGTTGGAGGTGTGTTGGGGTTTTTTGGCGATGTCAGAGCAAGGGGCGCATCCAGCAGTTCCTTGACACGTTCGATGGAAGCTGCCGCCGTCTGCCAGAGCCCCGATATAGCACCCAACCGGCGCATCGGGTCAAAGGCAAAGCCCATAGCGGTGAAGAAAGTCATGAACTGGCCGATGGTCTTGTCGCCGGAAATGATTTCAGAACCGCCGTATAGGATCACGGCCATGAACCCGACGCCCGAAATGATGTCGACCATGGCCGGAATGGCAGCGCTGCCCAAGGCAGTTTTGGTCTGGGTGCGTACAAAGCGTTGGGTGAGCGAACGGTACTGGCGCGCCTGATACCGTTCCAAGGCGTTCAGCTTGACTTGCACGATGCCATGAAAGACTTCATCCAGACGGGTTGACAGATTGGCCCCCAGATCGCGGGATTTTCGTGCTTGGCGGCGGACATAGCCCTGCGCAGAGGCCGCAGGCAAGATTAGAAGTGGAATCCCGACGCAGGCCAGCAGGGCCCAGATCGGGTCGACACTGATGGCGACACCGAAAAGCACGATAAGACCTATCAGGTCGCGCCCCGCACCAGTGATGATGGCCCGCCACACTGTTCCAATGGCGTCTACGTCACCTTGTACCCGCTGAATCAAAAAACCGGGCGGGTGAACCTGATGAAAAGCCCCATCCTGAAGCATGATCCGGTCCAGCAAATCCATGCGCAACGCCGCACCTGTTTTCAGCGCGACACGAGTCAAAAGGAGTTTCTGAATGACCGAAGAAAAAGCGCGCACAGCAAAGATCACGACAACCAACACGGCAACCCAAAGCAGCATGCCCCCATTGCCCTGCACAAACACGTCGTCGAACATCGGCTGCATCATGTAGCTGAGCGCACCGACCATCGATCCTTCGACGAACATGAAAAATACAGCGACCGCCATGATGCCTGTGTGCTTTTTCAGGTACGAGCCCCATAGCCATTTGAGCAGCGGCCAGGACGCAATATGTGGTGCTTCTGAAGTGGAAGGAGAGGTCACGCGTGGGCTACTGACGGCGCTCGGCCGTGCTCCGATGATTTACCTGTCCTCGTGGTGTATCTCGGGCGAACCTGCGGGGCAAGCATTGAGGGCGATTGACGGCGCGCTGCGGCACGCTAGTGTCCGCGAGATCGCAATTCGTCGGAGACACGCATGTCCACGCCCCCAATCGCCAGCTTTGGTCGCGACTACCTTGCCATTCCGGGTCCGTCAGTGATGCCCGACGCTGTTCTACGCGCGATGCATCGTGGAGCGCCAAACATTTATGCAGGTGAGCTGGTGGATATCGCTGCGAGCCTCGTACCAGATCTCAAACGGGTGGCGCGCACAAGTGGCGATGTCGCGATGTATATCGGCAATGGTCATGCAGCATGGGAGGCAGCATTGGCCAACACCATCGCGCCGGGAGAAACAGTTCTGGTGCCTGCAACGGGGCGCTTTGGCCATGGATGGGCGGATATGGCGCTTGGTCTTGGGGCCGAGGTTGAAACACTCGACTTCGGCAAGCGTGATCCAATGGATATGGACCGAATCGCAGAGACGCTGCGCGCTGACGTGGGCCACAAGATCAAGGCGGTTCTGGCGGTTCACGTGGACACATCCACGTCGATCCGCAACGACATCGCCGCGCTGCGAGCGGTTTTGGATGCGGTCGGGCATCCCGCCCTTTTAATGGCCGATTGCATCGCGTCGCTGGGGTGTGACAGGTTCGAAATGGATGCATGGGGCGTCGACATGATGGTGGCGGGCTGCCAAAAGGGGCTGATGGTGCCTCCCGGCATGGCCTTTGTGTTCTTCAACGCTAAGGCCGCCGCGGTCCGATCATCCATGCCACGGGTTAGCCGGTACTGGGACTGGACCCCGCGCGCCAACCCGGAAGAATTCTTTATGTATTGGAATGGGACTGCACCGACCCATCACCTTTACGGGCTGCGCACGGCCCTCGATATGCTGCACGAGGAAGGGATCGAGGCGGTCTGGGCGCGGCACGCCCGTTTGGCCCGTGCGATCTGGGCTGCTTGCGAAATCTGGTCGCAGGATGGGCCGCTCGAGCTGAACGTGGCGGACAACAGCAATCGCAGTTGTGCCGTGACGGCGCTACGCCTCGGCGCGCCAAACGGGACGGCGTTGCGAGATTGGGTCGAGCATAACATCGGGCTGACACTTGGCATTGGTTTAGGCATGGCGCCTCCGGGCGATCCTTCCTGGCATGGATTCTTCCGTCTGGGTCATATGGGGCACGTCAACGGGCACATGATCATGGGCCTGCTGGGCGGCATCGAAAGCGGTCTGGCCGCGCTGGACATCCCGCGCGGGTCGGGCGCTTTGGAGGCGGCTGCAGGGGTGATCGCCACAAGGTGATGAGCCAGAGCCGGTTGGGCGCTACTCTTTGCCCTAGTGATCAATCGCACAGTGTGGGTTCGGTGCCTGGTGCTGAGCGATTTCAGGAATCGGGCGGATGGCGCGGTCGATGACGTCGCCCGCATCGCCTATTTCAACAACCACTTGTCTGCTGTGCGCAATGCCACCGGCAAAGGTGTCCCGGTCAAAGGTTAAATGGTGTGGTCTCTGCTCGACAATTACGAATGGCCGCTGGGCTATGAAAAACGGTTCGGCATGGTGCACGTGGATTTCAAAACGCTGGAACAGATCCCAAAGGCAAGCTGGAATGAAAGAGGTGCTGGCGGGGTAGGGCTCTCACGGCAAACGCTGCGGCTAAACGCTGCGAATTTCTAACGGGCTGCCCTAGGTCCAAACGTGTTTGTGTGCCAATTTGCAAAACGCGTTTGCAGGACAAAGAGAAAAGAAATGATCTACCATGCACAGTGTTCGTTTGGAGCGGTAAAACTAGAGGCGGAGGGCGAGCCTCTGGTTCAGTGTTACTGTCATTGTAACTCGTGCCGGAGTCGCACCGGCAGCCCGATAAGTGCGCCGGTTCTTTGGCCCAGAACCCAAGTTCGCTTTACGTCCGGCAAGGACAAACTCAGGCGCTACTTAAAAAACAATCTGCCCGAAGGGGGCGTCTATTCATGCGAGGTGTGCAACGGCCTGGTTGGGGTGGATTTGGCTGGTGCCGGGTTGTTCGATATATTCGCGGGTCTCTTGTCTGATCTCGACTTCAAGCCATCCGTGCATCTCAACTATGAAAATGCGGTGCTCCCCATTCGAGACGGCTTGCCCAAATTGAAAGACATGCCCGAAGACTGGGGAGGCAGCGGCGAATTCCTCGCCGAGTGATAGCTGGAACCGGAACAGGTTGGTTGCCCAAATCAACCCATTCGCTAGGGTTGTTGCACAACCGGACCCAACGTTTGCCAAAGGATAAGCTGATGCTTCGATCTCTCACACTGAGCGTGATTATGTTGGCGAGCCCTGCCATGAGCGAAAATGCTCCCTCGTTTGATTGCGCCAAAGCCGAAAGTTCAACAGAGACGCTGATTTGCGAGAATACGGAACTGGCACGATTGGATCGCCTTATCGCCGCGCGCTATGCAGCGGCTGTCAAAGCGATCAGGGAACTCGATACGGGCAGCAGTCAGGCAGAAAAGGATTTGCGCGCCACACAACGGGGCTTGATCAAGGGCAGAGACGAATGTTGGAAATCCGACGACCCAACCGACTGCATCCGCGCGGCTTATCTGCGCCGCGAGGGGGAATTGGTGGGCCAGTGGTTGCTTGAAGAACCGTCAGCCATCGTCATTTGGACCTGTGATGGAAATCCAGCCAACGAGGTCGTGACATACTTTTTCGATACCGAAGTCCCCAGTGTTCGCTTTGAACGAGGGGACAGCATCGATACGGGCCAGTTGGTCCGAACAGCTTCGGGTTCTGCGTACGAAGGCAGCTTTGGACGGTCTATTTGGACCAAAGGGGACGTGGCCACATACAAAGACCCCGATCCAAACGGTCAAAGCTACAGTTGCGTGCGCGCGACACAGTAACAGTTTCCGCGCTCAACAAACGGGTTTCAGTAGCATCAATATGGAACTGGGCCGCTTGAAAACCCCTCGCATAAAACAAAACAGGCGGCCTCTTTTACAAAGCGACCGCCTGTTCAAAATCAGTTTAGTTGACCGTCACCATCCTTGTCGGCGGTAGAGAAGTCTTCTTGCATCTGTTTAGAAAATTCCGCCTCCGACACAGAACCGTCTCCGTCGTCGTCCAGAATTTTAAATGCATCGCCGACCACATGGTCGTCCACTTCATCCGGCGACAACGCGCCATCGCCATCGGTATCCATCTTTTTGAAAGCGAATACGGTAAAATCTGAATACTCACTCTGAGAGATCGCGCCGTCGCCATCCTTGTCCAGAGCATTTAGATGGCTTTCATTCAGGCCAGACTGCTGCGCGAATGAAGCCGTGGCAAACGAAGCAACCAGACACGCCGCTATTGTTCTAGAAATCATGATCATCCCCTTCTTAGCAGGCATATGCTTGACCAGCGAGAGCACCTGCACCTGCACCACTTGCTGTAAAGATGTCTCGCCCAGTGCCGCCACCGAACTGGTTGCCAATTGCCCCACCAATCAAGGCACCACCAATCGTTCCCGTGGCGCACGCAATATTGTGCTGGCGTTGAGCTTGTTGTTGTGGTGTCGCGGCTGGCGCGCAGGCTTGCAGAATAACTGCGCAGCACAGCGCACTTGCTGTGTATATCTTCTTCATGCTCTTTCCTTTCTGCATTGGTTCGATCTTGCCTTGATCAAACACTGTCCTAGCCATGATGCCATGCTGCATAGAGCACATGGATTGATCAAGCTAAGATATCGTGCCCCTTAGCTTGCGAGGAGCAAGGCGAGACATCGCACAAGCGCGTTTTGGGTCGAATCCGATCCCTACATCCAACGCCTTGGGTCCACCGCTTCACCCGTTCGCGTGCTTTCCTGAGCGGCAAGCCCAAGAGCGACCGCTGCCCAACCATCACTGAGCGACACCTCGGGTTTGTCCGCCTCGCCTCTCACCAACGCCACAAACCGCTGATGTTGATAAAACGTCGATCCATTGTGATCCCCCGCATCCAGAAGTGCGGGATCAACAGGAATGTCATGCGTAACCGGCCCCTGCGGTGACCGAGGAGATGTCACCAGTTTGGCCACCGGAGCCGGACCCAGATGGGCAGGCCAGAACCGACCCGGACCGGGCACAAAGGCTTCGATCTTGCCCGCCGGGCCGACGGCAGACAGTTCCTCCTGATAGGCGGCGCCTTCGGCGAACATGCACAACTCCAGCATCGCCCGCGTGCCGCCCTCGAAATCCACAATGACATAGCCACTGTCGATGATGTCGGGCGTCTCGCCGTCATAAGTCTCGTCCAGATGGTTCACCGCTTGGGCGGCTGAGGCCATGACCCGTACCGGATCTGCCCCCAGCGTGTGGCGCATCAGATCAAAGAAGTGGCAGCATTTTTCGACAAACGTCCCACCCGTGAACCGATTGAACCGGTTCCAGTCGCCGACCTTTTCAAGGAAGGGAAAACGGTGTTCGCGGATCGAGAGTTGCTTGATCCCGCCCGTGGCCTCGGCGGCATGGGTCAGAAAGCTGCTGATCACAGGCATGTAACGGTATTCCATCGCGACCCAGACAGGGGCAGGGTAGGCGTCGCGGAATGCAGCCAGCTTGGCCACGTCGTTTGGATCTGTGAACAGCGGTTTCTCGACCAGCAAGGGCAAGGGGCGCGTCGCCGCAATCTCTTCCAGTTGTTCCACATGGCGAAAGTTCGGACTGACGATGAGAACGCAATCCAACGCCTCAACGGCGAGCAATGCGGCGACGCTGTCGACCAGTATGGCATCCGGCGCAATCGCGTGGGCCTTGGCGGCCATGTCGGCATCAGGCTCAAAGATCGCAGTCACAGCCGTGTCGGGCAGCAGCGCGATGTTGCGCAGGTGTTCCTGACCCATCATGCCGCATCCAATGATGCCGTAATTCACAAGTTGTGCCATAGGGCCGTTCCTTACTTCAGTCGTTGCACATAGACCGCCCGCGCGGGGTCAAACCATGTGCGTGAAAATTCGATGGCATCGGGGCGGTCCGACCAGCTAAGCCGTTCGATATACCCAACCGTATCGCCCGGGCGAGGGGCGTAGGTGTCCGGGGCCCAGTCCGGAACGGCACTCAGGCTCATCCGGTCCTCGGCCCGCAAAATCCAAAGACCCAGCGCCTTGCGATATGTGGCATAGAGCGATTCGGAAATCATTGTTTCTTCGATCACACCTGCATCCGCATCCAGCCAAATCTCTTCCACCGCGATGATTGTGTCATTCAACGTGCGCAAACGGCGGATGCGCGTGCCGCGTTGCGAAGTGCCAAAACCGGGCAAATCGCGAGGCTTCTCCGTATGATCCAGCGACAGAACCTCGGCGCGGGGCAACCCGCCACCTTCCAGCAACTCAAGGCGAAACATCGCATAGACGGTGCCCGTATCCCCGCTGCTGCGCACATAGTTGCCAGACCCCTGAACTGCTTCGATCAACCCCTTTTCGCCCATGTCCCGCAGGGCCTTGCGCAATGTCCCGACGCTGACACCCAACTCGGTCGCCATTTCGCGTTCGGGCTTCAGACGCTCGCCGTCAATCAGCCGCCCGGCGACGATATCGCGCGTCAACAGCTCGGCGATCTGCACATAGATCGGCAGCGCATGAGGGGAGGTTTTGGTCTGGGCCACGGGGACCTTTCTCATTGCAGACGTGAAAATTGATACACCATTGATCTACATCAATGACACGTGTTAGCAAGAGGGAAGTCAGACCACAAGCAAGGCCACGCGAGATATGACAATCGTCCCCATCACATCCCCTGATCTCGACGCGGCAGAAGTGTCATGGTTCTCAGCCCTCTGCTCGGACGATTACCAGTTTCTGGGCGTGCCCGATGGCGATCTTCGGTCCAGCTGGGCGCATTGCTCGGACATCGTGAAAGAGGCCGAGGCGCAAGGGTTTCGCAACATCCTGTGCCCCTCGTCCTATCAGGTCGGGCAGGACACGCTGTCCTTCGTGGCCGGATGCGCGCCGATTACATCCAAGATCAACCTGCTTGCGGCGGTGCGCTGCGGCGAGGTGCAGCCCATCATGTTGGCGCGCACCATCTCAACGCTCGATCACATGCTCGAAGGGCGGCTGACGGTTAACATCATCTCGTCCGACTTCCCCGGCGAAAAGGAAGAAAGCGACTACCGCTACCAGCGCTCGCGCGAAGTCGTGGAAATCCTCAAACAGGCCTGGACGCGGGACGAGATCAATTACGAAGGCGAAGTCTATAACTTCAAAGGCCTCACCACCGATCCGGTGCGCCCCTACCAAACGGGCGGGCCACTATTGTACTTTGGGGGGTATTCACCCTCCGCTCTCGAACTGTGCGGCCAACATTGCGACGTCTACCTAATGTGGCCTGAGCCCAAGGAAAACCTTGCAGGCCGGATGCGCGATGTGAATGCCGTGGCCACAAGATACAACCGGACGCTGGATTACGGCCTGCGCGTGCACATGATCGTGCGCGACACCGAAGCCGAAGCGCGCGAGTACGCAGATTACATCGTGTCCAAACTCGATGACGAATACGGGCAGTTGATCCGCGAACGCGGGCTCGACTCTGGCTCTCTCGGCGTGGCGCATCAGGCCAAGGCGCGGGAGTTGGCGGACAAATTCGGCTATGTCGAACCGGGGCTTTGGACTGGGGTAGGACGGGCACGATCAGGCTGCGGTGCGGCCCTCGTCGGGTCCACCGATCAGGTCATGTCCAAGATCGAAGACTACCAGAAAATGGGCATCCGGGCTTTCATCTTCTCGGGCTACCCACACCTCGAAGAAGCAAAACATTTCGGCGCACGCGTCATGCCGCACTTGAAAACCTGCTCGCTGCCCCATGCTTATGGCAGGGTGCCCGCAAGTGCACCCAAAACACCCCTCGCCGCAGGAGAGCGCCGCTAATGGAACGCGTCCAACTGACCAACAACCTGACCCTATCGCGCATCGTCTACGGCATGTGGCGTTTGGGCGATGACACTGACACCTCGACGGCCCACGTACAGGCCAAAATCCACGCCTGCCTTGATCAAGGAATCACGACCTTTGATCAGGCCGACATCTATGGCGGCTATGTCGCCGAGGCCATTCTCGGCCAAGCACTAAAGGCCGACAGCAGTCTGCGGGCGCAGATGGAGATCGTGACCAAGTGCGATATCGTGGCCCCCGTGGGTCGTTACGAAAACGCGCCGGTCAAATACTACGACACCAGCCGTGCGCATATCATGTCCAGCATCGATCACTCGCTGCGGGACATGGGCATAGACCATATCGACGTGCTGCTGATCCACCGTCCAGACCCGTTCATGGACCACCATGAAACCGGAGCTGCGCTGGATGAGGCGGTGAAATCGGGCAAGGTCGGCGCAGTCGGCGTGTCGAACTTCCGCCCCTATGATTGGGAATTGTTGCAATCGGCGATGAAAACGCCGCTGGTCACTAACCAGATCGAAATGAGCCTGGGAGAAATCAACCCGTTCACCAACGGCGACCTCGCCTTTCACCAGCGCCACGGGCATCATCTGATGGCGTGGTCGCCCTTGGGCGGCGGTGGGTTGATGTCGGGCACTGACAAACTGCACAGCGTCATGGATGAACTGGCCGAGGCAAATGGGGTCGACCGCGCCGCTATCGCCGTGGCTTTCCTGCTGGCGCACCCCGCCAAAATTCTGCCCGTCATGGGCACCAACAATCTGGACCGGATCAAGCGGATCGGTGACGCGACCAAAGTCACACTGGATCGGCCCACATGGTTCCGCCTTTATGAGGCAGCTCTTGGACACGAGGTGGCATGATGACAATGCAAGACCCCAGCCAACCCACGAATTTCACGCCCGACGAAAGCTCTGGGCGTCAGCTGCGCGACGCTTTCGGTAAATTCGCAACCGGGATCACTGTGATCACTGCGGCCAGCACAGACGGGCCTGTGGCAATCGTCGCCAACAGCTTTTCCTCAGTCTCGCTCGACCCGGCCCTTGTGCTTTGGTCCGTGGACCGCGCCGCGCGCCGTTTTCCATATTTTGACGCCGCTGATCACTACGCCATCCACGTGCTGGCGGCAGAACAGCAGGATCTGTGCACACAAGTCGCGCGCAACGCACACGCCTTGCAGGACATCGCACATGCCGTGAACGCGGACGGCGTTCCGCTGATGGACCATTGCCTCGCGCGCTTTGAGTGCCGCAGGGTGGCGGCACATGATGCTGGCGATCACGTGATTGTCGTGGGGCAAGTTCAGCGGACACAAATGCGCGACGGCGCACCGCTCACCTTCTTCGGTGGAGGCTTTGGAACACTGGCAGACTAACGCCAGCACTAAAAAAAACGCACCGCCTTAAAACGCGGGCACATGAAAGAATTGCGCGGGAAAACCGCGCACACTCGGCACCGACGGATCAAAACCGGCGGGCCACGACAAAAGGGAGGGCCCTCATGGGCTTACTGCTGGCGGTGCTTGCACCGATGGGGGCTGTGATTGGCTTCGTGCTCAAGATTGGGCGCGCAATCGGTATTGTCGCAATTGCGGTGATGGTGGTGGCCATCCTCATTCAAGTCGTAGCGCGTTACGTCTTCAACAACGCGCTCCCTTGGCCGGACGAGGCTGCGCGCTTTTGCATGCTTTGGATGACCGGCCTGATGGCCCCGACAGCGTTCCGGCGCGGTGGGTTTGTGGCCCTCGACATGATTTCAGGGTTCATGTCAGACCGGGTTGCTGCCGTTTTGTCCCTGATCCTGCTCCTGGTTTCGGTTCTGATCCTTTTTGTCGCCGTGCAAATCGGATGGAGCGAAGTCACAGGCTTTGGCGGGCGTTTCGCCACCGCCTCACTTTACCTGCCAACCTTTGACGGCTGGTTCCGCGTTCCACGCAGCTGGATGATGTTGTCGCTGCTGGTCGGGGTTGTTTTGCTGTTCGTCGTGAACATCGAGCTCATCCTGCGCAGCCTTGTGACGATGATGGGGGGCGGGGATCGCCTGCCGCAACTTGATATGGGCGACATGGCCGCGGGGAGCGAATGACATGCTGATTTGGTTCTTGCCGCTTTTCCTTCTGTTCCTTCTGATCGGTCTGCCGGTGTTCTTTGGCCTTTTGGCAGCACCCGGTTTGCTGCTTTGGCTCAATGGGCAGGAAAAGGACATCACCCTCCTTTACCGCAATGTTTACAACGGCATGGACAGCTTTCCGCTGATGGCCATTCCTTTCTTCATGCTTGCCGGTGAGATGATGAACAAGGGCGGGATCACCATCCGGCTCGTTCAGTTTTCCCAAGCGCTCATGGGCCACCTGCGTGGCGGTCTGGCGCAGGTGAACGTGCTGAGTTCTATACTGTTCGCAGGGCTCTCCGGGTCCGCCGTGGCCGACACATCTGCTTTGGGTTCCATGCTGGTGCCCGCGATGGAGAAAGAGGGCTACACACGTCGCTACGCCGCTGCGATCACCGCAGCCAGTTCCGTCATCGGGCCGATCATTCCGCCATCGGGCATCATGATCATCTACGCCTACGTGATGGGCGAAAGCGTCGCCGCGTTGTTCCTTGCGGGCATCGTACCCGGCATCCTCGTTGGTGTTGGCCTGATGGTGATGATCCGCATGACAGCCGATCGCTACGACCTGCCCGCCGCCAAGCGGGTAGAGTTCGACGGGGTAGAACTCAAACCACTGGAAAAGTGGACCTCCTTCGTGCTCGTTCGCTTGAACATTGGCCTCTTGATCTGGGCCGTTGCCCCGCTGCCCGCTGGTTCGGCGGCGATGCAGTGGGCCACTCTCGCAGGCTCCATCGCGGTTGCTCACGCGCTGATGCTGGCCCTGCGCACCATGGTCAGTTCCGAATTTCGCACGATCTGCAAACGGGCCATCGTGCCTTTGCAAACGCCTGTGCTGATCCTCGGCGGTATCCTTGGGGGTGTTTTCACACCGACGGAGGCCGCTGCGGTGGCCGTGGCCTACGCCGTCTTTGTCGCATTCTTCGTGCTGCGGACTATGTCGATGCGTGATCTTCCGGATATCCTCAGCCGGGCGGGTCTGACCTCTGCCATCGTTCTGCTGCTGGTGGGCGCGGCCATGGCGTTCAAAACGGTGGTGTCGTTGTCCTACGCGCCGCAGATCCTCGCGGACTACATCCTCACCCTTTCGGAAAACCCGCTGATCCTGCTGTTCCTGATCAACCTGCTGCTGTTCATTGTCGGCATGTTCCTCGACGCAGGCCCGGCGATTATCATCCTCGGGCCGATCCTTGCGCCGATCTTTACCGATCTGGGCGTCGATCCTATCCACTTTGCCATCATCATGAGCGTCAACCTCACCGTTGGCCTCGCCACGCCGCCCATGGGGCTGGTGCTCTTCGTGGCTGCTGCTGTCAGTCAGGAAAAAGTAGAAACGATTGCAAAGGCTATTCTGCCTTTCCTTGCGGTCGAAATTGCTGTCATCTTCCTGATTACATACGTGCCGGCCATTTCCATGACCATTCCCCGCCTGACGGGGTTCGTAAACTAAATGATTGAGACATAACGGGAGGAACCAAATAGATGCTCAACACAACCCTCAAAACCCTCACGGCAGCCGCACTTGTTGCGGGCTCTGCCATGATGGCGACTGCGCAGGAGTACACGATCCGCGCAACTGCCAACTCGAACGAGAATGACGAAGACTATGACGGCCTTGTCGTCTTCAAGAACTATGTCGAAGCGGCCTCTAACGGCGCCATCGCCGTGGAGCTGTTCATCGGCACGCAATTGTGTAGCAACGGTGCGGAATGCCTGCAGGGCGTCGCGGACGGTTCGATTGACGTCTATATCTCCACCTCCGGCGGAGCGTCGGGCATCTTCCCCTATGTGCAGGTTCTGGATCTGCCCTACCTGATGGCGGACGACCGCATTGCGGAGCATGTGCTGCAAGGTGACTTCGTACGTACGATGCGCAACATGGCGCTGGAAGACTCCGGTGACGCGATCCGCCTGATGACCATCGGCAACACCGGCGGCTGGCGCAACTTTGCCAATACGCAACGCCGTGTGGCTGAACCTTCGGACATGGACGGGCTGAAAATCCGCACCGTGGTCGCTGACCTGCCACAGGAACTGGTCAAGGCACTAGGCGCGTCCCCAACGCCGATCCCATGGCCTGAACTGTTCACATCGTTCCAGACGGGCGTTGTGGAAGGGTCCAAGAACGGGATCACCGACATCATGGGCATGAAATTCCCAGATGCGGGCCTGCAGTACGTGACACTGGACGGGCACGCTTACATGGGCGCCCTGTGGTGGATGAGCAACCAGAACTTCATGGCGATGCCTGAAGACATGCGCCGCGTCGTGGTTGACGGCTTCTATGCCTTGCAACAGGCCACATTCGCCTCGCCCAAGCGCAAGTCGATCGCTGCATACGAAGAGTTCGTAGCTGGTGGTGGTGATCTGTATGTGCCGACACCCGAGCAAAAGGCGGCCTTCGCGGCAGCGGCGGCACCGGTCAATGACTGGTTCAAAGGCAACGTGGCGCGTGGGGAAGAGATCCTAACAGCGCTGCAAACGGCCGTTGCCGAAGCAGAGGCGGACGTGAATGCGGCCCGCGACGCCGATCTGAAGTAAATGGGTGGGCATATTGCCCAGCCAACGAAAGGCCGCTCCGGTTCGGGGCGGCCTTTTTCTTTGTCGGCATTGCTGGACAAACGGCCCACCCGTCTTGGCCGCCCAAACTGTACAGGCCTCCGATTGGACATAGCCGCAATACTTACACATCGTTAGGGTGATTTATTGTTAGCCCCATTCAGGGCTTTTAGGTTGGACTTGACGACACCAACATTAGCCAAGGTCTGCACGCTGCATGAAGAACTAGAAGATCTTCGCGAAATGGGCGCAGGCCGCGCCGGGCATCGGCTGATAATTTCAATCGTAGGTGGTTCGGTTGCTAGAGCGCGTCTGTAAGGGCAAATTTTGAATGTGGGTGCCGAATGGCAAACTATCTTTGATGGCGGATTTCCCGAATTCGATACGCGCTACGAGAAGGAGACCGATGATGGAGCCGTCATCGAGATCATCAACTACAGATCACGCCACGGTCCGGAAAAGGTGCTTGATGCTGTGGCGCGCGGCGAAGAGGCAGGTCCGGCTATCTACTAAAGGCGGACCGAAACTCGGCTGGAAACGGGTGATTTGCGATAGGACTGGGTGGATTGAGCATTTTATGTTGGTGTCGGTCTGTGGTTTCAACAATCGGTCCAGATTACGCGTTTCGAATTGACCTGATTTTACCGTATCTTGGAACGGTGAGCATCTTCACCCCAGAATGAAGTCACCCTCATCTCTACTGTGACCTGTGAGAATGACTGCCTATTGCGCTGCAGCATATAGATCTTCCTTCATGCCACACTTTCGAGCTGCGAGCGCGTGCAGCGTTAAATCACAATGACCGAGTTGGGCTCAAAGCCAAAGTCGGCCATGATTTGGTCCTTTCCTGAATTGGAGCCTAAAATGAAGATAATGCAAATTACCGCAAGTGCCTGTATCGCCGCAATGAGTTTTGCGATGCCAGCAAACGCCGCAGACCCCATTCCGGGCTCGGAAGACGGGTTTGCTGTATACGGTTCACCAGTTGAAGGTTGGAACATCTTTATCGATGCAGAGCGCCAAGCTTGTTTGATTGAACGCACAGATGACTTTGGACATGCCATCCAGCTTGGTCTTAAACCAAACAAAAAACATGCGTATATCGGCGTATTCACGTTGGCCGATGTAGATATCAAGAACCGCCAGAAGGTCGAAATTGATATCAATGGTTTTGTATTCGACGGCCGGGCACGCGGTATGAAAAGCAAAGAACTGCGTGGTGATTACAAGGGTGCCTACTTTGTCATCAAGGACGACAATATGGTAAACGCTATCATGCAGGAGGGAACACTAACCGCATTCCCCAAAAAATCAAAGCAACCAATCAAGGTTGATTTGACAGGTGTTAGCGCAGCCGTCGAAGAGGCACGTAAGTGTAACGATGGCATATCAGGCTAAACGCCTGACGACCTGCGAAGCGGATGTATTGTTCCTGTGCATGCCAATTGCACATTTCAACGCCTTGAACAGCCGTTTGGATTAAGGAAAAAGGCAAACGCTTCGGAGCCGCAGATTTGAACCCCGCAGTTTTGCGGGGTTCTTTTTTTGAGTGTTTGGGCCCCAAGCTGCCGTTCGGCGCCTTTCTCAAAACCAATCTCCAGCAACCAAGCAGCCGGGCCGATCAGATCCGCAACACCCTCTTGGGAAATATTCTAAACAATTGCTTAAGTCGTCTGCGTAACCCACCGAAACGCGTGCCACACGCAAGCTGTCCAAGCGTGGGAAACCTAAATGTGTTTGCCCCTTCGGATCGAGGCGGCATGCCGAGCTGCAGCCCAGACGCGGATCCGTTCCATCAAATGGTTGACCCCAATGGCGAGCAACACTGCCGCAACAAGACCCCAAAACGCCCAGATGACCACCAACACCCAAGTGATGTTGACGCCGAACATGGCGATGCAGGCATTGGTGTAATTGGGCGCTCGACCCACAGGTTTGTTGTTCATGACGGCCTCGGACATGATGCAGACATCTTAAGTTATAATGTCGAGGCCTCCGCTGTCAGCCTTTTTGCGCATCCTTCATGGCATCGGGAAGGACCTCTGCAAGAATGTCGAGATCACGTTTCGTGCCGCAGCTAATGCGAATGCAGCGATTCTGGGGGGCGGCAAAGGGCATGCGTACGAACACACCGCGTGCGATCAATCCATCCAGAATTGCCTTGGCATACGCGCCGTCTTGTCCGCAATCAATCGCGACAAAGTTTGTTGCAGATGGCAGGGGGGTGAGCCCGTTGTGCTGCGCGATCTCGGCTATGCGGGCGCGCGCGGCGGCAACTTGTTCGCGGACCTGTTCGAGGTAGGCATGATCTGCCAATGCAGCCAGCGCACCGACTTGCGCTGCGCGGTTCATCCCGAAATGGTTGCGCACTTTATTGAACGCATCAATGAGGTCAGGTGCTCCAATGGCGTACCCGACCCGGGCGCCGGCCAGCCCATAAACCTTGGAGAAGGTCCGCAGCCTGATCACCCGCGGGTCGTCGGCCGGTATGTCGGGTGCGGTGCCGGCTGGCGCGCACTCGATATACGCCTCGTCCAGTACCAACAGACAGTCTTCGGGTAGGTCATCCAGCGCACGTTCAAGGACTTCGCCATTGTGCCACGTGCCCATCGGATTGTCTGGATTGGCAAGGTAAACGAGCTTGGCTCCGGTGGTGCGCGCTTTGGCGAACAGGGCGCGGGGGTCTTCGTGATCGTTTGTGTAAGGCACCTTGTGCAATTCGCCGCCGTAGCCTGCGACGTGGTAGTTAAAGGTAGGATAGGCTCCTTCAGAGGTCACAACTGCGTCGCCCGGTCCGACAAACAGGCGCACCAGATATCCCAAGAGGCCATCAATGCCTTCGCCGATCATTATGTTGCCAGGGCTGACGTCTAGATGCGCGGCAAGGGCGGCGCGCAACTCAAAGCTTTCTGGATCGCCGTAATTCCAGAGATCCGATGCGGCCATTGCCTTCAGAGCGTTGGGGGACGGACCAAAGTTGCTCTCATTTGCACCAAGGCGCGCAAGGAATGGCGTGCCGAGCTGCCGTTCCTGAGTTTCGGGGCCGACGAAGGGCACGGTGGAAGGCAGGCTGGCGGCGAGGGCGGTCAGTCGAAGATCTGTCATGCCCTGAGGGGTAGCGTGGGTGTGCGCCGGGGGCAAGCACGCGCAAACGTTCAAATGCCGCAAGGTTTTACTGGATCGCACGGCAACCATAGGCTTGGGTAAGGTTGGAAAAGGAGAAAAGACCGATGATCGATCCGACCCGTGTGAGCGTCAACTACGAGAACCACATCGCCCACGTCCGACTGGTGCGCAGCGACAAGATGAATGCGGTGGATCAGGCGATGATCGACTCTCTGATTGTGGCGGGCGATGAGGTCGCTGCAAGTGATGCGCGGGCATGCGTCATTTCGGGCGAGGGCAGGGGATTTTGTGCTGGGATCGATATTGGCGGGCTTGGCGCGATGATCGGCAAAGATCCCAACGACTTGCTGATGCCGCGCACTCATGGGCAGGGCAAAACCAACCAGTGGCAAGAGGTTGCGATGGTGTGGACGCGTGTCCCCGTACCTGTGATCGCAGCGGTCCACGGTGTTTGCTATGGTGCGGGGATGCAACTGGCTCTGGGTGCGGACATTCGGATCGCAGCGCCTGATGCAAAGTTTGCGGTTATGGAGATGAAGTGGGGGATCGTGCCGGACATGGGGGGCATGGTCCTGCTACCGCGTCTGGTGCGCAGCGACGTCTTGCGGCGCCTGACCTATACTGCCGAGCCGATTGAAGCCAACCGCGCTGAGGCGTGGGGATTGATCACTGAGGTTGCCGATGACCCCGTCGAAAGTGCGATGGCTTTGGCCGAGAGCCTTGTACTCAAGTCCCCTTCAGCGTTGCGCGCTGCCAAGGCTCTGATCGCATACGCTGAAACGCATGATGCGGATGAAGTGCTCTTGGAGGAAAGCCGTGTGCAGGGCCAATTGCTGGGCAAACCTCACCAAATGGAAGTTGTTGCCGCAACTTTTCAGAAACGCGCTCCGGTGTTTGACTGATAGGGCGCACAAGTGAAGCGCTTAGCCGGCCATTGGGGATAGAGGCATGCGATTTTGGGGGCTCTGCCCCCGGCACTTCGTGCCTCCCCCGGGATTTTTCTGAATCAGAGAAGGGCTAGCCGAGTTCTTTGAGGCGGTTAAGTGCTTCGGTCAGCTTTGCCTCTTCCTCTTCGCGCAAACCGAGATTTGCTTTAGTTTCCTCAACCACTTCAGGCGGCGCGCTGGCGGCGAACTTGGGGTTTTTGAGGCGTCCGCGCAGGCCGCCCAATTCCTTACCCAATTTTCCAAGGGTTTTTTCAAGCCTTGCGATTTCTTCACCAACATCAATCACATCTGCCAGGGGCAAACCGAAGGTGCCGCCTGACACTGCGAGGGCAACTGTGCCTTTTGGGAACTCTTCCACTTCGCTTAGTCTTTCCAGACGCGCAAAACGTTTGATCAATGCCTCATTGCGATCGTAAGCGGCGCGCGCGTCCTGTTCCAACCCTTTGACCACCAGTGGAACGTAGGCGCCTGCAGGCACGTGCATTTGTGCACGCGCGGAACGGATGGATTCGATCAGTCGGATCACCCAGTTGAGTTCTGTGTCCGCCGCTGGATCGACCAGATCAGTGGTGTAGTCGGGCCAGTCAGCATGGATCAGTGACTTGGGACGCACTTTCTTGCCCCACAACTCTTCTGTGATGAATGGCATAATCGGGTGCAGAAGGATCAGGCATTGATCGAGCGCCCATGCGTAGGTGGCTTTGGTTTCAGCGATTTCCTCTTCCGTGCCTTCGTCAAAGATCGGCTTGGTAAATTCGAGGTACCAGTCGCAGAATGTGTTCCAGGTGAAGGCATAGAGGGCGTTTGCCGCGTCGTTGAATCGGTAGTCAGTGAGGGCGGCATCCACAGTTTCACGGGTCTTGGCTATCTCGCCCTTAATCCAGCGGTTCAGCGGGTGCTGTGTTTCGGGCACGGCGTCCATGTAAGCCACGTCAAATACGCCGCGCATATCTCCGTAGCTGGCCGCGTTCCACAGTTTGGTGCCAAAGTTCCGGTAACCAGCAATGCGCTGGGTGTCGAGTTTCAGGGCACCACCAAGCGAAGCCATCGCCGCATTTGTGAACCGCAACGCGTCGGCCCCGTATTCGTCAATCAGTTCAAGCGGGTCGATAACGTTGCCCGTGGATTTGGACATCTTCTTGCCCTTGGCGTCCCGGACCAGCCCGTGCAGATAGACGGTGTCGAAAGGGATTTGATCCACGACGGCCAACTGCATCATCATCATCCGCGCCACCCAAAAGAACAGGATGTCCTGACCCGTGATCAGGTCGGAGGTGGGGAAATATTTGGCAAGTTCGGGCGTGTCATCGGGCCAGCCGAGCGTGCCGATAGGCCATAGGCCGGACGAGAACCACGTATCGAGCACGTCCGGGTCGCGCCACAGCCGGATCGGTTGTCCGTTTTCCTGATATTCTAGGCTGATGGACTCCTGCGGTGTCTTGGCCTCTTCTTCGACGAAAAAGCCCCGCGCGCCGGTTTGAGGATAGTATTCCGCCGCAAGGTCCAGCGCTTCGTCTAAGCTGGCCGCACAGAAGTGCACTGGCTTGGTAATGTCCCATTCGTCCGATTCCGTGCCGTCGTCGTTGACGTTGTGGGTCACGCTGGGCCCGTACCAGACGGGGATCTGATGGCCCCACCACAGCTGGCGCGAGATGCACCAGGGTTCGATGTTTTCAAGCCAGTGGAAATAGGTCTTTTCCCCAGATTCCGGGATGATTTTGACGTCGCCGTTGCGCACGGCGTCAAGAGCAGGGCCGACGATCTGGTCCGTATCTACAAACCATTGGTCCGTCAGCAGGGGCTCAATTACCACTTTGGAGCGGTCGCCGAAGGGCTGCATGATCGGTTTGTTTTCAACATATGGGCGGGTTTGCGAGGTCTCGTTCCCGTCCTCATCCGTGGAGGTGACGGTTTCCATCACAGCCAGACCTTCGGCGGTGATGTCGGCGACAACGCGTTCGCGGGCTTCGAACCGATCCAGCCCGCGGTATTCGTCCGGAACGAGGTTCATGAGTGAAATCATGGTCTCGTCAAAGTCTTGCTCGCCATTCGCAATTTTCTGGGCCACTGCCGCTTCTTCGGCGTATGGTTTGCCGTCTTTGCGCATGTTGGCGCGGGGGTCCATCAGGTTGTACATCGGGATGTTGCCGCGCTTGGCCACCTGGTAGTCGTTAAAGTCGTGCGCGCCAGTGATCTTCACCGCGCCGCTTCCGAAATCGGGGTCGGGGTATTCGTCTGTGATGATCGGGATCAGGCGGCGATGTTCTTTGGGGCCAACGGGAATTTCACATAGTTTTCCAACGATTGTCGCGTAACGCTCATCCGACGGGTGAACGGCCACAGCCCCATCGCCCAGCATGGTTTCAGGCCGGGTTGTGGCGATTGAGATGTAGTCGCGGGTCTCTTCAAGTGTGACGTTTCCGTCCTCGTCTTTCTCAACGTAGGTGTAGGAGTCGCCCCCGGCGAGCGGGTATTTGAAGTGCCACATGTGTCCTGCAACTTCGATGTTCTCGACTTCGAGATCCGAGATCGCGGTTTCGAAATGTGGGTCCCAATTCACCAACCGCTTGCCGCGATAGATCAGGCCCTTGTTGAACATTTCGATGAACACTTTGATCACGGCGTCGTGGAAGTTGCCCTTGGCCACGTCCTCTGGTGCGCCCGGGGCGCCGGACATCGTAAAGGCCTCGCGGGACCAGTCGCAGGAGGCACCAAGCCGTTTGAGTTGGGATACAATAGTTCCGCCGCTTTCGGCCTTCCATTCCCAGACTTTCGCGGTGAAGGCTTCGCGCCCCAGTTCAGTGCGCGATGGTTCTTGGTTTTCAGCAAGACGCCGCTCGACCACCATTTGCGTAGCGATCCCGGCGTGATCCGTGCCTGGCTGCCAAAGCGTGTCAAAGCCGCGCATCCGATGCCAGCGCACAAGGATATCCTGCAACGTGTTGTTGAAGGCATGGCCCATATGTAACACGCCAGTGACGTTGGGGGGCGGGATCATCACGCAGTAGCTGGCCGCATCCGTGCGCGCGTTCGCTCCGGCGGCGAAACAGCCCCGTGCTTCCCAGTCCGCATAGATGCGTACCTCAACTTCGGCCGCGTTGAATTTTTCCAGTGCCATGGCGTTTGGCCCCCTTTGTCTCTTGGCCCGTGAGATAGCCGCGTGTCTTACTGAAGGAAAGGGGGGTTTTGGGTGTGGCAGCCTTGGGCTAGCGTGCTGCCATGAGCGATCTCACAAATGGGCCTTCACCGGGATTCTGGCGCATGTTGCGGCGCACGGGCGGGATCTTGCCCGTGTTTCTGGCCGTGTTCACGGTGATTTTTTCGCTGATCAGCATGAACGAAATGCGCAATGGGTTGGCATTTGCCTCTCGCGGCGTTGAAACGACAGGCGAAGTGATTGATCGCCAACAGCAGCGTGTCCGCCGCGATGATCGTTGGCAGATAGATTACTACCTGACTATGCGCTTTGAAGCGATGGATGAGGTCGTGGAAGTCCGGCAAGAGGTTCGGCAATATGTCTACGATACCTCGGACATCGGCTCGCTCAGAGATGTGCGCTACCTGCCAGAAGCACCGCGCAGGGTCGAGTTCGATATTGGGGAGACGATGAGGGATGGACGCACCATGCGATGGGTGTCCCTAGCCATTGGGATCGCGACGCTGGGGGTGTTGTGGTGGAAAGGGAGCAAGGCGGTTGATGCTATTCGGGCCCGAAAATTTGGAGCAGTTGAGCACGTCACAGTGACCGGTCTGCGCAAAGCGAGACACAAAAGCAGCACTGCATATGCGCTTGAATGGGTGGACAGTGAAGGGCGTGCGGGCAACAGCATGACCCGTGGTGCTCGGGCACCGTTTGAAGCCTATCCCGTCGGTACACAGGTCGAGGTGTTTCGGGGCGTCGCGGGGCGTATGTGGTGGGTTGGTGACGTTGGGCCTCGCAAGGTCGCTACAACCGTGCCGTCAGTCAGCAAACGTTAGTCGTATCTGGCTCTGGACACGGGATGCACATCCGCTACCTTCGCAGCCAACTGATGCCGCAGATTTTGCAGGAGCGCCCCCATGGACAAGTTCGGAAAAAGCCAACCCGTCACCCGCCGTGAAGACATTCGGTTTTTGACCGGTGAGGGACGGTATGTGGACGACATCGCACCTGAGGGCGCGTTGCAGTGCTTTGTATTCCGCTCTCCTGCTGCGCATGCAACGATCACCGACCTGGATGTGAGCGACGCCAAAGAGGCCGACGGTGTGCACGCGATCTACACGTTAGCTGATCTTGAGGCAGCTGGCATGAATGTTGGCATGGACGGGGCCACCATGAAAAACCGGGATGGGTCACAAGGGGCGGCCCCCGAACGCCCAATGCTGGCGCGCGATACAGTGCGCTTTGTCGGCGAACCGATTGCCATGGTCGTGGCTGACACGTTGGCACGGGCCCGCGATGCGGCAGAGATGATCATGCTGGATTACGACGATCTGCCCGCCAAGATGGACATGTCCGCCGGAGGCCAGACATTGCACGCCGAAGCGCCTGACAACGTCGCCTACGATTGGCACATGGGGGACAAAGACGCGACTGATGCTGCCTTTGACGCTGCGGCCCGCGTTGTCTCACTCGATGTGGGTGACAACCGGATTATCGTCAATTCGATGGAACCACGCGGCTGTTACGCTGAAATGGAAGGGGATCGCCTGCATATCGCGATCAACGGGCAGGGCGTTTGGGGCCCTAAGGGGCAATTGGCCAAAGCGTTGGACGTGGATGCCGAGATGATCCGGGTCACGAACCCGGATACGGGTGGCGGGTTTGGCATGAAGGGGATGATGTACCCCGAATACTTCGTTTTGGCGCACGCTGCACGCGACCTAAAACGCCCGGTGCGCTGGATGTCCGAACGCACCGAAGCGATGCTGAGTGACAATGCGGGCCGCGATCTGACCTCTCTGACCGAACTGGCGTTTGATGCGAACAACAAGATCACCGGCTACCGCGTCAAGACCGAGGCCAACATGGGCGCCTACAACTCGCAGTTTGCACAAGCTATTCAAACGCAGCTGTTTTCCCGAGTTTTGATGGGTGTCTACGACGTGCAGACCACCTACTTCCATTCGATTGGATACTATACCAACACCACACAAGTGGATGCTTATCGTGGTGCTGGGCGACCCGAAGCGATCTATATTCTCGAACGTGCCATGGATCGCGCCGCGCGTGAGTTGGGCGTCGACCCACTGGAATTGCGCCGCATCAACTTTATCAAACCCGAACAGTTTCCCTACGATACGACAACGGGCGAAACCTATGACGTGGGTGACTTTAACAAAGTGCTGACCCGGACCGAGTCCGAGGCGGACATCCCCGGATTTGCAGCGCGCAAGGCAGCCGATGCAGAAAAGGGCCTGCTGCGTGGTATGGGGCTTTGTTACTATATCGAAAGTATTCTGGGCGATCCTGCGGAAACGACCAAGGTTGAATACACCGATGAGGGCCGCGTGAACATTTATGTGGGCACACAATCAAACGGGCAGGGGCACGAAACTGTTTATACCCAGTTCCTGAGCGATCAGACTGGGATACCGGTCGATATGATCGACGTGGTCCAGGGGGACTCTGACCTGATCAAGACGGGCGGCGGCACTGGCGGCTCGCGTTCTGTTACGACACAGAACAACGCCACGCTGGCCACGATAAGCGCAATGACTGAGGCGTTCACCGCCTTTCTGGCCGACGAAATGGGTGTGCCCGCGTCCGAGATCACGTTTGACGATGAACGGTTCCGCGCCGATGGGTCGAACATGACGCCTACAATGCTGGAGGTAGCCGACATGGCCCGCGAGAAGGGCCGGGACGACCTGCTGGTCCACGAACGCCGCGTCGCACTGGAGGCGCGCAGCTTCCCCAACGGCTGTCATGTTTCGGAAGTTGTGATCGATCCGGATACCGGCGTGACAACTTGTGACCGTTACACAGTCGTGGATGATTTTGGTAATCTTATCAATCCGATGCTGGCCGAAGGTCAGGTGCATGGCGGGGTGGTTCAAGGCCTTGGTCAGGCGCTGACAGAGCATGTGATCTTTGATGAAGATGGCCAACTGCTCACAGCAACGTTCATGGACTATGCCTTGCCCCGCGCCGACGACGTACCCATGATTGGGTTTACGTCAGAACCGGTGCCATCCACAGCCAACATCATGGGCATGAAGGGTTGCGGCGAGGCCGGAACTGTCGGCGCGTTGGCGGCAGTCTCCAATGCGGTACAGGATGCGCTGTGGGAACGCGGCGTGCGGCAAGTGGATATGCCATTCACGCCGCTCAAGGTTTGGGAATTGCTAAAGGATGATGCAATCGCGGCTGAATAGGACCATTGCAAACTGGCTGAAAGGCCGGTTTGGCAGAGGCGCGGCCCAAGTAGATCCGCCTACCCGCGGACGAACCATCCATGTGATCATCATCGACGGTACTATGTCGTCTCTTGAACCGGGGGACGAAACGAATGCCGGGTTGTTGGCCAAACTGCTTGGTGAGGTCGGCAACGAGGTCTCACTGTATTACGAACCGGGCTTGCAGTGGTCCGAATGGCGCCGTGCCGGGGACGTGTTGTTTGGGCGAGGCATCAATCGCCAGATCAGGCGGGCCTATGGCTATCTGGCCTCACGCTATCGCCCTGGTGACAAGATTTACCTGTTTGGCTATTCGCGCGGCGCTTATGCGGTGCGATCACTGGCTGGGGTGATCGACCGCGTGGGGCTGTTGCGCAGCGATGCGGCGACCGTGCGAAATATTCGCGACGTGTATCGCCACTACGAATGTACGCCAGACGGGGATGCAGCACGCACTTTTGCGCGCAACAATTGTCATGAATCGATTGAGATCGAGATGATCGGGGCGTGGGACACGGTGAAGTCGCTCGGCCTGAACATGCCGTATCTGTGGCGCCTGAGCGCCCCGCGCCATGCGTTTCACAACCATGCGCTGGGCAAGTCGGTCAAGCGCGGCTTTCACGCGCTGGCCCGCAACGAGACCCGCGTGGCCTATGCCCCGATCATGTGGGACACATCAAAGGATTGGGACGGACATCTGGTTCAAATGTGGTTTCGTGGCACCCATGGTGACGTGGGCGGGCACCTGGCCGGGTTCAATGCGGCGCGCCCACTTTCCAATATTTCGTTTGTTTGGATGGTGGAGCAGGCCGAGGGATGTGATTTGCCTTTGCCATCGGGTTGGTCTGAGGGGATCGTTCAGGACCCCACCGCGCCTTCTACCGGTACATTTCGCGGGTTTGGCCGCTGGTTCATTACACGCAGGCCGCGCAAGGTGGGACTTGATCCATCAGAACGCGTGCATCCTTCAGTCGCGCAAGCGCCCGGACCCCAAAGCTGGTCGGATTGGATGTCAAAGCGACGGAACCGGGGGGCGGACGCTCTTTGAACACCGCCTTTGGCGTGTTCAAAAACGCCCCGCCCTCCGTCCCTCATTTGAGTTTCATGATGATGCAGGTTGTGGACCCCGTAGCATAGAGCTTGCCATCGGCCGTTCCGCGGATTTCGCCTGTGGCAACCCCGGTGGAGCGTCCGGAATGATCGACCGAGCCGGTGCAGTCGATTTCCATCCCCAGCGGGATCGCGCGGGTGATGTTGATCTTGTATTCCAGCGTTGTGTAGACTGAACCGGCGGGTACTTTGGTCATAACAGCGCAGGCCATCGCACTGTCCAGAAGCGTTCCATACCACCCTCCGTGAATCGTCCCCATCGGGTTGGTGACATTGAATTCCGGAGTGCCGCGAAAGGTAACTTTGCCATCCGAGACGGCATGCAGCGCATAGCCCATCGTGCTTGCAATCGGTGGCCCGGGCAGGGTGCCATTCAGAATGCCCTTCATGAAATCATAGCCAGACATGGACAACAATTCATCCTGGCTCAGCAGGTCAGATGGCGAGGTGGCAATGGGCATAAGGCTCTCCGGCAGGGGGTATCGCCGCGAGCGTATATTAGCTAGACTGATCGGTCTAGTGTGGGATTGATTGCAAGGGTGGAGTACCTGCCTTTCGAGTCCCGCCTGCAGTTTTTCAATGCAAGATAAGGGTGGATCAGGCCACGTTGCGGATGTTGGCCGCCGGCACAAGACTGAGAGCACGGCAGACCTGCAACGTAAGGTCCGGCCGGTTGAGTGTGTAAAAATGGAGCGCGTCGACGCCTTCGCAGATCAGTGTGTCGCACAGGTCAGCGCAATGGGTCATCGCGAACAAATCGGCGCGGTCGTCGCGCCTTGCCCGCTCGAAGGACGTCGCGATGTCGGCAGGGACGGGCGTGCCGCAGCGCTGCGCAAAGGATTTTGCGCTCGCCCAGTTGCTGATCGGCAGGATGCCTGCCGTGATCGGTGCTGTGATACCGGCATCTGCGCAGGCATCGCGAAAGCGCAGGAACGTGTCCGCCTCGAAAAAGAACTGTGTAATGGCTTCGTGCGCGCCTGCGTCGATCTTGGCCTTCAGCCAGTCGATGTTTTGCGCCATGGATGCCGCATCCGGGTGGCTGTCAGGGTAGGCGCCCACGCGAATCGTAAACCCACCGAGTTTGGAAAGTGCCTCGATTAACGCGACGCTGTTTTCGAAGCCGTCTTCGTGTGGAGCGAACGTGCCGCCATTGGCCGCGTCACCGCGCAATGCAACAATATCGCTGATGCCAGATGCTTTGTAGCGTTCGGCTACGCGCAGAACGTCGGCGCGGCTTTGGTCTGTGCAGGTCAGATGAGCCGCCACCCGCAGGCCTGATGTCTTGCGCAACGTTTGCGCTGCTTCCTGTGTCAGTTCGCGTGTTGAACCACCTGCGCCATAGGTCACAGACACAAAACGGGGATCGAGGGCGGTCAAGGATTTGACAGTCTCCCAAAGATGGAAAGATGCGTTAAGCGACTTGGGCGGAAAGGTCTCGAAGGACAGGGCGGTCATTGGATGGGCTCCTAAGCGGGTTGCATCCAGTATGACCAGCGCAGTATGTTGAAGCAAATTCATAACTCTCATCATTAACATGAGTCCTGTATGCATATCGAGTTCCGGCACCTTCGCACGATCAAGGCCATTCACGAGGCCGGTGGACTGGCGCGTGCGGCGGATCGGCTCCATATCACCCAGTCCGCCCTGAGCCATCAGGTAAAGGGGCTCGAGGATCAGGCTGGTGTCGAATTGTTCGTGCGCCGGTCCAAGCCGCTCAAGCTGTCGGCCGCTGGCATGCGGTTGTTGCGGCTGGCAGAACAGGTGTTGCCGCAGGTCGAAGCACTGCAAGCTGAGTTCACCTCGTTGCGGGACGGCTCCTCCGGGCGTTTGCACATCGCGATTGAGTGCCACGCATGTTTCGAATGGTTGTTTCCCGTGCTTGAGCAGTTTCGCCGCACTTGGCCGGATGTGGACGTGGATATCCGCCCTGGTCTGGCATTTGATGCGCTTCCTGCGTTGATGAAGGAAGAAGTGGATCTCGTTGTGTCCTCCGATCCGGAAGATTTACCCGGGGTGGAATTTGTAGAACTCTTTGATTATGCGCCAGTTTTTGTGGCGGCCTCGACCCATCCTCTTGCTAAAAAGGCGTTCATAGACGCTGAGGATTTCCGCGAGCAGACGCTGATCACTTATCCGGTCGAACGCACCCGTCTGGATGTGTTCAGTCAGTTGCTGATCCCGGCCAAGGTAGAACCAGCTGCGGTGCGCCAAGCCGAGTTGACGGCCGTCATCCTGTTGCTCGTCGCTTCAAACCGCGGTGTGTCCGTGCTGCCCGATTGGGTGGTGCGCGAGGTGAAGTACTCCAGCGACTACATCACCCGGCCTTTGACCAAGTCAGGTTTGACCCGACGCCTCTATGCGGCCGTTCGGTCCGAGGAGCGTGACAAGCCTTACATGCAAAAACTGATCGAATTGGCCCGGATCGAGGCGCGGAAGCTCCAAAACGTGTGACGTCAGACGAGCTTGACGATCAGCTTACCGAGGTTTTTCCCTTCCAAAAGTCCAATGAACGCGTCTGGTGCGTTTTCCAGCCCTTCGGTGATATCTTCGATGTACTTGATCTGGCCATTCAGCACCTTTGGCGCAACGTCCTGAATGAACTCGGGCAGGCGGTGGAAAAAGTCTGAGATAATAAAGCCTTGCACGCTGAGATGGTTCACGAGGATACCACGCCAGAGAGCGGGCACAGTCATTGTCGCCTCTGCTCCCGCGCCAAGACCGCCCGCGTTGTACCATGATATCATTCCGCAGACCGGCACGCGGCCATATGCGTTCATCAAGGGCATCACGGCCTCCAGCACTTTGCCCCCTACATTTTCAAAGTAGATGTCAACGCCGTTGAGGCAGGCGTCGCTGAGCGCTGCGCGCAAGGATTTAGCATCCGGATAGGCGCGGTGGTCAAGGCAGGCGTCAAAGCCAAAGGTGTCTGTGGCAAGTGCGCATTTATCTGCGCCGCCTGCGATGCCAACGGCACGCAGGCCCAGCGATTTGGCAAGTTGCCCGACCATAGACCCGACAGGTCCGGTGGCGGCGGCTACGACCAGTGTCTCGCCTGCCTTGGGCCGTCCGTATTCCATTAAGCCGTGCCAGCCGGTAAAACCGGGCATGCCCAAAACCCCAAGCGTCGCAGTCAGTGGCGCCACGTTCGGGTCCAGCTTGCGCAATGCCTTAGCAGGTTGCACGGCGTGGCTTGCCCAGCCAAACATGCCAAGGGCGAAGTCGCCGGCGCTCCAGCCTTCAGCGTTGCTGGCGATCACCTCGCCAACGCCACCTGCGCCCATTGTTTCACCGATCTGAGTGGCCGCGGTGTAAGATTTGCCCGCATCCATGCGACCGCGCATGTAAGGGTCGAGTGACATGTAATGGACGCGCACAACGACTTCGCCGGGCCCCGGATCAGGAATGGGGGCTTTTTCGAAAGCAAAATTGTCGGGTGTCGGCGCACCAGTCGGGCGGCTGGCCAGCGTGATGTACTGCATCTGGTCCGTCATCTTTGTCTCATTCCTTGTGATTGAAGGCGTGAACCCGAACGTGCAGGGTCGCGTGCCCCTTGGCAAGGTAGCACATGCGGCGTATAGCGCAGCCTTTGATCCCATCATCACGTTTCGGAGCACCCCAATGGCCGCCAGCGCAAACCTGAACATCATGATCAAAGCCGCGCGCAAAGCGGGTCGGTCACTGGCCAAGGACTTTCGCGAGGTCGAGAACCTGCAAGTGTCGATGAAGGGGGCCGGAGATTTCGTCTCCAAGGCCGATCTGGCTGCCGAGGCCATCATCAAAGAAGAATTGCGTACGGCTCGACCCACCTATGGCTGGTTGGCCGAAGAAGGCGGTGAAGAGCCGGGCGAAGACCCCACCCGCCGCTGGATCGTGGATCCGCTGGATGGTACCACGAACTTTTTGCACGGGCTGCCGCATTGGGCTGTGTCTGTTGCGCTTGAACACAAAGGACAGGTTGTGGCTGGGGTCGTGTATGATCCGGCCAAGGACGAACTGTTCTTTGCTGAAAAAGGGCAGGGCGCCTTCATGAACGACACCCGTTTGCGGGTGTCCGGACGTTCCAAGATGATCGAGGGGCTGTTTTCGACCGGCTTGCCGTTTGGTGGCCGCTCTGATCTCCCGGAAACCCTGCAGGAACTGGCCCGCCTGATGCCCGTTTGCTCAGGTGTTCGCCGGTTCGGTGCCGCTGCGCTCGACTTGGCCTATGTGGCCGCAGGCCGTTATGATGGGTATTGGGAACGTCGTCTGAATGCTTGGGATATTGCCGCAGGTCTGCTGATCGTGAAAGAAGCGGGCGCGTTTGCCGAGCCGTTGACACCCGGCAACGACATTCTGGAAGATGGCGAGATCATTTGCGCCAACGAGCCGATGTTTCCACAACTCGCAAAGATCATACGCGCCTAAGGCTTGCGATCTGACGGGTGATTGATCCCGTCTGTCCACGGGATCGGTTCGTGTTCGGAGGGGTTTACTCCGTCGAGCGTCCCCATGTTGACCCCGATGTGGTCAGGGTTGGCCCGCTGGTTGTGGTACATGTAAATGCCGCAGATTTTGCAAAAGTGATGCCGCGCCGTTTGCGTACCCCATTGATATAACGTCAGCGTGTCCGTGCCTTGCACAACGCGAACATCGCCCTTCCGGGCGACGACAGCCGGTGCTGCACGACGGCGGCAGAACGAGCAGGTGCAGCGTCCGGCGGTCTCCAGCCCGTCGAGCAACGTCACTTCAAGCACGACGGCGCCGCAATGACAGGACGCTTTCATCGGCGCACCTTTGGGATGCGGGAGGATGCGTAAACCGCCTCAGGATGGGGCGGATGCCCATGGGTACGCCGCCAGAACCCGACCCCGCCGCGTCTGAGCCACAGGGGCAGGGTCAGCACCAGCCCGGCCACAAATCCACCTGCATGTGCCCAGTAAGCGACCCCGCCCGCCGACACGTCAGTGCCGATGCCGCCCACGAATTGCATTCCGAACCACACCGCCAGCATGATCCATGCGGGGATCGGAAAGATGCGGATGAAGATGATAAGGATCAGCAATATGTCCACGCGCGCCTTGGGAAAGAGCAACAGGTAGCTGCCCATAACCCCTGCGATGGCTCCTGAGGCGCCAACGGTTGGAATGTCCGATCCGGGGGCGGAGATCACCTGTATCAAACCCGCCGCGATCCCTGCAACGAGATAGAAGATGAGGAAGGGGATATGTCCCATCTCATCTTCGATGTTGTCCCCGAAAATCCACAAAAACAGCATGTTACCAATCAAGTGCATCCACCCGCCATGCAGGAACATGGAACTGATAAGTGTGCCAAACCCGTCACCTGCACTGATCCGCGCAGGGATCGCCGCATACACAAAGAAGAACCCATTTAGCGCGCTTGGGTCGTTAAACAGGGCCACATAGCTGAGAAAAATGCCAATGTTGGCGGCCATCAGCATGTACGTCACATAAGGAATGCGCCCCGACGGGTTATGATCACGGATTGGAAACATCCGCACACAGTTGGTCGGGGCGTGCAGCGCGTCAAGGGCAGAGACGGAAACCGTGTGGGTTTCCGTACCCTTTTTCGATCAGCTTGCAGCACCCAAAAGGGCGGTGTTGCCACCTGAGGCTGTCACATCAACGCATACGTGCCGTTCAAAAGTGGCGTGCGCACGATCAGGCATCCCGGTGATCAGCGGGATGATCGGACCGCGACGTGCTGCAAGGTCGCGTTCGAGTGTCTGTGCCGTCGCCGCGTCTCCCCACCAAATCACGCCACCATAAGCCGGGCCTGATGTCAGCGCGCCATCTGGAATGGCACCGCTGGCTTGAACGGCGACGCCGCCCAGGGACGCGACGACCTCTGCTTGCGCGGCCACAGTTTCGGCGCCAGGCCCGGCACACAGAATCGCGGCGCGGCTTGCGTGGCTCAGTACGTTTGACTCGCCAGTCGGGCCGGGCAGAGGAGTACTGTTAAGAGGCTCTTTGGGCCGACTTGGACATGTGGGCAACGGAGCCTCAGCGTCCCATGATCCTGCCACAAGCGCGGGGTGCGCGCCGCGAAACCGCGACAGATAGTCAGGGCCACCCGCTTTTGGACCCGTCCCTGAAAGCCCAACGCCGCCAAAGGGTTGGCTGCCCACGATGGCACCGATCTGGTTGCGGTTCACGTAGACATTGCCCGCCACAATCCGATCCGAAACATGCTGCACACGGTCGTCAATCCGGCTGTGCAATCCAAAGGTCAGTCCGTAGCCGCTGGCATTGATGTCGTCGATCACTGCATTCAGTTCGCTTGCCCCAAAGGTTGCCAGATGCAGGACAGGGCCAAAGACTTCGCGCTCCAGATCCGCGATCCCGTTTACCTTCAGCAAGGCAGGGGCAACATATGTGCCGGACTCTGGCGTCTTGAGGCGGTGCAGCACACGTCCCTCTTGCGTGGCGGTTGCGATATAGGCCTCAATCCCTGCGCGCGCCACCTCATCAATGACTGGTCCAATATCTGTTGCAAGGGTCCATGGGTTGCCCACGTTCAGTGCCTCCATTGCGCCTATCAGCATTTCGCTGAAGGCAGGCGCAATGTCGGCCTGAACATAGAGACAGCGCAGGGCCGAACAGCGTTGCCCGGCCGATTGGAACGCGCTTTCGATCACGCTGCGTACTGCCTGTTCGGGCAAGGCCGTGCTGTCCACGATCATGGCGTTCAACCCACCTGTTTCAGCAATCAATGGTGTGCCAGGCGCCGCGTGTTCAGCGAGGCTCGCCCTGATGCGCAAAGCTGTTTCGGTTGACCCGGTAAAGGCGACACCGCTCGCACCACCATGTGCCGTGAGGGCCCCACCCAGCTCTCGATCTCCCGGCAGCAGTTGCAAGGCTGAGACCGGCACGCCCGCCTCATGCATCAGTGAAACGCCAAGGTGCGCGATCAGTGGGGTTTGCTCAGCGGGTTTGGCCAGAACAGCGTTCCCTGCGGCAAGAGCCGCAGCGATCTGGCCCGTGAAGATCGCCAGTGGGAAATTCCACGGCGAAATACAAACGAACGTGCCAGCTGGGGCCTGACCGTTCGCTTGGGCCGCGTAATAGCGCAAGAAATCCACCGCTTCGCGCAATTCAGCGACGGCATCCATCAGTGTTTTGCCTGCCTCGCGTGCCAACAGGGCAAAGACCTCGCCAAACCGCGCCTCGAAAAGGTCAGCGGCAGCGTTCAGGATGCGTGTGCGCTCCGATGCCGTCACCGACCATGGTGTTGAATCCTGAAAAGCGTGGTCCACCATGTCTGTGGTTGCAACCGTGACGCTGCCGACGGTGTCATCCGAGTCGGCCGGGTTTGCGACAGCCCGCGAAGTGCCGCGCGCTGATAGGACTGTGAGTGGCATAGCCTTCCAACGATGCGTTTCATGTCCATCTCGGGCCGCATTGATCTGTGCCAGTGTTTCTACATTCGTGATGTCAAAACCGCGCGAGTTGGGCCGTTCCGGCAAGAACAGGGCTGGCCCGTCTGGTATCGTCACAACGCTGTCGCTTAGCGCGTCAAAGGGATCGGCGGCCACCACCTCGGGCGGAACACTGTCGTCGACGATCTGGTTCACAAAGCTGGAGTTGGCCCCATTTTCCAAAAGCCTGCGCACGAGATAAGCAAGCAGGTCGCGATGCGCGCCAACTGGTGCGTAAATACGGCAGCGCGTGCCAAGCCCGCGCAACACGATGTTATGCAGAGCCTCGCCCATCCCATGGAGGCGTTGAAATTCATAAGGATGGTCGCCAGCCATATGCAGGATTGCCGCAACAGTGTGGGCGTTATGGGTCGCAAATTGTGGGTAAATGCGGTCGGTCATGCCCAGCAACCTGCGCGCATTCGCGATGTAGGAGACGTCCGTCGCAGCCTTGCGCGTGAAGACGGGAAACCCTTCGACCCCTTCGACTTGAGCCCGCTTAATCTCGGTATCCCAATAGGCGCCTTTGACCAGCCGCACCATGATCCGGCGGTCATGCCGTTGTGCCATGTGATAGAGCGTATCGATCACCGTGCCTGCACGTGGTCCATAGGCTTGAACAACGACCCCGAACCCGTCCCAGCCCGCCAAGGCATCGTCCCCGAGCACCGCGTCGATCACTTCGAGGCTGAGCGACAGGCGGTCTGCTTCCTCGGCATCCACATTCAGGCCCATGCCAGCGGATTTCGCCAGCAGCGCAAGGGAACGCAAACGTGGGACCAGATCGCGTAGAACGGCTTCTTCCTGTGCGCGTTCATAGCGCGGATGCAGGGCGGACAGTTTCACCGAAATCCCAGGGTTTTCGCGGATGTCATCGCGAATACACGCCCGCGCAATAGCCGAAATCGCGCGCGAGTAAGACAAGTGATAACGCCGCGCATCTGCTTCGGTCAGCGCGGCCTCACCCAGCATATCGTAGGAATAGGTGAACCCTTTTGCCTCCATTCCAGCGGCGCGGTCCATGGCGGCATCGATGTCCTCGCCCAACACAAACTGACGGCCCATCTCCTTCATCGCGCGAGAGACGGCGGCGCGGATCACGGGTTCCCCCATGCGTTTGATCGCGCCACGCAAATGGCCGATTGGACCGGGTTGGTCATTATCCAGTACACGCCCAGTCAGCATCAATGCCCATGTCGAGGCGTTGACCAGCGATGACGTCGAATGGCCCAGGTGTTTGCCCCAATTGCTGGGCGCGATCTTGTCTTCGATCAATGCATCGATTGTGTCAGCATCCGGGACGCGCAACAGGGCTTCGGCCAGACACATGAGCGCGATCCCTTCGTCTGTGGACAGGCCATATTCTGCCAGAAATACCTCCATCAATCCCGGTGCCGCCTGCGTTCTTATGGCCGTCACCAACTGTGCTGCATCGTTGCAAATTGCCTCTCGGTCGTCGGGCGACAGGCTGGCAATCTCGATCAATTCTCTCAGCACAGGTTCTGGCGCGCTGTACATGCCAGAGTCGATGGTGCGTACCATATCCAATTGCGCGTCACGTGCCATGTATTTGTCCTTTCCCATTTTGATCAGTATATCGGTGTTTGAGCGGTCTATTTTATCTAATTTTAAGGAAGGAGCGGAGCAAATGCGTGGAAATTCGGGATCAAAGCAAGAAAAGAGACTGTCTGGGCTCGACTCCTTTGACCAATCGATTCTTGCCGCGCTGGCTGAGGATGGCCGGATGAGCATCACCGACCTTGCCGCGCGCATTGGTCTGTCTAAATCCCCGACGCAAGCCCGGTTGCGACGGCTGGAAAAGTCCGGGATCATTATGGGCTATCGTGCTTTGCTCGATCCTATTTCGCTGGGTCTGGATCACGTCGCATTTGTCGAAGTGCGTTTGACAGACACACGCGAAACCGCCTTGCGTGCGTTCAATGAAGCCGTGCAAAACGTACCCGAGATTGAGCAAGCCCACATGATTGCGGGCAACTTTGATTACTTGCTCAAGGTGCGCACCCGAGACATGGCTCAATACCGTGCATTTTTGGGGGATGTGGTGTCTGCTTTGCCCCATGTCGCGGCGACTTCGACTTTTGTCGCGATGGAAGCGGTCAAGGAAGTGATGTTGCCCGGAATTGATTGATCCAGGCATTGTAGAGTTGACCCATGCGATAAGTGCACCATCATATCGGTGATGAAACCGCTCTTGATCCTTGCCTTTCTGTCGGCACCTGCATGGGCTGATACTTGCCCGCCATCGCCGGATAACACGGCTGCCTTGTCCGCGCTGATCGAAAAGATACGCGCGGCCCCGGACGAACGGGCGGCACAGCCCATATCGGGACAGATGTGGGAGCTTTGGTTGATGGCGCCGGATGCAGCAGCACAAGAAGCGCTCGATCAGGGCATGCGGCAACGAAGCAGTTATGATTTTGCCGGCTCGGTGGCGTCATTTGACCGGTTGGTCACGTACTGCCCCGAATACGCCGAGGGGTATAATCAACGCGCGTTTTCATACTTTTTAACGGAGGATTTTGCAGCGGCTTTGATCGATCTGGATGCCGCACTCCAGCTTTCGCCTGATCACGTGGGCGCCCAATCCGGGCGCGCGCTCACCTTGATGAACCTGGGCCGCACGGAAGAAGCCCGCGCGCAGATGCTAGAGGCGCTTGAAAACAACCCATGGCTGTCCGAACGCGCCTTGTTGGCCAAAGGTGCCCCTTTGGGTCCAGTTGGCGAAGATATCTGACACGGGCTTGAGGTGCACGGCGTGATTGCCTAACAAGGCGATGTGCGGGCGTGATGGAATGGTAGACATACCAGACTTAAAATCTGGAGGGCGTATGCCCGTGTGGGTTCGAGTCCCACCGCCCGCACCACTTGAACTTCATTATGTTAATATAAATAGAGGGTTTCAGATAAAACTGCACCCAACTTTGATCCCCATTTGCGGTTCTATACTCTATCTACATGTAGTAATGCACAGATGGATGGGGCTACATTTTGTGCAAGTTTGCGTCATCGGGTCAACGGAAACCCCGACAGGAACGGCTGTTTAAGATACCCTTTTGAGCAGACCCGTTTGAGATGTTCGCGCAAGGACAGTTTATCCATTTCCCCCACTGAATTGCGCGCCGGTCTTTGGCGCGAGGATGATCGCTATTCCTTGGCGCAGGAGTTCGAGAAACAGATTGTTTCTAGATGTCTAGTCGATGAAAACGATAGTCGAAGTTACGCTATCTTTAGTGGGGGTCTCGATTTCCCTGAGGGTAACGGAGTTTTTTGGTTTGGTGAGTGAACCGAATACCGCCCCCACACGACGAGCTACGCATGCGGGTTACTTGCCCAATCGGGTCTGTATGTGGAGGCACCCAGTAATCAATCTAGCTGGTCATGATTACTGGGGTACCGGAGCTACAGCTCCCACTTACAACACGAAAATCATGCGTGACTGCTTCAGTTGCGTCAAACGAGCTTAGGGATAGGTCCACTATCCTTTTGGATAGGTTGGTCGGCCCCAAGCCATCACTGAGTGCAGGCAAAAAAAAACGGCTACGTGACAAGGCCGAGGCGAAACGGGCGGGTTTGCTGAGCGTCAGAGTGTAGGTGCGCGGTGAGGCGCTCCTCCTCCTCGGTTTCGATGCGCAGCAGTCCGTCGCGCATTTGGCAGTCGATGAACAGGGTGATCCTGACATTGATACGGGTTGGGAAGAGTTTTGATGTTTCGGGAGCAAAACTGTCTTAGTCGGGTTCGGTGTGGGAGCCGATGGGAACCCCTTGTGAGGCTTGAAACACAGAAGCCTACTTTCAGAGGCCTGCGCCGACCGTTGCCGACAAACCACTGAATTAAGGTTGCGGCGGTCATCTCGCGAAAGCGGGAGACCGCTTCTTTCCTGATCAGTAGCCCTAAACTGGCATTGGAACCCAATCCCGTCACGAATTTCTGACCCGTATCCCTTGACTAGGTACGCAGGCCTGAAAACTGTTCTTGCCAGCCTTCGCGTTGTTCATCAGTAACTTTGCCGAAGAGGTTATCCGGAACCGAGAACTGATGACCGGGCGGCAGCTGACACAACGCGCTTTTGGCGGCTGTAGGCCAGTCATGCGTGTCGATCCCCAATGCCGATTGCAAAGTCGCCACAGCATCAGGAATGAAGGGTGAAGACAGCGCGGCATACAGGTTGATCAAGTTCAACCCCACTCGGATCTGCATTGCGGCTTTTGCCTCATCTTCCTTGATCGTCGCCCACGGTGCCGCGACTTGCAGGTATTCATTGCCTGCAACCCAGATTGCACGAAGCTCTTGCGCTGATTTGCGCACTTCCATGGCGTCCATGAGTCCACAATACCGGGCGATGCGTGCGTCGAGATCAGTGATCAAATCAGCTTCCTGAGGGCCGAATTCTGCACCATCGGGCACCATTTCTCCGAATTTTGATCGGCAGAACTTGGTAACGCGGCTGACAAAATTACCCAACACATCGGCGAGGTCTTTGTTCACACCTTGCTGAAAAAGTTCCCATGTAAATTCGGAATCTGACGTCTCCGGGCAGTTGGAGAGAAGCCACCAACGCCAGTAGTCACTGGGCAGAATATCCAGCGCCTGATCCATGAACACACCGCGTCCCTGGCTGGTCGAAAACTGACCGCCGTCGTAGTTCAGATAGTTGAACGACTTGAGGTGATCGACCATTTTCCACGGCTCTCCCGAGCCAAGAATAGTCGCCGGAAAGCTAAGCGTGTGAAACGGGACGTTGTCCTTGCCCATGAACTGGGTATAGCGCACATCCACGGCACCCTTGTCCGTGCGCCACCAGCGTTCCCAATCTGCGCCATCGTTGGCATCCGCCCACTCGCTCGCGCAGGCAATGTACTCGATTGGTGCGTCGAACCAGACGTAGAAGACTTTGCCTTCCATCCCCGGCCAATCTTTGTCGCCGCGCCGCACCGGGATGCCCCAGTCCAGATCGCGTGTGATCCCGCGGTCTTGCAATCCGTCCCCGTCATGCAACCATTTTTTGGCAATTGAGGTCGTTAGAACTGGCCAGTCTGATTTGCTGTCGATCCAGGCATCCAGATCATCCTTTAAAGCGGACTGGCGCAGGTAGAGATGCTTGGTCTCGCGAACCTCCAGATCGGTTGAGCCAGAAATAGCCGAACGTGGATCAATCAAATCGGTCGGATCGAGCTGTTTGGTGCAGTTTTCGCACTGATCCCCGCGCGCTTTGTCGTACCCGCAATTTGGGCATGTCCCCTCGATGTAGCGATCCGGCAAATAGCGCCCGTCTGCATTGGAATAGACCTGCTTTTCAGAAACTTCCTTGATCAGCCCCGCATCTGCCAGCCGCCCGGCAAAATGTTGGGTCAGGGCGTGGTTCTGAGGAGAGGAGGAGCGGCCAAAATGGTCAAAGGACAGCCGGAAGCCATCGGCAATTTTGGCCTGAACAGCGTGCATTTCTGCGCAGTATTCAGCCACCGGCTTGCCCGCTTTGGCCGCGGCCAGTTCTGCAGGCGTGCCATGTTCGTCCGTTGCACAAAGGAACAGGACTTCGTTCCCGCGTGCGCGCTGGTAGCGAGCATACAGGTCTGCTGGCAGCTGGCTGCCAATCAGGTTGCCGAGGTGTTTGATCCCGTTGATGTAAGGGATCGCAGAGGTGATCAGGTGACGCTGCATAAACGGGGCCTTTGCATGAGTGCGCCCCGTCTAGCAGTGCGGCGGGGCAGGGAAAAGACCCTGAAACTGCCCTAGTCCTGTTCGCGACTGCGCCCCAGTAAGCGTCCGATCACAAAGGATGTGCGCGGTGCATATACATAGCGTGTCCGCTCGGTTGGCGTATTGCGAGCGCGCATCCGGGCCAGTCCCAGAACGATCAACAGCCCGTGTCCAACCGAAATCATCGCAAAGAGCGCTGAGGGACCATAGGCGTCAATCAGAGCAGATGCCGTGAACGGTGCTGCGATGGCCCCGACAGCGAAGTAGAACATGAGTGCTGCAGATAGTTCTACGCGTTCGGAGCTTTCGGCAAAGTCATGGGCGTGGGCGGCGGCCACTGAATAAATCGGGAATGTTGTCAGGCCGAACAATGAGGCGGTCACCATGATCCCGAATGTTCCAAATTCAGAGCCCAAAACCGTGATCCCGCAACTGAGCATCGCTGCGACTGACAGCCATATCAGAACCCAACGCCGGTCAAACTTGTCCGCTAACCAGCCGACTGGGTATTGCGCGAGCGCCCCGCCCAATACGAAGGCCGCCAGAAACCAGGCGATCTGTGCCGTGCTCAAACCCACCTCTTGCCCATAGATGGGCCCAACCATTCGAAAAGACGCGCTGGAAAGGGCGGCAACGATTACTCCAAAGACCGCTAGGGGCGAGCGTTCAAAGGCAAGCCGGGGTCTGAGGCGTGGTGAGGTTGGCGTTTCCGGTTGCTTTGCTTTCGTTAGAGTGAGTGGCAGCAGTGCGGCACAACATACGATTGCGAGGATGTTGTAGCTGACATAGCTGGCTGGCTCGAGCACGCTGATCACAAGCTGTGCGGTCAGCGAAGCCCCCATGTCCACCACGCGATAGACCCCCATGGCCCTCCCACGTGTCTCGTTGGTGACCTTTGCCTGCAGCCAAGCCTCGATAACGGTGTAACACCCCGCCACGCACATGCCCGAGGCGATCCGCATGACAGCCCAAGCCGTCGGATCGAGAATTAGCATATGTGCAATGAGCGCAATGGCGCCCGATGCCGTGAAGGCGGCAAAGGCGCGAGCGTGACCAACGCTTCCCATCAGGCGCGGAGCCCACCAACACCCTATGAAAAAGCCAAAGAAGTGTGCTGAACCAAGAATCCCGATCTCTTGCGTGCTGAACCCGAGGGCAAATCCGGACAGTGCATCGAGTGGCCCGAGCGAACCAGAACTGAGTTGCAACAGAATGACAGACAGAAACAGGGCCGCGAAAGAGATGAGCATACGCATAAGGCAGCACCTAGCCTGATTGGCCCGTCATCCCTTGCCCATTTCCGACAAAATGGGGCGGTTTACCCTGTTGCCTCGATATTTGCGTCGATTTCGATGGCGACGGTGTCATCAACCAGGTCAGCGTACCCAACTGCGCCAAAATCCGCTCGATTTATGCTGCCGTTCAGGATGACCCGCAAAGCGCTTAGGTCATTAGCGGCGCTGCCGGGGGCTCGAAACAGTTGGGCATCAAACCGAACCGGTTTGGTCACGCCACGCAGGGTCAGCATGCCTTCAATCGTTGCCCCTTCCGAGATGCGCCCACGTACGCCAAGGGTGACTTTGGTCGACTGGAACTGGGCGAGTGGAAAGTCGTCTGCCGCGAGAACACTGCGGGATTTCAAGGCTTCGGTGGCAAAGATGAGACCGGTCTTTGCGCGCCGCACGTCTGCTGTGACGTCGGCGGTCGAGGCCTCGAGGTTGTTGGGGTCAATCTGCAGGTCGGCGCGGTCGATGGGTACCGTGCCTTTTAGGGGCGTGCCTTCCAGTGTGAATGTGTAGGTGATTGTCGAGGCTGCGCCGTTTAGGCGGTAGGGCGTGGGCGCGGCCCAAGTGGGGGCGGCGATGGCGGCAAGCCCAAGGGCGAGGATGTGTCGGCGGTGCATGGGTCGTCTCCTTTGGAGGGGTTGATGCAGGGCTAACACCTCAGCGTTGCATTCTATACATCCCTCACGCGGCTTTTATTGCATTTGTGATGCGCGGGAGGGGTGCGCCTTTTGCTCTGGCGACATGCCAGGCGGCTTCGGGTGCGGTGCGTGCCCGCAACCGCCTGAGCGTCCAGGCCCCCGCCGACGTCTTGTGATCCGGGGCCAGATGCCAGCGGCTTTCCACCCCTTGCGCGCCGCCCATGCCCGGCGTCAACAGCAGGCCCAAGGGCGCGCGCCCACGCATCTTGCCCCCGGTTTCTGCCGCCAGATGCATCCGCCGCACCGCTGTCAGGCCCGGCAGGCCGGGCAGGTCGGCCACAGCAAGAGCCACCGCACCTGTGCGCAGCACTTCCTCCATACTCCACAGCACATCCTCGGCCCGTTTAGGATGTACAAATGTGAGGCGGGCAGGGTCGATAAACGGCATCATCCCGCAAGGGTTCAGCCGGTCTGCGCCCCAATCCGGCGCAATCCAGATCACCGGCCCCGTGGCCTGTGCCGCAAGCCAAAGCGCAAGACGATGGCGCGCCGGCCCGCACCCCTCATGCACGCGCCCCAGTGCCAGCCCATGACCCAGCCCGTGCTGTTCACCCTGCGGCAGAAGGGTCATGCAGGGCGCATCGCGCACAGGGCCGCGCTGCAAAAGGGGATGGGAGACTGGCATACTTCCATTATACATGTTCTTTATTTGTTCTCAACGTGCATTTGCCTTTCATACCGCTGAAAATTCGCTTGCCCGTAACGGTGTGCCGGTTAGGGTCACCCCAACCAACGACGTGAAAGGACAGGGCATGGATCGACGTAAACTCGGACGGACCAATATTGAGGTTTCTGCGCTGTGCCTTGGGACGATGACCTGGGGAACCCAGAACACCGTGGACGAGGCGCACGCACAGATCGAACGTGCGCTTGAGGCGGACATCAACTTTCTCGATACGGCCGAAATGTATCCAGTCAACCCGATCAGCGCCGAAACCATCGGACGGACCGAGCATATCATTGGCCTTTGGTTCGAACGCGGCGGTGCCCGCAATGACTGGATCGTCGCGACCAAGCATTCCGGCGAAGGGATGCGCCACGTGCGGGACGGCGCGCCGATCTCGTCCAAAACGATTCGGGAAACGGTGGAGGGATCGCTGCGTCGGTTGCAGACCGACTATATCGACCTTTACCAGTTTCACTGGCCCAATCGCGGCAGCTACATGTTCCGCAAGAATTGGGATTATGACCCGACTGGCCCCGACCCCGTCGCGGTACGTCAGGACATGGAAGACTGCCTTGGCGCGCTTCAGGCTGAGGTGGACCGTGGTACGATCCGCGCCTTTGGCTTGTCCAACGAAAGTGCGTGGGGCACATGCCAGTGGCTTGCCGCGTCAGAGCGGACAGGCGGGCCACGTGTGGCATCGATGCAGAACGAGTATTCCCTGCTCTGCCGCCTCTATGACACCGACATGGCCGAGATGAGTGTGCATGAAGATGTTGGTTTGCTTGCGTTTTCTCCGCTCGCGACGGGCCTTTTGACTGGCAAATATCAAGGGGTTGCGGTGCCGGACGGCTCCCGTATGTCGCTGAATAGCGATATGGGTGGGCGCAAGACGGACCGGGTCTTTGCAGCTGTTGACGCCTATCTGGATATCGCAGCGCGCCATGGGCTTGATCCGTCCCAAATGGCCTTGGCATGGTGTATGACGCGTCCCTTCATGTGCTCGGTCATTTTCGGCGCAACGGACATGGACCAGCTTGAGGTTGCCCTTGGAGCCGCCGATGTGACTTTGAGCGATGAGGTGTTGGCTGAAATCACGGCTGCCCAACGCGCCCATCCGATGCCGTATTAAGCGTTTTCTCCGCTCGTTTGGGCGGAGCATTTTCGGCGAGATGAAGTCTTTGAGGTGAGACGGCCCTTGAAGGGGCTTGGCGATCCTTGAAACATCGTTTTTTCTCTGTCGAAAGACGCTTTTGAGGTGGCGTATCCTCGTGTGATCGCGAAAGTGTTCAAAACACGAGAAAGGATGCCACCCATGCCCCTAGCTATGAACCGTGAGGTGTTTATTACCTGTGCCGTAACCGGCTCTGGCGGTACGCAGGATCGCAGTCCCCATGTCCCGCGGAGCCCGGCGCATATCGCCGACAGCGCCATTGCGGCGGCCAAAGCGGGGGCAGCGGTTGTCCACTGCCACGTGCGTGATCCAGAGACGGGAAAGCCGAGCCGAGACTTGGGTTATTACCGAGAAGTCACTGAACGCATTCGGGAATCCGAAGTCGACATGGTTCTTAACCTGACGGCTGGTATGGGGGGGGATATGGTATTCGGCCCTACGGAAAAACCGATGCCGCCGGTCGAGGGCACAGACATGATTGGTGCTGCCGAGCGGGTGCAGCACGTGGCTGAATGCCTGCCCGAGATTTGCACCCTTGACTGCGGAACAATGAATTTCGCTGAGGCTGATTATGTGATGACCAACACGCCGGGCATGCTGACGGCAATGGGGTCCATGATGACAGCTCTCGGGGTCAAGCCCGAGATTGAGGCCTTTGATACGGGTCATTTGTGGTATGCAAAACAATTGGTTAGTGACGGTGTGTTGGACTCTCCGGCGCTGGTGCAATTGTGCATGGGTGTGCCGTGGGGCGCGCCCGATGACCTCAATACCTTTATGGCGATGGTTAACAATGTGCCTGACGATTGGACATTCTCGGCCTTTGGTTTGGGGCGCAATCAGATGGCCTATGTTGCGGCTGCAGTGCTCGCGGGTGGCAACGTCCGCGTCGGGTTGGAAGACAACCTTTGGCTGGGCAAAGGCGAATTGGCACAGAACTGGCAACTTGTTGAACGTGCGGGCACCATCATCGAAAACATGGGGGCGCGGGTAATTGGCCCGCAAGAAGTGCGCGAAAAGCTTGGGTTGGTGAAACGGGCGCCCAAGGGGTGAGGAAGGCGATGCACGGGGCGTACACAACCTGTGCACAGACTGTGCACCGATTTGGTGCATATGCCATCCTGTCGCTAACACTGGTTGCGTGCAGCGATGCGGCGCTTTTTGGATCTGACCCATCGCTGTTGCGCAATCCCACCGTGCCGATCGGTGCAATCTCTCGCTTTGACCCGGCCCTTTTTGACGGGCGCTGGGAGGTGGTCGACACGGCTGGTGGCGCGTGGGATTTGCGCAGCTTTGAGGTCGCCCGTGCCAGCACCGAATGGCGCGATACGTCTGCCGGGGCCATCACACAACTCGCACCGGGTATTTTCAAGATCGACTATGCAAACGGTGCCTCGCGTACCCTCTGGATCGTTTGGATTGACCCCGATCATCAGACAGCAGCCATCGGCGATCCGGACGGGCAGTTCGGCTTTGTCGCGACGCGTCCCGGACGTGCGCGCGCCGATCAAGTTGCGGCGGCCCGTCAGGTGCTGGATTTCAACGGATATAGAACGAAAGACTGGAAAGGGATGCCATGACAACGGCAGCAATCATCGGCGGCGGTGTGATCGGGGGCGGTTGGGCTGCCCGGTTCTTGCTTAATGGGTGGAATGTGCGGGTGTTTGATCCGGACCCGGAGGCAGATGCGAAACTTGCCCCTGTCTTGGCGCAGGCGCGCCGGGCGTTGCCAAGTCTCACGGATGTGGCCCTACCGCCAGAGGGGGTTTTGACATTTCACAATGACATGGCAGAGGCTGTATCCGGCGTTGACTGGATTCAGGAGAGCGTGCCCGAGCGTCTTGAGATCAAACATGCCGTTTTGGCTTCAGTGCAGGCCCATTGCCCCCCGGATGCGATCATCGGATCGTCCACAAGTGGTTTCAAACCCTCCGAGTTGCAGCGGGGCGCGGCTCGCCCGGGTCAGATCATGGTGTGCCATCCGTTCAACCCGGTTTACCTGATGCCGCTGATCGAGGTTGTACCGTCGCCCCAGACTGACCTCGCCCTTGTCGAAAAGGCCGAAGGGATTTTGCGCACTCTGGGCCACTTTCCGTTGCGGGTGCGCAAGGAAATCGACGCACATATCGCCGACCGTTTCCTAGAGGCCGTTTGGCGTGAGGCTCTTTGGCTGGTCAAAGATGGTGTTGCCACGACCGAAGAGATCGATGAGGCGATCCGCATGGGCTTTGGCATTCGCTGGGCGCAGATGGGGCTGTTTGACACCTATCGCACTGCAGGCGGTGAGGCGGGGATGCGTCATTTCATGGCGCAGTTTGGCCCGGCATTGAAATGGCCCTGGACCAAGCTGATGGACGTACCGGAGTTCACAGATGAACTGGTTGATTTGATCGCAGGTCAATCCGATGCACAGTCCGGCCACATGAGTATTTCCCAAATGCTGGCTGCGCGTGACGACAATCTGGTTGGCATGATGCGCGCACTCAAGGCCAACAACTGGGGCGCGGGTGCAGTGATGAACGCTCATGAGGCTGCATTGCGTGAAGGCACGGTACTGGGTGCGCATGCGGACGATCTCGAAGACGTGTCGGCCCCAATCCTGACGGTGCGCCGCGCGGTGCCACTCGATTGGACGGACTACAATGGCCACATGAACGAGGCCCGCTATCTGCAGGCCTTTGGCGATGCAACGGACCGGTTCATGGCCCTGATTGGATGTGATGCAGAATACATCGCGACCGGGGGCAGCTACTTTACCGCCGAGACGCATATTCGCCATGTGGACGAGGCGTTGGCGGGTGCCACCATCGAAGTGCGCACGCAAGTGTTGGTGGGAGCGGGCAAGAAGCTGCACCTGTTTCACGAGATGTTTGAGGGCGATCGGTTGCTGGCCACGGGCGAGCATTTCCTGCTGCATGTGAGCCTTGAGACCCGCCGTCCGTCTGAGCCGTCGCCTGCCATTGTCACCGCCCTTGACCGCATTGCAGCGGCCCACGCCGACCTCCCGATGCCGGAAGGCGCGGGGCGCGCTGTTGGGCAACGTCCATGAGCCGGGTGCTGATCACTGCCGGTGCTTCGGGCATCGGTTTGGCCATGGCGCGTGCCTTTGCCGATCGTGGAGATGAGGTTTGGGTGACGGATGTAAACGCCGTGGCGCTTGAGGCTTTGCCAGAGGGCATCACTGGGCGTCACTGCGATGCGGTCGATGAGGCCCGGTTGGTCGAGGTTATGGGCGAAGTGGGCGCGTTGGACGTTCTATGTGCAAATGCTGGCATCGCGGGGCCAACGGCCAAGGTCGAGGATGTGGACCTTGCGGATTGGCGCGGGTGCGTTTCCGTCAACCTTGAGGGTGCGTTTCTGGCAGCCAAGCACTCGCTGGGCCCCATGAAGGCGGCGGGGCAAGGGGCAGTTGTCTTTACCTCATCCACTGCCGGGCAATTCGGCTATCCCAACCGCGCACCGTACAGTGCGGCCAAGTGGGCCATCATTGGCTTGATGAAGACGGTTGCCATGGAAGCAGGCCCGTTTGGTGTGCGAGCAAATGCGATTTGTCCTGGCGCTGTTGAGGGGCCGCGCATGGAAGGGGTGCTGGCCCGCGAGGCTGCCGCCAAAGGAATGACCCGTGATCAAGTCTATGACGGTTATGCTGCCGGGACGTCCATGCGTTCCTTTGTTGAGGCTGAGGACATTGCGCAGATGGCTGTGTTCTTGGCCTCGGATGCGGCGCGTATGGTATCCGGGCAGATCATCGCTGTGGATGGGCATACGGAGAACCCTGATCCTAAGGTGTGATGGTGTCGGTGGATGCTCTGTTTGCCTTTGGCAAATGTGCCCACCCTCCGACCCCGGAGTGAAGTCACTGTATCAAGCTGCGTAAACCGTCCAGATGGTTTGGGATATTGCGTGCGCTTACCCGCGCTTCGCGCACCAGTTCGTCAAAATGTAGAGACAGTGTTTCGATCCGTTCGCGGTCGCGAAAGGCCATGTAGTGTCCGCCAGTGTAGAGCACGGCGAGCAGCGGACCAAAGACGGTGATCGGGGCGGAATAGAGGCGGCGGGCATCGAACAGGTAGACCCGCAGTCGCGGGTACAGTTGCCGGGTCAGGTCGGTAAGGTGATTGAGTTGTGCCTCGCGCGTTTGGGCGGGTAGCCCTTCGTAGTATCCGGTGCCGGCGGCAAAGCTTTGTACCTCGTAGAGCGGCATGGCGATTTCGTAGTCAGATTGCGCAGCACGCATCCAGTTCAGCCGGTCACGGGAGGCGTTGATGGCCTGCGCGGTGGTCCTTCCGAGATGCGGTGAGTATTCCCATTCCAGCATGTCCTGCGACTTCAGCATGTCGGGCAGGCCAGCAGGCACATGGCGGATTTTGTAACCCGCCGCTTCCTGGTGCCAGCCAAAGATGCGTTCATCTACCAGTGCGCGGGGGGCTTGGGTCAGGGTGAGGGCCGCTGCGGTCAGGGCCGCTGCACTTTCGGGCCGATCCGAAAGCCCGAGCAGCCAGTCAGTCGAGACGCCGAGTGCTTGGGCGCACGCCCCGACAACTTGCGCCCCGGGCAAGCGGGCACCTCCGGCTGCCAGCGCCTGAGACACGGTGGAGCGGTCGGCGCCGATTTGCCGGGCCAGTGCGCTTTGACTGATCCCTGTGCTTTGCATGGCGCGGGCAAGCCTGCGCCGGAACCGGTCCGCACGGTCGCGTTTGTCGATAATAGTACTCATATGGTGATATAAATCACAGAATGTCGGATTTGTTAACGATATTCAGAATGTGCCCGCAGCGGACGGGTGGCTAGGGTCCGTGGCAGACGTTTGAAAGGACCCCCGTCATCATGCCCCCCACATCCACCGCCCGACCTCTGCGTTCTGAATTTCTGGAGGCAGTGGAATGGGGCACCTTGGCACTGTGGTCGGGATGTATGGGGGTATTGGGCGTGGCTGTTTTTGTCGTTTCGGACTGGTCGCCGGCGCTTGCGGTTTTGATGTTGGCGCTGGCCCTAGTGTTGCATGCGTCCCTCAGCCACGAGGTGCTGCATGGTCACCCGTTTTCGTCCCGTTTGGCCAATGAAGCGTTGGTGATTGTCACGCCTTTGCTCTTCATTCCTTACATCAGGTTTCGGGATACGCATCTTGCCCATCACAGAGATGAAAACCTGACGGACCCTTATGACGATCCGGAGACCAACTATCTGGATCCGGCTGTCTGGGATCGGTTACCGCGCGTGGTGCAGTTGCTTTTGCATGTCAACAACACGCTGACCGGGCGGATGCTGATCGGGCCTGTGATCTCGCAATATGTGTTCATGCGCGACGATTGGCGCGCCATCCGGGGCGGAGACTGGCACGTGGCCAAGGGCTGGCTTTGGCACCTGCCCGGTGTGGCGCTGGTTTTGTTTGCGGTCTGGGCCGCGCCTATTTCGTTCGGGGCGTACCTTGCGGCCTGCTACATCGCGTTGTCCATCCTCAAAATCCGCACCTTTCTCGAGCATCAGGCCCACAAGCTGGCGCGGGCGCGCACTGTCATCGTGGAAGATCGTGGGCTGCTGGCGTTTCTGTTTTTGAACAACAACTTGCATGTCGTGCACCACATGCACCCAAAGGTGCCCTGGTATCGCCTGCCGGGCATGTATCGAGCAAATGCCACGCGCTATCTGGCGCTTAATGAGGGGTACCGCTATCGGTCTTATGGCGAGGTTTTTGCGCGTCACTTGTTTGCTGCAAAGGACAAGGTGGTCCATCCCCTCTGGTCGCGGTGGCGCTGATCCCCCATAGCGGGGTATGACCCTTTGGATTCCTATCACTGTCGCAGCAGCGCTGTTTCAGACGTTGCGCTTCATGCTGCAACGGCAGTTGTCACTGGGCACGCTGAGTGCGGGCGGGGCGACGCTGGCCCGGTTCATGTATTCTGCCCCGCTGGTTGCGGTGCTGATCGTGATCTACATGGCGCAAACTGGGCAGGACTGGCCCCGGTTCAGGCCCGAGTTCTGGGTGTACGGGGCTTGTGGTGGTCTTGCGCAAATCCTTGCGACCGTCGCTACCGTGCGTCTGTTTCAAGCGCGCAACTTTGCTGTCGGGATCACGTTTAAAAAGACCGAAGTGATGCAGGCCGTACTGGTGGGTTGGGTCGTTTTGGGCGACTCCGTTTCTGTTTTGGGGTTTGCGGCCATCGGCCTTGGGTTGGTTGGCGTTTTGCTGTTGTCCGCTCCGCCGGACCTTGTGCGTGTGCGTTTGCGCGATCTGGCCAATCGGTCTGTGGCTCTGGGCCTTGGCGCGGGTCTGCTGTTTGCCGTCTCCGGCGTCTGTTATCGCGGTGCATCCCTCAGCATTGGGTTGGAGGATCCGCTGGCGCGCGCTGGCCTGACCTTGTCTGCGGTGACGGCGATGCAGCTGGTTGCCATGGTGATTTGGCTGCGATGGCGCGATCCGGGGCAGGTGACTGCCGTTTGGGGCGCGCGCCGCGTTGCGGTTTGGGTCGGCCTGATGTCGATGTTGGGATCTTTTTGCTGGTTCACCGCCTTCACCTTGCAGAACGCGGCCTATGTGAATGCGGTGGGGCAAGTGGAGTTGATCCTGAGTGCGCTGGCCTCCACGCTTGTCTTTCGTGAGGCAATCAGTGCCCGGGAGTGGGCCGGGATGGCGGTTTTGCTGAGCTCGATCCTGATGTTGATTGTTGTGATCTGATCCTAGTCCCGCATCGGCGTGCCGCGAAGGCGCAGGAACAGGCTTTCTTCGTCGTCATTTCGGAAATAGGGCACGCTGGCGGGTGGAGTGCGATCCTGCACCCGGGCCGCAATTTCGCTCAGCACCACTTCGGTGATGAAGGGCATGTCGAAACTACGCACTTCGTCCAGACCGACCCATTGAAGGTGAGATAGCTCATCTGAGGCTTGGCCAAAGTCGTCGAGTTCAGAGGCCAGATCGTCTGCATCAATCAGGAAAAACCGAGCATCGAACCGGCGCGGGCGACCGGGTGGTGTTAGGGCGCGGAATACGAACTGCAATGGTTCAGCATGAGGCAGATGACCTGTGGCTGCAAATCCATGCCAATCGGTTGGGGGAGCGTCCCACTCGCCGGGTGTACCTAGGACCTGCCCGGTTTCTTCAAACAGTTCGCGGATTGCGGCAACTGCCAGAGCAGGGGCAAGCCCTGGTGTACTGTCCTCGGACAGACGGTCCGTGTTGGGGTCGGCGAGTGTCGTGCCCAGTGGAACATGGTGGTCAGCGGCGTCCACCGCACCGCCGGGAAAAACGAACTTGTTGGGCATGAACGCAGCCTTCGCCCCGCGCTGTCCCATTAAAATGCGCGGCGACGTTCTCCGATCACGCAAAACGATCACGGTCGCGGCGTCGCGCACTTGCGTCTTGTCTATCTCTGTGGCCATGCGGCGCGGCGTCCTGTCATTTGCAATGTCACGTCCGGGCAGCCTAGGCTGATCAGCCGTTTTGAGCAAACCCGCCCATGCCGCGCGCCCATTGAAACCCGACGATCGCCCCTTTGAGTCGGGGCAGCAGGTAAAGCGACAGCGCCACGCAGCCCACCGCGAATATTGTGAACAGCACCAGAGGTTCAGGCCGCCATCTGACAAAGGTGAAGTGCAAAAGCGGTGCCATTAGGTGCCCCACCAGCAGGATCGTAAGGTACGCCGGCCCATCATCTGCACGGTGGTGCGAATAATCGAGTTTGCATACAGGGCAGGTGTCGGCCACGGCCAGATACCCTTTGAGCAGCCGTCCTTGACCGCAGCGCGGACAGGTGCGCCGCCAGCCACGAAACAACGCGGGACGCACTGGGCGCTGGGTTGCGTCAGTTTCGGGATTTTTTGAAATGGGGTCGGTTTGCACGAACCTTGTCCTTCGATGCCATTGCGCGACCTAGCCACGGCATGCAGTCATTTGGAATGGCGCATTCTGTCCTTGCGTCCCGATGTCGCGCTTTTTGGGCGCCAAAACTTTTTTCGACGGAATGTGCGACGGGCTGCGTTTGATGGGTATGGCGCGGTTGGAAAAGCCAGCCCGCCCTGAGGTAAAAACGGAGTAAAAGACACATGAAACGTACAACATTTATCGCCGCCGTCGCCGCTGCTGCTGTGGGCCTGACCACGCTGTCCGCCATGGCCCGCGAACGCGGTCCCGACTTTGCCACTCTGGATGCAGACCGCGACGGCGAGGTGACCTTGTCCGAACTGCAAGCGCAGGGTGAGGCGCGTTTTGAAACAGCTGACACGGATGGTGACGGCTTCCTGAGCCTTGCTGAGTTGGAAGCCGCAGGTCAGGAGCGCGCAAGCGACCGGGCGGCCCGCATGATGGAGCGGATGGATGCCAATGACGACGGCAAGTTGTCCGCAGAAGAGTTGAAAAACCCGCGCCGCGATCCGGCCCGCATGTTTGATCGTCTCGATGCAGATGGCAGCGGTGGCATTTCTGAGGAAGAGTTTCAGGAGGCCCGCGCCAAGATGGAAGAACGTCGCGCAGGCAAGAAACGCAACAAGAACTGAGCAGGCCTCGTCCCGCCCCTTGCAAAAAGGGGCGGGGCAGGGATAGCCCGGACCTGATGGCCATGCCCCTTGATACCGATCCGCAAACGGATGACGCTGACCTGCTTGCGGCTTATGCACGTGGGGATGCCGGTGCGGCCCGTTTGTTGACGGTACGCCTGACCCCGCGCGCCTTCGGGCAAGCCATGCGGATGCTGGGAGATTCGGGCGAAGCCGAAGATGTCGCGCAGGAGGCCATGATGCGCCTGTGGCGTGTGGCTCCGGAATGGCGCCACGGCGAGGCAAAGGTGACCACATGGTTGTTCCGCGTGGTGGCCAACCTGTGCACCGATCGCCTTCGCAAGCGTGGCCGTGGCGCGATGCCGCTGGATGTCGTGGCCGAACCCGAGGACCCGACTCCGTCCGTGGAAATCCGGATGCAGGACGAGGCCCGCCGAGATGCGCTGCGCATCGCTCTTGCTGCCTTGCCAGAGCGTCAGCGGGTCGCAGTCACGATGCGCCATTTTGAAGGTGCCGCGAACCCGGAGATCGCTGAAGCCCTTGGCATCAGCACTGAAGCGGTCGAAAGTCTGACGGCCCGTGGCAAGCGCGCCCTTGCGGCGGCACTTAAAGGGCAGGCTGCTGCCCTTGGATATGAAGAAGGATGAAGGACATGACCAAGGCCCCAAATCGCGACGGAGACGACGCTTGGATCGATGGGATGTTGGATGACCTGGCTCGCACGCCCGTGCCAGAGACTCCGGATGACCTAAAGGCGCGCGTCATGGAGGAAGCCTATGCGATGTTGCCCGCACCCGGTGGGCAATTGGCAAAAGCGCCTTGGTGGCGTCAGATCGTGGAAGGCATCGGGGGGTGGATGGCAGTGGGCGGTCTTGTTGCCGCTGCGGCCACTGGGTTTGTTGTGGGCCTTGGCGGTCTTGACAGTGTGGGGGTCTCCACCCCTTGGACGATGACCTACGAGACCTATTACGACAGCCCCGGCAGCCTTGATGCCTTTGGCTGGGACATGGAAGAAGGCTGATCATGCAAGAAGAGACCGAAACCAGACGCTGCCCGCTGTGGGTCAAGATCGTTCTGGCCCTGTCGTTGGCGTTAAACCTTTGTATTGCCGGCTTGGTTGCCGGGTTTGTGCTGCGTGGTGGGCCGATGGCCGGGCGTGCGCCAGCGATGGGCTATGCGATGCCATATGTTCTGGCCTTACCGCGCGATCTGCGCCGCGATGTGTTTGGGGCTGTGCGCAATGATGACAGCCTGCCCGACAGACGTGCGCGTCGTGAAGAATACCGGGATATGATAAAGGCCTTGAAGGTAACCCCATTTGACGCAACCGCCGTTGAGGCGGTGCTGCTCCGTCAGGGCGACGGCGTGTCTCGCGTGCAGGCTGCGGCGCAAGCGGCGTGGCTCGAGGCTGTCTCCGGTTTAAGCGACGAAGAACGCGCAGCCTATACTGACCGGATGCAAGAGGCGCTGAACCGGAATGGCCGTCCGAAGAAGGGAAAGAACTAAAATCCCTGGCACCTACACTTGAACAAGGCCTTGGCGCGTCCTTCAGTTGGTTTTGGTGGGCTCCCGCAGCAGGTTGCGTATGCCTCCGTTATGCCGCCGGGCGCAGCAAGGTCACCCGATCCCGTCCTTCGGCCTTCGCGCCATAAAGCGCCTTGTCTGCCCGATCCAGCATAGCTTCGGCCGTCATCGGCAATGTGTGCGTGTTTTTCTGATCTGGATCGCAGACTGTCAAACCTATCGAAATCGTGGCGGTGAGGACCTGTGTGCCAAGGCCCGGTATCTCGAAGGGCGTGTCCCGGATCATGCGGCACAGGCGCTGGGCGGCCTTGCGCGCATTGCACAGGCCGGCACCGGGCATCACGATTAGAAACTCTTCTCCTCCGATCCGGGCCACAAGGTCAACGCTGCGCAGGTTTTCATGTAATCGCCGGGCCGTTTCGATGAGGACGGCGTCGCCGGCTGCATGTCCGTGAGTGTCATTGATCTGCTTGAAGTGGTCCATGTCGGCCACCATCACCGCGAATGGTTTTTTGGATTTTTTGGCACGGTCGGCGATCCGGGACAGATAGGGCATCGCGTAGCGACGATTGTGCAGACCTGTCAGCGGATCGGTCACGGCGGCCTCTACTCCTGACCTCAGGGTGTCGCGCAATGCATCTGACATCCGCTTGCGTGTCATCAACGTCTCGAGCCGCGAGGCCAGTTCGGCAGGCACCCGGTCAAAGGCCATCAGGTCGTTGGCCCCCATGTCGAGCATTTGAGCGCCGAGGCGTGGATCAGTGTCCATCTGCAAGATAACGATAGCACTGTGACGTGTGACGGCGTGGCTGCGCAGTGTTGCCAGCAGGCCCAACATGTTCGCCGCTTTGTCACGGTTGACGGGCAAAACAAATGCGTCCGGCACGCCACCTACGTCGCTATAAATGCCTTGGTATGGAGCGCAAGCCGCCACGTGCGCTGACATCAAAGGGGCAATGGTGTCTCGTAATTCGTCGATGCGGATGTCAGGTTCAGCAAGGATACAGACCTGTTGGCGTGGACCAAATTTCGCGCTCGGTTCGGCGAGCCCTAGTGCGCGCGACGTGTCGTCCCTCAGAGTCCATTCGCTGGCCGAGGCATAGGCGCGCAATACGCTACGTGTGCGTGCAAGCAACAAAACATCATCAATCGGCCGATCCAGAACATCTTCGACTCCCGCCTCAAACAGACTCTGCCGGTCCAGAGGGGCCCCGGATGCGGCCATAACAATCACTGGAACTTTGCCTTGAAGGCCCGCTTTGCGCAGCCGGGCAAGAAGGCGCCGTGGATTTCCATCCGGCAACATATCGGCACACATGATCATGTCAGGCACCGATTCAGCAACCGCAGTCATGGCTGCCCCAATGCTGTTGGCTTGCATCACTTCGTAATGACTCGCCTCTAGCTTGACGCGCAACATGATGCGGTTGGTTGCAATGGCATCGATGACAAGGATCTTACCGTGCATGAGGCATGTCCAATTCGTTACAGGTTCTGTGCATTCGTTATTTGTTCGTTTAGGTTAACAAAGGGTTTCCAATGCCGAGAGGAGGTTCATTTGTAGTGGGAATGTCGCAAGAATCCGCCGAAGTTGTGGGACTGAAGGCCCTAGCCTGGATGGCAGGCAACGAAGAGTTGTTGCCTGTCTTTCTTGGCGAAACAGGTGCAAGTGAGGCAGATGTGCGCGCAGGGGCCACCGATCCTGGCTTTCTGGGTGCGCTTTTGGATTTTGTCATGATGGACGATAACTGGGTCCGAGAGTTCTGTGATTCCGCCAGTCTGGCCTATGACCAGCCGATGCATGCGCGTATGATGCTGCCCGGCGGGGATCAGGTGCATTGGACGTGAGTGCATTCACCCCCCCGATTAATGGCATCATCTTTGACAAGGATGGCACCCTGTTTGATTTTGCCACCACGTGGGAGGCATGGGCGGCTTCCTTTTTGTTGCGCGTTAGCGAAGGTGATGTGGCCCGTGCCAGCAGCTTGGGTGCTGCCATCGGATTTGATCTGGACAACCGCAGCTTTGCACAAGATTCCATCGTGATCGCGGGCACCGCTGGCGAGGTCGCCGCGGCCCTGTCGCCGCAATTGCCGGAACTGACCACAGTTCAGTTGCTTACCATGCTGAACGCCGAAGCGGGAGCAGCGCCACAGGCCGAAGCAGTCCCTCTCGTGCCATTTTTGAACGATTTGCGGGCGCGTGGATTGGCCCTAGGCGTGGCCACAAATGACGCCGAAGCTCCCGCTCGGTCCCATCTTGATGCGGCTGGTGTCACCGGTCTTTTCGACTTTGTTGCCGGTTTTGACAGCGGCCATGGCGGTAAGCCGGCGCCGGGTCAGCTGTTGGCCTTTTGTGCGGTCACTGGCCTGCCCCCCGAAGGCGTCATCATGGTTGGCGACAGCCTGCATGATCTGCACGCTGGTCGTGCAGCGGGCATGCGCTGTATCGCGGTGCTGACGGGGATGGCCAGCGCTGAGGACTTGTCGCCGCATGCTGAAGTGGTTTTGCCGAATATTGGCCATATCCCAAACTGGCTTGATCAATTGCAAGCGGTCTCGCCGGATAGACGTACCCACCTTTAAAAACGACATGTACCGTCGCAAACGGCAATGTCGTGGCGCGTTGGGTGATGTGTCTTAGGGGCGAACTGCATCGAAGGGGACAATCCATGGCCGACACCGACACCAGACGCAAAACACGTGGCGGCGGACGGGCGGGGGCGGCGGCCCGGCGTGGTGGCGCAGTAATCGAACAGATGCCATGGAATCCCCCGGTCATGATCGACCCGCCTGTGGAACCTTTGCGCTCTGAAGGTGTGGAGGCGATCCACGACGGCGCGATGCGTATCCTCGAGGAAGTCGGCGTTCAGTTTCTGAATGAAGAAGCGTTGGGTATTCTGCGCGAGGCGGGCTGTCAGGTCGACGGCGACATCGTCCGCATGGACCGCGAGTTTGTAATGGAGATGGTGGGAAAGGCACCGTCCGAATTCACGCTGACCCCCCGCAACCTTGACCGCAAGATCACCATCGGGGGACGACATCTCACCTTTGGAAACGTGTCCTCGCCGCCCAATTATTGGGATATGGAGTTGGGCACAAAGGTGCCTGGCACGCGCGAAATGTGTGCCAACCTGCTGAAACTTACGCAGTACTTCAACTGTATCCACTTTGCCGGCGGTTACCCGGTCGAGCCGGTCGACATACATGCCTCTATCCGACATCTGGACGTTGTTTATGACAAGCTGACACTGACGGATAAGGTCATGCACGCCTATTCCCTTGGCAAGGAGCGGGTCGAGGATGTGATGGAAATGGTGCGCATCGCCGGCGGGCTGTCGGATGAAGAGTTCGAAGCGACGCCACGCATGTACACCAACATCAACTCGACCTCGCCGCTGAAACATGATCATCCCATGATCGACGGCTGCCTGCGTCTTGTGCGTCGTGGTCAGGCAGTGGTGGTGACGCCGTTTACGCTGGCAGGTGCTATGGCGCCGGTGACCATGGCTGGGGCCGTGGCGCAGTCGATTGCTGAGGCGTTGTGTGCGATTGCGTTGTTCCAATACGTCCGCCCCGGCACGCCCTGTGCCATTGGGACCTTCACATCCAATGTCGACATGAAGTCCGGCGCCCCTGCCTTTGGCACACCCGAATATATGCGCGCCACACAGATGACAGGGCAGTTGGCGCGGTTTTACGGGCTGCCCATGCGCTCATCCGGTGTCTGTGCTGCGAATGTTCCGGACGGGCAGGCCATGTGGGAGACGTCCAACAGTCTGTGGGCGGCGGTGCAATCGGGCACTAACATGGTCTATCACGCTGCGGGCTGGCTGGAAGGCGGGCTGATTGCAAGCCCGGAGAAATTTATCATGGATTGTGAGGTTTTGCAGCAAATTCAACGCTATCTGGATCCCTCTCTGACAGCGACCGGCCCTGACGAGATTGCATTGGAAGCAGTCAAGTCGGTCGGCAATGACGGCCACTTCTTTGGCATTCAGCATACCCAGGATCGATATGCGACGGCCTTTTACCAACCCTTCCTGAGCGATTGGAAAAACTACGAAGGATGGGAAGCAGCCGGTGGCGTATGGACCCAGGAGCGGGCGCATACGATGTTCAAGAACATCATTGCCAACTTTGAAGCGCCGACGATGGACGAGGCGATCCGCGAGGAATTGGCTGATTTCGTTGCGCGGCGCAAATCCGAAGGCGGAGCACCAACAGACTTTTAGAAGGCCTGCTACCCGCAAGGAAAACTAGCTAAAACTCGATTTGTTAGAGGATTGTTTAGTCCTGTTGTCCAACACTGCTGACGTGGACTTGGGATCACACCGTCATGCATGGGCTAATCAATCGGGCAATACAGTGCTTTGTCGTCGACAGCTACGGATCTGAAGCATGGGTCGAGGCGGCGCGTAACGCAGATCTGGGCTTCGTCGAGTTCGAGTCCATGTTGACCTATGATGATGAGGTCACACCGAAACTGTTGGATGCTGTCAGCCGTGCCTTAAAGCGGGAACGTGACGAGGTCATGGAAGACATTGGCACGTATCTTGTGTCGCACCCCAAAGTGGAGGCGTTGAGGCGCTTGCTGCGTTTTGGTGGTTTTGATTTCGTTGAATTCCTGCATTCGCTGGATGATTTGCCAGATCGTGCGCGGCTGGCTGTTTCAGATTTGAACTTGCCAGCGCTTGAGTTGCGGGACCTTGCGCCCGGTCAGTTCAGCCTTGTGTGCACCAGTTCGATTGAGGGGTATGGGCACGTCATGATGGGTGTTTTGAGGGCCATGGCTGACGATTATGGCGTCCTGGCCGTTTTGGAACATGCCGGTTCAGGCAACGGGACCGAAACGATTTCAATCACGTTGATCGAAACAGAATTTGCGGAAGGGCGTTCATTTGAGTTGGGCGCGCGTGCAGTATGACGGGCCTCGACCAACTCACCCGGACTCTGGACGTTTTGTGCCCGATGCATCTGGTGCTCTCAGACACGGGTTTGATTGCGCATGCGGGGCCGACCGCGCAGAAACTTCGCCCCGATAACACGCTCGTCGGAGAGTAATTCCTCAACATTTTTGACCTTAAGCGTCCCCGGGCTATTGAGAAAATCAGCGATTTGCGCGCGAGTGCCGGGATCAAAATGCACCTTCAGTTGCGCGCGGCACCTCAGACCGAAATCAAAGGTGTATTGATGCCCGCGCCGCTGTCCGGGCTCAGTATTGTGAACCTGTCTTTTGGGATTTCTATCGTGGACGCGGTGGCCGACTTTGCGCTGACAAGTGCAGATTTTGCCACCACAGACCTGGCTATTGAGATGCTGTACCTGGTCGAAGCAAAGTCCGCGGCGATGGACGCCTCTCGCAAGCTGAACCTGCGTTTACAAGGCGCCATGATTGCCGCTGAAGAACAGGCCTTCACCGATACGCTCACTGGCCTCAAGAACCGCCGGGCGATGGATCATGTTCTGACACGCTACGTGGACTGGGGCACACGCTTTGGATTGATGCAGGTCGACCTGGACTGGTTCAAGGCCGTCAACGACACGCTTGGGCATGCCGCGGGTGACTTTGTCCTCCAGAATGTGGCCCGGACCATGGTGGAGGAGACCCGCGATTGCGATACGGTCGCACGCATAGGCGGAGATGAGTTTGTGATTATCCTGCCTTTTGCAAGTTCACAGGACGTGTTGGAGAGTATTGGCCAGCGCATCATTGAACAGTTGTCCCGCCCCATGCCGTATCAGGGCGACATGTGCCGAATATCTGGCAGCATCGGAATGGCGGTTTTCGATCCCGATTCTTCGAAAACTGTGGCCGAGATCATGGATGACGCTGACGTCGCCCTATACGCCTCCAAAGATGGAGGGAGAGGGCGTCAAACGGTGTATAACCCTTCCTTACGGAACGAGGTCCAGAGTGCAAATGATCCCGCCGCTCCCGAGGTTTCGGCGCAAAGATAAACCGGCCCTGTTTGGCTAATGGTTTCGACCAAGTTCAGAATCGGTTCATTTTGATGGCGATGTTGCCGTTCAAAAGGCGAGTGCGCACCCAAATCAGTGTTCTGACTCTGTCGCGAGTCGATGAAGCTGCTTAAGTTTTAATTTGATCCAAGCAGGTTTGTTTAAGCGTTACAGCGCTTTATACATCGCGCTTCGCCGCTTTGCCCATTGATTTTTTGAGATGAATTTACCGAGCCGACTAGCAGCATTTTGCAAGTGTCAATTTAGATTTACACTTGAATATGTCAGATAATGCTGACAGAGTGGGGGATACAGTGTGCGTTTATAGGTGCAAGGACCAAGGCACGAAATGGTCTGTCCCACCGACCCCGGCTTTAACACACGGAGGAATGAACGTGGCGATAAGTGAAGATAAAGTCTGGCCGACCGGCCTGACGCTCGAAGAAGCAGAAGAGGTGCATAGCTACCTCATCGACGGGACACGCGTATTTGGCGCGATTGCCCTGCTGGCGCATATTCTGGTCGCGGCGTCGACCCCTTGGCTCGGATAGGGAGGCACTGATATGAACAATGCGAAAATGTGGTTGGTTGTAAAACCAACGGTGGGTGTTCCCCTCTTTCTAAGCGCGGTTGCAGTAGGCTCTTTTGCCGTGCACGTAGCTGTTCTCAGCAACACCAGTTGGGTGTCCGACTTCCTGTCCGGCCAAGAGCTGGGCGCAGGAGATGCATCCGCGGCGTTGATCCCTGATGCGGACACTGGTGTGGCGAAGGCATCTTATGTGGTTCCTGCCACTGACGGTTCACGCGAAGTGACGATCATTCTGGAGGACGGAACGCCTGTTAAAGCGATTCTACAGCCACCAGAGTTGCACGCTGCGATAACGCAGTAGACATATTCAGCCCGCTGCCCCGTGTCTGCGGGCTGAATTTATTCATATTTTTCGTCGCCGCGCAGCTTTGTGCGGAGACGACACACTTGTGGCGCATTTAGACGATGTTCGACTATCGTACCTTCGCAACCCGCAAGCTGGTGGCTCTCGCCCCCCGCTATCTGCCTTTTGCCGATGTCGCCACGCCAGATCTTCCCTTATCTCGCCTACTGCGTTTGTCCCTGTTTCAGGTGACTGTCGGCATGGCCCTTGTGCTGCTCGTTGGCACTCTCAACCGGGTTATGATCGTTGAACTATCGGTTCCTGCGACCCTTGTGGCGGTGATGCTGGCGTTGCCTTTGCTATTTGCGCCTTTGCGCACGCTGATCGGGTTCAAGTCGGACACCCATGTGTCTGCTCTTGGACTAAGGCGCGTCCCCTACATCTGGAAGGGTACGCTGCTACAATTTGGCGGCTTCGCGATCATGCCTTTCGCGTTGCTGGTGTTGTCAGGCTATGGCGAGGCTGTGGATGCACCACGCTGGCTCGGATTTAGTTCGGCCGCTTTGTCATTTCTGCTTGTCGGTGCAGGCGTGCATATGGTGCAGACGGTCGGTCTTGCGCTCGCGACCGACCTTGTGCCGACGGAAGATCAACCCAAGATCGTTGGCCTTATGTATGTGATGCTGCTTGTTGGTATGATGATCAGCGCCCTGGTGTTTGGTGCTCTGCTCGCAAACTACACCCCGGGTCGCCTGATTCAGGTGATTCAGGGTGCGGCCGTGGTGACGGTGACCCTCAACCTGATCGCGCTGTGGCAACAAGAGCCCCGCGACCGCAACCGCGCCCAAGCAATGAAAGTTGCAGCACCTGTGGCATTTGGTGAAGCCATGGGTGCGATGATGCGCACGCCCGGTATGATGCGTCTGCTCATCGTAATTGCGGTGGGCACGTTTGGCTTTGGCATGGCCGATGTGTTGCTTGAGCCCTATGGGGGACAAGCGCTTGGTCTGTCGGTTGCGAGTACCACTAAACTGACAGCCCTATTGGCTGCCGGCACCCTGATTGGCTTTGGTCTGGCTGCGCGTGCATTGGGGCAGGGCGCAGCACCAGAGCGTTACGCGCTGATCGGCGCTGCGACGGGCATCCCTGGATTCCTCGCCATCATCGCCTCGTCCCAAGGGGCGGGCATTCCGCTGTTTCTTCTGGGCACGCTTGCGACTGGTGTTGGAGCCGGGCTGTTTGGACATGCCACACTTACTGGCGCAATCCGTCACGCACCGCGCGACCGGATCGGTCTGGCGCTTGGGTCCTGGGGCGCGGTGCAAGCCACAGCCGCCGGAATCGGTGTCGCTAGCGCGGGTATCGTGCGCGACATCATCGTGGGTTGGAATGGTGCGGTCGGTGTTACAGCGCAAACGCCCTACACTTTTGTTTTCATAGTTGAAGTTTTGTTTTTAGCCGCAGCTGTCGCGCTTTTGCTTCCAGTAGTCAGGATGCGAAAGAAGGCGAACACTAGCGCTGTGCTCGCACGCTCAAACTGAAAGAGAAAACGCGGAGCCGGCGACACGGATACTTGAATAGCCGGCTTCCATCCTGACGGGTTAGCGCAGCATAGATTCCATCAGCAGCACTCATTCGCCCGCTTGGCGAAACACTCGTTTACAAGTGTGGGAAAATGGAAACGGCACCCCTAAAGGACCGCCGCCGTAGTCAGGCTGGCATCGCCGGATTGTCATGATCATGCTTTGTCAGCAATCGAGTCTTCTTTCACAGCCAATGCAGAGGCAATGTCTTCGGCAGCGATCTGTTGTGCGGCTGCTTGCAGGTAGGCTGGAAAGAGCGCGTGTGCTCTGGCCGCGGCGTCTTGGTTGGGGCTGTCTGCCAAATCACCATCAAAGGTGTATTTGATGGCCGTCACGGCAATGTTGTCGGCTGCCATCAACGTGTCTACTCGGCGGAGGTGTTTCAGTTGTTCACTCATTTGGTCTTCTCCCTGACTGCCAAATTCGTGGGTTAATCGCATTTTGCGCACTTCTGTGCACTCGATTTTTTTAAGTGCGCATTTGCAGCCCCGGGACGAGCAAAAAACGAACGCTTGCGAGCTTCATCCACACCTAGAGGGACCTTCAGCGTTCAAAATCGACCAGATTTCCCAAGACTAGCCTGCTGGGAGGGGCCTGCGGCCAATTTTGGAGTGGATAGGTTATGAGGTTATGAAGTATTGAGAGCATCAATAACGCAAAGAAATGAATGTCCCAGAGGGGTTCGAATAAATGAAATACCTATCAGTCGCATTGGTATTGATGGCTAGTCCTACAATTGCTGACGACGGACGGTATCAGGTCCTAAAAGAATCTGGGGATGGGACGTATCTCGTTCTCGATACACAGACAGGTGGGACCAAGATTTGTATTGGAAAGGTGTCGGAAGAAACCTGTATTGAGAATTCACGAGGCGGCGACGGCTAAAGTTTGCGTATTGATCTCATGTCTGTCTGTTCTCTAGGGTCTGCTCGCGGAGTGCCCAACGATACCCATGAGGGTTCTTAGATCGATAAGATTGAAGAGAGGGATACAGGTTCTCGCTCCCCATTCACCTCGGGACACCTGAGAACCGTGTTGAGTGATGCCTGAGGTAAACCCCAGGTACCTCTAGAGGATATAACAGGGGAACTCAGATGGTTTCTTTACTCATTAGGGAGTGATTTCGCGGAGGGCCTTGTTTTCATACTTATTCGACCCTCCCCAAAATGTCTCGTTCAGCCGTTAATGAGGACCTGAGAGACGTGCGTTTGTAGTGATCGCTGTTGGTCTAGTTCTGCATTTAGCACTGTGTTGACCTGAGTTTTATCTTCGAGTTCATAGATGCGTTGGTCGAGGATCTCAAAGACTGACTTTAGGTCCGTGGTTGTCCTTTATGGTACGGTTGGCTATTTGATCTTAGAACTTGATCACCAGCGGTGCAGACAACGCTTTTGCTTGCAGTTTGTCAGAGGTCTTGAGCGATATCTTGAACGCTCGGTTGCCACCAAAGGCGTACTGAATATCCTTAGGAATCGCCACCTTCACGTGCCATGTACTGCCGCGTCTTATGAAGTAGTCAACCATGCCAAAAAGCACCTTTTGTACCCAAACCGGTGGGCCCAAGTGGGAAAGTCAATGCTTTTAAGGGCTTAAGATGCAATGGCATCCCGTAGGGGAATCGAACCCCTCTTTCCAGGTTGAAAACCTGGCGTCCTAACCGATAGACGAACGGGACACAAACTGTGTTCGGGTCTTTAGGCAATCGGGATATCGGGCGCAAGCGGAAAAATCGCATCCGCCGCAGATTGTGGGCTCGTCATGCTTCAGGCGGGCGCTGCATCTTCAAGCCGCAATTGCACGCTGGCCTTTCCCCGAAATGAATTGACTTCAAGGCGCCCCGCAAGGTGAAAGGCTGCACCTCCGTGATCCATCAATGCCGGACCCAGAGGGCCATCAAAAGCGCCAAAGGCGATGGCATCAATTCGAGAGCCTCCGCGTGCACCGAAAGAGAGTTTCAGGTGCGATTCACCCACTCGCTTAGCATAAGATATCTGCATGGCCGCAAAGGCATAGCGCGGCGCTGGTGCGCCAGCGCCAAATGGCCCCGCGGAATCGATTTGTTCCAGCAAATGCACAGTTGCGGCATCTGGCATCAAAGCGCCACTCAGGCGCAGATCGGCAGGTCCCAGTGCGTCAGCCCCTTGCCTCGCCAGCAGATCTGACAAGCGGGCCATGGCTGCTTCTATCTTGTCCTCTTCAACTGTCAGGCCCGCGGCCATTTTGTGCCCGCCGCCTTTGATCAATAACCCTTCTGAGGCCAGCCGTTGGATAGGCGCACCGAGATCAATTCCGGACACTGACCGTCCTGATCCTTTGCCAATTCCATCTTCGACCCCGATCACGATTGAGGGGCGGTTGGTCGCCTCTTTGAGGCGTGATGCCACGATTCCGACCACGCCCGGATGCCAGCCGGGACCTGACGCCCATGCCAGCGCGCCGTCCTGTCCGCGTTCCTCACTTTGGCTGAGCGCAGCGGCGCGGACCGACGCCTCGATATCGCGCCGTTCAGAGTTGAGTGTGTTGAGTCGTTCAGCAAGAGCTGCGGCTTCGTGCGGATCATCTGTCGACAACAGGCGTGCGCCCAGATCGGCTTGCCCGATACGCCCGCCAGCGTTGATGCGCGGACCGAGCATGTAGCCAAGGTGATAGGGCGTGGGCGCTGTGTCCATGCCAGCCACATCCGCCAGAGCCACGAGGCCCGGACGGCTACGCCGTGCCATCACCGTCAGCCCTTGGCGTACGAAGGCGCGGTTCACGCCCACCAATGGGGCGACGTCGGCCACAGTGGCCAAGGCCACAAGATCGAGAAGGGCCATCAGATCCGGGCCTTTTTTGCCCACTTCGCGCATCTGGCGACCGGCTTCGACCAGCATCAGAAACACTACGGCAGCGGCGCACAGATGCGCCAGAGTGCCGTCTTCGTCCTGTCGGTTGGGATTGACGACGCTATGGGCGGAGGGGAGCGTTTCAAGGCCGAGGTGGTGATCCAGAACCACCACATCCGCGCCCTTGGCCGCCGCAATGGGGTCATGAGACAGGGTGCCACAATCCACACAAATGATCAGGTCATGATCCCGGGCGAGTGCGGCCATGGCGGCGTCATTGGGTCCATAGCCTTCATCGATCCGGTCCGGCACGTAGAGCGTTGCACTGCGCCCCAGATCGCGCAGCCACGTCACCAGAAGGGCTGCAGAGCTGCCACCATCAACGTCGTAGTCGGCGAAAATCGCAATGCGTTCGCGACTTGAGATGGCGTGCAAAACTCGGGTCGCAGCCTGTTCCATGTCGCGTAAAGATCGCGGGTCAGGCATCAGGTCGCGCAATGTCGGGGCCAGGTAGTCTTGCGCGGCGTTTGCATCGATACCCGCACGGGCAAGAATTTGGCACACAGGCTGGGGTAGGGCGGTCTGTTGCGCCAGCGCCTCAGCCGTCCTGGCCATATCGGCTGAAGGGCCAACCCATGTGCGCCCGCTCAGCGATTGTTCCACACCCAGAAACGCCACAGCGTCCTCCTTCATCTCGCCAAATAAACTCCCGCTCGAGGTGCGTAGCTCAACTCGCGCCTCAGATAAGGCGCAAGGTAGCTGAACGCACGACGCCCGTGGACGGTCAGACCGTGTGAACTGGCGTGCGATAGTTGATGCGCCGCACCGAACCGGTCTTGGAGCGCATCAGAAGCGTTTCGCACTCGAGCCACCCGGGTTCGCGGTGAACGGCGGCCAACAAAGACCCAGAGGTGACGCCGGTCGCTGCAAAGATCACATCCTGAGTGACCATTTCGTCGCGGCTGTAGATCCGGTTCAGGTCTGTGATCCCTGCCTTGGCCGCGCGCCCTTTTTCGTCGTCGTTGCGGAACAGCAACTGACCATAAATCTGACCGCCCATGCATTTGAGGGCTGCAGCGGCCAGCACACCTTCGGGCGCGCCACCTTCGCCCATGTACATGTCGATGCCTGTTGAGGGATCGGCGCAATGCATCACGCCCGCGACATCGCCGTCAGTGATCAAACGGATCGACGCGCCAGTGGCCCGCACGGCCTCGATCATCGCCTCGTGACGGGGGCGTTCAAGAATGCAGACTGTGATGTCCGACGTTTCGCACCCCTTAGCTTTTGCAAGGGCTGCCACCCGCTCGGCCGGTGTCATTTCTAAGGTCACGGTGTCCGCAGCAAAGCCCGGCCCAATCGCCAGCTTGTCCATATAGACGTCTGGTGCGTGCAGCATTGAACCGCGTGGACCCATCGCGATTACAGTCAGGGCGTTCGGCATGTCCTTGGCTGTCAGTGTGGTTCCTTCCAGCGGGTCGAGCGCGATGTCCACGCCGGGCCCGTTGCCTGTGCCAACCTCTTCGCCGATGAACAGCATCGGTGCTTCGTCCCGCTCGCCTTCGCCGATCACAACCACGCCTGCAATGTCGAGCATGTTCAATTGCTCGCGCATGGCATTCACAGCGGCCTGATCGGCGGCCTTTTCATCACCGTGCCCAACCAAACGGGCAGACGCCAATGCGGCGGCCTCGGAAACGCGGGCCAGACCAAGCGAGAGCATGCGGTCCTGAAAGATGGAGGGGGTGGTCATGGCAAAAGTCCTTTTCGTGATCAAACAGGGCGCTCAGACGGATTCGATGCGCAAAACAACGGGGTCGGAACGTAACACATCCGTGGCTTTCATTGCCTCAATTGCGTTGTCGAGGTCGGCACGGGTGGTTTTGTGGGTGACGATCAGCACGGGAGCCGTGGTATCCTCGTGTGCATATTGCCGCATCCGGTCGATGCTGACGCCTGCATCACCCAGCACGGTGGCGATCTTTGCAAGCGCTCCGGGTTTGTCGACCAGATCCATGCGCAGGTAATAGGGCGCGGGCAGGACCGACGCGGCGCGTTCGGCCTTTTTTAGCGAGGCCGCGGGTTGCCCAAAGACTGGCAGCCGAGTGCCACGTGCGATATCGCAGACATCACCCATCACGGCAGAGGCGGTCGGCCCTTCGCCAGCGCCGGGTCCACGCAGCACGATCTGTTCGACGGCGTCGCCTTCGATAGCGACCATATTGGTGCCGCCCTGCAATTGTCCCATAGGAGAGGTCGCGGGCACGAGGCAGGGCATCATGCGCTGTTCCAGACCGCGCCCCGTGCGTTGCGCCACGCCCAGAAGCTTGATCTTGAACCCCATGTCGTTTGCGTGCTGGATGTCTTCAATGCTGACCCGTTCGATGCCTTCAAGCTCAATTCCGTCAAAGTCGACCTGTGTTCCAAATGCGATAGAAGACAGGATGGCCAATTTGTGCGCTGCATCAATGCCGCCCACGTCCAGTTGCGGATCGGCTTCGAGATATCCAAGGGCGTCAGCTTCGGCAAAGACGTCTTCGTAGCTCAGCGACGCGCTTTCCATGCGGGTCAGAATGTAATTGCACGATCCGTTCATAACGCCAACGATGCGGGTCACGTCATTGCCGGCAAGCCCCTCGCTCAGGGCTTTGATCACAGGTATGCCCCCGGCCACAGCAGCCTCGTATCGCAAAGAAACATTAGCGTTTTCAGAATCTTCTGCCAGTGACTGGCCGTGGATGGCGAGCATCGCCTTATTGGCGGTCACGACGTTCTTTCCGGCGGCAATGGCTGCATCGACCGACGCTTTGGCCGGGCCGTCGGTCCCGCCCATCAGTTCGACATAGACGTCTACGTCATCCCGTTTTGCCAGTGCAACGGGGTCGTCTTCCCATGCATATGCGGACAGAGAGAAACCGCGATCCTTGTCGCGGCTGCGCGCGCTGACGGCTGTGATTGTGATATCGCGACCCGTGCGCATGGACAGCATGGCGGCATGCTGGCGAACGATTTTGACGACGCCGATGCCGACAGTTCCCAATCCGGCGATGCCAAGGCGCAGGGGTGCGTTCATGTGGGTGTCCTTTTCGTCATGCGCGCCGATTTTCGGGCGGTTTCTCGCGATGTAACGGGTTCTGGGATGGGGTGCAATTACCCTGCCGTGCGCAGGCTCAGTTGCGTGCCGCCTCTAGCTTGCGTTCGGTGTCTGCGTCGATAACGTCGCGTTGTTGCAAGTCAGCGGCCCGGGCGCGGAGTGCAGCAATGCGCCCGTCCAGCGACTGCGTGGTCTGGACCGGGTTTGCCACAACGGGGGCGCTGGCAATCAAAAGTGGTTCAAGCGGAACGAGTTTTGGGAAATCGGCATCCTTAAGGTCCGGCGCAACCGTGCCGTCCAATTCGGGGAATTGCGTGCAGGCGGCAAGCGTCAAGCACAGCAAAAGGGATGTGGCGCGTATCACGTGGCAGGTGTCCGCAAAAGGCAGCAGGTTCAAAAAGGATGCACGAAGGGGCCGTCTTGCGCAAGCGCCGCTTGGTTTTGAACGGTTGTTCAGTTAAACGCGACCCTATGCCCCGTACCATTGGATCACATTCTGATATCACCGGACCGCGCGTTCGAAGCGCAGCCCTCGCCTTGTTCGCCCGCCACGGATTTGCCGCCGTGTCCATGCGCCAGATTGCGGCGGATGTTGGGGTGCAGGCGGGTGCGCTTTACAACTATACGCCGGACAAACAGAGCCTGTTGTTTGACCTGATGCGCAGCCACATGGAGGAGTTGCTGGAGGCGTTGCCGATGGACTCCGATGCTCCGGCGGAAATGCAACTGGAAGACTTTGTGCGGTTTCACATCGCCTTTCATCATGAACGCCCGGATGCGGTTTTCATCGCCTACATGGAATTGAGAAACCTCGAGTCTGACAATTTTGCAGTAATTGAGGGGCTGCGCCGTCGTTACGAAACGGCGTTGGAGAGCATTCTGCGTGCAGGAGCAGCAGAAGGCGTTTTTTCAGTCCAGGATACGAAAGTTGCCACCTTGGCTGTGATTGCCATGCTCACAGGTGTGACCACGTGGTTTCGCCCCGAAGGCCGTCTGAGTTTGCGCGCTGTGCAGGATCAATACTGGGACATGGTGCGTCGAATGGTGTCGCCGGGTGGGACTGTTTAGCCCCTGCGGGCCTAAAGGCGCCCACCCACCGACCCGGTATTGCAGGTGAAGAGCGACGGGAACCACCACATCCGTTTGGTTCTCTCATTCCCGAGGACCTGTATGTACAGGTGGGTGCCAGGTAACCGGACCAGGATCCGGACAGAGCCAGCGCCCTCGGAATTGCTTAAGGCCACCGGAATGCAACCTGTCACGAGAAGGGCAGAACCCGTCACTGCGCTAGATAGGCGGTGTGTATCGGCGCGGCAAGTGTGGCAATTGTGCCTGTGGCTGACCGGCCCTTCAGAGAGGATTTTGGAAACAGAGAAGGGGCCCGACGCATTTAGCGTTAGGTGGTGTTGGGTGCACCTGTGTTTGAATTCAGGTGGTCGCGCAGGCTGGTTTCGAAGAAGTGCTGCCACCCGCGCCGGCACACGTCAAAGCAGGGCAGGGTGGGGCCGAGGCCTTCATGAGTTAGCTGGATTTTGCACCCTGTTTCAGTTGGCGTGATCTGCCAAAGGAGGCTTGTGCCAACCCATTCGGCTGCGTCCTCGACATCCTCTATGATCATATGCGCGTCGGTACATTTCCATTCAAAGGATAATGGGTTTGCCCCGGGTTCAAAGTGAAATGTCGCATGGCTGTTGTTGAACCGTGTGGTGAATCCGTTTGTGCGCTGTTCAATCCGGGTGGACCACCACTGTTCCAGATCGTCTGTGATCGCTTGCGCCGCCCTTTCGGGCGGCACAGTTGTCGAAATGCTTGCGCTATAGTCCATCAGTTATCTCCGTGTAGGGCGCCACGCATTTGCATGAGGTGGTCGTCCCAACCTTTGTCCAGAGCGAGCGTGAGACCGAAGGCCTCCGCACCTTGGGGCAGGCCTTCATGTTTCAGCGACAATTGAGTGCCGCCGGGCACATCACTGAGCGTCCATTGGACCGTACTGACCGCATCGCCCATTGGGCCCACTGTGAACGTGTATTCAAGATAGTCAGGCTTTTGCGCTTTGATCACTTCGCCCCAGATCAACAAATCGCCGCTGGTCGTGCCAAACATCTCCAGCTTTTCACCCGCAGCGATTGGCGTTTTCGGAGCGTGGAACCACTTGGCGAGATGTTCGGGTTGGGTGAGATAGTCCCAGACCAACTCACGTGGGGCTTTGAGATAGATCGTTTTGTTCAGCGTGGTGTCGGTCATTGGATGTCCTTTTCGATGGCAGTTTTCAGGTCGGCAAGGCGGTCGTCCCAGAAGTGGTCGAAGAATTCGAGCCAAGAGAGCACTGGCGCGAGGCCTAAGGGGTTGATCTGATTGATCCGTTCGCGTCCGCGGGCTTCGACAGTGATGAGGCCGCCGTCATTGAGCACGGTCAGGTGCTTTTTGACGGCGGCGCGTGTCATGTCGAAATGAGTGGAGACTTCGGCGATGGTCAGCGCGTTGGCGCTGAGCAATCGCATGATGTCGCGCCTGGTCGGATCGGCAAGGGCGCGAAAGGCGTTTTGGGTTTGGTCGGGCATGGTCTCGCAACGTGATACTTTTTGGTATCATAATAATGCGAAACCTTTTGGTATCATGTCAACCCCAGCGAATGCGCCCGAAGTTCTGCCATCTAAGTTATTCAGAAGTATCGATAAAACCGTATCGTTCCAGCTCTTCGGGAAGCAGAACATAGATCTCATCTGGTGGCGTGGTCAGTGCGTGCTGCATCAAAAGGGGGTTGATTCCCATCTGATCCAGATATGTCATGACCTCGCCCTGACCGCGCTGAATATCTTCTACCGCGAAGGCTGCGGGCAGGAACGTCTTTTCCCCGAAGTAGTGCTGATGCACGCCAATGTAGGCGTCGGGATCGATGTCTCGGGTGACCCCCGCGGCCAACACGTAAGGGCATGCCGAATAGCAGTATTCCCCTGCCAGCATTTGCGTGGCAATCCCGGCGGCGCGGATGTGGCGACCAAGAGCCAGTGCGTCAGCGACTGAGCCACCCGGAGATTGCAGGATCAATGTTTCGGGTGCAGGATCAGCAGCGTCAATCAGGCTGATCAGCCGTGCCGCGTCGCCGTCGCCGATAGCGCCTTCCAACCGGTAGGTGCCATCGCCCGTTGCGCTCAGTACCAATCTTTTGGGCAGTTGCCCGGGGTCGCGTGCGGGTTGAACGACTGGTCGATCCCGGTCTGGGCGAAAGGTGCGCCGTTGATCCCCGGGGCGAACGGGTTCTGTGAGGCGCGGCGCGTTTGGTCCAAACTGAGGCAGGCGCAGCCCTTGCATATCGCCAAGCACCAGCAATCCTCCAAGGCCCAATTGGAAGATCAGGATGCCCATAAGGACCCGCGCGACGGGACCGCGTTCTTTGCCTGTGCCCGAATTCATTCGGCTGCCCGATGAGGCAGAGGGCGCGGTGGTTCCGGCTGGTCACGCTCGTGCAGCGTGTTTTCGACGTCGCGCATCGCGGCCATTGCGGCGCGCAATTCGGCCAGTGTCAGCGTGTCTTCGATGGCCGCCCCTTCGCGCCCTCCTCGGATGGCCGATTGGGTGATCGCGAGGATAAAGACCAACACCGCCGGCAAAAGGTCGATGGCGATAGCCCCGGCCCACGAAGGTACGAAGTTGCGGGCATAAAGGATGACAGCATCGGCCGAAGAGATTGGCGTGTAGGTTACATCGCCGGCCGGTTGCAGGGCCTGAACGGTTTGCGCGGCGCGCTCTAGAGTGTTGGCGCGCTGGGCCAACACTTCAAGCACCGAGGTGATCGTCGCGGCCTGATCCGCACGGCCTTCAGTTGTGCTGCCATCAAGTTCGGGCAGAACAACCGAGGCGGCGAGGTCCTGAGCCGCCCTTTCGACTAGGGGCGCAACGGAGAGCTGGCGCAGTTGCGTAATCAGGCCTGCTAGGCGCACGGCCTGTTCTGAAAATTCAACGCTTCGTGCCTCGACGGGGCCGGGTTCGACGGTCAGGGCCCGCATGCGCGACAGGATCGCGTTGCCTTCGGCAAAGGCGGCCTCAACCAGTGGGGTCTGCGCGCTGATTTGACCCTCAAGCCCCGAGAGTTCCGCAGATTTCTGGCGCAACACCCGGAAAACAGCGCCGCGACCCGCAAGACCGGACAGGGAGCCTGCGGCTTCTTGTTCGGAGAGGTCTTCGAAAGATTGGCGGACCCGCGCGACATCGCGTTCCAGCGATTGGCCGGTCAGTGCGACCTCATGCGCGCTCAAGGCTGACCTGATAGTCTTGAACGGTCTTGGCCAAATGCTGTTCAACGGCAGCTGATCCGGCAAGGGCCGCAGCATTGAGCCATGAGGACATGGCCACAATTGCAAGTGATCCAGCCCCCATGGCCAGCATCAGACCGATGCGTGCGCGCGCCGAGCGCACGGCCGGAAAAAGGCGGATCATGTAAGACCAGAAGACGAAGATGCCCACCGATACGGCCACCGAATAGGCGATGGCCGCAAAGACGGACATAGCCCCGTTTTCGTCAAGCAGAGAAGAAACCCCAAGATAGGTGTATATGCCAGAGGCGGTGGCCAGCACCCCAAGTGCCGTGCCCGAAAACGTGTCCAGCCAGCCAAGGTGTCCTTCAAGCTCGCGTGCGTAGCGTACGCCGCGCGCTTGGGCCGCATCGGAGCGGGTGTCGTCTGTCATATCTGTCCCCCGGTTGGTTGGAGATAAGGTAGTGGTGCGGGTCGCTGACGCCAAGGGTTCGGGACGTGCGCTTGCTTTTGTTCAGGTTTTGTTCATATTTGTTTTCATGCGAAATGCGCGTGATCCTGCCCCTATGGTGCCCGACCTGATGCCCGGTCAATTGCTTGCACGCGGCGTGTCGCGCCATTTGGCCAGCCTTGGTTGGGTCACCGTGGAAGAGCTGGTGCCGACCCGTGGTTTGCGGGTTGATGTGATGGCGCTTGGCCCCAAGGGAGAAATCTGGGTGGTTGAGTGCAAGTCGAGCCGCGCGGACTTCGTTGGTGATTCCAAGTGGGAGGGGTATCTGGAGTGGTGTGATCGGTTCTTTTGGGCAGTCGACGCCGACTTTCCGGTCGATCTGCTGCCTGAAGACAGTGGGTTAATCATCGCAGACGCCTATGACGCTGAAATTATCCGAGTGGGCGACGAAGACAAGCTCGCGCCGGCCCGACGCAAAGCGATGGTACACATCTTTGCCAAGCACGCGGCGCGTCGCCTGCAAGGCTTGCGCGATCCGGGAGCCGGGCTCGGCTGGTAGCTAACGGGCAAAGCTTGCAGACACGCGCTTTCGCTGCAGGGCAGGTGTTGCGCAATTCTCATGCGGGCACAGGATGTGACCAAGATGTGGATGATACGGTTGACGGAGGGTTGCGCATTGGTCAACAAAAAGACCGTTATCACCCAAAAAGGCCTCAGCCGCGATGTCCGTCAATCCATTGGAATTTCTACCTCTCTGGGCATATTTCTCGGTCACAGTGGTTTTTATCGGCATCGCTGTCTACACAGGGTGGACGGTGGGCGCGCGCAGCTTTGAGCGGTCCGGCGAAGTGGAAGGACCGTCGATCGGGATTACGGTCGGTGCGTTGCTCAGCCTGACAGGGTTTTTGCTAGCCTTCACATTTAGCATGGTTAACGCGCGGTTTGAGGATCGCAGGCAAACCGTATTAATCGAGGCGAACGCTATTGGAACTGCGTATCTTCGTACGGACCTATTGCCCGAGCCAAAAGGGTCAGAGGCCAGAGAATTACTGCGGCAATATATCGATCTTAGGATTGTAACCCACGCGTTCAGTTCTACCGACCCAGAAGTCGATCAAGTCATTTCGGAGTCCGAAGCTCTTCAAGCTGCGCTGTGGGCCGTTGCGACGGAAGTCGCGCAAAGCGCGCCGACGCCAATTTCTGGCTACTTCGTGCAATCGATCAATGAGGTGATCGACGTTCATTCGGTTCGGGTCATTTTTGGGACCCGCAGCACTATTCCAACAGAAATATGGGTGTGTCTGTACGTGCTGGCGGCAATCGGCATGGCTGCATCCGGGTTTCTGGCCGCGAACAGTGGTGGGCGTAACATCTATCCGACGTTTGCACTGGTTTTAACCTTTGCGGCCATTCTGACAATCATCACTGATCTCGACAATCCCGGTCAGGGCGCGATGCGCACAGATCAGGCGGCACTTATCGATCAAGCTGCCTTGATGGCGCCGGGAACCTAGTTAATCGTGCAAATCGCCGTGCTGACTTAGCGACGCATGGCCGTGGCGGCCTTGGCCGCAGCGCGGATTTCGTCGGCGATTTCATTCGCCTCGTCCGGGTCAAAATCCATGGGGATTTCCACGCCTTTGGATTCGATGAAGATGCGCACCATGCCCTGATCGGTCGGACCGATCTGCATGTTGGCTTCGATGTCGCGTTCGCTGTTGATACCCATATGCGCCTCCGGGATGACCGTTTTCTGCTAGCGTTTGTCGCCTTGAAACGCAAGATGACGCCGTGCACAGTTCTGGCCATGACAAATGTGATCCTGCGCCCCTTTGAATCTGCCGACAAAGACTGGCTGGTTGAGCGGCACGCCACCCTTTATGCGCGCGACGAGGGCTTTGATGATACGTTTGGCCCACTTGTCCGCAGTATCCTTGATGCCTTTTGCGCGGCACATGATCCGGCTTGTGAACGGGGTTGGATTGCCGCTGAAGGCGACCAGCGACTTGGGTCCATCTTTTGTGTGCGCCTTGATGCAAAGACGGCCAAACTGCGCCTGTTTCTACTGGTGCCAGAGGCGCGTGGCAAAGGTGTCGGGCGACGCCTTTTGGAACAATGCATGGGGTTCGCTAGGGACAAGGGATATTCAGGGATGCAGCTTTGGACCCATGAAAGTCACAGTGCGGCTTGCGCGCTTTACCGGCGGGCTGGCTGGACGTTGACAGAGTCGCACCCGGTCCGGTCATTTGGTCAGGATCTGATAGAGCAGACGTGGATTTATCGGTTTTGACGCTCTTGCAATCGCGCATACTCGAGAGTATTTGAGCGTCAGTGCCGCCTTAGCTCAGTAGGTTAGAGCGCTTGATTGTGGATCAAGAGGTCCCTGGTTCGAGACCAGGAGGTGGTACCACCGCACTTTTCGCAAAGCGAATGGTGACAGTGGGACAAGAGTGTTTTTGAAGAAAACCCGCAGTCCTACACAGCTGATCCTTAAAATTTAGGATTTCGTCGTTTGGCCGAACTGTTTGCCTGCCGGCAAATGCGCCCACCTGCCGACCCACAGATTATTTCCCAAACGTCCATCTGATAGCCTGTTTCTGAAGACGGTTTCTGCCACCGCGCACGTCTGACAGTGCAGCAACTGCTTTAGTCCAGTACAATCGTCTGACGCAGCGTCCCGGTCACCTGATCATAGATCAGAATCTGATCATCCTTCGTAACGATGCCAAACCAGTCTGAGCCCACCGTAAACGCTGTCGCGGTCGCACCGTCGGGCAATGTAACCTGTTCGGGCAATGGCAGCGGCGCCGGGTCACCATTCAGGCGGATGACAAGCAGTGAGACCACGGTTACAACGCCGCCAATCATTATGACCGTCAACACGGTCACAAGTCGGCGCAGGAACCGCAGATTTGCCGGTTCAAGAGGGGTCTCGATGTCGTCCAACCACCTGTCCTTTGTTATTGCGGATGATCCGCCTGCACGTCTTGATAAGGCGATTGCACGCGACGTGCCAGAGGGGGCGGCATTGTCCCGGACTCGACTGGCGCGGCTGATTGCCGATGGTGCGGTGATGGTGGATGGAGTCGCCGCCTCTGACCCAAAGGCCCGCGTGGCGGCAGGTGCTGTGATTGGGGTTGTGGTCGAAGAGGCGCAGGAAAGTCATATTTTGCCAGAAGCAATCGCGCTCGATGTCGTCTATGAAGATGCAGACCTGATTGTCGTCAACAAGCCAGCGGGCATGGTCGTGCATCCAGCACCGGGGTCACCGTCTGGTACATTGGTCAACGCGCTGATGCATCACTGCGGCGATGACCTGTCCGGAGTAGGGGGCATGAAACGCCCCGGTATCGTGCATCGTATTGACAAGGACACCAGTGGGTTGCTGGTTGTCGCCAAGTCCGATGCGGCTCATCATGGTCTTGCCGCTCAGTTCGCTGCTCACACAGTTGAGCGTTATTATCGCGCCTTGGTTTATGGTGTTCCGGACGCCAATGACCCGCGCCTGCGCGGGATCAAGGGGGCCAGTTTTGAAACCGGGAACGTGTTGAAGCTGACCACGCAACTGGCGCGACACAAGACAGACCGGCAACGTCAGGCCGTGCTTTTTCAAGGGGGGCGTCACGCCGTCACACGCGCACGTTTGGTCGCCCGGTACGGCACGCCGGAGGTACTGGCCCAGATCGAATGTTGGCTGGAAACCGGGCGCACGCATCAAATCCGGGTGCACATGGCCCATGCCGGGCATGGATTGGTGGGCGATCCGGTCTATGGCGGGCGGCGTAAACTGGCGCGTGGGGCGTTAAGCGAGGCGGCGACGGAGGCTGTTTCTGGGTTTGGCAGGCAGGCCCTGCACGCTGCGGTATTGGGATTCGTACATCCGGTTTCCGAAGAAAACATGCGCTTTGAGGCGCCGTTGCCGCACGATTTTCAGACTCTCTTGGACGTCCTAGTCTGAAACGTCACTCCGGTTTTGTAACATTTTGAGTTAGAAACTGGTCGGTACACAACGCGAAATTCCGAAAATGTGCCAATTCTGAAATGAACAGCACATGCGCGTGAAAACACAGTGCTATGGCTACCGGTGCCCCTGTAAACGTGGCATTTTCTTCTCAATCGCTTTTGCCCTTGAAGGGGGCCGTTAGCGCACCCATATAGATGTTAAGCCCATAAACATCCTCGTAAGGGATGGGGTACACAGGAGGGATAATACATGGCCAATTATGCAAATTTGCCCGCACCCACGCCCGAAGGTGGGTTGAACCGTTATATGCAGGAAATCCGCAAGTTTCCGCTGCTGGAGCCTGAAGAAGAATACATGCTGGCCAAGGCATGGGTTGAAAAAGAAGACACTGGCGCCGCCCACAAAATGGTGACGTCACATTTGCGCCTCGCGGCCAAGATCGCGATGGGCTACCGCGGCTACGGCTTGCCGCAGGCCGAAGTGATTTCCGAGGCCAATGTGGGCCTGATGCAAGCGGTGAAACGCTTTGACCCTGAAAAAGGCTTCCGTCTTGCCACCTATGCGATGTGGTGGATTCGCGCATCGATACAGGAATACATCCTGCGGTCCTGGAGCTTGGTGAAACTCGGTACGACGTCTGCACAGAAAAAGCTGTTCTTCAACCTGCGTAAGGCGAAGAACAAGATCGGCGCCTTGGAAGAAGGCGACATGCGCCCAGAAAACGTGGCGCGCATCGCGACCGATCTTGGTGTGACTGAAACTGAAGTCATCAGCATGAACCGCCGTTTGTCCGGTGGGGACGCGTCGCTGAACGCGACTGTCGGCTCCGAGGGCGAAGGCTCCATGCAGTGGCAGGACTGGCTGGAGGACGAAAGTGCTGATCAGGCGGGCGACTATGAGGCGCGCGACGAGTTGGAAGTGCGACGTGAAATGCTCGCGGAGGCGTTGGAAGTGCTGAATGATCGGGAAAAAGACATCCTGACCCAGCGCCGTCTGGCAGAAAAGGTGATCACGCTCGAAGATCTGTCAGAACAATACGGTGTCAGCCGTGAACGCATCCGTCAAATCGAGGTGCGTGCCTTCGAAAAGTTGCAAAAAAAGATGCGCGACATCGCGAAGGCCAAGGGATTGATGGCCACGGCTTAATCTAGGGTTTTGCAAGATTTGAAGGCCCCGCAAAATGTGCGGGGCCTTTTTTAGTGTCTGAGAATCCTGTTATCCGGTGATGCCGCGCTGACAAGCAACCACCGCGTCGAGCCCGGGACCAATTTTGAGAGCAGCGAGGTTCACAGTCACAGTAGTGCCACTGGACGAGGCGATCTCCATGCTCAAACGCTCTCTGAGGTCATACTCAAGCGTCTGGTCGCGAGACACAATAACGCCACCGTAATATCCGTCCCGCTCAACGGTCGATGCGACCCCGGCATATGTGTTTGGTCCGATGTTAACGACGACGACCTCTTCTGGATTGACGTCTGCCGGGCGCTCGCCGGGAACATAGATAGCGACGAACCCAAAGCTGTCATTCGGCCCAGTCCCAAGCATCGCAGCTTCGGTTCCGATTTGCATGACAATACCCTGATCGGATTCATGTTCCATGAAACACCCTTGGGTGGCTTCATTGACGAAGATATTCCAAGTGCCTTCAGTGGATTTGAAGTCGTAAGGTTGCGCTGTCACCAGTGTTGCGGATGCAGTCACGATCGCTGCAAAAACGGACAACACCCTTGTTTTGAAATGGTTTGGGCTGGTCATGTAGGTCGCTCCCTATTGCGGTTGTGTTGGCTGGATACCACCGTAAGGTATAGTGCGACTATGACAAGACGCACCGCGTCTTGTTGGTGGACTTGGGATCAACTGGCCTTTGTAATTTGATCCGGACAGTGAGGATTTGAACAGATGCAAGCACTTCGATGGGGAATACTGGGCGCCGCAAAATTTGCACGTGAGCACATGGCGCCAGCCATTCATGCGGCAAATGAGGCCGAACTCGTCGCCCTTGCGACGTCGTCTGTGGAAAAGGCAGAAGGGTTCCAGGCGTTTTGCCCCAGCCTGAAAGTGCATGACAGTTACGAGGCGTTGCTGGCTGATCCGGGCATTGATGCGGTTTACATTCCTCTGCCCAATCATTTGCATGTGGAGTGGTCCCTGAAAGCGCTTGCCGCCGGGAAACATGTACTGTGTGAAAAGCCGATGGCGATGGCGGCATCGGAATACGCCGCACTGATCGAGGCGCGCGATACTTCGGGGTGCTTTGCCACCGAAGCCTATATGATCGTGCACCATCCCCAGTGGCAGCATGCGCGCGCGCTCTATCAGGAGGGCGAGATCGGTCGGCTTGTTCATGTCGAGGGGCTGTTTTGTTACGACAATGCGTCTGACCCTGGAAACGTGCGCAACAAGCCCGACACGGGCGGCGGCGGCATTCCTGATATCGGGGTTTACACTTATGGGGCGACCCGCTGGCTGAGTGGGGAAGAACCTGACACGATCACCCATGCAGATGTGGATTTTGAAAACGGCGTGGACGTGCTGGCGCGGGTCTCGGCCCGGTTTCCAACCTTTTCGGCACACTGGGTCAACTCCATGCGGATGCATCCATTTCAGCAGATGACTTTTGTTGGCACAGAAGGGGTGATCAAGATGACGGCCCCGTTCAATGCAGGTGTGTTTGGGACGGCGCGGTTGGAATTGCAAAAGAATGCAGGGTCAGCAGATCAACCCCCTGCGATCACGGAACAGCGGTTTCCCGGTGTGAACCAATATGTGCGGCAGGTTGAAGCCTTTGGGGCGCATGTTCGCGACGGGGCGGCGTACCCATGGCATCTGGAAGATGCGCGGGGGACGCAAAGCATGATTGACGCGGTATTCGCGAAGGCGCGGGGTGGGTGAACGGTTCTTTGGAGAGAGATTTGCCGGCGAGATGAAGGAGAGATCATGGCGGGTGGTTGGGCCAAGGACGGCGCGGTGTCCGAGCAGATAGAAGCATCGATTTCAGACGAGTTGGCCCGGATGAAGGGGCGGCGGGCGCCGGTGGGTGAGAGCCTTGAATTCTGCGCGGAATGTGAGGAGCCGATCCCTGAGGCGCGGCGCTTGGCTATTCCGGGTGTGAAGCTGTGCGTGGACTGTGTGACCGAACGAGACGCGGCCTTTCAGCGGCGTCGCGGGATAAACAGACGGGGCAGTAAGGATTCCCAGTTGAAGTGAGGTGTCCCACGCTGGGACATGCCCCCGGACACGTATTTTCAATGGGTTACAGCGGCGTGTTCATGTACTGTTAAGACTTCCGGCTCGGGAACTAACCGGTCCCGGGCGCAAAATTCGCCAGATGGAGTGACACTGAATGTTCATCGAACTTGAGACCGCGCGAATCTTTTTTGACGTGATTGGCACCGGGTTGGAACTGACGCCGGACGCGATGAAGGAGCGGCCCACGCTGTTGGTTCTGCATGGCGGACCGGGCTATGATCATACCACGCTGCGCCCCTATTTTGACCGCTTCGCGGACACCCATCAGGTGATCTATCTGGATCACCGGGGCTGTGGCCGTTCGACCGGAGACACTGAGACGTGGACACTGGATCAGTGGGCCGATGACATTGCTGCGTTTTGTGTGGCTTTGGGCATCGAAAAGCCAGTTGTGTTTGGTCAGTCTTTTGGCGGCATGGTGGCGATGCACTACGCTGCGCGTCATCCCGAAGGGCCATCCAAAGTTATTCTGTCCTCCACGGCGGCACAGTTCCGGTTGGACGCAGCAGTAGATATGATGCGCCGCCTTGGCGGGGACGCGGCCGCAGAGGCATCGCATGCCTTTTTCTCGGCACCGTCACTGGAACGCTATGAGGTCTATGGAGAGACATGTCTGCCCCACTACACGCAGTCTTATGATCCGGGCGCACCCACATTTCGCGGTCGCGCGATCGAGCGCCCGGAGGTTGCGGTGCATTTCTTTACTGGTGAGATGATGGGCATGGATATGCGACCTGAGCTGGCGCAGATCACCTGCCCGACGTTGGTGATGGGTGGTGCGTTGGACCCGGTGACGCCGCCGATCTGTTCAGAGGACATCGCGAAGGCGGTGGGCCAAAACGCGACCCTTGAGATGTTTGAAGGCTGCGGACATGGGGCGCACCGCGATGATCCGGAAGGTGCCGAGCGCGTGATGCGAGGGTTTATGGCTACGTGAGAAGCCGTCGGATCCAATAAAGGTTTGTGCCTAAACGTGCCGTCCAATGGAAACGCGATCCTAAGTTTCAAATGCACCCGCATACTTTGGTCAAAAGACCGGTCTTGAGCGACACGGTCTATTTCTGAAGGTACAGGCAACGAGGCAAAGCGACCTCGCGACAAAACCTAGTCGTCTGTTTTCTTAACTGTTTGGAAGTTGGACGACAGAAAGGCGCTGATTGATTTCGCGGATTTCAAATCCGGAGGGCTTGCTGCGAGGCTTTCATCGAATTTTTGTTCCAATTCCATGAGGTCCTTGTAACGCGAACTACCATCTTCAAATCCGCGGAATTGCGCAATTTTTGGCAGCATAACAGGCAGTTGAGGTCGAATGGTTTTGTCGAATGCTTGTTTGAGTTGCCTTGGTTTGTCATCTTTAACGCGTGCATTGAAGTAGCGAAGAATTTTTGTCGCCTGGTCAATATTTGGCGGGTCTGAAGACAGGCTTTGCTCCATACGCGTTACAAAAGCGGTCTCTGCCTTGTTCAGTTTCAATTCTGAAAGTTCATAGGCCACCAAACCCTGCCAGGCTATTGCGATTTGCTTAGCCTTGGCAGTTGCTTCATTTCGCGCAGCTGCGTCGTCATCGTTTTCTGCCGGTATCGCTGTGCCGTAGGGGTTTTCATCCGCCGGAATGTCCGTTGTCTGGTAGTTGTTGTCGGCTGGTATTTCGGTTGTTTGGTAGTTGTTGTCGGCTGGTATGTCGGTTGTCTGGTAATTGTCGTCGGCTGGGATGTCCGTAGTCTGGTAGTTGCTGTCGGACACGGCATCCGTCGTGTTGTAGATCGGATCGGGCAAAGAAAACGTCACACTGTTAACACTCGCCTTTTTTAAACCAGCATTAAGCGATTTCAGGTCAGATTGGGTAAGTCGCCCCTTGGTGGGGTCAAGAATGATCACGTCGCCTTTTCTTTCGATCACGCCCATCGTCGCATCTTTAACATTCAAGTTCATCTTGCTGTAAATCAGAACGGGCAAGTCTGATGCCTTTGCCTCGATATAAGCGAAATGCATCGGCGCGCCCTCTTTCAGTTTTTTCGGCAACGCTTTGAGACTGTCTTTTGGCGACTCGCCCTTCAACAGCTTTTTCAAATCCATGGTTTTGGAACTCCATCGGCAATGTAACGGCTAGTGTCAGCAAATGCCTGACCCTAGGTCAACTGATTTTGCCAAAGGAGATGTGCGACGAGAACGAACATGGAGAGCACAGCGAAAGCACATTCGCGGCGCGCGAGGGTCTGTATCGATTTGGAGAACATGCGCAGGAAGGGATTTTTGAACTATCCCCCGATTTTTACTGCTGTCCTGCGAGCTACGTACAAGCCGGGCGCCGCATTCTTAAATCGTTCGAATGCAAGGCGCTGAACGCCGCTTAGTCTCCCATCGCCTCCAGTTCGTCAATGAAGCCGGAGATATTCGACAACCCTTTGTCCCAGAATTTAGGGTCCGACGCGTCGAGCCCGAAGGGAGCAAGCGGTTCCTTGAAAATGTTTGGATCTCCCCGCCTTGCGCACATTGTCTGTTTCCAAATCGCAAACAATGGACACGGCTTTGCCCAATTGAAGCCTCCAATGGCACCTATGACTTCCGTTGAGCGCACTCGTGGTCACATCGCCATAGATCACCTGTTTACATCTACGGAGGGCATCAATGCTCATCCAAGACGTTAATAAAAAGGGAGATTTCCCCGACACGCCATTGCCTGAGAGCATGGCGACTTATGGTGCGTTGTCGCTATTGGCGGCGCATTGTCCGCTTCACAAATCCTATTCGGCAGAGCTTCTAAACCGATTATTCCTGCCAGCCATAGAACATAAATCTGTCCGCATTTTTCGCACGTCGAACAACCAGCCGTGTGCCGCACTCATCTGGGCCCGCCTGTCGCAGCGCGTTTCATCCAGAATGTTTACCGACCACCGCCCCCCGAGGGCCAAGGAGTGGAATTCCGGGGAGCATCTATGGTTTTTGGACATTATTGCACCATTCGGGCACGGCAAAGACATCGCACGAAATCTGGTGCGAAACCCACCAAGCGAGGCGTTTTCTTTTGCCCGGATCGGCACGGACAGGAAAATCAGAAAGCTCGTTGAGGTCAAAAGTGGGGGCCGAACAAACCGGGCCTTTCGATCCTCTTTCATTGACCCACCTGGGCTAGATAGAGCGTAGGCAAATGGGCGTTCCAATCCCAGATACGGGTTCTGTCACGGAAGACACTGATGTCGTCGGCGGTCTTCTAACGACAAGTGGTGATATCAACTACTTTCTCGGGGATGACACAGGGGAGTGGACCGTCGTTTCCAACGACACGAGCCTGGGCTTTGGCAGCGGTTTTTCGATGGACGAGGACGGAAACTGGGACTTTTTCGTCGACAATGACGATCCCGGTATTCAAGCGCTGAATTCAGGTGAGAGCTTGATCTTTGAGTACTCAGTCACGTCCGCAAATGGCAACTCGACCGTTACGATCACAGTTTTTGGTGTCGACGAGCCCCCCTGTTTCGTTCGAGGAACTTTGATCGATACCCCGGCCGGACCGCGCCCGATTGAAGATCTGCGCGCGGGAGATGAAGTTCTGACAACCGATAACGGCCCAACAAGAATTACGTGGATCGGATCGAAGCGAACCGGGAACGGGGAAACCACGCTTCAAGGGGCTCTAGCACCGATTACAATCCACCCGGACGCACTGGGACCGGGCGTGCCTTCGCGTCCACTAACAGTCTCACCCCTGCACCGCGTCTTGTGGCGTGGACCCGAAGCGCAGCTTTTGTTTGGTGAGCGAGAAGTTTTATGCGCAGCAAAAACTTTGTTGAATGACAACACGATAGTTCAGGCTCAAGTTACACAGGTCGAATACTTCCATATTATGCTTGAGGAACATAGCCTTATCTTGGCGGAGGGATGTGAAAGCGAAAGTCTTTTCCCGGGTCGCGAGGGCCTATACCGATTTGGCGAAAATGCGCAGGAAGAAATTTTTGAACTGTTCCCGGATCTTCGCAGCTGTCCTGCCAGCTACGGTCAAGCCGCGCGTCGGATTCTCAAATCATTCGAATGCAAGGCACTGTTGGCTGCGTAACAAACAGATTCAGATCGGGCCAAAAATGATGAGAAGGTTGATTATTATCAACCGATCACAAGCCGTGACATCAACAGAATACAGATGGCAATCAAACACCCATATACGATCTTTTTTCTTCGCTCGCTCCGCTCTTCTAACATCTTCTCTGAAAGCTCTTCAATGAAGTGAGTTTCTGAGGATTGGTGGTTTTCGGCAAAGCCAAGTCTTTGAGCACTTTTCATTTAGTTCTTCCATCACTGCGCCCAGACTGTAGCGTCGGGGCTAAAAAGACCGTGCGGAGAACAATCGCACGGTCCAAACTCGCTAACATCCATACAGCTGACCTGACTGGGTGATGTCTGGCCAACATACTCACACGGTTTAGTTAATAGTCCGTAAGTTATTTTAGTCGGGGGCTTGCTCGGCGTGAAATTGATTAAATTCGTTTATTTTGGCATCACAGATGCAACTGCAATGGGTGATTGAATTACCCTCTTTGCGGGAAACTAACTGGCCGATATGCTTTGATTGTTGCTAGTTAAATTAGGTTTGTAGCCGATTCCGGTTACATCCGCGTCGAACTACACGCATTCCTGCCGTGGCACAGGAACAATTCACCACCTTTTTTGGTTTGGTATCTTGCTGATCCTTATGGGCGTAGTGCCCAATCCGCGGAATGGCGACGGAGAGGTGCCTTACCCCTCCATCGCCTCCAGCTCATCAATAAAGCCTGAGATCATCGCAAGTCCCTTGTCCCAGAATTTGGGGTCCGAGGCGTCCAGACCGAAGGGAGCCAGCAATTCCTTGTGATGTTTGGATCCACCTGCCTTGAGCATTTCGAAGTACTTCTCTTCGAAGTCCTCAGCTCCTTCGGCGTAAACTGAATAGAGCGCGTTCACGAGCCCGTCGCCAAAAGCGTAGGCGTAGACGTAGAAGGGCGAGTGGACAAAGTGGGGGATGTAGGCCCAAAAGGTTTCGTAGCCGTCCATGAATTCGAAGGCAGGCCCGAGGCTTTCCGCCTGCACTGACATCCACAGCGCGTTGATGTCGTCTGGCGTCAATTCACCCGCGCGACGGGCCTCATGCAGTTTGCATTCAAAGTCGTAGAACGCGATTTGGCGCACAACGGTGTTGATCATGTCCTCGACTTTGCCCGCCAGCATGACCTTACGCTGAGCATCGTCCTTGGCCCCATCGAGCATCTTGCGGAAGGTGAGCATTTCGCCAAAGACAGACGCCGTTTCGGCCAGTGTCAGAGGGGTGGAGGAGAGCATCTCGCCCTGTTCGGCCGCCAGAACTTGATGCACGCCGTGGCCGAGTTCATGGGCGAGTGTCATAACGTCGCGCGGTTTGCCGAGGTAGTTGAGCATGACGTAAGGGTGCACATCCGTCACCGTTGGGTGGGCAAAAGCTCCGGGGGCCTTGCCGGGCTTTACACCTGCGTCGATCCAGCCTTTGTTAAAGAAGGGTTCTGCGATTGCACCCATGCGCGGATCAAACGCATTATAGGCGTCCATCACCGTCTTTTCCGCCTCATCCCAGCCCACGGTCCGGGTGTCTTCCATTGGCAGCGGTGCGTTACGGTCCCAGACCTGCATGGTTTCGAGGCCAAGCCATTTGCGCTTGAGCTCGTAATAGCGGTGGCTGAGTTTGGGGTAGGCGGCGACCACAGCGTTGCGCAGGGCCTCGACCACTTCGGGTTCGACCTGATTGGAAAGGTGGCGACCTGTCTGAGCGGTTGGCATGCCACGCCAGCGGTCCATGATTTCCTTTTCCTTAGCCTGCGTATTGTGCACGCGGGCGAAGGTTTTGATATTGCCTGAGAACACCTCGGCCAATTCCCGCGCTGCGGTTTCGCGTTTCTTGCGATCAGGGTCGGTGAGGAAGTTCAGCGTGCCTTCGATATTGAGCGCCTCGCCGTCGATGTCGAAGGTGAGCCCGGCGATGGTTTCGTCAAAGAGCCGTTCCCATGCATCCCCGACCACACCGAGGTCGTGTAAGAATTTCTCCATCTCGTCGGAGAGCTGGTGGGGTTTCATGGCGCGGATGCGATCAAAGATTGGCTTGTAGCGCGCGAGGTCTGCGTTTTGGGCCAGAAGCCCAGTCAGGTGGTCGTCTTCGAGCCGGTTGAGTTCGAGTGTGAAGAAGACCAGCGGTGTGGTGAAGTTCGTCACCTTTTCCTGCACGTCGGACATGAATTTTGCCCGCTCCGCATCTGTGGTGAGCTGGTAGTAGCGCAGGCCCGCAAAGGACATGATCCGCCCGGCGATCTGATTGATCCGTTCCTGCCGCTGGATACAGGCCAGCAGGCCGGGGGCATCAAGCGTGTCGAGCTTGCCCTCGTAATCATCAGCAAAGCTTGTGCAGGCATTTTCGAGCCAGTCGAGGTCGCGTTTCAGTTCGGGCGCGTCCTGTCCGGTGTAGAGGTCGTCGAGGTTCCATTCGGGTAAGTTGCCGAGAGAGTCGTCCCCGCTTGATGCGTTGATGTCGCGGACGGGGAAGGGCAGCTGGAACATGGAGAACCTCATTGATGTGACGGGCCATAGGTATGGCGGTCGTAGGGGGAGGGCAAGTGTTTGTGGCAACTGACTGGAAGGCCAGCCCGGTCGCCAATGTCACGCGGACCCAAGACGGTCGATGGTGGCCGTCGGCCCGTGTTTTTCAGCAGAAGAAGGTTAAGGAAGGAAGAGCCGGTCAGGATTTGTGCACAGGATTTTTTGCCGTTCTTGGGCGCTTGTGATCGCACTAAAACTGTTGGCCAGCGCGCTTGCATGGGGCATGGGCGCTTCGGCGAGCATCAGATAGGGCCAGTCCGAACCCCAGAGGCAGTGATCGGGGTTTGTGTCGATCAGGCGCCGGATGAGGGGGGTGGCGGCCTCCCAGTCGTTGGTGAGCCGGTAGGGGGCGGAGAGTTTGACGTAGATCTGTCCCTCGGCCAGCAGGGCGCACAGGGTGTCGATGGCCGGGGTGTTGGGGTTGAGGTCTGTGGGCCAGCCGCAGTGGTCGATCACCAGTGGCACGGGCAGGGCGCGGACATCGGCGGCGATCTGTTCGATGTGTTTGTCGGCGTGCAGCAACATCTGGATGTGCATCCCCTGATCCGCCAGCGCAGGGGCCATGGCCAGTGCCCCGTCCCATGTCAGCACGCCGCCGTGGACGTAGTTCAGGCGCACAGCGACAATATTTGCCCGCGCGAAGTCTTGGATGTCCTGAGCGCTTGCCCCGTCGGGCAGCAGGCCCACGCCTTTGAACCCGTCCCCCATTGCCTTGATCGCGGCCCGGGTTACAGTGTTGTCGGCGCCATAGAGGATCGTGTGTACGATCAACCCCTTGCTGCATCCCAAGGCGGACAGGTGCGCGCGGTACATTGCCACCCAATCGTCGAAATCGAGCCCCGGTGCTGGATTCTGGATGCGGGTGGGAGACAGGGGGTGTTCGGGGCCGCCGAGCAGGTGGACGTGGGCGTCCCACGCTCCGTTGGGAAACTGTGTCGTGGGCGGGGTCGGCGGGAAAGGCGGGTTTGAGTTATCCATAGATCGCAAGCATCTCGTTCAGGTCCTCGAGGCTGTTGGCCTCGTTGATTGGTTTATCATGACGCCAGCGCAACATGCGCGGAAAGCGCAGTGCGACGCCGGATTTGTGGCGGGGCGAGGCTTGAATGCCCTCGAACGCGATCTCGAACACGTGTTCGGGCGTGACACTGCGTACCGGCCCAAACCGTTCCCGCGTGTTCTTTTTGACCCAAGCGGTGATCTTGCGAAATTCTTCGTCTGTCAGGCCGGAATAGGCTTTGGTGAAGGGGACCAGTTCGTTGCCGTTCCAGACTGCGAAGGTAAAATCAGTGAAGAGGTTGGCGCGCCGTCCATGCCCGGACTGGGCGTAGATCATGACGGCGTCGATGGTCAGCGGATCGAGTTTCCATTTCCACCAGTCTCCCTTCTTGCGCCCTGTCAAATAGGGGCTGTCGAGGCGTTTGAGCATGAGCCCTTCGGCGCTGGCTGTGCGCGCTGTGCTGCGGATGTCCGCAAGCGCATCCCATGTCTTGAAATCGACGTCCGGGGAGAGTTTGATTGGGGCCTCACTGGGGAGGGTTTTGCACAAATTTCTGAGGGTTGTGCGCCGTTCTGAAAGTGGCAGGTGGCGGATGTCGATGCCGTTCCATTCCAGCAGATCATAGGCGTAAAGAATGACGGGTGTCTCGGCCAAAAGCTTTTTCGGCACCGTCTTGCGCCCGATCCGCTTTTGCAAAACGTTAAAGGATTGCGGGCCTTCGTCGCCCCAGACCAACACCTCGCCGTCCAGCACCGTGCCGTCGGGGACAAAATCTGGAGTGCGGGCAAATTCTGGGAAGCGGTCGGTCATCAACTCTTCACCGCGGGACCAGACAAAGTGTGACTTGTCGCGAATGATCAGTTGGCCGCGGATGCCGTCCCACTTCCACTCTGCCTGCCAATCCGTTGGATTACCTATATTTTCGACCTCATCATCAAGGCCATAGGCCAGGTAAAACGGATAAGGGCGCGAGGCATTGGCCGTTGGGTCATCGCTTGCGATCAGGGTGTCCCATGTGGTTGTGGCCGGGTCCCAATCGCCCATCAGGCGGTGGGCCATTTCCGCCTCGTCCCGCCCCGTCGCGCGGGCCAGTGCTCGGGTCATCAGTTTTTGGCTGATCCCAATGCGAAAGCCTCCTGTCAGCAATTTGTTGAAGAGGAAACGTTGGGTGGTGTCGAGGCTATCCCATGCGGCGAGGACTTGCACCTTGCGTGCGTCCTCTTCTACTTTTGAAAGGTCGCGTAACTTTTTGATCCAGTGTGATAACCCATGATCAGAATCTGAGTTGGGTTGCGGCAGAACCAGTGCGATGGTTTCTGCCAGATCGCCTACGATGGGATAGGATTCTTCGAACAGCCAAAGCGGGATACTGGCGAATTCAGCCGCCCATTCGCGCAGTTTTGTTGTGGTCACCGCGCGCTTTGGGCGACGTCCTGAAAAGATGGCGATGGTCCAGATCCGGTCGCTTTCGGGGGCGGTTGCGAAATAGTCCGCAAGAGCGGCGACCTTGACCGTCGTCTTGGTCGATTGGTCGATGGCGTTGAACAGGGCGGCGAAGGACTTCATGCGGCGTCTTCGGCTTCGTCGCCGCCGAACTCGGTTGGGACGACCTGGGCGTTGAAGCCGACCTCGGTGAGGTAGCGTGCGAAGATGTCTGTGTAGCCGTGCGTGACATAGATGTTTTCGGCGCCGGTTTGTTTGATGGCGTCAAGCAGTCCGGTCCAGTCGGCATGATCTGAGATTACAAAACCCCGATCGCCAGACCGTCTGCGCCGTATCCCGCGCAGGGCCATCCAGCCGCTGGCTAATCCGGTTTCGCGCTGGCCAAACTTGCGCGCCCATGCGGAATCGAGCGCGGAGGGCGGTGCAAGAACGATCGCGCCAGGGTGATCTTTGGGCACAATGTCAGGTCCGGCTTGGGTCGTGTGGGGCAGGGTGATCCCTTGCGCGCGCATCACGGCATTGGTGTTTTCAATGGCCGTATGGGTCAGGATCGGCCCAATGTCCGGATTCAGCAGCGTCATCAACCGCTGGGCCTTGCCCAGTGCGTAACAGCCTAAGAAGGCGGTTTTGCCCGCTGTTGCGCAAGAGGACCACCAGTCGTTTATGTCTGCCGCGATGTTGCGCTGATCCTGCCAGCGGAAGACGGGCAAGCCGAATGTGCTTTCGGTGATGAAGTGGTGGCATTGCTTTGGCTCGAACGGGGTAGAGAGGCCATCGTCGACCACTTTGTAGTCGCCCGAGGCCACCCAGACCTCGCCTCCAACTTCGACCCTGATTTGGGCAGAGCCGGGCACGTGCCCTGCCGGGTGAAACGAGACCGTTGCGCCGCCAATTTGCCGTGTTTCCCCATAAGAGATGGTTTCGAGGGGAATTTCGCCGAGCCGGTGCCGCATGACAGGCGCGGCGATGTCTGTGGCAAGGTATGCCCCCATCCCAGAGCGCGCATGATCCGCGTGCCCGTGCGTGATCAGCGCGCGGGCCACGGGCCGCCATGGGTCGATGTAAAAATCGCCAGCCGGGCAGTAGATGCCCGAAGGGGTAAAGGTGAGCGTCGCCATGAAGGCGAACGTAGCAGGGAAATGTCTTCGCGCCAGCCTCAGGCTGCGGTGTAGAAGCGGTCTGCGATGGTGTCAAAGATGGTTTGGCGTTCGGCTGGACCCTCCATCAGTACCTCGTGTTCACCATTTTCAATCACGTGCAGGCCGCTGTTGGGCCAGTCTCGCATGCGGGCCTCTATCCGTCCGACATGCACGATCCGCTCGTTTGTTCCAACAAACGCGTCCGCGGGCACATTGGGTGGAGGCATACGTGACAAAGCCAGTGTTTCGGCTAATGCCTCGCGCAGCCACAGGAAACTCGGACCACCCAGTTCAAGTTCGGGATGTGCCAGCAGTTGCTTGCGCATCATGTCGTACATTTCGAGGTTGCTCGTCAGCAGGTTGTCTTCGTGAGGGGCTGTCAGAACGTAAGATTCCAACACGCGTCCTGGGGGCAGGCGGTGCCCATGGCCGATCACTGGCATGACTGTGCCCAGAGCCCATGCCACAGGGCGCAGGGCAGCGGCAATCCGGATGCCCCACATGGGGCCTGTAAAGGCGGCGGCTGCCACGTCGACCCCTTCGTAGAGTGAGCGCAGTCCGATGCAGGCACCCATGGAGTGCCCAAGCAGGTAGAAGGGTTTCGGCAAACCAAGTGTCTCGGCCGCTTTGACCATCGCCTGCACGTCCAGCTGATAGTCAGCAAAGAGGCCAACGTGACCGATGCGGTTATCATCAAGCAGCCGGTCCGCGAGGCCTTGACCGCGCCAGTCGACAATGATGGAGGCAAATCCGCGCTTGGCTAGATCTCCGGCTGCAGGCGCATATTTTTCGACGTATTCCGTGCGCCCGGGAAACAGCAGAACTGTCCCCTTTGCGTCGTCCGGGCGATAGACGCCCAGCCGGATACGCACGCCATCACTGGCATGTGCCCAATATGCGGCCCCGTCCAGTGGTGCGGGGCACACATCTGTAAAGAGAGGGGCCGCGTCGAGGGTCATCAGGCCAGAACGGAGGCCAGTGACATTGCCATACCCATGTCGCCGTCAACCTTGAGCTTGCCGGTCATGAAGGCGGATGTCGGGTTGGTCTCACCCGACAAGATGGCTTTGAAGGTCTCGGCATCGGCCGAAAGGGTCACGTCCGCGGCCTCGTCTGCGGCGCGCGCGCCCGAACTGTCCATCATCACAGCGCCTTCGCCTTCGATGTCAAATTTGGCAGTGCCTGAAAAATCGGCGCCGCTGAGTTTTTCATTCAGCACGGCAACGGCTTCGTTCACGGTTTCACTCATCTTTGATGCCCTTTTTGGCTTGGGCCGCGGATACGTCTCTGGAATTTGCTGAGCGGCCTGTTACATTCACTGTTATGGGCACACATCTGAGTAAACTCTACCCTGTCGTCACGGCACTTTTACTGACAGTGGGGAATTCCTTACCTGGGCATGCACAATCATCCGTCGATCCAACCGGATCGCAGCCTAAATTGGCCGAGATGATGGGCGCGCTGCGTGAGGCCGAACCGGCAGAGGCCACGCGCCTGAGCCGTGAGATCGAGCGGGAGTGGGCCAGGTCAGGCTCAACGTCGCTGGATATGCTGCTGCGCCGGGGTCGTGAAGCGCTGGAGGAAGAGCAGATCGATACCGCGATCGAACACTTTACCGCCGTGACTGATCATGCCCCCGAGTTTGCTGAAGGCTGGCACGCCCGCGCGACCGCATTTTACATGAAGGATCTTTATGGCCCTGCACTTGATGATTTGCAGCGCGCATTGATCCTGAACCCCGACAACTACAACGCCATTTTTGGTCTTGGAGTTATGTTGCAAGAGTTTGGCGACTATGAACGCGCGCGGGACGCCTTTGATCAGGTTCTCGACTTGCATCCGAACCACGAAAACGCCAACACGGCGCGTGAGCAGCTTAAATCCAGAGGCATAGGCCGCGAGCTTTGATTCAAAGCACCGGGTGAAACGGGGGACGGCCCATGTCGGGCGACGCGCGGGTGGTGGCCGTTTTAGGCCCCACCAATACAGGTAAAACCACTTACGCCATCGAAAGGATGCTGGGCCACCGCACAGGGGTGATTGGCCTGCCTTTGCGTCTGCTCGCGCGCGAGGTGTATGACCGAATTGTTGCGTTGCGCGGCCCGTCGGTCGTCGCTCTTGTCACCGGTGAAGAGCGCATTGTGCCCCCCCGCACCCAGTACTGGGTCTGTACCGTCGAGGCGATGCCCGAGGGCATGGGGGTTGATTTCCTTGCGATTGACGAGATCCAGCTGTGCTCCGACCCTGAACGCGGCCACGTGTTTACTGACCGCTTGCTGCGCGCACGTGGTCTGCATGAAACACTGTTTCTTGGGGCTGATACCATGCGTGGTCCGATCGGGGCCTTGGTGCCGGGCGTGCAATACATACGCCGCGAGCGGATGTCCCAACTGGTTTATTCGGGGCAGAAAAAGGTGTCGCGGATGCGCCCCCGCTCGGCCATCGTCGGGTTTTCGGTTGATAACGTCTATGCCATTGCCGAGCTGATCAAGCGCCAGCGGGGCGGGGCGGCCGTCGTCATGGGCGCACTAAGCCCGCGCACCCGCAATGCCCAAGTGGATATGTATCAGAACGGTGAAGTTGACTTTCTGGTCGCGACGGACGCGATCGGGATGGGCCTTAACCTCGACATCGACCATGTGGCGTTTTCATCGCTGACCAAGTTCGACGGGCGGCGCATGCGCCCCCTTGCGCCCAATGAGTTGGCCCAGATTGCGGGGCGCGCTGGACGCGGCCAGAAGGACGGGACCTTCGGGGTTACCGGAGACGTGCGCCCCTTGGATGAGGGAACGGCACAGGCGATCATGGACCACCGCTTTGTTCCTGTGTCCAAGCTACAATGGCGCAATCATGCGCTACAATTTGGCACGATTGACGCGCTTGTCCGGTCATTGGAGGCCCCGCCTGATCACGAGGTTCTCGTGCGGGCGCGCGAAGCTGATGATGTCATGGCGCTGAAATCGCTGGGCGAAAGCGCCGAGGTGGTGGCGCGCTGCACCAACGGGCCGTCAGTCAAGTTGCTGTGGGATGTGTGCCGGGTGCCGGATTTCCGCGGCATCAGCCATCAGGAACACTCCAGCCTTCTCGATGTTATCTTTCGGTATCTGCATGAACGCGGGTCCATCCCCAACGATTGGATGGCGCGCCAGATCAAACGCATTGACCGCACGGATGGCGATATCGATGCCATCAGCAAACGGTTGGCATTTATCCGCACATGGACCTATGTGGCGCAGCGCAAAGGGTGGGTGGACGATATAGACCATTGGCGCAGCGAGACGCGCCATGTAGAAGACCGCTTGTCAGATGCTCTTCATGAAAAGCTGACACAAAGATTTGTAGACCGGCGCACCAGTGTATTGTTGCGCCGGCTAGGCCAGAAGGAGGCCATGGTGGCCGAAGTAAATGACAATGGTGAAGTGACTGTCGAAGGCGAGTTCGTCGGCAAGTTGGACGGGTTCCGGTTCTCTCAGGACAAAGGGACAGGCGCGGCGGAGGCCAAGACAATCAAGTCAGCGGCTTTGCAGGCGCTTGCCCCGCATTTCCATCTGCGCGCGGATCGTTTTTACAACGCCCCCGACACAGAGATTGATTTCACCGAGCAGGGTGGCCTGATGTGGGGCTCCTCTGCCGTGGGCAAGCTGGTCGCGGGGTCTGAAGCCTTGAAGCCACAGGTTGAAGTGTTTGTGGACGATGTTGCCGGTCCGGAGGTTGCCCAGAAGGTGCAGCGCCGCGCGCAGCATTTCATCGACCGCAAGGTGGCCGCCCTGTTTGAGCCTCTGCTGAACATGGAGCGCGACGAGGCTTTGACCGGTTTGGCAAAAGGCTTTGCCTTTCGTTTGATTGAAGCGCTGGGCGTGTTGCCGCGTGCCGCTGTGGCCGATGAGGTCAAGGCGCTGGATCAGGATGCGCGCGGCGCGCTGCGCAAGCATGGCATCCGCTTTGGGCAGTTCACAATCTTTATGCCATTGTTGCTGAAACCTGCGCCGACGCGGTTGCGTCTGGTGCTGTGGTCGCTGTCCAAGGGATTAGGCGAGTTCCCCGAATCTCCGCCCCCCGGTCTGGTCACGATACCAGCCATGACGGGCGCCGCCGACGGTGTGGACACGATGGCGGGCTATCGCAACGCGGGCGAGCGCGCCATCCGTATCGATATGCTGGAGCGTCTTGCTGACATGCTGCGCGCTGAGGATTCGCGCGGTGGTTTTGAGGCCAAGGCTGATATGCTGTCGATCACGGGCATGACACTTGAACAGTTTGCAGCCCTGATGACGGGCCTTGGATACAAGGCCGAGAAGGGTGAGCGGGCGAAGGTCAAGCCTCTCGCCGCTGAGACAGGCGACACCGCAGAGGCCGAGGTCAAGGAGGACGCGGCCAGTGCCGAGACTGAGGCCGCGCCGGAGGCGCCAGCCACAGAAAAACCGGAAGCGTCCGAACCTGCACCCGACGCCTCAGACGCGCCCGAGGGGGAACAGAACGCGGATACCTCTGCCGAAGATGCGCCAGAGGTCGAGGTATTTTACACGTTTACGTGGGGCCGCGTGCCTGCGGTAAACCGCGGTCGACCTGCTCAAGGCGGTAAGCCGCGGGGCAAGGGCGGGCAGGGCGGCAAGCCAAAGGGCAAAGGCAAAGGCCAGCGTAAGGATGGCGACAAGGGTCAGAACTTTTCCGCGCGTCCACCGCGCAAAGAAAAAGCCATTGATCCGGATAACCCTTTCGCCGCTGCACTGATGGGTCTGAAGGACAACAAGTAATTGAACGCGGCGGGCGACAAGCTGCGGCTGGACAAATGGCTGTGGTTTGCCCGCTTTTTCAAGACGCGATCGCTGTCAGCGGCGCGGGTGGCTGCTGGCGACGTGCGCGTGAACGGGGAGCGGGTTACCAAGCGCGCAACCACCATTCAGGCAGGTGATGTTCTGACTTTCGCCATTGGTCGCGATGTGCGCATTATCGAGGTGTTGGCCATCGGTACACGACGTGGTCCGGCGCCCGAGGCCCAAACGCTGTACAACGACATGTCCCCAGAACCTACCCCTCGCGAAACACCTGTTCCCGAGAACCCGAAATTTGAGGGAAAAGGACGTCCGACCAAGCGCGAGCGGCGACAGGGTGATCTTTCCCGCGCCCGCCACCTTGAATGATACGTCATGCTCATTTACCTAAGCCGCTGAACCGCATCACACGAGCCCCTGTATGACCTATATCGTCAACGATTCCTGCATTGCCTGCAAATACACCGACTGCGTCGAAGTATGTCCGGTGGATTGCTTTTACGAAGGCGAGAACATGCTGGTTATCCATCCGGATGAGTGCATCGATTGCGGCGTGTGCGAACCTGAATGCCCGGCCGACGCGATCCGCCCGGACACAGAACCGGACATGGAAAAGTGGGTGGAGTTCAATCGCAAGTATTCGGAGATGTGGCCGGTCATCATCACCAAGAAAGATCCGCTGCCCACGGCTGATGATATGGATGGCAAGCCCGGCAAGATGGAGCTGTTCTCCGAGGCTCCGGGCGAAGGCGGCTGAGGGTTTACGAATCACCTGGCCTGTCGACTTTTCGCATCTGCGGCATGAACTGCACCGTCTAAGAGACTGAAAAAACGCACCCTTGTTGCGCTTGTCCTAAGGGTAGCTTTCGAATCCGCGCTTTTTGTGTTATGATTTCGTTACAACTGACAGACGGACACCCAAAGGGGCCGGTCGATAACGACGCTGGCTCACCTGAAATCTCGACCTGAACCGCACCTTAGGCGTGGCATGATTGCCCCGGCTGATGCGGATTTGACTGTCGAAAATGGGCCATGTCCGGCACGTCTTATGAGGATACCGAATGACAAAATCTAAGAAACTCGACTTTCGCCCCAATGAATTTGTGGTTTACCCAGCACATGGTGTGGGCCAGATCATTTCGGTCGAAAGTCAGGAAGTGGCAGGGCTGACGCTTGAGCTGTTTGTGATCTCGTTCGAGAAGGACAAGATGACGCTCCGCGTGCCTACCAACAAGGCGACCGACATCGGGATGCGGGCGCTCAGCAGCCCAGACGTCATCGCTCATGCGATGAAGACGCTGAAGGGCAAAGCCAAGGTCAAACGTGCTATGTGGTCGCGCCGTGCACAGGAATATGAGCAAAAGATCAACTCCGGCGATCTCATCGCCATCGCTGAAGTGGTGCGCGACCTGCACCGCACAGACGATCAGCGCGAGCAAAGCTATTCTGAACGCCAGCTTTATGAAGCGGCCCTTGAGCGGTTGACCCGCGAAGTGGCGGCTGTGTCCGGTGGCGATGAGTTGGCTGCTGCCAAGGAAGTGGGCGACGTGTTGACCAGCCGGATTGCCGCCTGATTTAAGAGCATCTGAGCTTTTGAACCGCGTTCCTGTTTAGGGGACGCGGTTTTTTGTTGTGTAGTCAGGAGGGTCTTGGCCCCTGCTTCTGAAATGCGCGCCAAGGATCAGCAGGAAGATTAAGGCGTGTCAGGTAAGCGTAGCGCTGAGTGAAATCAGGACAGTGATTTCGGTGCAGATTTGTGTCGTCCCCAGAATGTCGCCTGTTTGCCCACCTATTTTGGCCTTTGCTGTTGCGCCGATGCCTGCCGCGACGCCTCCCGCTACAATCAGCGCAAGAAGGCCGGGCGCGCCACATAACAGAACTGCGCAAACGGCGGCGATGAAAAGTCCGGCGAGCGCGTCCGGCATCCCGGGCCGCCCGACGCTATGAGAAAGCCCGCTATCCCGTGCATGGGGCAGGGCGCACATGAGCGGTGCCATCATTGCGCGCGAGATCACGAGAGCGGCGATCAATCCGGCCATAGTCACCTCTGCGAAACCCAACCAGCGCAGACCCATTGCAAGGGTAAGCGCAAGGACGCCATAAGCACCGATCCGGCTGTCTTTCATGATCTCGAGTCGACGTGTCGGTTCATGCCCGCCCCAGAGCCCATCTGCAGTGTCAGCAAGCCCATCTTCGTGCATCGCGCCTGTCAGCATGACTAAGGCGGCGAGAGCCAGCCCGGCACCGAACAGGGCGGGCAGCGACACAAGGCTGGCCAGCCACGCCACAGTGCCAACTACAAGGCCTAGTACGAGGCCGACCACGGGGTAGGCCCAGACTGCCTGTGCTCCATTTGCAAAGGCGTGGTCTGGCAGGCGTGGCACGGGCAGACGCGTCAACAAAACCAGCGCTGCGGGCACGTCCCACAGGCGCTGTTTCAGTGAGGTGTCGGTTTCATCGGTTGCCATGTCCGGTCCTGACTTGCGGCGCGTGTCGCATTGGGTAAAGAGCATGGGAGAAACAGGCAAGGACAAGATGCGATATGAGCTTTGAGACACTGGACGCATTGCGCGCGATTTTGACACAGATGCCAGGCCCGAACGCGGCCGCTTTGGAAGGCGCCGCCGCGCGTAACGTGCAACTGACCAAACCACCCGGTGCGCTGGGGCGGTTAGAAGATCTTGCGATCTGGTATGCCGGCTGGCGTGGCGATGCGCGCCCGGCCATCGATGCACCGCAAGTGATTGTGTTTGCGGGCAATCATGGGGTCGCAGCGCGCGGCGTATCGGCGTTCCCGCCTGAAGTGACTGTGCAGATGGTTGCCAATTTTGAGCATGGTGGTGCTGCGATCAACCAGCTTGCGAAGGCCTTTGGCGCGCGCATGGACGTTGTGCCGTTGGACCTTGAGGTCCCGACGGCTGATTTTACTGCAGGGCCTGCTATGAGCGAGGCTGAAGTGGTTGCTGCGTTGCGTGCTGGCTGGGACGGCGTTGATCCTGCGGCGGACCTATTGGTGGTCGGCGAGATGGGGATCGGCAACACCACATCAGCGGCTGCGATTGCGGCGCACCTGTTTGGCGGTGACGCGGTGATGTGGACCGGTCGCGGCACAGGTGTTGAAGGCGATGCTCTCACTTTGAAAACCCAAGTGGTGGCTGATGGACTCGCGACACACGCTGAAGCGGGCGATGGTCTGGACGTGCTGATGCGTCTTGGTGGGCGCGAACTGGCGGGTATGGCTGGGGCGATGGCGCGGGCGCGGTCCCTGTCTATTCCGGTGATTATGGATGGCTTTATCTGTACGGCTGCGGCGGCATGTCTGGAGCATACTGTAGCGGGCGCACTCGATCACGTTGTCGCTGGGCACCAGAGCGCGGAAGGGGCGCATGCGCGCATGCTCGAGGCTTTGGGCAAGGAGCCGCTTTTGTCATTTGGCCTGCGCCTTGGCGAAGGGTCAGGTGCGGCGCTGGCGATCGGTATTCTGAAAGGCGCTATGGCGTGTCATTCGGGCATGGCGACATTTTCTGAGGCGGGTGTCGCAGACGGGTGAGGTCATCGGGCAGTTCTGTTTCGGCTTTGCCGAAAGGCGCCCGCCTGCCGACCCTCGACATTGCGCTTATCACGCCCTTCGGGGTTCTTCACCTCGTGCTGAAAGTGACACTTCGAGGTCTTTTTCAAGCTCGCGGGCCAGAGCCACGTATTCATCGTTTTTTGAGGTCGGAACATTCGGGTCGTAAAGTTCGGCCAAACGACGCACGGCCACGCGGTCATGCGCGTAGAACAGGTTTTCTGCCTCGGCGGCTTCGTATTCGCTGAGCCCCAGATTTTCGAGTGCATAGCGTCCGGCCCGCAGAGATGCGTCAAACATCTCGCGGACGATGTCGTCTGCGCCGGCCTGATAGAGATTGTAGACATGCACTCGGTCATAGGCGCGGGCAATGATGTGGATATCCGGGCGGATTTTACGCGCATAGGTCACTAGGCTGATCGCCGCCTTTGGATCATCCAGCGCCACGACAAGAATACGTGCCGTGTCGATCCCTGCGGCGTGCAGGATGTCAGGGCGGCTGGGATCACCCAGAAAGCCTTTGAAACCGAACCGGCGCATCAGCGCAATCGTTTCCATGTCGTGATCCAGCACGACCGTTTTGAACCCTGTGCCTTGCAGTAAGCGGTTCACGATTTGCCCGAAGCGCCCAATTCCTGCGATGATCACGGGCCCTTCGTCATCAATTTCATCGGCTTCGACGTCGCCTTTAGATTCTGCCATACGCCGCGAGATTACCTCGTAAAGGATAAACAAGAGCGGGCTGATCAGCATTGTCAGAGCGATCACAAGCAGCAGGGTTTCCCCGACATATCGCGGGATGACGCCCTGACCGACCGAAAACGCGGCCAGCACGAAGCCAAATTCGCCCGCTTGTGCCAGGCCCAGCGTGAACAGCCAGCGATCCCGGCCTTTGATCCTGAACGCCACGGCAAGGCAATAAAGCACAAGTCCCTTGAGCAGAATCACAAGGATGGCCATCGAAAGCAGTGCTGGCCAGCGATCAAACAGCAAGATGAAATTGATACCAGCGCCGACCGTGATGAAGAACAGCCCCAGCAGAAGACCTTTGAATGGCTCGAGGTCGGTTTCCAGCTCGTGACGGAATTCGGAACTCGCCAACACCACTCCGGCGAGGAAAGCCCCTAGCGCAGGTGACAGCCCCACCAGCATCATAAGGAATGAGATTGAGACCACGATCAGCAGTGCAAGTGCGGTGTACATCTCGCGCAGGCGCGCAGCGTGGATAAAGCGGAAGACGGGCCGGGTCAGGAAAACACCTGCGAGAACGACAGCTACAATGGCGCCAATGGTCACGAGTGTCACGCCCCATCCCGGCAGCCCGTCCACAAGGCTGAGAGAAAACTCAGCATGCCCGCCGCCGTGCTCGTCGGCGTGATCGCCATGCGACCTGTCAATGGAACCGTCGGCACTGATTTGGACCGGGACTGAAACAGCCAGCAGGGGCAGGAAGGCTAGGATCGGGATCACCGCGATGTCTTGTGTCAGCAGCACGGAAAAGACCGAGCGCCCACCGCCTGTCTTCATCAGCCCTTTTTCAGTCAGCGTTTGCAGTACGATGGCTGTCGAGGACAGAGCCAGCGTCAACCCGATCGCCAGCGCGACACTCCAGGATTGGTTGTACGCCATGGCCACACCCATCATCGCAAGGGTGGACAGCGCGACCTGCGCCCCGCCAAGCCCGAGCAGTTTGTGTCTCATGTCCCACAGAGTGCGCGGCTCAAGTTCCAGCCCGATGATAAACAGCATCATGACTACGCCGAATTCAGCGAAATGCTGAAGGTCTTCAGTTTCTGCACCGACGAGACCCAGAACCGGACCGATCAGAATGCCCGCTGCAAGATATCCCAGCACTGACCCCAGACCCAAGCGCGCAGCAATTGGCACCGCGAGTACGGCTGCTGCGAGGTAGATGGAGGCTTGGTAAAGGAAGCTTTCCATGACGATGCCTTTTGAGGGTGAGGCAAGAATGTGGGGCTTTGGCCGCAAGCACAACCGGCAACAGCACCAAAGCCGCACAAAGAGCGAAAATCCCAGCAGAGATGCCGGATAAGCGGTCCTGAAGCGCTGCGATCACTTCGCAGTTTGCCTCAGGTCGGCAGGGGGCTGTCACGCTTGAGCTGGTCCATGACGATCTGGCTGTGGACGCGTGCGACAGAAGGATGTGGCAGCAAGACGTCGTGGATCAACGCGTTCAGCGCACTCAGGTCCGCACAATAGACGCGCAGAAGATAGTCCGCATCTCCGGTCATCGCCCATGCGCTTGTAATCTCTGGCGATGTGTCCAGCAGGCGCGCAAAGCTGGCTGAATGTTCAGGGCCGTGGATGCTGAGGTGCACCTGAACAAAGCCCTGAACGCTGAGACCAAGCCGCGCCGGATCAAGGCGCGCGACATAGCCTTCGATGTAGCCATCCGCTTCGAGCCGCTGGCGGCGCCGTCCGATCTGGCTGGCTGACAGGTTCAGTTTTTCACTGAGCTGCTGTGCAGAGAGGTGCGCGTCTTGCTGCAGGGCGTCGAGTAGGCGGATATCGATGGAATCAAGCATGTGCGTCATTTTCTGCATGGAGGATAGTTCTGGCGCGCATTTTGCGCGAAATTGGGGGTAAATGCCATGGAAATCACGCGCCAAGCGCATCGGCTCCATTGTATCTGGCAGGTAAATCAATTTTGCTAGGAGTTGCAGCATGGGTCCTTTCCCCCACGACGCCCCGAAATCTGAAATCACCGATGCCAACCCGATGGGCACAGACGGCTTCGAATTTGTCGAGTTTGCCCATCCTGACCCGGAAGAATTGCGCACACTGTTCACGCGTATGGGTTACCAAAAGGTGGCGCGGCACCGCTCCAAACAGATCGAGTTGTGGCAGCAAGGCGACATCACTTACGTCCTGAACGCCGAACCGGGCAGCTTTGGCGCGCGGTTTGTGGAAGAGCATGGGCCCTGTGCGCCGTCCATGGGCTGGCGGATTGTCGATGCGCAGGCCGCTTTCGAACGAGCGCTGTCGCTGGGGGCCAAACCGTATGAAGGCACGGACAAGGTTCTGGATGTACCTGCCATCTACGGTATCGGCGGTAGCTTGATTTACTTTGTAGATCAGTACTATGACACCTCACCTTACAATGATGAGTATGATTGGCTGGAGCAGTCCAAACCGCGCGGTGTTGGCTTCTTCTACCTGGATCACCTGACGCACAATGTGCACAAGGGGAACATGGACACATGGTTCCGGTTTTATGGGGATTTGTTCAATTTCAAGGAAATCCGTTTCTTTGACATTGAGGGCAAGTTCACCGGACTGCTCAGCCGCGCGCTGACCTCGCCTTGCGGACGCATCCGTATCCCGATCAATGAGGACCGCGGCGAAACCGGGCAGATCGTTGCCTATCTTAAGAAGTACAAAGGCGAAGGCATTCAGCACATCGCTGTGGGGTCGGACGACATCTATGACAGTACGGATGCGATTGCAGACAATGGGCTGAAGTTCATGCCCGGACCACCTGACACATACTATGACTTGAGCAAGAAGCGTGTCGTTGGCCATGACGAACCTCTGGAGCGGATGCGCAAACACGGCATCCTGATTGATGGCGAAGGCGTGGTAAACGGAGGTGAGACCAAGATCCTGTTGCAGATCTTCTCAAAAACCGTGATCGGGCCGATCTTTTTCGAGTTCATTCAGCGCAAGGGCGACGATGGATTTGGCGAAGGGAACTTCAAAGCCCTCTTTGAAAGTATCGAGCAAGAACAAATCGACAGTGGAGAGTTGGCGGCTGGGTAAGACGCCAATTTCCAAGATCAGCAAACGGGACGGAAACCGTATAGTCTTCTGTTAGCCTTTCGGCATCTTCAGTACGACGTTGCGACCACTTTTTTGGTATCGCAGTTCTGAATCCCCGATGGCCGATACGCGCCCACCGTCAAAGCGGTCGCCCACTTCGACCTTTTGGTAGCGCCCGTTGGCCAGACGCACCAGCGCGCGCCGATTGGACGGCGTACCATAGACTCCAATCAGGTTTACACGGCGCAAGTTGATCGCGTTGCGCATTGTGGCCTCACGGGTCACGGATGCTGAGGACGGAATCTTGGGGGTAACGGTACGCGGTGCAACAGAGGCCGTACGCTGTGGCTTAGGTGCAGATTCTGTTGCCGCCGTCGTCGTCGTCGTCGTCGTTGCTGGTGCTGGCGCTGGTGTGGCTCGCGCCACGGTGCGCGCAAAATTACGCGGACGAGATGCGGGACGCAGTGAGGTAGCTGTAGCCAGTTCGGAGATGGGCGCGTCTTCTGCCGTTTCTTCCTGGTTCTGTTGCTCGATTTCCTGGGGTGCTTGTGGGCGCAGGCGGGGGCGCAAAGCTGCAAGTTCGCTCCGCGAAAGCCCTCCAAGAGTTGCGCGTTCGTTCTGTTCGATCAGATCGTTGGGCCTTGCACGTGGGCGGATTTGCGCAGTCGTCGTCGTATTTGGGTTCGCCTCTTCGTCGACCTCAAGTCGGGCACGTGTAACGGGCGGTACGATGGGTGGTCGGCCCAGAAACACCGTGAACCCATCCGGGCTTAGCGCGCCCTCGACTGTTGGGACAATGCGTCCTTGGGCGTCGCGGGCAAAGTTCGTGCCCGGTGCAGCGGGTGAAGTGATCAGCGCGGGTCGCCTGTCGGTATAAAAGGATGCCGAGCGCGGTAGGGCCACGGCGTCAAGTGCGGGGCTGACCGGGTCGATCCCGGTGACATAGAGGTCTTCGAGGTTCACAAGACCCACGGGGCTCGGAACATCCGGCGCCTTAGGCCAGATGCCGGTCACGGCATAGCGTGCCTCAAGGGCGGCTGCGTCAAGTTCTTCTGGTGCCACCGGTTCTGGTAGTGGGTCGCGCAAGGCGTCCAGAACGGCGGCGTCTTCGGAGCTCAACCCATCTTCGCTAAGGCTGTCATTGAGGGCTGCGACGACGACGCCGTCAGCTTCGGCCTCTGGATCGGGTTCAAGATCAGTGGTGGCGCCGACATCTTCTGCCAGTGCGGCACTGGTGTCATCGGGCAATGTAGACGCCAGCGTACGTTCGCGCGGCGGAAACAGGCGCGCCAGTCCATCATCAAGAAAGACTGAGGCCCATGCCGCAACACCTGCAAGAAAAACAATCAGGAGGGCCGTCAGGATAAGCCCCAGAAACCGCGGTTTGCCGCGCACTGTGCCGTCACTGCGTGCGCCAAACACCGTCATACGTTCTGTTTCGATCGCTTCTGGGTCTTGCTCCAAATTTTGGGCAGGAATCGGAACACGGGCCGTGGCGCGGTGTGCGTCTGCGTCGAGTGCAACCGGCGCTTTGCGCCGCGACAGGAACCCGTTGGGTCGCTCCTTGACCGGCGCGACAAGAGGGGCAGGGTTCTTTTCGATTGCTGCCACAAGCGGTGGTTCAGTTGGGCGCAGGCTGTCTGCGGCAGATTTTGGTGGCGCCGTCAGGTTCACCTCGCCAGGATCAGGTGTTTCTGACTTGAGCGAAGGGGATGGCGTCGATTTGGAAGGCGTTTCTGTGGCGCGCGACACGCCACCCAGACGCAGTGGAGGCGCATTAGAAGACGGATCCTGTCGGCGCCTCGTGGCAAAACCCAGCAGCGGTGGAGTGGTCTGTTCAGTTTCGAGCGGCGCGTCTTGTGTTATGTCAATGTCTTCGGCAATGGCGTCTGCATCAATGACTTGCGTTCCGGTGACAAAGACGTCTCCTTGCTCAGCCTTTGGAATTTTCGCGTCGGCGATGCTTGTCGGCGTCTCTTCGATTTGCTCGGGTGCTTCTGCATCTGCTTCTAGTTCCGGTGCATCTGCCGTGGCTTCGAGGCTTTCTGCCTCTTCCTCCATCTGGTCAGGCTGCGCCGTTTCATTGGCTGGTTCCTCGACGACCGGGACAGTGACAGGCTCATCTGGTTCCGCCGGTTTCTCCACGATGACAACGCGGACGCCATCGGGTTCGACTTCGGTGCCGGGAGGGAGTGCGGTCTTGGCGTGGGCAGTCGGTCCAAAGAACGGCTCGCCAAGGAAATCTGCGCCCGTCCCAGCAGCAGCGAAACTAACGGGGGCGAAGCCATGTTGACGGGCAAAGTCTTCGGCCTCTTGCAGCGTTTCGCGGGCCACGGCGGCGATATGGGTCGTGTCTCCATCCGGCGAAATGTCGAAAGCGAGGGCATCGACCAAATAGGGGGTGGCGCCATCAAGAGCCGAGTGCGAAGCGTCTTTGCGCGCGGCATCATCCTGTCCCGGTGTCTGGATGCTGAGATAGCGGACTTGTTCGTCCGGTATGATCAGCTTGGTATAAAGCGGGCCGCTGTCTGTCGCCTCGCCTGCGATGCGCAGTGTTGCCAGTGACCCCGCAAGGTCAGGATTCGAGACCGACACCTCGCCCAACAGGTACCACCCGCCCGCAGCGCGTTGCAGCAGGCGGATCCCGTCAAAGGACAAGGACAGGGCAAAGTTCGGCTTCATACTAGGCCTTTAGCAAGTTCGGCACGTCGGTGGAACGCACCTATCTGTGCAAGGTAGGATAAAGCAGGACTTTGCCCATGCAAAGTAAAAGCGGCGTGGGGACTGGCCCTAGCTTGATGCCTTGGCCAGCGCCTGATCCAGATCGGCGATCAGATCATCCACATCCTCTGTTCCGATGGATACGCGGACCACTTCAGGCGCAGCCCCGGCGGCACGCTGCTGGTCTGCGGTCAGCTGGCGGTGGGTGGTGGAGGCCGAGTGGATAATGAGCGAGCGGGCATCGCCCAAGTTCGCCACGTGGCTGAAAATCTCAAGCGCGTTGACCAGTTTGATACACGCGTCGTAGCCCCCCTTTACCGCAAAGGTGAACAGCCCACCTGCACCGCGTGGACAGATCTTGGCCACTCGTTTGTAGTAGGGCGAGGATTTCAGACCTGCATAGGTCACGTATTCAACGCGTGGGTCCTTTTCGAGCCAGTTGGCGATCTTGACTGCGTTTTCGACATGTCGATCCATACGTAGTGACAAGGTTTCTGTCCCCATCAGCGTGTAGTGTGCGGCCTGCGGGTTCATTGTCATGCCCAGATCCCGCAAACCAATTGCGATCCCGTGGAAGGTGAAGGCAAGGGGGCCGAACGTTTCGTGGAATTTGAGCCCATGGTAGGCCTGTTCGGGTTGTGACAGAGCTGGGAATTTATCGTTGGCTGACCAGTCAAACTTGCCGGAATCTACGACGCAGCCTCCGGTGACTGTGCCGTTGCCCGTCAGGTATTTGGTTGTGGAATGAACTACCAGCGTCGCTCCGTGTTCGATGGGGCGGCACAGGTAGGGTGTGGCTGTTGTATTGTCTACGATCAGTGGAATTTCTGCACCGTCGGCAATTTTGGCAATCGCATCCAGATCTGTAATGTATCCGCCCGGGTTGGCAATCGCTTCGCAGAACACGGCGCGGGTGTTGTCATCGATGGCGGCCTTCACCGCGTCCAGATCGTCAAAGTCGACAAACGTGGCCTCCCACCCGAACCGTTTGATGGTGTGGCTGAACTGGGTGACGGTGCCACCGTAGAGACGAGTTGAGACGACCACGTTCTTGCCGGGTGACATCAGCGGATACAACGCCATGATTTGCGCCGCGTGTCCTGATGAACAACATACTCCGCCGACGCCTCCTTCTAGAGTGGCGATCCGTTCCTGCAGCACAGCGACCGTCGGGTTGGTCAGGCGGGAATAGATGTAGCCGACCTCTTGCAGGTTAAAGAGAGCTGCGGCGTGTTCTGCGTCACGAAACACGTACGCTGTGGTTTGATAGATCGGTGTCTGGCGTGCACCCGTGGCTGGGTCAGGCCGAGCGCCTGCGTGAATTTGAAGGGTGTCAAAACCGTATTTTGGGCCGTTGGTCATTTTTGAGGTTCCTTTGCCTTAAGGCGCTGTGGTTGCGCTATCGATAGGCAAAGGAGGGCCCGCGGGCAAGGCGATCCGGACTTTTTAGCACCTGCGCGATCACGGGTGGATGGTTAGGCTGCGCATCTTGCACAGACGCCAATGATCGGGATCAGGCGATCTTGGCCATAGAAAAGCTCGCTGGAACTTCGGGGAAAGCCAGTTCGGTGTATTCAATCATTTCGATCTTCGGAAGCTGCGCGGCAGCCGCATGAAAGAACACGTAGTGCACCTGGCTTGTTTTTAGGCACGTCCCGTCAGCGTCGTGGTGATCCCATTCCACCCAAACGTTGCTGTAGCCGTTGACGGGGAGACCGTTGGCCAGAATGCGCGGCACGAGTTGGGTGATACCGGCGTGCAGCGTGGCGTCGCGATACATCGTCAGGACCTCTTTGAACGTGCACGGTGCGCCAAAGACTTGCAGCGAGTCCCCGGCATAAAGCGGAATTGGAAAAACAAAGTGTTCGACGACCGCGTCAAGCCGGCCCCGCATGAAGTTTTGACTCAGGGTGCTCAAAAATCCGCAAGTGGCATCAGACATGTACCTGCTCCTTTTGTTGAAAATTTGACCAGATGGTCAATGGCTATGCCGTTACGCCCTATTTACGGACGTACCACCCCTTTTTTAGTGCAGCTTCAAAGTAACGTAGCGTCAGGAACTAGCGCATCCAGAAACCGTTGGATTTGATCCGATTCCGGATCGCTTGTTCCTTGCGGGGTAGATCATTTTGATCAAACAACGCGCGCACTTTTTCGCCACGCCCCTGAAAGACCATGCGCTTGATCGGATCGTACCCTTTAAGCACTTTTTTGATCTTGTTGGGGCTGCATACCTCCTGGAGTGTGTCTATGACCGTTTGGTTTTCCCGGGCATAAAGCATTGGGAGCAGACGGTAATGACAGCTCACCGGCCCGTCGAGATGTGCATGTACAGCGCTATTGCGTCCACCACCCAAGGCGTGGATCACAAGGGGCAGGGCCACTTGGTCAAGCCACGGATCCAATGACTGGCACACAAGCTCTGGCGGTGGAGTGTCACGAATGTGCAAAGCGTATGCGAGGAATTTTTCCCCGAATGCATGCGGACATGATCCGAAAAAGTAGCCTGCGTTGAAGTAGAGATAGCGTTTCCAGTACTCGTCAGGCTCGTTCAGGTCGAGACTGCTTTCAAAGTCTAGATCAAACGCATCATAGAGCGACTTCCAGATGTCAGTGTAGCCGGGCCCGTAGAGTTCCAGTTGCGGCCATGTGTCGGTGCGCCGCATCGATGCGCTGGGATAGTCAAAGTCGAAGGGCACGTCGTTGAGTTCACCCGTGATTAGGGTATCGCTGTCAAAAAACACAAACGGCTCGCCTTTGGGCAATGCCTGCAGCATCTCGATCTTGTTTCCGGGCGGGTAAGTATGGCCGAAATGCTTCGATTCAAAGGGGACTGTTTCGGCGCCTAGGTCAGCGAGGGCCGCCCGTACATCTGCGGTTCCGATCCGCGGATCCTTGGGCCATAACGAGCCGGGCTGGGGTTCTGCGATCAGCACGCGGCCTTTGAAATTGGGGCTTTTGGCGCGCAGCGAGGCAACAAACAACAGAGCTTCGTACTCCAGCCGCCCGGACTGCCCCACAAGGGCGATGTTAAAGAGCTGTTCCGCCTGTTTTGCGGGTTTGCGTGCCATTGTGCCTGCTTTGCATCTTTTTTCTTAGCACAACTATAGAAGGAAACTGCGTTCGATAAAGCACTGATCGTCACTCTGGCGGTCGGTTCAGCCGATCATAGAGTTTTTGCAATAAAGTAAGGATCAAAAACACTCCGATTGCCCACATCAGCAGTTCGAACGGGGCAAAGTCCGTGCCGCGCACCCATTGACCCAAGAGGCTGCCTTGGGGACGCAATTCTTCGATCCCGAACAGACCGCTGCGCGACCAGAGCGAGAGGGTCCAGAAGCGTGACAGATAAAAGAAGATAGCTGCGACCAAAGCGACGACGACCAGCCAGGTGATCCGCTTCATGGCGTCACCTCGATCGTGTCGACGTCAATTTCCCAGACCAGAAGATCACCGCGTTTGGTGATCTCGCCCTCAGCTGTGATGAATTGGGCCACGTGATCGTAGGCGGCACGGGGCAGGCGGGTGCCGTCCGGTCCCGTCACCAGCAAGAATTCTTCACCCAACACAGGCTGGGACGAGACGAAAATGGGCGGAACGTCTCCCAGCAAGCACAGGTTGGCGCAGGCCTTGTGGGCCAGACCGCGACCCGGGCGCATGGCCCCTGCGAGGCATTTGCCATCACAGATCTCGCCCGTCAGCTGCCAACGCCCTTGAGGTTCGGCCGGCACCTGGGGTGCATCGCCTTCGGCCGCTTTCAAACCGTTGCGCCCGCCGCGCAGTTGCAACATGTATAGGTCCCCGCGTTCCAGCACGACGCCAGACACCTCAGCCAGTTGCCCATTGAGCGGCATGGCGCGGCTGTCGACACCAGATTTACCCGCCGCCGTCATCAAAAAACTGTCGCCGGGTTTGATCCGGTCATTTCCTTCGGTCACATGGATCACCGGATAGGGGGTCATTTCCACGACGCCGGTCACTGTCTGTCGGCCATAATCGAAACGGAACGCACCGGGGCCGGGGTCGTCCTGCGCGGTGCCCATGAAGTAGCCCGCAGCCGCTAAACCGCCCATGACCATAAGGCAAATAGACAGCAAAAACACGCGCAGCGGGCCGGGCGCGGGCAGATAGCCGACAAAGAAGGGCCCGCCTTTCTCAGAGTCGTCGCTCATGCGGGTTCTCCTTGGGGCTGTTGGATTTCAGGCAGTGGTAGCGGATCGACATACGTGCCGGGAGGATTGGCATCCGGGTGCACCTCGACCATCCCGTTTTTTAGGCGCAATCGGTAGGTCGGCACCTTTTCGGTGAACGGCGCGGGCGAGCGGCCAGAGCGCACATCGTATTGAAACCCATGCCACGGGCAGGTGACGAGGCAATCGATCACCCGCCCTTCTCCCAGCGGGCCATTTTGGTGGGCGCAGGCGTTGGAGATGGCCGACAGTTGCCCTTCCATCAGGTAGACCGCCACGCGGTCCCCGTTGGGCAGGCGGGTGATTTTTGCGAACCCTTCTTTGAAGTCATCCGGCACCGCCACTTCGATCCATGCCCCATCCTTGCCCCCGGCGTCACTGCTCTCGAACCACCACGCGGCGAGATGCAACACGATGACCGCTCCGGCTCCGCCGATAAACAGTACCGTAAAGATGTGGTTCTGCTGGTCTTGCAGGATGCCAAGGCTGATGTGTGCCGCGACCGAAAAATAGGCTGCATAGATCAGGTAGTGGAGGCGCTTCCATACAGGTGGTGTCAGGAACTTGAGCCAGAAGTCATGGCTGGTGGTGGCAAGGATCAGCAAGCAGAACAGTGCAAATATCCCAAAGACTTCAAAGGGAAAGCCTGCAACCTGCCCAAAACTGACATTGGCATAGAGGAGACCGACATACTTGTCCGCACTGGAAAAGGCGAAGTACCAGTTCAGGATGTAACCGGCATGGGTGAGGGCCACAAAGGCGGTCATGACTCCGAAATGGCGGCGGTTGTAAAGTAGTGGCAGAAATCGCTTGTCCAGCCGCGCGGCGGGGCCAATACAAAGGATGATCGTAAGCATCACAAATGCGCAGGCCCCAAAGGCGCGGGCGTTGTGGATCTGTGGGTTGATGGCCCGTTCATGGGACAGCACTTGCGGCGTGACATAGAGAAAGATCCACAGGAATGCGGCCACGCCGGCCAGCATCACTCCGTCATAAATCCATTTGTTTCGGTTCCACTGAACGGGAGTGTACTTGACGCTCATTGATCCGCTCCGGTGCTCAGTTGCACAGGCACAGCGTCTGCGGGCCAAGTTTGGCGCACCGAAAGCCCCATCGCGACAACAACAATGATCCCAATGCTCATGGCGATGACTGCGGCACCGTACCACCCGCGGACAGCTTGGTAACGGGCGGCCCACGGGGCGGTCTCGGTCTCGATCTGCCACCAGCGCCACAGCACAAGGGGCCAGATCAACATGACCCCGGGGATCAGCAGAGGGCGGAAAACGTAGGCGCCGCGCGCGTCTTCGTCGATGCGGTCCATGCCGATGGTCAGAAACACGGTTGCAACAATCGCGCCGATGAGGCCCCATGTTTGCATCCCCATAACGAGGGCTTGTGCAATATCCATGATGCGCCTTCTGTTCGTCCCGATGTTATCCGACCCTACAAAGGGGCTGGCGCAGACCCAAGGACAAAGTGCCCAATTTCCGTGACCGGGCGAAATTGTGATCAAGAGCGGTGTTCGGCGACCGGAGTCGAATCCCTCAGGGATTCCATGTGGTCGGAATTCCCGAGAAAAGTTTGCGGTTTTTCAGTGCGTCGATGTAGGCTTCCATATCGTGGTTCAGCCCGGCCTTTGGCCGTTTGTGACGCAGGATGCGGGTCTGGCCTACCCGGTGAAACGCGTTGGGCAAATAGCAGACGATATCATCTTTGCGACAAATCGACAGCGACAGGTTGCTTAGCTCGACTGCACCCTGGGATTTGCGTGGGCGTGGAGCGGCAAAGCCGATCGCAGGGGCTGCCCATGTCTTTGACAAAATCTGTGCCGCTGCCGCCCCAAGAGAATGCCCGATAATCATTTCGGGCCAATCGTTGGCGTCTGGTCCAACCCATTCGTGGATTTTCTTTGCGTGCGACAGAAATCCTTGATGCCAGAATGTGCGAGAAAACCCAAGTCGAGTTCCGGTCTCGACATCCTGTTTCTTGGCCTCTTCCCGGAAACTCAGCCGTCGCCTGCCAACCCCCCAGAGGCGCAAATTGAAACGCAAGTAGTCGTTCAGCCCATTGCTGCCCGGTATCAACAGACAGTTGTTGCTCAGCATGTATGCTTCGACGCCTTTTACTGTACACCGCTTGGCCACATAGACATCAAATTCGCTGTTCAGTTTCATATCCCCTGCTGTCGGTCTGAGGGGGTCGAGATGGTAAGCCGTATCGATCATGTGTGCGGCGGTCATGATCGACAACCCTGCAGCAGCACTCGTGTCAAAAAGGGCGCGGTACGTCTTGTTGCCAACAATCCCGTCAGCGACTAGCCCGTACTTTCGCTGAAACGCGCGGACGGCCTCGATGGTTTTGCCGCCACGAACTCCATCAACGGGTCCAGGTGCAAATCCGCGCCTTTTCAGTTCACGCTGAATTTTCGCCCAGTTCTTTGTTGCCACGTGAGATAGCCTCGGTTTGCAGATCGGATGTGGATCACACTAGGAAGGGTCCTGACGTAACGCAACGTATGGGTGCAAAGTCTTCTTTTGCAGAGGTTGTTGCTGATCTTCTCAAGTGGATGGAACCATCGCCTAAGAACTTGCGCCACATCGCAAAAATCGTCAGTCTGCAGAGTATTGATACAGCCAAACGCGCTTTGGCACCGGGGGTATGAAATGCAACGCAGTCTGGCTGCCGTTCTTGTCGCGGATGTGGCAGGCTATTCTGAATTGATGGGTGATAACGCTGAGGCGACGCTGAATGCGCTCAAGCGCCTGCGCTCCGAGATATTTCGCCCCGCCGTTGCTTCGCGCCATGGCCGCGTTGTCAAAAGCATGGGCGACGGATGGATCGTATTGTTTTCGGCCGCCGCCGACGCGGCGACCTGCGCGTTGCAGATTCAGGATTTGCTGGCCACTGATCCTACCCATGATGATCCCAAAATGCGCCTGCGCCTTGGCCTGCATGTGGGCGACGTTATCGAAGATGAGGAGGATGTGTTTGGCGATGGAGTGAACGTGGCCGCCCGACTGGAAGAGATCGCCCGGCCCGGCACAATCGCAATTTCCGATGCTGTGTTTGGCAGTCTGGATGGTACGTTGCGCCCGTCTTTTGATGACGCTGGCGAACGGATGCTCAAGAACATTTCCAAGCCTGTACGGGTGTGGACGGGCGGGCAGGCGCCTGAAGCGTCTTTTGCCGTTCAAACCTCTGTGGATCGCCCGCATGTGGCTATCTTGCCGGTCCAGACATCGGATCCTCGCACCGATGTGATCGAGCTTGCAGATGCCATGACGGGCGATGTGCTGACCTATCTGGGGGCCACGCATTGGCTGTCTGTCACCAGTGGGGCGGTACGCGGTCAGGCCTATACGCTCACCTCGCGCCTCCGGGCCAGTGGAACACGCTTGCGCCTTGAGGTCCGCCTCGTTGGACCAACCGGCACTGAATTGTGGGCCACTAAAATCGACGGCGATATGGATGATGCGTTTGATTGGCAGGATACGTCCACTGAAACGCTGGTGAGTCACGTTCTGGCGGCAGTATTCGACGCTGAACGCCGTGTCCTGGACAAGCTGACGCTGGAGGAGATGAACTCCAACCAGTGTGAGCTGCGTGGGCAACTGGCGTTGGATCGTCTGGACCCGAACGCCTTTGACGAAGCGTTGGCCTATTCCAGTGCGGCCATTGAAAAGGACCCACAGTCGCCCGAAGCGCTTGCCCTTGCGCTGGTCTCCTATTTGTCGGCGGCGGTCATGGGGTATCATGCCGTCACCGAACCCTACGCCCGGTCGGTCCCGAAATGGTGCGCTGCGGCGATTCCGCTTGCGCCCGATCACACTCATTTGCATCTCGTGCTGGGCGTGACCGCCTATGCCGAGGCCCGCGACCCTGTGACCTTGCGCAAGATCATCGAAAAGGCGTTGCGCCAGGCCTCTTCAGATTACCTGACCCTTACGTTGTCGGGATGGGCCTATGTCTGGATTGGTGATCAAGGGGCAGGGGCCGAATGCCTGTCCAAGGCGTGGACGCTTGGGCGGCAAAGCCCGTGGGCACTGGCGATTAAGGGTGGATTGGCCTTTGCTCTGCTTCAGACGGGTGATGATGCGGCGGCGATTGCCCATGCCCGCGAAGGGCTGGAGACAAGTGCGGACTATGCGACGTTGCACCGTATTCTGGCCGCGGCGCACGCGCATCTTGGGGACATGAGCGCGGCGAGTGAGGCATTGGCCGCTGCTCTGGCTGCTGATCCGCAGGATTCGATCCGCGTGATCCGCGCCCGTAATCTGTTCGCCGATCATGATTATGACAATCGGTATCTGGATGGGCTACGGCTGGCCGGAATGCCCGAATAGGGCGGTTCAATTGATGTCGGGTTCGGGGACCGGCGCGCCAAACCCGGTTTCGAGATAGTCAAAGTCGCATCCTTTGTCTGCCTGCTGAATGTGGCGGGCAAACATCCACCCATAGCCACGCTGGTAGCGTGGTTCGGGTGCGACCCACGCCGCGCGGCGTTCAGCGAGCTCTGTGTCGGACAGCTGCACGTTAAGCGACCGGCCCGGCACATCCACTTCAATGATATCCCCGGTTTTGATCAGTGCGAGGGGGCCGCCCACGTACGCCTCGGGTGCCACATGCAGGATGCACGCGCCGTAAGATGTGCCCGACATTCGCGCATCTGACAGTCGCACCATATCCCGCAGGCCCAGCTTCAGTAGTGCCTTGGGCATCGGGATCATGCCCCATTCTGGCATGCCCGGCCCCCCTTGTGGGCCTGAATTGCGCAGCACCAGAACGCTGTCTGGCGTCATGGGGTAGTCTTCGTCGTTGATGATCTCTTTAAGTGCGTCGTAACTGTCGGCGACGATGGCGGGGCCTTTGTGAGTCTGGAATTTGGGGTCCATGGCCGCCGGTTTGATCACCGCTCCGTCGGGGGCAAGATTGCCGCGCAGCACGGCAAGGGACCCTTCGGAATAGACGGGGTTCGAGAGAGGGCGGATGACGTCAGTGTTGAAGTTACGCGCGCTTGCGATGTCCTCGCCAAGCGTCTGGCCTGTCACCGTGGCTGCGCTCAAATCCAGTTTGTCTCCCAACTCCTGCATCAAGGCAGGCAGTCCGCCCGCATAGAAAAAGTCTTCCATCAGGTACTCGGTACCGGAGGGTCGGATATTGGCGATTACGGGTGTGGTACGTCCAACGGCATCAATGTCGTCGAGGTTCAGGTCAACGCCTGCGCGACGCGCCATGGCGATGAGGTGGATGATCGCATTGGTGGAACAGCCCGTGGCCATCGCCACCGTGACCGCGTTGCGGGTTGCGGCAGGGGTGATGATCTTGTTTGGGGTCAGGTCCTCCCACACCATGTCGACGATGCGTCGCCCGCAGGCTGCCGCCATACGTTTGTGCCCAGCATCCGGGGCCGGGATCGACGAGGCCCCCGGCAGGCACAACCCGAACCCTTCGGCAATCGACATCATGGTGGAAGCAGTGCCCATGGTCATGCAGGTGCCATACGAGCGTGCGATGCCACCCTGTACGCCTTCCCATTCGGCGGCACCTATGTTGCCTGCACGCCGCTCATCCCAGTATTTCCAGACATCCGTGCCCGAGCCGAGTTTTTGCCCCGCATAATTGCCGCGCAGCATTGCCCCTGCTGGCATGAAGATCATCGGCAGGCCCATGGACACAGCGCCCATCACCAGTGCCGGGGTGGACTTGTCACAGCCGCCCATCAGGACGACGCCGTCGACGGGGTGGCTGCGCAGCGTTTCTTCGACCTCGATCGCACCGAGGTTGCGATAGAGCATTGAGGTCGGTTTCAGAAACTGTTCGGCAAAGTCATGCACAGGCAGTTCGGCGGGCGTGCCTCCGGCTTGCAAGATGCCACGTTTCACCCATTCGGCGCGGTCGCGCAGATGGTGGTGGCAGGGCGATAGATCAGACCATGTGTTGATGATCGCGATCACGGGTTTGCCGTCCCAATCCTCGCCAGTCCAACCCATTTGGGCCGCTCGACTGCGATGGCCCATCGAGCGCAGGTCGTCAGGCGCAAACCAGCGGGCGGAGCGAAGGTCTTTGGGGTCTTTGGTCATGCGAGACTGGGTCCGGATTAGGGCAGGGATCACGGCCGAGCCTAGCACTGCAATCCAAACCGCACCACTGGTGCGTACTCAGGCGTTGCGGCGCGCTTTCCGTGTCGCCGTCAGCTTCATGTTGGGAGAGGCAAGTCGGTCTTCGGGCCCGCACCAAGCATAGGCCAGCAGGCACGGGTCGCGGTCGCCTGTGGTGATGCGGTGTTCATCCCCCGACCGGTTCAGAATGAGAGAACCGGGTGCAAAGACGGCTGCATTGTTCTCTGACCATGCGCCGGCAACCGAGATATAGCTTTCTTCAATGTCGAGGTGGGAGTGCTGGGGATAGGTTGTATTTGGGGCAAAGAACACGAAGCCAAGGATCAGCGTGTCGCATTGCACCGGTCCTTTGGGTCCAAGCACTTCGCAATAAGCGTATTTCTGGGCAAGTGCTTTGGACAGTTTTTCGTAGCCGTATTCCCATGTCAGCGCATCGCGTACCTCGCGCAAGGCGCGCGCCATTCCCTGCATCGCGCCCCGTTCGCCCAGATCAAGGGCACGTGGAAAGTGGGCGATTACCGGTTTGCTGACGCCGCCGGTTTGTAGGACGTCTGGGTTTTTAGCCATTGCAGCCGACAATCGGTCACGCACGCGTTTGCGGTGGCCTCGAATGGCTGGGCTGCCCCCGGCAGAGCCATACCGGTACAGCGCGTCAAACTCGCGTAGCAGATAGAGCCAGTTGGGAGAGTCCATCAGGCGCGCTGTTGCCATGGGCGTGTTCATGTCGGTCATTGCGCGATCTCCCGCGGAAAGTCAGAAGCCTGTTGTTGACGGGTAGCTTGGGGGGTGGAGCCGCGCAATAGGATCGTATCCTGCCTGCCCGGCTGGCAAGGGAACCGACAGCGTTTGCCCATTTCCTTACCACCGAAGATCAAGGCCTGTGCTGTTTATCCCTGCAGCGCCTTCACACTTACCTCACCTTGCGCCTGTTCGCGGATGGCCAATGCGGCAGCATAGGACCCGGCGGCTGTCGTGAAGTATGGGATTTTGTCATAAAGCGCGATGGAGCGGATGGATTTGGAATCCTCGACGGCCTGTGCCCCTTCGGTCGTGTTCAGAACTAGCTGAATACGCCCATCCTTCATCATGTCGGTGACGTCTGGCCGTCCCTCATAGACTTTGTTGACAGTGCCGCAGGGCACGCCTTGGCCTTCGTACCACGCGGCGGTCCCGCGCGTTGCCACGAGGGTAAAGCCGAGCCCGGTCAGGATCTGTGCTGCTTCCAGCATGTCCGGAGTCTTGTCCGCGTCCTTGATCGAGATAAAGGCACAGCCCGCGCCCGGCAGCACCATGCCTGCGCCCATCTGAGCCTTGAGGAAGGCGCGCGCGAAGGTGCGGTCCCAGCCCATGACTTCGCCAGTTGAGCGCATTTCGGGCCCGAGGATTGTGTCCACGCCAGGGAAGCGGGCAAAGGGCAGGACAGCCTCTTTCACCGAGAACCATGGCATGTCGGGATTGGCGAGCGTCATCGGATCGCCCAGAGGCAGCACGGCTTCGTAGTTGGCGGAGGCGTCGTAGGGCGCGCGCAGTGGGAAGTTGGACAGCGGCTCACCGGCCATGATCCGCGCAGCGATCGAGGCGATGGCAGAGTCCGTCGCCTTGGCCACAAACGGCACGGTGCGCGAGGCGCGTGGGTTCACTTCGATGAGGTAAATATCATCGCCTTGAACCGCGAATTGAATGTTCATCAACCCGACCACATTGAGAGCGCGGGCAAGGGCGTGCGTTTGGACTTCGACCTCTGCGATCACCTCTTTGGACAGAGAATAGGGTGGCAGGGAGCAGGCGCTATCACCCGAGTGCACACCTGCTTCTTCAATGTGCTGCATGATACCTGCGACGTGGACGTCGGAGCCATCACAGAGCGCATCCACATCCAGTTCTACGGCCCCGGCGAGGTAGCTGTCGAGAAGGACGGGGCTGTCACCAGAGACCACGACGGCCTCGGAGATGTAGCGTTCAAGGCTGGCCTGATCCCGCACGATTTCCATCGCGCGCCCACCCAAAACGTAAGAGGGGCGAATGACCAGTGGAAATCCGATTTTTCCTGCGATCTCAAGCGCTTCTTCGTCGGAATGTGCGATGCCGTTGTTGGGTTGTTTGAGGCCAAGGTCTTGCACAAGCTTTTGGAACCGCTCGCGGTCTTCGGCGAGATCAATGGCGTCTGGTGTGGTGCCGAGGATGGGAATGCTAGCCTCTTGCAGCGCATTGGCAAGCTTCAGCGGGGTCTGCCCGCCGAACTGCACTATGACGCCGTGCAACGTGCCCTGTTCCTGCTCTTTGGCCAGGATCTCCATCACATGTTCAAAGGTCAGTGGTTCGAAATAGAGCCGGTCCGAGGTGTCGTAATCCGTGCTCACCGTCTCCGGGTTGCAGTTGATCATGATCGTCTCGTAACCCGCATCGGTCAATGCGAAGCAAGCGTGGCAGCAGCAGTAGTCGAACTCGATCCCTTGCCCGATCCGGTTGGGACCGCCGCCCAAGATCACGACTTTCTTTTTGTCGGATGGGCGCGCCTCGCATTCCACCGTGCCAAAGACCGGGGTTTCGTAGGTGGAGTACATGTAGGGCGTTTGCGCCTCGAACTCGGCAGCACAAGTGTCGATCCGTTTGAAGACGGCGGTGACACCGCGATCATGGCGCAAGGCGCGGACAGCTTTTTCGGATGTTCCGGTCAGGGTAGCGAGGCGTGCATCGCTAAAGCCCATCATCTTGAGCGCGCGCAGACCGGCGGCGTCGGCGGGTAGCCCTTGCGCGCGGATGTCTGTTTCGGTGTCCACAATCTCGCGAATGCGGGCGAGGAACCACGGATCAAACATCGTGACCCCGTGAATCTCGTCATCAGACAGTCCGTGGCGCATGGCCTGAGCAATCAGGCGCAGACGGTCCGGTGTTTGAGCCGCGATAGACTTTACAATGGCGGCGTTATCGGGTGCGCCGGGGATGTCGATGTCGTCCAATCCGGTAAGGCCGGATTCCATGGATGCCATCGCCTTTTGCAAGGATTCGTGGAAGGTACGGCCGACGGCCATGACTTCGCCCACGGATTTCATCGCGGTGGTCAGTGTCGCCTCCGAGCCCGGGAATTTTTCGAATGCGAATTTCGGGATCTTGGTGACGACATAGTCGATTGTCGGCTCAAATGATGCAGGCGTCACCTTGGTGATGTCATTGTCGAGCTCATCAAGCGTGTAACCCACCGCAAGCTTGGCGGCGATCTTGGCAATGGGGAAGCCTGTCGCCTTGGACGCCAAAGCGGAGGACCGCGAAACGCGTGGGTTCATCTCGATAACGACCATGCGCCCGTCAACCGGGTTGATGGCCCACTGCACATTCGAGCCACCCGTTTCCACGCCAATCTCGCGCAGGACAGCGATCGAGTGATTGCGCATGATCTGGTATTCTTTGTCGGTCAGCGTCAGAGCCGGCGCCACGGTGATGCTGTCGCCGGTGTGCACACCCATTGGGTCGACGTTTTCAATGGAGCAGACGATGATGGCGTTGTCAGCGGTGTCGCGCACCACCTCCATCTCGTATTCTTTCCAACCCAGCAGGCTTTCGTCCACAAGGATCTGGCCGACCGGCGAGGCATCCATGCCAGAACGACATATGGCCATGTAGTCGTCGCGGTTATATGCGACGCCGCCGCCTGTGCCACCAAGAGTGAAGGCGGGACGAATGATGGCAGGCAAACCGATATCTTCGAGGGTTTCCAGCGCAATGGAGACCCCTGAATCGAGGTCTTTCTTGCCGTCAGGGTTTTTCGGGGCCGTTACGATGGTTGCGCGCGGGTTTTCTATGCCCAGACGGTCCATCGCCTCACGAAACAGTTTGCGGTCTTCGGCCATCTCGATGGCGGCGCGCTTGGCCCCGATCATCTCGACGCCATACTTGTCGAGCACGCCCATCTCTTCGAGCGCCAATGATGTGTTCAGACCTGTTTGACCGCCCATCGTCGGGAGCAGCGCATCGGGGCGCTCCTTTTCAATGATCTTGGCCACCACCTCGGGGGTGATGGGTTCGATATAGGTGGCATCAGCCAGCCCGGGGTCGGTCATTATGGTGGCGGGGTTCGAATTCACCAGGATGACGCGATAGCCTTCTTCGCGTAGCGCCTTGCAGGCCTGAGCACCAGAGTAGTCGAACTCGCACGCCTGACCGATAACAATGGGACCCGCGCCGATGATCATGATCGACTTTATGTCGGTACGCTTTGGCATCTGGGCCCCCCGGTTTGTGACATGCCTTTTGCGGCAAGCCGCGCAGGCAAATTTGCTGCGTTATAGGCATGGTGCAGGCAGGTGCAAGGGGGGGCGGGCGCATTCGCGCTTTGCCGGACCATATCAAGTCCTGAACAAACAAAAAGGGGGCCGAGGGCCCCTCATTTTCAGTCGCTGTTAAAGTTTGCCAGTGACGGGCTTAGCGCCCAATCAGGCGGGACAAAAGCGAAGGGGACTTTTCCGGCGCCAGTGCGACGCGTTCTTCTGCGGGCGCAGGTTCAGGCGCGGTTTTCACAGGCATCGGCTTGGGCCTGGCTGTGGTGACAGTGCCACTCATGTGTGGTGGGCGTTGAACGCCGCCTTTTTCAGCAGCGCTTGCGGCTGTGACCGCACCGGGCATTGGGCGGGGCGGCATCGTGACTGCTTCACTTGCCGATTCGAAATTGGCGGCATCCAAAAGGTGCTCTTGTCCTTGCTCGGCAAGGATCTCACGGACCGAGCGCATCATGCGGGTTGTACGCTCGCTGGCGTCTTCGCTGCGCAGTTCCTGACGTTGACCGTATTCCATGTTTATCAGCCTCTATTCTGGACCGGTTCCGGAGGAGAGCCGGACCGTTGAATCGACGATGGCTGCGAAACAAGGCAATTCTGTGGTCAAATCGGGGTTTCTGCGTGCCCCTTACAGCAAAAGCCTCAATGATCGGCCATTTCCCGCTCAGGTAGTTTCGCGATCGGTGCTGCCGTTTTGCCATAAAGATAGTCTCGCGTCAGCGGGACAGCATCGCGCCTGTGGGCGAGTTGCAAGTGATAAACCGCCTGCATCTGATGCTCGAATGCGAGGATACAAACTGTCAGATAGTAGTGGAACATGCGGATAAACCGTTCGCCATACATCTCTCTTATCCGTGGCAGGTTGACGTCAAAGCGGTCGCGCCAGTGTCGGATGGTCTTTGCATAATGCAAGCGCCAGATTTCGATGTCCGTCTGCCACAGGCCAGAGGTTTCGAGCGCGGGGGCCAATTCGGACATGGACGGGACGTAGCCGCCGGGGAAGATGTATTTGTTGATCCAGCTTGAATGTGCCATCGGCGGGGCAGAGCGCCCGATGGTGTGGATCAGAGCCACACCGTCTTTGTGCAGCAGTTCGGCTACCTTTCCAAAATAGGTGCCGAAGTTGGGGACTCCGACATGCTCCAACATGCCCACAGACACGATGCGATCAAAGGTTCCCGTCGTATAACGGTAGTCTTGGAGCTTAAAACGAATGCGTTTGGACAGGCCTGCGGTCTCGGCCCGCTGTTCAGCCGTCGCAAGTTGGTTTTCACTGAGGGTGATACCGGTGACCTCGCAGCCGTAATCGCGCGCAAGCGTCAGGGCCATGCCCCCCCAGCCACAGCCGATATCCAGCACCCGCATTCCCGGTTCTAGGCACAGCTTGCCGGCAATATGTGCTTTCTTTGCGACTTGTGCCTGTTCCAATGTCATGGCGTCATCGCGGAAATAGGCGCAGGAATATTGCATGTCCTCGTCCAGAAACAGTCGATAGAGGTCATCCGATATATCATAGTGATGCGCCACATTGCGCCGCGCAGCACGTGGTGCATTGCGTTGGATAAAACGGCGGGCATGGAACCGGGCCCGGTTTGCCATCAACAGCCATGGCGGCATGCGTCCTTTGAAACGGTTGCGGATGATCACCGTCAAAAGTTGGTCCAAGGTGCAGTTTCGAGGGGTGACCTGACCGTCCATGTACCCTTCACCCAAGCCGAGGTCGGGATTGAGGATGATGTCGCGAACCGTGTTCGTGTCAGCGATCGCCAGATGCGCGAACTCACCCGTGTCCGGTCCATAGTCGCGCGTTGTGCCATCGGGGTAGGTGATCGACAGGCGATCTTCGACCATCATTCCGGTCAGGAACCGGTCCAGTAGTTTTTCCCACATGACGCACCCCCTTTTAACTTGGTCTTACCCAGCAAAAGTGGAGTTTTAGGGGTGTTTACGTCAAGTCTCAGACAGTCTCGGCGTCCAGATAAGCCCTCACATTGGCTTCAAATGCCCGTGGATTGTCCGCATGCAGCCAGTGCCCGGCACCCGGGATCTTGGCGAAACGGGCGTTGGGAAACAGTGTCTGGATGGTCGAGCGGTCACTGCGTTTGACATAATCCGAAGTCCCGCCCGACAGAAACAGGGTGGGGCCGGGATAAGTGCTGGTCAGCGCGGGGAAGTCGATGATGGCGGCCATATTGTCAGCAAGCGCGTCGAGGTTCAGCCTCCAGCGCTTTTCGCTGACGTCCAATGACTGGGTAAGAAAGCTGGTCAGGGCGTTTTCAACACCGAGGGCCGCGAGTTGCGCGTTTGCATCGGATCGGCGGGTGACCACAGACAGGTCCACAGCCTGCATCGCGGTGATGAACTGCATCTGAGTGTGGGTGTATCCGACCGGAGCAATGTCGCCGATTACAAGTCGGCGCAGGGTGTCGGGGCGAGTGTGCGCCAGCATCATCGCGGCTTTCCCACCCATGGAATGACCCACGACATCTATCGGGCCACCAATGGAATCAATCACTTGGGCAAGGTCGCCAGCGAGCGCAGCGTAGCTGTTGTCATCGTCCCAGAAGCTGAACCCATGGTTGCGCATGTCGACTGCGAAAACAGTGCGGGTGTCAGACAGGCGTTTGGCAATCACGCCCCAATTGCGCCCGGACCCGTAAAGGCCGTGGGCGATCAATAGCGGCGTTCCGGGCCCGCGCCCGTGGGTGGTATAGGCAAGCATGGCGGGTGCTTAGCCCGGATTGGGGTGGTGGACCAGAGGGATTGAATTCTCAGCCCACGCTGGGGTAAGGCGACGACGATGGAGACTGAAGCGACCATAAAAGAACGTAGCAAGCGCGTGCAAAGCGCCCTAGACGGGGCCTTTGGTGTGCGCGCCAAAACGCTGGACAAGGCATTGCGCAAGACGGGTCGGCGGATGCCCAAGCGTCTGCATGCCCAAGCAAGGTTGATCGTGGATGCGCAGGGTTTCGGCGGTAATCCTAACCTTCTGCGCCGCGTAGATGGTGCGGCCATTGCGCGAGCTGAAGAAGATGTCGTCAGCTGGCTCGATACGGTTGACCGTGCTGATCGGAGGCGCGGGTTCTGGATCTGGGCAGGGGCGATGGTCGGCTTTTATCTGCTCATAGCCATCGCCGGTGTAGTCACATGGATGTGGTGGACCGGGCGGATCTGACGGCACCGCTGTGCAACGGCTTACTGGAGTTTCGGATGGCAGGGCCGAATCAAGGCGTTAACATCATAGAAATATGGGTTTTGGACTGTGCACCATGCGTACACAGCGCGTGCACACCCTGTGCACCGTCGGTGCACCACGTCGTGGATTAACGCGGCGTGCGGTGGGTTTTTCGAACGGAGGTTTAACGGCATGGCTTGCTGCCCGGGGTGTACACAGAGCAGAAACTCGGTTCTGGCCTAGTGATGATGCGGCGGCGCAGCATCTCGCGGGACAGATTTGAGCGATGCGATGTGGCCCTCGCACCCTTCGGTTCTTTCCGGCGGGGCATGCCGTTAGATTTTAACTTCCAAATTTATTACACACGTTAAATAAACGACCCAGATTTTGACGCAGTGAGAGTCCTTTGGCCGGCTTAGAAGCAGTAAGTGCCATAGACGTTTGGCCTGTACCGGCTCGATTTTGCCGCAGCGAAACATGTGAATTCTACCGCCAGCCCCAGTTTTCGCTGCGACGCAGCATGAATAATGGGCGATCTGCGAATGGGGCAGGGGTGTTCGCTCCGTGTATGCCGGACAGAGCAATTGGCGTCCGGCTTGGCCATCAAGTATGCGCTTTGAGTTCACATATTGCGTAATTTTGCGAGTAGGCGACAGATTCGCGATGGTAAATAGCCCGATCTTTGCATGTTTGCAGTGCCGGGTGCATCGTTGGCAACCGGCGGCGAAAATTTGGTCCGCATCGTAGCGCTGTTGCCGAAGTCTGCCTTTGAAATCAAGGACTCAACTCTGTTTGGAGGCTGGGCGGGAAATGCCCTCTGATGCACGCTTTTTAAGCGTTAAGAAAAAGTGTTGACGTAACGCGATCTATGGGCAATTGTTTCCGTGTGTAAAAAAGGGAGGACACTCATGTCTATCAAACGCACTCTGATGAGTACGGTAGTCGGGCTTGGCCTGACAGCCGGTTTCGCATCCGCTGAATCACTCACCATCGCGATCGTTAACAACGGTCACATGATCAACATGCAGAAAGTTGCAGAAGCTTACACCGCAGAAACCGGTGTTGAACTTAACTGGGTTTCGCTGGAAGAAGGAGTTCTGCGCGAGCAGGTCACGTCCGACACAGCAACCGGTGGTGGCCAGTACGACATCATCAACATCGGTATGCAGGAAGCTCCAATCTGGGGTGCTGCAGGCTGGATCGAGCCACTTGAGTTCTCTGCAGAATACGACGTGGAAGATATTCTGCCCGCAATGCGCGCCGGACTGTCCCATGAAGGCACTCTTTATGCGGCTCCGTTCTACGGTGAGTCCTCGATGGTCATGTACCGCAAGGATCTGGCCGATGCGGCTGGCGTGACCATTGCTGACAATGACAGCTGGGAAAACGTGAAAAAAGCTGCGGCTGCAATGCACGACCCCGACAACGGCGTTTATGGCGCCTGTCTGCGCGGCAAGCCGGGTTGGGGCGACAATGCTGCCTTTATCACAACAGTTGCCAACTCATTCGGCGCACGCTGGTTTGACGCTGACTACAAGCCGCAGTTGGACTCCGCAGAGTGGAACGCCGCTGTATCTTTCTATGTAGACCTGCTGCAATCCTATGGCCCTCCGGGCTCTGAGGGTAACTCCTTCAACGAGATCCTTGCTTTGTACAACGAAGACAAGTGCGGCCTGTGGATCGATGCGACAATCGCCGCGTCTTTCCTCGAAAACCCGAATGTTGCATACGCTCAGTCCCCGAATGCTGGTAACCCAGTCGGTGCGAACTGGTTGTGGGCATGGGCCATGGCAGTACCAGCAGGTACAGAGAATGCCGAAGGCGCTAAAGCGTTCATCGAGTGGGCTACTTCCAAAGACTACGTTCAGGCCGTTGGAAACCATCCCGATTTCGGCTGGGCCAAAGTTCCAACTGGTCAGCGTGCCTCTACATACGCAATTCCTGAATTTAAGGCCGTTGCGAAATTCGCTGATGCCGAAATGGCCGCCATCGACTCCGCGGCACCTGAGGCAACCGATCTGAAGCCTTACGTTGGTGTGCAGTTCGTAGCGATCCCGGAATTCCCGGAAATCGGCAGCGCCTTCGGTCAGGAAATGTCCGCAGCACTGTCTGGTGCTAAATCGGTTGAGGACGCTCTGGCTGCCGCACAAGCAGCTGCCGTCTCAATCATGGAAGAAGCAGGCTACTAAGCTAACGCTTCGGTAGTAACGGAAGGCCCGATCCCAGCGGGCCTTCCACCCCACTACTGAAATTGCCGGGTCGGCCGTTTCTGAAACGCCTACTTGCCGACGGCTCCAACACCGACCATTCGTAATTCAATTGGAAATTTTGCGAGCATTGCGCTTCGCAGGGGGTCTCTAGTCATGTCTAATAGAACACTGCCTCGCTTGCTTCAGTCACCCGCAGTCTTGCTGCTGCTTGTCTGGATGCTGGTACCGCTATCGATGACGCTTTACTTTTCGTTCATCCGATACGTCTTGAATAATTTGCGCCGACCAGAGTGGACGACACCTGCACTGAGCAACTGGCGCGGCTTTGGCAACTACGAGTTTGTTCTCAAGTCTAAAGATTTCCTTTTTGCCATTCAGAACAGCCTGCTGATTGTCTGCAGCATTCTTTTCCTAACCGTGATCCTAGGCGTTCTGATCGCTGTGTTGATCAACAAGTCATTCCCGGGCCAAGGAATCGTCCGGGTTCTTCTGATCTCGCCTTTCTTCGTGATGCCGGCGGTGAATGCGGTCCTGTGGATCAACATGATCCTTGACCCGGTTCTGGGTCTGCAAGGTATCGCCGTCGCTGGTCTGAACGAGATGGTGGCCGGGTTGCGAGAGATGCCGGTATTAGGCGGGTTCTTCTCACTTTGGCCCGAATTCAATCCGATTTCTTTCCGAGCGACGCAAACCTCTGCCTATGCCGTGATCATCATGGTCACTTGGCAATGGACACCCTTTGCAATCCTGATCTTTATGACGTCTTTGCAATCAGAGGATCAGCAGCAGAAAGAGGCGGCGATCCTTGATGGTGCGAGTACCTGGTCGCAATTTCGGTTCCTGACGTTACCGCATCTGGGACGGCCTATTGCAATTGTGGTGATGATCCAGGCGATCTTCCACCTGTCGCTCTATGCCGAGATCGAGATTGTCAGCCGTGGCAACGGCAACAAGAACTTGCCCTATCTGATCGGCGAATTCGCCAACAACAATATCGGTGCTGCCAGTGCCACCGGTATCTTCGCAGTCATCCTTGCCAACATCGTAGCAATCTTTCTGCTGCGCATGATTGGCAAGACACTGATGGAATAGGAGGACCAACCAATGGCAATTGTTGCTGAAAATTCAAAATATGGACAAACGGGCCGCACCATCCTGGCCTGGGCAGTTGGTCTCTTGTTCTTCTTTCCGATCTTCTGGCTCGTCCTGACCAGCTTTAAGACGGATGCAGACGCGGTGAAGCCGGAATTTCTGTTCTTCTTCACGCCTACGCTAGAGAACTACACCAACATGACCGAGAACTATGACTATTGGCGCTTTGCGACCAACTCGGTCATTACGTCGGTCTTTGCCACAATCTTTGCGCTCGCAGTTGGTATCCCATGTGCTTACGCCATGGCATTCAACCCAAGCCGGGCGACCAAGGACGTGCTGATGTGGATGCTGTCGACCAAGATGTTGCCAGCGGCGGCTGTTCTTTACCCGATGACCTTCCTGACAAAGAGCCTCGGTCTCTTTGACACCCACTTTATGGTCATTGTGGTTTTGTGTCTTATCAACCTGCCGATCGTGATCTGGATGCTCTTCACCTACTTCAAGGAGATTCCGAAAGAGATCATCGAGGCCGGTCAGATGGACGGCGTGAACACATGGGGCGAGATCAAGGAAATCCTCATCCCGCTTGCCTGGGGCGGCATCGCCTCGACCGCACTGCTTTGCTTTATCTTCTGCTGGAACGAGGCCTACTGGACTGTACGGCTGACCACCACGGAAGCGGCAACGCTCTCTAAGCTCATCGAAGGTAACCGTGCGCCGGAAGGTCTGTTCTTTGGACGCCTCTCTGCTGTCTCGGCGGCCGCTGTTGGCCCGATCGTCGTGTTGGGCTGGTTCTGTCAAAAACAACTGGTCCAAGGCCTGTCTTTTGGTGCGGTCAAGTAATTCAAGAATAGGAAAAGATCATGGGACGTATTGTACTTGAAAATGTGACCAAGAGTTTCGGCGAGACACAAGTGATCCCGCCCTTGGATTTGACCATCGAAGACGGCGAGTTTGCCGTGTTTGTCGGCCCCTCCGGTTGCGGCAAGTCGACATTGTTGCGGGTGATTGCAGGGTTAGAAGACTGCACATCGGGTAAGGTTTTCATCGACGGTGAGGACATGACCCAGATTTCGCCGTCCAAACGCGGGCTGGCCATGGTGTTCCAATCCTATGCGCTTTATCCGCATATGACTGTGCGCAAAAACATCGCCTTTCCGATGCGGATGGCTGGAATGCCTGAGGATGAGCAGAACAAGCGCATCGAGGTTGCAGCTGCGTCACTGAACCTGACCGACTATCTGGATCGCAAGCCAGGCCAGTTGTCGGGTGGTCAGCGTCAGCGGGTTGCAATCGGTCGCGCGATTGTCCGCGATCCGTCGGCGTTCCTGTTTGACGAACCTTTGTCGAACCTCGATGCCGCCTTGCGGGTTGGTATGCGCCTTGAGATCACCGAGATGCATGAGCGCATGAAGACCACGATGATCTATGTGACCCACGATCAGGTCGAAGCTATGACCATGGCTAACAAGATTGTCGTTCTGCAAGCTGGTGTGATTGAACAGGTGGGCAGCCCGCTGGAATTGTATCACCGGCCGCGCAACAAGTTTGTTGCCGGGTTCATCGGTAGCCCCAAGATGAACCTCATCGAGGGCGCAGAGGCCGCCAAACATGACGCTCATACCATCGGCATTCGTCCAGAGCATATCGAGGTTTCCACCACCGAGGGGTTGTGGCAGGGCACGGTCGGTGTGGCCGAACGTTTGGGGTCTGATACCTTCATCCACATCCACGGCATTGATGGCTGTGATCCGATGACGGTGCGTGCCAGTGGTGATGTCGAGGTGCGCCACGGCGACACCATCTACCTCACGCCTGATGCGACCCAGATCCACAAGTTTGGTGCAGACGGGTTGCGAATGGAATGAAACCGCTGGATGGAAAAGTTGCCATCGTAACAGGTGGAGCGCGCGGCATAGGCCGCGCGATCTGCGTTGCAATGGCAGAGGCGGGCGCGCAGGTCGCGGTCGCCGATTTGAGTCGCTCCGATGCTGGCGAGGTCGCTCAGGCCATCGGCGGCATTGCCGTTGAGATGGATGTGACTGACTTTTCCAATATCGCGGCGGGGGTGGCCGAAGTTGAGCGAACCCTTGGTGGCGTCGACATACTGGTGAACAATGCGGGCATCTTTAATATGGCTTCGATCGACAAGATCACGCCGGAAGACTACCGCCGCCAGTATGATGTGAATGTGGGCGGCACGATCTTTGCCTGTCAGGCCGTGGTTCCCTCCATGATCCGGCGCGGTGGTGGTTCAATCATCAACTTCTCCTCGCAGGCGGGGCGTCGGGGCGAGCCGAACATCGCTGTCTATTGTTCGACCAAGGCCGCCGTCATATCCGTCACCCAGTCGCTTGCCCTTGAGTTGGCAGGCGACAACATTCGCGTTAACGCCATCGCACCGGGAGTGATCGACACGCCCATGTGGGACGTGGTGGACGCGCAATTTGCAACCTATGAAAACAAGCCGTTGGGCCAGAAGAAACGTGAAGTGGGGCAGGCTGTCCCGTTGGGTCGCATGGGCGATCCTCGGGATGTCGCCGACCCGGTTGTGTTTCTTGCCTCTGACGCGGCCCGGTATATCACCGCCCAGACGTTGAACGTCGATGGCGGCAATTGGATGAACTGATGTTGGACGCTGTACTAAAACTCTCAAACGCGGCCCTGGGCGATCTGCCCGAAGGTGTAACTGGCCCCAGATATGACCGAAGTGCGATCCGTCCGGGAATCGTGCATATCGGACTTGGCAATTTTCACCGCGCCCATCAGGCGTGGTATCTGCATCGGCTGATGCAACAGGGTGACGCCATGGATTGGGGCATCATCGGTGCGGGCGTACGCGCTGGGGATGAGGCCCAACGCAAGCGTCTGGCTGCGCAGGATTATCTGACCACGCTGATCGAGTTGGATCCGGCGGGCCGCTCTGCCGAAGTGACCGGTGCGATGATCGGCTTTGTCCCGGTTGAAGAGAACAACGCAGCCCTGATCGCGCAGATGGCGGACCCCGACATTCGCATCGTGGCGCTGACGGTGACAGAAGGGGGGTACTACATCGACCCGGTTACCAAGGCCTTTGACGCAAACCATCCGGATATTGTTTATGATGCCGCCCATCCGGACGCGCCGCGCAGTGCCTTTGGTGCGATGATCGCCGCGTTGCGTCTGCGCCGCGACGCTGGAACGGGGCCGTTCACGGGGCAAAGCTGCGACAACCTGCAGGGCAATGGCGCGATTCTGCGCCAGACCGTTGTATCCCTTGCGCGTCTGTCCGACCCGGATCTGGCCGACTGGATTGACGCCAGCTGTACCTTCCCGGATGCAATGGTCGATTGCATAGTCCCGGCGACCGGGCCCAAAGAGCTTGAGCTGGTCAAAAGTTTTGGCATTGAGGACGCTGCCCCCGTCACGCATGAGAACTTTCGCCAATGGGTGATTGAAGACGATTTTTGCGCTGGCCGTCCGGATTGGGACAAGGCAGGGGCGACCTTCACGGACAATGTTCACGGCTTTGAAGCGGTGAAGCTGCGCATTCTGAATGGCGGTCACCAGTTGATTGCGGATGCTGGCGAGGTTTTGTCTGTGGAATTCATCGCGGATTGTATGGCGCACCCGCTGATCGGCGACTATTTCCGCAAAGTGGCCAAGTCCGAGGTTGCCCTACAAGTGCAGCCCGTGCCCGGTATGGCGCCGCTGGATTACGTCGATCTGATTGACCGGCGGTTCTCCAACCCGGAGATCATCGACACGGTCCGCCGCGTGGCTTTTGACGGCTCATCTCGTCAAACCGGGTTCGTTCTGCCCACGCTGCGGGATGCGCTTGCCAATGGAGCGCCTGTCGAAGGACTGGCCCTGTCTCAGGCGATCTGGGCACGCATGTGCGAAGGCACCCGTCAGGACGGGTCTTCCATCGCCCCTAACGATCCGATCTGGGACAGTTTGAACGCAGTGGCCAAGACCGCGCGAACTGATCCGGGCGCATGGTTGGCGCAGCGCGATCTTTATGGCGATCTGGCGGAAAACGCAGTCTTTAGAGAGAGTTTCGAGCGACAGTTGACTTTGATCTGGGGCGAGGGCGTTGAGGCGGCATTGCGGGAATATCTGCGCGACTAACGGATTGTACGCGGAATGATGTGAGCGGTCGATCAGAGCATGTGTGTCAGCACTGCGTTAAGCGGTGGTGTGTCCGCCGCGGGTTCGAATGCCATCCAAATTCCTTGAACCTTCCAGCGGATGGTTCTGTTTTGAAACATTGAAATGAATCGTAGGCAACTCTGAAGTCGAACTGGGCGTGCGTCTTGGCGAGGGAACGGTTGGTGGCTGCTGCCACGTATTTTGCCGGCACGGTTGGTCTGCGGTATCGATTGCGTCGGACGTTCGTTCGCACGAACAACGCATATGCTACTAAACTGGAAAGGAAGAGAGTGGTGGGCGACCCTGGAATCGAACCAGGCGTGCGTCTCCGCGAGGGAGTTACAGTCCCCTGCCACACCTTGCGGCCTGTCGCCCACTGCGCCATTAAGGACAAAGCCCCAAGCAGCGTGAGCGCGTGAGTATCGCCCCCCAATTCAAGGGTCAAGCTAGAAAATTCGCGCAAACCCAACCTGCGCAAAACCAAGATGAGGCCAGCATGAAAAAACCCAAATGGGTTGTGCAGAAAGAGCAGGCGAAAAAGGCAGATGCGTCCGCCACCGTTTGGCTCTTTGGATTGCATGCGGTGCGCGATGCGTTGATGAACCCGGCCCGCACCAAGTTGAAACTGATCGTCACTCTGAACGCGCAAGGCAAATTGGCGGACGCAATCGAAGCATCTGGAATCACCCCGGACGTTGTCGATGCACGCAAGTTCAATGCACCGCTTGATCCGGGCTCGGTCCATCAGGGGGCGGCATTGGAAGTCAAACCGCTCGAGTGGGGCAGCCTGGCGGATGTGGTGATCGGGGCTGACACACCGCGCCTCGTCCTGCTGGATCGCGTCACCGATCCGCATAACGTTGGTGCCATCCTGCGCTCGGCCGAGGTGCTGGGGGCATCTGCTGTGATCGGGATGCGCCATCACGCGGCCCCCGAGACAGGCGCGTTAGCCAAGACCGCCTCGGGCGCTCTGGAACGTCAGCCTTATTTGCGTGTGCGCAATCTGGCGGATGCCATCATCGAGCTGCAGGGCATGGGCTATCTTGTGCTGGGTCTGGACGGAGAGGCCGAACAGACCATCGAAACTGCTCTTCAGGGACAAAAGGATCGCCCTGTGGCTTTGGTTCTGGGAGCCGAAGGGCCGGGATTGCGCGAAAAGACCCGGCAGACATGTGACATGTTGGTGCGGATTGACGCGGGCGGTGCATTTGGGTCACTCAACGTCTCAAATGCTGCGGCAATTGCCCTATATGCATCGAACGACCACAGCTAAGGGGCCAGTCATCGCCTATCCAACCAAAATTGCGACCTGCTGTTATTGCGGCACCCGTGCGGCTTTGGTGATGGCCCGGGATGGCCGTCACGAGCTGGCCTGTTCCAATTGTGGTGCGCCACTGCATGATCTCAAAATGCTCCCGCGTGACACGCGTGGGGATCGCGAATTGGTGAAGCCGTCTGCCTTACGCCAAAAGGGGTCCAAAAAAACCAAATTGCCCAAGCCTGCCAAGAAAAAGGCCAAGCGCAAAAAATCGCGTTGGGGTGATCTGTTTGAAGACGCCTTTGATATCATCGAAGACATTTTCGACTGATTTACCGCGCGCGGAATTTTGCCGACCCGCATTATAGATTCGTTCACAGATTTGAGAGACACCTTTTTCCGAGGCGAGAAACTCTTATCTCGTGTTGTGAACCGCAGGGTTGGAACTCCTGCAGGTTAAGCACTGTCCCTCGTTCCGCACCTGAACGCCCCTTTCGCTTTGCGATCGGGGCGTTTTTTTGTCATGGCGTCCGTTGAGACAAGGGGGCATCCATGAGCGAGACCTATTCAGACCAGCATTTGCGCGACATTCTGCGCGCGACGTCTTCCGTGGCATTGGTCGGCGTGTCGGCCAATCCCGTGCGACCCAGTTACTTTGTGGCGCGTTATCTGAGCCTCAAAGGCTTCCAAGTGTATCCTGTGAACCCCGTTTATGAAGGGCAGGAGTTGTTCGGCGCGCCTGTGGTGGCTCGCCTTGCCGACCTGCCAGTGCCGGTGAATATGGTCGATATTTTCCGCCGCTCGGAGGCGGCTGGGGAAGTGGTTGATGAAGCCCTGGACGCCTTGCCTGACCTCAAGACCATCTGGATGCAGATTGGCGTCACCCATCCCGAGGCTGCGGCGAAAGCCCGCGCGCGGGGCGTGACCGTCGTGCAGGATCGTTGCCCCAAGATCGAGTATCAGCGTCTGTTTGGAGAGTTGCGCATGGGCGGTTTTAACACCGGTATCATTTCGTCGAGGCTTTAGGCGCACTGCCCAAAACGAAAAACCCGCGCTTTGGGCGCGGGCTTTGGTCTCAGCTTTGGTCAGACTTACTCAGTTCAACCGTGTCCATGTGCCACCATCGCGGCAAATCCCCAGCACGCAACCGGACACGGCCAGTTGGTTGCCGTTGAGCTTCATTTTTGAGTTGTAGGTTTTGTCACGGTCCGGCGAGTAAACCTTGCCGCCCGAATAGGCGCCGCCGCCATCGGATTCCATATCCCAAATGATTTGACGGCCTGTGTTTTCAGACTCCAGAACAGCACCACTTGAATCGAATGACTTCACCAGTGTCCCGCAGACTTTGCCGCTGCAATCTGTCACCTGGATATGACCATAGTTGCCATTGTCATCTGCCGCGGTCTTCCAGGTGCCATGCACAGGATCGGCCAGCGCCGGGCTGGCGAGTAGCAGAAGCGACGCGAGTGTCGATGTGAATTTCATGATTGGTGTCCTCCCTAGGTATGAGCCGGACAGTGCTGCATTCCACCTTGCCCACACAATACTGACGCAAGGTCGCGTTGCAATTTGTGACGCAAGGTGACAGATGCCGCACGACACTGAATGAGGCCCCTAAAATGATCCTTTACCCCGCAATCGACCTCAAAGACGGACAGGCAGTGCGCCTTGTGCACGGAGATATGGACCGGGTCACCGTGTTCAACGATGACCCTGCCGCACAGGCGCGTGCCTTTGTCGACGCCGGCTGCCAGTGGCTGCATCTGGTTGACCTCAACGGTGCTTTTGCGGGCACACCTGTCAACGCCGCCCCGGTTGAAGCGATCCTCAAGGCCTGTCCTGTTCCGGCACAACTGGGCGGCGGCATCCGCGACATGGCTACGATCGAGATGTGGTTGAGTAAAGGGTTGGAGCGGGTGATCCTTGGCACGGTTGCTGTGGAGAACCCGGACCTCGTGCGTGAAGCCGCGCGCGCCTTTCCCAGCCATGTCGCGGTTGGCATCGACGCACGCGATGGCAAGGTGGCGACCAAGGGCTGGGCGACCAAGACGGATGTCGACGCCACAGACCTCGCCAAATCGTTTGAGGACGCAGGGGTGGCGGCGATAATCTACACCGACATCAACCGTGACGGCGCCATGGGCGGCCCAAACATCCCGGCCACTGAGGCACTGGCGCAGGCAGTTACGATCCCCGTGATTGCTTCGGGAGGCGTTTCATCGCTGGACGACCTCACCGCCCTGAAGGACACGGGCGTAATCTCGGGCGCTATTTCGGGCCGCGCTCTTTATGACGGGGCCATTGATCTGGCCGCCGCGCTTTCAATGCTCAAAGGCTAGACCTTATTCGGCAGCCACCGTCCCGGTGAATTTGGCGAGCGCCCCTGTCATGACTTTGAGGTAGGGCGCGTCCTCGGACACACCGCCCAACGGCGACAGCATTTCAGTCGGGTCCTCATAGGCGATCATGGTCTTGCCGGTCCTATCTTCATAGACCAGCACCTTGAGGGGTAAGTAGAGACCCGACACCGGGTCGTCCTTGATCGCGGGCGTACCGACTTTGGGACTGCCAAAGATCAGCAGTTGCGACGCGCCCACATCCTCGCCCACCGATGTCGCACCGGCGCCGTGATCCACTCGGGCAAAGATGGTCAGGCCTGCGCCTTCCAGTGTCGCCACCAAAGCGTCGACGGTTTCCGTTACGCCGCCTGTGGCCTCTTTGCGGACAATGCCGCTGTCACCGGCCATAGCGCCCCCCGCCATCGCGACAATTACTGCCGCCGTTGCCAATAATTTCATACATCCATTCCTCCTGAAGTGCTTCGGATGATGGCGCATCCCGCGACTGGCACCGGAAAACTTCCCGTGATCGGTGGAACGGCGCCGATTGTGGGCATGTCCTCACTTTTCACAATGGCCCAAGCCAATCTTCTTCTCTGATTTTAAAAATCCCGGGGTGAGCCCGCAGGGCGAGGGGCAGCGCCCCTCATTTCCTTAGCCGCGCCTCCGGCACGAGGGGCACAGCCCCTTTCCTAAGCCCGAAAAGCGCACTATCAGGCGTGTATGCTCAAGACCCGCATCATCCCCTGTCTGGACGTGGCCGATGGCCGCGTCGTTAAAGGCGTGAACTTTGTCGACCTGATCGACGCAGGCGATCCGGTCGCGGCAGCGCAAGCCTATGACGCGGCAGGTGCAGACGAGCTGTGCTTTCTCGACATTCACGCCACCCACGAAAACCGCGGCACCATGTTCGATCTGGTGCAACGCACGGCAGAGCAATGTTTCATTCCTCTGACCGTCGGGGGCGGGGTGCGCACCGTGGCGGATGTGCGCGCCCTTTTGCTGGCAGGCGCGGACAAGGTTTCGTTTAATTCTGCGGCCGTGGCGGACCCGGACGTTTTGGCGCGTGCCGCTGATCAGTTCGGCAGTCAGTGCATTGTGTGCGCTATTGATGCCAAGACCGTTGAGCCGGGCCGTTGGGAAATTTTCACCCATGGTGGGCGCAAGCCAACGGGGATCGATGCAGTCGAATTCGCGCGCACGGCGGCGGCCAAAGGGGCAGGGGAAATATTGCTGACCTCTATGGATCGCGACGGCACGCGGGCAGGGTTCAACCTGCCTCTGACCCGCGCCATATCGGACGCGGTGCCGATCCCGGTCATTGCGTCAGGTGGGGTCGGCACGCTGGACCACCTTGTGGATGGTGTGACCCAAGGCGGTGCATCCGCTGTGTTGGCTGCATCCATCTTTCACTTTGGTGACTACACGATTGCCGAAGCCAAGGCCCATATGGCCGCTGCTGGCATACCGATGAGGCTGACATGACACTGGACGAGTTGTTTGCAACGATTGAGGCCCGCAAAGGCGCTGATCCTGACACATCCTGGACCGCCAAATTGCTGTCCAAGGGACCTGAGAAATGTGCGGAAAAGTTTGGCGAAGAGGCGGTCGAGGCCATAATTGAGGCCGTCAAAGGCGACAATGCCGGCCTGACAAGCGAGGCTGCGGATGTGCTGTATCATCTGCTGGTGATGCTCGCTGCGCGAGATGTCCAATTGTCCGATGTTCTGGATGAACTTGCGCGTAGGCAGGGGACCTCGGGCTTGGCGGAAAAGGCGGCGCGCAGCTAGGCCGCACGGCCCGTTCGCCTCACAGCAAGGCGCATCCAGATGCGCCCTACCCAGAACTACGTGTTGTTCACGTCACCCAAACGTCATATGAATTGCTGCAACTGCACAATGCAGCCCCCAAGGGCTGCCAAATGACTGCCCTGGGGGACCCTGCCATGCCCGATTTCAAGAAAATCCTCATCGCAAACCGCGGTGAGATCGCCATCCGCATTATGCGCGCGGCCAATGAAATGGGGAAAAAGACGGTTGCTGTCTTTGCCGAAGAAGACAAGCTGGGCCTACACCGTTTTAAGGCGGACGAAGCCTACCGCATTGGTGAAGGTCTCGGGCCAGTGGCTGCATACCTCTCGATCGAAGAGATGATCCGCGTCGCCCGGGAAAGTGGCGCAGACGCGATCCATCCCGGCTATGGTCTGCTGTCGGAAAACCCTGATTTTGTCGATGCCTGCGAGAAGAACGGCATCACCTTTATCGGTCCGCGCGCTGAAACGATGCGCGCCCTTGGCGACAAGGCGTCCGCCCGCCGCGTCGCGGTCGAAGCGGGCGTACCTGTCATCCCCGCAACCGAGGTGCTGGGCGATGACATGGCGGCGATCAAAAAAGAGGCCAAAGAGGTTGGCTATCCCCTGATGCTCAAAGCGTCATGGGGCGGAGGCGGGCGTGGCATGCGCCCGATCATGTCCGAGGACGAGGTCGAGGAAAAAGTGCTGGAAGGGCGGCGCGAGGCTGAGGCGGCTTTTGGCAACGGTGAAGGTTATCTGGAAAAGATGATCCTCAAAGCCCGCCACGTCGAGGTGCAAATTCTTGGCGACAAGCATGGTGGCATGTACCACCTTTTTGAGCGTGATTGCTCGGTCCAGCGGCGCAACCAGAAAGTGGTGGAACGTGCGCCCGCACCGTATCTGACTGAAGAACAACGGGCCGAGATCTGCGAGCTGGGCCACAAGATCTGCAAGCACGTGAATTATGAATGTGCGGGCACTGTCGAATTCCTGATGGATATGGCCGATGGCAAATTCTACTTCATCGAAGTGAACCCGCGTGTGCAGGTCGAACACACCGTGACCGAAGAGGTGACGGGCATCGACATAGTGCAGGCTCAGATACTGATAGCCGAAGGCAAGACCATCGCTGACGCCACCGGTAAGCCGTCTCAGGCGGACGTAGTGTTGACGGGCCACGCCCTGCAAACCCGGATCACAACCGAAGATCCACAAAACAACTTCATTCCCGATTATGGCCGCATTTCCGCCTACCGCGAAGCCACCGGCATGGGCATCCGTCTGGATGGCGGTACGGCCTACGCGGGTGGTGTGATCACCCGCTACTACGACAGCCTGCTCACCAAGGTGACGGCCAAGGCCCCGACGCCTGAGATGGCCATCGCCCGTATGGACCGCGCCTTGCGCGAGTTCCGTATTCGTGGCGTGTCCACCAACATCGCCTTTGTTGAGAATCTGCTGAAGCACCCGACCTTTCTCGACAATACTTACCACACCAAGTTCATCGACGAGACGCCGGACCTGTTCACCTTCAAGAAGCGGCGCGACCGCGGCACCAAGGTGCTGACCTACATCGCAGACATCACCGTGAACGGGCACCCGGAGGTCAAAGACCGCCCCAAACCGCGTGCGGACCTTAAGGCGCCCAAACCGCCAGCTTTGCAAGCTGACCCGACGCACCAGATGGGCACCCGCAACCTGCTGGAACAGAAGGGCCCTCAAGCTGTTGCCGACTGGATGAAGGCACAGCCACAGTTGCTGATTACCGACACCACCATGCGCGACGGACATCAGTCGCTGCTGGCCACCCGGATGCGCAGCCATGACATGATCAATGTGGCCCCAGCCTACGCGGCCAACTTGCCACAGCTCTTCTCGGTCGAGTGTTGGGGCGGGGCGACCTTTGATGTTGCCTATCGTTTTTTACAGGAGTGCCCTTGGCAGCGCCTGCGCGATCTGCGCGAGCGGATGCCGAACCTTATGACCCAGATGCTGCTACGCGGCGCCAACGGGGTGGGTTACACCAACTATCCTGACAACGTCGTGCAGGAGTTTGTCCGCGTTGCCGCCACCACTGGAGTCGATGTGTTCCGCGTCTTTGACAGCCTGAACTGGGTCGAGAACATGCGCGTAGCCATGGACGCGGTCATAGAGAACAACAAGATTTGTGAAGGCACGGTCTGTTACACCGGTGACATCCTGAACCCGGATCGCGCCAAGTACGACCTGAAATACTATGTCGACATGGGAAACCAGCTGAAGGACGCGGGCGCGCATGTGCTCGGCTTGAAGGACATGGCAGGCCTGTTGAAACCCGCCGCCGCACGCGTGCTGGTTAAGGCGCTTAAGCAAGAGGTGGGCCTGCCCATCCACTTCCACACCCATGACACCGCAGGCATCGCCTGTGCCACCATTCTGGCGGCGGCTGAAGCGGGTGTAGATGCGGTGGACTGTGCCATGGACGCCCTGTCGGGCAACACGTCTCAAGCAACGTTGGGCACCGTCGTCGGCGCCTTGCAGCACACAGACCGTGACACAGGCCTGTCGGTCGATGCGATCCGCGACATCTCGGATTACTGGGAGTCGGTGCGGGATCATTATGCCGCGTTCGAGAGCGGGATGCAGGCTCCATCCTCCGAGGTTTACCTGCACGAAATGCCCGGCGGTCAGTTCACCAACCTCAAGGCGCAGGCGCGCTCGCTGGGTCTGGAAGAACGCTGGCATGAGGTGGCGCGGACATATGCGGACGTGAACCAAATGTTTGGCGATATCGTCAAGGTGACCCCATCCTCCAAAGTTGTGGGGGACATGGCCTTGATGATGGTCAGCCAGAACCTCACCCGGGACGAGGTCGAGGACCCGGAAAAAGACGTCGCCTTTCCCGACAGTGTTGTGGACATGATGCGCGGCAATTTGGGTCAGCCTCCCGGAGGCTTCCCGCCTGAGATCCAGCTGAAAATCCTGAAAGGTGAAGCGCCCAATACGCAACGCCCCGGTGCCGATGTTCCGGCAGTTGATCTGGATGACACGCGCGCAGACCTCGGAAAACAGTTGGAGGGCAGGGAGGTCGATGATGAGGACCTGTCGGGCTACCTCATGTATCCCAAGGTGTTCCTTGATTACATGGGCCGCCATCGTACCTACGGTCCCGTCCGGGTACTACCGACCAAGACCTTCTTTTACGGCATGGAGCCCGGTGAAGAAATCACGGCCGAGATTGACCCCGGCAAGACCCTCGAAATCCGCCTTCAAGCCGTGGGGGAGACCAACGAGGACGGCGAGGCCAAGGTGTTCTTTGAACTCAACGGCGCTCCGCGCGTCATTCGCGTTCCCAACCGTATGGTGAAATCAACCACGGTGCAGCGTCCAAAGGCCGAAGCAGGCAACGCCGATCACATTGGTGCGCCGATGCCCGGCGTGGTCGCGTCCGTGGGCGTGCAGGCGGGCCAGAAAGTCAGCGAGGGCGATCTGCTGCTGACCATCGAGGCGATGAAGATGGAAACCGGGATCCATGCCGAACGCGATGCGACGGTCAAGGCTGTGCACGTAGGCCCCGGTGGGCAGATTGATGCCAAGGACCTGCTTGTCGAGTTGGAGTGAAGTGAAGAGAGGCGTTGTGGGGATACACAACCCAACGCGGCTGTGAGCCTAAAGCGATTCTCGCCATTTCTCAAAACCCGCATCCACGCAATCAGGCCGAGTTGCCTTGGCTGTTGGCGAGTCCGGGTGGATGGGATATGCAGGTGCAACACTGTCGGCTGCAATCGCGCCGAATAACCCTGACAGAGACTGGAGACCACTCGATGAATTTGGAAAATCTTATTGAGAGAGTGACGAAGGAAATGGATAAGGCTCTTTCCGATCTTCCGGTGGATGAGAAGGGGGAGATCCTGGGGATCGTCAAAAAGGCGATGCTCGACACTTCTCACCGAACGCATCGCGAATTGAAGGAAACCGCCGTCGTATGTTGCGGTCCGGAGGCAGACTTAGTCCACAAGCTTCAAGAGCAGATGGATCAAAAGCGCGACATGCTTATTGCCAACTTGAGCGCTATGCGTTGACCTGATGGGCGGAGGCTCAAATGCCCCGCACATTATGTCTCTTAAGTTGACGGACTTTTGGCCGGTATTTTGGCGATAGCCTGAATTTTGGTGCACGTACTTTGATAGTGGAAGCGGCTATTCGCTGCCAAACATCTCACCCGGATGAAGAATGGTGACCGACTTGCGCGGCCAATCGGTAGTCAGAGACACACGCTCAGATGTCTGAGTGGAGCCCTTCGAAGACGATTATGCAAGCTGTAGCTAATTATTACTCAGGGCCCAAAGTGCACCGATGCTACGCGAAACTGAAAATCCATTGCACAGGCTACGCCGCGCGACGATGAATGTCTCTCAGTAACTCTGCTGACGTTTTGTAGGTGGGGGTCAAACACCCATTGGAATCTAGTGTATCAACCGATGAACCGATCCGGTTCTGATACATTTCCATTATTTCTTTGGAAGTTTTATATTCCAGTTTCATCTTGGGTCCCCTTCATTCGGTTTGCAGTCGAGACGCGGGCAGCAAACATCTGGGGCGAGTTGCCGTTGCCGCGCCTCGTGATCAGACAGACCCCCCACCCAAAAAGGAACCACTAAACCAGTCTGCCTAACCAGCTTAGATATGAGGGCGGCTTGTCCTGCCATATTGAGAAAGTCGGCCAAACTCTTTTGAGTTTGAGCCAACCATTGAGGTGCCCCTAGTTTCCTAGACGCCTGCCTCGTTCATCTTCTTCTGTTTGATTTCATAGTTAACCGGCGACAGCATACCGTTGTTGGTGTGCTTGCGTGTCGGGTTGTAGAACATCTCGATGTATTCGAACACGTCCCG
>NZ_JBDUXB010000061.1:0-68171 GCF_039945315.1 Tateyamaria sp. | reverse complement strand
GCGATTAGGTCCAATGAAGCTGGATAAAAACAATACTGTCGGCCTCAAAAAAAAGTAGCTTTCCTTTATAAGACTGATTGGAAGCTGTGTGTCGAGACGCGCTACTGTCCGTTTCGTATCCGGCTGGTTTGTCCGCAAGGCATCCTCTCAGGCAGACCGAAGTGAACGACCGCTTGGTGGCAAGGCTCCTGATGTATTGAACAACAAATCTTGAAGCTGTGATCTCACAAAACGTGGACAGAGGGCTTTCACACATTCGAAGGGTGCATTAGACCAACGGAAATCCATCGAACGCTTTGTGCCGATGTGACCGGCGTTAAATGTCTGGGAGTCCGATTGTGCCATTCTGTCGACTTGCGTTTATGTTGTTTTTCTCCACCTGTGCGCCGTTTTCTGCGTTAGCTCAGTCCGCTGAAACAGCGACTTCCCGCCTACACCTTGAACTCAATAACCTGCAAGATATCGAAGGTGCTTGTCGCTTGTCCTTTGTGGCCAAAAACGAAACTGGCGCGGCGATTGACAGGGCCATATTCGAAACAGTCGTTTTTGATGCGACAGGCGGGGTTGTGAATTTGACCTTATTCGATTTCCAGGACCTTCCTGTCGACCGTGCAAGAGTGCGTCAATTTGATCTTGCCGGAATGGGCTGCAGCAGCATTGGCAAAGCTCTTGTAAACGGAGCAAGCTCTTGCGTCGTGGAGGGTGCAGAAAGCACCATCTGCAAGGACGCGCTCTCCCTGAGCAGCAGGCTGTCGGTTGAGTTGTTCGGATGAACTTTTTCGAAGCACTTGGCAACATCTTCGCACTTGGCGGGCCAGTGGTTGCGATCCTTTTTGTCATGTCAGTACTCACGCTCTCGGTCGCTCTTTACAAGATTTGGCAATTCTCCGCCTCGAGAGTCGGGCACCACCAATATCTGTCTCAGGCTCTGACGGCATGGGACAAGGGCGAGGCAGCTGACGCGCGTATGCATTTGGCAAAGAGCCGCAGCTATCTTGCCCCTATTCTTGACGCAGCGATGGACGGCGCGGATCGCCCGGGCATCGAGGATCGGCTGGATGCAGAAGCCGGGTTGTTGTTGGCGCGTCTCGAGCGCGGTTTTCGACTGCTTGACACTGTCGCGCAGATTGCGCCGCTTCTCGGACTGTTTGGAACCGTACTGGGCATGATTGAGGCGTTCCAAAGCCTGCAGACAGCAGGTTCTTCGGTTGATCCGTCTTTGCTGGCCGGGGGTATCTGGGTTGCATTGCTGACCACTGCGGTCGGGTTGGCCGTCGCCATGCCGACGTCAATGGTGCTGGCTTGGCTGGAAAGCCGCACTGCGCGGGAACGTGTGTTTGCAGACATGGCGCTGCGGACCGTTCTGGTGCCGGAACAAGGCAGGCCTAAGGAGGTTGCGGAACAGCGCGCCAAGCTGGGCCATGCGTAACGCAGCGCCGTTTGTCAGACGCGCCGTTTCGATGACCCCGCTTATCGATGTCGTCTTTCTACTGCTGTTGTTCTTTATGCTGACGTCGACCTTCTCCAACTTTGGAGAAATCGAACTCAATCAGGCGTCCGGTGGCGAGGCGCAGCAAACCGAACCAAGCGATCGGTTTTTTGTTCAACTGGGTGCTGCGCGTCTTGTTCTGAACGGCGCACCAACAACACTCGACGATCTGGCGCCGCAAATGGAACGCGGGCAGGCTTTGGTCAGCCTCGATACGGACGTGTCCGCTCAACGCTTGGTGGACCTTCTGGTCCGGCTGCGCGGAAACCCAGAATTGACTGTTCTGGTGCTGGAGTAGTGGCATGATCCGACCTGCTCGCCAAAATCAGAAACGCGACCCATCGATCGCGTTGATCAATGTTATTTTCATAATGCTGATCTTTTTCCTGATCGCCGGCACCATCGCGCCGCCGCTTGATGGTGATTTACAGCTTGTCGACACTGCTGGCCTTGGGGGTCGTGAACCCCCAGACGCACTTGTTCTGCGCGAAGATGGCACGCTCAGTTTCCGCGGAACGACGATTGATGCCGATGCCTACATGAGCACGCATAGCGCCGGGCCTGTACGCATTGTGCCGGATCGCAATGCAAGCGGTGTGCGCGTCATAGAGCTCTCGGCTAGCCTTCGTAACCTTGGAGCTGCGTCGATCATACTGGTCACAGAACGGGCCCTTGAATGATTTCAAGATCGGCCACCGTCGCTGTGATTGCGGTCTTGCTGTCTCTTGCTGTGCATTTCCTCGGGGTGAGAGTCACCTCGACGCTTCAGCAACCACCCGAGCCCGAACCTGAAAGCACGGGCACTTCAACAGAGATTGTTGCGCCCGGCAGTGCATTTGAAGACCTTGCAGATGCTGTCAGGGAACCGGTCACTCCGGAACCAGAAGAGGCTGCGCCACCTGAGCCCGCCGAAGCCACTACAAGTCAGGCGCTTGTCGCGTCTGGAAATCCCCAGCAGACGAGAACCCCTGATGCAGCGATGGCGCCGTCCGCCCCATCGGAATCGACCGAACCAGCCACATCTGAGCCAGGTCAATCGCCCGAGACAACGACTGTCGCGCCTGTGGGTGCGGACGATACTGCAGCCGCGGAACCAAACCTCGCGCCTCCGGCTGGCACCGACACCGTGACTGCCGTGCCCCAAGGACAACCCGTGGCACCGTCTCAGGTTCGGTCGCAGCCCCCTTTGGCCAGCCAGCCAGCAGCCTTGCCACCTCTGGCAGCCCCTGTTCCGCCCGTTGCAGAGATACCTGTGGTGCCCTCAGCACCAGTCGTTTCACTGCAACCTTCAGACATCGAGCCCGAAACGCCCATCACTCCAACCGAACCTGGATCTGAAGCAATTCAAAACCCAGAGGAAACCAATGGATTTGAGCCTTCGGAATTGGCGGTCACCACGTCTTTGCGCCCACGGCTGCCTGCCCAAAGACCACCATCAACGCAAGAAGGCGTTCCCGATGGCTCGCCTGAAAACACAGAGACAAGATTAGCACCTTCTCAGCTGATCGAGTCACCGCTGACCGCTTACAAGCGCGATGGTGCCAATGTTTTTGGACGACAGGGAAGTGGAACTGGGTCTGGCCGCCAAGGCTTTGGAGGTTCAGGCGGATCAGGCAACTCTGATGTTACGAACTACGCGGGTCAGGTTCTGGTTCATTTAAATCGTACACCAGCCGTCTCAGTCTCGGGCAGGGGATGGGCGCGCGTCTTCTTCCAAATCAATCCGGACGGAACTCTGGCATCAGTCTCCATCCTTGACGGTTCTGGTTCACGCTCAATAGACAATGCGGCCAAGCGCCAGGTCAGAAACGCACAGCCATTTCCGCGCCCGCCGGGCGGCAAGAGAAGAAGTCTGAACTTTCTCTATCGTATCAACTAATCTGAGCGTCGAAGGGGGCACGCCCTCAAGTTCTTTGTGAACTTGGCGATCAAAGTTAACGGCCGAGGTTCCCAACGGATCGTGCATCAACTACTCTGGGTTCATTGCCGAACAACAAAAACCGACTGCGATGCATGACGCGCGACACGCGCGGCGTTGGGCCCTATCAGGTAGTCTTTCAACGTTGGACTGTGCGCACCAACGATGATGCAATCGACACCAAGCCTGTCTGCAGTGTGAATGATCTGATCGTAGATTGTCCCGCGCGCAATGTGGAGAACGGACGACACATCGTCGGGAATGTGGCTTTGGACCCAGGCTTCTAAACCCTTTGTCGCCACCGCTTCCACCGTTTCATTGTGATCAGGTGCGAGCGAGGCACCAACGATGGCCATTCCCTGGTCGGGTACAACATTCATGATATGCAAAGTTGCGGCCTCATGGCGCGCCATGCCAACAGCCGCTTCAGCGCAGGCCAGCGTTCCTTCGGGGTCATTGATGTCGACTGCCAGTAGGAGTTTTTTGAACATAGTTTGAGCCTTAGAATGCTGGTTGAGTAGCGCGACGGCGCTGGATGAGCACGATGCCAAACAGAAGGAACAGTGCCGGTATGAAGAAAAGCTCCTTAGGCATACGATCATTTTCGACTTCAATCTTGGCGATCACGACCGGATCATCGAGGTAATAGTCGAACTCCTGACCGCTGATGGGTTGGATCGTTTCACTGCCACCAAAGGGTTCATCGATGCGCAACTGGCCGTCTTCTTCCATAACCAGCAGCCCTTCGGCATCCAGCGTCCCGGCTCCGGCAGAGGGCAGCACGATGGTGACAGGCCTGACTTTGGCCGTGTCAAAGTCCGGACCTTCTACGGTGATGCGGATATCCTGACCCTCAGGCATCTGCTCCATCAATTCCATGACAGCAGGGCCCGTGGCGGTCGTGTACTTCTCGCTCACCTGATCAAGGAAGAAATCCGGTCGGAACAGCATGAACGCTATGAACAACAGAACAACGGTTTCCCACACTTTGCTCTTGGCTATGAAATAGCCTTGGGTAGCGGCGGCAAAGAGCAGCATCGCGATCAACGATATGAAGAAGACAAGCACCGCCTTGGCCAGCCCGACATCGATCAACAGCAGATCCGTGTTGAAGATAAACAGGAACGGAAGAAGCGCCGTTCTGATGTCATAGGCAAAGCCTTGGACACCGGTCTTGATCGGATCGCCCCGCGAGATGGCAGCAGCCGCATAGGCCGCAAGGCCCACCGGCGGCGTGTCATCCGCCAGGATCCCAAAGTAGAAGACAAACAGATGGACCGCGATCAGCGGAAAGATGTACCCGGCCTGCGCGCCTACAGACAGGATCACAGGGGCCATCAGCGACGAGACAACGAGGTAGTTGGCCGTGGTGGGCAGGCCCATGCCGAGGATCAAGGACATGATCGCAACCAGGATCAGCAGGATCCAGATATTGCCGCCCGCAATGACTTCTACCACTTGGCCGATCACCTGATGTGCCCCAGTGAGGCTGATCGTGCCCACGATGATGCCAGCCGCTCCTGTGGCGACACCAATCCCGATCATGTTGCGCGCCCCAAGGATCAGCCCCTCGATGAAATCGCGCCAGCCTTGGACCGTCGCACCGCCAAAACCCTCACCGCGAAAGAACGCCTTGAGCGGGCGGTGGGTGAGCGCGACGATGATCATGAAAATGGTCGCCCAGAACGCCGACAATGAGGGCGAGAGCCTCTCAAGGCTGTCGGTGCGCACCATGAGGTTCCAAACCAGAATAAAGATCGGCAATGCGAAATACGCGCCGCCCAGAAGGGTCGGGGTCAAACGCGGCGCCTCAAGAGGGCCGTCAGGATCGTCCATCGCCACATCAGGGAACCGCGCAGCAAAGTAGACAAGCACAAGGTACAGCACCGCGACAATGGCGAGGCCGCCATAGACGCTTTCGGCCATGAAACCGTCCAGCAGGCTGCGGATCAAAATCATGGCGTAGGTGCAAACGCCAAGGAAAAGGAAGCCGGAAAGGAACAGGATCAAAATCAGCACAGGGCCAATGTGACGGCCTGCTTTCTTGAGGCCCTGCATCTGCATTTTCAGCGCTTCGAGGTGCACAATGTAAAGCAGCGCGATGTAGCTGATGACGGCTGGCAAAAAGGCGTGTTTGACCACGTCGATGTAGGGGATGTTGACGTATTCGACCATCAGGAAGGCCGCAGCACCCATGACAGGCGGGGTCAGCTGACCATTGGTCGAGGACGCCACCTCAACCGCACCCGCTTTCTCTGCAGGGAAGCCGATACGCTTCATCAGCGGGATCGTGAAGGTCCCCGTTGTGACTGTGTTCGAAATCGAGCTGCCCGAGATCATTCCGGTGAGCATTGAGGACAGAACTGACGCTTTTGCCGGGCCACCTCGGAGCGCGCCCAGAAGTGCTATCGCGACCTTGATGAACCAGGACCCGCCCCCTGCGCGATCAAGCAGCGCGCCAAAGAGCACAAATAGGAAGATCATTGAGGTGGACACCCCAAGTGCTACGCCGAACACACCTTCGGTTTGCATCCAGTAGTGGCCGAGCGCTTTAGAAAGGGACGCGCCGCCGTAATTGGTGATGTTTCGAGCCCATTCGGAGTAGCCGCCGAAGAAGGCAAAGGCGACAAACGCGCCCGCGATAATAACAAGTGGCAGCCCAAGCGAGCGATAGACTGCGGTGAACAGCACAAACATCCCGATGCAGGACATGACGATGTCTGACGTGCTCCACAAACCCGGACGGTCGGCGATCTCAAATCGGAAGACGACGAGATACAAGCACGACGCAACGCCAAGGATAACAAGCGCCCAGTCGTAGGCCGGGATGCGATCTTTGGGCGAAGATTTGAAAAGAGGGAATGCAAGTGTCGCCAGCATAATGGCAAAGGCAAGGTGCACAAATCGGGCCTGCGCCACGATGTTGGCAAAGATGTTCATGCCCGTTGCCTGGGCAATGACCCCGGGCACCTTGGAGGCGATGTAAAGCTGGAAGAGAGACCAGATGATGCAGGTGCCGATAATCAGCTTTGCCTGCCATGCAGCGGATGGATTGCGAGCGCCTGTGTCGGCCTCTGCCACCAGGTCGTCGGCTGAGCGCGCGTCAGTATCTTGTGCCATCATGTCCCCCTGTCTCTTTTCGAGACGTTTTTTTGATCGTTACTTTGGAGTGAGCCGCCCGGAACTCCGGGCGGCTCGTTGTCAAAATTGGACGAGGTTAGTCGATCAAACCAAGTTCTTTGTAGGCTTTTGCAGCGCCATCATGCAGTGGGGCGGACAGGCCATCTGCAACCATCTGGGATGGCTCGAGGTTCGCGAAAGCAGGGTGCAAACCGCGGAAGTCATCGATGTTCTCCATCACGGATTTCGCAACGATGTAGACGGTCTCCTCAGGAACGCTTGCAGAAGTCACAAAGGTTGCACCAACGCCAAAGGTCGTGGTGTCGCCATCAGTCCCTTTGTACATGCCGCCCGGGATGGTCGCCACGCGATAGAAGGGGTTGTCAGCGACCAGCTTGTCAATCGCTTCGCCGGTCACCGAAACCAGTTTGGCATCGCAGGTTGTTGTGGCTTCTTTGATCGCAGCCGCCGGATGTCCGATCGTGTAGATCATGGCGTCAATGTTGCCATCGCACAGCTGCTTGGCCATCTCGGAGCCCTTGTACTCGGTCGCCAGCGCAAGATCATCCATGCCGATGCCATATGCATCCATAACAACTTCCATCGTGGCGCGCTGGCCAGATCCGGGGTTGCCTACGTTTACACGCTTGCCGGCAAGATCTTCAAAGCCGGAGATGCCGCTGTCACCACGAACGATCAACGTAAAGGGCTCTGGGTGCACCGACATCACAGCGCGAATGTCTGGGAATGCCGCATTGCCTTCGAACTTCGAAGTGCCGTTGTAGGCGTGGTGCTGCCAGTCAGACTGTGCAACGCCGAACTCAAGTTCACCGGCTTTGATTGTGTTGATGTTATAAACCGAACCACCGGTGGACTCGACGGCGCAGCGAATGCCGTGCTCTTTGCGAGACTTGTTCACAAGACGGCAGATTGCGCCGCCCGTCGGATAGTAGACGCCCGTCACACCGCCGGTGCCGATAGAGATGAATTCTTGTGCGACCGTCATCGACGCCGCTGTCATCACACCGATCACTGTCGCGGTGCCTAGTTTGAGATGTTTCAACATGTGTTACTCCCTGGTTGAATAATCACCCGGCCCAATACTCGCCGAGCTGCTGGTTTTTTGCTTCGACCCTTTGGATCGCAGCGGTGGCATCTGCCCCAGACGCGGCAACGATCATGGCAATCAGAGTTTCGATCAACACAAGAGTCACAACGTATGAAGAGAAGAACTGTGGGCTTTCGGTGGGGACAACGAAGCCGTATGTGGCATGGGTCAACGCCGGACATTCCAAAGCATCCGTCACAAGGACGACGTCAGCACCAGAGCTGCGCGCAAGGCTGGCTGCCGCAACGACCCGCTTTGAATAGGGGTTCATCGTCACGATGAATACAACGTCGCCATCACCCAAGGTCGCCAACTGAGACCCCACTGACGCCCCCATACGGCCCGCAAGGGACCAATTAGGGGCAAAAAACTGGGCGAGGTAGGCCATGTACTCCGCGATACCTGTCGACGCGAGTGCCCCCAGCAAAACGACCCGATCTGCTTGGCGCATCAACGTTGCCGCTTGCTCCAGCTTACGATGGTCCGCGCGCTCCAGAAAATGCTCAATGTTCCGGATACACGCGTCGCCCTGGCGCGACAGCATTGACTCGTTTGTCGGCGACCCGGACCGCAACAACTCTGCTTTTTCAGAAAGCGAAATCACCTTTTCCCCGACCGAGAGACGAGAGACGTCCTTCATCTCTTCAAAGCTTGCGTAGCCCAAAGCGCGGGACAGCCGGGAAAATGTTGAAGGAGACACGTGGCTGTCTGTCGAGATCGCCCTTAACGGGCGACTGGCAACATCCAGCGGGTTCGCCAGGACATAGTCAGCCGCCTTGCGAAGCTGGTCTGACAGCCCTGCGTAACGCTCTGCGACGCGGTCTTCGAGTGTGTTGCTGGGAATCGGCAAACCCTCCAATTTCGCGCAGACTTGCAAGCGTTTCATTAGTTGTCAATTGATGAAATGTATGTTTCAGATGTGAAGCCGGGTTGCTTCTGGCGGAAACACTGAGAACACAATGCCACTCGAAAGACACCCACCGCCGCTCATCATGGTGGCTCCGACCGGGGCCAGAAGAGGCAAGGGTGATCACCCGCGTCTGCCACTTTCAATTCAAGAAATTCGTGATGAAACAGTTGCTTGTGCGTCAGCGGGTGCTGATGCGTTACACCTGCATGTCAGAGATCAGTGGGGCGGTCATTCTATCGACCCCGGACGTTACAAAGAAGCAATCGACGAGGTCCATCGGGCGCTGCCAGACTTTCCAATTCAGATCACAACCGAAAGCGCTGGCGTATTTGACGTGGAACAGCAGTTGGCCTGCTTGCGCGATCTGCGCCCGAAAGCAGCAAGCATCTCGATCCGGGAGGTGGCACGCGATGCAGAAATGGCCTCGCGCATTTATGGTATCTGCTCTGACAACGGGTCCTCGGTCCAACACATTCTTTATGATCTGGACGACTGGACACAGCTCTTGACGTGGAGAGAGCAGGGCACGGTCAAAGAAGGCCAAGCCGACGTCATTTTCGTTCTTGGGCGCTACACGCCACCCAAGCCGGCCGAGCTCAGTGACCTGAGCAGCTTTACTCACCTGTTCCAGCAGCTCCCCGGGCGCGTCATGATTTGCGCCTTTGGACCTTCAGAACACGACGTACTCTGTGCAGCGTCTGCGCACGGGGCGGATCTGCGCGTCGGATTTGAAAACAATATCCATGCCGAAGACGGAGAACTCGCTGAAAGCAACGCAACAAACGTCGCCGCGCTCAAAGCAGCTTTAGTTTTTCGAACACAAGGACTGCTCCAATGACATCTCATGTGTTTCCACGAAACTCAAAGGCCCCACCTCCCAAAGTATCTCATGGCGAAGGCGTTCATCTATATGACGAAAACGGTCAAGCCTATCTGAACTTCGGAGATGCTGCGGTGTCCTGTCTGGGCCATGGGGATGTACACGTGGCCAACGCCATCAAAGAACAGGTGGATCGCGTGGCCTTCGCTCATACAGGCTTTTTCACCTCGGATCCCGCCGAAAGTCTGGCCGACAAACTGATTTCGCTGGCGCCCGGTGATCTGGATCGGGTGTATTTTGTGTCCGGCGGGTCCGAGGCCATGGAAACGGCGTTAAAACTTGCACGGCAATATTACCTTGAGATCGGCCAGCCCGAGCGCTCTCGAATCGTGGCGCGGCGACAGAGCTATCACGGCAACACACTGGGCGCACTTGCCACAGGCGGAAATGAATGGCGCCGTGCGCAATTCTCGCCAATCCTTATCGATGTGTCACACGTTTCCCCCTGTTACGCCTATCGCGGCCAAGAGGAGGGCGAAACGGATGCCGCCTATGTCGACCGTCTGATCGAAGAACTGGATGCGGAATTTCAGGCGCTTGGCCCGGATACGGTGATGGCCTTTGTGGCAGAACCTGTGGTCGGTGCAACGCTTGGGGCTGTGCCGCCCGTTGGAGATTACTTCGCCCGGGTGCGCGCGCTGTGTGATCGCTATGGAATCCTTCTGATCCTTGATGAAGTGATGTGCGGCATGGGGCGCACTGGGACCCTTTTTGCTTGTGAGCAATACGGCATCGCGCCAGACATCTGCGCTATCGCAAAAGGGCTTGGAGGCGGATACCAACCGATCGGCGCGACTTTGTGCACAAAGGAAATCCATGATGCCATTCTGGGTGGTTCGGGGTTTTTCCAGCACGGGCACACCTATCTGGGTCACCCGGTCGCTTGTGCAGCAAGCCTTGCCGTACTTGAGCGCCTCATTGATGACGACGTACTTGCCCGTGTCAGACCATCAGGGCAGTATTTTCGGCAATCCTTAAGAGACCGTTTGGGCCAGCACCCGCATGTCGGCGACATACGAGGCGTCGGCCTGTTCTGCGGAGTTGAGCTGGTCTCGAGCCGAGAGACCAAAGAGCCGTTTACAGCAAGCGACAAAGTGCACGCTAAGATCAAGTCAGCCGCTTTTTCCGAGGGCCTGATTTGCTATCCGATGGGCGGGACGATTGACGGAAGAAACGGCGATCACGTCCTCTTGGCGCCGCCATTCATTGCAAGTCATGTGGATCTCGACTCTGCTGTCGAGCGGTTGGCCACAGCAATCGACACTGTCGTTGGTTGATCATTGGCCCTGAGAGTGAAACCGCACCGAGTAAACAGAGTATCAACACTTGTCCTGAAGCATCATCGCGTAGATGGCCCGAATTTTTCATGCCGAGAGTTCAAGTCGATCAGACTTCTAATCTGCCCATCATTCATATCAGTGATATCGATCAACCACATCGTGCAGTTGAGCGCTTTGTATGGGCGCGCATCGCATTCGACTGTCTGTACAGACCTAATGGGTGGCCATCCCTAGAACTGGGAAAATGCCCATTCCTTACGGACTTCCCGGTGGGTAAAAAGTAACTGGCGTGACGCTGGCTGTGATGCCTGAACTCCAATTGCAGATTGAATTTCTTGTTGGCGTTGAAACATTTCACTTAAAAAATGACCGAAACCTATTCGTCGTTTTGGGAAACATGGGCGACCCTTCGATAGAATTTTCAACCATGATCTTTGTGTCGCGGAACAGATGTGCCACAACTTCGTTGTGATGTGGCCGTGCAATCAACGAAACAATGCTGGCTCTGATCCGGTGCAGCCCGCTGCGCACCGGATAATGCTTGGAAAGGAACTCCCATGCCCGACAACGACACGCCACGACCTTGGGAGAATACCGACTCGGGCGTCATTCTGCACGCCGTCGCACCTCAAGACCTCGGAACGGCAGAGATTACGCCGAAGGGGCGGTTTGACGCGGGAAGCTATGCCAGTTTTGATCTGGTCTATACAGCCGGCCCTTACGGGATCGATGACTCCGGTAGTCTACGCGTCTGCTTTCGCTTTGCGTCGGATCAATCTAACCCTCAGTTCGAGGCCCCTAGGGGGGCGAATTTCTGCACAGTGGAAGCATCCAATGGCGCGGTATTGCAATTGCGGTGGGACCCCAAAGGCAACGTACGGCCATGGGACAAGACGCTTTGGATAAAAGTGGTCCAAGGATACCTAGCAGAAGGCGACACGATCACTATCAGGTTCGGCGTGACCGAAGATGGCGGCCCGGGCATGCGGTTACAGACGTTTTGCGAAGACACCTTTGAATTCCGGGTGTTAAGCGATCCCATCGCAACTTTTAACTTTCAACCGCTGCCTGAGCAGCCGATGATCGAAATCGGGCCCGGTGCGCCTGAGCGTTTTCTGGCGGTGCTTCCGACCAAACGCCGGCCCGGCGAAACATTTTCTCTCAAGGTTAAAGGTGAGGATAAATGGGGAAACCCGTCGGACCGGTGTGACCAAACCCTTAAAGTCGTCGCAGAAGGCAACATAGTGGGCTTGCCTGACACGATTACTTTACGCCCCGGTGTCCGTGCCTTTGAGTTTGATGGACTGAGTGTTGCAAGGGCAGGTCGCGTATCGATCGACTTGCAGGATGAGAGTGGAGGTATAGTTGCACGTTCCAATCCCTTGATGATCGAAGACACCAACCTCGTTCATTACTGGGCTGACCTTCACGGCCAATCCGAAGAGACAATCGGCACCGGAAGTGCAGAACAATATTTCGCCTTTGCCCGCGATCTCGCGTTTGTTGATGCCTGCGGACATCAGGGAAACGATTTTCAAATCACCGATGCTTTTTGGGGTGAACTCAACCGCATTACAGCAACATACGATGTACCCGGAACTTTCTTGGCGCTGCCTGGTTATGAATGGTCGGGGAATACGGCGCTGGGTGGTGATCGGAATGTTTATTTTCCAAATGAAAACAGAGTTATACGTCGCTCATCTCATGCTTTGATTGAAGGCGGCGATGCAGCGGGAACTGACGCGCTGACAGCCGGTCAACTCTTCGACGATTTGGCGGAAGCGGGTGAGTGGGACGTGGTGATGTATGCGCATTGCGGCGGACGGTATGCCGATATCGAGGTCGCACATGATGGGCGTTTTGAACGCTCGGTCGAGGTACATTCGTCCTGGGGGACGTTTGAATGGCTTTTGTACGATGCGTTCCGGTTGGGATATCGTGTTGGCGTTGTTTCAAATTCTGACGGACATAAGGGGCGACCCGGGGCAAGCTATCCGGGGGCGGGCAAGTTTGGCGCAATTGGAGGATTGACCTGCTTTGAGGTGGAAAACCTGACGCGCGAAAACCTGCTGGATTGTATGAGGAGCCGCCGACACTATGGCACGACAGGCGGGGCGAATGGTCGGATGTTCATTGATCTGGACGCAGAGTTTGATGCCGCAGCCACCGTTTATACGGATGATCCAAACGTCTTTGAACAGGCAAAGGGTACCCAAGCAACAGCAGCAAAAATGGGTGACATTGTTCATTTGCCAAGTGGTGAGATGCAACTGTCCGGATCGGTAGAAACCACATCTCCGATTGAACGTGTCGAGGTGTTTAACGGCGAGCGGCTGGTACATACGTCACGTCCATTTTCATCGCCCGAGCTCGGAAATCGTATTCGGGTTCTCTGGGAAGGCGCGGAATACCGGGGGCGTTTTCGTCAGGTGATTTGGGATGGAACAGCTAAGATCATGGGCAATGAGGTAGTTGATGCTCAACCCGTCAATTTCCTCAACCATGACAAGACTTTAGAACGTGAAGGTAACGCTTTGTCCTGGGAGGCACTGACAACTGGAAACTTCGGTGGCGTTGACATTCAGCTTGCAGATGCCAGTGCTGGGCGGCTCAGTATCAACACGCCTCTGATCGATTTTGACATCCCGATTGGGGACATCGGAGAGGATGATCTCTTCTTCGACGAAACAGGGCGATTGCCACGTTTTATCAGGGTGTTCCGTCTCCCAGACACCTTGACCTGCACGTCACACCGCTTTTCTGTGGCCGTTGACCTGTCCGCAACCGGTGACAATCCGATCTATGTTCGACTGACGCAAGAGGACGGAACGCGGGCATGGACTAGCCCAGTTTACGTGTATCGTTGATCCATTGGCCGGGTTCAAATGCTGGCTGCAGCAAAAAATGACATGGGGAGCTTTCCTTGAGTATCGAAGACGCATCTAAGGACGGGGCAGGCGGTCAGGATCAGGCTAAAGGGCAAGTCCAACATAGTTCATCTCTTTCGCCACGTGAGGGACGCTCTCATGTGGTTGGGCCTTCGACGCCGGAACTGATGCCAATTACCATCCCACAAATGATGCAAAACACGGTTGCGCAATATGGTGAGAACCTTGCCATTGTGTCCTCTCATCAAGATATCCGTCGCAGCTATGACGAGCTTGATCGCGAAGTCTTGCAACTCGCAGCCGGCTTTCTGTCTCTTGGTCTGGAAAAAGGGGATCGCGTCGGAATCTGGGCACCCAATTGCTACGAATGGGTTTTGACCCAACTGGCAACAGCGCGCATTGGCTTGATCCTCGTCAACATAAACCCGGCTTACCGTACAGCCGAAGCGCAATACGCCCTCAACAAATCCGGGTGCAAAGCCTTGGTCGCTGCAGAGCGGTTCAAGACGTCCCACTACATCGACATGATACGAGCGCTCGCACCTGAGTTGGACAGCTCCGAACCTGCCGCGTTGCGATCCGAAACGCTGCCACACTTACAACAGGTGATCGCAATCTCACAGAACCTCATGAACGGGGTTCTGCGCTTCAGTGACGTACAAAAGGCAGGGGCTGCTGACCATGAGCGGAAGGTAGAGGTTTTAGCAAGCGCATTGTCTTGCGATGATGCGATCAATATCCAATTCACGTCCGGAACCACCGGTGCTCCAAAAGGGGCAACGCTGACGCATTTCAACATCGTTAACAACGCCCAATTTGTGACCGACCGGATTGTACTCGGACCAACAGACAAGCTGTGTATCCCTGTGCCGCTCTATCATTGCTTTGGCATGGTCATGGGCGTGCTTGGCGCGCTCTCAAAGGGTGCTGCGATACTACTGCCAAGCGAGGGCTTTGACACCGAGTCGACGCTGGACTGCCTCGAGCAAGAAAAATGCACCGCCCTCTACGGGGTGCCTACGATGTTTGTCACTATGCTTGAGTCCTTGAAGGACGCCCCACGCGATCTTGCATCCTTGCGCACCGGCATCATGGCTGGCGCGCCATGTCCGGTCGAAGTTATGCAGCGCGTTGGTTCAGAAATGAACATGACCGAAGTGACAATTTGTTATGGCATGACCGAGACGTCGCCTGTGTCCTTTCAAAGTTTTGTAGACGACCCACTTCAACTGCGTTGTGAAACTGTCGGACGCGTGCACCCGCATCTCGAAGTGAAAATCGTCGACGAAGTCGGCGCGATCGTTCCTGTGGGCGCTCAAGGTGAGCTGTGCACCAGAGGCTATTCAGTTATGAAAGGGTATTGGGAAGACGACGTTCAGACCGCTGACTGCATCCAAGATGGGTGGATGCAAACCGGAGACCTTGCGACACTTGACGAGAACGGGTTTTGCCGGATCACGGGGCGCGTCAAGGATATGATCATTCGGGGCGGCGAAAACATTTATCCCCGTGAAATCGAAGAGTTTCTCTTTACGCATCCCAAAGTGAGTCAGGCACAGATCTTTGGCATACCTGACGAAAAGTTTGGTGAAATCGTGTGCGCATGGGTGGTGCAGGCACCGGGCACAGAACTAAGGCCCAAAGAAATCCTGAACTATTGCGAGGGGCAGATCGCGCGACACAAAGTGCCGGCACATGTGAGGGTCGTCTCTGAGATCCCAATGACAGTAACGGGAAAGCCTCAAAAGTTCATCATGCGGGACCAGATGTTGAAGCAGCTCGCGCATTCTGCTGCACAAGATGATTGAAAGCTGGTTTTCGGATCAGCGCCGCAATCGCCATCAGCGATCGCCACCTCTTCTGCTGTCCCTGATCGCAGCTTCACAGTCCTTTTGATCGTTAGGTTCGCAAGAGACGGTCGACGATCCAACACGTATATACATCTTTTCAAATGTCCGATTTCCGCGTTGGATTATCTTAATTGTCGCGGGCACAGATTTTCCGTTGTAGGAAAATGTCGTCTCTTGTTCAGCGATAACTTTCGCGATGGCCAAAGTCGGCAAACAGACCAGAAGTACAGCAAACACTCTCATTTTTTGAACTCCAGTAACATGTGCATCAAAAATTTGGGGACGATTGGCTTACTCTGATAAATGTTGCGACAACGCATTAAAATCAAGGCTCTTAGGTGCGACTCGCGATGTTTCGGAGGTAAGATGCACACCGGCGTTAGCTCCAGTGCGCTATCCGCGGCATCAGCCCAGTTAGGATGCCAAACCGCGCGAAATACCACGTTGATGATTTCTCCGTTCTTCCAGTTGCTGTAAGCCGTCCTGCGCCGCCTCTAGCAGCTCTTCGCATTTGATAAAGAACGAAGCGCGGATTTCTTCCATCGGATTGGGTGTACTCATCCTGCACTCCTATCCAGCAACCATTTGCAACGCTTTGACCAGCTTGACCGGGTCAAACGGTTTTACGATCCAGCCGGTTGCGCCCGCCTTTCGAGCTCTTTGTTTCAACTCAGGCGCTGCTTCCGTTGTCAGCACGAGGATCGGGGTGGAACAATGGGCATCGAATTCACGCACAGCACTGATAAATCCGAAACCGTCCATTCGCGGCATGTTGATGTCAATAATGATGACATCGGGTTCAATGCCGGACAGCACCTCGGTCCCGTGCGCTCCGTCATCGGCTGTGTGAACCGTAAACCCAGCGGGTTCCAAGGCAAAGCGGATCATGTCCCGCATTGTCCGGCTGTCATCTACGGCGAGGACTTCAAGGCTCAAGGCACACCCTCCGAAAGTTGTTCTGGTGTAAAGCCCATCATCGCCAACTGGCTGTTGGCCCGATCACTGATTTCTGAAATCTCCGGCGTGACGCCCTGAACATGTTGTGTCCGGGCGGCAGCAATGATCATTTGAGTGACGAGTGCTCCCGAATGCGTCACTTCGCTGGCGTCAAGTTGCACCAGCCCCCCGGCGCAGACTCGCTTCAGCCGGGGGGCAAACGCACTGAATTTTTTTGCATTAAGGCGCAATGGCAACTGAGTCTGTTCGGTCATCGCGCACCAAAGCAGACATCGGCGGGTTGTCTTGTCATGATGGACCTCGGGTCTGCTCACTTCGAGGCTTATGTAGCGCACGCTCTCTTAAGACAGCGTTACCGATGGTGACGTCCGGCACTAAATACAACCGCGCTATGCCCAGCAAAAAACCCGCGCCGGGCAAGGGCGCGGGCTTCTCAATCTAAATTAGGCTGGTGTCAGGCCCGGCGACGCCCACCGGAGCGTCCGGCCCGCCCGCGGCCCTCTTGTCCGGCTTTGGGTGCAACCCGATTGAACTTGATCCAGTTGCCGCCACCTTCATCGTTATTAGTAAGGAAATTGGCGGCCCGGATCGCTTCCATTTCCTTGCCAGCACGGGGCAGGGTGGACCCAAGTCCAAACATCTGCACAAACGCTTCATCATCCATACCCTCGGGCAGCATGATACCAGCGGCGGCCACTTCGGCGCGCTTTTCGGCAATCTTTGTGGGTCCAACGGGCAGGGCGACAGGGTTCATGATCGCGGATGTCATGCCGGCCCCCATGGCCATCGGCAAAAATGCGTTGTTGATACCGTGGCGATTTGGCAGCCCGAAGGAGATGTTCGACGCGCCACACGTCGTGTTTACACCCAGTTCTTCTCGCAAACGGCGGACCAGTGTAAACACTTGCAAGCCAGCAGTGCCCATGGCTCCGATCGGCATCACCAGCGGATCAACGACAATATCATGAGCCGGAATACCGAAATCCGCGGCCCGTTCCACAATCTTCTTTGCAACCGCAAAACGCACGTCCGGATCTTCGGAAATACCTGTGTCGTCGTTTGAAATGGCGACCACCGGCACATTGTATTTCTTGACCAGCGGCAGAACGAGTTCGAGGCGCTCTTCCTCACCGGTCACGGAGTTCAGAAGGGGACGCCCTTCCGCAGCCGCAAGGCCGTTTTCGAGCGCGCCGGGCACGGAACTATCGATGCAAAGAGGGCAATCTGTCACCGTTTGCACGCACTCCACCAGCTGCCTCATCAGCGTCGGCTCGACAAAGTTGTTGTCGGCATAACGTGGATCTTCGGCCATCTTGTTCGAGAAAACAGCACCTGAATTGATATCAAGGATCGTGGCACCAGCGGCCACTTGCGCGCGCGCATCCGCCTCGACACGGGAAAAATCACCGCGCTCCAACTCTTCATTCAGGACCTTGCGGCCTGTGGGGTTGATGCGCTCGCCAATGACGCTGAATGGCTGGTCAAAGCCTATTATGGCCGTCTTGGTCTTGGATTCGACAATGGTGCGTACCATGCGGGTTTCGTGTCCTTTTGCAGGCGTCGACCGGGATGGTCGCGTTATTGGTTGGCGGGGACAGCGGCGCGGCCCCCGTTCTGGATGGCCCAGTTGGCGTTGGTCTTGATCCCGCCGAGGGGGAAGAAATGCACTTGGGCGATGTTGAATTCGGGGTTGGCAGCCTTATGGGCAGCCAGTTGCGAGATCACATCCGTTGGCTCGAAAGGCATCAATAGCTTGGTGACGTCCTTGGCGCGGCGCTGTAGGACGCGCAGTGAAGGGCCAACGCCACAGGCGATGGCGAATTTGATCATGGTCTGCAACTTGGCAGGGCCCGCAATGCCAATATGGACAGGTAGGTCGATCCCGGCCTCCTTGAGGCTATCAGCCCATGTGATGATCGGGCCCGCCTCGAATGCAAACTGTGTGGCCAGCGCCATCTGGGCATCCGTGGTTTCGGAGAATTTCTGTTTCCAATGGAGTGCTTCTTCAACGTTCTTCAGGCTGCCATCGGGATCGATATCCTTGTTCCCCTCGGGATGGCCAGCCACATGAAGGCGCTTGAATCCGGCGGAGTCAAAGGCCCCGGTTTCCATAAGCTGCATGGAGGAGTGGAAATCGCCGTAGGGTTTGTCGACGCCGCCTGCAAGCAACAGTGCCTGATCGACGTCTGCCTCGCCCTGATAGCGGGCAATCCAGTCTTTCAGGGTCGCGGTATTCTTGATGATGCGCGCTGGAAAGTGGGGCATGACGGGAAAGCCGTCGGCGTTCAGGCGCTTGGCTGTGGCCACCATATCTTCGATCGGTGTGCCCTCGATATGGGCGATGTAAACGCGGGTACCTGCAGGCAGTATGGCGCGGAAATCATCAACCTTCTCGGCTGTGCGTGGCATGACCTCGATAGAGTAGCCTTGCAGGAACGCCTCCACTTCGGGGCTGAGCGTGCCAGCAACGGGGCCGTCGTCTTTCTTGAAGTTAAGCAATGCCATTTTTGCGTCTCCTGCATACGAGCCTTAGGCCCAGCCTTCGTTGTCAATCAGCGCCTTGATGCGATCAGTGTCATATTCAGTTTCCAGACGAACGGCTTCTGCCTCGGCCACTTCGCCCGGGTCACCATCCATGGGGTAGGGGTCTGCTTTGCGCCACTCGGCCAGATAGGCATCAGCATCCTTGGCGTTCACTTTCATTGCAGCGCGATCAATCGCCTGTTCAAAGCGTTCGGCCAGTTGCCGTTTGGAGCCACGACGCCCTTTACCGACAATGACTTGCGCCGGGATATCGCGCCAATAGACGATTGTGACATCAGGCATCTGATTCCTCCGTTCCAGTTGACCCGTGATAGGGCACAGCGCGGGCCGGGCGCGGCTCGTTTTCGACAAATGTAGAAGCTGTTGCGACTTGGCAGGCCTGCATAGCTCAGCCGCCCCCTATCTAGGCGTAAATATGCACCCCGGTAAACGTCGGATATCTCATGTTCATCATGAAGCGGACTGCCGTCACCGCAAGCCACTTGCGCGAATGCCATCCGCGACCTATCGTTGGGGTAACTCGATTTGAAAGGCGCGAAAGATGGCGCCAAAGCGTCCCGAAGGTGCGGGCGCGATAGACCACCGGCCCTCCGATCAGAGGGCCAAGCCCGTGCCGCGTGCCCCTGGATCGCCTGAGCTTTATGCCGCGCTTGATCTGGGCACGAACAGTTGTCGCATGTTGATTGCCGAGCCGCGAGGCGCGGGCTTTCATGTTGTCGACAGCTTTTCTAAATCCGTACAGCTGGGCTTGGGGCTCGAACGCTCAGGCAAACTGTCGCGCGGGTCGATGACGCGCACCGTTCAGGCGCTGCGCACTTGCCAGCAAAAGCTGAAGCGTCACAACGTGAACCGCATGCGTCTGGTGGCAACAGAAGCGTGCCGGCGGGCCTTCAATGCGGTTGAGTTCATCGACCGTGTGCACCGCGAAACCGGTCTTCGTCTGGACATCATTGAACCAGAAGAAGAAGCGCGGCTGGCGGTGGTGTCCTGCGCCCCTTTGGTAAGCCCAAAGACAGAAAATCTGCTGGTGGTCGATATCGGCGGCGGATCCACGGAACTGGTTTGGATCGACCTGTCCAAAGTTCCAAGGCCTGACCGCCCACAAGCGATTATGCGCCTTCATTCGGGGTTCAAAAAAGCAGTTAGCGAAGTACCCGAAGCCCGCGTGGTCGACTGGATAAGTGTGCCATTGGGCGTTGCCACGTTGCGCGAGCAATTCAACGATGTGGATGATGATGCTGCGCGCTTTGCGTTGATGAGCTGGTTTTTTGAGGAAAACCTATCGAGCTTCTCTCCTTATCACGCCACCGAACCAACCGAGCGGTTCCAGATTGTTGGTACATCGGGCACCGTCACAACCGTTGCAGCCTCGCATCTGGGGCTGAAACGCTATGACCGCACGAAGGTTGACGGGTTACGCATGTCCACTGAACAGATCGATACAGTCATCAGGTCCTACCTGCAGATGGGCCCAGGCGGGCGCCGTGCGGACCCGCGTATTGGTTCGGACCGGCACGCACTGATCATGTCGGGGGCGGCGATATTGCAGACGCTGATGCGCTGCTGGCCGACAGACCGCCTGTCGGTCGCCGACAGGGGCCTGCGCGAGGGATTGCTTTACGCACAGATGAGCGCCGATGGCGTGCTTGACGAGCAGTCGGCTTGATGTAGCCGCTGGCGCACTGTATCGGCTGACGCAAGCAAACAAGGGTGAATGACGTGGCCAAGACCCCCACAGGAAAGAATACATCCGGGCGCGGGCAGCGCGACCTGAAGGTGAAGGTCAAGTCGGCCCGCGGTCGCAAACTGTCCTCGACCCGCTGGTTGCAGCGCCAGTTGAACGACCCATACGTCAAACGCGCGCAGGCCGAAGGATACCGCGGACGCGCGGCTTACAAAATCCTCGAGCTGGATGACAAGTTCCGCTTTCTCGTGCCGGGCGCGCGCATTGTTGATCTGGGTTGCGCTCCGGGAGGGTGGTGTCAGGTTGCTGTGAAACGATGCAACGTGCTTGGTGAAAAGTCAGGTAAGTCTCAGGGTACCATTCTGGGAATCGATTTGCAGGAAATGGAACCGATTGCGGGTTGCGAACTCTACCAGCTCGATTTCATGGAAGACGACGCTGACCTAAAAGTCAAAGATTGGCTCGGCGGCAAAGCGGATGTCGTGATGTCGGACATGGCAGCCTCGTCCTCGGGACACAAACAAACCGACCATTTGCGTATCATCGCCCTGTGCGAAGCGGCAGCTTACTTTGCTTTTGATGTTCTGGAAGAGGGTGGGACATTCGTGGCCAAGACCCTCGCAGGGGGCGCCGAAGGCAGCCTGCAACAGCTGCTCAAGCGCCGGTTCACCAAGGTCGCCAACGTCAAACCACCTGCCTCGCGCGCGGACAGTTCAGAAAAATTCGTCGTAGCGACGGGATTTAAGGGCGCGTTGGACGAATAGAGGCCTTGGGGAACGAGCGCAGGGCAATTTGCTGAACACGCTCAAGCTCAGAAGGTTCGAGACGCCTGCCACGCAGCTCTTCGGCCTCGGACGCGCGATCAAGCGCCACATCGCGCTGACGCATCAGTTCAAACAGACGCAGGTGGCGTGGCTTTTCTGGATCAGACGACGTCATGGACTTTGCTTACCCGTTCATTGGGGCAGGCAAAGGGACGTAATGTGGTGAATTTCAGACCTTGAGCTTCAGATTGACAGACGCGCTGCGTGCGTGCCGCGTTCACGGTATGGCGTGGTGTCATAGTGGGCGCGGTAGCATTTGGAGAAATGCGAGGGCGAGGCAAACCCGCAGGCCAGAGCCACATTGATCACGCTCATGTCCGTCTGCATCAGCAGGTTGCGGGCTTTTTGCAACCTTAACTCCATGTAGTAACGCTTTGGAGAACGGTTCAAATATCGTCTGAAGAGCCGCTCCAACTGGCGCGTGGACATACCCACATCCTTGGCCAAAATCGAAGGGCTGATCGGCTCTTCGATGTTTTGCTCCATGATCTGAATGACCTGGCTGAGCTTAGGGTGACGCACACCGATGCGGGTGGGTACAGACAAACGTTGCGTGTCCTGATCAGTGCGGATCGAGGAATAGATCAGCTGATCAGCCACCGCATTTGCCAGTTGTTCATCGTTGTCGTCTGCGATCAGTTTCAGCATCAAGTCGATCGAGGACGTCCCGCCGGCTGTGGTCAGGCGTTTATCATCGACCACAAAGACAGATTTGGTCAACTCAACCTCGGGGAATTCCTCGGTGAAGCTATCCTGGTTTTCCCAGTGAATCGTCGCGCGCTTGCCATCAAGCAAACCCGCCTTGGCCAGCGAATAGGCGGCCGTGCAAAGCCCGGCCACAGCCGGCCCTTTGCGCGCTTCACGACGCAACCAACCCAACAGACGTTTGGTTGTAGCCGCCTGGACGTCAATGCCGCCGCAGATCATGATTGTGTCGTCACGGCCAACCTCGTCCAGATCCCCGTCCAGCTTGAAACCGGTGCCCGCCGAGCAATAGGCCACATCACCGCCTTCGCCGACAATACGCCAGCTATACAGTTCCTTCTCCGCCATCCGATTGGCAATGCGCAGACTTTCAAGCGCAGCAGAGAAACACAGCAAGGTAAAGTTGTTCAGCAGCACGAACACAAAACGTTTTGGCTGATCCCCTTGGGGATGGGTCCGGGTGGCGTGGCGCGTGATCGACATCGCGGCGGGATCCTAAGTTGGCGGGGGTATCAGGTCGACCGGGCCCGCTCGTTGTTGGTGACGCGCACCTTGAGCATGGGCCAAACCCTAGGTCAAGTGGTCGCAATTATGATATGGTCACGTGCGCACACCTTTTGTATAGGGGGGTTCGCTGGCGTTAACGCCAACATTTTTTTCGGAGAGAGACGATGAGCAATTGGACAAAATCTGACTGGCGCACTCTGCCCCGGGTACAGATGCCCGATTATACCGATGCTGCGGCCCTGAACGCGGTTGAGGCGCAGCTTTCCAAGTATCCACCGCTTGTTTTTGCAGGCGAAGCACGCAGGCTGACCAAACATCTGGCTGATGCCGGGCGCGGGGATGCGTTCCTGCTCCAAGGGGGCGATTGCGCAGAGGCCTTTGATCAGTTCAGCGCAGATGGCATCCGCGACACGTTCAAGGTGATGCTGCAAATGTCGATGGTGCTGACCTATGGCGCCAAAGTGCCGGTGATCAAACTGGGCCGCATGGCCGGCCAATTTGCCAAGCCACGCTCGGCTCCGACCGAGACGATCGATGGGATCGAATTGCCTAGCTACCGCGGCGACATCATCAATGGTCTGGACTTTACGCCTGAGGCGCGGATTCCTGATCCGAAGAAGATGCTGCAGGCCTACACTCAGGCGGCGGCCACGCTGAACTTGCTGCGGGCCTTCTCGACCGGTGGGTATGCTGACATGAACATGGTGCACTCGTGGACCCTTGGGTTTGCAGAAGGGGCTGAGGCCGAAAAGTACCGTGAGATTGCCACGCGCATTCAGGACACAATCGATTTCATGGCAGCTGCCGGCATCGATGCTGACACCACGCACGAATTCTCGACCGTGGAATTCTACACCAGTCACGAGTCACTGCTGCTGGAATATGAAGAGGCGCTGACACGTGTCGATTCCACTTCTGGCAAGTGGCTGGCCGGGTCCGGGCACATGATCTGGATTGGGGATCGGACACGTCAACCTGACGGGGCCCATGTGCATTTCGCAAGCGGAGTGCAGAACCCCATTGGCCTCAAATGCGGGCCAACGATGACGTCCGAAGACCTCAAAGCTCTTATGGCCAAACTGAACCCGAACAACGAAGAGGGACGTTTGACCCTGATCGCACGCTTTGGGGCAGGAGCCGCTGGTGAAAACCTGCCGCGCCTGATCAAGACCGTGCAGGAAGAGGGTGCAAACGTCACTTGGGTCTGCGATCCGATGCACGGCAACACTATCAAGTCTTCCACAGGGTATAAGACTCGGCCGTTCGAGTCGGTCTTGCGCGAAGTGCGCGAATTCTTTGGGGTGCACGCCGCCGAAGGAACCATCCCGGGCGGTGTTCACTTCGAGATGACGGGGCAGGACGTGACCGAATGCACGGGCGGTGTGCGTGCCGTAACGGACGAGGACTTGTCTGATCGGTATCACACAGCCTGCGATCCGCGCCTGAACGCCTCGCAGTCACTGGAGTTGGCGTTCTTGGTCGCCGAAGAACTCTCGAACCTGCGTCGCGCGCGGGGCGGGGCACGGGCAGCCAGCTAAACCTCAATTTAAAACGAAATAGAGCGCGAGGGGTCATCACCCTTCGCGCTTTTTTGTTTTGCGAAGTGTGATGGTCAGTCGTCTGACTTGACCACGCGCAGATACGGCACGTCCGCACGCGGCGTATGAGATTTAAAGGATCGCGCAGGCTCAGCAAAACCTTCAGCTGGTTGCGGGGCTTCCACGATTTTGGATGCCGGCGCATGTGCGACTGGCAGTGTAGAGGGCGCAGTGACTGAGCGGATCTTGGCCCCAACAACATCAAAGCGATGCGGGGTGTCTCCGATTTCGCCCTGCGCCACGAGGCAACCCAGAATGCGGCTGACATCGCCCAGATCGCTCTTTAGTGGCAGCAACAGCAAACGGCCCTCCAACTGTGGTTTTGTCATGCTGATCTCTGCGTTCAGGCGCATTTCGCACACTGCTGGGCGCTGGCAAACGTCTTCAAGCAAATCGTTGATCTGACGACGACAGGGCGGCGTGATCAGCGATGTAAGCGGCATCCCGCGCACATCCATTCCCATTAGATCACTCAGGTGGCTGCCTGCGATACGGATGCGGGCCATACCGGGCGCAATGCGCTCCAGAACGAATGTATATTCCAGAGCGGACTCGATACCGCGCGGATCAATCTCAGACCGTTTCGGGACAAGGCGCGCACCGCGCAAACCTTCCCAATAGGCCTCAACCTGGGAAATAGCGGAGTAACCAACTTCTGCACGAAACTCTGTCATATTAGCGATATTGTGCGGGCTGTTATCTGATTTGTCCATGATTTGAGTATCGCAGTCCATTTCGTGGGCGAAGCATGCAGAGCTTCCTGTCTGGGTTGGCGCCAATATGTATCAAATGCGGTTCAATCGCAGGTCAAAACTTAACAACTGGTTAATCCGCCCCCGTCGACAAAGCAGCAGGGTTTGGCTTGCCCCCTCCGGGCACAGACCCTAAACGCTTTGGTATGACCAAGGTATCGCCCGGCGCCCAGGGGCGCGCAGAAACACAAGAACATGTCATCCGTTCTATGACGGGATTTGCTGCAGCAAACGGCGCGCTTGAGCCGTTCCGCTGGTCCTGGGATGTCCGATCCGTCAACGGCAAGGGGCTGGACGTGCGCCTCCGCGTGCCCGACTGGATCGACGGGCTTGAGGCGGCGCTGCGCCCTTTGGTTCTGACGCGCGCTGCACGGGGCAACGTGACACTATCCCTGCGCCTGTCGCGGGACGACGCCGTCGCGTCCGTGACCCTGAATACCAACCAGATGAAAGCCACGGTTCAATCCCTTCTTGATATCGAGGCCGAGGCGATGGAGCAGGGGCTGTCTCTTGCCCCATCCTGCGCCAGCGATATTGCGATGATGCGCGGTGTTTTGGAGCAAAGCGTGACGCAAGACGATCCCGCGCCGTTGCGCGAAGCGCTGGTGGCCGAGTTGCCAGAGGTTCTGGAGGCATTCGACGCCATGCGCCAAAACGAAGGGGCCGCGTTGCGGGCTGTTTTAATCGCTCAATTGGACGAGGTTGCAACGCTGACGAAAGAGGCCGCTGCATTGGCTGAGGCTCGAAAAGAAGAAGTTGCCGCCACACTTAAGGAAAACCTCGCCCGTGTTCTGGACAACACCGATGGGGCTGAGCCGGACCGTGTCGCTCAGGAACTCGCGCTGCTGGCCGTAAAGGCAGATGTCACCGAAGAGATCGATCGTCTCTACACTCATGTCGGCGCAGCCCGTCTTTTGCTGGATGAGGGCGGGAGCGTGGGCCGCAAGCTCGACTTTCTGATGCAGGAGTTCAATCGCGAGGCCAACACCTTGTGTTCCAAGGCGCAAAACGCCGATCTCACACGCGTCGGATTGGCGCTCAAGGCGTTGATCGACCAGATGCGCGAACAAGTGCAGAACGTGGAATAGACCTATGACGACCGACCAGAGCAAGCGCCGCGGACTTCTCATCATTCTGTCTTCGCCATCAGGAGCAGGCAAAAGTACGTTGGCCCACCGCCTGCGGGCATGGGACAACGACATCGTTTTCTCAGTGTCTTCGACCACCCGGGATGCACGACCGGGCGAAGAGGACGGAGAACACTACCATTTTGTGTCCGTCGATGACTTCAAAGCATCGGTCAAGCGCTCGGAAATGCTCGAACACGCCCACGTGTTTGGCAACTTCTACGGCTCGCCCAAAGGCCCTGTTTCCGAAGCGATCGAGCAGGGGCGCGACGTGCTCTTTGACATCGATTGGCAGGGGGCTCAGCAAATCCGTAACTCCGAGTTGGGGATGCACACCCTGTCGATTTTCTTACTGCCCCCGTCCATCACCGAATTGCACCGCCGTTTGGTGGCACGCAATCAGGACAGCGAAGACGTGATCGAAAAGCGCATGCGCAAAAGCTGGGATGAAATCAGCCGGTGGGATTCCTATGATTTCGTGCTGGTCAACGACACCCTCGATCACACCGAAGCGCAGCTGAAAACGATCATTCAGGCGACACGCCTTCGCCGATTGCAACAACCTGACCTGACGGATCACGTGCGCGACCTGCAAACCCAGTTTGAGGAGCTAAAATGACCCTTTATGCCCTTGGTACAGACAGTCCCGAAATCCATGAGGATACGTGGGTTGCGCCTGATGCGAACGTCATTGGAAAAGTGGTTTTAGAACGCGCTGCAAGCATCTGGTTTGGCTGCACAATTCGCGCCGATCACGAAGAGATTCGGATCAGTGAAGGCTCTAACGTTCAGGAAAACTGTGTCATGCATATCGACGCAGGCTTTCCGCTCACAATCGGTGCGGGTTGCACAATCGGGCACAAGGTCATGCTGCACGGCTGCACGATCGGAGATAACACGCTGATCGGAATGGGGGCGACCGTTTTGAACGGAGCCAAGATCGGCAACAACTGCCTCATCGGGGCAGGGGCACTGATCACCGAAGGCAAGGAAATTCCTGATGGCTCTTTGGTTATGGGGATGCCAGGCAAGGTCGTGCGCGAACTTGACGAAGCGGCCATTCAGGGCCTGCGCGCCTCGGCGTTACATTATCAGGACAACATGCGCCGCTTTCGCGACACCATGACAATGGTCACGGGCTGATGCCGCATTGCGAGTTGCACTACTCCGATGATCTGGACATCGACGTGCCCGCAATTCTGGCAAAGGTCGAGGCAATCATTCTGGCCTATGACTCCGAAGCGGGCGACACCAAAGGACGTGCCTATCCCGCAGCCCAGTTCCACCACACAAATTTCAAGGCCACGCTGTCGCTGCTGTCAAAACCGCACCGCGACGCGCAGTTCGTGGCCGCCCTGCAGCGCGATGTGGTCGCCGCCATTTCCAAATTTCTGCCACGCCCCTGCTGGATGAGCATCGACATCACCTTTAGCACGCCAAACTACCACACGGAGTTTCTGGAATGACCAAGAACGACCGCGGGTCTCTTATTCGTCCCGTACCGCTGCCAGAAAGTGCTTCACGCCCTGTGGCCACGCCACTGTCGCCCTCTGTGGTTTATGCTTCGGACACGCCGGACATGTTGGATGCACAGTACGAAGGGGATCTGCACGGTTACACATACAGCCGCGAGGGTCATCCAAACGCAGATGTGGTCGCGCGTACCATCGATGCGATGGAAGGGGCCCCGCATATGGGCGTCGTCGTTTCCTCCGGGATGGCGGCTGTCTCCGCCGTTTTGTTGGGGCTGACCAAAGCCGGAGATCACGTGATCGGGGGCAATCAGCTTTATGGCCGTTCCTTGCGGATGATGGCCGAGGATTTGCCGCGGCTTGGAATTGCCACCTCTATGGTCGATCCGGGTGACGTCGAAGCGGTACGCGCAGCCATCCGTCCCGAAACAAAGATGATCCTCGTTGAGGTTGTGTCGAACCCAACGTTGCGTGTGGCCGACATCCTCGGCTTATCCGCGCTGGCCAAGGAAACCGGCATTCTGCTCGTGGTGGACAACACCTTTACCACGCCGCGCAGTTTTAAGGCGTACGACCACGGTGCCGACATCGTCATCCATTCCGTAACCAAGCTGTTGGCGGGACATTCGGATGTTATGCTTGGCTATGTCTCCGCCAAGGACAAGGCGCTCAATGACCGATTGCGGGTGTTCGCCGTGACCGCGGGCATGTCACCCAGCCCCTTTGATTGCTGGCTGGCAGAGCGGGGCATGCTGTCTTTTGAATTGCGCTTTGATCGGGCACTGTCCACAGCCGCAAAACTGGCCGAACACCTTGGCACCCTCAAAGGCGTCAAGCGTGTCATCTACCCAGCACGCCGCGACCACCCAGATCACTTACGGGCCGAAGCACTGCTTAAGGGTCAGTACTGCAACATGGTCAGCTTTGAGATCGAAGGCACGCGGGCGGCAGCCAATGCGCTGGCACGTGGCGCTGAGGGCCTTAGCTTTGCCCCCACGCTTGGGGATGTGGGCACCACGCTGTCGCACCCCGCGTCTTCCTCGCACCGCGCACTGACGGCGGAAAAACGGGCAGAACTCGGCATGTCCGAAGGATTCTTTCGCGTTTCTGTTGGTCTTGAAGACCCGGACGCCCTGTGTGACGTGTTTACAAGCGCCGTACAGGCCGCAACGACGTAGACGAGTTGCGAGATGGGCGATGACATCCTTGACGCCCTGTTGGCCGCGATCCCGCTGCCCAGCCTTGCGATCGACAGCACCGAACGGATCATTGCAGCCAACACGGAGGCCCTGACCCTGATCGGCCAACAAGCCAAGGGGCGCAACTACGTCACCATCCTGCGCCAGCCCGCGCTGCTCGACGCCATCGAGGCAACGTTGACAGATCGCACGCCACGCACGACCAGATACCTCAGCAACGATGGTGCACAGGACACCACCCTTCGGGTCAGTTGCAGGCCCGTGCGCGATGTTGGGCAGGACGGGGCAGGGGCCGTGCTGCTCTCGTTTGAAGACGTCAGCCATGTAGAGCAAGCCGGCCAGATGCGGCGCGACTTTGTGGCGAATGTCAGCCACGAACTGCGTACGCCGCTGACAGCGCTCATGGGGTTTATCGAGACCTTGCGCGGCCCCGCGCGTAATGATGCAGCGGCATCGACGCGGTTTCTGAACATTATGCAGGATGAGGCAGAGCGGATGAACCGGCTGGTCGGCGACCTGATGTCCCTCAACAGAGTGGAAGGCGACGAACGGGTGCGGCCAACGCAAAGCGTGGTCCTCAATGATGTGCTTGAATCGACCCTGCGCACCTTACGTCCGCTGGCAAGCGAGGCGGGCGTGACCTTTGACATCCAAATGCCAGAAACGCCCGTGCACATGATCGGGGACAGTGATCAACTGAAACAGGTTTTTACCAACCTGACCGAAAACGCGATCAAGTATGGCGGATCCAGGGGACGGATCACCGTTAAGATGACCACAAGCCCACGTGAAGCTGCCCTGCGCGCGCCCGGAGCGCGGGTGCAGGTCATCGACTATGGCCCGGGGATCGACCCTGTGCACCTTCCGCGCCTGACTGAACGGTTCTATCGCGCAGACGATCACCGCAGCCGCGCCCTTGGTGGAACGGGTCTGGGGCTTGCCATCGTCAAGCATATCATCAACCGCCACCGCGGCAGACTGCGCGTCGAAAGCGAACTTGGTGAGGGGGCGACCTTTACCGTCATCCTGCCGGTTCAGGAAAATGTTTGAGTGACGTGAGGATAATTTTGCCTCTGTCATAAAACTGTTACGCAAGTGTCACAAAAGCATTGCGCGGGGTCCATAGACGGGCCGCAAGATTCCCATGGGGGGGATCACCAACAAATGTTCAAACAGGAGACATTCATGTCCTTTGTGAAACTTGCAGCTTCCGCGCTGACACTCTCGGCGATGGCCGCAACAACGGCTACGGCACGTGATCAGGTTCAGGTTGCCGGATCTTCCACGGTCCTGCCTTACGCGTCGATCGTCGCCGAAGCTTTTGGCGAAAACTTCGACTTCCCAACTCCAGTTGTTGAATCCGGCGGCTCAAGCTCGGGCCTCAAGCGGTTCTGCGAAGGTGTTGGCGAAAACACCATCGACATCGCGAATGCATCCCGCAAAATCCGCGAAAAAGAAATCAAAGCCTGCGCTGAAGCCGGTGTGACCGACATCATCGAAGTGCGCATTGGCTATGACGGCATTGTGTTCGCGAGCCAAATCAACGGCCCGGCCTACACCGCATTCCAACCTGCTGACATTTTCAATGCTCTTGGTGCCAAGGTTCTTGTGGACGGTGCCATCGTCGACAACCCACATCAACAGTGGGCGGATTTCAACAGCGACCTGCCAGCGTCAGACATCGTCGCCTTCATCCCCGGCACCAAGCACGGCACACGCGAAGTGTTCGAAGACAAAGTGCTGCTGGAAGGCTGTGAAGCCACAGGCGCAATGGAAGCGATGATCGCATCCGGCATGTCCGAAGATGACGCAGAAGATGCCTGTATCGATGTGCGTCAGGACGGTGGTTCAGTCGACATCGACGGTGACTACACAGAAACACTGGCCCGCATCGACGCCAACCCTAACGGCATCGGCGTATTCGGTCTCGCGTTCTATGAAAACAACACAGACAAGCTGAAAGTGGCGACAATGGGCGGTGTTGCACCTTCCACTGAAACCATTTCGACTGGTGAATACCCTGTGTCGCGCCCACTGTTCTTCTACGTGAAGAAAGCGCACATCGGCGTGATCCCCGGTCTCAAAGAGTTCGCTTCATTCTTCGTTGCCGACGAGCTTGCCGGACCTGATGGCCCATTGGCGGCCTACGGTCTTGTTGCTGACCCAGAGCTGTCGGCGACCCAAGCGACAGTTGCTGCCGAAACACCAATGGGCGGCGGCAGCTAAGCCAATCTGACCGTAACGAAAACGGGGGCGGCGTTTTGCGCCGCCCCCTATCACAACAGACACACCGCCTATCTGCCGGGCACTCTGCCACCTGACTACGACGATTGGAGCCGACATGCCGCTTACATGGCTCGTCTTGATCATTCTCGCCATTGCTGCCGTTGGCTTTGTCACAGGGCGCAGCCGCGCACTACAAAGCGCAGGCGGTGACAGCCGTGATCTCCATTCCCTGCCAATCTACTACGGATCCCACGTGGCGATGTGGGCCATAGTCCCAGCGGCTGCTGTTCTGATCGTCTGGCTTTTGGGCCAGCCATTTTTTGTCAATTCCCGGGTTCTGGCGACATTGCCCGACAGTGTCGTGACCGAGGGCAGTTCCATCGGCCTTGTGATGAGCGATGTGCGCCGCGTGGCGGACGGTCTGGACGTCGCTGTGGCCCAAGGGGCGATGACACGTGATGAGGCCGCAGCGATCAGCAGTGAAACAACTGATGTGCGTGAAAGCCTTGGCCAAGTTGGCGTCGCCCTTGGATCAGACGTCAGCGCCGAGGTGTTGGGCGGCGCACAGCTTTACCGCACTCTCAACGCAACCGGGTCTTTGATTATGACGGTTGTTGTGCTGGTCGTCTCACTGGGTGGCGCAGGATGGGCCGTATCCCGTTCTGACGCGAATTTCAGGGCACGCAACACAGTGGAACGCGGAATTTTGGCGTTGTTGATTTGCGCCGCTTCAATCGCGGTCCTGACAACCATCGGCATCCTGTTTGCGTTGCTGTTTAACACGATTGAGTTTTTCCGACTGTATCCGGCTGCCGACTTCTTCTTTGGCACGAAATGGGCGCCCAGTTTTTCTGGACGGGGCGGGGCGTCTGACCTTGGGGTGCTGCCGCTCTTGTGGGGTACGTTTTATATCTCCATCATTGCGCTGCTGGTGGCCGTGCCCATCGGCCTGTTTTCAGCCATTTATCTGTCTGAATATGCAAGCCCGCGCGTGCGCGGCATCGCCAAGCCACTGATCGAAATCCTCGCCGGCATCCCGACAATTGTTTACGGGCTGTTTGCTCTGCTCACTGTTGGTCCACTTTTGGTGTCAATGTTCGGCAAGGACACTGTCGGCTGGATGCAGGGCGGCACGGCGGTAATGACGGCCGGCCTTGTGATGGGGATTATGCTGATCCCTTTTGTGTCTTCGCTGTCTGACGACATCATCAATGCGGTGCCCCAAGCCATGCGCGACGGCTCTTATGGCCTGGGTGCCACGCAATCCGAAACCATCCGTCAGGTGATCTTGCCCGCGGCCCTGCCGGGCATCGTGGGTGCGATCCTGCTGGCGGCCAGCCGCGCCATTGGTGAGACGATGATCGTGGTTCTGGGGGCAGGGGCCGCAGCCCGCCTGTCGCTGAACCCGTTCGAAGCGATGACAACCATCACTGCCAAGATCGTAAGCCAGCTGACTGGCGACGCAGACTTTGCCTCTCCAGAGGCGCTGGTGGCCTTCGCGCTTGGCATGACCCTCTTTGTTCTGACGCTCGGGCTCAACGTCTTTGCCCTTTATATCGTGCGCAAATACCGGGAGCAGTACGACTGATGACTGACGCAAGTATGACCCCCGCAGAAGCCAAACCCAAGAGATCGAGCCTGTCCGTTCTGGATGCACGCACCCGCAAGCGCAACGCTGCCGAAACGCGGTTTCGGATGTACGGTGTTGCGGCTATTGCCGTGGGCCTGCTGTTTCTGATGTTCTTGTTCGCCTCGATCCTGCGCTCTGGCATTCCCGCCTTTACACAGACGGTGATGGATATCGAATTCGTGCTCACCCAAGAGCCGTTCGAAGAAGCCGAGAGCAAGATGCTCAAGACGGGCGAGTATCAAAAGATCTTTGTGAATGCGCTGCAAAGCCAGCTTGAAGAAAGCGGACTTGAAGTCGCCTTCGACAACAAAGCCATCCAACGGATCGTGGGCAAGCCAGGTGGTACAATTCGCAGCTATTTCCTTGAAAACCCGGATCGAGTCGGCACGCCGGTTTCGTTCGAACTGGCCGCATCCTCGCGTGTGGACGGCTATTTCAACGGCCGGGTGACGCGGGAAAATATCGTGGACAGCCGGTTTTTGATGGCCTCTGACCTTGATCTGGTGGATGCGCTGGAAGAGGTTGGGATCATCCACAGCGCCTTCAACTGGAACTTTATCACTGGCACGGATTCTGGCGTCGACAACCCCGGCGGTGCGGGCCTTGGCGCGTCAGTGATCGGGTCCTTCTTTATGATGCTGGTGGTGCTATTCCTGTCGCTGCCGATTGGGGTCGCTGCATCGATTTACCTTGAGGAATTTGCACCCAAGAACCGCTGGACTGACCTTATTGAGGTGAACATTTCCAACCTCGCGGCGGTGCCTTCCATCGTGTTTGGTATCCTTGGTCTGGCCGTCTTTATCCAGTTCGCGGGCTTGCCTCAGTCCGCACCACTGGTCGGTGGCCTTGTGCTGACACTAATGACGCTGCCCACAATCATCATCTCAACATGCGCCTCACTGGCCGCTGTGCCGCCGTCGATCCGCGATGCGGCTTTGGGGGTAGGGGCCTCCAAGATGCAATCGGTATTCCACCATGTGTTGCCCTTGGCGATGCCGGGTATCCTGACCGGGACAATCATCGGACTGGCGCAGGCGCTTGGGGAAACGGCCCCGCTGCTGCTGATTGGAATGGTCGGCTTTGTTGCGCGCGAATACCCAGAAGGGTTCCTGTCCGGCTTTACCGACGCCAACTCGGCCATGCCTGCCCAAATTTACACATGGGCGAGCCGCGCGGATCCCGGATTTTACGAGAAAGCATGGGGCGGTATCATCATCCTCCTGCTATTCCTGATTACAATGAACGCAATTGCCGTGATCTTGCGACGCCGTTTTGAACGCCGCTGGTAGGGGGCAAAGACATGAATGACATGAGAATTGTGGAGAGAGACGTGGACACAAACGAGGTCAAAATCGCGGCCAGGGACGTACAGGTCTTTTACGGCGACAACCACGCTATCAAGGATGTAAGTGTCGACATCGACGACAAGACTGTAATGGCCTTCATTGGTCCGTCTGGTTGCGGAAAGTCAACTTTTCTGCGTTGTATCAATCGGATGAACGACACAATTGATGTGTGTCGGGTGAAAGGCGACATTCGGATCGACACCGAAGACATCTATGATCCCAAGGTCGACCCGGTGCAGTTGCGCGCCAAAGTGGGCATGGTGTTTCAAAAGCCAAACCCGTTCCCCAAATCGATCTACGACAACGTCGCCTATGGCCCTCGCATTCACGGCCTCGCCAGGTCCAAGGCGGATCTGGACGACATCGTTGAAAAGTCGCTGCGTCGCGGAGCTATCTGGGATGAGGTGAAAGACCGCCTGCATGCACCCGGCACGGGTTTGTCTGGCGGGCAACAGCAACGCCTGTGCATCGCACGCGCTGTCGCAACAGAACCCGAAGTTCTGCTGATGGACGAACCTTGCTCGGCTCTTGACCCGATCGCCACGGCGCAGGTCGAGGAACTGATTGACGAATTGCGCAAGAACTACTCGGTCGTCATCGTCACGCACTCTATGCAGCAAGCTGCACGAGTGAGCCAGAAGACTGCATTCTTCCACCTCGGCAACCTGGTCGAATACGGCGAGACCGGCACCATCTTTACCAATCCCGTCGATCCACGCACGGAAAGCTACATCACTGGCCGCATCGGCTAAGGAGTTCAAAATGAACGATCAACACATCGCATCGGCCTTTGACCGCGACCTTGAAGCGATTCAGGCCCAGATCATGAAAATGGGCGGGCTTGTCGAAAACGCTATTCTGGAAGCTGCGATCAGCCTTGAAACCCGCGACGAAGAGCGCGCCGAGGCCGTGCGCCGCGCCGACAAGGCCATCGACGCCCTCGAAGAAGTCATTAACGAAGAAGCAGCACGCGTGATTGCACTGCGTGCGCCCACAGCGATTGATTTGCGTCTTGTTCTGTCCGTGATCAAGGTGAGCGCCAACCTCGAACGCATTGGGGATTATGCAAAAAACCTCGCCAAGCGCACCAGTGTCCTGTCGCAACTGGCACCCGTTGACGACAGCGCAGGCGCCTTGCGTCGCATGGCCAAAGAAGTTGAGCGGATGCTCAAGGACGCACTGGACGCCTATGTGTCCCGCGACGCCGAATTGGCGCAGGACGTAATCGACCGCGATATTGAAGTGGACCAGATGTACAACGCGCTGTTTCGCGAATTTCTTACTTTCATGATGGAAGATCCGCGCAACATCACCGCATGCATGCACCTGCATTTCATAGCGAAGAATATAGAACGCATGGGCGATCACGTGACATCGATTGCTGAACAGGTCGTATACCTCGTTACCGGATCGATCCCTGACGAAGCGCGCAGCAAGGGCGACAAGACGTCCGTGCAAGCTCAAGGAGGCTGAACACATGTCCGCTGATCAGCCTCGCGTCCTAATCGTAGAAGACGAACCGGCACAGCGCGAAGTATTGGCCTATAACCTTGAAGCCGAAGGCTTTGCGGTAAGCCAAGCACAAAACGGAGAAGAGGCGCTGCTGCTCATCCACGAGGACGCACCAGATATCATTGTTTTGGACTGGATGATGCCTAACCTATCCGGCATAGAAATCTGCCGCCGCATCAAAATCAAACCCGAGACACGCTCAATACCCGTCATCATGCTCTCGGCGCGCGCGGAAGAGGTGGATAGGGTAAGGGGGCTGGAAACAGGCGCGGATGACTATGTGGTCAAACCCTATTCAGTCCTCGAGTTGATGGCCCGTGTGCGCAGCCAGTTGCGCCGAGTTCGTCCGTCTACTGTGGGTCAACGACTTGATTTTGATGATATAATTTTGGATTCAGAAACCCACAAGGTCACGCGCGGACCGGATGAGCTGAAGCTTGGTCCAACGGAATTCCGCTTACTCAGCACGTTCATGGAAAAACCGGGCCGAGTCTGGAGCCGCGAACAATTGTTGGACCGAGTATGGGGCCGCGACATTTACGTCGATACGAGGACAGTAGATGTGCACATCGGCCGCTTGCGAAAAGCGTTGACGCAACATGGTGGCGATGATCCCGTGCGGACGGTGCGTGGTGCCGGGTATGCATTGGGGTAGGGTGCGCTTCCAACACATCCACTTTACCCTATAATGCATTGTTATAATTGTTCTTTGAGATCGAAAAGAACATCTTCAATGTGGTGGCGACCTATTCCACCTTACCTAATGTTCAAAACAAACGCAGCCGGTCCATCTGCCATCACTGACGCTTGAGTAAGTCGCGGCATGCTATCCGACGCGCATGTTGAAAACGCCTTGTACAGAGTTGATGCAGGTTCGACGAGAAAACCCAAGACGGTAACCGAACTGGTCACCATAGAGTCAGCCATTGCAAACAACAGTTTGAAATTGGCAACAATATCAAAAGGTACCGCAGGACATTTTATCCTCAAATGCTTCCGTGGCATAAGCCTGTGCAGCACCCCAGCAAAACGCGTCGATGTTTGAAGAAACCAATACGGCATGCTCAAACTTGTCCCAAGGGGCAGAGATATTGTGTGCGCTTTCGCTCAAGCTCTGTGCCAGCACCCGTTAATTGGCCGTCAACTATGCTGCGCAATCCATACCCAATAATAACATAATGTGGATTATAGGATTTATGGATGTACTCTGGCGGGGCGTCAGGACACCAAAGCGTCTCTCTGCGCGTCAACTCGCATTGAACGCCCTATCGCTATCCGCAACAGCGTTCACAGCGGTGCATCCTCAAGCAAAGGTTTGCGTGCAAAATCTGCTAAGACACTGTTGAGTGTTTCAGAAAGCACCGCAACAACAGGAAACCAAAATGAATGAGCGAGTGTCCTTCGCCCTGAAGAATGTTGAAACCGTGCTTGGCTCCGTCGACCAGTCATCCGTGGACGCAGCATGTCGCATGATTGCAACCGCCGGTACGATTGGCGTCTATGGGTGCGGACGCGAAGGATATCAGATGCGCGGGCTTGCCATGCGTCTGTTTCACCTCGGTCTCAACGTTGGCTATGTTGGCGAAACAACGATGCCTGCTCTTACGCAAGGCGGACTTTTGATTGTCTCGTCTGGTCCGGGTGGTGTGGCGACGGTGAATGCCCACATCAAGACAGCCAAATCAGCAGGCGCATCCGTTGTTCTGCTCACCGCACAAAGCGACACGTCAGGCGCACATGAAGTTGACCTTGTCCTCACGCTGCAAGCGCAAACCATGGCAAATGACGGCCAAACAGCAGAAGATGACATTCTGCCCATGGGGTCAGCTTACGAGGGCGCGTTGTTCTTTTTGTGCGAGTGGATCGTTGCAGACACAAAATTGATCCTGGGAACATCAGCCGAAGCGACCAGAGCGCGCCACACGAATATGGAATAGTGTGCCGCGCCCTGCCCGCCAGTTTGTATTGTTCTCACGTGACGCGCGACTTCACCTGATACTTTGGCTCGCGCCAGACTTCGGTGTTGATCACCTCTTCGACAATCTCCGCGGCCCGGATGATCTCGGCCTCCTCCAGATAAAGCGGCGTAAAGCCAAAGCGCATGATGTTGGGCGCGCGGAAATCTCCGATCACGCCACGTTCAATCAAAGCCTGCATCGCGGGATAGCCGTGTTCAAAAGCGAAGGAAACTTGCGAGCCGCGAATGTTTGCGTCGCGCGGTGAAGCAAGGCGCAGCGTCGGGCAGCGCGCCTCGACCTCTGCAATGAACGTTTCCGACAGCGCGACACATGCAGCCCGCAGGTCGGCCATGTCGACCCCCTCCCACACTTGCAGTGCTTCTTGCAGGATCGACAGTTGCACAACCGAAGGTGTGCCCACCCGCAGCCGTTCGGTTGACATAGCAGGTCGATAGGCCTGCTCCATCGCAAATGGCGCAGCATGGCCCAACCACCCGGAAAGAGCCGGTTCGAGACCAAGCGTTATGTCGGGGCGCGCATAGATGAACGCCGGCGCGCCCGGCCCGCCATTAAGGTATTTATAGGTGCAGCCGACAGCGAATTCCGCGTTGCAGCCAGCAACATCCACCGGCACCGCACCTGCACTATGCGCCAGATCCCAGATCATCACGGCTCCGACGGCGTGTGCAGCGGCGGTGATCGCGTTCATGTCGTGCATGCGACCCGTCCGGTAATCGACTTGCGTCAACATCACCACGGCCACCTCGTCCGAGATTGCCTCCAACACGTCCTCAGGCGCAGGTGTTTGTAGCACATAACCCTTGTCGATGGTTTTGATCAGCCCTTCGGCCATATAAAGATCACTGGGAAAGTTGCCGCTGTCAGACAGGATTACACGCCGGTCTGGGCGCATTTTGAGAGCGGCGGCAAGCGCCTGATAGACTTTGATCGAAAGTGTATCGCCTGTGGCAACCGACCCCTCCGGCGCGCCGATAAGCCCGGCAATCGTGTCTCCAACTTCGCTTGGCAACGCCATCCAACCTGCGGTATTCCACGCCTTGATCAACTGGCCGCCCCATTCATTCTGGATGACGGAACTGGCACGTTCAACGGCTCCTTTGGGCAATACTCCCAATGAGTTTCCGTCAAGATAGATGACCCCCTCAGGGATATCGAACATCTCTTTTCTTGGCAGCGATACGCCCATTTTCACAACTCTCCTCTTAAGTGCCACAGTTCGGGAAACAGCTCGACGTCAAGCATACGGCGCAAGTAGGACACACCCGATGTGCCCCCTGTTCCGCGCTTGAATCCGATGATCCGTTCCACTGTGGTCACGTGGTTGAACCGCCAGCGGCGGAAGTAATCCTCAAGATCCACCAGCTTTTCCCCCAATTCATACAGTGTCCAATACGTGTCCACGTTTTCATAGACCAGCTTCCATTTGGCCTGAATGTCTGGGTTCGCTGCATGGGGAGCATCAAGTCGTGCAGACGGCACCCCTGCCCCCGATCCGTCTATGGTCACAAACAGATGCCGCACAACCTCGTCATAGAGGCTGGGCCGCGCCAGTTCCGCCGCCAGAAGGTCATGATAAGCAGGCACATGGGCATGCGGTTTGAGCATGTTGGGGTTTCGGTTACCAAGCATGTATTCGATCATACGGTACTGATGCGACTGAAAGCCTGAAGATGGCCCCAATGCCTCGCGAAAGGTTGTGTAATCCGCCGGCGTCATTGTACGCAGCACATCCCATGCGCTGTTGAGTTGTTCAAAGATACGCGACACCCGTGCCAGCATCTTGAACATGTGACTCATGTAACCAGAAATCAGAGCATCCCGCGCTGCGCCCATTTCGTGAATGGCCAGTTTCATCCACAACTCTGACGTCTGGTGCTGGATGATGAACAGTAGTTCATCATGAGCGATGCTGATCGGGTGTTGTTTTTCTAACAATCCGTCAAGTTGCAGGTAATCCCCATAGGACATCGCGTCTTTGAAGTGCATTTTGGCACCATCACGTTCAGGATCGTAAGCTTGATCAGTCATGATTGTCCTCTTGTTTTCGGGCATACCGGGACACGGCACGAGGGTACTGAAAGGTTTGAATGACCACATACCCGTTGCCCACACCTTTTGCGACGATAGACTGCGCCTGCACAATTCGGGGAACGGGCATGGAGTTGAAAGACAAGACGATCGTGGTGACGGGTGCTGCCAACGGCATAGGGCGCGCCTTGTGCACAACTTTTGCCGCGCACGGGGTCAAGGCCATCGTGTGTGTCGACAGGGATGCAGGTGCATTGGCATCAGTAACTAATGAAATCAATGGCTTTTCATTCACAGTCGATGTTTCGCATGAAGATGAAATTGCCAGTATGATCGAAGACGTCGAAGATCGGATTGGCCCCATTGATCTGTTTTGCTCAAATGCAGGCGTGTATGCACCCGGCGGGGCCGAGGCTACGGATGGCGACTGGCAGCGGCTGTGGGACGTCAATGTGATGGCCCATGTCTGGGCCGCGCGGCATGTGGTGCCCCGTATGGTGGCGCGAGGTGGTGGGTATTTGTTAAACACGGCCTCTGCAGCCGGGTTGCTGAACCAGATTGGGGCGGCCCCTTATGGGGTCACCAAACACGCCGCCGTTGGATTGGCCGAATGGTTGGCCATGACCCACGGTGATGACGGGATTAAGGTGTCGGTACTGTGCCCTCAGGCGGTGCGTACAGCAATGATCGAAGGGTTTGAGGATGGCGTCGCCGCAATTGACGGCTTGCTGGAACCTGACCAGATCGCGACTGCCTGCGTCGAGGCCATCCGCGCCGAGACATTTCTGGTTCTGCCCCACCCCGGCGTGCTGGATTACATGCGGCACAAGGCAGCGGACTACGACAGATGGATCGGCGGGATGCGCAAGCTGAACCGGGTTTATTCTAACTAGGCTTTCGGCTTGATCGGTCGGATCAACCCTTCCTGAGCGACCGAAGCGATTAGCGTGCCATCTCGGTTGTAGATCATGCCCCGATTAAAGCCACGCCCGCCTCCCGACCATGGACTTTCCATGGTGTAGAGGTGCCAGTCTGAAAACTGCGCCGGCCCATGAAACCAAATGGCGTGATCAAGGCTTGCTGACATCACCTGCCCGGTGAACCAAGTCTGCCCATGCGGCCGCAAGGAGGAGCCAAGCAAGTTCATGTCCGAGGCATAGGCCAGAAGGCAGTGCTGCAATGCAGGGCTGATCCCTTTTGCGGCGGCCATCCGGAACCACAGGTGGTTCACGTCATCTGCAGGTTCGGGTGTGAAAAAGTCGCGCGGTGCCACTTCGCGGATGTCGATGGGGCGCGGGCGCAGGAACTCCGCGTGGTACTTTTCCGGGATACGATCCGCTACAGTGGCCCGCAGGGTTTCGCGGTCCGCCAGTTCTTCGGGTCCTTCGACCTGCGGCATGGCGTGCTGATGGCTCCATCCTTCTTCGTCGACCTGGAACGAGGCGGACATGTTCAGGATCTGCCGCCCCTTCTGGATCGCAACGACGCGGCGGGTGGTGAAACTGCCCCCGTCCCGTGCGCGGTCGACTTGATAGATCACGGGGGTCTCCGGATCGCCCGGTCGAATGAAATAGGCGTGGAGCGAATGGCACAGCCGTTCCTCGACCGTCTGATACGCCGCAGCCAGTGCCTGCCCTATCACCTGACCGCCAAAGATGCGCGTGGGCGTCTCGCCCCCCTGCCCGGTGCCGCGAAACAGATCAACCTCAAGCGGTTCAACTTGCAGCAGGTTCAGCAGTGTCTCGTGGGCATCGCTCATCTAGATTTCTCCATCACTGGGCCCTGCCTGTCACATCAGCGCCCCATGCACCAGCGCCTTCAACTCGGCCCGCGCAGGCGTGGCCGAGGACGGGCTGAGCTGGGTAAATAGCACCGTGGTGAGGTCATGGACCGGATCAATCCAGAAAAACGTCGAGGCCATGCCGCCCCAACTGAAGTCCCCTACCGACCCCGGCACCCCGCTGCGCGCCGCATCCAGCACCACAGCGCCGCCAATGCCAAAGCCCACACCCCGCATGGGCTGCTCGGCAAAACTGGACGGCCCCAAGCTCGCGATATCGCCCGGCAAGTGGTTCTGCATCATGAATGCAGCTGTTGCGCGCGACACAATTCCCTGCCCGCCCACTCGCATCGCTTCGGCAAATCGGGCATAGTCGTCGATGGTCCCGACGAGGCCGCCGCCTCCACTCAGACATGTCGGGTTGGCAAAAGGCGACGCCTCGGCATCGTCGACAAGACGCAAACTCTCATCGCCCGTTACCGCAGCATTCAGATCCATCGCATCGCCGGCCAGCGGTGTGTAGAGCGATGCAAATCGGCCCAGCTGGTTTTGCTGAACGGCAAATCCGGTCTCTGTCATACCCAATGGATCAAATATCCGGGTCTGAAATACTTCGGCCAGGGATTGACCGGTGATCACCTCGATCACTCGCCCGATCACATCGATCCCGACCGAATATTCCCAACGCGCGCCCGGCGCAAAGGCCAGCGGCAATTCAGCGAGCTTCTCGCAGGTCTGCGCAAGCGTCCCAGCGCGGGGTGCGAAGGTCAGGTCACGTGCCGCCATCTCTTGCGGTACGAGGCCCGGGTTAAAGGCATAACTGAGGCCTGACCGATGGGTCAAAATCTGATGCAATGTGGGATTGGCGCAGGGTTCTGTTTGACCAAGGTCCGACGCGCCCGGGATCAGCGCATGCCGGTCAGCAAACTCAGGCAAAAAGCGTGAAATCGGCGCATCCAGATGCAAACACCCTTCCTCGACGAGGGTCATAAGGGCCAGCGAGGTGATGGGTTTGGTCATCGAATAGATGCGGGCCAGCGTATCGCGCTCAAAAGGCCTGCCGCCCTCGGCATCCCGCAGTCCACGGGCATCAAACAAAGCCTCCTGCCCGTCCTGCAGGACCAACACGGACATGCCGGCAAAGCGGCGCGCCGTGATATAGCTATCCGCCCAGCCGCGAATGCGCTCGAGCCGCTTGAGGTCCAGTGCCAGACGCCCTTCCCTCATTTCAGTGCCTTCAACCCGTTTTCGGCAAAGACCGGGACAAGCGCCCCCAACTGGCGCGCCTTGGCCGGGTTCGAGGCATTGCCATCCAGCGAGCGGCGCAACACGCCCTGAATAATTGACGCCATGCGGAAAAAGCAAAAGCCGAGGTAGTATCCGAAATCCTCAATCGGCGGCAGGTTGCGCCGTTCACAATAGGCCGCAACAAATTGCGCATCCGAAGGCAGCCCAAGAGCGGCGCGATCCACGCCCATCAGGCCCCTTCCTTGCAGACCGGGCGGCAGTTGCCATTGCATGATGACAGACGCGAGGTCCGCAAAGGGATGCCCGATCGTGCTCAATTCCCAGTCCAGAACAGCCAGACAGCGCGTGCCGTCCGCCTCAAATATCATGTTGTCGATGCGGTAGTCGCCATGCACCAGCGTGCGCTGACCGTCATCGGCAGGCATTTCGGCCGCCAGACGCGCCATCAACCTGTCCATGTCCGGGAGTTCCTGCGTTTGCGTCGCCACATATTGCTTGGACCAGCGCGACACCTGCCTCTCAAGATAGTTTCCGGGAGGCCCGTAGTCCGACAGACCCACAGCGGCGATGTCCACATCATGCAGCGCCGCAAGCACCCGGTTCATGTCGTCGATCACAGCGCCACGCTCAGCCTCAATGGCGCCGTCCATCAAAGGCTCGTCAAAGTTCCGGCCGGCCACGTGATCCATCACGTAAAAATCTGATCGGATGACGCTGGCGTCTTCACACAGCACATGCACATCGGCCACAGGTACCGCGCTGCCCTTCAGCGCACGTTGAACGCGAAATTCGCGGTCCACCGCATGGGCTGACTTCAGCAGTTGCCCCGGCGGCTTTCTCCGCAGCACATAATTGCCCGCGTGAGTTTTCAACAGAAAGGTCGGATTGGACTGACCGCTTTCGAACTTGATCGCTTCTATCGGCGCGTCAAAACCGGGCAAGCGATCGCGCAAATAGGTGCTGACAGCATCAGTATCGAGTGTCTGCGTATCAGCCATTTGTTCCCCCCGCCAACCGTGCCCGTGCCTCCGCGTATTCTGCCGCCATACGATCCACAATGGCTCCCGCAGGGCCAACAGACGTGATTGCACCGATCCCCTGGCCCGAGCCCCAGATTGTCTTCCACGCCTTGGGTTTGGACGATCCATCTGCGAAATTCATCGCGCTCGCATCTGCCTCTGGCAGGTTATCCGGGTCCATGCCCGCATTCTCAACCGATCCGCGCAAGTAATTGCCCCAAACCCCTGTAAACAAAGAAGAATAGACTATATCTTCTGCCCCACTCTCCACGATCATTCGCTTGTAATCACTCTGTGCATTGGCCTCATCCGTGGCGATAAAGGGAGATCCGACATAGCCAAAATCGGCCCCCATGGCGCGCGCGGCCAAAAGCGCGTCCCCTGTTGCGATGGCGCCAGACAGCGCCAGCGGCCCGTCAAACCACGTCCGGATTTCTGAGATCAAGGCGAAGGGCGATTGTTGACCCGCATGCCCCCCCGCACCGGCGGCCACAGCGACCAACCCGTCAGCGCCCTTGGCGATGGCCTTGCGCGCAAAGGTGTTGTTGATCACATCGTGCAACACGACGCCGCCACACGAATGTGCAGCCTCGTTCACCTCGACACGCGCGCCCAGCGAGGTGATCCAAATCGGCACCTTGTGGCGCGCGCAAATCTCCAGATCACGCTCAAGTCGTGTGTTTGACCGATGCACAATCTGATTGACGGCAAAGGGCGCTGCAGGGCGATCCGGATTGTCCTGATTGTGTCGGTCCAGCGCCTCGCTGATCTGTGTCAGCCATGCCTCGAGCAATGGCGGCTCACCCTCACCCTCGCGCGCATTAAGCGCTGGGAACGATCCGACAATACCCGCCTTGCACTGGGCAATCACCAATTCTGGGACGGAAATGATGAACAAGGGCGCAGCAATCATTGGAATGCGAAGCCCCTGCAATGCGGCAGGCAACGTGCTCATGACTTTCCTCCCCGACGGAACCATCCCGATTTCTCTGTTTCCAAGAAATCCAGACCGGAGACTCCGGACTTTGCAAACCCAACCATGCTCAAAGCACCTCGAACAGGCCAGCCGCGCCCATGCCCCCGCCGACGCACATAGTGCAGACGACATATCGCACACCGCGCCGCTTGCCTTCGATCAGGGCATGCCCGACCATCCGGGCACCGGACATGCCGTATGGGTGACCAATGGAGATCGCGCCACCATTAACGTTAAGCAACTCGTCAGGGATGCCAAGGCGATCACGGCTGTAGATCACCTGCACCGCAAAGGCCTCGTTCAGCTCCCACAAACCGATATCGTCCATCCCCAGCCCATGGGCCGCCAACAGCGGTGGGACGGCAAAAACCGGACCAATACCCATCTCATCCGGCTCGCATCCTGCGGCCCATACACCGACGCAGCGGCCCAAAGGCTCAAGGCCTTTCTTTTCGGCCAGCGACGCCTCCATCACCACTGCAGCGGATGCTCCATCACTAAGCTGAGAAGCATTCCCTGCGGTGATAAAGCCGCCTTCCTTGATGTTAATGCCGTCCTTGAACACCGGTTTGAGGCCAGCAACTGTCTCATAGGCCGTTCCGGGCCGGTTGCCTTCGTCCTTGTCCAGCGTCACCTCATGTTCGAATATGGCGCCTGTCTCACGATCCTGAAACTTCATTGTCGTGGTCAGCGGGACAATCTCATCGTCGAACTTGCCGGCCTCCTGCGCCGCTGCCGTTCGAGCCTGAGATTGCACTGCATACCGATCCTGCGCTTCGCGACTGACGCCATAGCGAGCGGCAACGGTTTCAGCAGTCTCTAGCATGCTCATGTAAAGTTCTGGCTTGTGCGCCTTAAGCCATGGATCCGCATGTGCACGCATCTCGGGCGTTTGCACCATCGACACAGATTCGACACCGCCGCCCACCACAATGTCCATACCGTCGTGGACCACCTGTTTGCTGGCCGTGGCAATTGCCATCATCCCGCTGGCGCACTGGCGATCGACGCTCATGCCCGCAACGCTGACCGGCAGGCCCGCACGGATAGCTGCCTGCCGAGCGATGTTGCTGGCCTGATGACCCTGTTGCAGTGCAGACCCCAGAACGGCGTCCTGTACTTCAGCCCCTTCAATGCCACCGCGGGAGACAGCCGATTGAATGGCATGACCCGCCAGTGTTTGCGGTGGTGTGGCGTTAAACGCGCCACGATAGGCTTTGCCAATCGGCGTGCGTGCGGTTGAAACGATGACGGCGTCGCGCATGAAATGTGCGTCCTTTGCTTTTTGTGAGTACGGGACCGGGGCCAACCCCGGATCCTGTAGTATTTGGGGCCAAAAGAAGTGTGATCTTTGTAGCTAGGTCAGTCCAGCCTAATGTGCGCGCACAGGCTTACCCCCCAAGGGCCGCGCGAAACAGGTTCGGCCCGCTCATCACCTGAATACCCCCCGACACCGGCAACACCGCGCCCGTCAGGTATGCCCCCCCCATCCCGCACAGGAACTGCACGCAGCCTGCAATGTCTTCGTCCCGGCCCACACGGCCCAACGGTACATCATCACCTACCTTGGCGCGCGTTCCTTCGTCAGCAGTAGCAAAGGCCGTCATTTTGCTGACGAATGGGCCCGGGGCAAGCGCATTGACCGTGATGTGATGCGGTGCCAACTCCTTGGCCATGATCTTGGTCATGTGAAGCACGGCCGCTTTGGACGCTGCATAGGAATACGCACCGTCGCCAAGCGCGGCCTCGCCCATGACAGAACCGACATTGACCACCCGCGCGGGATCTTCGGCAGTGGCGGATTTGATCAGGATGGGCAGCAGAGACTGCGTGAGATGAAACAGCCCCGCCACATTCACATTCATTACCTTTTCCCAAGCGGCATGCGGGAACTGACCCATTGGCGCGCCCCATGTCACACCAGAGTTGTTCATCAGGATGTTGAGCGTATCCGTGCGCGCCTCTACCTCTTTGACAAGGGCTGCGATGCCTTCTTCGGTGCCGACATCGCCTGCAAACCCCTCGACACTGCCGGGCGCATCCATAGCATTCAGCTCTTCGGCGACGGCGACACAGGCGTCCCATTTGCGGCTGGCAATCATAACGCGCGCGCCTGCCATCATCAGGCCAGTTGCCGCCATCCGCCCAATGCCAGAGGCGCCACCGGTTACAAGGGCAACCTTACCTTCTAATGAAAACAATGTGTTGGGGTCCATTTCTCATCTCCTTTTATCGGCTCGCGCCCACGGCTTCTTGCAAGCCTGCCCTTAAAGGCACGTGGAGCGCACCCTTGCCGTTACGTCATATTGTGCGCGCCTTTGGGCTGGCGCAACCGGCGATCAGGGGTATTCTGGCCAGACTTTTGATCGGAGTGAAACTTTGAAACCCCACAATGCGCCCACCCTTTCGGCCTCGCGCCCTCGCAAAAGTTTGCGCAGCGTCCAATGAGCATTGCTGCCGCGCACGAGTATCTGTCCGCTCAATTGGGTCACGAGGTTGGTCTGTCAAACTGGATCTCAGTGGATCAGGCGATGATCGACCAATTTGCTGACAACACCCATGACGACCAGTGGATCCATCTCGATTCAGACCGTGCAGCGCGCGAGACACCCTTTGGCGGCACAATCGCGCACGGCTTTCTGACGCTCAGCCTTGCGAGCCGCTTTGCCTATGACTGTTTCGAGGATCTGCCAGGACAGGTCATGGGAATCAATTATGGTTTTGACAAGCTGAGGTTCCTGTCGCCCGTGCGTCCCGGCAACCGTTTGCGGGGAAGGTTTACCCTGTCGGGCGCTCAGATCCGCAAGCCAACCGAGTTGCTGCGCACGTCAACGCTGTACATCGAAATCGACGGGCAAGACACGCCCGCGCTTGTTGCAGAATGGCTTGGCTTGCTGATCTTTGACCATTGAGTCAAAGGCGACACTGGACAGAACCCCAACATTGCCGCTAACACCATGGCACTACAAAGGTATTTTCCATGTCTGCCATACTTGTCCTCAATGGTCCCAACCTCAACCTTTTGGGGCTGCGCCAGCCCGAAATTTACGGGCATACCACGCTCGCTGATGTTGAGGCGATGTGCGTCGCACATGGCGAAGCGAACGGGCATCACATCACTTGCCGCCAATCCAACCATGAGGGCGCATTGGTGGATGCAATCCATGCAGCGCGCGGTACGTTTGACGGTGTCGTACTGAATGCGGGTGCTTATACTCACACCTCTATCGCATTACACGACGCCATCGCGGGCACCCAGATGCCGGTCGTCGAACTACATCTGTCCAATATCCACGCTCGCGAACCCTTCCGACACAAGAGCATGATTGCGCCGGTGGCGATCGGTATGATTTGCGGCTTTGGCGCGGCGGGTTATACTCTGGCTCTGGACGCATTGCTTGGCCATCTGGGGGGGACGACGTGAAAAGCTTTCTGCACCGCATGTCAAACTGCCAGACCATCGAAGAACTGTGGGAGCTGCACACCCGCAAGATGGATGAGTATGGCTTTGACCGGTTGATCTACGGCTTTACCCGTTATCGGTCCGGCAATTCGCTGGGCGATCCCGAAGACTTTATCATCCTCACCAACCACGACCGGTCCTATGCGGACGTGTTCATGGGTGAACAGCACTATGTCCACGCGCCCATGGTAAACTGGGCCTTGGCAAATGAAGGCGCGTGCAGTTGGGGAATTCTTGGGCAAATGCTTGCCAGCCAGACCATGACCCCAGCCGAGCAGCGCGTGTTGGAGTTTAACCATTCGATGGGCGTGACCGCAGGCTACACCATCAGTTTCAAATCAGTGTCTGCCCGCTCAAAAGGCGCGATTGCGCTGACAGCGCGCAAAGGGATCAGTCAGGCGGAAATCGATGCGGTCTGGGAACAGCACGGTTCAGACATTCACCTGTTGAACAATGTGGCCCATCTCAAGATTCTCACCCTGCCCTACACAGCCCCCAATCGCTCACTCACCAAGCGCCAGCGCGAGGCGCTTGAATGGGTCGGAGACGGCAAAACTATGCAAGATATTGGCATTATTATGGGGCTAACTTCGGCCACGGTCGAAAAACATTTGCGGCTCGCCCGCGAGGCCTTGGCCGTTGAGACAACAGCCCAGGCCGTGCTCAAGGCTGCCTTTGCCAACCAGATGTTCATTCTCGAAGCCTGAACCATGTGGCGTGGACCAGTTCTGCGCTATCTGACCCATCCGCAAGTTGTCATCGCCCCGGACGTTCCTGTGCCCGACTGGGGACTCAGCGAAGTTGGCGCTGCAAGGGTCGCAGCCCTTTGCAGGGCGGTACACAACGGCACATTGGCAGGCACTACATCAGTATTTTCCAGCCCTGAATGCAAAGCGCTTGAAACCGCCCGCCCCTTGGCGGACGAGTTGGGATGCCCGTGCACCGTTTCGCCAGACAGCTATGAAAACAATCGTAGTGCGACAGGATACCTGCCCGGCCCCGAATTTGAAGCGCTGGCGGACGGGTTCTTTGCCCAGCCTGAAACGTCCGTCCGAGGTTGGGAACCGGCGTTGGACGCTCAATCTCGTATCACTGCAGCCGTTTCCGACATTTCAGATGGGGCGCCGATTGGGGACATATTGGTCGTTGGCCACGGCGCAGTCGGCACACTGCTATATTGCGCGCGTGCGGGTCTCCCTATCAGCCGAACGCACGACCAGGGTGCTGGCGGTGGGGGGAACTTCATAACCTATAACCGTGTGACTGGCGTACCTTTGGGTGGTTGGTGCCCAATAGAATCACTCGCTGGCGATTCTGTTGTGGACTAGTGGGATTTGGCTTTCGCGCAAACGAACCAACCTTAAACTCCCCCACTGGTAGAAATTAGCATCAATTCGACACGCAAGAAGGTAACAAAGTCATGAAATTTCGTTCGCCGCAACGTCAAAAGCAATTTTTGACCCTTAGGTAAGGAATCCCAGACTTTGTAAATCGGCCGTTAGAGCGCATTCTACAGAAGTTCCGTGAGTGGTGGCTTTAGCCAGGGAGCAGCGGGAAGGATCCTCTGGGATTTCAGAGGCCCTCATTTCCGACCGGTCTAACCGGACCCGGCTCACCTGCGTATTGATCCGCAGGTGGGTCGGATTATCAAGCGCCTGATGTCTCATCCCCGTGGCTTTCAGGTGCGCAGATAAGGGCGGGGTCTCGTTCCAAAGTGAGACCCCGCCCACCTTCCTGTCATACAACCAAAGCATCAGTAGCCGCGCGAATGCGCGTGCGCATCTCGTCGTCCAGTGCAGAATGGGTTGTGCCCCCCAGAATCTCCAACTGCGCCTTGGGCCAGACTTGCGCCAGCTGCCACGGGCCGCGCAGCGGACAGGACGGATCAAACCTGCTGTGGATCATCTGGCAGGGAATGTGGGCTATGCGGCCCACCTCGCGCTGCAGCGCGTCCTCTGCCAACCACGCCCCGTGCGCGAAATAATGTGTCACGATGCGCGCAAACCCCAGCCGAAACGCGAGATCGGCCATGCGTGATCCCGGATCATGGATCGACCCACCAAAAATACCGGTTTCCCATGCGCACCACGCATCCGCTGCCGCTTGCGCGCGGTCTGGATCGCGCAGGGCTGCGTAATATGCTGCCACCCGTTCGGCAGTGTGGCGCGCATCGGGATCAATCTCAGGCACATGCGCACAGAAGTCCGCATAGGCCTCCGGGAACATCGCGCCGACATCCCCATAAAGCCACTGAAGATCGCGCGCCGCTGTGGTCGCAACGCCGGCCAGCACCATGGCCTTCACCTTCTCGGGGTGCGCTTGCGCGTAAGCCATCGCAAGGGTTGACCCCCACGAGCCACCAAACAGCACCCATGCTTCAACCCCGTAGTGGATGCGCACAGCCTCAATGTCCGCAATTAGATCGGAGGTCGTGTTGTGATCAAGTGCCACTAGCGTTTCCGATGCCAGAGGCCTGCTGCGCCCGCATCCGCGCTGGTCCATCAGCGTGACGCGGTAGCGGTCAAGATCGAAAAGTTCATAATGCCCAGGGCGACATCCCGATCCCGGCCCGCCATGTAGCACAAGCGCGTCCACCCCCTGCCCGGCCTGTTCGATGTGCAGGCGGTGACCGCCGCTGACATCCAGCATGTGATGCGCCCCTATGGCTGTCCCGCTGATCCGTACTCGAGCCATGCCCGATCTTCTGCACTCAGGTGAGCGTCCATCGCCGCGTCATAGGCCGCCAGTTGCGTATCACTCAGCATTCCGACCCATTTGTTGCTGGTCCCGCTGTGAAAGAAGTCGCTGTCCGATTTCATAAACCCTTTGCCTCCCGACGGGGCATAGCGTTCGGCCTGCGCTTTCATATTGTCAAAAGTGGCCGCGGCGATCAGGTCGTCCATAACAGCGTCTGAATGTGAAATGTCGAGCAACGACGCAACACTGGCAAACGTGCCCGGCAGATCACGGCTCATATCCGCATAGTGGAACAGGGTGACGTTTGGGCGCTTTACCAGATCACGGGCCGTTGTATAGTGGTGCAAGATCGTGGCCAGTGGCATCGCATCCAGATCCCACCCCTCTGCCCCGCCATCCAGAAAACGGCGGAACGTGGTGCCGTCCGGATCCTCCTCCGGAAACCAGTGATCGAACCAGTTCATGGGAATATTGCGCACGTGTTTGCGGTAGGAAAAATGGGCATCCAGCGGGTGTCGCAAAACGCACAGGTACTGCGCCTGATCATGAAGCGGCAGCCCATCCATGGGCGTGTGGCTTTTCATAGACCGGCGCTGTGTTTGCGCATCCAGCCGTTCGGCAATCTCATCCATCTCGCGAATACGGATGTCGACCCACGGCATCTTGACGGACAGTTCGGTTTCCATCTCGGGGTCGCCGGATATCAGCAGCGCCACGATGGTCTGCATCCATGTGGTGCCGCATTTTGGGGGCGTGACGACAAATACATCGTCAGGGCGGATGTTGACCTTGTCCCAGCGTCGGTTGTCGGTGAGCGCGCCAAGATAAAGCTTGCGGTCGGTCATAATCTGCATCCCTCAAATAAGGATGACCAGACCACCGCCTCGCTGGCTGCGCAACAAAAAAGGGGCGCATCACTGCGCCCCTCTTTCTTTGAATATGTGGTCAGTCTTACGACTGGCTGACTTTCGCAACTTCTGCGGCAAAGTCTTCCTTTTCCACTTCGATGCCTTCGCCCACTTCCAGACGGGCAAAACCAGTGATGGTTGCGCCTGCTTCTTCGGCGGCCTTGGCCACGGTCAGATCAGGGTTCACCACAAATGATTGGTTCAGCAATGTCACTTCGGACATGTACTTCTTCATCCGGCCGATGATCATCTTTTCGATGACCGCTTCTGGCTTGCCGCTTTCGCGGGCGATGTCCATTTGGACCTGCTTTTCTTTCTCGACGACAGCCGCATCCAGATCTGCTTCGGACAGGGATGCAGGGTTCACAGCCGCAATGTGCATCGCAACTTGCTTGCCAAACGTCTCATCGCCACCGGTCATTGCAACCAGAACGCCGATTTTACCCATGCCATGCGTGGCGGCGTTGTGGACGTAAGACACAACTTTCTCGCCCTCAAGCGACGCCATACGGCGCAGGGCCATGTTTTCGCCAATCGTCGCGATCTTATCGGTGATCAGGGCCTCGACTGTCTTGCCGCCGATATCTGCGGCACGCAGACCATCGACATCGGCCACACCCATTGCGGCATAAGCGACCTTGCCGACCATTTCCTGAAACTCGGCGTTTTTGCCGACAAAGTCGGTTTCCGAGTTCACTTCGATGGCGATACCTTTGCCACCGTCAACGTGTACGGCAACCAGACCCTCGGCGGCGGTGCGCCCGGATTTCTTGGCGGCCTTGGCCAGACCTTTGGTGCGCAGCCAATCAACGGCTTCGTCCATGTTGCCTTCGGTTTCAGTCAACGCCTTCTTGGCGTCCATCATGCCTGCGCCCGTCGAATCGCGCAGTTCTTTGACCATTGCTGCTGTGATTGCCATTTCTTGGCTCTCCTCAAAATAGGAATGTCAGTGCGGCGGTGCCTACACCGCCGCATATGTCAGGTTCGTGACGCGCGGGCCTTAGCTGGCAGCAGGCGTTTCCTCGGCAGGAGCTTCTACAGCCGCTTCCGCGGGTGCTTCTGCAACAACCTCTTCGGCAGGTGCCTCGGCCACAGCTTCTTCCACGGGTGCTTCTTCCATCGCGCCCAGATCAACGCCAGCGGCGCCCATCTGTGCGGTCATACCGTCAAGTGCTGCGCGTGATGCCAGATCGCAGTACAGCGAGATGGCGCGCGCCGCGTCATCGTTACCGGGGATGATGTAGTCTACACCATCTGGCGAGCAGTTAGTGTCAACCACAGCCACAACCGGGATGCCCAGCTTGTTGGCTTCGGCCACGGCCAGCGCTTCTTTTTTCACGTCGATGACAAAGATCAGGTCAGGACGGCCACCCATTTCGCGGATACCGCCAAGCGAAGCCTGAAGTTTGCCCTGGTCACGTTCCATGCCCAGACGCTCTTTCTTGGTCAAACCTTCAAAACCAATCTCGGCCTGCTCGTCGATAGACTTCAGACGCTGGATGGATTTGGAAACGGTCTGCCAGTTGGTGAGCGTGCCACCGAGCCAGCGGTGGTTCATGTAATACTGTGCGCATTTCTCTGCGGCTTCGGCGACAGGCTGTGCCGCCTGACGCTTGGTGCCCACGAACAGAACGCGACCGCCCTTGGCGACGGTGTCGCGGATGGCTTGCAGGGCCTGGTCCAGCATTGGAACAGTCTGCGTCAGGTCCATGATGTGGATGCCGTTGCGTGCGCCGTAGATGAACGGGCCCATGCGGGGGTTCCAGCGCTGTGTCTGGTGACCAAAGTGTACGCCTGCCTCAAGCAGCTGGCGCATGGTGAACTCGGGAAGAGCCATGTGCATTTCCTTTTCCGGTTTTCGCCTTGGCGGGATATCAGTGCGTTTGCACCAACCGGTGGACTTCTGAGGATGTCTCCCCCATCGGCCCGAGCCCCGCCTGCGGATTGAATGCGCGTCGCATAGGCCCATGTGCGCGCGAAGGCAAGGGCTTTTGCTCCGGGATAGTGGAGATGAACTAAATATAACATGAGCGACAATGATAACGGGGATTCACTACCCGGATCGCGACTCGGTACGGCGGCCCGGCGAAAACCGGGCCTGATTTAAGGCAACATTGGGGCACTTTGTAAAACGGCAGTGGGTTTGCAGCATCGCGACAGGAATTAAGATGCTGTTTTTAAATTCAATTTTATAGATTCACACTTTTCGACAGAAATTGCAACGAAGAGGGTTTAGAGCAAATTCTCGCCAAAATTGTATGAGAAAACTCACATCAACGCTGCTTATGGCGGCCACAACGCTGCTGATTGTGAGGTATGAAGTGCTTATTGGACGAATTTTAAAACTAACATCTGCTGCCGTGCTTAGTGTCGGCTTAACGGCGAGCGCTTCAAGCGCCGCGACAATCATCGACTTTACAGGATTTCGTGCGGACCTTGGCTCGACAGAATCATATTTTGTGGAAGGTACTGGCGTGGACGTAACCAGCACTGGCGGTAACATTCACAGAAATTCCAACGGGCTCGGTGTAACCAGCAATCCGGACCGCAATCGGCTCGGCTCCAACGATGGCAATAGTGAAAGTCTGACATTCTCCTTTTCCCGAACTTTAACATTGCTCGGTAGCATTGTATTTGAACATCGTGGCGGCGTAGAATGGTTCGAAATTCTGGATGGTGACTCCAATGTCCTTTCGTCCCAAAGGATCATGGGGGACGGCACTAGCAGCTCGTTGGTGGACGTGTCCGATCTGAATTTGGAAGGCGATACGTTTACGTTTCGCCATCTCTCTGGCAGTGGCATCCGGATTAATCAATTGACTGTGACGAGCGTACCCTTGCCTGCAGCCATGCCAATGGCGCTGCTGGCATTTGGTGGATTGCTAGTGATGGGGCGTCGCCGCAAGAAGGCGTGAGCCGTTCGGCCGAACCGTCAAACTCATTTGCCCACTGAAATAACTCAACCTGTGCACAAAAGGTGCACAGGTTGTATATGCTCCGCGCATCGCATCACCGGAACGTTCAAAACGCCCTTTGCGCGACAGTTTCGTGCATCTTGACGGACTGCGTTAATCAATAAAAAATCTGGCGCGCTGCGAAAATCACACTAATTCGAGGCCACTGCGCACCGCAGCCTCGCAGGCCGCCGCCAATGCCTTGCGGTTGCCTATTGCAGATACCTTGATTGGACCATGGTAGACAACCACGACGCGGCCTTGACGTGATAATGCAAGCGTATGCAGCAAGTGCGGTCCAAACTCCATATCGCCCCACCACCCGTAGGTGCGAGGCTCGCCCCCCTCGGGCGCATGGTATGTCACAGATACCGGCTGGACCGACAACACATCACGCAAACCGTCAGCAAAGAACGCCTCGAACAAGGTCGATTTGAACGGCAACACATGCAAACCATCCGTGCTTGTACCTTCGGGAAAGAACAACAGCCTCTGGCCGGCCATCAGTCGCGTTTGGAACAACTCTGTCTGCGCCCGCGCCTCTTTGCGATCGCGAGCGATGAACACGGTGCCGGTAGCCCGCGCCAGAAACCCAATGCCGGGCCAACCCGCCACTTCGGATTTAGACACAAAGTACACTGGGTTACCTGCATTGAGCGTAAAGATGTCCAGCCAACTGGAATGATTGGCAACAATCGCGCCTGCCCCGCGCATCGGCGTACCCCGCCGTTCATATCCTAACCCCATCCAGACAAGCGACAGCCGGCATACCACCCGTGTAATGTGCGGTGTCCAAGGGCGAAACATCCCGTGGATCGGGCGTTCGATCAGACGCAGCGGCAACAGAATGGCGAGCCCCGTGCCGATGGTCGCCACGATCAACAGCCCACGCAGAAAAACACGCACCCAGCCCAATGTATTGATGGACATGGGCCCCGGTGGCTCATCGCCCTCCCATGTCAAGCTCATGTCGCAACTCCGTAAATGCGCTGCTGGCGTTCAGACATCGCGCCAGTGTCCATGATCAGGCACACATCCGTGGTGTTAAAGCTGTGGTCGATATAGGCCCCCTCTCCCACCACTCCACCTAAACGCAAATAGGCCTTGATCAATGCCGGCATCTGCACCATCGCCGCGCGCCGATCGATCTGGTCGGGGTCAATGAGGTTCATATTGGCGGCATGGGACGCGCGCGCCGTCACCCGTATCGGTTCAGGCGCAAGGTGGCGATGATGAAGCAACGACAAAGGGGCAGCCAAATCGTCAACATCAGTGCCGTGGAACGAAGCCACCCCAAACAGGATGTCGATGTCGTGGTCAGCGACATATTCAGCCAGGCCGTTCCAAAGATGAAACATCGCCCGGCCGCCGCGATAATCCACATGCACACAGGATCGCCCCAGTTCCAGCAATCTGCGTCCTGTCGCCTTTAACGGCGCAAGATCATATTCGTCCTCTGAATAAAAAGATCCTGCCTGCTCGGCCTTCTCGCCACGCAACATGCGGTACACCCCTGCAACCCTTGCATCCGCGGCATCGTCAAACAGGATCAAGTGGTCAAAGAATGGATCAAAACGGTCCCTCTCAAGGCGCTGATCGTGATCGACCAAAGGGCCCCCCCCGCCTAGTTCCTCGACAAATACGTCATAGCGCAATCCCTGCGCCGCGCGCAGATCTTCGTCGGTGCGAGCCAACGCGACGCGAAATTCGGGGTCATGGGCTAATGTCATTGCGCGTTCTCTAGCTGTGCGCGTGCATAAAGGCAAAGCCCTGCACCAATTGCCGCCTTAGGTTGTGTCCTGTTAAGGTTTCAGAAAGGATGTTCAGGCATCAAACACCGGTTCCAGTGCGACATGCGCACCATCGATCACCACTTTCCCGGTCTCTGGGAAATTCACAGTGATCCGACCCGCAATATTGCTTTGGACCTGACCAACGCCCCACTCCGCGAAATCGGGATGGCGCACCAACATGCCAGGAGCCAGAATGGCGTTTAAGTTTTCCATAACCTGCCTTTCACGCGGGGTTTCTGATGGGCCAAAGTAACGTCAACCTTGCTGCACTGATTGGCAGCCGCATCTGTCATGACCTGATATCTCCCATTGGCGCTATCAACAACGGTCTTGAATTGCTTGGTATGTCCGACGGTCGCGCGGGCCCGGAAATCGATCTGATAACGGAAAGCGTCGAGAATGCCAGCGCACGTATCCGGTTTTTCCGCATTGCCTTTGGTGCAGCCTCTGACACGCCGATGGGTCGGTCGGAAGTCATCACCATTCTTCGGGATGTGACGAAGGGTCGGCGACTGACGGTGGCCTATGGACCGATGGATGACCAACCCCGCTGGGCGGTGCGCATGGTGTTCCTTGGGATCCAGTGTCTTGAAAGCAGTATGCCCTACGGAGGTCAGATTGAGGCAAGCTGCGTGTCTGGCCAGTGGACAATCACGGGCCACGCAAGCAAGACCAACATTGATCCTGCCCTTTGGTCAGTTTTGAAAGGCTCGGAGCCTGATGGACTGGCACCCGGGCACGTTCAGTTCGCACTGCTTCCCGCCGTGGCAGATGACGTCAAACGCAAGGTCAATTGCCATCTATCCCAAGACACACTGACCATCTGCTTTTGACAGGTTGCAATAGTGCAAAAACTTCAAGATGATCACGGAATACCTTGATAACGTGTCATTTTAGCTAGGCGCGAACGGTCCCATCACCGCGCACCAGATATTTGAAACTCGTCAATTGCGCCGCCCCAACAGGGCCGCGTGCGTGCATCTTGCCCGTCGCGATCCCGATCTCGGCTCCCATTCCGAATTCACCGCCATCCGCAAATTGGGTTGAAGCATTGTGCATGAGGATTGCACTGTCCAACTCATTCAGGAACCGGCCCGCCGTGTCCGGGTTTTCGGTCAAAATGCAATCGGTGTGATTGGACCCATGGGTACGGATGTGATCAAGGGCCGCGTCCAGATCAGGCACCACTCGGGCGGCGATATCCATATCCAGGTATTCGCGCCCCCAATCCTCCTCCGTTGCGGCCATCACATCCTTGATGGACTGCAAAGCGGTGTCCGCGTGCACCCGCACACCCGCATGGATCAAAGCACTGATCACACCACGCCCGATGCTGTTGGCAACATCAGCATGGATCAGCAAGCATTCTGCAGCGCCGCAAATGCCTGTGCGCCGGGTCTTGGCGTTCAGAACCACTTTCAGCACCTTTTCGGCGTCCGCATCCTTGTCCACGTAGATATGCACGATCCCTTCGAGATGGGCAAAAACCGGCACGCGCGCTTCGCGTTGCACCAGCCCAACCAGCCCCTTGCCACCGCGCGGGACAATCACATCGATCGTATCAGTCATTACCAGCATCTCGCTGACCGCAGCGCGGTCGCGAGTGGGGACAAGCTGAATTGCGTCCTCGGGCAGGTTTGCATCGCGCAAACCCTGCTGCAGGCATGCGTGGATAGCGGATGACGAATGAAAGCCTTCCGACCCGCCTCGTAAGATAACCGCGTTGCCTGCCTTCAGACACAACGCCCCTGCATCGGCAGTCACATTGGGCCGGCTTTCGTAAATCACACCAATCACACCAAGGGGAGTGCGGACCCGCTGAATATTGAGCCCTGTAGGCTGCGTCCAATCGGCGATCACCTCGCCAACAGGATCGGCCTGCTCGGCCACGGCACGAAGACCATCGACGATGCCCTGAATGTGGTCCTCATCCAGACGCAAACGATCCATCATCGCGTCTGACAATCCTTTTTCGCGACCGTATTCCATGTCTTTGGCATTGGCGGCAACGATGTCTGCCCGATTGGCCCAAACTTTGTCCGCCGCACTTATCAGGGCCGCATGTTTGCGTTCAGCACTAGCGGAGGCAAGCACGGTGGCTGCCTGTTTTGCCCGCGCTCCGATGTCTGCCATGAGGCTGGGAATGTCAGCAAAGTCTTTCATAGCGGTTTTCCTTGGAAACAGATTTGCAGGTGTTTTTTAAGCTTTCGGAGGCAGCATTTACAGCCAAAAGGCACGTTAAAGGGCCATATCATCCCGGTGGATCAGTGCAGCCCGCCCCGGATAGCCGAGCAACGTTTCAATCTCATGGCTTTGATGGCCCTTGATGATTTGCGTTTCCTCAGCCGTATAGCGCGTAAGCCCAAGGCCAAGCTGGTGGCCGTCCGGACCAGAAATGGCCACCGGGTCACCACGTCCGAATGCCCCGGACGCCGCTTTAACTCCGGCGGGTAACAGGCTGTTTCCCTTGGAGAGTGCCCGTGCAGCACCAGCATCCAATGTGATGGTGCCGAGCGGCTTCATCGCGGCGATCCAGCGTTTGCGCGCAGCTTGTGGATCCAGTGTGGCTGTGAACCACGTCGCGTTTGCACCGTGTTCCAGCGCACTCAACGGGCGCAAGGCGGCACCATGGCAGATGACCATCGCGCATCCCGCTGCCGTCGCGGTCTTGGCTGCCATTAGCTTGGTCTTCATACCGCCCTTGGACAGTCCAGAACCTGCATCACCCGCCTGCGCCTCGATCTCGGGCGTGATTGTATCGATCACATCATACCGTTTGGCCGACGCGTTTTCGGCCGGGTTGGCTGAATAGAACCCATCCACATCTGAAAGGAGCACCAGTTGATCCGCCCCGATCGTGGCCGCGATCTGGGCCGCAAGGCGATCATTGTCACCAAAGCGGATTTCATCGGTCGCCACAGTGTCGTTTTCATTCACGATGGGCAGCGCACCAAGTGACATCAGCTGTTCCAGCGTCGCGCGCGAGTTGAGATAACGGCGTCTGTCCCGGCTATCTTCCAGCGTCACCAGCACTTGCGCAGTGGTGATACCGTGGGGTGCCAATGCCTCTTCGTAAGCGCGAGCCAGGCGGATTTGTCCCACCGCGGCAGCGGCCTGCGATTGCTCAAGTGCGAGATCCGTACCCGGAAGGCCTAAGGCTCCACGCCCCAACGCAATCGACCCTGAGGAGACGAGCACCACCTGCGTTCCAGCCGATTTGAGCCACGCAACGTCTTGCGCAAGGCCCTGCAACCAGTCCTTGCGCAATGCGCCAGTGGCCCGGTCTACCAACAGAGCCGAGCCGATTTTGATCACCAGCCGCTTGGCGTTGCTTAGGGATGCCATGGCTCGGCCTCGGGCGCGGGGCGGTGGCGGATGCGGTCATCATCAATTTGGGCACGCAAACTGCGCAGTACTTCAGTCACACCCTCCCGGGCGACGCTCGACATCAGGCTCACGCTTCCGCGTGACGCTTTTTCCAATTCTTTCAGCGCGCTTGCACGTTCTTCTTCATCTAGAGCGTCGACCTTATTCAGGACGGTGATACGCGGCTTGTCCACCAAATCTCCGCCATAAGCTTCCAGTTCCGTGATGATGGTTTGGTAGTCCTCGGCAATGGTTTCAGATGTACCGTCGATCAAGTGCAACAGCACGGCGCAGCGTTCGACATGTCCAAGGAACAGATCACCAAGGCCACGCCCTTCGGATGCGCCTTCGATCAGGCCAGGAATATCGGCAACCACGAATTCGACATTGTCCACGCCCACAACGCCCAAATTTGGGTGCAGCGTGGTGAACGGGTAATCTGCGATTTTGGGGCGCGCATTCGATGTGGTGGCCAGAAAGGTCGATTTTCCCGCATTCGGCAGGCCCAAAAGGCCGACATCGGCGATAAGCTTCAAGCGCAGCCACAGCGTACGCTCAACCCCATCTTGCCCCGGGTTGGCGCGACGCGGCGCCTGATTGGTGGCGGATTTGAAGTGCAGGTTGCCCCAGCCTCCGTTGCCACCTCTGGCCAGTTCTACGCGCTGGCCCAGTTCGGTCATGTCTGCGATCACCGTTTCCTGATCCTCGTCAAGGATCTCGGTGCCCACCGGTACGCGCAACACAATGTCATCGCCGTCTTTGCCGGTGCGTTGACGGCCCATGCCACCCTGCCCGTTCTTGGCGAAAAAGTGCTGCTGGTAACGGAAATCGATTAGCGTGTTCAGTCCGTCAACCGCTTCGGCCCAGACTGAACCACCGCCACCACCGTCGCCGCCATCCGGGCCACCATATTCGATGTACTTTTCCCGCCGGAACGAGATGCATCCGTTGCCGCCCGCCCCGGAGCGGATGTAAACCTTGCAGAGATCGAGGAACTTCATGTGGCGGTCCTAATACAGGTGGGCGGTGAAAGGAATAGGCGTTGCGAGCACCCTCCAGCCTGCCGGCCTCTTCCAAGGGATTTCAAACAGACAAAGCGCGCGCCCGCCGGTTGGGTCAGAATTTATGACTGTATGTCCATGTTGGCACCGTTTTGTCGCGCGCCACGCAAAAGCTTTCGGCATCTCCGAGATACTTGAACCCGCAATGGGTCAACACCCGGGCCGAGGCCGGATTGTCCTGAAAAACGCTCGCAAACATCGCGGCATTCTGCATTGGGTTTTCGTTTACCAAAGCTTGCACCGCATCAGAGGCTAGCCCGGTGTTCCAGAACGGTGGTGCCACCCAATAGGCAACTTCGGACTGTTCGCGGTCCATGCGCTCAAGTGAGATCAGACCCATCACTTCGGAGCCTCCGGACTTGAGCCCATCCATGGCCCAGATGTCTTCATCACGTTGATCGGCCATAGCACGCGTCACAAAGGCCTCGGTCATGCCGGGGGGAACAGGATGTGGGATCGACGTAGTCATTTGAGCGACGCGCGCGTCAGACCAATACATCTCGATCAGACCCATGTCGGACTTGCGCAACGGGCGCAGCACAAAACGCTCTGTCTCAATTGGGGCCAAAGTCACAATTTTTTCCATCTCCATCGTCAAGTTCCTCCTCCGAACAAAACAAACAGGACCGACGCAACGGTCAGACCTGCGAGGGTGTACATTAGATAGGGTTCCGCCCGCGTGCCCGAAAGGCTGCGTGCAATGCGGTCACCGGCAAGTGTCCACATGGGATGCAACACCACTTGCGTGCCCAGCAAGATCGCCGCAATTGTCGCCGTGGCGATCAACGGATCGGTGCCGGGCGTCACAAACCCGGTAAAGCCTGCGACAATCATTGCCCATGCCTTGGGGTTCAGCGGATGAACGATCAGCCCGGCCGCAAAACCGGGCGCTGTCGCACTCGGATCACCCGTCCCAAGGCGCAGGTTCGCCACTTTCCATGCCAACCAGATGATATAGGCGGCAGAGACCCATTTGAGCGTTTCAAACACCCAAGGGGCCCGATCCGCCAGTTGCATCAATCCAAAACCGACGGGCCAGATCACAAGCTGTTTGCCGAGCGCGACACCGGCCACAAACGGCAATGCTGCGCGAAAGCCATAGCGTGCGCCAGTGGCCAGCAACGCCATGTTCGCCGGTCCCGGCGTGCCAACCTGAGAGGCCGCAAACACCGCAAAAGAGGTGGCTGCGACACTCATCTTTTCAGGTCCTGCGCCAAGAGGCCAAGAATCAGGTCATCGTGCCATTTTCCAGCAATCAACGCGGCTTCGCGTTCGCGCCCTTCGACAACAAAACCGACCTTTTCGTAGGCTGCAATCGCGCGCTCATTGAAATCGAGCACCCGACAGCCCAGCCGGTGCAGCCCCATCGTGTCAAAGGCATGCGCCGCCAACAGCTGCATCGCCTCAGTACCGATGCCTTTGCCAAGCGCATCCGGATCCACAATTCCGATCGCAATTTGTGCGCGCTTGTCGGAATAGTTGATGGTGTGAAGGCGCACGCCACCGGCCAGCGCGCCGCCCGCCTCGATGATCCATGCGTACGCGTCGTCGATATGGGATTGGACCCAAGCCTCAGCGGCCTCTGGGGTGATATCACGTACTGCGGCTGGGTCGGCCCCAAACATCGCCTGAATCTCGGGAGTGTTGCCAAGTGCAAAGCGAGCAGTCACATCCAAAGGGGTGGCATCACGCAAGATGACGCGTTCTCCTTGCAACGTGAGTTTTTCGACCGAGTTCATGCGCTACTCTCCCACTTATCGCGCGATAGGATCACACGGTTGATGGTCACGTTCGCCTTACGCGACAAACACGGAGTTTCTTTGGATCCGTTGGAAACAAAACCGATCTTTTTCAGTACATTTCGAGACGCTTCGTTCCCGGCGATGTATCCTGAATCGATTGGTGCATCGCTGTGCGCAAAGTGCGCATTCACAACCGCACGGGCCGCCTCGGTAGCGTAACCCCGCCCCCAATGCTTGGCCCCATACCAATACCCCAAATCACCCATGATCGACACACAGCCAACCACCTCATCCGCACGGCACACTGCATAGACCATAGCCTCACTCGCAACCTTGTCGAAAAACGCCAACGTATCGGCTTCTCCGTAAGGGTGCGGCACACGGGTCAGCCATTGGCTAACGGCAAATTCGCCGATCTGTTCCGCCAAAGCCACCGCATCCGATGCGCGATACGGGCGCAGCAGCAGACGTTCGGTTTCAAGTGTTCTGGTCATTAGACCATCCTCGCTGTTGGCAGGAGGGGCGGAAACGGAAAAGGGACCGGCGTTTCCGCCGATCCCTGGAATTTTGTCAAAACCCGTAAGGTGCGGCTTATTCAGCGGCCTCCGCGACCGGGAGAACCGAAATGAACGTGCGGTTTTTAAGGCCTTTGTGGAAGGTCACGGACCCGTCCACGGTTGCAAAGATCGTGTGATCCTTGCCCATGCCTACGCCTTCGGCTGGCCAAAACTTGGTGCCGCGCTGACGCACGATGATGTTGCCAGGGATCACAGCTTCGCCGCCATATTTCTTTACGCCAAGACGACGACCTGCGGAGTCGCGACCGTTACGGGATGAGCCGCCTGCTTTTTTATGTGCCATTGGTGTCTCTCCTTAGCCTTTTGCCATTTCAGCAGCCTGAGCGATCCAGCCTTCACGCTCGATCCGGCCTTTGAACGACAGTTTCTCGTCTATAGCAGCAACGTCCTCAGGGGTCCATGCTGCGATCTGCGCGAAGGTGGTCACACCAGTTGCGTGCAGTTTTTTCTCAAGTGCGGGGCCGACGCCGGACAGCTGCTTGAGGTCGTCGCCATCGCTGGCTGCGGCCTTGGCAGGCGCTGCCTTCTTAGCTTCAGCCTTAGGTTCCGCTTTGGCTTTCGGAGCCGCTTCGGCCTTCGGCGCTGCCTTAGGCGCTTTGGCTTTCTTGGCAGGCTTTGCCTCTTCAGCAGCGGCTTTAACAAAACCGGCGCCATTTTCGGCAGCCATGATACCGGAGGCCGCAGCGCCCGATGCCAGAATGTCTGTCACACGCACCAGCGTCAGTTGCTGGCGGTGGCCCTTGGTCCGCTTGGAAGAGTGCTTCCGGCGGCGCTTGACGAAGTTGATCGTCTTTGGGCCTTTGATCTGTTCGATGACTTCAGCTTGTACGCCTGCATCAGCAACAACGGGCGAACCAACCTGTGGCTTGTCACCACCGATCATTAGCACTTCGTTGAATTGGACTTTGTCACCTGCGTTTGCGGCCAGTTTTTCAACGCGGAGCGTATCGCCCGATTGAACTTTGTACTGTTTGCCGCCGGTTTTGAGAACCGCGAACATGGTCGTCTTCCTTTGTCTGCCGCGTCCTGTGGCCCCGGTTGCCCGGTGTTTGTGCACCCCTTGTTGGGGTTCGCCTCGAACAGCGCGCCCGTGTGGGGCGTCATGTAAATAAAAAGCAGCCCGCGTTATGCAGGCTGGTAGACGGGCTTATGTGCCCATCAGCCCATCAAGTCAAGAGGGGTTTCTTGGCCCTTCAAAGATCGTTTTGAGGCAAAAGGCGCCCTGCCGCTTGACCAAGACCAAACGACAGAGTGGCATAGCTGTTTGCGAATGCTTCGAACAGCACGTCATCAAGCGCCATGGCGACTTCGGTGTCCCAAAATGCGGTATAGATGGCCACGTCATCCTCGCTCAGTGGGGATTGCGCCAGTGCGTAGTATCCCCGCAACCAGCGTTCCGTTTCGGCCTGCATCAAGGCGCGTTGTTCCTCTGTTTCTGGGGGCGGCACGATTTGGGGAGATGTTTCCGCAATCCCGGCAAAGAATGCTGTCTGCGCTGTCATGGCCGCATCTGTGTTGCGCTCGACCAGATCTCGGACCTCCAGAAACTCGGTGATCGTAGTGCTGTTTGCCGATGGAGCAGTTTTGGCCGCGGCCTCAAGCTTAGGGTTCAACATCGCCTGACGGGCCTGCACCTCTAAATCGATGATCTGCACACCAACGTCACTTTCAAAGAACAAAAGTGCTTGTGCGGCCAACTGCTCATCCAGGTTTTCTGCGAAGGCGCCGCGTATTTCTTCCTCTAAACGCGCGGGGTCATAGAGACGACGCACCGTCTCAGCCCAGACATTGCCGCCCTGCCCGTTCAGGATGCCTTTATCGACGGCCGTGCCGTTTTCGATCCCGTCAGCGGAAAAGGCCGAGATCAGCGCCGGGATGCCCATCGCATCCACAAGCTGGTCGGTTTGCGGACTGGCCAGTGCAGCACCGGCGCTCAAAAACAGCGCAGTTAAGGCAGCGCGCAGGCCCATCACAGTTCCTGACTGGGCTGTAGTCGCTGCATGGCAACTGCCAGTGCCTCGAACCGGTTTGCCATAACCTCGTATTGCACAGCGTTCATCAGATCATAGACCTTGCGCATCTTGGGGTTCTCCAGCGCTTCGGCGTATTCCAGTACCTCTGCGTCCGAAAACGCCTGATAAGTGTAAGCCGACCCGATCAAGGCGTTTGCCTCAATCTCGGCTTTCATCGCGTCCTCATCTGTCTCAAGCAGTGCACGCAGATCCGGCTCCTCGAGCTGTAACTCGATCACTCCAGCGCCAGCCGCAGCCATCAGAAAACGCACCTGCACCTCCTGAATGGCACGCACCGCCGTACCTGCACTGTCCGAGGCGGCGTTCATCCGCTCCAAGTAGTCCAACCGAGTACTGTCGATCCGGGCCAGCCCTGCGATGATGGCCTCGCCACTTTCGTCCTTCAACTCCCCCTCTTCACTCATATGCGAGGAATTCTCGGCCACAACCAAGCGCTGTCCCAGATCGGTGGCGTAAAAGTCTGCCGCATGGGTCAGAAGATCATCCTCCAGCGTCTTTTCCAACAGATCGAGGGCGAGATCATGCATAACATCGGTTGCAAAGACTTCTGTAGTCAGGCGGGTCCATTCCGTGCCGAACGCTTCTGCTTCGAGGCCCAGCATATCGGGCGCGGAACTTGCCGACAGGCGAATGCTCTCAAGTGCGACATCAAAGCCGGTGACTTCCAGAAACTCCTCAAGCTTGCCCCGGTCAGCGGCCAGCGCCAACCCCGGCATCATGACCAAAACACTCAGCGTGAGTGCAAAAAAGCGAACTGCGCGCATCTCTTTCTTTCCCCTATCTGGACGGACCATGCAGGTCCTGCCTTTATTATTGCGTGTAAGGGTATGCGTTTTAGCCTCCGCGTCCACCAAATTTACCGTGTGGTCATTTGCATGCGAAAAGTGCCTTGCTCTCGGCGCACTGAGCCTCTAATTGGGCGCACCAGACCCCCGCGGAGAGGTGCCGGAGTGGTCGAACGGGGCGGTCTCGAAAACCGTTGTGGGTGCAAGCCCACCCAGGGTTCGAATCCCTGTCTCTCCGCCAATATACTACATTGCCTTTATTTTCATATATACTTAGGTTTCAGAGCATACCTTGGAGTATATTTTGGAGTATATCGGATGTCACTGAGTTCACATTATCCAGCCACAACACTCACCGAGAACAAAGAGAAATGGTACGTTTTCTGTACAATTCCTGAAGAGTTACGCTCTGAATTTGGTGGACGCAAACAGATCAAACGTAGCACCGGGACAAGTGACAAAGCTGAAGCGTCAAGACGACAACATTCCATTGCATCTGACATCTACGCTGAGTTCGACAGCAAGAAGCCAAACCCTGTTGATGATCTGTCCAACCTGATCCCATTCCCTGACCACGTAGTTGAGAAGATTGTTGGGCAAGTTGAAGACACAGGACAGCCAGTGACCCTCAGTTCAGACGTTATCGAAATCCTGCGTAAGGTCGCTGAAGCTCAGAGAGTGTCCGTTGATCGTGATACCCCACCAGAGAGGCCACAGAAGGCCAGAGAGGCCCTTACGATCATTGCTGGCATGACAGGAGGCAAGCGTGTCTCTGATGCTGTAACGGAATATTTCGACACCAAGCCATACGACAAATTCAAGACTGAAGGTGACGCCAGAAGGTCAGTGTCTCAATTCCAAGAGTTCACGAAGGACACCCCACTGTCTGAAATTACAATGCTCTTGGGGCACCAATGGACACGACACCTCTCGGATGATGGGACAGCTAGAAAGACGATAGCCAAGAAATTGGGATACGTTCGGCAATTACTAGAGTTCTGTGTCCGTACTGGAGCCATCCCGAACAATCCCCTTATCGGATTGAAAATTGATCCGAGACTTGGGACAGCAAAGAAACACTACATCCCCTTCACTGAAGACGAACTAGTTGAGATATTCAAACTTAAGATGCCTGACCACTTGAAGACACTACTATCAATTCTTGTCACTACTGGTATGAGGTTGGACGAAGCTGCACTATTAGACTGGGACAACATCAAGAAGGATCACTTCGACCTGACTACTAGTATCGTCAAGACTAAAGGCTCTGCCCGTAAGGTCCCTATCCCTAAGACTATCGAACACCTTTTTACCAAGCGTAGTAGTGGCCAGCTGTTCCCTGAATTCAAGAGAGACAAAGATGGTAAGGCACAATCCCCTGCCTCTAAAGCTCTGATGAAACAGATCAGGAAAGTGACAGACGACAAACAAAAAGTAGTTCACTCACTACGTGGCAATCTCAAAGACCTGTTGCGTGATGCTGGAGTAACTGAAGAGGTGAATAATTTTATCACTGGTCACGGATCAGGTGATGTCGCTGGTACGTATGGCTCTGGACCTAGCCTTGAGGTGAGACGGGAAGCGTTAGACAGTGTTGAGCATCCATGGCTAACCTGATTGCCTATCCAAAAGTATAGCCGACCTAGCCTTAAGATCGCTTTTGGTAATCGGGAAAGTTACGTATCGTTTGCCCGTGTGTGAGGGTTTTTGTTACTGTTCCCCAGATAGCAAAATCAACTGGCTGTTGGTGTCTTCACACACACATTCCCCTCTCTGAGTGATTCCACGAATAACAGGTGTCCTGATTGATTTTCCTGAATAGCTGCATGGCTAACCTGATTTCCTATCCAAAAGATACTCGACCCCTACTTTAGGTTGCTTGAAGCATTTTCAAACCGTGCATACGATTGATTGTGTGAGGGTGAAGGTAACGAGTACGGCACCAATTTTCCCTCCAAGGATTTTCGTTCCTGAAGAATTCCGAGTAGCTCTCACACCCCCATTCCCCTCTTTGAGAACATACACCGGCGCCACTGACGTAACTCAAAAGTTACATAAGATGTTTTGGTGTGTGAGGGTGTTGGCTACCTTGTCTGAGGTGCCCCTAGTTTCCTAGACGCCTGCCTCGTTCATCTTCTTCTGTTTGATTTCATAGTTAACCGGCGACAGCATACCGTTGTTGGTGTGCTTGCGTGTCGGGTTGTAGAACATCTCGATGTATTCGAACACGTCCCG
>NZ_JBDUXB010000060.1:0-93655 GCF_039945315.1 Tateyamaria sp. | reverse complement strand
TGGAGAAAACACTACAACACGAAACGGCCTCACAGCGCCTTGGGATATCGGCCTCCGGCTACGGAAACCATCATGCCAATAGACCGACGACCAGTCATGCACTAACAATCAAATTGGACCAGTCAGATCAGGCTAGGCAATTCGTCAGAAGGGCTTCGATAACTTCGTACGAAATTGAGATCAGGATCCGGGTCGTCGACGGCAATAGCTGGTGCGGCGACATCGCAACCGGCCACGCCTAGAAACAGGGATGCAGCCGCTGCGACTGTCATCAGTCGAGATATCTCCTTCATCACTTGGCTTGTTCTCCTAATACAGATCGTTCAGTGCGAGGCATCCGATATGATAGCCGATCTCGCGCATCTCTCGCTCAATTTTGCTTGGTGTAGTCTTCAAAGCCTTCAACGTTTCCCTCGATCACTGTGCAATTGCCAGCGGCCCGAACAACCGGATCATCCCACATAATGTGCCAAACGGTTGTGATTACATTGCCATCAGTCATCAGTGGATAGACGGATACTGCGGCATTTGGCAAATCCGTGTATTCATCCACGCTCCACGCATAATCGTGACACGCCTTTAACGCATCTGTTGTCTCTCGGTCGAAGGCGGAAACTGCGGTGGCGCTAAAGCACAGACTGATCAAACCTAGTAAAACTCGTTTCTTCATGGCTCTGGCTCCCAACTGATTAACGTTCGTAGATTGTCAGGATTTGAGAAGAGCCCGTCAACATTCATCATCTGATCTGGTCGGATTCTGTTTTTTGGACCACCTGAACCAGCCAAGGAGCGCGATGAGGCCAAGGATCGGCTCGAAATAGCGTAACAGGAACAGGAAGATCATGGCACCAAAACCTTCGGAGGTGGTTACCTGATCACCTTGCACTGGGTTGCCGGCCCCCAAGGCACCATTCACATACGGTAAAATCCCAAAGGCTGTTTAGAAAAACTCCTGGCCAAATTGAACGGCACCGAAGTGCGATCGCTCCATAAAGAACTCCGCTTAGCGCAGCGTGGATTACTTGTTGATGTGTCGATAGAAGGTCTTGGCCCCCGACCCAATTTACATAATGCATAGATCCAAACAGAACTGACGAACCCAAAAGAGCAATGATCGGACCAAAGCGGATCTCAAGGCCGTGCAAAACAATGCCTCGAAAGAGTGTTTCTTCGAAAACCCCGACAAAAATCACTAGTAACAGTGTTGCCATCACCAATTCGCTTGTCAGCAGGAGCTTCGCGTCTATTCCCTGTAGGCTGGCCGTTGCTACTCCAATCCCCAATATGAGTAGTGTGATCGCTGTAGGTGGCACGGCGTACCAAAAACCGCTCCAGGAAGGTTTCGACGTGACCCTAGCGTCACGCCGCCAACCCAAAAGGAAGACGATAAAAAGAGCCGAAGTTGCGAGACCGATTTCTAGCGGCAATTGGTTTTTGGGCAGAGATTGCGGCGTTTTGGATACGTCCCCGCCAAAAGACGTTGACGACAGGAGAGACGGCGCTGCCAAAATAAAAAAGTACAACAAAATGGCACCAAAGGTGACCAGTAGAGGTGCGCGTCTTAGACGATCCAAGAAGAACTTCGGGTTTTCCTTACTCGTCACTTGCTAAATTCCCTTGTCTATCCAATTTCATGCGCTCTGCCGCCACCCGACCAGGTATCACATCGGCTTTCCAAGCTTCCCAGTCACCACCGGCTCCGATGTAGCCAGAATAGACCTTTGCGATCAGATTTGGGTCCGCAGAAATCTCCTGCCACGATAGTTTCGACAGCTGAGGATGCCTTTGACGCAAACGCTCGAGAAGAACGGCGGCGCCCCAATCTGCCAAGCCTGGCTGTTCCGCCAAATACACGTACAGCCAGTGAAAGTCTGCCAAGGGACTCCTCTGCAGTTCGAGATATCCATTCTCGAGGGCCCAAGGGATGGTCTCATTTAAAGTGTGCCCTTTTAGGCGGAACGGTCCCACTGAAAAATCAAACTTGTAGACAAGCGATGGAGACAAGAACGCGGCGACATCTTGCCCGTATTCGATCAGTCGGCGCAGTGCTGGTTGTTGGGCATAGAAATCAGTTTCAGCATCGCGGACCGCCGATAACACTGTTGATGATACAGATGGCGTCACAACTGAGAAATCGACTTTGGCAAGGGCGTTCACCCGATTGACAATGAATACCGTGGTCCCCAAAGTTCCGACAAAAATGCCTAGAACAACACCTGCAAGTAACTTCATTAAGTGGTGTCCTTTCGTTTTGCATTTGGCACAGTCCAATTGTCCCAGAGGTGTCGGAAACAGCACCAACTATGCGGCCTTGAGCATACTTTTTAGTCTGGACAGTTTTGCGATCAGATCAAGCTGCCTTCTTCTCTGTCTGGGCTTCTATATGTCTCGAGACATTCCATGTCTGCTGGCTTGCTTCCACGGGCCGAATAGGGGCATCGGCTGATGCGAAACGGCAGTGCCGCCATCTAGGCCAAGCGCTGCATCCGCCGCACTAGGCTCGAAGCGGACATGCCGCGGGGCAGCGGGGAAAGCTTGGACTGCGTTCCGTAAGCAGCCATTCCTAAAACGCAGAAAATTCAGCGCCTTCAGCGGCGCGGCCCGATGCTCGGGCATTCGGCTGTTCCGAGCGGTCGTTGGACTACAAGGCCTGGTACGACTGCACTGAGCCCAAAGTAGACATACCCCGTTTACCAACCGAGCAGTTGCCGCATAAAATTGTCTGAAGCCATCGGCCGCATCGCAGCAGAAAAGCGGCCGTTAGTGCAATCCGCAGCGAAAATTAAAGGGCCTACTACAAAGTTGCGGACGAAGCGGCCGAAAGCCGCTTCTGAGCGGATCTGCTTAGTTACTGTGATCGGCCAACTTCTTCAGTCAAGTTTTGGGAAGGCCCGTCGCACTGAGCCTTGCGTTCTGCCCCGACCGTAGAGACGCGCGTAAGCGTGTCATATGTCTTCTCCGTGGAGCCCAGCGACGACTACAGAACGACAATGGTATACGACGGTAATTGCGCCAGTTAGTGTTGGCGTGATTGAAAGGCGACTTAACTGGCATGAAAACGCATTCAATTTTGAAATCCCTGCTTCTAGCCCTGTCGATTTTTCTGGCAGCTTGTGCTGAGCTTCAACCAATATTTTTGCCCGGGCAATCTACAAGCGCGCCCGCGGCAACAGGTGTGTGGCCAGAATTAGACCGTATTTATGCCGGCAATTGGCAAGTTCCGCTCAATGACGGGAAAACGGCGCTGGAATGGCGTCTGCATGCGATCGACTCCGCTACGCAATCAATAAATCTACAAAGTTTCATCTGGACTTTGGACAAGTCAGGGAGCTTGATACATGACCGCCTCATTCAGGCAGCAGACCGGGGCGTCGACGTCAAAATTCTGATCGATGACTCATTCCTTGCAGGAGCAGATCAACAGATACTGGCGCTGCACGAACATCAAAACATACAATACCGCGTTTATAATCCCTACAAACGCCGTTCCACCAACGCCGTTTCCAGGCAAGTTCTCAATCTGTCTGAGTTTGACCGGCTTGATCACAGGATGCACAATAAAACGATGGTGGTCGATAATCAGGTGGCCATTATCGGCGGACGCAACCTTGCGGATGAATACTTCGGGATCGACAAGGAATATAACTTCCGGGACATGGAGTTACTGGTTGGTGGTCCGATTGTTCCTAAGATTGCCATGTCATTTGACACCTATTGGAATGACCATTGGTCCTTTCCGATAGATGCAGTCGGCCATCTTGGAGCACGAAGGACTATGCGCACCACGGTCAGTCAGCGAGCAGAGGGGATATCCTCATCATTCCCGGTTTTAGGTAATGACACGCGTGATGAATTGTGGCGACAGACCGTTCAGACATCCTTCCGCGGAACCGCAAGGCTCTACGTAGACAAGCCACCCAGTGTGTCCCCTGATGCGCCAGGGGATCGACCTGTTCAGGTCGCCGACGAGCTAGTGCAGTTGGTTAACACTGCGCGCAAAGAAGTTGTCATCGTGTCAGCCTACTTAATTCCGACGCCACCCGTGACGGCTGTCTTGCGAGACGCAGCGGAACGTGGCGTTACAGTGCGGATCCTGACCAACTCCATCAATTCTAACAATCATGTCTCGGCATATGCGGCATACCGAAGCCATGTGTCCGAGCTTTTATCATTTGGAGCTCAGGTGCACGAACTGCGTGTACAGGGGCAAGGTAGATCGCGGTATATCTTGCCGCCGATCAGCCAAAAGAAGCTGGGCCTCCATGCCAAATATATGATTATCGACGGCCAGCGGGTCTTTGTCGGCAGTGCAAATTTAGACCCTCGATCTTTGCGGATTAACACTGAGATCGGTTTGGTTGTAGACAGCCGGGCGCTCAGTCAAAAGCTACTGGCGCTAACTGAGCCTGACTTTGCCAAGACAAGTGCGTGGCAACTGGCTCTGACCCCCGAAGGTCAAATCAACTGGATTGGAGAAAGCGAGGTGTTGTTGTCTGAACCTGCAAGTAGCGGATTCCAGAAAATGGAGGAGTGGTTTTTTGCGCACCTTCCAATAGAGGCGGAACTTTAAAGATTTTGTGCTGCTACGTCTCGACCATTGTTACTGAAGCCGACGCTAGTTGGGTGGCAGTAAAGTCAGGATAAGTCGCATAGTAACTTTTGGATTAGCCTAGGCGACTAATTTGCGGAATGGGCGCAACACCTCATGTTCAATCCAACCGGTTTGGGCTCAGTGCGGTCGTTCGCTATGTTTGCACTATCGTCCACTCGAGGCTCAAACCCGACCTTCGCCACAAAGTCACGCCCAAACCCCATAAGGTTCATTTTCAACCGACCACCCCAAACATCTCCTCAAACGCGCGCTCCCCTTTGCGCGTTACTCTGATGACTCGCTGCCCCGACACGCGGGCCATCCAGCCCTGTTCCTCCATGCGGTCGAGCATTGCGCGGCCCAAAGACCCTGCAAGGTGATTGCGCCGCTCTGACCAGTCAAGGCACGTCCGGCACAGCCGCGTGCGCCCCTTGTCGAGACCCTTCAGATCGATGCCGAACTGCTCGGCAAAGTTGCGACCGGCATCGCTCAGCGTTGCGTCTTCGCCGATTTCCACCACCAGCCCACGGCCAATAAGGCTGCTGTACATTTGCACCCCCATGCGCCCGGCCAGATGGTTGTAACAGACGCGTGCCACTTGCATCTGCGCATCCCGCGGCCCGGTGCGCACCCGCGTTGCCCCCGCACGCGCGGCCAGCCCCATCAACGCTTCCAACACGGCGGCCACTTCTGCGTCCGTCAGTTGAAAATACTTGTGCCGCCCAGATTTGCGCGGCGTGACCAGCGCAGCTTCGGTCAATTTTGACAAATGCCCACTGGCCGTCGGCAGGCCCACGCCCGCCTCTTCCGCAAGCTCGGATGCGGTCAAAGCCCGCCCGTCCATCAGCGCAGTCAGGATGTTCGAGCGCGCGGGATCACCGATCAGAGCGGCGATGCGCGAGATATCCGGGCCTTCTTTCATAGTTTGACCGTAGCCGAACTATTCACGCATCACAATGATCTAATCGTTGCAACAAACCCATAGGAGAAAACCCATGCTGACATGTATCATCCAGTACCAGATCGACCCCACAAAGCGCGCCGCCTTTGCGCAATACGCCCAGCGCTGGGGCGAAGCGATCCCGCGTTGCGGCGCCGACCTTGTCGGCTATTTTGCCCCGCACGAAGGCTCAGCCACCCTGGCCTATGGCATCTACCACATTGAAAACCTTGCCGCTTACGAAGCCTACCGCGCGCGCCTCGCCGCCGATCCGTTGGGGCATGAAAATTACCTGTTTGCACAATCTGAGAAATTCATACTCAAGGAAGATCGGACATGGCTGACCTGCGTGTCCACACCGATGGGAGGCACCACATGATCGCTGTCATTTTCGAAGTCTGGCTCAAGGACGGTCACCGCGCCGCATATATGGAGCGTGCCGCCGCCCTCAAACATCATCTTGCCGACATCCCCGGATTCATCTCGGTCGAGCGCTTTGAGTCGCTGATGGAACCGGGCAAGCTTCTTTCCCTTTCCTTCTGGGAGGACGAGGCGGCTCTCGAGCATTGGCGCAAACTGCCCGATCACCGCGCCGCCCAAAGTGCGGGGCGCGACATCCATTTCGACGACTACCGCCTGCGGGTGGCAGGCATCATCCGCGACTACGGGATGATGGAATGCGCCGAAGCGCCCGCCGACAGCAAAGCTTTGCATGACGGATAGTCCCAACATCACGTGGGTCAGCTGGTTAATGGTGGCCACGCTGGGCCTGACATGGGGGGCAACGTTCCTGGTGACCGAAGTCGCGCTAGAGGGGATCACCCCCTTCTGGCTCGCCGCGTTTCGGGTCGCCTTCGCCGCCCTTTTGATGGTGCCAGTCTGGCAAATGCGAGGCGGCACCCTGTTTGCCAGCCCACCGCCCTCCAGCACCCGCCTCACTCTACTGGCCATCGGAGGCTTCAGCACGGCGATCCCTTTCATGCTGCTGGCATGGGGACAGCAATATGTAACGGGCGGCTTTGCCGGAGTCTCCATGGCATCCGTCGCGCTGATCGTGTTGCCGCTGGCCCACGTCTTCATTCCCGGTGAGCGCCTGACATGGCGGCGCAGCGCGGGCTTTGCCATCGGGTTTGTTGGGGTGTGCGTGCTGATCGGCGCGCAGGCCTTTGAAAGCTCAGGCGCCACATTGGAAACCGCCGGGCGCGTGGCCTGCGTGTCTGCCGCCTGCTGTTACGGGATCAGTTCCGTGCTGATGCGTAGGCTGCCTGCGATTGATCCCATCGGACTGTCGACGATCATTCTAATCATCGCGGCGTTGATCACTGTCCCGCTGGCGTTGATTAACGAAGGGCCTCCCCCCCTGCCAGACGCCAAGACACTCCTGGTCATTGGCTTTCTCGGTCTGATCCCTACCGCGGCTGCGAACATGTTACGCGTGCTGGTGATCCGCAGCGCCGGGCCAGTGTTCATGTCGCTGACCAATTATCAGGTTCCGGTGTGGTCCGTGCTGATGGGGGTGTGGCTATTGGGTGAACCACTGCCTGCAAGCCTGTTACTGGCTTTGGCGCTAATCCTGATTGGGGTTGGCCTAAGCCAGTTTGGCGCGTTGCGTCGCCTGTTCGCGAGGACGGCGGCGTAAAACGCCGCCTTACTCTGACGCGCCGACCGCTTCTGTGACGGCAGCCACCACCGCGTTGACGGAGGCGTGCAACACCGACTCATCCTCGCTTTCCGCCATCACGCGGATCAAAGGCTCCGTGCCAGATTTGCGGATCAACAGCCGCCCATTGCCGCTCAGGTCCGCTTCGGCCTCAGCAATCGCGTCTTTGACAGAGCCAATTTCAAGCGGGGTTTGCCCCGCCGCATAGCGCACATTCTTCAACAGTTGAGGCACGGGATCAAAGACATGCATCACCTCACTGGCCAGCTTGTCGCTTTCGATCATTGCCGCGAGGAATTGCAAAGCAGCCATCAGCCCATCGCCGGTGGTCGCATAATCGGTCATCACAATATGGCCAGACTGCTCACCGCCGAGGTTGTACCCGCCCGATCGCATACGTTCGACAACATACCGATCCCCGACAGAGGTCCGCTCCAGCCCAACACCCTTACTTTGCAGGAACCGTTCAAGTCCAAGATTGGACATTACGGTCGCCACAAGTGACCCGCCCTTTAGACGGTCCTCTGCTGCCCAGCGAGCCGCCATCAACCCCATGAATTGATCGCCGTCCCCGACCCGCCCCTTTTCATCCAGCAGGATCACGCGGTCTGCATCACCGTCCAGACAAATTCCCACATCTGCACCATGGGCCACAACCGCCTCGGCGGCAGTCTGCGGATGCATAGAGCCGCAGCCGTCGTTGATGTTGTGCCCGTTGGGTGTGGTGCCCACGGGGATCACCGTGGCCCCAAGTTCCCACAAAGCCTCCGGCGCGACCCGGTAGGCCGCCCCATTGGCGCAATCCACGACCACCTTCAGACCATCAAGCCGCATCTGGCGTGGAAAGGAGGATTTGACCCGCTCCACATAGCGGAAACGACCATCATCGATCCGCTTGGCACGGCCGATCTCGGCTGCCGGAACAGGGTCAACTCCAGCCGCCACCAGTGCTTCGATCTCGGCCTCGACCTCGTCGCTTAGCTTGTACCCATCCGGGCCAAAGAACTTGATCCCGTTGTCTATAGCTGGGTTGTGACTGGCCGAAATCATGACGCCAAGATCAGCGCGCATGGACCGAGTAAGCAGTCCGACAGCAGGCGTTGGAACAGGTCCGAGCAACAGAACATTCATACCCGTACTGGTCAGACCCGCCGTCAACGCGTTTTCGAACATGTAGCCCGACAAGCGGGTATCCTTGCCGATCACCACACGGTGGACCGAGTCCCCATCACGGCTAAAGTAACGTCCCACAGCGGCACCAATCCGCAGTGCGGTTTCGGCCGTCATGGGGGCGGTGTTGGCCGTGCCGCGCACGCCGTCAGTTCCAAAAAGCTTGCTCATGTCAGGGATGTGCCACAGCAGCGCGCCACAGCGCAATGGCCTGCGCATGTTCTGCCACGTCATGAGCACGGATGATCTGCACCCCTTGGGCGATGGCCGCCAGTGCCACGGCGACAGAACCGGGCGCGCGGTCTTGCGCCTCGGGCGCGTTTCCCAGCGTACCGATGAACCGTTTGCGCGAAGCACCCAAAAGAATGGGAACACCCAGCCCATGAAACAGACTGATCCGTTGCAAAATGGCGAGGTTATGCTCCAACGTTTTGCCAAATCCGATGCCCGGATCAGCGGTGATCTGGTCGCGGGGAATGCCGAGGGACATCAGCATTTCAATCCGCGCCGCTAGCGTGTCGTACACGTCGAGCAGAACATCGTCATATGTTGGGTTATTCTGCATGGTCTGCGGCTCACCCTGCGCATGCATTACGCAGACTGGCCCGCCACGCGCCGCACACAGGGGCGCGAGATCAGCATCGAAAGTAAAGCCGGAAACGTCGTTGACGATATTCGCGCCAGCATCCAATGCGGCCGTGGCCACGGGCGCTTTGCGCGTGTCGATCGAGATGGACGTGGTGATGCCCGATGCGCGCAGTCCGGCGATGACAGGTGCGGTCCTGCCTATTTCGACCTCCTTCGGTACATGGCTGGCGCCCGGGCGTGTGGATTCGCCACCGATGTCGAGGATGTCTGCCCCAGCAGACACAAGCGCACGTCCCTGAGCGATACCTGCCTCCAGAGTGTCAAAAGCACCGCCGTCAGAAAAACTGTCGGGCGTTGTGTTGAGGATCCCCATGAGTTTCGGAGCTGCCGCTGCACCGACAAAACGCGCGCGTTCTGCGTCTGTGATCTCGGCCACGGGGACGGTCTGCGGCGGTTCGGTGCGGCTGAGCACTTCGACATGGGTGAACCAGCACCAGCCAAAAGGCACGGCCTCCGACGGCTTAGCCGGCCCCACCTGCATCAACGGTCGGACATAGCGCATCGCTTAGATTTTGGCTTGGGTGACAGACATCATGCGCAGGGCGACGGGGGCCTCTTCGGGGGCTTCGTCGCCGATCACCAACATCTCGCGCGCCTCAAAGGTTGCCGCGAACCACGAGGCCAACGCCACCGCATCCGCACCCTTGGCCGAGGGGCCATCCACAGCGTCGAGCACAATCTTGGACGGGGCCCAGATGCAAATCTGGCCATTGCGCATAGCCCAATCGAGCTCGGTCCGGGTGTCCACAACCTTGCAGCGCGCATCGCGGGAGGCCAGCACCCAAGCGTTCTGTTCAATTGCCAGCAAATCAATGCGGCGTTGGGCCAGAGGGTGGCTTGCCACGGGAGCCGCCGCATCATCAGGGCCAACGCAAAAGATCAATGGGCGACCCAAGGCCTCTAGCTGGTCAATCCACCCCCCCATATGGGGTGACGCAATCGCCATATTGGACAAATATACGAGTTCCGGATGCAACACCTCAGCATCGGCCGCCTCGATCGGGCGCACTGTCCCGCGCGAGCGCACAATCTCGACCCCAAGCGCGCCAGGGCCGCGGTCCAGCTTTTCAATACGCACAAAGACACGCATGGCCTGAGGTTCCAGCAAGATACGGTCCGCGACCCGTTCCGCCAGAGTCTCAAGCAGGTTCAACCGCTCGTCGGACAGTTCATATGCGATGGCCTCAGTAACTTTGTCGTAACTGAGGATGCGATCCACATCGTCGTCGATGGGGCCAGTGAGTGGGCGCACTTCAACAACCACATTGCAACAAATACGCTGGGTTACTCCACGTTCAGCCTGAAAAGCACCGATTTCGACATCAACGATGTGATCGCGCACGGAAATGCGATCAAGTGGCGCGCTGGTCGCGGTTGCTTCGGACCGCTCAGAAGGGTGTGAAAAGGCGAGGCGAATTTCGGAAGCCATAAGCGGATATGCCTTTTCGTCGAAGGGAACAGCGCCGCCGTTCTAGCGCTCGTTCCGTCCAAAGCACAGGGGCAAACACGCCGCCCCTGCGTTCAAAAGCGTCAGATCGCTTTAGTTCTTGGCCGTACGGTACGTGTGACGATAGAACAGATGCACGCCAATCGAGGCCGTTTTGCTGTAAACGCGAGCCCATTTTGGACGCACAGCCGTGGTGTGATAGTGCGTGGCGCCGCTGGTCAAGGCAGGCGCTTGGCCGTCAAGCACAGCGCGGGCCACTTTGCCAACCGACGTATAGGCGGCAGGTTCGCGGATAGCGTCGGATTTGCCATCACAGGTGTACGTGAACTGGCACTGATACTTTTTACCGGTACCCTGATTGATCACACCGCAAACGTTATCGGGAAAACGACTGCTTTTGACACGGTTGATGATCACTTCGGCGACAGCGAATTGACCTTTAAGCGTTTCACCCCGCGCTTCAAAGTACAGCGCTTCGGACAGGCATTTCCATTCGGCACCACCTGTCGCGGTGGGTTGTGTATCAAGCCAGCTTCGGGAGAACGACACTGGCGTCTCGGCTTTTGGTGCTGTGAGCAAGCCAGTAAAGCGAGAAGCTGGTACGGAGCTCAGGCCGCGCAACTCGGCCTGTCGTAGTGCGTTGTTTGGATCGATGGTGCGTGTTTCGGCAGATAGGCCGGACGCAAAGATAGTGAGTGCCGCCACGAATGTGGCGGATTTAAGGAAAAACCGCATAAAAGTGACCCCCAGGATCTTAAGAACAAAAGGGCACTTAACGAAAATTAACGGGATCGTCCAGTTTTGTGGCATATCGCGTGCGGGAACCCGCCCTGCACACAGTGCAACACGGGGTAATTTAGCACCACAATAAGCCGTCAAACGCCTGTTTTTATTATTCTATTTGACTCGCAATCGCCAACTGGGCTGCTGCAAGCCGGGCAACGGGTACTCGGAACGGAGAACACGAGACGTAATCAAACCCTGCTGACCGGCAAAACGCAATCGATTCGGGGTTGCCCCCGTGTTCACCGCAAAGAGATAACGTAATACCCGGGCGGGCGCTGCGACCACGTTCCGCACCTAGTTTGAGCAACTCGCCGACGCCGTCGATGTCCAGGCTGTGAAACGGGTCTTCGACAAAAACCTCTTGGCGCACGTAATCGGACATGAACCGACCTGCATCATCGCGGCTAAGACCATAAGTCATCTGCGTCAGGTCGTTGGTACCAAAACTAAGGAATGAACAATGCTGCGCAATGTCCCCGGCGCGCAGTGCGGCACGTGGTGTTTCGACCATGACGCCAAGGTTATAGGTGAACGTCGCCCCTTTCTCGGTGCTGACGGCCGCAGCAATCGCGTCGATCCGCGTGCGGACCAGTTCGACTTCCCGTTTGGCACTGACCAGCGGGATCATGATTTCAGGCACAACCGGATCGCCGTCGCGGCTAGCCTCGATCGTGGCCTCAAAAATAGCGCGGGCTTGCATGTCGTAGATTTCGGGCACCGTCACGCCAAGGCGCACGCCGCGCAGACCCAGCATGGGGTTGTATTCCATCATCGCCTCAATCCTGCGCGTCACGTCAGACAGCGGCAGGTCCAGCGCTTCGGCCAGTTCGCGCTGGCCGTTGCGGTCGTTGGGCAGGAATTCATGCAGGGGCGGGTCGAACAAACGAATGCACACAGGTTGCCCCTGCATGATGTTGAACAGCTGGATGAAATCGGCTCGTTGCATGGGCAAGAGCCGTTCAAGCACCGCGCGGCGGTCATCGCTGCTTTCGGCAAAGATCATCTCGCGCATGACCGTAAAGCGCCCCGCATCAAAGAACATATGCTCCGTACGGCACAGCCCGATGCCTTGTGCTGCAAAGTTGCGCGCGGTCTGGGCATCAGCGGGAGTGTCCGCATTGGCGCGGATGCCGATATCGCGCACCTCATCGGCCCAATCCATCAGGTCCTGAAAGGCGTCATCCAAAGCGGCTTCAAGCATTTCCGGCGCACCCAAAAGAATGGTGCCGTTAGTGCCGTCGACGGTGACAACCTCTCCGGCTGTGATGACGCGGCCATCGCTGGTGACCAATTGTCCTCTGCGGGTCTGAAACCGCATGTCACTGACCCCAACAACACAGGGCAAACCGATCCCACGTCCGATGACGGCCGCATGGCTGGTGATGCCTCCGCGTTCGGTGATGATGGCGCGAGCCGCGTGCATGCCCCGGATGTCTTCTGGTGAAGTTTCGCGGCGTACCAGGATGCAATCCTCGTCCCGGGCCGCACTTGCCTGCGCCTCGTTTGCCGTAAAGACCAGCTTGCCCGTGGCCGCCCCGGGGCTTGCCGCAATCCCGGTTCCAAGCAGGTCCCGCTTGGCATGTCGGTCAATCTGACGGTGGAGAAGTTCGTTGAGCGTGTTGGGTTCAACCCGACACAACGCTTCTTCGCGAGCAATGATGCCGTCGCGCGCCAGTTGCACTGCAATCCGCACAGCAGCACGGGAAGAGCGCGCCACGCGCACCCCATCAAGAATGCGCAACTCGCCGTTTTCGATGGTAAACTCTACCTGCATCTCTTCGCGCAATTTGGCGCGCATCAACTGGGCATGGCTGACCAGTTGGGCGAAACAGTCTGGCAAAGTCTCTTCGAGGGAAGGGCCACGCGGATCTCGGGTGATAAACAGGCTGGCGGCGTCTGCCCTTAGGGCGTCGCGCCCCTGAGACTGGCGCAAATAGCGCCCTGTGATTTGCGGCATTCCCGTTTTGGACGAGACGAGTTGCAACACGCCTGAGCCGCATTCCCCCTGCCCCACACCAAAGGCCATCTGCTGGATCACAAGACCCAAGCCAGCATCAAGCGGCGCGCCCTTGGCCTGCCGCAGCAGCCGAGCCGAGGTTCCTTCCCAAGCACGGGCCATGGACTTAAGCACCCCAGCCAGTTGTTCAGCGCGCGTGGCGGGGAACGGCGTTTCGGTTTCCGCTTCATAAGCGTTGAGTTCATCAGCCAACGCGGCAGGGCCTTCGCCCGCGATGTCGTCAAACATGTCCGGGTCCAGCCGATCAACGTGAATCGCGTAGCTTTGCACAAAGCGCGTGAAAAGAGCCGCAGCGGAGTCGGTGCCAAGGGTGCCACACAGCACTTCGTAGCGCGCTTCGTTCATTCCGATGTTGAGGATCGCGGAAGGGCCACCCCAGTCAGGATCTTCAGACGATGGGCGCACGCAGAGCAGTGCATCCTGCGGAAATTGCTTCAAAATCGCTTCGATATCGGGCAGATGACCGCTGGCGATCTTGTGAACAGAATCAAATGACAGCGCCACGGTTGTCGGCACAGGCAGTTCCAGCCGGGCCAGCCGCTGGAGACATTTTGCACGCCCTCCGTGTGTCGCCGTGGTGATTGGCGCGATGGGTGTGACCAGCGTGGTATTCGGATTATTCTGCACTGCGGCGTTCCTCTCGCGGCGCAGCATAGAGTGTAAACTTGATGTGACAAGAGGGATGCAGGGATACGCCTATGGCGAGCCCGACTAGTGGCTTTGCTCCCGACGCTCAGCGCCGTCTAGATGGTATTTTTAAGTCAGAAGAAACCTTAGCCGTCGATTTTGGTAAGGTCAGCGACAGACAGACACAGCGTGCGGATCCGGCTGAGCAGGTTCAGGCGGTTGCGCCGCAGGGTCTGGTTGTCAGTGTTGATCTGCGCTGCCTCAAAGAAAGCATCGATGGGTCCACGCAGTGCAGCCATAGCTGACATGGCGGTGGTGAAGTCCTGATCTTTCATTGCAGGCGAAATTTTGGCTTCGGCCTGATCGAGGGCGGCGAAAAGAGCGCGTTCTTCGTCCGTGTCGGCAAATTTCACGTCTGCGCCAAAGGAATATTCGACGCCGTCGGCCTCTTCGGCCTGCGTAAGGATGTTGTTGGCGCGTTTGAAACCTTGGATGAGGTTTTTACCGTCGTCTGTCGCGAGCGTTTCATTGAGCGCGCGCGCACGTTTGACGAGGAGAGTGAGGTCGTCATTTCCCTCCATTGCGATGCAGGCGTCGATGATGTCGTGACGAATGCCTTGATCGCGTAGGTAGACTTTGAGGCGGTCATGGAAGAAGGATAGGAGGTCAATCGATTTTTGCTCAATTCCGTCGGCTACGGACTTTAGCACAGAACCCTCCTGAACATCCGGTTCAAAAGAATGATCCCCTGACGTCTTGATATGATTCACGACGGCACGGAACGCCGATCCAAAAACACCATGTTTCGAAATCTCGTCCAGCGTGCTTTCAAGCGTGAACAGGTCCTGCTCACTCCCGTTTTTGCGAAGCTGCGTGAGTTCGTATTTCAACAACTCGCTGTCGATATATTGGTCTAGAGGTGCCGAAATGTCGTTGTCAGTGATCAGACGGATAACACCCAACGCCGCTCGGCGCAGTGCAAATGGGTCTTTGCTGCCGGTCGGTTTCTCGTCAATCGCCCAGAAACCCGTCAACGTGTCCAGCTTGTCCGCCAGCGCCACGGCGACTGATACAGGTGCCGTCGGAACGTCATCGGAGGGCCCGAGCGGGGAATAGTGTTCTTGCGCTGCCGCAGCCACGGCAACGTTTTTCTCGGTCTCACCGATATAGTACCGCCCCATAAGCCCTTGAAGTTCTGGGAATTCATAGACCATTTCAGAGCTGAGGTCGGCCTTGGCCAGACGTGCGGCCTCTTCTGCCATATCCGGGTCTGCGCCCACCGCGGGGGCGAGGTCGCGGGCCAGTGCCGAGATGCGGCTGATGCGGTCGGCCTGACTGCCCAGCTTGTTGTGGAAGGTCACGTTTTCAAGGGCTTGCGTCCAAACAGTCATGTCAGACTTGGCCACGCGCAGGTCGTTTTCCCAGAAGAATTTCGCATCTGCTAGGCGCGCGCTCAGCACCTTTTCGTTGCCAGCAAGGATCGTGGCACCATTGTCTGCCGTTTCACGGTTGGCCACTGTGATGAAACGCTCGATCCGGCCTGTTTTGGGGTTCATTACCGAAAAGAACTTTTGGTGCTCTTTCATCGAGGTTTGCAGCACTTCTGGTGGCAGGTCGAGGAAATCATCCCCGATCTTGCCCATCAGGACCACAGGCCATTCCACAAGCCCTGCGACCTCGGCCAACAAGCCTGCATCCTCAACAACCTCAAGCCCGCTGGCAAAGGCCATGTTTGTGGCCTCATGCCAGATCGCGTCGGCCCGCTCGGCTGCGTCCAGTACGACATGGGCGCGTTTGAGCTTGGTTGCGTAATCCTCGAATGTCGTGACAGAAAACGGGGCGGGCGCCATGAAGCGATGGCCCTTCGTGCTGTCGCCAGACGCAATCCCGTCGATGTCGAGCGGTACGATTTCGCTGCCCGCCTCATCGCTCAGAATGCACAGAATACTGTGCAGCGGGCGCACCCATTTCAGGGCACCGGTGCCCCAGCGCATGGACTTGGGCCAAGGGAAATTGCGCACCGTTTGTTCCAGCACCTCGGCGATTATTTCGCCTGCCGAGCGGCCCGGCTTTTCGATTACGGCAAACAGCACAGGACCTTTGGGCGTCTCACGCGACTCGACCTGATCGCGGGTCAGGCCAGCGCCGCGCAAGAACCCCTCGATTGCCTTTTCAGGCGCATCTGCGCGGGGGCCTTTGCGCTCTTCGCGGGTTGTCGGCGAATTTGCCAGCACGCCCTCAACCGTCAAGGCCAGGCGTCGCGGGGTCGCGAATGCCGCAGCAGAGGCATAGGTCAACCCCGCTTCGACAAGGCCATTTGTCACCAGCTTTTGCAAATCCTCACTCGCGCGTTTCTGCATGCGCGCTGGGATTTCCTCGGAAAAGAGTTCGATCAGGAGATCTGGCATAGGGGCGGCCTAAAAGTTAACGACAAACTGGATGGCGATGGCGTTGGCAATATCGACAAAAAACGCAGAGACCAAGGGCAGGATGACAAAAGCCATTGGTGAGGGACCATAGCGTTTGGTCACAGCCGTCATATTGGCGATCGCCGTGGGTGTTGCACCAAGGGAGAAGCCCCCGAAACCGGCGGCCAGAACCGCAGCGCGATAACCGCCGCCCATCACCGGGAACAGGATGAAAATCACAAAACCGACCGTGATCAGCGTCTGCGCCGTTAGGATCACCGCAATCGCAGGTCCTAGCGCCACAAGCGTCCACAGTTGCAGCGACATCAGCGACATGGCGAGAAATACACCCAGCGCGATTTCTGTGATCAATGCGAGAGCAGGTGTACGCGAAACTGGTGCGGCACGGGGCACGAGAAGACTGCGTGCATTGGCGATCACGATACCCATGATCAGGCAAGGCACAAAGAGCGGCAATTTGACCCCGGCCTCCGTCAGAACGAGGCTCAGTCCGTAACCAAGGATAACGGCCAGGTTGAGGTACAAAAGTGCCCGACTTACAGAAATCGGTTCGATCGCCGATGCTTCTTCGGTTGCGTCGTGGGGCACACCAATGGTGTTGCCGGCTTCCGGTCGAGAGGGTTCAAGTCCCTTACCCTCGATCAGATAACGCGCAATAGGTCCGCCAATAAGCGCCGCGACCACAAGTCCAAGCGTAGCGACCGCAATGCCAAGTTCCTGTGCGTTGGCCAGCCCGGTGGCATCGGCCACTTCGGGCGCCCATGCGATGGCCGTTCCATGCCCTCCAATCAACGCGGCTGAACCAAACAGCACTCCAGATTGTACAGGATAGCCGAAAAGCGCGGCGCCGCTGACCCCAATGATGTTCTGGATAACGATTGCGGCGACCGTCAGCACCAGCAGCAGAAGCAGCGGAATACCGCCGCTGATCAAATCGCCAAGACGTGCATTCAACCCGATACCTGCGAAGAAAAGCACCAGGAAAAAATCGCGCGCCTGCATGTCAAAGTTCAACTCAGTACCGGCAAGAAGGTACAGCAACAGCGCCAACACAGCAGCCAGAAGCCCGCCCGAAACCGGCTCAGGTATGTTGAACTGACGCAGCAGCGCAAAACGGGCATTCAGCATGGTGCCTGCGATAAACACGGCAAAGCCCAGCGTAGCCGCAATAAAGGCTGGAATGTCGTGTATCATGGCTGATCTCGTCGTGGGCACTCTTCCCCCACTATCGTCCCATCATAAGCTTTTTCGCCACAATCGTTGAGCTCGTGCCAGACATAGCCCCGCCCGTCTTCGGTAATGGCCACAATCCGGTCGACGCCAAATTCTATGTTTTTCTCACCGAGGAAAGGCAGCGCTGTGCCTGCATCAAGTTCGGCTGCGATGGCTTCGGCGTCAAAGCAGTCAAACCAGTGCGGCGCATTGCGCGGGGTCGCGTCGGCGAGTCCGACATAGGTTTCAGTCAAAAGCGCCAGCGACAAATCCGTTGTAAAGCAGGCGCGGTATCGGATCGGTGAACTTTCGGCGTCAATCGCTTCAAAATCGTCGATTGTGATGGGTTCAGGCATGTCTGAAACGACCGAGACGAGCTGCACCTCGGCCTCAACGACAGGTTCATAAAAGCCGTAAACTTGCAGGTAATAAAGGGCGATGCCGCCAATCAGTGAGCCTATCAAGATGATCAATCCTATGAGTTTTCCGCTCACTGCGCAGCCTCTGGCGTCCAGCCCCCTGCGCGGGTCTGTACGAAAGCATCCGCGCATTGCTTGGCTAGCGCGCGCACGCGCCCGATATAGGCCTGCCGTTCGGTGACCGAGATGACACCACGTGCGTCGAGCAGGTTGAAGATGTGGGAAGCCTTGATGCACTGGTCATAGGCCGGATGAGCCATGATGATCCTTTTGCCCGTCTTGGGGTCCACATGTTCGGCGGCCAGCGTTTTGGCGCACTCGGCCTCGGCCTCTTCGAATTGGCGCAGCAACACTTCGGTGTTGGCAGTGTCAAAGTTCCAGCGGGCGTATTCTTCTTCGGTTTGTCTAAATATGTCGCCATAGTTGAGCGCGATCGGCGTTTGCGGATCGTTGAACGGCATGTCCATGACGTGATCAACACCAAGGATGTACATGGCAAGACGCTCAAGGCCGTAGGTCAACTCGCCCGAAACTGGGTGGCAATCGTGGCCACCAACCTGCTGGAAGTAGGTGAATTGAGAGACTTCCATACCATCGCACCAGACTTCCCAGCCAAGGCCCCATGCGCCCAGCGTCGGGCTTTCCCAGTCATCTTCGACAAATCGGATGTCGTGCAGCGCCATGTCGACGCCAATAGCTTCAAGCGAACCGAGGTATAGTTCTTGCAAGTCCGGTGGGCTGGGTTTGATCAGCACCTGGTACTGGTAATAATGTTGCAACCGATTGGGGTTTTCGCCGTAGCGCCCGTCGGTGGGTCGGCGTGAGGGCTGCACATAGGCCGCCGCCCAAGGCTGTGTGCCAAGAGAGCGCAAGGTGGTCGCGGGATGGAACGTCCCGGCCCCGACTTCCATGTCATAGGGTTGCAGGATCGCACAGCCCTTGGTCGCCCAATAGGTCTGCAATCTCAGGATGATTTCCTGAAACGAACGCGGTGTTTTGGGCAGATCGGACATGGGCATGACCCTTTGATGGATGCGCGCCTTTCCTACGGCCCGCCCCGGGAGAGGTCAATTGCACGCGAGGTGTCTTTTTGGGGCGTTTTCCCCCATTTTCATTGTGCGGTTTCCTGCTTAGTCTGCGGGTCAGGTAAATCGGCATAAAGACCATCAAAGGGGATATTGGGTGTTTTTCAGAACGGTTGCGGTTGCGTGGGCGATTACCTTGACGTGGTGCTGTGCTGCTCTGGCACAGGAAGACTTCGTGTGGGTGCAGATCGAGGCACAACCAAACCTGACTGACGCCACCCAGCGTGCCCGTATCTATGCCTCGGATCTGCCGGACGTAAACGGGTTTGCTCTGGGCGGCGGGTGGTACGGAATTTCCCTTGGGCCTTACACGCGGGACGATGCAGAACAGGTGCTGCGGGTTTACCGCGCCGAACGAGTTATCCCGCCGGACAGCTACATCGCCCTTGGAACTACCTTTCGCCAACAGTTCTGGCCTGTGGGCGCGAATGTGCTGGATCGCGGCGTGGTGAATGCCCCGGTCACGTCTGTGCCCGAGGCGACACCTGTCGCAGAGCCAGCCGTAGCCCCACCGGCACCTACCCCACCCGACGAGACCCGCGCCGAGGCCCAGCGCAACGAACGTCTTTTGCCCCCGTCCGAACGGGAAAAATTGCAGGTGATGCTCAAGTGGGCCGGTGTTTATCCCGGTATCATCGACGGTGCCTTTGGCCGCGGAACCCGGGCATCCATGTCGACATGGCAGGCGCAAAAGGGGTTCGAGGTTACGGGTATTCTGACCACCGCCCAGCGCGCAGCATTGTTGCAGGACTACAATGCCGTGCTGAATGGTTTGGGTCTGACGCCAGTGCGCGATGAAACAGCCGGCATCGAGATGATGTTACCGCTCGATATCGTTGCTTTTGAGAAATACGAATACCCATTTGCGCATTACACCTCTCAAGGAGACGTGGAGGCGACTGTTTTGCTAATTTCGCAAGAGGGCGATCAGTCCACCCTGTATGGCCTTTATGACATCATGCAGACGCTCGACATTGTCCCCTTGAACGGAACGCGTGACCGCAGTGACAGTTCGTTTGTTCTGGTCGGACAAGACGCGTCACGCATCTCAGAAACCCGGGTCACTCTGGAAGACGGGCAGATCAAAGGTTTTACTCTCGTCTGGCCTGCTGGGGACGAAGAACGCCGCGGCCGGTTGATAGCTGAAATGGACGAGAGCTTTGAACGGCTTGCTGCCGTGATTCCACCGAGTGCAACCAGCGATCAGCAGGCGATTGATCTTGTTTCGGGCCTTGAGATCCGCAAACCGCGCCTGTCCCGCTCGGGCTTTTTCGTTGATCAGCGCGGCACCGTCTTAACAACGTCTGAAGTGATCGGTTCCTGCGGGCGCGTGACGCTGGATGGTGAAACAGAGGCCGAAGTGACGCTGGTCGACGCCGCGCGCGGCGTGGCGGTTCTGAAACCTTCCGCGGAGCTGGCTCCGCTGGCCATCGCCCGTTTCAGCGACGCGACCCCCCGACTGCAGTCCGAAGTGGCCACATCAGGCTATAGTTTTGAAGGCGTGCTTGGCGCGCCCTCCATGACTTTTGGCACATTGTCAGATGTGCGTGGTCTCGGCGGAGAAACAGATGTGCTGCGCATCAACATGGGCACGCTGCCCGGAGATGCGGGCGGCCCAGTGCTGGACGCAGGCGGCGGCGTGTTGGGCATGTTGCTGCCTGACACCCAATCGGGCCGTGCACTGCCTCAGGGTGTGCAATTTGCACTGGACCGCACTGCCTTGCAGGCCGTCCTGGAACAGGCCGGTCTTGCCGCGGCTGGCACGGATAGCGGAACGCCGATTGATCCGATTGATCTGACGGGCGAAGCGACCGGCATGACAGTTCTGGTGAGTTGCTGGGATCAGTAGAGCCTTAGGCAACTGTAGGATTGTGGCTGCACCGCCTCCGGCGCCCGCACTCCTCCTCCCACAGTATTTCAGGCCAAAAGAAACCTTTAGGCTGCGCCTACGACATCAGGCGTGAGGTAGATGAGGGTCGGACCTTCCGCGACAAAGGCGGCGCGGACAGCGTCTTGCATGTCTTTGAGTGTGGTTGGTGCAACTGCCTTGGCCCCGAACGCTTCAGCCAGTTTGCAGAAGTTCGGATTGTGCGCAACCACTGCGTTGGGTGCGATCTGAGCGCGCACCATGCTGTCCTCAATCTCGCCCAGTTTGGTGTTGTCCCAAAGGACAATGGGGAGTGGGAGTTTGAGCTCCACGGCAACGCCAAGTTCGGCCATAGTATAGTGAAAACCATAGTCTCCAATGATCGCCATAGTCGGCAGGCCTTTGCGCGCCACGGCGCCGCCAATGGCGGCAGGCGTCGCGTAACCCAGCGTCCCAAAGCCCGTGGGGTGATGCCAGTGTCCGGGGCGGCCCATGTCCCAGACTTCCTTGGCCGTGTAGGCCAATTGGGTCATGTCGGAATAGATCATGGTGTCGGCTGGTACAGCTTCGCGTAAAGCACCACAGACGGGCACAATTCCAGGGCGTTCTGCATCGACCTCCGCCCGCCAGCGGCTGCGTGCCGCTGCCACTTCCGCTGCATCCCAACCTGATGCCTGACGGGTCACATCCATCTCGTTAAGGTCAGCGAGAAATGCATCCGCATCATAAAAGAGCTGATAGTCCGCACGATGATGGTCGGCGAGAACCTCTGGATCGATATCCACCCGCACGAGTGTGCCTGTGTGACCCAGAGTGTCGCGCCACAAATCAACTTCGGCAAGTTCCGTCCCCACCGCGATGACCAGATCGGCTTGTGCAATCACCCTCGCACTATCGGGGCGCGGCAGCATGGCGCCGAAGTGAAACTCTGCATCTGCGGGTATGAGGCCGCGTCCCGCGTAGGTCGTGAACGAAGCAGCTTTGCAAGCTCCAACTGTCAAGCTGGCAATCGGCCCACCTGTCACGCCGCCACCAAGAATGAACAGCGGCTTTTCGGCCTGTTTCAACAGGTTGTGCACAGTAGCGATAACACCTGCACGGTGCTGTACGGGGCGTTTGGGTTTGCTCTGTACCGGAGGATGCGCATGCGCCGGCGCTTCCAGCTTGGCGATCGGTACGGAAATTGATTTTGATCTTGGGCGTGTGGTGTCAAACTCGATCATTGCCCGGTCAATCAATGCATAGGCCGCTTCAGCGCTGCGCGCCTCTTGCGACCAGTCACATACTGTCTCAGCTGCGGCACGTTGGTCGTTCATCTGGTGTAGCTGGCCCCTGGTCGCCGCCGTTTCATCGAGACAGGATGAAATCACCAGCAACGGGACGCTGTCTGAATAGGCCTGCCCCATCGGCGTCATGATGTTGCACAGGCCCGGCCCTGTAATCACGTAAGCCACGCCGGGTTTACCGCTGGCCCGCGCATAACCATCGGCCATGAACCCCGCCCCCTGCTCGTGCCGCGCCAGCACATGGGTGATCCCAGCCTCTTCGATGCCGCGGTACATTTCCTGATTGTGCACGCCCGGAATGCCAAAGATCACATCGACCCCGCGATCCTTGAGCATATGGGAAATCTGGGCACCAAGGGGGCGCGTTTGGGTCATCAGGCTCTCCAGAAACCAACGGTGAAAATCACATAGACGGCCATCAATTCGAGACGGCCGATCAGCATGGCAGCGGCCAACAACCATTTGGCCGTGTCGTTGAGACCCGCAAAATTACCGGACGGCCCGATTTCGCTCCCGAAACCGGGCCCAACATTGGCAAGTGCCGTGGCGGCCCCCGACAGGGAGGTCACGAAGTCGAGGCCAGTCATCGCCAATGCGACCGACAATATGCCCAAAGTCACAGTAAAGAACATGAAGAACGACATGACAGAGTTCAGAACATCGTCGCCCACGCGTCGGCCAGCATAGCGGGGAGTGAACACGCCATGCGGACTACGCGTTTTTTGCAATTGGGTTTTGATCGAGGCAAACAGCAGCTGGTAGCGGAATATCTTGATCGAGCAGGCCGTCGAGCCCGCGCAGCCGCCGATGAGGCCTGTAAAGAACAACACAGCAATCGCGTAGCTGCCCCATTGGTTGTAGTCGGCATTGGCATAACCAGTGCCCGTCATCAGCGAAACCGAGTTGAACATTGCAAGGCGTAACGCTTCTTCTCCGCTGGCGTTTGCCTGCAACAGGTTCCAGCCCGTGATCAGGGACACGATTATGAACGCTGTGACCAGGAAAACGTGGATCTGTGTGTCGCGCAACATGGGCCGTGCGGTACCAGCGCTGAGTTGGACAAAACGCACAAATGGTAACGCCGCAAGGATCATGAACAGGCAGGCCACGTAAGACACTGCTGGGTTAAAGGCTGCGAAAGAGGCATCGTAATTGGCAAACCCCCCGGTCGCGATGGTCGTCATGGCATGCACCACCGCATCAAATGGACCCATCCCCGCGCTGACGTAAGCCAAGGCGCAGATCAGCGAAAGACCCACATAAATGACCGAAATGCGGCTGGCGATTTCCGTAGCACGGGGCAGGATTTTGCCCATCGTGTCAAAGCCTTCGGTGCGGAATATCTGCATGCCACCGACCCGAAGTTCGGGAAGGAACACCATAGCCACAACGATGATGCCGATGCCGCCCAGCCATTGCAGGATCCCGCGCCACAGCAGCAGACCGCGCGGCAACTCTTCGAGCCCGGAAAAGACAGTTGAGCCGGTGGTGGTGAGGCCCGACATCGCCTCAAAGAACGCGTCTACAAAGCGCGCCTCGGTTGCGCCGAAATAAAAGGGCAATGCCCCAAAGATGGGAAGCGCCAGCCAAACGCCGGTGGTCAGCAAAAAGGTTTGCTGGATTGTCAGGCCTTCGCCGACGCTGTTGGAACAACTCAGAGCAATAATGCCGCCGACGGCCAGCGTGATGATGCTGCTTTCAGCGAATACGGCCCAATGCCCGTTGCCGTCTGTCAGATCAAGAAACAGAGGCACCAGCATTGCAAGCCCGAGCATCGCAACAAGCAGGCCGATCACGTATCCGATGGGTCGCAGGTCTAACATTGCGCCCACCGTTGAAGGGCCGGGCGTAGGGTGTCAAGCGACACCAGGGCGTCGCATGCGTTGATAAGCAAAAAGCCCGGGGGTTACCCAGGCTTTTGTTAGAGGATCAGAGATGCATCAGGTCGCGGAAGACGAAAGTTGGGATATCTTCGCGGCGCAAGTTCATAACCTTCAATTCTTCATCCGTTTTTGCATTCAGCGCTTCGATCTGACGAAACCTTGCTTCTGCAGCGTTTGCAGTGGACATTGCCATCGCGCGCCCGACCATTGTGAAAAAGACGCTGATGTGTGCCCAAATGTTCGAAAAAATGGAGCTGTGTGTTTCTGTTACGTATGCCATCGTGTGCCTCTTTTCGGTTTGAAAACTCGTCCTCCCGATGAGATACACTTAGGATGCTGCAGCGCAGAATACCAATGCCAATCCTGCATAGCCGGGTTGCGGCGAGCGGGTAAGGCGTTTGAATGGTTAAGATATTTTGAACGAAAGTCTTGGTTGGAACGATTGTTGGGATCTTCGCTTTAGTTCTTTTGCTTGAACAGAGTGTCCTGTCCCTTTTTGTCTTGCTGCTCTTTTCGCAATTCGGCATGCAGCGCGCGGCCAGCCTGAACCGCGGGGCGCGCTCCCACCACGTCCAACCAACGCGCGAGGTGCGGTTTGTCTTCAAGGGTTTGTTGTTGCCCTTCCCACAATGACGCCCAAGGCCAGATTGCCATATCAGCGATGGAATAGTCACCGGCGACAAATTCATGTTGGGCCAACTGGCGATCCAGAACCCCGTAAAGACGCCCGGTTTCGTTGCGGTAACGGTCCTTGGCATAAGGAATGTCGTGCCCCATTTGCGGCGCATATTTCAGAAAATGATGCGCCTGCCCTGCCATCGGGCCAACGCCGCCCATTTGCCACATCAGCCACTGGTCCACGGCGACCCGCTCCCGTTCTGTCGCACCGCAAAACTTGCCAGTCTTGCGCGCCAGATATTGCAGGATCGCGCCGGATTCGAATATCGAAATCGGTGCACCGTCTGGCCCATCGGGGTCCGTGATCGCGGGCATCCGGTTATTGGGCGAGATTTTGAGAAAGTCCGCTTTGAACTGATCCCCAGCGCCGATGTTGACCAGATGAGTCCTGTAGGGCAGCTCAAATTCCTCAAGCGCGATCGAGACTTTCCACCCATTCGGCGTGGGCCAGAAATAAAGATCAATCATTTGGAACTCCCCCGCGGTGTCAGGGGATCATGATGCTGTTTTCTGCGCCATGGGCAAGGGCAGCGTCAGTTTTGAAGGCGCAAACATGCGTGACCAGCGCGGCGCAACCGCAACAGGCAAGACTTGCTGCAGTGCGGGCAAAGCAACCGTACGCGGATTGCGCAGCACTTGGGCGTAAAAGCGCAATGCACCCGGACGCGTGTACCCCGACCAGTGGCACATGCGTCGTTCCGGTGGTGCGACATGACCGCCAAACCGGGTCAGGGCCGCCAGAGTGTGGGCACAGTCAAGTTGCAGGTTGGCGACGTTTGGCAACTCCAACCAAATGCCCATAGCCCGATCCCCTGCAACAGGGGGCGCGATCAGCCGTTCATACATGAAATCAAAAACATCGTTCTCGCGATTGATGATATTGAAAAGTTCCGATGTACGCCCCGCCCTGCTCTGCATCGCGGCCGTCGCGCGACTGGCATATGTGGCTCCGGAAAAGGTGATGATGCGTTGCACGGCATGGGCAGGCAGGTGTTGCAGGGCCTCAAAGACCACTTCTGAGCCCATCGAATGGCTGATCACATGGACCGGGCGATGTGGCGCGGCCCGTCGGATCAGCGCAATTACCTCAGCAAGATGTTGGCCTGCCACACGCGCAGCACATTCGGCCCGCCACAGATCGCCGCGTGCCCGCCAGGCAAAAGCGATTGCAAGTCCTTCATCAGAATTCCCGCTGCAAAAGCCCAGATGCCTCAACCACTGGACGTTTCCATCTTTGTGATGGTGCATCTCGGTTCCAAAAATTGAAGTGTGCGGGGAAAAGGCTGTGTCCTCGGGATCGCATTTGAACCCGTGGATCAGCACCATCACGGGACCGGTTCCGCGCGCAGCGGTTCGAACCGTGGGCAAAGCCGCAGCGGGCGAGCCATTCACTGTCAGACCGCCGGGGCCTGCATTCAGTCTCAGGATCGGCATTTCAGCACCTCCTACCACATCTAGTGGCGCCGCTATGGACGAGACATATGACGTGCAGATGAATTTAAGGTTACAGCACCGTGACGGTGTTGACGTGCAACACTTCTGGTCGTACCCCATGCAACGTGGCGATTTGTTACCGGATTGCGGGCCACCCCAACGTCTTTATTCTATGGGCAGGTTGGAAAACTCCGCTAAAAGGTCAGGATGAAAGCCCCCCTTTCGCTTGACCGCGTCTGGGGGTTTTTTGTGGCCTGACCCCGACTTCAGGCCCGATGACTATGGAGCAACGCTCATGAGCGACAACTGGAACCCGCGCACCCGTGCCGTGCATGGTGGCACGCGCCGCAGCCAATATGGAGAAGTCAGCGAAGCGATTTTTCTGACCCAAGGCTTTGTCTATGAAAGTGCCGAGGCTGCTGCACAGCGGTTTGAGGCGGCTGGGGACGATGAATTCATTTACGCCCGCTACGGCAACCCCACGGTCCGGATGTTCGAAGAGCGGATTGCGATGCTTGAAGGGGCCGAGGACGGTTTTGCCACCGCCTCCGGCATGGCGGCCGTGTCGGGCGCGCTGACCGCGATGCTCAAGGCCGGCGACCGGGTTGTGTCGGCGCGCGCGCTCTTTGGATCTTGTCTCTATGTGCTGGAAGAAATCTTGACCCGTTACGGGGTCGAGGTGGTCTTTGTAGACGGCACCGATCTGGACCAATGGCGGGCGGCGATCACGCCGGACACAACGGCCGTATTTTTCGAATCCATCTCGAACCCCACTTTGGAAGTGGTGGATATCACCGCTGTTTCTGACCTTGCCCATGCTGTTGGTGCAACGGTTCTTGTGGACAACGTGTTTGCCACACCGGTCTTTTCCAACGCCATCTCGCAGGGTGCGGATGTGGTGATCTATTCGGCAACCAAGCACATTGACGGACAGGGGCGCGCCCTTGGCGGGATCATCCTTGGGACACGTGACTTCATACGCAAGACGGTTGAACCTTACATGAAACACACCGGTGGCTCGATGTCGCCGTTTACCGCCTGGGTGATGCTCAAAGGATTGGAAACGCTGGATATGCGGGTGCGCGCGCAGGCTGAGACTGCGCTGGCGCTAGCGGATGCACTGCAAGGTCACGACTCACTGGCAAGGGTCCTCTACCCCGGCCATCCAACCCACGCGCAACACCCCTTGGTGCAAGACCAGATGGGCGGCCAAGGCGGCACGGTTCTGTCATTTGATCTGAAGGATGGTCAGGCGGCCGCGTTCAAATTCCTAAACGCGCTGACAATCCCGGTGATCTCGAACAATCTGGGGGACGCAAAGTCCATTCTGACTCACCCAGCTACAACCACTCACCAGCGATTGCCGCAGGACCAAAAGGATATCCTTGGTATTACACCCGGCCTTGTGCGCATGTCTGTGGGGCTGGAGGACCTGCAGGATTTGAAGGCGGACATCCTGCAAGCGCTTGATCAAGCAAAATAATGCAGTTTGGGCGCCAATATGGCGCCCACTGCCGGAATCTGTCGGTATGTCGTCCTAATTGTCATCCATGTTGCAACTGTGCACGTAATCGTTAGCACTGTTGGACTTACCGGATGGGCGGCTTACATGCCTTCCACGGAGACAAGAAAGGGGGGCTACTTCTATGAACATTCATACGCCCGATATTACTGCAATACCCGAACGCGACGAGGCCGAGGCTGCACTGGATCTGCTGCGCCGCTGGGCCAAATCTGCCACCACTACCGATATTCTGGAACTCGACCCATCTGTGGCCCGTCTTGTGCCCGGCGGCGACGGGGTCGACTATCCATCTTTTGCGCGGGACTACCCGACAGATTTTGCGGTTAATGACGGTTACAAAGACACCTTGCCCGATCTCCAAAACGGCCCCTCAAGCCTGATCCGCGGAGCAAAACAGCAAATCCAGCACGTTGGAATTTCCAACTTTCGTTTGCCCTTGCGCGTACAAACCCGCGATGGCGATGCGCTGACGCTCGAGACGTCCGTGACCGGCACTGTCAGCCTCGATGCGGACAAAAAGGGCATTAACATGTCCCGGATCATGCGCTCGTTTTATGCATATGCCGAAGAAACCTTTAGCTTTGAGGTGATCGAGGCGGCGCTGGATGATTACAAATCAGACCTCGAAAGCTTTGATGCGCGCATTCAGATGCGCTTCAGCTTTCCGATGAAAGTCGGCTCCCTTCGCTCAGGCCTTTCTGGCTATCAGTACTACGACATCGCTCTGGAACTGGTCGAACAGGCCGGTGTACGCAAAAAGATCATGCATCTCGACTATGTCTATTCCTCAACATGCCCCTGTTCGCTGGAACTGTCGGAGCATGCCCGAGCTACGCGCGGTCAGTTGGCCACACCGCATTCGCAGCGTTCTGTTGCACGGGTGTCCGTCGTCTTGGACGAAGACGCGAAATGCCTGTGGTTCGAGGATTTGATCGAAGCCTGCCGCCGCGCCGTGCCGACTGAGACACAAGTCATGGTCAAGCGCGAGGATGAACAGGCCTTTGCCGAATTGAACGCCGCCAACCCGATCTTTGTCGAAGATGCAGCGCGTCTTTTCTGCGAGCAATTGCTTGCAGATGTGCGCATTGGCGACTTCCGTGTGGTGGCGAGCCATCAGGAAAGCCTGCACAGTCATGATGCCGTGTCTGTGCTGACTGAGGGCGACACGTTTGCCTCGGACAGCATTGATCCGCGAATGTTCTCTACTCTGTTCCACGTGGGCTAATAAAAAAGGCGGAGAACATCTCCGCCTTGCTACGCCGCCGCTACCGCCTTAGGCGCAGCTATTGCTGCGCTTCCGGTGGATCGCCCTCTTCAATCAGGTAGGTTTGCAGCGCTGTGATCTGCCAGAACAGGAAGGCGACCAGCGCAATCGGAAAGCCGAACGTTTCGATCTTGACCCATGCATCGGTCGACATCGTGCGCCAGACCACCTCGTTGGCGATCGCAAGCCCGGCAAACATCGCACAAAGCCTGCGGGTCAGGATCATCCAACCCTCTTGTCGCATCGGCATCGCGTCATTGAGAACATAAGCCAGCCAGCTTTGGCCACGTAGTAACCCGATGCCCAAAAGCAGAGCAAAGACCCCGTAGACGATCGAGGTCTTCATCTTGAAGAACCGTTCGTCGTTGAACCATGCTGTCAGCCCGCCAAAGAAGATCACCATGAATGCAGTAAAAATCTGCATCCGGCTGAGTTTACCCGTGAGGGCCCAAAGCACGGCGATGGCCACCAAAAGGATCGGCACGAAGATCAAAGTGGCAACGATGAACCCGGAATAATCGGTGCCTGCATAAGTATAGGTTTCATCCCGTATGCGCAGATAGATCAGAAAAAAGACCACCGGCGGGCCCAGTTCCAGCACCTGCTTCAGGATCGGGTTGATGTCGCGTGCGTCACTCATGCTCTGCCCTTTGTTATCCGCCCAATTCCACAATCACCGCACCTAGCGCAATCAGGGCCATCAGCGCAATTCTGCGTGGTCCTACCGTTTCTTTCAGCACCAGCCAACCGATAATGGCGGCAAAGACTGTCGATGTCTCGCGCAGCACCGCCGCCTCACCCACTTTGTCGAGCCGTGTTGCCAACATGATCGCGCCAAAACTGAAAAACGCGACGAACCCGCCAATGATTCCGCGCAACGCCAGAGGCGGCAGACTGGGTGGATTATCCATTCGACGCCACCGCATATACGCAATCGGCGGCATGAAAATTCCGTCAATCATGAAAAACCATGCCAGAAAGGTAAACGGGTTCTCTGTCGCCCGGATTCCGTAGGCGTCGTAGGTCGTATACAACGCAACAAACAGTCCGGTGAGCACCGCAAGCCCAAGAGCGGCGTTCAAGGTATCGCGCTCGGATTTCAGGAAGATCAAGTTGTAGACCGCCAGTCCGAAGATACCCGACAGCAGCACCGCAACGCCAAGCCATTGGGTGAGTGTAAACAACTCTCCGAACAGCAAGTATGCACCAATCACTGCAAAGAGCGGCCCCGTGCCTCGCACAACTGGATACACCACAGTGTAGGCACCCTTGGTGTAGGCCCACGCCTGCAGCAGCTTGTAGATCACGTGTATGACAAATACGCCTGCAAAGATCGGCCACATGTGCGGCTTGGGCCAAGGCACGACAAATAGCGCAAAGGGTGCAGCCATGAGCCCGTAAGACGCGTCGATCGCACCCCTAGTCAGCCAAGGATCGTGCCGTCCTTTTTGCAGCGCGCCAAAAACCGCGTGCAAAAAGGCAGCAAGGATTGCAAGGAACAGAGCCACCTGATGCCCCGTTTCCGTTCCCTCGATGCTGATCAGCCAATCTGTCATGTCAGCTGGTTAGGGGGCTGTCCGCCCCCACCCGACAGGGACCCGGAGGATTTTTTACTGTCAGAGAAGAGGGACGCGTCATTCAGCGTCGAGACCTGTGAGAGCTGCGGCGAAATCTTCTGGATCAAAGGGGGCAAGATCGTCGATCTGTTCGCCCACCCCAATGGCGTGGATCGGCAGGCCGAACTTGTCCGCAAGGGCCACCAGCACACCGCCCTTGGCAGTACCGTCCAGCTTGGTCATCACAAGGCCAGACACATCCGAGACCTCCTGAAAAACCTTAACCTGATTGAGCGCGTTCTGGCCCGTGGTCGCGTCCAGCACCAGCAGTGTGTTGTGCGGCGCGCTTGGGTCTTTCTTGCGGATCACCCGCACGATCTTGGCCAGTTCCTCCATCAGGTCATCCCGGTTCTGCAAACGCCCTGCCGTGTCGATCATCAGAAGGTCAGCCCCATCGGCCTGTGCCTGTGTCATGGCCTCAAAGGCAAGACTGGCCGGATCGGACCCTTCGGGCGCGGTGAGCACCGGCACCCCTGCCCGCGTGCCCCAGACCTGCAACTGTTCAACGGCAGCAGCGCGGAACGTATCACCGGCCGCAATGACCACCGACTTTCCTGCGGCCCGGAACTGGCTGGCCAGTTTGCCAATTGTTGTGGTTTTGCCTGACCCGTTCACGCCCACCACAAGAACAACTTGCGGCGTTTGCGGATAGAGTGGAAGTGGCTTGGCCACAGGTTCCATGATCCGCGCAATTTCGCCGGCCATCAGTTCTTTGATTTCATGAACGGACAGCTTACTTCCCATCCGACCCTCAGCCATATTGGCCGCCACGCGCAGCGCCGTGTCCACACCCATGTCTGCTGCGATCAACAACTCTTCGAGCTGCTCGAGCATGTCGTCATCGAGCGTGCGACGCAGCACGGGCGCCGCGTCTTTGCGGCCCAGCAAACGCCCCAGAATACCCCGCGATGGAGTCGGAGCGCTGCTTGCGGGTTCGATGTCCTCCAAGGGGGATGCTTCAAGCCTCACCTTCAATGGCGCTGGAGTGGGCTCAGGCTCCGCTGCAGATGGAACATCAGGCGCGTCGGCCGGATCGTCCTGCGGCTCAGGTGCGGGCGTGTCAACTGGTTCCTCTGTGGCGGCAGGCATCGGTCGCGATGGAGCATCAGGCTCAGGAACAGGTGGCGTTGACCACTTAGGTTCCTGTGAGGCGGCAAGCTCTGGCGCACTCACCGGTTCAGGTTCCGGAGCGTGTTCAGGAGCCTGCTCGGGCTCGGGAACCTTTTCAGGTTCGGGGGTTATTGTTGGTTCAGGCTCGGGCGTTGGCTCCGGTTCCGGTTCCGGCTCCGGGTTACGAACCTGTTCAGGTACTGGCGCGGGTGTTGGGTCTTGTACGGGTTTCGCGGTGGGTTCAGGCGCGGCCACTACTTCCGGAGCAGGCGCATCCTTAACCGGCTCAGACATCTCATTAACAGGCAGAGTCTCTTCGACACCGCCATCTTCGACAATAGCCTCAAGCCCCTCATCCAGTTTGGAAGAGGATTTGAACAAGCGGTCTTTGAGTTTCTTGAAAAATGCCATGGTGCCTCCGCGTACGCCCTCACCTAATGCGCTTTGGCTTGCTGGAAAAGGCCGTATCTGCCCGAGAGCGACGCATACCGGATCATATCTGCTACGCGGCGCAGCTATCTGAACGAACCTGTGACATGTGCCAGGATGGATCCAAAGAACACGGTCAAAAAGAAAAACGCGCAAGAGCTGTGACCCTTGCGCGTTTTGAACTGGTTACCCTGCGGACCACATGGCCCGAAATGATGCGTTACCCTGGCATGTGCGACCGTAAGCCCTCAAAGAAGTTGGCCGGTAGAAGTCCGGCCGTTTTGAAAGATGCGGCAGCGGCGGGCTATTAGCCCATTGCGCAAATCGCTTTCGCCTCTGATACAACTGTCTTCAACTGATTACGCCGATTGAGTATCTGCGCTGCTTAAGTGATAGGCGAAAAATCGCCTATTTGCAATCAAATCCAGCTTTACCTTGCGTTAAGCGAAAAAATCCAATGTTTACCGCGCCGATTCCCTCTCAGGTGGCAAGCCGCCGACATTATGCAATCAGATTTCGTCTTCAAAATGCTGCATCACCAACTTGATAGGATTCGGTGCCGCTTGCCCCAATCCGCAGATCGACGAATCAGTCATGGCATTGCACAGCTCACCAAGCAGTCCCTGATCCCACGTCTCAGCCTGCATCAGCTTGACCGCCTTTTCACAACCCACCCGGCAGGGCGTGCATTGCCCGCAGCTTTCGTCTTCAAAAAATCGTAGCATATTCAACGCCGCATCTCGAGCACGATCGTGATCCGACAAGACCACAACCGCCGCGGAACCGATGAAGGTGCCGTGAGGTTGTAGCGTATCAAAATCCAAGGGGATGTCGTGCATTGTAGCTGGCAAAAGCCCGGACGACGGCCCGCCCGGCTGGTAGGCCTTGAACACGTGCCCTTCAGCCATCCCTCCGGCTGCCGCAATTACTTCGGTGATGGTCGAACCCGCAGGCAAATCATACACGCCCGGCGTTTTCACACGGCCTGACACCGAATAGCTGCGCAATCCCACACGTCCATTGTGTTCGACATCGGACATGATCTGAGGGCCTTCGCGCAGAATTCGCGCCACCCAGTGCAGGGTTTCGACATTGTGTACCAGCGTCGGCTGTCCAAACAGACCGACCTGAGCCACGAAAGGCGGGCGGTGGCGTGGTAGGCCACGTTTGCCTTCGATGGATTCGATCATGGCGCTTTCTTCGCCACAGATATACGCCCCGGCGCCCCGGCGCAGGTCGATATATCCCGGTTCCACAAGCCCTGCAGCTTCCAGAGCCGCGATTTCGCGACGAAGGATGTCCAGTACGGCGGGGTATTCATCTCTCATGTAGATGTAGCAGCGCGCTGCCTCGACAGCCCATGCCGCAACCAACATTCCTTCGAGGAACAGATGAGGCCGTCGTTCGAGGTGATACCGGTCTTTGAATGTACCGGGCTCACCCTCGTCCCCGTTCACGGCCAGATATCGTGGGCCCGGATTGGCGCGCACAAATCGCAACTTCTTGCCTGCAGGGAAACCCGCCCCGCCCAATCCGCGCAGTCCGGCAGAAAGAACGGTGTCGAGTGCGACTTCCCAGTCCCCATTGTCGCGCAGATCCAGCAGCGTGGCATAGCCGCCGCCTGCACGGTACGCGTCGAAAGCCTCATAATCCGGAACATGCGCATCCGTATCGCCTGCGGCGATGGCGGCGTGGACCTTTTCGACAGTGGCGTTGTCGATATGGTTGTGACCCAGTTCCAACGTCGGCGCCGTGTCGCAGCGCCCCATGCAGGGCGCGCGCAACACGCGGACTTCGCTTGCATCCAGCCCATCTTCAAGAGCAGCTTTGAGCGCCTGCGCACCCGCTAATTCGCAAGATAGGGAATCGCAGACCCGGATGGTCAGCGCAGGCGGAGGCACCTCACCTTCTTTGACCGCATCGAAATGGGCATAGAACGTGGCGACCTCATAGACTTCGGCCATGCTCATCCGCATCTCCTCGGCAAGCGCGCGCAGATGAGCAGCGCTGAGGTGACCATAGGCGTCCTGAATCAGGTGAAGAAACTCGATCAGCAGATCAGCGCGGCGCTCTTGGTCCCCCAAAAGGGCGCGAACCTCATCCCAAGCCTGATCTTCAAGCGCGCGACCCTTGGGACGTACCCGGCCTTTGCCCTTGCCGGATTTCCAGACACCTTTGCCCTTTTCCACTCGATCCAGCGCCATGCCACACTCCCTTGGCCCGATTTCAACGCGACCATATCAGCGGCGGCACCGCGTCTTGAGCCCAAAAGCGACCCCAAAACGCGCAAACCACGCGCCGATGCGCGCCACTGTGGCGCGCATGGGACACCGGCGGGCGTCGCGACACCGCTGTTAAGACGCACATAGCGGTCCCGTGGTAGAATACGCCCACCGAAAAAGGAGCGATTCTGCTTGATGTTACGCCTGTTGCCTTTTGTGGTTGCGACTTGTACGCCCGCCGGTCTGTTGCTGGCGGCTTGCGTCTTTGGGGGTGTGTGGGCGGGCAGTGCCATTCTGGCGATTACGGTTTTTGTCTTTGCCCTCGACAAAATCGGCGGGGCCACACCCATCTCCGACGCAAGCGGGCACCTTCTGTCCGTCGTGCTTGGCATCCTGCATTTCGTCCTTCTGGGGGCCGCTGCATGGGCCATGAATGGGCCGCTGCCCCTGCTCGACAAGGTGCTGCTGGTCATTGGCTTTGGGTTATATTTTGGTCAAATCTCAAACTCCAACGCGCACGAATTGATCCACCGCGCAGACCGCTAGGCCTTTCGATTGGGGGCGGCGAACTATGCCAGCCTCGTGTTCGGCCATCACACCAGCGCGCATCGTCTGGTCCATCATGTGCACGCCGCAACGCCTAAAGACCCCGCAACAGCGCGGGGTGGCGAGGGGTTCTGGGCCTACTTGCCACGCACATGGGCGGGCAGTTTTAGAGCAGGCCTGCGAGCAGAGCGTCAGCGCCACGCAGGAGCAAGCTGGCCCGCACCATATGTTGGGTACATTGCCGGAGCCGTAATCACGCTTGCCATTGCCTTCACACTTGGGAACGTTTCTGGCGTGGCAGGCGTTATCGCGATGGCGGTCTATGCCCAGATACAATTGATGTTGTCGGACTATGTGCAGCACTACGGGCTGGAACGGCAGATGCAATCCGACGGGAGCCGCGAGAAGATGGGGCCACAGCACTCATGGAACGCCCCGCACTGGCACTCATCCGCGATGATGCTAAACGCGCCGCGCCATTCCGCGCATCACACCCGGCCGGGTCAGGCCTTTCCACAACTTGAGTTGGATGCAGAGACGATGCCGATGCTCCCCCGCTCGCTGCCTGTGATGGGCATGATCGCACTGGTTCCATCGTTGTGGCGCCGGGTCATGGATCAGCGTGTTGCCGCGTGGCGGAAACAACGATCTGTGGAAAACAGCCCATTGCAGCCCGCGACCCCATGATCACGCGCTTGCGACTGGTACCTGTTGGCGCGCTCTGGCAGGGTGCGCTTATGCGTATGATCCTGCCTTTTCTTGCCGTGTTATCTTCTGCTTCTGCGGTAGCCGCAAACCCTATGTCAGCGGCTGAGTTCGAAGCCTACGTGACGGGAAAGACGCTGTACTACGGACGTAAAGGCGCGGCGTATGGCGCTGAAATCTATCATGAAAACCGCCGAGTCACGTGGTCCTTCCTCGATGGGGAGTGCAAAGAAGGGCACTGGTATAACGAGGGTACCAGTATCTGCTTTGTCTACGAAGACCGCATCGATCCACAATGCTGGACGTTCGAACGCGGATCCTCCGGGCTGATAGCAACCTTTGAAAACGATCCTGAAAGCCAGGAGCTGTACGAAGCGCAGGACGTCGGTGAAGAGATGATCTGCCTCGGGCCCAAAATCGGGGTGTAAGGCGCAGCAGCGTGCAACCTAAAACAGGGAGCCCTGCTCTGGTGGTTTGGACTTGGCCTTGCGTTGAGTCGTGCCGCCAAGTTTGAGACGTCCATCTGCAAACTCGATCTCAAGGGCCGTGGCGGTTTCGGCGGCCGCCCGCGTGGTCACGATCTCACCGCCGCCGCGCACCACCGCGTATCCGCGTGCAAGCGTCGCTTTGTAACTGAGCGTTTCGCGCAGCCGGTCCATGGCATCCAGTCGCGCGCGCAATTGCTCGATCTGGTGCGTGCCAGTGGCCTGCAACCGTCCACGCACGGCATCAAAACGCGCACGCGCCTGTTCGGTGTCCTGTACCAACAAGCGCGGAGCAAACCGTGCAACGCGGGCATCCAGCTGCTCTCGTCTGCGTGCCGCAATCCGCGCCAACGCCGGGGCCAACCGGTCCGACATAGCGGTCAGTCTTAGGTGTTCATTACGCATCTGGCGGGTCAAAATCGCGGGGCGCAACGTACCCGAAACATCCGACAGCCGTACGCGTCTGCGCTGCACCCCAGCAATCAGCGCCGGGCCAAGCCTGTCACCAAGCACGTCCAAACGTTGGCGCGGCCCCTCGACCAGAGCATCCGGGCGCGGCAGCGCGCGCGCCAGATCCCGCAAGCGCTGGGTGCGGCGCACAAGGCTCGTGCTCAGGCTCGCCGCCATGCGCCCGCCCGCCTGTTCGACCCAAGCGGCCAGTTCATGCCGCACAGGCACTGCAATCTCGGCAGCCGCAGTTGGCGTCGGCGCGCGCTGGTCCGACGCAAAATCGATAAGCGTCGTGTCAGTTTCATGCCCCACCGCCGAGATCAGCGGAATGTCCGAAGCGGCAGCAGCTCGGGCCACAACCTCTTCGTTAAAGCCCCACAGGTCCTCAACCGACCCGCCGCCACGCGCTACGATCAACAGATCCGGACGCGGCATGGCTCCACCAGGCGTCAGCGCGTTGAACCCTTCAATTGCGCGAGCCACTTCTGGCGCACACGCGGCACCCTGCACCGCCACCGGCCAGATCAGAACCTTACGTGGGAACCGGTCGCGCAGCCGATGCAGAATATCGCGGATCACCGCCCCTTGAGGCGAGGTCACGACCCCGATCACCTCGGGCAGATAGGGCAGCGGCTTTTTCCGCTCGGCATCAAACAACCCTTCCGCCGCCAGCGCTTTCTTGCGTTTTTCAAGCAAGGCCATCAGCGCACCCTCGCCCGCAATGGCGATCCGCTGGGCGTTGAGCGAGAATTTGGACTGAAAACCGGAAGCCGTCATACGCCCTTCGGCAACAACTTCCATTCCCTCTTCGGGCATAGTGCCAAGCTCGGGCACCTGCCCCTTCCAAGTCATGCAGGACAGCACGTTGCGTTCGTCTTTGAGATCGAAATACAAATGGCCTGAGCGCGCCAAAACCACGCGGCCCACCTCGCCCTTGATCCGGACCCAGCCCAGTTCAACTTCAATCAGCTTTTTTACCCGACCCGCGATTTCCGAGACCGAGAATTCCGGCGTGTTGGATCCCGGTACAGGATCGTCGAGAAGGTCCATGGGCTGTCCTTGTGTGCATCGCCTGTGCAGCTTAGAACGCGAGAAGACAAAGGCCAAGGAGTGCGCCCATGAACATTCTGATTTTGGGCGGCGGTGGCCGCGAACATTCGCTGGCTTGGGCCGTCCTGCAAAACCCTAAATGCGACCGGTTGGTGGTTGCCCCAGGCAATGCCGGAATCGCTGCAATTGCAGACTGCGCTAACCTCGATATCTGTGACGGCGGTGTCGTGGTCACCTTTGTCGAAGAAGAAGCGATAGATTTCGTCATCATCGGCCCAGAAGGGCCCTTGGCAGCAGGGGTCGCCGACCGCTTGCGCGATGCAGGCGTCCTCGTCTTCGGCCCAAGTAAAGCAGCCGCACAGCTCGAAGCCTCCAAGGCCTTTACCAAAGAAATTTGCGCCGCCGTTGATGCACCCACAGCGGCCTACGGTCACTTTACCGATGCTCCTGCCGCGCGGGCTTATGTGTCTGAAGTGGGTGCGCCCATTGTCGTCAAGGCCGATGGACTGGCCGCAGGCAAAGGCGTCATCATCGCCGAAACTGTGGCACAGGCCCACGCCGCAATCGACGACATGTTCGGCGGCGCTTTTGGCGGCGCAGGTGCCGAAGTGGTAATCGAAGAATTCATGACTGGCGAAGAGGCGTCCTTCTTTGTCCTCTGCGATGGCACCGACGTCTTGCCCATCGGCACCGCTCAGGATCACAAGCGCGTCGGCGAAGGCGACACGGGCCTCAATACCGGCGGCATGGGCGCCTATTCCCCTGCCCCGGTCCTGAGCGAGGCCATCGCAGCTCGCGCCCTCGACGAGATCATCCGGCCCACCATGGCCGAGATGGCGCGTCGCGGGATGCCTTACCAGGGGGTGCTCTATGCCGGGTTGATGATCGAGGACGGCGCGCCGCGACTGGTGGAATACAACGTTCGCTTTGGCGATCCTGAATGCCAGGTGTTGATGATGCGCTTAGGGGCTCAGGCCTTTGATCTGATGCATGCTGCAGCTGAAGGACGACTGGCAGAGGCGCAGGTCAACTGGGCCAACGATCATGCCATGACGGTAGTCATGGCGGCGAATGGCTACCCCGGATCTTACGAAAAAGGTGCTGTGATCGGAGGACTGGACGCATTGCCCGAAACCAGCAGCCAGATGGTGTTCCATGCCGGAACCAAAGCGCAAGGCGGGGCCGTTACAGCGTCTGGTGGGCGAGTGCTAAACGTGACCGCACGGGGGGGCACCCTTCAGGAAGCAGCCGCAAAAGCCTATGAAATGGTGGACGCGATCGACTTTCCTGACGGCTTCTGCCGGCGAGATATTGGCTGGCGCGCGCTCAAAACCTGAGTGTCATTTCGCTAGAATGTTTCTTGCCGGAGGCTTGTGTCAGTCAACGCACTCCATGGCCCGCGCAAAGGCAGGGCGTGAGGTGTCGGTGCCGATAGCGCGCGTTTCGAAACCGTCGGCCGCCCAAGTGATAGCAACCAGCTGCGCCCAGTTGGCCGTCGCCACAATCATCTCGGGGCTGCCTGCGCATGTGCGGATACCGCCAGCGATATCCGCCTCTCCGATCCGGTGGTTGGTCACACCTTTGAGCGTCGCAACCTGTCTCAGGGTGCCCACCTGATAGCTCCAGACATGCAAGGTTTTGGCGAGATGGGGGCGGTCAACAAAGGTGATTTCGACAACCCCGTCCCCGTCCAGATCAGCAGCCCCGATAGGGGCCAGCCAGCGATTACGGGTCCCGATATGGGGGGTCTCGGTGATCTTGCCTGACGGCCCGTAGACCACCAAAGCCGCGCCAGCATTGACGTCAGATTCGACGACGATCACTTCTGGGGCACCGTCACGGTTCAAATCGGCCAGACGCGGGGCCACGTCTTCGAACACATGATCGATGGGCAGGGTGAATGTCGATATGCGCCCGTCTGTGAGGGTGAGCTCAAGCGCACCCCACTCGATGGCGTCTCCGAGGACCCCATGCGCATATCTGTCGGTAGGTGCAGTGTAACGCGCCGATGCAATGGTGTCGGCCCGCACGCCACCGGGCACCGCGAGCCAAAGGCACACCGCCAGCAGCGCGCCGCGGGCGGTGCCGTTCGATAGGCGCAACAGCAGACGCGGCGCCCGGGCCAAGATCAGATCTGCTTTTCGGGCATCTGCACGATCAGGCCATCCAGCGCGTCGGTCACTTTCAACTGACAGGTCAGGCGGGACCGGGTCTCGTCCGGCTCATAGGCAAAGTCGAGCATGTCTGTTTCCATGTCGTCCTTGGCAGGCAGCTTTTCGACCCAGTCGGCGGCCACATAGACATGGCATGTCGAGCACGCACAGGCGCCCCCGCAATCAGCCTCGATGCCCGGGATGTTGTTGTCCCGCGCGCCTTCCATGACAGTCAGGCCATTGGCAACGTCCACCACATGTTTGGTGCCGCCGTGTTCGATGTAGGTAATCTTGGCCATGAAATGTGCCCCTTCGGTTTTGTCGCTCTGACAGGTTCTAGCGATCCCTTTTTCGCCCCGCCAGCCCCTTTCGCACGCCCGCCCTTTTCCGCTTGCGATGAGAGGTAAATGTTCTATTTTTGTTCTCATGCGTGTTGCTAAAAATCTGACATCACCCCGACCGGAGCCTTCAGCGCACGGCTGGCCGCGCCCGCCGTCCTGCTTGCGAGCGTGCGATCTGAATGCTCCGCCCGTCAACGCGCGCATCGCGGTTGCGGGCCTTGTGATCCTGCGCCAACGCCCCGGCACCGCCAAGGGCGTGATCTTTATCACGCTTGAAGATGAAACCGGCGTGGTCAACATCATCGTGTGGCGCCACATCTACGAACGCTTCCGCCGTGCGGTGGTGGCAAGCCGGATGCTACGGGTGACGGGGCGGATGCAGCGGGCGCACAGTGTCACGCATGTGCTGGCCGAAGAGATTGAGGATATCTCGCCCCTGCTCGACCAGCTTCTGGCTGAGGATACAGGTCGACAGATGGCGGCCGAGGCGCGCACCAAAACATGGGACGGCCGCAAATAGGCACAAACCCACCTGCCCCCCTCTGGCAGCCGGGCAACAGCACACACACTCCACCACATGCAGGACTAGGCAGGCCACAGGCCCGACGCTATGCTGACAAAAAAGCCCACTCAGAGGCCCGAGCATGCGATCCATACCTTGTCTTTCTGCCTTCGCGGCAGCCCTGTTTGTGACAGCCTGCGCCGAAAACGCAGCTGTCACCTCTTCCAACATTGATCCCGTATCACTGGCAACCTCCCCACCTGGGGCGGAGCCAGGCACATGCTGGGACAAGACCGTCAGCCCGGCGATTGTAGAAACGGTCACCCGCAAGGTGCTGCTCCAACCAGCCCAGATCAGCAGCGATGGACGGATTCAAGCGGCACCCGTCTACAAGGATGAAACCTATCAGGAGGTTGTCAAACCACGCGAGGCCACGTGGCACGAAATACCTTGTGCTGCAGATCTCACGCCTGAGTTTGTCTCGTCTTTGCAACGCGCCCTTGGCGCCCGTGACTATTATCGCGGGCCAGTCACAGGTGAGCTGGACAATGCAACCAAAGATGCAGTCCAGCGCTATCAGCGTGATGAGGGGATAGAGAACAAGACGCTGTCCCTGGCTACAGCGCGCCGATTGGGTTTGATTGCCGTGCCTCGGGACACCGACGCCTGACCAAGCGCACCACAGGTGCGCCCCAAATCTCATCCGCCACAAGAAAAAAGGCGCCCGGTGAGGGGCGCCTTTCCCAATTCAATGAAAGCGTTGGCTACTCTTCGAGGCTCAGCGCGACAAAGCGTGGGTCACCCCCCCGCCGCACAAGCAACAGCAGCGACTTGCGCCCGGCATCCTTAACTTCTTCGAGCCGCGTCTCGAAATCGGAGATGGATGTCACCTTTTGCTGACCTGCTTCGGTGATCACATCGCCCGCGCGCAAGCCCTTTTCATAGGCTTCGCTGGTCTCATCCACAGCCATAACTGCCAGCCCGTCTTGATCATCATCAAGCCCAAGTTCGGTGCGCATTTCTTCGGTCAATGTGCTAAGTGTGAGACCAAGAACTTCGCGCGTCACGGGGCCTTCCGGTTCACCGTCCGGCGCCTCAACAGCGGCAGGCACAGCGCCTTCAGCCTCTTCACGACGGCCCAGCGTCACACGCAGGGTGACAGTCTCACCATCGCGGTACACAACGACGCGCACAGTCTCGCCCACGGGGCTGTTGCCCACTTGGCGAACCAGTCCACGTGTGTCTTCAACGTCGACGCCCGCAAAGCTCAGGATCACGTCACCGTCCTGCATGCCCGCCTCCATGGCAGGACCTTCGGGAACGGAGGTCACCAGAGCACCTGCAACAGGCTCAAGACCAATCGCCTCGGCGATGTCCTCGGTCACGTCCTGAATGCGTACGCCCAGCCACCCACGGCGGGTTTCGCCGAACTCTTGCAGCTGATCGACAACGCGGGTCACAACGTTGGATGCCATTGAGAACCCGATGCCGATAGAGCCACCATTGGGCGACAGAATCGCGGTGTTCACGCCGATTACTTCGCCGTCCATGTTGAACAATGGACCACCCGAGTTACCCCGGTTGATGGCCGCGTCTGTCTGGATGTAGTCATCATATGTTCCGCTGAGCGCGCGGTTACGTGCCGAAACGATACCAGCGGACACCGAAAATCCCTGCCCCAACGGGTTGCCCATCGCAACCACCCAGTCACCAACGCGCGCACCATCACTGTCGCCGAACGGGACAAACGGAAGCGGGCCGTCGGCCTCAACCTTCAGCAGTGCGATGTCGGTGTTTGGGTCGGTGCCGATCAATTCGGCCTCCAACTCGTCTCCGTTGAAGAATTCGATCAGGATTTCGTCCGCGCCTTCAATCACGTGGTTGTTGGTGACGATGAACCCATCTTCAGAAATCACGAAGCCGGAGCCGAGCGCCGAGGAGCGGCGTGGGCGGTTGCCCTCTCCGTTGCGGTCCTGAAACTCGCGAAAGAAATCCTCGAATGGAGAGCCTTCCGGGACGATGCCCTGCGGGCCCGTCCGCCCTTCAACCACCGTCGAGGTCGTGATGTTAACCACCGACGGGCTGATCTGCTCGGCCAGTGGCGCTAGGCTTTCGGGGCGGGCATAGGCCATTGCGGTCTGCACTAGCACAAAGGCGAGCGCGAGCACGCCTAGCCACAAGGCCCGCATCATGTTTTGGTTTGGTAACTGCTTTGAAATAGCGATTGCCTGTCTTTGCATCAGGTTTCTCCTAGAACGTCACTTGGCCGATTTTGGCCCGTTTGCACACATTCGTACGACCTTGCGCACAGGGTGCATGTAGGGTTGCATGCTTGCAAGATTAAAGATGGCTTTGATCAGCAACGTTTCAATACTGCGTTACCAGAGCGTGAAGATCGAAGCCCTAAAGACCCAGAAAAAAGGCCAGCCACAGGCAAATCAGACCCGAGACACACACCAGTGCACCAAACTGTCGTCGAACCGGCAGCGGCAAAGTGCGCAGCATTTCAAGCACGCGCTCAATGAGCGAAGGGGCCAGCACATAGGCCAGCCCCTCCACAATCATAACCAGCCCAAGGGCAAGCAGCACCCAGGCCATCAGTCACCTTCGACGCTGCGCGATCCCTGATCGGAGCGCAGGTAGTTGAAGAATTCGCTGTCAGGTGACATGACCATTGTTGAGTTGTCGCCCTTTAGCGCACGTTCATACGCCGTCAGGGAACGGTAGAATTCAAAGAATTCCGGGTCCGCACCAAAAGCTTCGGCAAAGATCGCGTTGCGGCGGGCATCAGCCTCACCACGAATGATCTCGGCCTGACGTTCGCTGTCTGATACCAGTTCAACCACAGTCCGGTCAGCCTGAGCACGGACACGCTGGGCGGCCTCGTTACCACGAGCGCGTTCGTCCGTCGCTTCACGCTCACGTTCTGCCCGCATCCGCTCGAACGTCGCGTCGAGGTTTTCGGTTGGCAGGTCGGTCCGCTTCAGACGCACGTCGATGATCTCGACGCCTAGCGCACTGGCCTCTGCGATGGCCGAGTTGCGGATGCGCAGCATCAGCGCTGCCCGGTCCGAACTCAGGATATCGTTGGAGGACACCGAACCCAGCACTTCCCGCGTTTCAGCGCGCAAGATCGAATCAAGGCGATCTTCAGCGAAAGCAATGCCACCAGCACCAACGGCCTGTCGGAACTGGTTCACATCCACGATCCGGTAACGGGCGAAGGCGTCAACGACGAGACGACGATCATCCAAAGGCGTGACCTCAAGCGGGTCAATATCGCGGCTGAGGATCCGGTCATCATAGCGGACAACTTCCTGAATCAGCGGTATCTTGAAGGCCAGACCTGGCTCTTCCTTGACAGCGACGACGCGGCCAAATTGCAGGACCAGACCCTTTTCACGCTCGTCCACAATGTAGATCGAGGACAGACCAATAGCGGCAAGGATCACGATAATCGGCAGTAAATATGTTGCTCGACGCATCAGTTCGACTCTCCCGTACTACGGCGCAGTTCATTGAGTGGCAGATACGGCACAACGCCTTGCCCGCCACCACCAGCAGATTCATCCAGAATAATTTTGTCCATCTGGCCCAAAACATTCTCCATCGTCTCCAGATAAAGACGCTTGCGGGTCACATCCGGTGCCTTGGCATATTCTTCCAGAACGGCGGAGAAGCGGGACGCCTCACCTTCGGCCTGGTTGACCTGCTGAGCGCGGTACCCTTCGGCTTCTTCAAGAAGCTGCGCAGATTGACCACGGGCTTCAGCCAAAACACGGTTTGCGTAGGCGTCAGCGACGTTTTGCAGACGATCGCGTTCTTGTTCCGCAGCCTGAACGTCGCGGAAGGCGTCAATCACTTCGACAGGTGGGTCAGCCTTGTCAAAGTTCACACGAATAATGTTCACCCCACTGTTGTAGCTGTCGAGTGTGGACTGGATCAAATCCTGCAAACGGTCACCAATCACACCACGATCCCGGTTGAGGATCGGAGCCAGATCGGACTGGGCGATAATCTCGCGCATCGCCGATTCAGACACGGCGCGGATCGTCGGGCGCGGGTCACGCAGGTTGAATAGAAAAGCGCTGGGATCGTTGATGTTCCACTGCACTTGAAAATCGATGTCGACGATGTTCTCGTCACCCGTCAGCATCAGACCAGCATCCGAACCCTGACGACCCACACCAATCTCTTCGGTGCGTTCCGTAGTAACCGCGATCACCTCTTTGGTCACAACCGGCCATGGGGCAAAGTTCAGGCCCGGCTCACCGATGCTCGAAAACTCACCCAGAAACAGTTCGACTGACTTTTCTTCCGGGCGGACCGTATAAAAGCTCGCCAGACCCCACAAAACGATGGCCGCAACAACAGCGATGCCAATCGTACCGCGTGTCAGGAACGGTCCAGCACCGCCGCCGCCACCACTACCGCCGCCGGTGTTTCCGCCACCGCGGCCACCCATCAGGACGCGCAGTTGCTCCTGACCTTTTTTGACCAGTTCATCGATTTCAGGGATTTGCGGACCCTCGTTGCCGGGACGCTGCCCACCATTGTTCCGGTCAGGACGGCGCGGGCCATTGCCACGTCCATCATCACCGCCGCCCGAATTTCCGCCGCCCCCCCAGGGGCCGCCCGTATTGCCAGCCATGTGGTGTCGTTCTCCTTTTACCATGCAGTCGCACTGCATCTTGACCCGTAACCTGTGCTTTTTTCGCGAGAATTCAAGCAGTCCGCATGGGTGTCTTCATGGTTACGATCTCTTCGGACATTGTGGGGTGAACCGCAACCGTCCGATCGAAATCCTCTTTGGTTGCACCCATTTTTATTGCAATCCCGGCCAATTGGATCATTTCACCCGCGTCAGGTGCGACGATGTGACAACCCAAAACCGTGCGGTTGGCTTTGCTGACCACAAGTTTCATCAACACACGATCCGGTTGACCCGCAAAGGCAGTACGCATCGGGCGGAAGGATGTGCAGTAGACTTCGATCTCCTCCTTCTCGCGCGCATCTTCCTCGTTCAGACCCACAGTGCCCATTTCGGGTTGGGTGAATACGGCAGACGGGATCAGTTCGTGGTCGACCGCCGTTGGGTTATCTTTGAACACCGTCTCGACAAAGGCCATGCCCTCGCGAATGGCGACCGGGGTCAGGTTCACGCGGTTCGTCACATCACCAATAGCATAAATATTGTCGGCGCCGGTCTTCGAATATTCATCGACCATAATCTCGCCACGCCGGCCGATTTCGATCCCCAAGTCTTCCAGACCCAAATCACGACTGTTGGGGTCCCTGCCCGTGGCAAACAGGACCATATCGAATTCACGGGGTGTACCGCTGGTCGGCTTCACCCACACAGGTCCCTGCGCTCCGTCGGCCGACGTGCTGAGCTCGACAGACTGCTGCGCCGTCGCCCCCATCGCGGCATCCGTGGCCGTGGCAGTCGAGGCAGAGTGGTCGGCGCTCGCCGGGGCCATCTCGACAATATTGGTGCCCAGCTTCAGGTCGACCCCTTGTTCGCGCATCGATTCCGCAATCAGCCCGCGGGCCTCATCATCAAATCCCCGCAGGATTTGCGCACCGCGATAGTACTGGGTGACCTCGACGCCCAGACCGTTGAAGATACACGCAAATTCACAGGCAATGTATCCGCCGCCGACGATCAGGATCGACTTGGGCAGAGCCTCAAGATGAAAGATGTCATCGCTGACAATGCCAAGGTGTGCATTCGGAATGTCCGGGCGGACGGGATGCCCACCGGTCGCGATCAGGATGGTCTTGGCAGTGCGGGTCTCACCATTGGACAGAGCGATGGTGTGCTTGTCCTTAATGCGTGCACGAGCATCAAACGTGTCGACACCGGAATTCTTGAGTAAAGAGCGGTAAATGCCCTCCAACCGGTCCAGTTCCTCGTTCAGGTGTCCGCGAAACACCGACCATTCGAATTGGCCGTCTTGAACATCCCACCCGTAGCCACGGGCAAGGCTGGGCATTTTGGAAAACTCGCTGGAGAACACCATCAGCTTTTTGGGCACACAACCCCGGATTACACAAGTCCCGCCATAACGGTCTTCTTCGGCCAATGCCACCCGCGCCCCGGCGTCCCCTGCGGCGACACGGGCCGCGCGCACTCCGCCGGATCCACCGCCGATGACAAAAAGGTCATAATCAAAATCGGCCATCGGAGTCGTTCCTATTCTGCAAGATCCTTGAACAGGTTGTCCGTCTCGATAAAATCAATCCGGTCCTGTTCAACGGTGCCTTCATTGATGTCGCGCGTCTCAACACGACCGTCGCCATAGCCGACGACAACCGCGTCACAAATATCAATGAACAATCCGTTTTCAACCACGCCCGGCATCTGGTTGATCACAAGTGAGAGCTGGCGAGGATTGCCAATACGCTGCAAACTCAGGTCCAGAATATAGTTGCCCTCATCGGTGATAAAGGGGCGTTCGCCATTCATGCGCATAGAAGACTTGCGGCCCAGAACATCCATGGAAATCAGGGTCTCTTCGACGAGAGCCTGCGTGGTTTGCCAGCCAAAAGGGATCACCTCAATCGGGAGCGGGAACGCACCCAGATGTTCGACCTCTTTGCCGATGTCGGCAATCACAACCATTTGATCCGAAGCCGTCGCTACGATCTTTTCCTGTAGCAGGGCCCCGCCCCCGCCCTTGATCAGGTTCAGATCGCCATCGAACTCGTCCGCCCCATCAATGGTGAGGTCGAGCCACTTGGCCTCATCAAGGCTGATGACCTCGATACCAACCTTCCGGGCCAGATCGGCGGTGCGAGAAGACGTGGGCACACCTTTGAAGCGCAAACCGCCATCGCGCACCTGATCGCCAAGACAACGCACCAGCCACGCCGCGGTGGAGCCGGTGCCAAGACCGACGCGCATTCCATCCTCAACATAGTCTGCAGCACGCTTGGCTGCGACGAACTTGGCCTTGTCGATGGGCGACAGTTCTCCGGTCATATTGTGGCGACTCCCCAAATGGTCATGGCGTTATAGAGGCACGTCTGCACTGTTGCGACCCCTATGGGCCGACAAAAGACCGGCAAGACGTGACAATCCGCGTAATCTGCGAAACAAACGTGAAAGAGCTTTGCATATCGAGGCATATGGCAGCATATGGCAGGTGGCCGACCTTTTTGAAAACATCATCGCATGGCTGCAAGACCGTGCCCTCGGCGACGAAGACATTGTGTCCACGGTCCACGAGTTGTGCACCCGTCTGGTCGACGGCGGAGTCCCTGTGGCCCGGGTCAGCGTCGGGCGCACCGTGCTGCACCCTGTCATCGGATTGATGGATATGTCTTGGGACCGTGAAACCGGCAAAGTCGAGACCAACGCAATGAACCGCGATGTCGTCCGCAGAATGACAGAATTCAACGCTCCTTTTGGCACCATATCGCGCGGAGAGACCGACCGCATCTTTGCCGATCTGACTGACCCCGTCGACGTGGCGCGCTACCCCCTCTTTGCGGATCTCGCGGAACAAGGGATGACAGCCTACTATGCCGCCGGTCGGACTTACGGTCATCGCCAGGAACTATTTGATACCTATGGTAAGTCGTTCCGAGGCGGCTCAGTGTCCTTCGCGACCAAACGCTTTTCAGGCTTCTCCGAAACTGATCTGGATGGGTTGGAACGGCTGATCGCACCGTTTTGCATATGCCTGCGCATCGCGGATGACCGCTTTGTCGCCAACGAACTTATGGGGACCTATCTGGGCCGCATTACAGGCCAGCAGGTCCTGTCCGGTCATATTGAGCGTGGCGACGGCCAGCAGATAGACTGTGCGATCCTGTATTCTGACCTGCGTGGGTCAGTAGATTTGTCACAAGAGTTGGACACCCAAACCTACCTCGACACGGTGAATGCCTATTTCGACTGTGTGGCCACAGCCATCACCGAACACGGCGGCGAGGTGCTGAAGTTTATCGGCGACGGCGTACTCGCGATCTTTCCCTTTGAAGACGTCAAGCGGCCGCGCCCAAACATGTGCGCGGCCGCACTCGCCAGCGCGCAAGAGGCCTTCGCCCGCGCCATTCATACCAACAAAGCCCGACTGAACGCGGACCTTCCGCCAATCCAGTTTGGGGTCGGACTGCACGTTGGCACAGTGATCTACGGGAATGTTGGCACGACGCGCCGCCTTGATTTCACCGCGACCGGGCCTGCGGTAGGCCTTGCAAGCCGGTGCGAGGGGATGACGCGCACGCTCGATACTCCGCTGCTGGCCACAGGCGCTTTTGCAGCTCTATGCCCGACCAAAGGAATTGAAAAAGGCGCGCAAACTTTGCGCGGTTTCAATGATCCGGTGGACTTGGTGTCATACCCGCTGGAATAGCAAAAGGCGGGGTCATCCCGTTCGACAATGCCATGCGCCACGGCATCAGGCAGGCAATCACGGAAAGCAGGACAAGAATTGTTCGCATAGGGCAGCTCCTTCTGCCCTCATTCAATATGAGCTTGGTTAAGGTCGCATTAATCATGGCACAGATTCAGAATATGAGGTTCTGCCATTGGCTGGGTGGACGTGTTGGGCTCAAAACGTTTCAAGCGCCACCACAGAGACACATCTGAATCCAGCTTTGGTACAACTTTCACAACAAGGTAGGATTGCTCCTTTTCTGATTTTTCTTACCGCAATAGGGTGACCGGAGATAACGGTACGAAAGTACCCGCGCCAGCCGAGGTGATCTTATGAACCAAACGTCTATCAAACGGGTGCTGATGACTATTGTTTGCGCAGTGTGTGCAACCCAGGTCGCGGCAGAACTCAAATATGACACCGGAAACGGCGGCTCTGTTCAGATTTATGGCGAGTTCAGCCCCGCGTATCTTTCATTCGACGATGGCGTCTCGACCACGAGTGAACTCGTGGACAACACCAATTCCAACACGCGCATCGGGTTGTGGTATCGCAATCCAACGGACTTTGGCGAATTCGCTATTAATCTGGAAACGTCTTTTGGCCTGCGTCCGTCTGGCGGAGTGAACCAAGTCATCAAACCTGATGCATTCGAATGGCGGCGCACTAACATCCGCAAGATCGAAGCGATCTGGAATGTCGATCAATTCGGCACGTTCTATTTGGGACAAGGGAGCATGTCGAGCGACGGAGCTTCAAGCCAAGATCTGTCTGGCACAACGCTCGTCCTTTACAATTCAATCCCCGACACTGCCGGCGCGTTTACTTTCCGCACAACAGCGGGCGCTCTGACTGCTAAGACTATAAACGCGGCATTTGCCAGCTACGACGGCAGCCGTAAGGCCCGCGTGCGCTACGATACACGTTCATTTAACGGCTTCCGCCTGTCCGCTAGCTACGGTGAGGAAGTGCTCCTTGAGAATGTGGATAACAAAGTCTCCGACTTTGGAGTGTATTATTCCGGAGAAGTTGGCAGCACCACAATGGTCGGAGCGGTGGCCTATTCCCGCACGGAGTTTGACATCGGAGTAACGCGCCATAACACCGTGGGCTCGTTCAGCCTCCTGCATGACACCGGCTTCAACGTTACTGTCGCCGCCGGCCGTAGCAACGAAGCGGGAAGTTATGGCTATGCCAAGTTGGGGTACAAGACCGATTGGTTTTCGATAGGCTCTACCGCAGTAGCGATAGACTACTATTCAGGCAGCGACACGACATCACCGAACTCTGACTCTGACTCCATTGGTATTGGTGTTGTTCAGTCCTTTGACGCTGCCAATCTTGAAGCATACTTGGGCTATCGCGAGTACAGCCTGAGCGAGACGGCGCAAACCTACCGTGATGCGTCTTCCGTACTGTTTGGTGCACGCTGGAAATTCTGAAGGTGGAAATCGCCGGAACGACGCATACCGTTCGATGTCTAAATTTCTTACACATGTTTGCGCAAAGGTCAGACGTCACAGCCCCGTCGCTCGTATCAAATGATATAAAACGGTCTTTGCCGCCAACGGCGGTTGTTGAACAGTAGATTTGCCGTGCTGGCGCTGTGCGCTCCAAAAATGGTCGCTTTTGTCAGGTCGCACGGCGCGGTCCGTGGTATCGCCTGCCCCATGCGCTACGTTCTCCACTATGCCCCTGACAATGCTTCGTTGATCGTCCGGCTCGCGCTGGACTTCGTCGATCAAAAATTTGAGACCCGGCTGGTCGATCGCAGCAGCAACGCTCAAACCAGCCCCGCCTATCTGGCCCTCAACCCAAACGGTCTGATCCCCTCACTGGAAACTGTCGATGGGGTCATATTCGAAACCACTGCGATCCTGCTTTATCTGCACGAACGGCACGGCGCGTTGATGCCACAGGACGGACCTGCCCGTGCGCAGGCCATCAAATGGCTGGTCTGGCTGGGCAACACCCTGCACCCAAGCCAGCGGATGCTGTTCTATCCGCATCTCTATACGGATGGCGATCACGAAGACCTGCGCCGCCCGGCGCGCGCGCGGATCACCCGGCTTCTCACTCTGCTCGCAGACGCCAAAGACAGCGACTGGCTCGAAGGACCACCTTCGGCCATGTCCTGCTATCTGGCGCCACTGCTGCGATGGTGTGCGATCTACGGCGGGCCTGCGTGGTTCGACCTATCCGATCACCCGCGGCTGATGGACTTTGCCCGCAGGATGGAGCAGACCGAAGCAACGACCCGCGCCATCACTGCTGAGGGTCTGGGTCCAATGCCATTCACAGCCCCCAAACGCCCAAACCCAGCCGAAGGATCAGCCCTCTAATATGTTTTTGTCTGTTTTTGAGATGTTCAAGGTCGGCATCGGCCCGTCTTCTTCCCACACAATGGGGCCGATGGTGGCGGCTGCTCGGTTTCTGGACATGATGCGCGCCTCTCCATTCCAGTTCGCCGGGTTGCGCGCCTCTTTGCATGGCAGCCTGGCCTTCACCGGTGTGGGGCATGCCACGGACCGCGCGACGATCCTTGGTCTTGCCGGGTTCGTTCCCGACACTTACGACCAAGGGAAGGCCGAAGCGACACTCACGGCACTCGCCCAGGACCACACACTACACCCGGATGGCCTGCCCCCGCTGCACTTTCACCCCAAAACCGATCTAAACTTTGACTACGACACCCAACTGACCGGGCACGCCAACGGGATGATCCTGATGGCAACCGACGCCCAAGGCGATGTGATCCTGCGACAGGTGTTCTATTCCATCGGTGGCGGCTTCGTGATGACCGAAGAAGAACTGGCCGCAGGCAAGGCCACGGACGAAGGCGCGCCAGTTCCCTACCCCTTCAAGTCTGCCGCCGAAATGCTGGAGATGTCTGCGAACTCCGGCAAGTCCATCGCCGCCATGAAACGCGCGAACGAAGTGTCGCGTGGCACCCCCGAAAGCCTCAGCGCAGGCACCGGACGGCTGTGGCAAGTGATGAACGACTGCCTTGAGCGTGGCCTGTCCACTGATGGCACCCTACCCGGCGGCCTGAACGTGAGGCGCCGCGCCAAGGACATCCATGACAAGTTGCAGGCCGAACGGGGTATGAACCTGAACGCCCCGCACACCATCAACGATTGGATGGCAGTCTATGCCATGGCCGTGAACGAGGAAAATGCTGCTGGTGGTCAGGTTGTCACTGCTCCAACGAACGGGGCGGCAGGCGTGTTGCCTGCAACCTTGCGCTACTACCTTGACCACGTGCCCGGCAGTTCCGAAGCCCATGTCGAAGACTACCTGCTCACTGCGGCCGCCATTGGAGGGCTCGTGAAATACAACGCCTCGATTTCCGGGGCCGAAGCCGGGTGTCAGGCTGAAGTGGGCAGTGCAGCGGCCATGGCGGCGGCGGGCCTGTGCGCGGTAATGGGCGGCACCCCTCAACAGATCGAAAACGCCGCCGAGATTGCGCTGGAACACCATCTAGGGATGACCTGCGATCCTGTGCGCGGCCTTGTCCAAGTGCCCTGTATCGAGCGCAATGGATTGGGCGCAATCAAGGCGGTCAGTGCGGCCTCCCTCGCCCTGCGCGGCGATGGCACCCATTTGGTGCCGCTGGATGCCTGCATCGAAACCATGCGCCAGACCGGGGCAGATATGAGCGAGAAGTACAAAGAGACATCTCTGGGCGGCTTGGCTGTGAATGTCCCGAATTGCTAACTTTGGGTTTGCGGAGGCAAACTCCCCAATCTGACATTAATCCCGCAAACAGAGTCAGCGGATGGGCGCATTCCGCGTATCGCGCGGAACAGTGCCACCCATCGACAGCCAGGCTGACGCCAAAGCGCATCACCCATGCTGCAATTGCAGCGTTGCCCCATGGGGAACCGCTGTTAGGGTGCCGTTCATGACCCAAGACCGCCCTCTCCTCGGCATCTTCCTGATGCTGGGTTTTTGCGTTGTGGCCCCGATGGGCGACGCAGTGGCCAAACTGCTGGGCCAATCGGTTCCGCTGGGTGAACTGCTGCTCGTACGTTTTGCCATACAGGCGATCATCCTGATCCCGTTGGTCTGGCTGGGACGGCGCATGTGGAAAATGCGCGGCCGGGTGCTGCGACTGACCGCTTTGCGTACTGTGCTGCACATTTTTGGAATTGGGGCGATGTTCACAGCCCTGCAATATCTACCTCTCGCCGACGCGGTCGCTATTGCCTTCGTGATGCCGTTCATCATGTTGTTACTAGGTAAATACGTTTTGGGCGAAGAGGTCGGCAGCCGCCGTCTCATGGCTTGCATCGTTGGGTTCATAGGCACACTCTTGGTCGTCCAACCCAGCTTTGCCGAAGTAGGCTGGCCCGCTCTACTGCCGCTTGTGGTGGCCGTGAACTTTTCGTTCTTCATGTTGGTAACACGGCAGATCGCCAAGCAAACAGATCCCATCGGCCTTCAAGCGGCAAGCGGCGTGATGGCCGTCTTTATCCTGGGGCCTTTGTTGTGGTTTAGCCAAAGCGCGGGCATTGCGCCTTTGGAAGTCGTCGAGGTCGACAGTCGTGAAATGGTACTTCTTGCCGCCATCGGGATTCTAGGAACACTCGCTCACTTGTTGATGACATGGTCCTTACGGTTCGCCCCTTCGGCCACGCTCGCACCCATGCAATACCTTGAAATTCCCGTGGCAACGATCATCGGCCTGATCATCTTTTCCGATCTGCCTAACGGCCTTGCAGCCACTGGTATCTGCATCACGATTGCGTCGGGGCTCTATATTGTCCTGCGTGAGAGGGCCATCGCGCGGCTGGAGGCGCAAACGCCAGCGCCTGCGTAACCGCGCCCAGATACCGGCGCGGGAGCATCACGATCATGGCCGGGTTATCCATGGCCAGCGCAATCGGCCCCGTGGCCGCATTCGAGGTGCTCGTTTGCCCCACAGGATCAAGGACCAACCCATCAATCTCCCATCGCAAACCGGACGATGTGCCAGTCACAGGCGCAAGTGGAAACAACGACACAACATCTCCTGCGCCCGTCTCGATGCGAAGTGCGGGCGGGCACAAAAACACAATCTCAGTGGCGCCCAACAACACGCACGCGCGAGCTGGATGGGATGCAAGCACGTTGAGCGCAGCCAGCTGATGATCCAGCCGCGCGCCCAGAAACCCAACGCCAAGAACAACAGGCGCTTCGATATTGCGCAGCGCCTTATCAAAATCCGTGCTGTCCTGTTCAGCGATATGGTGCCGGCGATCCGAGGGGGTCAGCGCCAGTGTTTCGGGTGACACTGAATCAAAATCCCCAATCACCGCGTCCAGGGACACACCGGCGCGGGCGGCCAATTCAGCCCCTCCGTCGGCGGCGACGCAGGTAGACGCAAAGGCCATCGCAGCCTTAACATCCTCGGTTAACGCATCTCCACCACCCAAAAGAGTCACGGGATTGGGGCTCTGAACTATCATCTGCTTCATGGCTTTTTAATGCAGTTTCCTGAAACAGATCACAATGTCGCCTCAAAATGATACGATAAAGATCATAGATTCGGGCCGCTTTGGTCCGGGATCGTAGCCTACAACCCTCCGCAAACAGGCAGAGGACGAGCATCCGATGACGATGAATAACAAAATTCTGACAGTCTCCTACGGCACCTTTTCGTGTACGCTGGAAGGTTTCGACGACAGCTTTGGCACGATGAAGGCGATAGCGGAGTATTTCCGCGACCTGGCCGCTGACGATCGCTACTTTGGTGCCGAACCACCGGTACCAGACGCCGAGATGCTGACACGCATTGCAGAACGCGAGATTTCCCGCCGCGTCGAAGCGCGCCATCACGATGGCCGCATTGTACTGAGCGCCGCCGACGCCGCAGAGGAAGAGCCCCTGCAAAACGCGGAAGCACATCCTGAGGCAGACGCCCTGCCCGCAGCAACGCCTATTGCCGCGGCAGTTGTCGCCGCAACAGTTGCCGAAGCAAGCGCCGTTGACGAAGCCGAGACAGAGACTCCCGACACCGAAGAAGTGACCGTCGAAAACATCGCGGCTGCTCTCGAAGAGGACCCTGTTCAGGCCGAAGTTCAAGAGGTGGCCGAAGAAGAAAATGCTGTTCTCGAACTGACCGACGCAGACATGGCCCCGGCACCCGAATTCGTTCAGGAAGAAGCCGAAGTAGAGACTGCTGAGGACGATGATCCAAGCCTGTCTGAAGCAGAGGCCTTCTTTGCCGCCTCCGAAGATCAGGTCACCGACGAGTTCGAAGAAGACAGCGAAGAGGCTGTTGAAGCAGAAGCGCCAGAAGCTCCTGCCGAGGACACCATCGCCGCCAAACTGCAACGCATTCGGGCCGTCGTATCTCAAAGTCACTACGACGACGAAGAAGACGAATTGTTCGAAGACGAGCATGCCGAAGACCTGCCATCCGAAGGCGGAGTCAATACTCCGTCCGAAGAGATCGCCGCAGACGAACACGAAACATCCGAAGGCATTGTGGCCGAAGCTGCGCGCGACATCGAGGAAGCGTTCGACATCGATGATGCCGAAACAGTCGCCGAGGAAACCGAAGCGCAGGAACAAGACGAACTCAGCGCTCTTCTTGCCCGGTTTGACGGCGGTGACGCGAACGAAGTCGAAGCGCCGGAGGAAACTGCTATTGCAAAGGTCGACGACGCCGAAGATCAAGACATGGGGCTCGATACACTCGCTGCCCTGATGGCCGCAGACAAGGAACCTGACGATGCCACCGGCGCAGGCGAAAACCTCTTTGACGGCGCAGAAGCTGACGAAGAAGAAGATGTTGCAGCCGAAATGGACGAAAGTGTTGAAGCCGAGGCAGATGACGCTGAAACCGAAGAGGCACCCCGTCGTGCCCGCGTTTTCAAAGTCAAACGCGCCGACATCGACGCAGCCCTTGCCAGCGGCCAGCTTGAACAGGTCGAGGACGAGGCTCCCGAAGAAGAAACCGCTTCAACCCTCTCTGACCACGAAGAGGCCGAATTGCAGGCGGAACTGGCGCAGGTCGAAGCTGAATTCACGGCCGACGACAACGACGCTGGCGAAACCGATGTGAACGCAAACGCGGCAGAAACAGATGTTCTTGAGGACGATGCAGAGCCAGCCATCGCCGCCGAGTCCAAATCACTGGATGTGCAGGACGACGATGTGACCCGCCTGATGGCCGAAGCCGAAAACCAGATGGAAGAGCCCGAAGGCACCAACCGCCGCGACGCCTTTGCCCATCTAAAGGCCGCCGTCCAGGCCAAGAAGGCCGACTCTGGCATCGGCAAGGACTCGATCAAGGATGAGGGCGCCTTCCGCTCTGATCTGGCCGAAGTAGTTAAACCGCGCCGCCCCGAAGTTGGGACCAGCCGCGCCGAACGTCCGGGAACCGCACGCCCCGCCCCACTGAAACTGGTGGCAGAGCAACGCGTTGATGTCGACGCTGCTCCTAAAGGCCCTGTGCGGCCCCGTCGAATTGCCGCCGCCCAGGAGGTCACGCAAGACGGACAAAGCGCTGACAGCTTTGCAGACTATGCCGCGGACCTCGGTGCAAACGACCTGCCCGCGCTTCTGGAAGCTGCCGCGAGCTACCTCAGTTTTGTCGAAGGACAGGACCAGTTCTCGCGTCCACAACTCATGAAGAAAGTGCGCCAGATCGAAAAAGAGGATTTCAGCCGCGAAGACTCTTTGCGCTCCTTCGGTCAGTTGCTGCGCTCCGGCAAGATTGAAAAGATCTCCGGCGGACGCTTTGCTGTCACCAGCGACATAGGCTACCGCCCCGAGCAACGCGCGGCTGGCTAAGACTGAGAACACATCACAAGAGAAAGGCGCCTCTGTTCGGGCGCCTTTTTTGTTTGAACAAGCGCTGCAGAGAAAAGTCTCCCTGCAGGACCTAGCTGCCCTTTATCCTTAATGGGTCAATGACCGGTCTTTGCCCGAAGCGCACACTGGTTAGTTTAGGGCGTAAGACGAATCTGTGGACAGACTTGCCATTTGGCAAAGAGAAAAACCGGGAACAAATGCTCTTCGGCACATCATAACTGGGATCCAATGGGAAGTATTCCCAAGAAACCGGCCCAGATATGCTGCAACAGCGTGCCGCTAGGTTCCTGCCGGTAAAGAGACGTCTTTTTGTCATCTCTCTCTGTCAGCCAGATCATCTGCTGATCCTCTGTCAATTCCACTTTAAATGTATTTCTTGGCAAAGCCGCTTCTAACTGACCAACCGTCCGTTGGGCCAAGCTGGGGGAGTCGATCATTATTCCCATTTCGGTGTTGATCCTCACCGACCGCGGATCCAGATTGAAGGATCCGATAAACAGATATCGGTCGTCGACAGTGAATGCTTTGGTGTGCAGGCCCGAGCGGCTGGTATCCCAATTCACACCCAGTTTGTCGCGCTCCAATGAATCCGGTCGAAGTTCATAAAGTTCGACACCCGCCCGCAGCAGCGCTCTGCGCTTTTTGGCATAGTGCGCATACACCGGCGCGACGTCGTTGGATGCAATAGAGTTGGTGACGACCTCGACATCTACGCCACGTTCTTCCAGTCCAGCAAGCCAGGTCACACCACTGTTGAGCGGTACGAAATAGGCAGAGATGATGTGCACTTCATCCCCGGCATTCTCAAAATATGGCAGAAGTTGCCGCGCAAGAATTTCGTCCTCATCGTGTTCGCGTGCGATTTTTGAAACAGGATCGGCATAAGCCTTTGCTGACACCCACTCCAACTTGAAATTTTCCCGTGCGAAATCAGTGCTGGCGGACCTGATGAGGGCTTCTACAAATTTAGTCTGACGGGCGTCATTTTCCAGTTTCAGAAGGCGTGCTTGCGCCTCTTTCAATGTCAGGTCTTCCGGCTCGCCGACAACGACACGGGCTGGCACTGCAAAACGACTGTTCCAGTATTCATCGAAGCTATCAGAAACTTCGCGGACAACTGGACCTGTCGCAAGAACGTCCAGATCTCTGTAGTTTGTCGTCTGTTTGGCCAGAAAATACTCTGCACCGATGTTTCGACCGCCAACAATGGTAAAGGTATTGTCAAAGGTCATCGACTTGTTGTGCATCCGTCGATTGATCCGTCCAAAGTCAGTCAGGGCGTTCAGGGCTTTCCCTTTTTCCCGCCAGAACGGATTAAAGAGCCTGATTTCTATGTTTGGATGAAGATCAAGCGCGGCGGTCATTGTGTCATAACCGGCCGTGTCCATGTCATCTAAAAGAAGCCGAACACGTACGCCGCGATCTGCGGCCCGAACCAGGCTGGATGCAAACATGTGTCCCGTGGGATCATCGTGCAGAAGATAATACTGCGCATCTATTGTACGCTCGGCTCGTGCAGCCAAAAGAAGCCGCGCGGCAAGAGCCTCCTCGCCGTCGGACAACATGCGAACGCCCGATCGACCATCTTCTGGGTTCCCAAGTGATTTTGAGCGACGAGAAAGATAGCTTTGCGGTGGTTCTGCAAGCGAGCGTGTCACAGTCTTTTCATACTGCCGCACCGAAGGTCCGCATGCCGATAACACGACGCCGACCAGGCCGAACAGCAATGCCAATAAAAGACTTTTGAAGTGTCGCATTGCGAGGAAAGAAAGCGGCTGTCTACGCATAATTACTGCAGGTCTTTCAGCATGAGTTTACCGAACATCGCATTTGCAGCCCCACAAAAAAAGACACTAATGCTTCATACAGCCGAACCGTTTTGGAAAATCTGCGCCAAACGAAATGTTGCAATCGTGGCAGAGCTGGAAACCAGCACTGTGCTATGGGCTCAAAGTTGCCGTTCGCTGCACTCGGGTCTCAGCTCCGAAGTCAGGAACCAGACCGGACTTTGCAAAGCCCGCTTCATGCCCACGCTTCTCTATCGGCCATCAGGCACAATCGATCACAGACTGCTCACTCAAGACTACCTTAGCACGGTCGTCCCTCGCCCCATATACTGCTCAACCCCGCCGAAACCGGGTCACGCGTCCGGGTCAGGCTGTCCAATTCCCTTGAACACAAACTTGAGAGGGAACGCCCAGATTACGCCCAGACCCACATAGATCAACAGCTCCACAAGGATTGATGGGCGCTCGAACGCTGAAACCACGTTCAGTGCCACGATGATATAGAGTGGCAAGGCCACCACCAATATCAGCAGAGCCAGCCGTTTCCGGGTCTTGTAACGCAGCGCCATTGGCACCTCATTCAATCAGCAAAAGGATCGCGGACAAGGATCGTGTCTTCCCGCTCGGGTGAGGTGGAAAGTAGGGCCACTGGGCAATCGATCAACTCTTCGACACGTCGGACGTATTTGATCGCGTTGGCCGGCAGATCGGCCCAACTGCGCGCGCCTTCGGTCGAATCTGACCAGCCCGGCATCTCTTCATAGACAGGTGTGCAGCGGGCCTGTTGATCGGCAGCCGTGGGCAGGTAATCAAGCGTCTTGCCATCAAGCTCGTATCCGACGCAAATCTTGAGCACCTCAAAGCCGTCCAACACATCCAGCTTGGTCAACGAAATACCGTTCACGCCGCTGGTCGCACAGGTCTGGCGCACAAGGCAGGCATCAAACCATCCACAACGGCGCTTACGCCCGGTTGTCGTGCCAAACTCATGTCCCCGTTCGCCCAGACGCTGGCCATCTTCGTCTTCCAACTCGGTTGGAAACGGCCCTTCGCCCACGCGGGTGGTGTAAGCTTTGACGATGCCGAGAACAAAGTCGATGGCCCCAGGACCGACGCCGACACCGGTCGCAGCCTGACCGGCGATGACATTGGACGAAGTCACAAAAGGGTACGTGCCAAAATCAATATCCAAAAGCGCGCCTTGCGCTCCTTCAAACAGAATACGTTTACCTGCGCGGCGGGCCTCGTTCATCGCCTTCCAGACGGGTGCGGCATATTCCAGAATACGCGGCGCAACCTCATTCAGGCTTGCCAGCAGCGCATCCCGGTCCACAGGTGGCAGACCCAGTCCGCGGCGCAATGCGTCGTGGTGCACCAACGCACGATCCACGCGCAACTCAAGTGTGGCCGGATCAGCAAGGTCGGCGACACGCACGACGCGGCGACCGACCTTGTCCTCGTAGGCTGGCCCAATGCCGCGCCCTGTGGTGCCAATTTTGGCGACTGAATTCTGTGCCTCACGAGCGCGATCCAACTCGCCGTGGATCGGCAGAATCAGCGGCGTGTTTTCGGCAATCATCAAAGTCTCAGGCGTAATCTCAACGCCTTGTGCGCGGATCGTTTCGATCTCTTTGAGCAAATGCCACGGATCCAGCACAACCCCATTTCCGATCACACTCAGCTTGCCGCCACGCACCACACCCGATGGCAGCGCATGCAATTTATATACCGTGCCATCGATAACCAGAGTGTGACCCGCATTGTGCCCGCCCTGAAACCTCGCGATCACATCGGCCCGCTCGCTCAGCCAATCGACAATCTTGCCCTTGCCCTCATCGCCCCACTGCGCGCCTACAACCACTACGTTGGCCATGCTGGACCCTTTCTGATGAAACCCGCGCCGGTATAGCGATGCCGCTGGCAGAGGCAAACCGATATCTGACTTTCTTCTTGCCAGAAACACCGAAGCGGAAGGGCTACCAAGCTTGAGCTTGGCGAAATTTCCCGGCATGACGCCGCGACATGGATCAGGAACGCACATCATGACGGGATTTTTCTGGCGCTGGCTCTGTGCGCTCTGCTTGCTGGCAGCGACCTATAATCCGACTGAATTCAACTACGTCCGCTGGGTACTTGAATACGGGTCGATGAACCTATCGATCGCCGTGCTCGTCGGGCTGATACTGGTCGTGGGCTATATCATCTACCTACGCGCGACGCTGCGGTCGATAGGGCCGTTTGGTATGATGTTGGTTTTGGCGTTGGTCTGCGCGATTCTTTGGGTACTCTATGATCTGGGCTTCGTCAGCCTCGACAATCCGGGCTTTAACACCTGGCTTGGCCTGCTCACCCTGTCGGTTGTTCTGGGAATCGGATTGAGTTGGAGCCATGTGCGCCGCGCTCTTTCCGGTCAGGCCGATATGGACGATGTGGACGAGTAGACGCAACCATAAGCGCCTGTTGACAGATGTGGCTGATAGTTGTCACCTGCTTTGACCAGATATAGCTGCATTCTTTGAACGTATTACTTCAGCAACCTGTATCATTAGACAGCAAAAGGGATTGAAATATGTCAAAAAAGTTCGCCTCCGTCGTGTCCGAAGTTATGAAGAAAACGGTCAAGGACGAAAAAGAGTTCAAGGCCATGGAAAGTGAGATGTCTGACAGCAACGAGATGAAATCTATGCTTAAAGAATGGAAAAAAATTACTGAACAAAAGAAAAAATTGCTGAAGGGCATGGAAAAAGAAATCAAAAAAATGAAGTAGCACAAGGAGGTCTGCGTCCAACCGAGCCCGGTCTAAAGCGTGACTGGGAATCCATGTTCAGTACGCAGATACGCTGCCTCCCAAGCTGCTCGCATCGCTTTCACATCTTCTGGAGCAGCGATCTCTTGATCTGCCAAGAGGCTCTCCAGCGTCTCGAGCCAGGCGGAGAAATAGTCGTCTCCGCCATTCAGGTCTCGGGCCAACCCGTGCGTCTTGAGTGTCGCGCTAAACCGCGTCGCCCAGTCCGTCCACGCAAAAACACCAGCCTCGTTAAGATGAACAGTCAGAGCGAACAACTGCGCATGCCACGGGGCCTCGAATGCGGGTTCCGGCCTCATGCCGGTTCCAGATAGCTGTCCCAGACATCAAGGATCACCTCGTCATCGGGATGTTCCGGATGGGCCCAGATGTCGGCTGCGCGTAATGCCACGGCATAAAGGGGTTCCGGCGCTTCGCCCAAGTGGTGGGCATTGCTGTCAGGCAAAACGTGGCTACCATGCATTCGGACGATGTGCGCCTGTGATCCCGCAGCATAGGCAGGTAGACGCGTGTGCCCACCCGGCACTGTCCTGTTCTCGGGGTGTGCGCGCAAACGCACGCGTTCACCCACCGCAAAACGGGGTGCGACATTGCTGGGCCGGTCTGCCGGTCCGCCACGCGCGAGGACACCCGCCACCGCCTCTGCCTTCAGCACTTTTTGTGCCAGCGGGCTGTCTGCCCGCGCCTGCCCTTCGGTCAGTTCCTCTTTGCTCAGCGCGCCGGTTTCGACCAGCAAATCCGCAAGCGCTGCAATCCATTTCTCGTAATAGGCAAAGCGCGCATAGTCCTTTGGGGCAAGCCCTTCACGCGCATGACGCGACACATCGATATTCCACAATCCCAGCGACCCGCAGGCCAACGTCAGAGCCAGAGCGCGTGGATGCCAGTCGGCGTGGAATTTCACGTCTTCAGGTTCCGGGATCACCGGACCGTCGCCAAAACGGCCCCCCATGTCATGGACGCGGGTCATGACGCACCTGCAAGGCCACAGCCAATCATCGAATCCCGGCTGACCAGATCAGCCAAAGCACTTGTATCCAACCCTTCGGTGCCTTCGGGCCTCTGCGGCAGAACAAGATAACGCACTTCAGCGGTCGAATCCCACACTCTTACAGCGCACCCCTCAGGCAAGGTCACGCCAAACTCTGCAAGAACTTTGCGCGGTTCGCGCACGGCACGGGCGCGGTAAGCGTCGGATTTGTACCACCCCGGCGGAATGCCCAGTAGCGGCCAAGGGTAACAGGAACACAGCGTGCAAACGACCATGTTGTGCACAGCGTAGGTGTTTTCCACCACAACCATATGCTCACCCTGACGACCATAAAACCCAAGCTCGGCCAACACTGGGTCGGCATCCTCCAACAACGCCGCCTTAAATTCAGGATCGCTCCATGCGCGCGCGACAACCTCGGCTCCGTTGCGCGGGCCGATACGATTTTCGTAAGTATCGATGATTTCATCCAGTGCAGCAGGGTCAACAAGGCCCTTTTGCGTCAGGATGGTTTCCAGCGCCTTGACCCGCAGCGCAGGGTCCGATGGTAACAAAGAATGAGGGTGGTCGTAGTCTGAATGATCATGGGGCATGGGTCAACTCTGCGCGCTGTTGTTGCGGAAATCCACCCCCAGATGTGCCGCCCGGTCGTCACGTCGTCACATTGGCGCGAAAGGCGACTTGCGGGGCACTGCATTTCTGCATAGATACCCCCAATCGCGCAGCAAAGGCCTTGATCCCCCTCTATGGAAAACGTCGTTCTTATCGTCCACCTGTTCCTCGCGCTCGGCCTGATTGCCGTGGTGCTGATGCAGCGCTCCGAAGGCGGCGGTCTGGGCATGGGCGGCGGCGGTGGTGCAGCCACCGGACGGCCTGCGGGCACGGCTCTGGGCAAAGTGACATGGATTTTGGCCATAGCGTTCATCATCACATCGATCACGCTTACAATCATCGCGGCGCAAAAAGCGGCCGGGACCTCCGTCATAGACCAGCTGGGCATCACGCCACCTGCGCAAAACGCACCAGCCGACGATCTGGTACCGCCCGGTGGCGACCTCTTGCCACCCACATCAGGCGATGATGCACCGCTGGTACCCAGCGCCGACTAACGAAATCTTGAGGGCAAACAACGCGCTACAACATCATGTAGCGCATGTCTTGCCCCCAAGACCCGAATCCTTATATACTGAGGTCCCGTGGGGAACGCTTTTTTAAGCCTCCCGCAAATGGCCTTTTGCCAAACAAGAACCACGGGAGACCCCACCATATGGCGCGCTATATTTTCATCACCGGCGGTGTTGTTTCATCCCTTGGAAAAGGTCTCGCATCAGCGGCTCTTGGAGCATTGCTGCAGGCGCGCGGTTTCTCGGTTCGCCTACGCAAATTGGACCCCTATCTGAACGTCGATCCCGGCACGATGTCGCCCTTTGAACATGGCGAGGTGTTTGTCACCGATGATGGTGCCGAAACCGACCTCGACCTTGGACACTACGAACGTTTCACCGGCGTTGCGGCCCGCAAAACCGATTCCGTGTCTTCGGGGCGCATCTATTCAAACGTCTTGGAAAAGGAACGGCGCGGCGACTACCTCGGCAAAACCATCCAGGTGATCCCGCATGTGACAAACGAAATCAAAGATTTCATCGGGGTTGGGGACGACGAAGTCGATTTCATGCTCTGCGAGATCGGCGGCACCGTGGGCGACATTGAAGGGTTGCCCTTCTTTGAAGCGATCCGCCAGTTCTCTCAGGACAAGCCGCGCGGCCAGTGCATCTTCATGCACCTCACGCTCCTGCCTTTCATCAAAGCCTCTGGGGAGCTGAAAACAAAACCCACCCAGCACTCCGTCAAAGAACTGCGTTCCATCGGGATTGCGCCTGACATTCTTGTCTGCCGCTCCGAAGGGCCGATCCCGGTCAAAGAACGCGAGAAGCTGGCCCTGTTCTGCAACGTGCGCCCCGAGTCGGTGATCGCGGCCCAAGACCTCGACACCATCTACGATGCCCCCCTCGCCTATCACCGCGAAGGCATGGATCAGGCAGTGTTGGACGCGTTCCAAATCTCACCTGCCCCAAAACCCGACCTGACAAAGTGGGAAGACGTCAGCGACCGCATCCACAACGCCGAAGGTGTGGTGAATGTCGCCATCGTCGGCAAATACACTCAGCTTGAAGACGCCTATAAGTCCATTGCCGAGGCGCTGACCCACGGTGGCATGGCCAACCGTGTCCGGGTCAAGGTGGATTGGGTAGACGCCGAACTGTTCGACCGCGAAGACCCCGCGCCCCATCTCGAAGGGTTCCACGCCATCCTCGTGCCCGGCGGATTTGGCGAACGCGGTACCGAAGGTAAAATCAAGGCCGCCGAATTCGCCCGCACCCGCAATGTGCCTTACCTAGGCATCTGTCTGGGCATGCAGATGGCCGTGATTGAGGCCGCGCGCAACGTGGCAGGCCTCAAAACCGCCGGTTCCGAAGAATTTGACCACGAGGCTGGGAAAAAGCGTTTCGAACCCGTCGTTTATCACCTCAAGGAATGGGTGCAGGGCAATCACAAGGTCGAACGCAAAGTGGGCGACGACAAGGGCGGCACCATGCGACTTGGGGCCTATGATGCGGTCCTTACCGAAGGCAGCCGCGCGGCAAACGCCTATCGCACGACCAACATCGACGAACGCCATCGCCACCGCTACGAGGTGGACATCAAATACCGCGACCAACTGGAAAAGGCTGGGCTGAAGTTTTCGGGCATGTCCCCGGATGGGCGCTTGCCCGAGATTGTCGAATGGCCGGATCACCCATGGTTCATCGGCGTGCAGTTCCACCCGGAACTGAAATCAAAACCCTTCGCCCCGCACCCATTGTTCGAAGATTTCGTGCGCGCAGCCAAGGACGTGTCCCGACTGGTCTGACCCCAACCGCCGCCCCCCCCCTTCACGAAGCCGTCATAGCGGTTTATCGTGTGCGTCATGGCCTTACCTTTTGTCTGAACCTTTCAGAGGAGACACGTCCATGACCACCCCCTCGATTGCCCGCCGCACCATGCTTGCCACCGGGGCCGCTGCATTGCTGACCCCCGCTACCGGGCTGCTGCCGGCGGCCGCCGCAAGCGTCAAAGTAACCCCGACGATGCGCGGCGGAGCAAACAACTACCGCCCCGGCGCTCCGATCGTGGATCGCATAGGCGGCGGTGGATTCCTGATGACAGGCAGCGTGCGCCGCGCCGGTGATGGCGCGCCCTTGCCGGGCATGCGCATCCAGATGTGGGCACACACCACCGAAGGACATGAACGCGACAAGCACAGCCACGGGGCTACACTGACGGATGCCGACGGGATCTTTCGGATGGACATGCCGCAGATCGTGCCCGCCTTTGGGCAGGCGCACGGGCATCTGGGCTATGACAATGAATACGGGACAGCCGGCTTCCAAACCGTGTTCCTGCGTCCTTTATTGAGAAAATCGTCCGACACCACGCTGCACGTCGAATTTGTGCTGCAACCCGTCTGATTGACGTTTAATCCTGAAAGTTCGCCCATGCGTACAGCCCTGATCTGGATCGCGCTGGCGCTTGCCCTTAGCGCCCCACTTGTGGCGGCCGGTTTCAGCCCACAACTGCAATGGCGCAGCGGTATCTACATCGCCTCGGGCTTTGCCGGGATTCTGGCCATGGGGCTTTTGCTGATACAGCCACTGCTGGCTGCAGGTGATCTGCCTGCGTCGGGGATGTCGCGCAGCCGCAAGGTACACCGCGCGATCGGGGGGGTCCTGTTTCTGGCCGTTGTTGGGCATATCGCCGGGCTCTGGCTGACCAGTCCGCCAGACGTAATGGACGCTCTGTTGTTCGCTTCACCCACCCCTTTTTCGCACTGGGGCGTGATCGCCATGTGGGCGGTATTCGGCGCTGCGCTGGTGGCCATCTTGCGCCGCCGGATGAATGTGCGGCCCCTGACTTGGCGGCGCGTGCATGTGGGGTTGGCCGTGATCATAGCAATCACCACGGTTGCACATGCGGCACTGATCAACGGCACGATGGAACTGATCACCAAGATTTGTCTGAGTATCCTCGTGCTGACTGCAACCGCGCGGGTGGCCTACCTCACCTGGCGCATGGGAAAAAAACGCAGACCGAGCAGCTCGCGCTGATATCCCTTCGAGCGGGCCAAGCAGGATGATCTGTTGTGCATAACTCGGACAGCATCCTCGGAGAAAAGCGCTGACGCACATCCCAATACCTGTCTGAAAACAGACTACCACTCTCTGCGTTGACCAAGCTTCGCATGATAGGGCAGATCAAAGCGAATTTCCGATTGCGTCCCGGCGACAGGAACATAGAAAAATCACGCGGAAACTTGCCGTACACCGGCGGAATTCCACTCCTTTTTGCGCTTAATTTCAGCCAATTGGAGCACAAAACAGAAAAAAACACCAGAGCGAAACAAGTGTTGCGCAGCTGAAAACCTTTAACCAAGTTCGATACAAATCGCCCTAATTGAGCCTGAATTCAGGCTTTTACATGGTTAACGCTCGATACCTCTTTCGAGTGTCAAATTGGTCTTTGGCTGCAGGAGAAATCGCAGATGCCACCCATTTTGAACCTGATCCTTGTCTTGTTCGGCGGCGGTGCCTTGGCCGCAGCGGGTAGAGGCGGCAGTAGTTCCGCCACCACTGCACCGGCGCAAAACCCAATCGAAACTGATCCGGTGCCCGCGGTCTCGGACGAGAGCGACGATACCCCTCCAGAGGAAGATCCTCCTGCAGCAAGTAATCCGCCACCCACACCTGTCGCTGAAGCGCCGGTTTCGTCAGACGCGCCTGATCTGCCCGATAGTGCCTATGATCTGGATTGGGCGGGTCTGACGGCGCAGGAACAATACATGCTCGAACTCGTGAACCGGGCCCGCCTCGACCCCGAAGCAGAAGAGATACGCACCGGCGACGCGGTAGATTCCGGCGTGTCAACCGCACCAAAGCAGGCGCTCGCTGTCCATCCGATCCTGTCAGCCACCGCAGACAACCATTCCGCGGACATGCTCGATCGCGACTTTTTTGCCCACACCAATCCTGATGGGGATGGCCCGACGGATCGCGCACAGGATGAAGGTTGGTCAGGTCGTGGCGTTTGGGAAAACATCTCGGCCCGGTGGACAAGCGCGGCTTCGGTGTCGGATGAACAAAGCTGGATTGATGAAAGCCACGCAGGTCTGTGGGAATCCGACGGCCACCAGTTTGGAATGCTGCAAGACAGCCATACTGTGGCAGGCATCGGTGTCGATTGGGGCGAGTGGTCCTATCCGGGCCCGACCTACCCTACCGCCATGGTCGTGACAGAAAAGTTCTCGAATGACGACCAAACCTATCTGACAGGGGTCGTGATCGACGATGCCGACAATGATGATTTCTACGACATCGGCGAAGGTCAGGGCGGTGTCCACATCACCGCATGGCAGGGTGAAGACGTCTACACAACATCGACATGGGACTCAGGTGGGTATTCGCTCGCCCTGGACGCTGGCGTCTATAATGTCCGCTTCGAGGGCGGCGATTTGAACACGGCGTATGAGATGGTGGTGAACATCGGCGACGAAAACGTCAAACTGGATGTCTTCGAAAACGATTTGGATATGCCTGTGGTGGCCATGAGCGAAGAAATGTCATCGATCCCGGACGAGGGCACGATCGAAAACCTGTTCCTGTCGGCGGAAGAGTCGCTCGAGATGATCGAGCGCGAAGCAGAGGCCGTGCGCGCCTTTGAAGGTGCGGAAGGCGAAGACGAATTGGTGATGGTGTAAATCACCGCCCCGCGCACGCACGGGCGCAGTATCTCCGCATCGCGGCAGAATCGACGTGCGGACAGCTGGGACGGATACCTCGGATTGGCGTGCCAGAGTGAGACGCCCAATACCGGGTCGAAACCACCGGGACTCGTCTGGACACTTCTCTTGTGAGACGCAGGCGCTGTCGCAAAGTTGCCGCTCGGTTTTGCGTGGTGGCGTTAGAGTCGGGACCTATCAAGCGGCCAGAAGCGGCCATTCTCCATGTCGCAAGCGAACTGCCGTATGGCGGGACGAAGCTGACTTTCGCTGCGGCTGCGCCAATGGCAATTACTCAAAGGGAGACTATTCGAAGGTTTCTATCCAAATAACTTGTCTATGAACTTGATAATAGTATCTGCCCACTTTTGAGCATGTGTTGAAACACTCGACCAATTGACTTGCAATAGATTTTCTTTGAGATTTTGGAGAATTGCGTCGGGAACCTGATCTGGGCCTAGCCCCCCATCATCATCCAGAAAGGCCGAAAGCGATTCTAGAAATGCCTTTGAAGTTCTTACGCGAGAGTCTGCCACATGGGGGTCATTTATGCCTTCGATTTCCCTTCGTAGCCTCAATACTGCATCTTCGAGTTCACGCAGGATGCCGAAACTGTCTGGGTCTTTGGCTAGGTTAGGCCAATCAAGCTTGGCAGTATGACTGTCAGCAAGCCTTATCGAAGTGATTGTGTTCTGGCCTTCCGAAACAGTTGATGGGACTGGGTGTATGACCAAAGATGTTTTAATACCTCTGTGCCGGAAGTGATTAGTTACGGTACCAACCGCCGCAAGCGAAAACGTTCCTTGAAGACTGCTATGGATTTCGACACTTGGCACATCTACTTTGCGTAGTTGTCTAAGAAGGCGTTCAGTATCAAGCGCCTTCTTGTCTTTTTGAACCTCAGCTAGGAGTTGCGCTTCATTTCGAACCGGGGGAGACCAACGCTGCATTAGCATCCCGTCGATCCGCAAGTCTGCATCTTCAACGAGCTTTGATGCATGCTCCCCAAGCGTAGTTTTGAACACCATCTTTCGATCGAACCTACCTTTACCTCTGTAGATATACACAGATAAGCGCGGATACGAGAGCCGGTTTCACAAAGCCGTCATTGGAACGAACCGCCGCATCAGTGCCTTTGGGCACAATCGAGACCTTCGCTGAACGTGCACACTAATCAAGTGAACGGCGCCCCAGCGAAACCCATGCGCGGGATCAAGGCCGTAGGCCGCCGCGCATCGCCGGGCCGCCCCCCGGCACGGCGATTTGGCGAACCTTGACGCGATAGGCCCGCGTCTTGATATCCTTGATCCATAAACCGCTCGGGAATGAGCGTGTCGTCGCCATCCCGCGGCCCGTCGATGCGCGGCTGTTCTCCGTTGTCAGACCGTCACTTTGGACTCATCCCCGCCTTTCGCTGCGGGGCGTGCCAGAAGCTGCTTTATCACCAAACGTCCGCTTTGGGCCTTATGCGTCTGAGACCTTCACGCTTCATTAACCCTGTCGACCGCACGCAGTGTTAACCTTACCTGCGGTGCATCAGCGGTGCACAGGTTGTGCACGCGCGGTGTACGGCCCGTGTATGACCTTTCGGCCCTATTCCACAGGCGTTAACCCACGCTTCGCCGAAGCGCGTGCGCCACATGCCGTTAACCGTTGCGCGTGCGGTCCAATCCGCTACACCGCATCCCATGCTCAGCTATCAGCACATCTACCACGCCGGAAACCTTGCAGACGTGCACAAGCACAGCCTCTTGGCGTGGATGATCGGCTACCTCACGCGCAAGGACAAACCGCTCAGTTACATCGAAACCCATGCTGGCCGCGCGCTTTATGATCTGAGCGCGGATGAAGCGCTGAAAACCGGCGAAGCGGCCCAAGGGATCACGCGCGCCAAGGCGTGGTTTGCCGACAATCACCCCTACATGCGTTCGCTCGCGCAAACCACCGGAACACATGGCGAAACCGCCTATCCAGGTTCGCCTCTCATAGCTGTTCAGATGCTGCGAGAAAACGACACAATCACGCTCGCCGAACTGCACCCCACAGAGCATCTGAACCTCGAACTGGCCCTGCCCACGGCCACCTGCCGCAAGACAGACGGCTTTGCCATGGCCCATTCGATGCTGCCCCCAACGCCGCGTCGGGGTCTCATGCTGATCGATCCCAGCTTTGAGATCAAGGACGACTATCAAACCATTCCAAACCACATCAAAAAATACGACCGGGCTTGGAACGTCGGCATCATCGCCTTGTGGTACCCGATTCTGACATCAGGTGCGCACCATAATATGCTGAAAATATTGGAAAACAACCACCCAGAGGCCTTGCGCAGCGAAGTACGTTTTCCACCCGCGCGACCGGGTCACGGCATGGTCGGCTCCGGCCTCTTTGTCATTCGCCCTCCCTTTGGACTTGCGAGCGAGGCCACAACACTGAAAACTCGCTTTGACACGTTAAAGTGAGGAGCCCGGCCCATGTTCGAACGCCTGTTTCCCAAGCGGCCAAAGGAAACGCCAACTCTGCCAGAACCCACCCCGCAACTCGCGCTCGGGGCACTCTTGATGCGCATTGCGATGGCCGACCGGGATTATCGGGCAGCTGAGGTTGGAGCCATCGACAAAATTCTGTCACAGACCTTTGGTTTAAAACCGTTGGAGGCTGCCAAATTGCGCGCCACCTGCGAAGCGCTGGAACGGCATGCGCCCGGAACACCTGAATACGCTGAGATTCTGCGGGAAACAGTGCCTTACGATGATCGCCTTATGCTGGCGCGCTGCATGTGGCAGGTCCTGCTGGCTGACGAGGAACACGCCGACATCGAAGAGGCCATGTTGCACCAGATTGAGGCCGCCATAGGTATCACCCCCGAAGACAGTGCGGCGATTAAGTCGCGCGCGCTTGGCTAATCAGGCGACCGTGCGTATATGCAACTCATGTTCCAAGATCTTCTCAACAGACTTATCCAACCGCAGCCCGACCCTATCACCGACGCGGATGCCCGTCTGGCCCTCACGGCCTTGCTGGTACGTGTCGCGCGGTCAGACAACCACTACAGCAGTGACGAAACCGCGCTGATCGAACAGATCACGCAGGATCGTTATGCGCTTTCCCAAGCTGATGCCACAGCCTTGCGCACCGAGGCCGAAGCAATGGAAACCGCCGCGCCCGACACAGTTCGCTTTACCCGCGCGATCAAGGATGCGGTTGCTTACGACGACCGTCTTGGCGTGATCGAAGCGTTGTGGAAAGTCGTGCTGGCTGACGGAAAACGCGCCAAGGAAGAAGACGCGCTTTTGCGCCTCGTCGCGAACCTTCTTGGTATCTCAGATCCCGACAGCGCCCGCGCCCGTCAACGCGTGTCAAGGTGATCGCATTTCTCGGCATGTATGACATGCCGCACGCTGCATCGGCCTATGACCGGCTTTGGGCTGCAATCCGCGATGACTTGGGTGCAGGGCCCAAAAACATTGACCGCTCCATTGATCCATGGACGGCGTGGCAATCGTTGGACCTTGTGTTGGCGCAGACCTGTGGGCTGCCATACCGCGCACGCCTTTTCGATCAGGTCAATCTGGTGGGCACCCCAGACTACGGACTGCGAGACTGCCCGAAGGGGTACTACTACAGCTATCTTGTGCGTCGGAGGGGCGAGACCCGTAACCTTCGTGACTTGGTCCACGGCGGAACCATTGCCTTCAATGAACCCCTGTCGCAGTCTGGATGGGCGGCACCTGTCGCCTATCTGGCAGATCTCGGTTTGGGTCCAGTCGAAACGATGCAGACCGGGGCCCATCTGGCCTCGGCCCGCGCGGTTTTAGCGGGTCACGCCGATTATGCGGCGATTGACGCGATCACCTACCTTATGTGGGATTATGCCGAACCTCAGGTTTTTGCCGACCTCGAGGCGTTCACTCGTACCGAACCGACCCCCGGACTGCCCTTCATCACCAGCCGCACGGCCGACCCCAAGCCCATTGCCGCCGCAGTGACCCGCGCCATTGATGGTCTGTCTGCCGAGGACCGCGATATCCTCATGCTCAAAGGGTTGGCACAAATTCCGCAAGAGTCTTATCGCGCCCTCCCAATCCCCCCATTGCCCTGACCAAAACGTCATCACCCTACGTCAAATTGGGCAGTTGCGGTCGATATCGTTCACTTTGAGGGTGGACATGCACCGCAATTTGCTTCCCTGTACCCGATGACTGTCCAACCAGAGCCTGCCCATTGACCAACCCGCCCGTCATCGAAATCCGTAATCTTCACAAGGCCTATGGGTCTCTTGAAGTGCTGAAGGGTGTCGATATCACAGCCAACCGCGGCGACGTTGTGTCGCTCATTGGCTCGTCAGGTTCCGGCAAATCTACGTTGCTGCGGTGTTGCAACCTGCTTGAGGATTGCCAACAAGGTGATGTGCTCTTCAAGGGCGAACCGGTCTCGTGGACGGGACAGGCCCATGGCCGCCGCCCGTCCGACCCAAAACAGGTCCTACGCATTCGCACCAACCTGTCCATGGTGTTCCAGCAGTTCAATCTGTGGGCCCATATGAGTATCCTCCAAAACGTGATGGAAGCGCCGGTCACCGTGTTGCGCCGGGACCCGGCAGAGGTCGAAAAGTCTGCGCGTGCCTATTTGGACAAGGTGGGCATTGGCGACAAATGCGACGTCTACCCCGCACAGCTTTCTGGGGGCCAGCAACAGCGGGCCGCCATCGCCCGGGCGCTGTGCATGGAGCCAGAAGCCCTGCTGTTTGACGAACCGACATCTGCGCTCGATCCTGAATTGGAACAGGAAGTCGTGCGCGTGATCAAGGACCTTGCGAGCGAGGGCCGCACCATGCTGATCGTCACCCATGACATGAAACTGGCCGCCGACGTTTCTGACCACGTCGTGTTCCTGCATCAGGGCCTTATCGAAGAACAAGGGGCGCCAAAGGATCTGTTTGGCACACCCAAATCCGAACGCCTGCGCGGGTTTCTCTCTGCGACCCACGCTGCGTAACTAAAATCAAAAACGGGAGTAATCACTCATGAAATCTCTTCTTCTTGGCACCACATTGGCGGCCATGACGGCCACTTTCGCCATGGCAGACGGCCATTCCGTCGTGCGCATGGGCACCGAAGGCGCCTACCCCCCCTACAACTTCATCAACGATGCCGGCGAAGTCGACGGGTTCGAACGCGATCTTGGCGACGAGCTCTGCGCACGTGCCGAACTGACCTGCGAATGGGTCAAGAACGACTGGGACAGCATCATCCCCAACCTCGTGTCGTCTAACTACGACACGATCATGGCCGGCATGAGCATCACGGATGAGCGCGACGAAGTCATCGACTTCACCCAGGACTACTTCCCACCCACCGCTTCTGCCTATGTGGCAGCAGCCGAAGGTGTGGACCTTGATGGTGGCGTTGTGGCCGCGCAAACGGCGACCATTCAAGCTGGTTACATTGCCGAAAGCGGTGCGACACTGGTCGAATTCGCCACACCGGAAGAAACCGTCGCCGCCGTGCGCAACGGTGAAGCGGACGCCGTATTTGCTGACCGCGACTACCTCGCACCTCTCGTTGAAGCGGCCGGTGGTGAGTTGATGTTTGTTGGCCCCGACGTTCCCCTTGGTGGCGGTGTGGGCATGGGCCTGCGTGAATCCGACACAGAGCTGAAGGAAAAGTTCGACGCAATCATCACGGAGATGAAGGCGGACGGGTCGCTGAACGAACTGCTGGTCAAGTGGTTCGGTGAAGAAACCGCGCAGTATTAATGAAAAGAGATGGGCGGGGCCTGACCCCGCCCATTCGTTTGATCCAGATGTTTTCTTATTGCACTGACCCGGAGACGCTCGCCACGTTACAGTGGCTGACCTGCTACCTGACGACGGGTGTGCATTTCTCGTTCTACTACAGTTTCCTGAAAGTACTTGGCATTCTGGCCGTGACCGCACCCGTGGCGCTCGCCTTTGGCTTTGGCGGGGCGATGGCGGCGCGGTCGTCCATTGCGCCACTGTCATGGTTCGGCAAGGGCTACATCGCCATCGTGCGCGGCGTACCCGACATCGCGTTCTTCCTGTTCTTTGTGATTGCACTGGATCAGGGCTTTGAATGGTTGCGCCATCAGGTCCTGTGTCCGGACTGGACCGATCCCATCCGACAAGGCAACGATTTCCTCGTGTGCCCACAGGCCAAACTGCCCTTGGGCACGGCGCCTCAGGTCGTCCATCAGACCTATGCGTTCGGGTTGGCAGTCATCACCTTCGCTCTGGTATTCGGCGCGTTTGCCGCCAACGTCATCTTTGGCGCCATGCGCGCCGTACCTCGGGCCCAGCTGGAAACTGCAGAGGCCTATGGCATGAGCCCGCGCCAGACCTTCTGGCGGGTGCTGGTGCCACAGATGTGGGTCTACGCCCTACCCGGCCTCTCCAACCTTTGGCAGGTTCTGATCAAGGCGACTCCGCTTCTGTTCCTCTTAGGCATCGAAGACGTTGTCTATTGGGCCCGCGAGTTGGGCGGTACAAAAACTCCACAGTTTACAGATTACCCCCATGGTGACTGGCGCATGTGGTATTTTCTCGCTCTGCTGATTTTCTATCTGTTCATGACGTGGGGCTCGGAAAAGATCCTTGGTCGGATCATGGCGCGCCTGACACGCGGTCAGGCCACATCGGGCGGTGAAGCACAACGTAAGGCGGCTGCCTGATGTCGTGCATTGAAACCATCCAGGCTTATGCCTTGCGTTCCGTCGGCCTTGGCGAACGCCTGCTACCGCGCAGTGACTTTACCTTGTGCGAACAGTTCACACTGATCGGGTCGGGCATGATCTGGAATGTCTATTTCGGGATCATGGCGCTTGGGATCGGGTTCTTCCTCGCCATTGCCATTGCGCTGGCCAAGGGACAGTCAAACCCGTGGCTGCGCCTGCCCGCCGAATGGTTCATCTTTCTGTTCCGGGGCTCGCCGCTCTTTATCCAGTTCTTTTTTGCCTACTTCCTGTTCCTGAGCCTCAAGGGCGTCTACCCCGTCTTTTCGCCTTTCACGGCCGCATGGCTCGGTGCGTTGATCGTGCTGTTTCTCAACACGGCTGCCTATTCCGCACAGATTTTCTACGGTGCATTGCAATCCATCCCCAAGGGCGAGGTCGAGGCTGCGGACGCTTATGGACTTTCCGGGTGGCTGCGGTTTCGCCGGGTCATCTTTCCTACCATGTTGCGGCTTGCGTGGCCTGCCTACACCAACGAGGCAATCTTCCTGTTCCACGCCACAACGCTTGTGTACTTCTCCGGTTTTCCGGCCTGGCAGCAACGAGGCGATGCACTCTATTACGCGAGCTACTTTGCGGACAAGACGTTCAACCCGTTTGTGCCATACCCGATCCTAGCAATGTATTTCATCATGCTCACGCTGGTGATTATTGCAGGGTTCGGCCTGATCAACGGGCGCCTGAACCGCCACCTTCCGGCCAACAGCCACCAGAAACTACGGGTGCGCCCCAACCTCATCCGTTAGACTGGTCGATACCGGCCCTTCGGGGAGGATTTTTAAAATCAGAGAAGATGACCCATGCACGACTGGCTGATCGAAAACCCCCACATCCGCACAATCCGGGTGGCAGCGTCTGACCTCAATGGCGTGGCACGGGGCAAGCGGATGCCCGTGCGCTTTGCAGACAAGGTGTCCAGTGAGGGCACCCGATTTCCAATGTCTGTGCTGAACCTCGACATTTGGGGGGAAGACATTGAGGGCAGCCCGTTGGTGCTGGAATCTGGTGATCGTGACGGTGTTCTACGCCCAACCGAACGAGGCTTTATGCCGATGCCTTGGCTTGATACGCCGTCGGGCTTGTTGCCGATCTGGATGTATCACGAGGATGGCCGCCCCTTTATGGGAGATCCCCGCCACGCCTTGGCCGCTGTCCAAAAGCGTTTCAAAGACAAAGGCCTTACACCCGTTGTTGCGGTGGAACTTGAATTCTTTCTGATCGATGACGCAGGCCAACGGCTGCGGGTGCCGCCTTCGCCTCGCTCTGGCAAGCGTCGTATCGCAGGTGAGATTCTTTCATTGCGCGCGCTTGACCAGTTCGACGCCTTTTTCTCCGAGCTTTATGATGCTTGCGAGGCAATGGATATCCCAGCAGACACCTCGATTTCCGAGGCCGGTCTGGGCCAGTTTGAAATCAATCTGATGCACGGTGCAGATGCATTGAAGGCGGCCGATGATGCCTGGCTGTTCAAGATGTTGGTGAAGGGACTGGCGCGGCGGCATGGGTTTGCTGCGTCTTTCATGGCCAAACCTTACACAGACTATGCGGGCAACGGATTGCACATGCATTTTTCGGTGCTGGATGAACAAGGTCGGAATGTCTTTGATGATGGCTCCGCCACAGGCAGCGCGATGTTGCGACATGCTGTGCAGGGTTGTCTTGCAGGCATGCCCGGATCGACGCTTATCTTTACGCCTCACGCCAATTCCTATGCACGGTTCGTGCCCGGCGCACATGCGCCCACAGGGATCGCGTGGGCCTATGAGAACCGCACAGCGGCGATCCGCATTCCATCTGGCCCACCTGCGGCGCGCCGTATTGAGCACCGTTTGGCTGGCGGCGACGTAAACCCATATCTGTCCATCGCCGCCGTCCTGGGTGCGGCCTTGAACGGGATCGAAGATGCGATTGATCCGCCTGCGCCCATCACCGGCAACGCCTATGAGCAAGACTTGCCAAGTGTCCCAATGACGTGGGGCGCGGCCATCGATGCCTTTGAAACGGACAAACAGACTGAGCGCATTTTCGACCCGGAACTGATCCGCAACATGGTCATGACAAAGCGGCAAGAGATACGCGACATGAGCGAACTCAGTGTGGAAGAGCAGACAGAAATCTACCTCGACACCGTTTAGGGGCTGCATTATCAACGCGGTGTAAGCCCAAGGTGATCCATGAAAATCGGCATTCTGCAAACAGGCCATGTGCCCGACGACCTGATTGGCGAAAACGGCAACTACCCCGAGATTTTTGAGCGTTTTCTGAGCGGACAGGGTTTGACCTTCGAACACTATGCGGTGGTCGACAACGTCTTTCCAGATAGCGTTGACGCGGCCGACGGGTGGCTGATTACGGGATCGAAATTCGGTGCCTACGAAGATCTGCCGTGGATCGCACCATTGGAGGCACTGATCCGCGATATCTATGCCGCTGGTCTTCCTATGATTGGTGTTTGTTTTGGCCACCAGATCATCGCGCAAGCTCTTGGTGGCAAAGTCGAAAAATTCGCAGGGGGTTGGTCTATTGGTGCGCAACGCTATCTAGTGAACGGGACCGACGTGACACTGAACGCGTGGCATCAGGATCAGGTTACAGAACGCCCCGAGACGGCGGAGGTCGTTTCCTCAACAGAGTTTTGCGAGAATGCTGCCCTTCTTTATGGCGACCGGGTATTCACGATCCAGCCACATCCCGAAATCGACCGTACCTATCTCAAAGGATTGCTGGATGTGCGTGCCCCGGGCGTTGTCCCCGAGCCAATACGACAGGCCGCCATTGACGCAATCGATACCCCTACTCACAGCGCACAACTTGCAGACATGTTTGCGCTGTTTTTCAAGGAAAAGAGGATCGCATGAGCGAGCCAAAACTGACCGACCTGCCAGAAGCTGCCCGCCTCTATCTTGAGGGCAAGCGGCTGGATGAGGTGGAATGCGTCATCTCTGACCTGCCAGGAATTGCCCGCGGCAAAGCGGTACCAGCCAGCAAGTTCGCCAAGCAGGACTATTTTCACCTGCCCGATAGCATCTTTTACCAGACCATCACCGGCGGATGGGGTGAGGCTGCGGACGAGGACGGGTTCATCGAAAAGGACATGATCCTGAAGCCGGATATGAGCACGGCAACGGCCGCGCCATGGACAGGTGACTGGACGCTACAGGTGATCCACGACGCCTATGATCGCAAAGACGTGCCAGTGCCGTTCTCTCCGCGCAATGTTTTGAAACGGGTTGTGCAACTGTATCACGATCAGGGCTGGAAACCGATTGTGGCGCCGGAGATGGAATTCTTTCTGATCGCCCGCAATCTGGACCCGGCACAGGAGATCAAACCGATGACGGGTCGTTCGGGCCGCCCTGCTGCTGCACGGCAAGCTTATTCAATGACGGCGGTAGACGAGTTCGGCCCCGTGATCGACGACATTTACGATTTTGCTGAGGCCCAAGGGTTCGAAATCGACGGCATCACGCAGGAAGGCGGCGCAGGCCAGCTTGAGATCAACCTGCTTCATGGCGATCCGGTCAAGCTGGCGGATGAAGTATTCTATTTCAAACGCCTGATCCGCGAAGCGGCCTTGCGCCACGACTGTTTCGCCACCTTCATGGCCAAACCGATCGAGGATGAACCCGGAAGCGCCATGCATATCCACCACTCGATCCTCGATATGGAGACGGGCAAGAACATCTTTGTTGGCCCTCAAGAGGGCGATACGGACGCGTTTTTCCACTTTATCGGGGGCATGCAGACATACATGCCTGCGGCGCTCGCGGTGATGGCGCCCTACGTCAACAGCTATCGCCGATACGTCAAAGATCACGCCGCCCCGATCAACCTCGCGTGGGGGCGCGACAACCGCACCACGGGCATCCGCGTGCCCCTGTCCACACCACAAGCGCGCCGAGTTGAAAACCGCATCGCAGGCATGGACTGCAACCCCTACCTAGGTATCGCGGCTTCGCTGGCTTGCGGATATCTTGGGTTGATGGAAGAAAAGCGCCCCGGTGCGCAGTTTAAGGGCGACGCCTATGAGGGGGATGGCGATATCCCTCGTGTTCTTGGATCGGCGTTGGATTTGTTTGATGACTGCGCGCCATTGCACGATGTCTTGGGTCCTGAATTTGCGCGTGTCTATTCCATCGTCAAACGCGCCGAATATGACGAGTTTCTACAGGTGATTTCACCATGGGAACGCGAGCATTTGCTGATAAACGTCTAAAGCGGCCACCCTGCCCTGTGGGTAGAATCTATTTGGCGAGATGAAGCAGAGGACCCCGGCGATGAATTTGCTCTATGCCAATGACAAGGTCGGCACTTATCCGGACAGCTGGTATGCGGCGACGTCTGACATTCCGTCGGAACGCGCCCCTTTGCAAGGTGCCACGCGTGCCGATGTTTGTGTTGTCGGGGCTGGATACACTGGCCTGTCCGCGGCACTGCATCTCGCGCAGGCTGGTTTCAACGTTGTCGTGCTGGAGGCGCATCGTGCAGGCTTTGGCGCCTCGGGGCGCAACGGAGGGCAGTTGGGCTGGGGCCAGCGGGTCGAGCAGCCATACCTTGAGAAAATGCTTGGGATGGCGCGCGCCCGCGACCTTTGGGCCTTGGGTCAGGAGGCCACGGCCCTTGTAAAGTCTTTGGTCGCGGACCAAGATATCGACTGCTATTTGCGACCCGGCATTGCTTGGGCGGGCGAAAACACCGGCGAAGTGGACGAATTGCATGCCCATGCAGCCCACATGTCACAGCACTACGGCTATGACATGGATGTACTGGACAAAGACGGGTTGCACAGCTTTTGCCCCTCGCCTGCCTATATCGGCGGGATCATGAATTGGGATGCAGGCCATTTACACCCCCTCCGCTATGCCCTTGGGCTTGCCAGCGCGGCAGAGGCACAGGGAGTGCAGTTGTTCGAACGCAGCCCGGTCGAGCGGATTGAACAAGGCGCGCGCGTGAAGGTGCACACGTCAGGCGGCGTCGTTGAGGCGGACCACCTGATCCTCGCCTGCAACGGTTACCTCGGCACCCTCGATCACTCAGTTGCGCGTCGAGTCATGCCCATCAACAACTTTGTCGCTGCCACCGCTCCCCTAGGAGACGACGCGGCGCGTGTATTGGCACAGGACATTGCCGTGGCCGATAGCCGTTTTGTGGTGAACTACTTTCGGCTCAGCCATGACAAGCGGCTGCTGTTCGGGGGCGGGGAAAGCTATGGTTACCGCTTTCCGACGGATATCCCCGGCCTTGTGCGCAAACAGATGGTGCAGATTTTCCCTCACCTAACGGATGTGCCGATCGACTACGCGTGGGGTGGCACTCTTGGGATCACGATGAAACGGCTGCCCCATCTCTCTCGTGTGGCGCCTAACGTATTGTCAGCCTCAGGCTACTCGGGCCACGGTGTTGGTACGGCGACCCATGCCGGCAAACTGATGGCGGATGCGATTGGCGGTCAGGCAAATGGTTTTGACACAATGGCCGCGATTCCCAGTACTCCATTCCCTGGCGGGCCACGGCTGCGCAGCCCGCTGCTGGTGCTTGCGATGACGTGGTATGCCTTGCGCGACCGTCTTGGCCTCTAGCGTTTCTGCCTGATTTGTTGACCAAACCGGCACAAGCCCGCCGCCTATGTCATAAAACCATTTCTTTTTCTCGCCAACAGTTTTAATAAACTGAAAACTGAGCATAAGGAAATTGAAATATGTCCCTGCCAGATATGCACAGTGCCGAATCCATCCCCGAAGCCGCACGGGTCGAGATTGATCGCCTCCTGAACTCCGGTGACCTGTTCCGCTACACAGCGCCCAGCGATGCGCCTGTGTCTTTGCTGGAAGACGAGTTAGCAGAACTGATGGGGTCCAAATTCGCGCTCGCCGTCTCCTCCTGCTCGGCCGCGCTGTTCCTGTCCCTCAAAGCGCTGGATTTGCCGCGCGATTCCCGCGTTCTGATCCCAGGATTCACTTTTGCCGCCGTTCCTTCGGCAGTACTGCACGCCGATTGCCTGCCTGTCCTGTGCGAAGTGGGTGAGAACTACCGCATCGATATCGTGGATTTCGCAGCCAAGCTGCCATCGGTCAAAGCCGTCATCGTCAGCCACATGCGTGGCCACACATCGGACATGGATGCGATCATGGAACTGTGTGATGCCGCAGGCATCCCCGTGATCGAAGACGCCGCACATTCGCTGGGCACCACATGGAACGGACACAAGATCGGAACCATCGGCAGAATCGGCTGTTTTTCTTTCCAGTCTTACAAAATGATCAATGCCGGTGAGGGCGGGATCATGATCACAGACGACGCTGATCTAGCCGCGCGCGCCGTCATTATGTCCGGGGCGTATGAGCACAACTGGAAGAAACACGGCGTGTTGCAAGATGCATTCGCTGCGCATCAAAACCAGCTGCCCCTCTACAACCTGCGGCTTTCGAACCTGAGTGCGGCAGTGATCCGCCCGCAATTGCCTGATCTCACCCGCCGGGTGGAGGACGGACGGCGCAACCACGACTACGTGGCGGCTCTGCTGGAACGCAGTGCACATATCCACGTCCCTGTCCCGCTTGAGGGCGAAGTGCGCGCGCCAGATTCCATCCAGTTCAACCTGATCGGCCTCAGTGACGCTCAAGTTGCTGGGTTTGTGGATGCAGCCGCCGCGGGAGGTGTCAAAGTTCAGGTCTTTGGGGCAAGCCCAGACAACGCGCGTGCCTTCTGGAACTGGCAGTTCATTCCTGACCTACCCGAATTGCCACAGACACGCAAAATGCTGATGCGAGCTTGCGACGTGCGCCTGCCTGTTCATTTGCCTGTGCACACTTTGGACGCTGTCGCCGATGTCCTGCTATCCGCAATGGAGACAGCGCGCAAACCTCAGGCGGCCTGAGGAACCCACTTTCTCAAAACGCAAATACCATGGGGGAGGTACGCCAGTGGTGGGTACACAGCCCCCTTTGCTCCAGGTAGCACAAGCGCTAACCTGCCCCAATGACAGACCTTACTCGCGGTGCCGCGTGGATGGGCGGCAAGATCATTCCAATCGCAGAGGCGGCCATTCCCGTGACCGATTGGGGGCTGACCCACAGCGACATTGTTTATGACGTCGTGCCCGTCTGGCAGGGTGCTTTCTTTCGGTTGAACGACTACGTGAACCGCTTCATCGCGTCGCTTACAGCGGGGCGTTATGATATCGGGATAGATCGGGGAGGGATTTGCACTGCCCTTCACGAGATGGTCCATAAGAGCGGACTACAGGACTCATATGTTGCTATGGTCGCAGCCCGCGGTCGCAACCCTGTGCCAGGTAGCCGCGATCCGCGCGACTGTGCAAACCACTTTTACGCATGGTGTGTGCCGTATGTGCACATCGTCAAACCCGATGCCGCCGCAAAGGGCACCTCGGTCTGGATCTCAAAATCTGTACGCCGGATCCCGGAAGACAGCGTGAATCCACGGGTTAAGAACTACCATTGGGGCGATTTCACCTCAGGCCTTTTTGAGGCCAAGGACAAAGGGTTCGAAACGACCCTCTTGCTTGATCACGACGGCAACGTGACCGAAGGACCCGGATTCAACGTTTTTGCGGTGTTTGGGGATCGTGTGGTCACCTCAGACCACGGCGTATTGCACGGGATTACGCGGGCCACTGTGCTTGAAATGTGCGTTGAGGCGGGCCTTACGCCAGAAGCGCGTCCCCTCCCCCTTGAAGAATTCTGGCAGGCGGACGAAGTATTCGTGTCGTCGTCCGGCGGCGGTGTGATCCCGGTGGCACAGGTGGACGAACGGCACTTTTCCAACGGAGCGGCAGGCCCCGTCGCCTCCGGGCTTCGGGCGCGCTATTTCGACTGGATCATGCGCGACGAATACCGGACGCAGGTTAAGGCCCCGTAAGGCGCACTTCCTGGTGCGCCGTTCCTGTCGCTCAGGATAGCTTGGACAGTTTGGCCTGCAACTCGGCGAGTTGCTTTTTGATGGTCGCCAGATCCTCGGCCTCTTCTTCGTCTGCCGCGTCCTTGGCAGATCCGCCAGTCCAACCAGGCGTCAACCCGCCAGTCATGGCCTTCATGAATGCCTCTTGCTGGGCCTGCATCAGTTCAAATCCCGGCATCTTGGCCATAGGATTGAGGGCCGTGACATTCTCCATCACCTTGCTCTGTCCATCGCGTAGCATCTCGAAGGAAGCTTGCAAGAACTGAGGAACAACCGTCGCGCCTCCACCCATATAGCTGCGTACAAGATCGTTGAGTACGTCTACCGGCAACACATTCTCGCCGCGGCTCTCATGCTCGGCAATGATCTGAAGCAGATACTGGCGAGTCAGGTCGTCCCCTGTCTTTAGGTCGACGATCTGCACTTCGCGGCCGTCACGGATAAATCCTGAGATATCCTCCAGCGTCACATAGTCGCTCGTCTCGGTGTTATAGAGACGGCGGCTTGCATAGCGTTTTATCAAGAGTGGTGCTGGCTTATCCGTCACGATGCTATTCTCCCCAAGCGTGCGTGCTGCAGTGCAGCTTAGGCGCATGCGCGGGAAAAAGAAAGGTTGCGGATGATCCTGTATTTATCCAACCAAAAGTTGCGACATACTCATGCGTTTGGAGGTGGCTGCTTCGACCCTCCGGTCACTCAATTTCACAAGACACTTGCAACCCGCCGATCAGTATCTCGCTTGCGTGGACGTCGCTGATTTTCGGCTGTTCAGTCCGAATGTTAGCCAAAGGTCATCAGCGAACACGCATTCATACTGCAATGAATACTCGGAATATTTGCGAATGGCGCCCAAGTACTTCAAACATACAGGAAGAGCACCTTACGCTCGCGGAATGACCTATACTGCCAAATCGAGAGATGCCAATGCCCCTTCGCGCCGCTTTGAATACCTTCGCCATATGCCAGTTCATCGCCTTGCTTTGGCTGGGAACGGTTGCGATCGCGCAGGAACAAACGGCTTCAGCCTTTTCCGCCCCTGATCCCAGCGCAGTCACGACCACCGCCGCTGAACTTGAATTACTCACCGTACCGATGACGACTGATGAATTGTCAGACCTCGCAACTGCGTGGCAAGACCATGTCAAAATTCTGCTTGAGCAATCTGCGGTACTCAATCTGGAACTGGAAGTCGCAAGCAACGCGCGCAGCGAAGTGTTGCGTACGGAATTGGCCACCGCATTGGATCGGCAGCGAGAAGTACAAGATAGCTATGAGATCGTCATCGAAGCATGGCGCGTAAAAGGCGCACCACCAGAAGACATCCAAGCCCATGAAACCTATTTGAACGCGCTCCGTCTCGAAGCGGTCCGCACGACTGATGCAAAGACGCTGTTTCAGTTCGCAATCGACTGGTTGACCTCCTCCGAAGGAGGGTTGGGTCTGTTACTTAAGATCGCGGGGTTTTTACTCGCACTTTGGGGTATGTATTTTGCCGCTAGGGTATTGCGGCGTGCGGCAGGTCGTGGCCTTTCACGCATCCCGAACCTGTCCCGACTGCTTCAGCGTTTTATCGTCAATGCGGTTTATTGGGCGACGTTCGTGCTGGGCATATTGGTTATTCTGGCGGTTTTCGGTGTGAATGTGACCCCTTTGTTTGCTGTGTTTGGTGGCCTTTCATTCATTATCGGCTTCGCATTGCAGGATACGCTCGGCAATCTGGCCAGCGGTCTAATGATCATGATCCTCAAACCCTTTGACACCGGTGACTACATCGAGATCAGCGGAGCGTCAGGTTTTGTTGACGAAATGTCTATTGTGTCGACGCAAATTCGTACCTTCGACAATCAGGTTATTGTTGTTCCCAACTCCAAGATCTGGGGCGATGTCATTACCAATGTCAGCGTATCTCCTGAACGGCGTATCGATCTGGTTTTCGGTGTCGGGTATTCCGACAATACAGCGCTGGCCATAGAGGTTCTCAAAGAGCTCGTGGCCGCGCACCCTAAATGCCTGAAAGACCCGACACCCGAGATATTTGTTGGTGAGTTGGGCGAAAGTTCCGTCAACATTTTCTGCCGGCCATGGTCAAAATCTGATGATTATTGGATCGTCTACTGGGATCTGACGGGGCAGGCAAAAGAACGCTTTGATGCCGAAGGAATTTCGATTCCTTTCCCTCAGCGAGATGTTCATCTCATTCAACAGGAAAAAGCTGCAGCCGATGGTATGTGATCATCGACAAAGGGCACACAGTATACCCCAGTAGCCAACTTGCCAGACCGCATTCCGTTCAGTAATCGGTCCGTGCGCTACAAACAAAAAGGCGGACCCCAGTAAAGGAGCCCGCCGGAGTCATCGCGCAGTTCAGGGAGGAGAATTGGCGCGATATCTCGATGTCGCCTTACTTGGCGGCGGCTTTCTTAGCAGCTGCTGTCATGTCGCCTGTGGCTTTTTTCACGGCGGCAGACGCGTCTTCGCTCATGTCTTTGCCAGCAGCCATCATCAGCTCAACTGTGTCCATCTGAACTTTTTTCGCAACTTCAGCGAAAGCAGCCATGTGCTCGGCAGTTACTTCGGCGTAGGACGAAGCGAAATCTGTCATCGCTTTTGCGTAGTCAGCTGGCTCGGATTTCGCTTTGGACATGTCCGAGATTTTCGCCAGAGTTTCTTTGGTCCACTTGGAGGAGATCTCGGTGGATTTCTCTGCTGCGTCGATCGCAACCGAGCTCAGTTTTTCGTTCAGCGATGTCGCTGTTTTGAATGCGTCTTCCATGGAAGCTGTGTCGACGGGGAAAGAACCCATAACGTCTTTGAACATCGCGCTCATGTCTTGTGTCTTAGCCATTGTATCAGTCCTTTGTTCAGGTGTGGGGGGAGGACCCACTGCTTAATTCCTGAAACAGAACATAGATGCTGCGCTGCAGCATTTCAAGTGTTTTCGCTGCATCGCAGCAAAAAAGTTAACCGAAGGGAAATGCAGGCAAAAAAGCCCACATCCCTAGGGCTTCGCCTTGACGGCAACGTATGTTCCGGGAGCATCACACAAAATTGGACGGCCAGAATCACCCGGATCACGTGCAGCAACTTGAGCACCTGCCCGCTTCTTTAGCCACTCGCCCCAACGCGGCCACCAAGACCCTTCATGGAACTCGGCCGCTTCCAACCACTCCTTATGATCAAGGTTGAGATCGGTGTTAGTATAATGTCCGTACTTGTTCCTGGTCGGCGGATTGACGATCCCAGCGATGTGCCCGGATTGCGTCATGATGAATGTCTTGTCCTTGCTGCCCATCTGCTGCACGCCGCGGTAGCTGTCTTTCCAGGGTGCGATGTGATCCGTCTCACAAGCTATTGCACACAGGGGGACATCCACCTCGTCCAGAACAAGATGATGGCCCAACAGATCAAAACCGCCGCTTGCCAGTTCGTTGCGCTGGCAAAGGCCACGCAGATATTGCATCGCCATTTTGGCCGGCAGGTTCGCCCCATCACCGTTCCAGTAGAGCAGGTCAAAAGCAGGAGGGGTCTGCCCCATCATGTAACTCTTGATCGCCGGGGTGTAGACCAGATCGTTGGAGCGCAGGAACGTAAATGTGCGCGCCATTATTATGGAGGGCAGAATGCCCTTATCTTCCGTCTCCGCCTCGATCCCATCGATAAAATCATCGGTAAGGAAAGGGGCAAATTCACCCTGATCCCCGAAATCCGTGAGGGCCGTAAAAAGGGTGGCGGACTTGACCGACTTGTCGCCGCGCTGTTTCATCAGGCTTAGAGTGAGCGACAATGTGGTGCCAGCAATACAGTAGCCAATGGCATTCACCTGCTTCTGCCCGGTGATCGCTTTGGCCTCGGTTATGGCGCGGACGTAACCTTCTTCGACGTAGTCTTCCAAACCCACATCAGCGTATGCCCCATCCGGGTTGACCCAACTAACCACAAAAAGCGTGTGGCCTTGATCAACCAGCCATTTGACCATGCTGTTCTGCTCTTTGAGATCAAGAATGTAGAACTTGTTGATCCACGGCGGAAACAGCACAAGCGGGATCTTGTGCACCTTTTCTGTGGTGGGTGTGTACTGGATCAACTCCATCATCTTGTTGCGGTAGACGACCTTGCCCGGCGTTGTGGCGATGTTGCCGCCCAGTTCGAACGCCTTGTCATCGGCAAGCTTGACGATCAGTGCACCGTTGTTGGTTTCCAGATCTGAAATCAGGTTCTCCAGCCCGTCGACCAGCGACTGTCCTTCCGTTTCGACCGCCTTTTCCAGCGCATCGGGGTTGGTGGCGAGAAAATTGGTCGGCGACATCATATCGAGGATCTGGCGGCTGAAATAAGCGAGACGTTGCTTTTCCTTGCTGTCCATATCGGTGACATCGTCAATGGCCTGTTCGACGGCGGCCGCGTTGATCAGATACTGCTGTTTGACGAAGTTGAAATAGGGGTGCGTGTCCCAAAGAGGGTTGGCAAAGCGACGGTCCTTGGGTCCTGGATCACTGGGGGCCTGCAGCTTGCCGCTTGCGAGCGCCTGCTGCGCCTCGACGAAGTGCGTCACCGATTTCGACCAGAACTGCAATTGGTGTTCCAACACTTTGGCCGGATCACGAAGGGCCTCGCTCCAGTAGGCCGTGGCCGCCTTGGTGAACAATTCCTGATTCGGACCGTCGAGGGCCGCGTTGTGCATGCTGCGGTGCGACATAACATGCGACAACCTCTGCGTGAGTTCTTCGACTTTCTTGAGGTTAGCGTTCAATTTGTCGAGGTTTTCGCCCGAGACAGCACTATCTGTTGTGCTTTTCGTCGTCGTGGTTGTCATATTAACCTCTTCCTCGTAGTCTTTGCACATGCAGCAATTGGGCCCGGCCCAACTGATGCCACTATAGGGTCGCATGTTTCAGGGGGCAAAGCGACAGTCTGTCCGGCGTGGTTTTTGTGTGCCCGCCCCTAACGGTTCAAGGAGTGCACAATGCGCTACATGATCAACTACGATTTGATGGAAACCATGCGGAACACCAATCAATGGTTGGGCGCAACAGCGCAAGCCATCGGCAGCTATCCCGCTTTTTCGATGATCCCGAACCCGGGCATGGCATGGATGCGTGCATGGGGTGAAGTGACCGAGCGCACCTTCCAACGGATGGTGGTAAAACCTGACTGGGGCATCCCATCGATGACGGCCGAGGATGGCAAGGACCACCTTGTCAGCATCGATATGTGCGTGCCCGGTGCCTTTGGCGATCTGATCCACTTCAATGTCAACGGCCGCAAACCCAAAGACCGCAAGGTCCTGTTGGTTGCACCGATGTCGGGACACTATGCCACCCTGTTGCGTTCAACCGTCATGTCGCTTCTGCCCGACTGTGAAGTTTATGTCACCGACTGGCACAATGCGCGCGACATCCCCGTCAGCGCCGGCAAGTTCGATATCGAGGATTATACCCTCTACCTCGTCGATTACATGCGCCACATGGGACCTGAAACCCACGTGATCGCCGTATGCCAGCCTGCGCCGCTGACACTGGCGGCGACAGCATACCTTGCCGAAGAAGACCCCAAAGCGCAGCCCCGCTCGCTCACGCTGATTGGCGGTCCGATTGACCCGGATGCCAATGCGACAGACGTTACCGACTTTGGCCGACGCGTCACCATGGGCCAGCTTGAAGAAACGATGATCCAGCGGGTTGGCTTCAAATACCCGGGCGTTGGACGTCTGGTCTATCCAGGTTTGTTGCAACTGGCTTCATTCATCTCGATGAACGGCGAAAAACACCAAAAGGCCTTTGTCGATCAGATCAGTTCCGTTGCGCGCGGTGAAGCAGCTGATCATGACAAGCACAACAAATTCTATGACGAGTACTTGGCCGTTATGGACATGACGGCTGAGTTTTACCTGTCCACCGTGGATCGTATTTTCAAAAACGGTGAAATCGCCAAGAACGAGTTTACGGTCGCGGGCAAAGCCGTGGACATCGGCAAGATCACGACTGTTGCAGTGAAAACGGTTGAAGGATCTAACGACGACATTTCTGCGCCCGGACAATGCATTGCGGCTCTTGATTTGTGCACTGGCTTGCCTGACGAGAAAAAAGCCAGCCACCTCGAAGAGGGCGCAGGCCATTATGGCATCTTCGCTGGCAAAAGCTGGCGCAACAACATTCGCCCACTTGTGCTCGAATTCATCGACGCCAACACGCCGAAGCCCGCTGGCAAAAAGGCTGCCAACAAGAACAAGGCGGCATAGACCAGCATGACTGGGGTCGATTTGCCATTCGCCTGCTCTTGCGGCACGGTGAACGGCAAGCTCGTTGGTGTGAGCCCCACAAACGGCAATCGGCTTGAATGCTATTGCGGAGATTGCCGCGCAGCCGAGGCATTCGCTACGCCGAACCGAGCGATCCCAGATGGCCCTGTCCAACTCTACCAAACCACACCAGCCCACATCCGGATCGACGCGGGCACTGGCCAATTGGCAGTCTTTTCACTGTCTCCAAAAGGCGTGTTGCGCTGGTATGCGAACTGTTGTGGCACGATGCTTTTCAATACGCTGCGCAATCCGAAAATTGCGTTTGCGGCGGTTTTTACCGACGCTATTTCAGACGCAAATGCTCTCGGTCCAGTGCGCGCGCGCGCCAATATCCAAAACGGCGACGGCACATCGCGCAACGAGGGGTTCGGGCGGATGCTTCGATCCTTTGCCAAAGGCGCTATCCCCGCGCGGTTCACCGGATCGTGGAAGAACACGCCCTTTTTTGATCCGGACACTTTAGAACCGGTTTCAGAGATTTACGTCCTAAGCAAAGAAGAGCGGGCGGCGGTCACTCCAAACTTAAAAGTGTCCTGAAAACTGAAGATTAGCGCAAAATCAGAGGTTGCTGCATCCAATCGCGCAGCGCTTGCGTTGTCTCAGCCGGCGCTTCGAGTGTTGGAACATGACCCGCTTCCTCTAGCACACGCAACTCGGCACCATTGATCAACTCGGCCATGAATGTGTGGCGTTTGACCGGACACAACATGTCGTGCGCGCCGCACAACACCATGGTCGGCACCTTGCACTTGCGCAGGGTCCCCTGCTGATCACGGCGTCTTTGTAATGCGCGCGATTGACGCACAAATATCTCGGGCCCGAGGGCATCGGCCATATCCAACATCAGCTCTGTGATCTCAGCGCGGTAAGGTCCCGGCCCAAAATACGTCGGTAACACCTCGTCCCGCATCAACTCTTGCAAGCGTCCGGTGCGCGCTTTGATGATCTGGGGTTCGCGGGCGGTGGAGGCCTGCGGTGTTTCCGCCAGCGGGCTGGTGTCCATGAATGCGACTCGCGTTATTCGGTCGGGCGCACGGCGCAACAATTCCATCGCCACGATGCCACCCATCGACAGACCTGCAAGAGCAAACCGCGCCGGAAGTTCATCCAGCAATCCGCTTGCGATCTCTTCAATCCGTTCACCACGGGTAACCGGCGATACCATGATCGAATATTCAGAGGACAATTCTGCGATTTGCGGGCCAAACAGGCGCGCATCGCACATCATTCCAGGTAGCAAAACCAGCGGTTCAGCCATGCTGCAGCCTCATCACGTGCCTAAATTCCCGTTTTCCTAGTATCGTCCCTGTGGCCACAATGGCTTGCCCGGGCCAGCACGGCAAGCCCAAGATGTGGTCACATTTCAGGGATATTCGATTCCTCGGTAGGGTGGAAAGTCGCGGTAGCGCTCTTTGCGTTTCTCCAGCGGCTCGCTGGGCACGGCCCCAGTTTTCAACAACAGCCCTTTGGGCGCGATGTAGCTGCCGATCATCCCTCGCGGATGGGGGCGCCAATCAAGGTTGAAGGCGCACAGTTTTGGGAAAAACCACATCGCAGAATAGGGCAGATGGTCGTGTAACCACCACGCGAGGCCGCGCCAGTCGCGCCCCTGTTCATATCGGTCCGTAAACCACGGAATTGCCAGCGACGTCCCGGCAATCGCATCGTCCCCCTGCCCCCCGTCCCAGATGTGGCATTCGATCGGATTGTCGTTCCGCGCGCAATTCAGTTTGTTGTCATTACCGTATTGATTGAGCTCGGGCGAGCGGTACCCGGAGCGGATTGCGAGCCGTCCAAAAGTTTCTTCGAGCGGATCTAGGAGCTGAGTGCACAGCATCCGTCCATGAGCAATTGCGAGGTCCGGATCACGTGGTAAGTTTCTGATTTCATGAAAATTTCCAATTTCAGAGTACAGGAAATCCCGCATGAAAAAGTGCTTGGACAGTCGCACGCGCCCGAAGGTTTCAAGGCTCCACATGCTGGCCGGGCGTCGCATTACACCGCCCCGTTCCATTGAAATGCGCCGTCTGGGCCAAGGGGCGAAAACGGGTTCCATGCCACTTCCCATATGTGCCCTTCTGGGTCGGCAAAGTATCCGTGATAACCGCCCCAAAACACGTCCGAAGCCGGTTTCAAAACCTGTGCCCCCGCCGCCTCGGCCCGCGCGAGCAACTGAGCAACCTCGCCCTTGTCCTTAACATTGTGTGCCAGTGTCATCGCACCACGCCCCAGCACGCCACTCGGAACTCCGATCTCTTTGGCCAATGCGGTAAGCGGGTAAAGTCCAAGCGTCTGCCCAATCAGATCAAACGCAATCACTCCGTCCGGGCTGTCCACCCGTTTCCACCCCAAGGCTTCGTAAAACCCTGCCAGTACATCCATGTCCAGTGCGCCCAAGGTGATAAGCGAAACGCGCTGTTCCATCATTGCCCCTCGAGAGTTTGCACCCAGTCCAGCATACCTGTCACCGCCCCATCCGTTTGTCCGGGTGACATTATATCGCCTGCAATAACATGGGATAGCGGGTCATCCACCGCGCCCATCACTGGATTGACGATCATCGTATCGGCCCCCCAACGCTTGGCGACTTCTGCGGTGATATCCGAGCGCACCACCTCGTCCTCAATTGAAAGCCAGAACAAGGCCGGAATTGTTTGGTCCGCATGATCCACAGCGTTCGCCGCATTGATCAGGGCAGCCATAGGCATGACGGAAACACTCGGATATTGTGTCGTCCAATAAGTGGCGTGATCTGCATTGTGTGGCTCGAAACTGCGGGTCTTGCCGGCCAAAGTGGGTAGCCAATAGCGTGCCGCAGGCCAGTTGAGCAAACGCGCGACAGGGTTTGCAATGCCAAAGTTCGGCGAGACAAAGATCAAACCAGCCACCCGGTCCATCATCGCACGGTCCTGGGCGAGTGCAGCAACAAGCGACCCTCCCGTAGACGCAGAAATGACCAGAACGCGCCGACCGGCAATCCGCGCAGCTTGCAACCCCTCATCCAGATCGCTGGCCCACGCCTGCACCGATCCCGTGGCCAGCGCAGCTCCATCGCGCCCATGCCCTGCCAGACGGGTAAAAATCAAATTGGCCCCCAGCGTTTCTGCCAGACGATCTGGCACCGGGCGCAATTCCTGCGATGTCGCGGAAAATCCATGTACATACAGGATCGCCCAATCGGCTTGAACGCCGGGGTCCTCGATCCAGATGATCCGTTTTTCGACACCCGGCGTGACGTCGTCAAACCGCGCTTCAACTTCGGCGAAATGAGCGTCGAGGTCTGGGCCGACTGTAATTTGGTCCGGCGTCAGGTTTGCATCCTCGTATGGGCCAAACAGCCACAATGCACTGCCCGCTAGCAGACAGGACGCACTGACCCAAACAACCCATTTCATGGTTCGCCGCCCATTACGTCGACAATGGCAGCCTCGATCAGTCCAAGACAGGGTCCGTCAGAAAACCTGTGATCTGCCCCTTTGACCAGAGTGAGACGCATGTCCGGGCTGTCAGCGTGCTCCAACAAGCGTATCGCAGTTTCAGTACTCACGGCGCTGTCGTCGGTTCCTTGCAGGCTGCGCACGGGGAAAGGTAGCGCGAGGGGCGTGCGTAGAACCAGGTTGTCGCGCCCATCCTCGATTAGCCGGCGGGTGATGATATAGGGTTCCATATAGTCCGACGGCATCTCGAGCTGCCCATCCCGCTCAATTGCGGCCCATTGGGCGTCAGTGAAGGACGCAGCATAGCCGTCTTCGGTAAAGTCAGGCGCTGCAGCGATAGTCACCAATCCGGCGACGCGCTCTGGGTGGGCACGCGCAAACAACAGTGCCTGCCACCCCCCCATGGAGCTGCCGACTACAATTAGCGGGCCGTTCGTCAACGCGTCCATAGCGGCGGCCGTGTCCTGCGCCCAATCTCCGATGCAACCATCCTCGAAAGCACCCGAGCTTTCGCCATGGCCTGAATAGTCAAAGCGCAAGAACGCCTGGCCCCGCGCGGCACACCACGCTTCGAGATGTACAGCCTTAGTGCCCTCCATGTCCGATTTAAGGCCGCCCAGAAACACCACGGTCGGGCCTGCACCTTGCTTGCGGTGATAGGCCAGCTTGCGGCCAAGCGCGGTCTCCAGAAATTCAGGCCCAGCCATAACTGCCTCTCCCCCATTTAATTGACCGGATCATGCGCAGCGCATGGGTTGCTGTCCATCCTGATAACATAGGATTTCTGGCAGACACTGTTTCGTAGAATGGGATCTGGAGTTCAAAACACACTCCACCAATAATGGCACCACCCACTCATAAACCACTTTCGACAATGTGAGCCCTTCGGTTGAGAAGTGGACCGAGGGATAGCGTTGGTGGAACAGCGCGACAGTGAGCAAATCCCACATTTCCCAAGTAATTGAGTGATTTGGCTTCGCGGGCTTGGCTTTTCGTGATATATTTCAGTGTGTTATCTGGGTTTGGAGGCTGCAATGTTAGATCACCCTTTGGGTGCGGGTTCTGAGGGCGGTTTTCGGCTGGG
>NZ_JBDUXB010000059.1:0-81800 GCF_039945315.1 Tateyamaria sp. | reverse complement strand
GCGCTTGATATCTTTGACGATCTTCTCGCCTGGGCTCTTCGTTGTCTTTCTCATCGTCCACTCCTCGGTGGCTACGATGAGCAACAAACACTCTCTTAGCAAATAACCCTATTTGGACCCATAAGCGCTGACGTCAGACACTGCGGTACTTGCTTCGGGTCAGAGCCTATGAAGAAGCCCAGGACCAGCTAAATGCCGGCATGGCAATAAGGGAATTCTAATATGTTGGCTGACAATCAGCCCGAATTCCCGTTCATTTGAGCCACTTTGACTTTGCGGTTCGACCGACGTTCGCACCAGAAGATATGTCGGCGTCGCTTAGATATGTTACTAGCGCCCTGGTTTGGCAAATGAAGGCTTCTAAATGTCTGATTTAGTGTATTTTTTTCTTGCGGTTCAATCTCAGGAGAGATATTCATAAACAACTTGCTACCGGATAGGCAGCTTAAGGCGGGTCGTTCAGACCCGCCTTTTTCTTTTCCTTTTACGACATTAGAAACGTCTGAATGCCATCAAGATTAATTCTAGAAGATTCAATAATGTGAATTATGTGAATTCCCAATTAGACGTTTGTTTGATACAGATCTTCGCAAACGTCCATGGGCAGATAGAGTGACCTAGTCCATTTGACAGTTCTAAAGCATTCGGCTTTTAACTGTTCCATCCCGGACGATCACATAGACCCTCGCCGCTCTGCATTCTTCTTGGCAAGATCGGTTTTAGGTGACATCCGGGAGGGCGCCCAATGCTGATCAATCTTCATAGCCAGGCGACGACGACACCCAAAGTGCGGACGGAAATTCAAGCGAGTGACGAGCCTGCTTGGGCTCTGGCAGAGCGGTTTGGGACCACCGAGCAGACTGTGTGGAAATGCCGCAAACGCGACAGTGTGAACGACCGCAGCCATGCAGCGCACCGGCTGCAAACAACGCTGACGCCTGCTCAGGAGGCCGTCGCAGTTGCGCTGCGCAAGACGCTGTTTGTCTCACTGGATGACTTGCTGGCAGTCGTGCGAGAATTCCTGAACCCGGATGTCTCGCGCTCCGGGCTGGATCGGTGCATGCGACGGCACGGAGTAGGCAACCTGCGTGATCTTAAGGAAAAGGCGGCCCGTCCCAAGCACAGCGGCTTCAAGGCTTATGAGCCGGGATATCTGCATATGGACGTGAAATACCTGCCTCCAATGGCGGATCAAACGTCCCGCCGCTACCTGTTTGTCGCGATTGACCCTGAGGCGCGGCTCTGGCCTGCACGATGCGCCGGATCGCAAGGCACCAACGCGCTCCAGTGGCCGGCGAGAGATTAAACCGCAACGCCGCCGCACGCCCGCTTAACCCGTCTTCAACCAATTTCTGAAATCGCGCCCGCAGCGCATTCGGTAAAGGTGCTGACATGATCCATCCTCCCAATAAGATGAATCACAGATCAAACCTCAACGGAATCCCTTTCGATTCATATTTTTGCTCGGATGTTTTGAGCATTGCTCTACGGCTTGGCACAGAATGCAGTAACGTCGCTCTTCGTGACTTTTGGTCGCAAAAAGAGGCGATCGAGATCATTCTCTACTGCTACTTTGCCTGCTTTGTAAGCAGGTAGTTCTTGTTCGCCTCATAACGTTGAAACACATCAATAACCTCGTAGCCGCTGGTCGACAGCCATTCATGAAATCCTGCATCGTTGCGCCGGTCAACTTCGACAAAGATCTCAGGCCTAGCATACTCGAGAGTCTCGCCCAAGCCACGCAATACCTTCAGCTCCATTCCTTCTACGTCGATTTTGATCAAAGACGGCGAGCAGTCTTTCAACAAGGTATCAGCCGGGTGCACCTCAATACTGCCTTCCCCTTCCAGCATCTTTGCACCACCAAGGTTCTTCGCACGTTCCTGCATGCCAAATCCGCTTTCCTTCCTGTCGGAAAGTCCAATGCCGATATGCGAAACATCAATCACCGCCGCCAAATCGTTCAACGCAATGTTGGCTAGCAGAATGCGATAGGCCAGTGGGTTCGGTTCAAATGGTATAATCAGACTGGCATGACCAAACAGAGCAAAAAATAACGAATGGTTCCCAGTGTTGGCACCAATATCCACAAATGTTCCACCAAGCGGAAAGCGACGAATCAAGACATCAAGCTCTTCCTGCTCATAAAAGTGTCCACCCCGATTTCGATCCTGAATGGGATCGTTCCTACGGTCCGTACAAAAGATCACGCGCTTGCCATGGATACGGGTGGCGGTCACGTTTAGCCCCGTGAACGGGACGGCCCAATCTCTGGACACGCGTTTCTTGGTTTTATTCAGGTCAAAATCAGCCACCTCGTTCCGTCCTTATTTTAGAATAGCCCCGAGAACCGGTCGGGAAGTCGATATAGCTCTTTGCTGCGCCCACCCCCAAAAAACGTCACCTTGCCATTGTGCAAATCCTGCGCTGTTTCCAGCATCGCCGTTCGGAATTCTGTAAAGTCGATCGTGGTTTCCTTCGGCTCCTGACAGGCCAGCCGCTTGTATGTCTCGATGCTCTTGGCCCACCCATCCTTCTTTTGGGAGTCAGGTTTGTCGTAGATGTCTTTGCGCAGCACAGCGCGGCCTTTCAGCCGATCACAGCTCAGCTCGAAATCATAAAACCGCAGATGCATCAGATATAGATGGTCATCCAAAAAACGCGGTTGGTGGTTATTGGCGTGTCCGCCATTCGTAAAACTAACATCGTGACGCACGATACAGGGCTTGGCATAATTCGCGTTCAACCGGAACAGCCTGCGTTTACCAAGAATGGCCCCACCGGTATTCAGAGCGTCGAGTTCGATGTCTGGGTTGTGCACGATCTCGATCCCGAAGGGACAAATTGATTTTGGAGAATTTGGCCTTTCATAGCGCTGCAAATACTTGACGAGGTTGCTACCTTGATCCGGGTCAAGAGCTACGATCTCGTCCACGTCGCCCGAGATCATCCAATTGTAATATCGCAGGAAGCCGTTGGTGAACTGGCTGATCAGAAACCAGCGCCGCCGGTCCAGCTGAAACAGGCTGGGGTCGCGGGGGATATTGATGACATTGGCGCCTTCCGCGATACGCCTGTGTTCGGGGTCGTTGCCATGGCTCAGGATGTAGAGGTGTTGCCGCCCAACCTGTTTTTCATAGTAGCTAACCCAGTTTTGCAACAGGTCATAGTCCTGATAGACCATTGTCATAACGCCAAGCGGCGATTTGGTTGGGTCAAAGATCAGGCGACGGGCCATTGACAGCCTTTCAGGCCATTTGTAGGGCCGGCAGGCCAAGCGCATTCATCAACTGGGCCGCACTGTCTGGATATTCATCCGCGAAAATGGTGCGGAACTCATTGTCGCTCAGGCACAACAGCATCATCTGACGGAATTGCGGCGTTTCAATCATCAGTTTCCAGCGCTCCCCAGTCTTCATCGCCTGCGGGTCACCTTGCTTGGACAAACCATCAAAGGATGAACCGCCTCCAAATGTGGACACTTCAGGAATGTCGACCTTTTTGGCCACCAGCGACAATGATTTCAGTGCTTTTCGTCGGTAGGCCTCATCGCTGGTCCAATCATCATAACGCAACACAGTCACACTGTGTTTTTCGCAAAACTCCGGGTCGCGGGCCAATTTCATATTGTCCTTCCACATCTCACACATTCGCATGAACTCCGACATGTGTCGCAGAGGTTGACCTCGTGATTGATCCTTTGATCCAATTTGGCGACCCAGATGCGGCCAGAAAGATGCAGCCCAATTAGCAAAATCACGCAACACATAGATGTTGCGCGGGACTTGGAGTTCGCAACCCGAAGACAAAGGGCGCACGTTGGCGGTGTCCAAGGCACGCAATGATACGTCCTCGTAGCTAATGAAAAAGGTATTCACACGGCTTAAGTAATCGGGCTGGCCTGCGAGCAGACGAATATAATCTTTCTTTTGATAGGTCCCTTCGTAGTTGCCAAACAGTTGCGCCTGCGGAAAACGGATAAACGGGTCAGCAGTGGGGCGGCAGTTGTTGTAAAATACCTTGTTGCGCCCTGGTGTGTTCTGGATCACCCACGCGATCAGCCCATGATTGCCAGAGCGGCGCAGGCCGATGAACCGGAACCGAATGCGGTTGCGATCTGCGTGCGCGGCAAAGCTTTTGAGGTTGTCGTGGGGCATGAAACTCTTCTCAGGTTGGCAATTTGGCAGGTTTCTGGCGGGACTTGGGTGTGCGGGTTGCCGGCGTTTTCTTGCGGGCAGGTTTGGGCTAGGGATTTGGCCCCAGCATCTTGATGGCGTCATTTACGATAAGTGCACCAAAGGTAGCGTTCTTGTGCGTTTTGTCACCGCGTTCCAGATATTTCCTGACAGCGAAATCCGGATGTGTGCTGCAACCCGAAACTACCGTGTGGTCCGGCTGGGGCAACAAAGTAATGCCATCTTCCGCCAAAATATCGGCCACAATCGCCCACAGATCGGCGCGGTCCTCTGGGGTGGCATCCGCCGCATTTGCAAACTTGGCCGGGATTTCGCGCTCCAACCCTTCAGTGTTGAAGGATATCGGCGACAGGACAATCCGTGCCGCCTTCTGAGCGGCCAGATCGCGGGCAAAATGGTAGGGTGGCAGCCGCAACAGGAAATCGTGAATCCAGCGCCGCTCGACGCCAAGTGACAGGCGCGCTTCGGGCGTGCGCCTGCGGTGCAGTAATTCGGGAAACAGGCGATAGAGATCAATTCGGCAACCTTGAAACAGGATCATGTCAAAGTCACCCGCATTCAGCGCCGTGCGCCCCAATGCGTTGGTCTTGGCAAACCGGTTCTTGGTAAATTCATCCATTGGCTCGACCTGATCATTGCGCCATGTCAGACGCCTGAATTGCTTGCCAATGTTGCCCCAGAATTCGATGTCGACTCCATCTGCCTCGACCATGCCCTGATCATAGGCGGACTTGATACACGCAAAGTGGCTGTCGCCAAAGACACACAGGTGTTTACTTGGAGAAGGCATCAAGCATCTCTTCTTCGCACAAAACCTCTTCGGCGGCGGCTTCGGCGGCTTCGGAAGCAGGAATGGCACGTTTGGGCAGGGCTTGTTCCGGACCGACGACCTTTTGCTCGATCACCCCATACGGCCTCTCGACTGTCACTGTTTTTGAAAAGGCGTTGAATTGGTCACGAAAGAAACTGTCCATGACAAACTCGACGCCCTTGGCGTCCACACTGCGCATATTGGGGCCAAAGAACATGCCCCGAAACGCAGGGTGCGTAATGATCTCGTAGGAAGGGAAATAGTCGACTGCAGGGTTGGCTGTCTTCATTTCACCCGCAACCGCGCGCAAGATCGACTTGGAATGGCTGGTGGCGGTCAGCACATGCTCGTCGGTTGCCGTCGCTGTCAGCGGCACGGGCGAAACAGTTAGGATAAACTTGACATGCCTGTTGATTTTGCGGGCTAGCGATATCGCGATCTGGAGGTTTCTAAAGGTGCTTTGAAATCCATAATTCACGAATTCATGCTGCTCAGCGTCAAATACACCGGCGACCGTGCCGGGACATATCGCGAATTCATATCCACCCACCCGGTCAATCCACGCCTCAGTCAGACCAAGTGTAAAGACAAAAAAGCCAGAGTACTCGATGGCTGTGCGGATCGCGGCGATAGTGACGTGACGAGAGTCATAAAGTTCGTCTTCGCTGGAAAAGCCATTGAGTTCGACGGCCGGGCGGAAAGGATCGTAGTAACGGCCGTCTTTTTCCCACGTGACCTGAGGCGGTTCCTGTGTTCCCGCAGCCCATGACAGCCATTGTCTGAGCATGTTGGGAGTATAAATATTGCCTGTGCGAAAACTGAACGTACCATAGTTATAGTCGCGTTTGGCCGCATCCGTCATGCCCTCGGGCGCCGGTTCGCCGTCTAGCCAGTTATATCCACGCGCCACCAGAGCGCGCGCGATATGTTGGGCAAAACACGACCCCGCCGTAATGATCCTCGCACGTTTCTTGATCTGGAAACGCGGTTGCCAGAGTCCCTCGATCTGAAACGGCGACCGTTCGGCGACGGCGGAGCGCCAGAACCGATCCGGTGGTAAGCTTTCGTAAGGATGAGACATCTGCTTCACCTCTTGCTTGGGGTGGCCTTTGCGTTTACTCCGTTATTCCTTGCCCCTTTTTTGGCCATGGACGGATGAGCAATGGCAGTCTGCAATTTTTTCAAGTCTTTCACACCATCTATCGAAATAAACGACAATCCAAGTTTAAGGCGCGCGCCTTTCTCGGTCCGTTCCATCGTTGGCATCTTCGGCCAGCCAGACAGATCAAGGCTATAATCCTTTCGCCATTTCTTGATGTGGGTCACGCCGCCATAGGCCACGACAAAGCAGACTTTGCCCTCGCCCGTTGCAATGATATTGTGCCCGCTGCCAATGAAAATCTTGTCATCTCCGCTGTGGGATTCCACCCTGTTGCGCCCCGGCCCCGTGTGTATCTCCGACCCGCCCGGCCCATCAAAAATCTGATCGTTGCCCGGTCCGCCGATCAGCGTGTTGTTGTTGCTATTGCCCCGGATCACGTCATCGCCGGTACCACCATCCAGTACATCTTTGCCGCGCGCGCCGATCAGCGTATCGTTGCCAGGGCCACCATAGAACTTGTTGCGCGCCTTGTTGGAGCCAAGGGCGATCAGCATGTCGTCCCCTGCCCCGCCATGAAAGGTCGACGCGGCATATTTTGAGCCGATCATCACATCCCCTCCCAGCGAGCCTTTGACATCCACGGCAACACGTTCGGACGTTTCAAAATGCATGGGCGAGTCTGGATGGCCCACGACATGGATCTTGCGTCCCGGTTGCCTGTTACGGTCCACGCCCTGTTCGGCTTCGGGGCGGGCCACGACTGTCCCGATACGGATCTTTTCGACATTAGCAGGCATGTGCACGACGTAGTCGTTCGGCCCTCCCATGTACCATAGCGTGTCGGTACCGCCGTGTTTGTCTTCCTTGATGCGTTCTACGTCATCTCCGTAGGCCCAGTAATCATTATCCCCCGCCCCGCCTTCCAGAACGACTGTTCCGTCCACCGCCATCATCGCGTTGACCCCGTCTGCCGGGTTTTCAAAGCCGCGCAGATCAAGGCCAAGGTTCAGCGCACCGTCGACCAGTTCCTGCCGCAATGCCGTCAGCGGCGCTGTGTCGACCAGGTTCGTGGTCTCGCCCGGATCGGCGACGAGGTCATAAACATGCTCTTCGCCATTGGGATAGCGAAAGTATCGGTATTGGCTTAGGCCTTCAACGGAGGGACGTACTGACAGCGTGCCAAACACAGACGTGACAGGTGACTTGGTGCGATCATAATCCCCAAAATCTTCGCTGATTAACGGCAGCAGGCTTTGCCCTGACGTCCAATGATGGCGCGGCGGGATGCCTGCCAGATCAAAGATCGTCTTGGGCAGGTTGTGCAGTGACACGGGCATGTCGACCAATTGCCCCGTCCCCATGCGCGCACTCCAAATCGCAAGCGGGATATGGGCCGCGCTATCCCATTGGCTCATTTTGTGAAAACTGTCGTGATTGCCAAGGTTGAAACCGTTGTCCGAAAGCAAGAGGACCGTAGTATTCAGGCCCAGTACGGACGCGTCCAATGCATCCAGAAACCGGCCAATCTCGTGATCCACATGGCTGATGGCCGCGAAGTAAGCGCGCACCACTTGGCGCCAACCATTGTCTCCCGCGCGCTCGGGTGTCCAGTTACCGTTGGCAATATAGGCGGCCTCGTAGACGGCAAAGCCGGGTTGCGGGCCATAAAAATCCTCAGGCGCGGCGATATCCGGCCATTTGATGCCGGTCGGGTCGTACATCTGGTAAAACCTGTCGGGGCATTCAAGGCTGTAATGAGGGTGCTTATAGCCCAACTGCATCAGATGGCGGTGCTTAGGGTCCGCACCAGACAGGTATTTGACCGCGTTCTCAGTGACATCAAAATCATAAAACTTGTTATCCTGCGCCCCGTCGTCGTTGGGGTGATTGATGCCGCGAATACCGGGGCCGCGGTCCAGATAGTCCATGTTGCCGGTGCGATTGCCCTTGTCCGTGCACTTCCATTCCTCGTGAAACAACAGGCGTTTGTAATCAGCATTCATCGGTTTGTAATTGCCGTCGACCTTGCCGGTCTGGAAGGTTTTGAACCCGGCACGGCGCAGATCGAACTGCCACCCAGCCGTTGGGGGCAGCGCCTCACGCCAAATGCGGTTCAGGTCCACAAGACCCGAACGAAAAGGTGAAATACCGGTGGCCAATTCGGCGCGGCACGGCGCGCATAACGGGACGGTGGCATACGCATTGGCAAAACGAACGCCAGTAGACGTCAGCCTATCGATATTCGGCGTCTGGATCGTTAGCCCAAAGGTCTCCCGCCACGTAAAAACATCAATCATGTCATCGATCCAGATTACACAGATGTTGTCGCCTTTGATACTGTCCCGACTAAATGTCATCTCTAGCCCTCCCACAGGTCAGGCAAATCAAGGGCCTGCAAAGTGCCCGCATGATCCGGTTCGAGAACGTTGCGGTCGGGCCAGAAAATCACGTCCTGCAGCACGAAAGACCCGAGCGTCTTTTGCAAACCCTTCTTGTTGCTGCGGCAGCCAAAAAAAAGATTGTGGGGCAAGGCAAGATCGATGCCTGATTTTGCAGGCGTCATACCGATCGAACTTTCCTGCACGCGCAACCAAAGACGATCCGCCGACATGCCCGCCACCACCAACCGCGATCCGGTCTCTCGGCCAACAGCATCAACCGTCAGATCAAGCGTGTTGCGCTGATCCTTTAGTGTCGTCCGACCGGCCTTTTGTTCAAGGAAAACGTAGTTGTCCACGCTGTCCGGGTTCAGTGTGAAAAGGGTTCGCGGGTCATCACCCGACGCGTCAAAACGCACCGCACAAGACCACATGCTGCCGCGGGAACCAACATTGGCCGTCACATACCCGCAATGCTCATCCGACTTGTACTTCAGCCCCAACGCCGTGGCATCGTAATTGTCAAACCGGTTCTTTTCATGCGGTTCGGATGGGCGTGCCCGCGCGCCTGAAGTGCAACTGCGCACAGCCTCCACGGATGCCCCCGCCATGTCCAGAAAGTCAGGTTTCATGCGAAACCAATGCGCCCCAATATCGCACAAATGGGCGTGCAGGTCCGATACGTAATCCGGCAGGATCAACGCGTCAGGGACATGTGTATCTAGGTATAACATCGCCCTACTTCACCAGACCGGCAACGCGGCGGGCAGCGCCCAGCGATGCAGGGTCGCCCCTGTATTGCTGTCGTGGGTCCATTCATCGCGTAATGCGCCACAAGCGGAAGGATAATCCAGCTTCGCGCGGTCCAGCAACGTCCCGATCCCATAACGCAGCTCAAGCGTGGCACCCTCGGGTACCTTGTCGAAAGTCAGGATCACATCCTGCGGATCATCTTCAGCCACGGCAACACTGACAAGTTCAGGCGCATTATCAGCGCCAGCCAATGAAAACCCAAGGCTTGGCCCGGCACCGAACGGATCATCTCCATCGATCACCAGCCCAGACAACGCGCGGGCCTTGACCCGGATCTGGGCCGGGTCGGGTTCTCTCTCTGCCAGTAAGAAAATGGGGCAGGACCATTCCTCGCCACTGCGCAAGACCTCTAACGCACAGGCATCCATTTCCGCCATCTGCCAAAGCGCCTCGATGTCTGGTCGTCCAAACCGATCCTGACGGAACATGTATCCTGGCGCGGTAAAGCAAAGCCCATGGCTCGCTCCTTGCCATGCCAGATCCCACTGCGCGCGCAAGACCGGATGATCGCTCAGGTCGTGGGTACCGCAATCAAATTGTGCCAGAAACGGGGGGCAATGCAGACCCATCCGCGCAACCTCGGTGGTTAGCTTACCAATCAGGACGAGCATCTCTTTGCAGTATGTGTCCGCGTCACTGACAACGTCCTCTAGCGTGAACGCGAGCCCGATACTGTATAGCACTGCCTGCCTTTCCATCCGCGCCGCAGCCGCCTTGAGCGACCCGATTGCCGTCAAGAAATTCGCATAGGCAACGCCACGGGCCAAATCTGTGATCGAAGCCGACGTGTCAGTTTCTGTGCGCGCCATGAACAGGGTCAGCGCCTCGTGGTTTTTGTGCTGACGCGCAACAATCACGTCGGCGATGGCCGCATCCCGCGTCAGTTCGGGCAGGCGTTGAAGCGCGTCTTGCTCGACAGCCTCTTCCGTTCCGGCAAGGCCTACAGCGCCGATATCGTCCGCTGGGGCCAGAACATGCCACGGAAAGGATAACGGCTCGGGCAATCCGTCGGCGCGGCGCGCGCCTCCAAGGCTGAGCATACCGTACAGCGGCCCTGCCCCATCGGCAAAAATGCCCGGCTGACTGTCTGCATCTGGTGCCTCGGCGAGCCTGCGGAACAGGCGCGGGCCCTGCTGACCGTCCAGATTTGCGTTGAACAACAACCACTCTCCGTCACGGCGCACATCCCACGCATCCACATTGCCCAGTATTGTCGGATCGATCCACGAACTGGCCAGCCCGGCGGGGGCGGCTGACACCGGCAAACGGCGGGCTATGTCATCAATAACTGTGTCCGACAGAACCAGCACCATACCGGTGCTGTCAAACCGCAAAATGTCGCCGTTTGCGGCTCGAATTATAGTACCGAACGGGGCGACGGGTGCGCCATCTGTTTTGTCAGCCATCGCCGCACTGCTCCTGAACGCGGAAAACCTACTATTATTTGTGACCTTGTAGGTATCTCGAGCAAGGTCAGTGCCGCGTTTACAATTAGAGCGACTTGACGCTACCTTACGGGCAAACATCAAATGTTTTCAAGGCACGAACAATATGGACGAAACCAAGGCTGCTGTTGCAGCAATGACTATGATAGGAGGCGACCATTTCTTCCTAAAAAGGTGGGTCGACTACTACGGAAAGCATCTTGGACGTGAACATCTCTATGTCCTCAGCCACGGCGGCGACCCCGAGCATCGCAAGATCGCTGAGGGCTGCAATGTCATCTATTTACCGCACGATCCGACGCGCTACTGCTTTAATCAGCGGCGATGGCAAATGCTGTCGATGTTCACATCAGGTTTTACACGCTATTACAACTGGGTGCTCACGGGCGACGTTGACGAAATCGTTGCCGTCGATCCAGCCGTTTCTGAAAATCTCGTGGACTACTTTAACCGCTTTGACGACGACACGCGCCCTCCCGTGATCTCTCCCTTGGCAATCGAAATGGTTCATAATCCTACACTAGAACCCGACGCGATTACCGATGATCGCAACGTTCTAGATGTAAGGCGCATCTTTCGACTCAACGCCAACTACAACAAGCCCTGCATTACCCGGAACAAGATCACATTTGCCCCTGGAGGGCACTTTGCCAATGAGCGGCGCAAATTTCTGGACCCTGACCTCTACCTGTTCCATCTGCGCTTCATTGACCACGATATGACCGAAGAACGCTTGTTCCTGCGCAAATCCCAGCGCAATCAACAAAGCGGCGCGATCGAGCAAACCGATCGCAAGGTGACCGGCTGGGACAATGCGTGGCAAACCTACAAGCAACTCAGCACGTTGGACCCAGTGGCGGAAACGGTCGACTTTTCCGATATCCGCAAGGAGCTTAACAAAGGATGGCGGCGCAAGGACGAGAAAAGCCCCTTCTTCACTTTCGGTGGCGGACGCAGCAAGGATGTGTACCGCCTGCCCGAACGTTTCGCATCGGTGTTCTGAAATGGCCGCTGCCACGGACTCTAGCGTCGAACAACCATCCATAAACCCGCCACCGTCGGTCAGTTTGAACAAGGTCCATGACAGTAACCGTTTCCTGTTGGAAGGAGAGCACGGTAATCTCTGGTTCGAATACCGTTCGCCCACACTGTTTGTGACTTTCGACAATCTGGCCACTCTGGATGATCCCTATCCTCGCATGCCGTGGATGTATGAACGGGTAGAGATGCTGGGCTATTCGATCCTTGGGGTGCAGTCCTTTAGCAAGGATTGGTTCCGCCAACCTACCAGCTCTGAACAGATCGCGGCTCTGGCGCGCGACGGGTTCTTTTCCCGCTTTGACCGGATTGTGTTCATGGGTGCATCCATGGGGGCCTTTGGCGCACTCAATTTCGCACCTTTTGTCCCGGGCGCATGGGTTCTGGCATTCAGCCCGCAGTCGACGATGAACCAGAAGATTGCACCATTCGAGCGCCGCTTCAAATACGCAGTCAAACGATCGAACTGGGAAGAAATGCCGTTTCTGGATGCAGCAGCTGCGGTGCCATACATCCCCAAGATCGCCATGCTTTATGACCCGCTGGAAAGGGAAGACATCCGACACGCCGCGCGACTGGACGGGCCCAACGTGCAACGCCTGCCGGTGGCGGGCTCGACGCATCAGGCGATCCGGCTGGTGGTCAAATCCGACGCCTTGCCGCAGATGATGCGCGAGTTTGCAGAAACCGGCCGCTTGGGCGGCGAATTCCGCCAAAACATGCAGGCGCGCAAACAGGTACGCAGTTGGCGACGTGCCATTGTCCAACAACTGGAAAACCGAAATCACCCGAAACTGCTACTCGAGGTTTGCGTTTCATTCCTTGCTGAAAAACATTACAGTTTTGCCAAACAGGCACGAGACAAGGTGTTAAAAGAGCACCCGCATCTCGCCGCGTCCGGGCAAGGCGCAAAAAAATAATAAGTGCAACCTCGGCATCAGGGGGATGCACGAGCAGAAAATGAGAGGCGCCGCATGAACGATGTCATCGAAGTGACCGAGCAAGAATTGCGAAAACAAAAGCGGCGCGCGCAACGTAACCTGCGCCACGCCCATGCCAAAGGTTTGATGCAGGGCATCCTGTCAATGCTGCAACCAGGCGACGTGGTGCTCGACTGTGGCGCAAATGTTGGAGATGTCTGTGTGCCGTTGGCCGAAACTGGAGCCATCGTGCACGCCTTTGAACCCGACCCCTACGCCATTGGCCAAATTGCGAAACGTGTAAAAAAACTGCCGAATGTCACGTTACATCAGGCGGCGGTTGGCACGACCGCCGGCACGATCCAGTTGATGCGTGCCGCCAATTTCGACGATAACCCTCAAGGAGGGTCAGTCAAAAGCACGGTGATCAAAGGCGGGCGTAATATCGACGAAGATGCAGGAAATATGATCGACGTGAACTTGGTTTCATTGCCCAACATCATCCGTGATATGGTGAAGACCCATGGTCGTATCGCATTCCTCAAGATGGATATCGAAGGGGCTGAACTGGAACTGCTCGAACTGATGCTGGCCGAAAATCTCTTTGAGAACATCGACCTAACGGTTGCCGAGACCCATGAACGCAAATTCGCCGATCTACGCACCCGCTTTCGGGCACTTCGCGAAGCAGTTGGCCGGAAACATCCCATCACCAAAGTTAATCTTGATTGGATCTGATCCGATCGCCCCGGCAATTCTAAGGACATGAACATGAGTTCCAGACGCCCCGTCGCCTCTCTCTGGATCGGAGAGAGCCTTCACTACATCAACCAGCTGTGCCTGAAATCGCATCTGCTGCATGGGCACCCCGTCACGCTTTATTGCACCGATGACGTGCAGAACGCGCCGGAAGGCGTCAAAATCCGGCCTGCGACGGAGATCATGAACATCGATATGGACCTGGTCGAGGCGACAAGCGCGTCGTTTCTGTCCAACGTATTCCGCTACAAAATGATCCAGGAAACCGGGGCAATCTGGATCGACTGTGACGCCTTCTGTCACGCACCCTTTGACGATGATCAGGAATTCATCTTTGCGGGCCACGGCATGCTTGGGAATCTCAACTGTGGTGTAGTGGCAATTCCTAAGGATTGCGATTTGATGGACCAACTGCTCAACTATTACGAAAATCTGCCCGACTATCCGGCATGGTGGAACAAGAACCAGCGCCGCAAGATGGACCGCCTACAAAAGCAACCGATGAGCCACGCCGCCCGAATCTACAAGGCAGAGCGAACGGCATTTGGCCCGCAGGCATTTACCTATTTTGCCAAACAGACCGGCGATTTCACAAAGGCGATGAAGCCCGAAGTGCTCTACCCCGTACCCTTCCAGCTCAACGACGTGTTCTATGACCCCCACGGCCGGGTCGAGGGGCATTTCACTGACAAGACGATCTCGGTTCACCTTTACACCAATGGGACCAAACCGTGGTGGCGCAAACACGCCCCGTTGCCCAATTCCTATATGGCGCGGATGTGCGAACAGGTCGGCATCGATCCGAACGCCGCGCTTATGTAAAATCGTCCCGGTCCGCTCTGCAGGAGAGTCACCCGTGTCCAACGCCCCACCCCCGATCACCGGCCTTATCCGCTTTTCCTTTTTCGGGATGAACGACACGCGTCAGAAGCATCATGACATGGATGTGGCTTTTGGTCAGGTCTATAACAGCACCCGGATGGAGGCGCGGTTGTACCTGTTCGAAAACCTGTGCCTGCCATCGCTGCGTGCGCAGACCGATCAGGATATCAGGATCGTCATTCTGACCTCCGAAATCATGCCTAAACCCTACAAGGACCGCCTACGCAACGTCACCACAGATGTGCCCAACATCCAGATCTACTTTTCCCAAGGAAGAGAGATCAGGGGTGCGCTGAAACCCTATATGCGTGATCACGAGATCAAGGATCGGGCGGTGAATTTCCGCCTGGGCGAAGATGACGCGATTTCATGCCAATACATTAAGCGGCTGCGCCAGGTCTCGATCAGCATGCCGGAGCGCAGCCATATCTCCTTTCCGAAAGGGATCATCTCGACGCCCAACCCTGCGGTAGTTCAGGTCAGCGGCGTGTGCACACACCTGTGCCCCAGCCCCAGTCTAGTCCGCATCACGGGCCAGAGTTTCCGCAAGAATCCCTATAAAACGATGCATGACGCCGTCTGGAAAACATTCCCAACCGAGACCGACCCCGGGTTCGCTGCCTATATCATGACGCTGCACGGCCACAACGACACCGCCGCACGAATTGACGTCCGCAACAAAAACGTGCGCGAAAACAGCTATCGCATGGGGCGCAGGGAAGGGAATAAAGCAGTGCAACGGCAACTGGCAGAAAACATCCCGCACCTGACACAGGACCGCCTGCAGACAATCATGGCCAATCAAATCCTTACACAACCCGACCATGAACCTGAAGAAACACATTAGCCCGCACGGGCGTGTCACCGCCGTATCGATGATGAAGGACGAGGCACCCTACCTGCTAGAGTGGTTCGCCCATCACCTGGCCGTCGGCTTTACGGACATCCTTGTCTACACGAACGATTGCAGCGATGGCACAGATGACATGTTGATCCGGCTCGAGGAACTGGGTCTGGGCTATCACAGGCGTAACGACATCCCTGAAGGGGTCAAACCCCAACCCTCGGCGTTGAAATACGCGCAAAAGGAACCCGTGGTCTGCGAAAGCGACTGGGTGATCGTGTTCGATGCGGACGAATTTCTGGTGGTCAAATACGGCAATGGCACACTTGACGACGTAATCAGCGCGGTGGGCGACAATGACGGCATCGTAATCACCTGGCGCATCTTCGGCTCGGGATTTGTCGAGGATTGGTCTACCGCCCCCGTGACCGAGCAATATAAATATGCCGCCCCCGCCATGTGGAACAAAGGCTGGGGCGTTAAAACCCTGTTCAAATTCGACACCGACAAATGGAAGCTGGGCATCCACCGCCCCTCGTTCAAGAATAAGGTCTTGGATACGGATTACCCCACCACCATCAACTGGTTGAATGGATCCGGTCTGCCGATGGAGGATTATTTCAAGTTCCGCGGCTGGCGCTCGATCCGTCGCACTGTGGGGTATGACTGGCTGCAAATGAACCACTACGCAGTTAAAAGCATGGACGCCTACGCCATCAGGCGGCTACGCGGCAACGTCAACAACAAGGCCGATAAGTATAACAGCGACTATTGGTCACTACAGGATCGCAACGAAGTCAAAGAAACCTCAATCTCGCGCCACTTTGAAAGGCGCGCACAGATCATGGACGAATTGCTCAAGGACCCGGTGCTGAACGAACTTCACCACACCGCCCTTGAACGGGTCGAGGAGCGGCTGGCTGAAATACGCAAGAAATCGAAATACGAGGAATTGCGCGCCGATCTACGCGTCGCTTCGCAGGTCAGCATCAATGATGTGGTCGCCAAACCACCCAAGGCTCGTGATGCGGCAAAGATTGCTGAACTCATGTCAGATGTCGAATCCCGCGCTTCGGACGGGGCAAAGCCGGACCGCCCAAACAAAGCGGTCGCTGATGGCTTTTTCGACGCTGGCATGTCGTCCATCTACAACCCTGCCCCGCTGGATCTGAGTACCAACATGGTCGTCGATCTGCATCCAAATCACGACATCACGCTGCCGGCCGATCCGCGCATTTTCAGCCCCTCCGCTGTTGAGGATATCGTCGCGGGCAAATTTGACAGGCGCAACGCTCGTCATATCGGCAATCTGCTTGCGCCAAAGGACAGAATGCTGAATGTCGGCTCGGGCGTCAGTTTTATCCCAATGGTCAGTTGCCGCCTCTATCCTGATTTGGTTGTTCTGGCTCAGGATGATCGGAGCGACCTTGCTGCTTTGGCCAGACAATTTGCGGACGCCAATGGGTTCGGCTCGGACGACAGGCTCAAGATTGTGGATGGACCAATCACGTTGAAAACCGAAAGCAAGGGGCAGGCCAGCGGGCTCAAGGCCTATATCAATGACTTTCGACCCACCGTGCTGCGGCTCTGCGACTACCGCGTCACGGCAAAGGTTTTGGCAAGTCTGCCATTGGAGAGCGTGCGTCGTATTATACATACCGGCATTGATCCCGAACGAGACGAAGATGCGCTACAAGCATTGAACGCCGCGATGCCGGATTTCGCGCCCAATCCCAATACGGTCAAAACCGGTGTGGCCGTTTTGGACCGGGGTTTGCTCTAGATCGAAACCAATGTCACGCCGTCAATGGTGCGTACCTTGTCCAGATCCGCAGCGTAGTGTTTTTCCATCTGGTCTTGCAAAGCGTCCGTCCACCCGGGAAATAGAATATCCGACTCTACCGCATCCTCATGCGCGAAACGCTTGAGAAAGATGGTGATTACACGCGCGCGTAGATCGGCCGGCATACTCGGATGGGCCTCCAGATAAGATCGAAGCCGCGCACCACCATCTTCGTTCATCAACTGCGTTGCGACATAAAGCTCGGAGGCAACAGACACATCCACGCCCGGTCGAATGGCCGCGCGCAGCACCTGGCCCCAGACAAACGGTGAGTCCTCAGCCGGCCAAACCACGAAGGGCGTGTCGGGCACATGCGCGCGCAAATCACTCAGCAAGTCGCACCAGCGCAGCTCGAATGGATCGGGCTGCACAACGTCTAATCCGGTGTACAAGCCACTCGTCCACGCGTCGGACAAAAGGGGGGCAGGGTTGCGCAGGCTCATCATGAACTTGACCGGGGCATGGGCAAACACCTTCCGGTACTTGGCCAACCGTTCGCCAAGGCCGTAGAACCAATCCCCCGCCGGACAAAAGTACCGTTCGCGCTGCATCGGATCGATGAGCGACAAAAAAATATGCTGATGTTTGTCTAACTTGTCGGGATCAAGGCCTGCCATCGTCACGAAATCTTTGTTCGTGATTGCTATTGCCTCACTGCCTTGAACGAGGTCAGGCAAGGTCTTTCGGTATCTCTTGGGCCGCGGCACCGACACATTGCTTGATGGCAGCAACGGATCGGACTTCAAGGTCCAGACCAAGTCCTGACCCAAATCGAAATCAGTCCCAATTTGTATAGTATATGAGAGATCGTCAGTCACTCCGATGCCCCTGATTTTCCCAAATTCGGCAAGCGTCAGGTTCGTCTTCGGGCCATACTATATCGGCCCAGTACGCAAGTAGTATGACCGCCTCGGAATAGGACGCATCTCGCTGTGCCGCTGCCGCAACAATACGTCCCCAGATCATCGGGGCCTCGTCCGCGTTCCACGCGACGATTGGCGCCTCTGGGCAACTGTCACGCAAGGTACGCACCAGGACCGACCAACGCAGATTGAATGGATCAGGCGAGATCACTTCGATCCCCGGATAAGCCCCGCTCGCCATCGCCTGAGACAACAAATGGACGGGGTTACACAGCGAAATCATGAAGGTGACCGGAGCGGGCGCGAGGGCCGCGCAATACCTGGCAGCGCGCGGGCCGATATCAAAAAACCAATCACCTGCGGGGCAGAAATTGGGCGGAGGCTGCATCAGTTCCTCGATGCGAAGAACACAGTGCAGATCACCCGGGCCCTTAATCTGGTCCAAGCCGAACATGGCATCCAAGGTGGCCGCGTCAGACAGCGTATTGCCAGAGAGGGCCGCGCGCTGTGCAAGCAAGCGGCGATACCGCTTTGGGCGGGGGACAAGAACACCTTCGACGCCTTCGGCCATCAAGCTCCAGATCAGGGGGGCGCCCCCATCTAACCGTGTCCCGATCTGTAGCGTAAAAGACAACTTTCGCGTCACCAGCGAACCTCGGATCGTTACATACCAAAAAAAGCGGAGCGCACGCGCCCCACTCCGTAACGGGAAACTACTGTATCTGAACAACACTGACTAGATAGGGTTCACTCAAAAGCTTGTTGCTTAAGCAGCTTCACTCAGCGCGGTGCGCACCTTGCCAAGCGAGTCCATCGCCGCATTGCGCACTTTAACCGGCTTGAACCCATTGTTGCCATCTACAGCCTGGAAAAAATCGGTGTTAAGCTCGGCAAGGTATTCCGTCATCACCTTCACTGCATTTGCCTTCAGCTTTTCGCGCTTGTCGCCATCGGGCTCCTGGATCAATGCCTCAAGCGCATCTTCCAGCCGTCCATCCAACTTGTCGAGATAGGTGAACAGCTGCTTTGTTTCGCTGGCTATGTCCGGAAACTCAACCTCATCGCAGCTGTCAATGATGGCATCCTGTAACTTCGTCATTTCTGCAGTGAGGGTGCTGCGGGTTTTGATCCAGTCCAGACGCGCCCTGACAAATGGTACTACACCGGAGGGAATGTCCTGTTCAGCTGCCGTCTGTTCAGCGGCCTGTGCATCGGCAATCAGTTTGCGCAAACCGGGGGCCGCCTTCATGCCACCAGCGAAATCACCCGCCTCACCCTTTTCGATGAAATAGCCCAGAACCGCACGCATCTTGGTCACATCACCCAAATTGCGTTGCAACAAATCGAGGGCGACGGGCTCCAGGTCCGCACGGGCATCGCGCCATGTAACATCCAGAGCGTCAGTATCTTGGTTCGTATCGTCGTCCTGCTGGTTGTCCCGGGCAGTGCCACCCGATGCCTCATTGGCAGCACGGTTAACGGCATCCGAAAGCGTCTTGAGGGTTTCGGTGGCTTTTTTGACGTTGCCCTTTTCGATTTGGGTCAACAAAAGCGCGTGTGCCGCGCGCAGACGGGTGACACTTTCTGCATCCCCCATGACGTCAAGCCGCCGGGACAGGGCAGCGGCATCTTGGGACAAGCGTTCCAACGCCGCATTATTTTCCGGGTTTTGCGCTGCACCAGGTTTGGTCTGAGCCCCCAACTTTGTAATTGCATCGTCCAGCTCGGCCAATGTGGCCTCGGCCGCGTCCAACTGCCCAGCTTTCATCGCAGCGACTACTGTTTTGAGTGCCTTGGCCATCCGCGGCTGCGCCTTTTCGGGCAACCCACCGATCGCACCCTGCAAAGTCAGCGCCTGCGCCTTCAGCTTTTTGAGGCGTTCCTCATTCGTGTTGCCATCTTGAACGTCATTGCCGCTTTCGGAGTCTTCGCCGTGTTCTTCTGCCTGAACTTCGTCCTCGGCATCGTTGTCTTCATCATCATTGGTATCCAGATCCGGATCATCCGGCAGATCCTCGATATCCTCTTCGAGAACGTTGCCGTCCTTGTCCATGATAACAATGTTCATGGGGACCTTTTCGGACTTCAGAAACTTCTTCAGCTTCTTGGCGGCCTGCGGCACCTCTTTGAGACATGTCAGCATCATGACCCGGCCCTTGACGCGGGCGGTACCAATGGCGGCCTTGGTCCCGGTACCTTCGCCACGGGCCACGCGGCCAATCACCTCGGGATTTTTCTTGCGGTCCAGAACAAACACGTCTTCTTTGGGATCGTTGCCGGGGCAATAGGCAAAGTTCAGGTCCCGCTTTTTGGCCAGCTTCACATACTTTTTCAGCTCCGGCCCGCGCAGCGCAATATCACCCATGACAATTCCTTTCTTTGGCAATCAGACCACCCAGCCGGGGGCGTACTATTGCAAGATAGCCTACACAAAATCCCAAACCTGACAATTCCCCAAAGGGGTCAAACCAGTTTCTCATTCTCGACCAGGTGCTGATAAAGGATGCGCGCGGCCCCGATGCCAGACTTTCTTATGAAGCAAGTTCCGCTATGCGATCACTGACCATCGAACGTGAATGTCACAGGTATTGACCTAGCGCAGAACGCCCGACCCACCGATGGACAGCTTAGGCTTGGCTGCTGGCGCGGCCGGTTTGGGCTGTGGCGCCGGAGCCGCGGCGCGTGGCGCTGCTGCGGCGCGCGGCGCCGTCGAGGTCTGCCGCGCTGGCGCTGCGACAACCGGTATCTCGCATTCCACATCGCCATTCAGGATGATGGCGCGAAACAAATCTTGGGTCGGGGCAGGATCTGGCCAATCGACCGACGCGATCTCGTCAAAATATTCACCCACCGACCGGCGCGATCCCGGGCCCCAGGCCCCATCAATGCCGGAACGGTAGCAATTCATCCGGGCCAGTTCGGTTTGCAGGACCGCGTTCAACTGATCTGCATCCGGGTCCAGATGCCCTTCGGAGATCAGACGCTCGAACAGGATCGGTTCGTTTTCGCGCAAGGCCTCGCGTGCGGCCAGATCATCGAGGGAAAAGGAAATCTGTTCGACAGTGGCCGGCAGCAGGGTTGCCAGCCCAAATTCTTCTTCCTGACCCGGCGCGATCAACCCAACGATAATGGACGGCTGCGGCAACCCGACGGCCGCACGTGCGGCAACCGGCGTGGCGCCAAGCCGTGTGGCCTCAAACACAGGAGCGGAGTCAATCACGAGTGCAGCTTGAACCAGCGTGTCACCCTCATCGGCCAGATCAATGCCGATGGGTGCAATCTCAAGCCCCTGCGCCAACACGGCCGGAACAGGCGCCAAAGCTACGGCAGCCACAAGGCCAGTCAGAACATATCGGCTGCAATGAAACACGCGATTCACCTCAAGGCGGAAACTACTGGGAAAACCTAGCGCAGGGCGCTTAAAACTGCAAAGCGTTGTATCGCTTAAACCCCACTGATTCCTCAAAAATCGATACAATCATAGGTATTGTGCCGTCGCGTTACTCAGGTGAATAGGCAACAATCCGCCTCAAGACGTTGAAATTGTACGCGTAAAATTACCCAAATGGGCGAACTGTTGCCGGAATTCCGCATTTGAGACGTTTTGCAAACCTTTCCCCCTCGCGGAAAGGCAATCCCATGCTACATATAAGATATGAAACACGTAGCTCTCCTCTCCGTATCGCTTGTCGCCCTTTCCGGGACGGCTGGTCTTGGTCTGTCTTCTTTGCATGACTTCAATATGAATGTGCAAACGTCAGCCCTAGCAACTCCTGACAGCATTCCTGCCGAAAGCGGGTTTGTGATCCCTGATTACGTTCCAAATTCGGATCAGTTCACGAATGTCGCCCCGACGCTTGATGCGCCGGCCGTATTCGAAACACCGGCAGCACCAGTCGAAACTGCGGCACTTGGCGACTTCGACATCGCCCCAGAAGAAGCGCCTGCAGCAGTTCAGCTGGCACCAGAAGTCCGTGAAGCGATCAAAGCCCCGACCCGCTCAATCGCCAACAAGGCAAGCGCAACTCCAGCGCCAGCTTCCTTGGGTAAGACACGGTCCTTTACGCACACGCCAGACGCGTCAACACGTATTGACTACGTCATCGGCGTCTATCGCTAGAGCAAGTCCAAGTACGCGCAGGGTTTTTCCTGCGCGCATTGGCGCATCTTAATCAATCAAGAGTTGACACGCTTAGGCGGAGAACCGCTAATGCGCATATCTTTTCGATGTGCGCATTACTTGGAGGTTCAGATGAATCGTACTCTCACGGCATGTAGCTTTGCCCTTATCTTCGCAGGCACATCCGCCATTGCCCAAGAGGCGACCCCCGGAATATCCCTCGAACTCAATCGCGCCACCCCCTCTTCCGAGGGCGGCTGCCAGTTGGTGTTTTTCGGTCAGAACGGTCTGGACGAAGATTTTGAGGAAGTAACTTGGCGCCTCGCCGTGTTTGGCTCTGATGGCGTGTTCCGTAACCTTCTTGGGTTGCCACTGGGCGCACTCAGCGCCGGAAAACGTCGGGTGGTGCAATATAACTTGCCGACCGCATGCACAGATCTGTCGGAAATCATCGTCAACGACGTGGCCAGCTGCGCCCTTGCAGGAGCGGGCGACAGTGACGCCTGCCTCACCCAGTTGACGGTCACGTCCCGCACCGATATCGCCTTCGGTCTCTGACCGTCCTCCCGCGGCCCAACCATCGAGAACATACATGTCCATTTTCCAGATCGCTTCCCTTGGTGTCTACAGCCTGTTGGCCCTCCTGTCTCTGGTGGCCATTGCCATTGGGCTCTACAAAATCGCACAATTCGCGCGGCTGGGTGTGGGTCGCAGGTCTGAGGCAGAGCGTATCCTCGATGACTGGCTGAACGGGCGCGTGGACGAAGCCATCAGTGCTGCGGGACGTCGCCGTTCGGTACTTTCCCGGATCCTGCAAGCGGTGTTCTCGGGCATTCAGGCCCGGCCCGCGGACGTAACCTATGCTGAAGAACTCAGCCGCCAGACTGCAATCATTGAACTTGCAACCATGAGCGAACGGATGCGCGCGCTAGACATGGTGGTGCAGGCTGCACCGATGCTGGGGCTTCTGGGTACAGTTGTGGGTATGATTGACGCCTTCTCGGTCCTCGCTGTGGCCGAAGGGGCCGTGGACCCAGCCACGCTCGCCGGTGGTATCTATGTGGCCCTGACGACCACGGCCGCAGGCCTGATCGTGGCCCTGTTCGCCTTCTTCATCGCCACATGGCTTGAGGGGCGGATTGACCGCGAACGCAACATGATCGAAGCGCTGATGTCGGCAGCCATCCACGGACGGGTTGACCCCAACTCGGCCAAGTAAGCGGGTCAACAGAGATGGCATCTCGAAGAGCCCCCCTGCCCGAGCGCCCAAGGCGCTACAAGTTCGTGCTGACACCGCTGGCAGATGCCATGTTTCAGTTGCTGATCTTCTTTATGCTGACGTCCAGTCTTGCGCCCTACTCTCTGATCACGCTCAAAACCGCACCCGAAGAGGTGACGGAAGAGGACGCCACCGCAAACGCGGGCGGCAATGACCCGACACAACCCGCGCCCGCCAATCCGCCCAGTGACGTCACTCTCTGGACCGTGAAAAACGGAACGGTGACCTCTGCCGGAATCGACTACAACATCGACCAGCTCTCGGCCCTTGCCGAAGCGCTTGGTGAAGGGTCTCCCAGCAATGTCGTGTTGCTGGTGACGGGTGAAGCACGCGTGCAAGATGTCGCAAGCGCGCTCGAAGCGCTCGAAGGGGCCAATGTCGGCGCCGTTCAGATCAGTCGCGGGGGGGCCTGATGTCCAAGACCCGCCTGCCTCCGCCACGCCCGACCAAAGCCATCGACTCGTCGCTTGCGATCGTAAACATCGTACTGCTGCTGATCTTCTTCTTTTTGGCCACCGGGTCTCTGATCGCCTCGGATTCGGTCGAAATCGACCTGCCTGAAACCACTCAACTGCCTCTTGATCTGTTGCCCAAACCACTCTTGGCAGTGGATGGGGATGCGGCCATGACGCTGGACGGCGTACCGCTGGAACCCGGCGCACTCGCAGAGGCGCTGATCGACTTTCCAACCTTGCACGTGCTCGCCGACCGCGAACTGGGTGCGGGCGTCCTGCTGGACCTGCTTGCTGCCGAAGAACTTGTTGCCGTGAGCGTCAAGCTGGTGACATTGCACGGAAACGTGGTTGAGGGCGGCGAATGAGCTTTCTGCCCCACGGAGCCCCCCGCGCTGTGCCGTGGTATGGGTCGTTCCTCGCTTCATTTTTGGGGCACGTGGGCCTTGTGTCTTTCGTGCTGTTTGGCGGAGTGATCGTGCTGGTTCCGACACCTCCAGAACCGGACGAACCTGAAATCACCGTCAGCCTCGAAATCCTCGACGCCGCCTTTGTGGAGGAACTGGAGCCGGTGGATGACACCAATCTGGTGCCAGAGGACGCAGAGGTCACGGAACCCGACGCGCTTGAGGCGGAAACACCTGACGATTTAGCTGCCCTTTCGCCAGAAGATCAGGAACTGCTCGCCCCGGAAGAAGACCTGCTGGTACCCCAAGAGGACCTCATCGAACCGGAACCCGAGCTTGCAGAACCGGAGACTGTCGAACCAGAGCCTCTGGAACCGGAAGTGACCGAGCCGGAGGTTATCGAACCAGAGCCCGTCGAACCAGAAGTCGCGGAACCCGAAGTGGTTGAACCAGAACCTCTGCCGGAACCAGAGCCTGAGGTGGTCGAAGCCGAAGTCATCGAACCGGAACCAGTGGAACCCGAGGTCACGGAACCCGAAGTGATCGAACCCGAACCGGTCGAGCCTGAAGTGGCAGAACCGGCAGTCATTGAACCTGAACCCCTACCGGAACCAGAGCCAGAGATCGCAGAAGTCCCAGAACTGCCCGAGCCAACCCCGCTGGCACCAGAACCTGCGGCACCCGTAATCGACGATCTGCTTGCGATTGACGATGGGGTGGTAAACCCGCTGGCAGAAGGCGGAAGCGCCACCTTGCCACCTGATGACGTGATTCCGCTCGAGGAAGATTTTGCAGCACTGGTTCCCGAAGAAACCAGCGAGCCAGAACCGACCATCGTGCCCGAAGTCGTAGAAGAGGCAGCACCCATCGTGCTGCCTCAGGAAGAGCCGGAAGAAGCCCCCGCCGCACCCGAAGTGGCGGCCCTCGAGCCCGAACCCACGCCTGAACCAGAGCCCGAACCCGTCGCAGAACCTGAGCCGGAGCCAACAGCAGAGCCCGAACCAGCGCCCGAGCCGGAACCTGAACCAACGGTCGAACCTGAGCCTGAGCCAGCGGCGGAACCTGAGCCAGAAGTCGCAGAAGAACCTGCAGAGCCCGCCGCCCCGGCACGCACGCCTCTGGCCAACCCGACCGCCTCAGACGTGGCCATCGGCCAGCTCTTGCGCCGCATCCGCGCCACGCCGCAGGAACAGTGCACGCTCGCCCTGCCCCGCCGTGCCAGCGGTGACACTCTGGCAGGTCTGGCCATGATCGGCGCTGACGAAGCCGTTCTGGATGCCCAAGCCGAAGCAATCCTGGCGGATCTCGAATTTTCACCCATTCAAACCCGCGAGCTGCTTGATCCACGCCAATGCGCGACACTTGATGCCTTGCGCCAAAGCGACAGCTATCCTGCCAATCGCATCGGGCTGTCACTGGACGTGACCAACCTGCTCAGCGGTGATTTTCTGACAGGCCGCATTCTTGGAGCCGGAGGGCTGTACGTGACCCTGTTGTTGGTCGATGACAACGGCGTCGTGCAGGATCTCGCCCCCTTCGTAACCCTCGATGGCAACACGCCCGTTTTCGAGGCTCCTGTGGCCCGTTCAGGCCCTTCACGCGCCACACGGCAGGTGTTGCTGGCCATCGGAACCCAAGGCGCACCGCTTGACCTGTCCGGCGATATTGGGCGCGAGGCTCAGGACGTCTTTGGCCCGATCCCAGCAGAGACTCTGCAAACAATGGTGTTTGGCGTGGCGACCTTCGACGTGCAATAATCGCTCCAAACTTCAGAACCCTCTGACCCGGAGCGCATACCATGAAACCTGCCATACTGTTGACTTGCGCCGTTTCAGCCATCGTCCTCATGGGGTGCGCCACAGTTGGATACACGCCGCCCGAAGACTCCAGCCTGATCGGCGAGCGACCCTACCCCAATGCAGACGACGTCTGTGTGGCGATTGGGGAAAACGAGCTGACCCAAGAGTATCTGGATGACAGCGCAACCCTGATAGGCTGCCCAACCCAAGAACGCGGCGCCATAAGTGACCGCATCAATGCCGGCGGCATCACTCTGGAAACCATCGGCGGCTGGGTCCTGCTCTCCGTTCCGGACTAGACGGGCCAAACCTACAAAAACGGGCACATTACCGCCGAGAACTACGGTAAACGTCAGCCCGCTGTGACGGATACTGACATCGAGTTACCCTGACCTTTTAAGGTCCCTGGGGCGCAAATTGCAGCAGGGGTGAAAGGATATTTCATTTTTCCGACTGCCGTATTGAACGCCATCACACCCGTCCTGATGGCGATGCCCATCAACAAACACCTCGAGGCCGCCTGTAAGGAGGCTGCCAAGGAAATACAGAAAAAAGCCAAGTCCACGCCCGCCAAGAAACTTTTGCAGATGGCAGACGGGATCGCGTGCAAACAGGCGGGAAAAGCGACCCAAACCGCGACAAAGGTGTTCACTGGCCTTGGTAAAAAACAACTCGATAAGATCAAGAAAGACGCCGAAAAGGACATCAAAAAGAAGGGGGCAGACACGTCTGCGGGCGTGGCACTGACCGGTCTGCGGGACGAGGCAGAAAAGTCGAAAAAGCAAAAGGAAGCGCTGGAGCAGGGCAAGCCAATGAAGCTGCCCAGACCCATGGGCGGCGGAACGCACGTCCCGATCAAATTCAGGGTGCTGACCCGTGACAAAATCGATGTCGACCTCGAACTTGTGTTCGGCGTCGACATCAAACAGATTCCTAAAGGAAAGCTGCAGTTCACCTACGGAGTCTTCGGCCCCGCCATCCGGTTTTGACCCGCCTTACCGCGTCAACTCCAGAAACGCGATGTCCACAGCCCCCTGCCCGTCCAAGGCCAGCTCTCGGGTCATCAGCGGCAGGATAACGTCTGCTGTTGTCCCGTCCTGCATCGCACCAGCACGCACAAGAGCCGCATCAGAGGCCACTGCAATCACCATCCAGATACCGGGTGCGGCCGTAGCTAGACGGAAGTCAAAACGACGCTCGTCCCCGATCGGATCATCCAATTGCTTCATCAGAGAAAACACTTGACCGTCTGGATTCACCAGCGCCAGCCAGTTCTGACGACTTGCACTACCGTGGATCGTGCCCAACACGCCGGCAGACCGAGTCATAGAGTTGTCCGACAAGGCAATCTCGATACCGCTGCCACGGGTGCCCTGGAACGCACGTGCGAAATCCAGCACCGCACATTGCGCGGCCGAAATGCCACGCGGAACCATTTGCGGGTTGCTGCCGAACTGAGCGCCAAAAGTAGAACTCAGGCCCTGCAAAGAGGTCAGATCATTGGCAAAACCCTCAATCAGACCCGCATTGGGGCCATGGGCGCGCAAACCGGCAAAGGCACAATTCTCAGGCACTGCAGTCGCCAGAAACGCCGCGCGTGTGCCCTCGACCCGAGTCAGACCCTCTTCAACGGTCTCTGCCGCTGCGGTTTCTTCGCCGCCCGCATTTCCAAGACCTGACAGAGCATCTCCACCCAGGAAGTATGCAGCAGCCCCAGCAGCGGCGATCACCAACGCGCCAATCCCAAGGATCAGCCCCTTGCCACCAGACTTTTCTTCGACCCGAGGGGTGATCGGAGGCATCGTGCTGGGCGCGCCCGTTGGCGCTCCTTTTGCGGCCGATGGCACCGATTGCAGACCCGGCACAACCCGGTCAGCCACGGGCGGTATGGTAAAGCGCAGGCGTGATCCACCCAGACCCGTTTCACCCTTCAGTACCCGCAGCTCTTCAATCACAGCCGCCATACTGGGCATGCGATCCTTGGGATCAGGCTGCAACATGTGAGCGACAAGGCCCTGAAATTCTTCCGGAAGGAAGGACAGGTCGGGCACTGTCTGACGCTTTTGTACGGCTTCGACAAAATTTGTGCCCATGGGCATCGGCGTCCCGGTCAACATCCCGATCATCAACAGACCTAAGGAATAGACGTCACTGGGCCCTTCAGCCTGCCCGCCAAAGGCACCCATCTGCTCGGGTGAGACATATTTCAGCTTGCCCGCGAATTCGTTGCCAATGGTGGCTTCCTTGACGTTGTCAGAGCGAGAAATACCAAAGTCGATCAGAACCGGCTTCGTCAGATCCCCATCCTGCAGCATCACGTTATCAGGCGACAAATCGCGGTGGATCACTCCGATATTGTGGGCGCGGTCCAGGCCATCAGCCAGCTTCATAGTCAGATCAATGACCTGATCTTGCGTCAGCGCGCCCTTTTCCTTGAGGGTGTCTGACAGCTTGGTGCCTTCGATGAACCCCATGATGATGGCGTGTAGATTCAGGGTCTGGTTCGGCGGCACATAGGCGAAATAGCGCACGATCGCATCGTGATGCAGCTGGCGCATGGTTCGCGCCTCACGCTTGAACATGGCCGTCACTTTGTCGTCTTCAGCCATTTCGGGCAGGATCACCTTGATGGCCACGTTCTCGCCGGTGCTGATCTCGCTGCCGCGGAAAACAGAGCCCATGCCGCCCTGATCAAGGCGCTCTTCGACCTTGTACATGTTGTTGATGACGGTACCCGGCTCCAGCGAGCTCAGGGGCGTCGGGGCCGCGCCGGGCACGGGCGGAGCAACGCTCAACGTGTCGGTGTGGGTTTGCGGACCCGGACCCGCGGCGGTCCCTGTCGTCGGGGGTGGCTGGGTTACGGCAGGCGCTTCTTCAGGGCGGGCCGTGCCACGGCGCACGTCGGTAACAACCACGGTGCGGTCATCATCATCTTCACCACCGGGTGCCGCCGGGGCCGCTGTTGGCGGCGGCGGCGCGGTAGGAGGCGGTGGAGCAGTCGGGACTGGGGCCGCCTCCGCAGGAGCCTCGGCGGCAGGTGCAGGCGCCTCAGGTGGCGGCGTGGAGCCTCCCGTCACTGCATCAAAATCATCAGGAATGATGTTCGGGTCCTGCCCATCATCAGCAGGTGCAGCGTCCGTTTCGGGAATAGGCTGAAACAGAACCGTTTTCTCATCATCATCATCTGACTCTGGCGGCGGCGCGTTACCCGGGCTCTGGTCTTTCTTGTCGTTCATAACTCGCCCCTGAATTCGGGATATTCGCCTTCAATCGCAAACGGCGGGAAACCGGCCTTGTGACAGCGCACCATGATCACGGATACGTTGTCCTTGCCACCCCGCAACAGCGCCATGGATATCAGCTGATCGCACAACGGTTCTAACGAGCCGTGAAGGCCCGTGTACAGCACATCTGCCAGTTCGGCGTCCTCAAAATACTCGGTGAGTCCATCCGAGCACAAAAGAAAGACATCCCCTTCCAGCAATGCCCCCTCAACCATGTCACATTCAGGCAGTTTGGTCACACCAATGGCGCGGGTGATCACGTTCTTGCGAGGGAAGTTTTCAGCTTCCTCCGGCGTGATGGCGCCGGTGTCTAGCAGGGCCTGCAGTTCAGTGTGATCGCGGGTCACGCGGGTCAACTGATCACCGCGCATGCGGTAGATGCGGCTGTCGCCGGACCAGATACAGGCAAAGTGGTCCTGCTGGATCAAGAGGGCTACTACCGTTGACCCGATAGTACCGCTGCCAAGTTCGGCAGCCTTGTTCTGAATGCGGGTGTTGGCCGCCGTCAGGCGGGACATGAACCGGGCGCGCAGGTCCATGGCACCGGTGGGCAGGCCGACAGTGTCCATTTCTGCACAGATGGTCTGACTGGCGAAATCACCGGCGGTGTGCCCACCCATGCCGTCTGCGACCACCCAAAGGCCGGCCTCCGGGGTGGCCATCACACTGTCTTCGTTCAGCGTGCGAACACAGCCTACATCGGTGCGCAGTGTCGTCTCGAATGACATCATCTCGTCTGCGGCCATCACCTGTTTCTTCATAGTTACGTCCCACTCCCTGCATCTTCTTGTTGCGACGTCTCTGCGTCGGTCGTCTCGTTCAAGCGCACGCGTTCCGCCAGTAACCAACGCAGCGCCTGTGCGTCAGGCAACCCATTCACCGACAGCCAGCCTGCCTCCCGTGCAGGCGTGCCCTCGTGCCACCAATGACTACGCCCATATTGCGCGCAATACGCATCTGCCTCACTCGCATCCGCAAACAGGCGGGACAGATCATCGTCCCCCCGCATTCCCCATAGCATACCTGCCTGCTCCGCGTCATACGGAGTTCCGCTCAGTGCCACTTCGTCAAAATCAGTGATCAGGCTCTGCACCCCGCCCTGCCCTGCCGTGTGGTTTTCGATCTCTGCCAGGTGGGCCGCTAGGTCAATGAAAGGGGATGGATCGTGCGCGGCATGCACAGGCGGTGGTGACACCCCTCCTGTGAGGCCCAGCATCAACGGATAACGCCGACCAACCCGATCTGCACTGGCGCGCCAGATGCCGGACAGAGGCAAACCCAGCACATCCGGTCCAATCCAGAACCGCAAATCTGGGGCCGTGTCCCATACACCTTCCCAGACCGTGCCCAGCATTTCGCGCGTTTGGGGCATCACATCCTGCACCCAAGCCTCCAATCGGTCGTGCACATCCCGATCCATTCCCCATGACAGGAAATCCCCGAACCCGGGATGTTTGCCATAAAGCATCACGCTCATGAGGCTATTCCAAGGCGTTTGAGCACATAATCTCCTTAAAGCTCTCGCTCAAAAATGGAACATCAGCCCCCTCGAACTCAAGCCTAAACGTCGCCGTATAAGGTCCAATGCGGTGGACAACCTGCGCAAGAGAGCCACGGGTCTGCAACGCCTCTCCACTCAAAAGGGTCAGCATAGACCAGTCGCCCCCCACCACATCGAGCGTAGGCTGGTCAGGTACGGCCAGCGTGACGGCTGAGGCATTCGTCCAGACCGCGGGCACCGCAGGACCCGCAGGGGTCAGCTCCAACAGTTGCGCGCCAAAACCAACGGTTACAGGCGAGATCGAGGGAGTCACTGTCATCAGGCGCATGGTAAAGGGCACAACTGGACCCGCAATGCCCGGCGTAAAGAAGGCCGCGCGGACCGTCTCAGATGCAGCCAACCGCTTTGTCGCGCGGGCCGATACGGGGCCTGTGACCTCCGCGGCCACCTGCTCCATCCGCCCGCCATAGCCAAACACAGACGCAAACCCAGCTCCCACAACCGGAGCACCGGGCACACATCGTGCACGATCACCCGCGACCAGTTGCGCGTCAACAAAGCTCGGCGACAGTGCCTCCTGCACCTGCCCGACCAGACGGGGTATTGGCGAAGGCACACCAACCGGCATGGCCAAGGTATCCCGCAACGACCCCTGCCCGCTTGCCGCGACGACGCCGGCGCGGCCCAGAGCGGTCAAAATAGTATCCAGCGGTCGGCCGCCCTGCGGGCCCTGAAGCAACGCGTGCCACGGTACAAAAGGACGTTCCACCAAACCGGCCTGAACTAGCATATTGGAATTTGGTGAAATTTTTTCTTTATTTTTCAATGTTTTATTTGAAATTTCGGTCAATCGGGTCTCACGATCGATCGCTCCAGCCAATGCAACCAACGGGGACGCTCCAGGATCAGCCAGCAAGGCCAAATTAGCCGCCGGATCCCCAAAGGCCACCCGGTCCAGCATCAACGACCACGCACGCTCAAAATCGCTGGCATAAAGGGCATGAACCTCTGCGGTCAACTCTGCATCCGAGGCCAAAGGCTGGGTGTCAGCAGCACCCAAAACCCAGGCATCCGCCTCCAGCTGAGCGGCGGCATCCACGATTGCGGCCTCAAAGAACCCCCAATAGCCCTCAAAGGTGAAAAGGCCCGGTACCGCCAATGTGGCGGGAGGGCGGTCATCCACTGTACCCAACGCAGTGTCCGGCAAAGCCTCCGCCAAGCGCCACGCCGGCAATGTGCCTGCCTGCGACCGGATTGCGCCATAGGCCCGGGCCGACGGGGGCACATCGGCAATGGCCTCGCGCACGCGGTCGATCAAGGCGCCATTCGCGCCGACCAGTGGCTTGACCCGTCCGTCCAGTTCCAACATAGCCGCAAGATGAGCGTTGATGGCGCGATACTCGTTGTCTGCGCCCGCGTATTCTTTGGCCCAACTCCGAGCGAAATAAGATTGAATGGCCAAATCGTCTTCGCGACCATCCTGTTCCTTGGCCAGTAGGATATAGACCTTGAGGGCGCGATAGGCATCGATCTTGCTATCCCTTGCCAAAAACCTCGCCAGATCTCTTTCCACCTGCAACATCATGCGTGGACGCAGCAACTGCTCCAGACTGTCGGAATAGGCCTGCACAGCAGCGCCGCGCAGAGCATCGCGTCGCGACAGCCCGACATCCTGCAGGAACTCCTGTGGGCGTGGGTTGGCATAGCCTGCAGGCAAAGCACGTACGGTGTTTAACGCGGGCAACAAGGCCATGGTCGCCGGGTTCTCGATGCGCTGCGTGTCGAGGAAGGACGCGGCACGCTGCTTGTAAGCCTCCGTTTGGCCCGCCACATCACGGACCAGCGTCGCGTTGCTCCAGAAGCTATAAGCCAAAATGCCCATGACAGCGCCACTTGCAACGCCAATTGCTACCTTGCCAAACCCGCGTGCAATGGCGCGGCGCATTACGCGGCCGCGGTCATATCCAACCCAGTCCCGCTCGGCAAAAACCACCTTTTTGAGCAGGTCGTGCAAAAAATAGCTGCGCCCCTTTCCGGACAGGAATCCGGTGGTCATGCCCCCTGCCCCTTCGCCACCCATCGCGCCCAGCACCTGATCAATCGGCGTGCCGTCCTGTGTACCGGAGGTAAAGTAAAACCCCCGCAAAATTGCCCGGATAGACTGTGGTTTCTCAAACACCGCGCTCAGGAACGCGGTCACATTACGTTCGAGCAGTGCCATCTGTTCGGGAAAATCAAAGATGGCGATGCGCGTCGCACTATCCTTCTCTTCGACCAGCAAGTCTGTGACTTCGTCCGACAGGCGCGACACCATTTGATCAAAGGCACGGGAGACCTCGCGATGCGTCTCTTCCTTCCGGTTCCGGGTCTGGAATGTGTGGCCCCAAACGGCCTTGCGCCGCTTTTCGTCAAAGCCTCCGAAATACTCTCGAAAGCCAGAAACCATATCCGCTTTGGTAAAGATCACATAGACAGGAACATGGGTTTTGAACGCCTCATTCAGCTCTGCCAAGCGCGCCCGCACCGTCTCTGCATGGCGTTTCAGGCCCTCAGGCGTCTCGGTCATCATGTCCGAGCACGCAAAGGCCAGAATGACCCCGTTGATGGGCTGGTCAGGACGCGCAGACTTCAGTTGCCCCAGGAAGGACGTCCAGCTGTTGCGGTCCGCCATCTCGTCACTGTCCTGGGTGGTGTAGCGACCTGCAGTGTCGATCATCACGGCCTCTTCAGCGAACCAGAAATCACAGTTCTTGGTGCCGCCAAAACCAGTAATAGAGGCGGCATGTTCGCCCGGAAATTCCAAACCAGAATGGACAAGCGCTGTGGTTTTTCCAGCTCCCGGAGGCCCAATCAGTATGTACCACGGCAGATCATACAGGGCCGCGGAACCGCCTATTTTCTTAAGACGCATCAGTGCCGCGCGCATCCGTTCTGCCAGCAACGGCCCATCGCCTGCCTGAGTGGCAAGCAAACTTTCTTCGAGTTCAGCGGCCGCCTTGCGCCGTGCCCTCCAACGAACAATCGCACCCAGAACCAGCAGTGTCAGAATGCCCGCAATCAGCCCGGCACGCACCTCGACTGTTGCCAGCCAGTCGATACCCGAAATGGGCAAGCCAAACCAGATCGCCGCACACAAGGATATCACACCCAGCGTGGTGATGAGTGCCGACAACCATGTGAAAATCTTCATCAAAGCTGCTGCTCCTTGCGCAACAGGATATCGACCCTGCGATTCTTGGCGCGCGCCTCTGGAGTATTGGCCGGATCAAGCGGTTTAGACGGTCCAACGCCAATGACGGAAAGGCGCGTTGGCTCTGTCAGGTAAGGCGCAAGCACATCTGCAACGGCCGCAGCGCGCGCCTCTGATAAGGCCTCGTTGGTCTTGAATTGCCCGCGCCCGTTCAGAGGGATGTTGTCGCTATGCCCCTCAACGATGATCCCGCCCGGCTCAGCCTCCAGAACGGTGGCGATCCGTGCGAGCAGCGGACTTTCAGAATCCAGTGTCGGTGCCCCAGATCCAAAGCTGAGCGCATCGCCAAGGCGGATTGCGATAAAATCGCCCTCTTCCTGTACCGTGGTCAGTCCCTGAGAAATGAGATCTTCCAGTTGGTTCTTGATCCGGTCAGATTGCCCTGTCGGTGGTGCTTCGTAGACGATGACCTCGACCACTTCGGGCAATTGCACCCGCGCGATGTCGACCGGTGGCACGGGACGGTGCAGGCTTATGATATTGTCTTGGGTGGCTTGTGCCTCGTTTGTGAGGACCCATGCCAACGAAGTAAAGAGCGCCACGACCATGCCTGCCGCCACACCAGCCACGATCCACAGCGGCAAGAGCGGGCGCAATCGACGACCACGAACCACAACGGGCGTCCACTTTTTGGACAGGTCCGCCGCAGGGCGCGGCACCGTATTGCGCAGACGCTCGTACCCGGCGGTGCGCAGTGTTGTGAGCGCGCGCGGGCCGTCAGACGCGCCGCGATAGTCGCCCTCAAATCCCAGCGAAAGGCAGGCCAGCATGAGTTCCAGAAGCTGCGTGCGCTTGCTCGGGTTGGTCAGGAGATACTCGTAGCGATCAAAAAAGCCGGCGCTTGAATTCGTGTCGTCGAACAGGGTTTTGACCAGCGCGTTTTCTTTCCATAAAACAGGGTCAGAGCCGGGCAGGGTGGCCGCGATATCGTCGCACGTGGCTGCAAGTGCATAGCGCCCATCTTCGATATCGTCAGGATCGTTTTTCGCGTCTTCACAACGTTCCGCAAAAGTCTGAATCTCCACGCGTAGGTGGTCGCGCAGCGGGGCGCCGTGCATTTCGACCCGACCTGTGCGCAAACGGCCGAGAAGACCCAGAATATCGCTGGCCGCCGCAAGCATCGGGTTGGCGCCCTTACCAACAGCCCGCCCAGAGTTCCGCGTGGCGGCAAGCAGCGATACTTTGTTTTCCTCTGGCGGTTTTTTGCGCAGCTTGGCTTGCCGTTTCAGCTCGGACGGCAGCAGTGGCTTGGGGGCAGGGGGCTTTGGTTCAGGAAGCTTTGCCCCGATGATCGTGCTTTCATCAGATGGCTCTGGGGCGCGGACCTGATGCAAAGGAGTCTGGACCGGCTGCGGACGGGCAGGGACGGGCGCTTCGGGAAGTTTTTGGCCAAAAACCGTGCGCTCTGCGTCATCCTCTTGTAGCGCAGAAGGTGCGGGTTTGGGCGCGACTGGCGGTGCTGGAGGAGGCCGCGCAGGCGCTGCCTCACGGGGCCGACCAATTATTGTTTTGTCGCCGTCGTCCTGAACTGGCATCGGGCGTCCGATCACCGTTCTATCGCTTTCATCCTGTATCGGCATTGGGCGCCCAATGATGGTACGATCACCGTCATCCGCAACAGGGCGTCCAATGATCGTGCGATCGCTGTCGTCATCTTTGGGAGAGTCAGTGCCGGCCATGACAACTCCTGAGCAGGATGGGTCCCAAGCCTGGATGCTGCCGTCCTATCTGCACGTGCGTGACCATTCCGCTCAGCCCTTTTGTCTGCCAGCTTAGCCCCATATTTTCATGGTGGGGTGGCGACTTATCTCCCATTTGCCGCACTGTGCGGCTTTCGTTCCCTTGGGTCAAGTTTTGAGGGGAAATCAGCGCCCTTGAGAAAAGTTGACAGCTGTCAACTTTCCCCCGGTTTTCCAGAAAGTTGACAGCTGTCAACTTTCTCGCCCCGCCACTGGTGGAGATTGAATTAATGCCATGACCACTCGGGCCACAGAGTATTTACCGATCTGTGCCTGTTCGGTCAGTTTGCGCAAGTACCCACCGGGTGCACGGATGTCATCGATGCGTTGAAGCAAGCAACACACGGTAATCCCAGCCACTTCGGCGCCCATCGCATCAACCGCGTCTTGCCATGCTGACGGGCTGATCCCGATCATACCGCGCAGGAATGCGCCCAATCGCGCGAGGTCTGCGAAGCTATTGATAGAACCTTGGGCATATTCCAAAGCCTCTGGCACAGCACGAAGGACCAGACCAAGAGGGATGGGTACCTCAGGCTTGCCGCTAGTGGTGTCCTCAGCCTTTTGAGTATCCACGTCCACCGCCCTGCTTTTTTCTAAGCAAGGTTCAAGATCAGAAGTATCTGTATTTGAATTCTGATAGTGGCGCTCAGATACAACGTCATTGCCGCTCATTTCTTCTGCTTCAGAGATAAAATGCAGGACCTGATCGAGAAGTTCTGATACATGGACGCAGACCTCCTCCAGCTCGGCCAGGGATAGCTTGCGGCGCATCAGGCGGGTCACATCCAGCAGATCAACAAGGAGGTCCTCCCATGGCCCAATGTGACCCTGTTCCTGTCCGTAGAGAGCCATTTTCTGTGCATCGCGCTTTTGCAGAGACACTTCTTCGCGCAAAGTCCGAAGCCGTTCTGCGGCCACATGCGCGACCTCGGCGGCCTGAGAGATCTCGGGCGCACGCACCAGCAGGGGGCTCAGATCAAAACCGAAGGCGCGCAGGACTTCTCCGTCCGCATCGCGACGGGCGTAGCGTTTGCCGTTGGGGCTGTCGTGGCGCAGGATCAGGCCTGCATCGACTAGACTGGCGAGGTGACGGCGCAGGGTACTTTCCGCCATGCCGTGACACCGCTCCATGAGCGCGCGGTTGGAGGGGAAAACCACCATGTCGGCGTTACCGCCCAGCAGCTTTTCAGGATGAAAGCTTAGCAGCGCTTCAAGCACACCAATTTCACGGTCCGTGATTCCAAAGGCGGCGCGTGCGGTGCACAAAGTGCGCAGCAGTTCCCATTTGTCGACGTGGGGCAGGGTGGGCGCATCATTTGCCCGCGCTGCAGCCTTGAGCAGGCCAGCCGTCATCGGCCGCTGCCCGAAGGGCGTCGTTACAAGTCGTTCCATAAGCTGTTCACAAGGCAAAAAAGTGCCGTTCACCCGCCAGGTGTTGTTGACAGCCGACTCATAGGAAGCGTAGATTCGGAGGTGCTAGAACCAAATCGGAGCCTCTCGGGTCGTTATGATCTGGGGGGCTTTGTATTTATCCGGCTATGCCTGTCTCGTGCCTCCTGTTGTTAACTACTGCTCTTGCTCATCATCAGCCCGGGTTTTGACCCAGTGCTGGTGAAGATCGGAAAGGTGTTCGACAAGCCAATCCTCGAACCCGCCTTCGCGCGGCAGGGTGAGGACAACCTTGTCATGTCCCAGCATAGCGCGCGCAATCGGAGCGCCTGAAACGGCCCCCATGATCGTGCGGCGGCTGGCCCGGGGTTTCGGCGCGCTATTCGCTTCCGTATGTTTTGGCGTCACTGGTGGGAGCTCATCCCCGGTGCGGATAGCGATTTCAAAGCGGTCATTGCTGTCGCTGTTGGTCCGGGCCCTGGCCGCGACCATGTCGATCATCGTCTCTGCGTCGACGTCGCCGGACTCCAGCTTGCCTGCCAGAGCGCTCCATCGGTCGCGGCCCACATTTGGCGCGGCCCCGATGGTGGTGATCAGATCGGGCCCAATCCGGTCCACAATTTGCAGCATGCGCGACACGACCGTCTTGTCGATGGCCAGGGCGTCGCAGATCGCAGAACGGTCATAGCCCGCATCACGCATCTGGGCGGCAAAGTTTGCTTTTTCAATAAAGCTGAGGCCGCGGCGCGCGTTGTTCTCTTGCCCCTGCGCCATCACAAGGGCGCTGTCGTCGAGCTCGCGCAGCAAAGCCTTGACCGGTTGGCCAAGGTCGCGCATCGCCAGCACCCGGCGGCGGCCGTACACGATCTGATAGCGCTCGGGGTCTTCGGGGTGGGGTCGCACAAGAACGGGCACCTGTTGGCCATAGTCGCGGATCGAGGCGAGAAGGGCAGCGTCTTCGCCGTCGTCAGTTTCCAGCCGGTCTTGCAAACCGCCCGCGTCAATCAGAAACGGGTCGATGTCCAGCAAGGCGCGCGCCTTCAGTGCCTCGATCGATTGGCTGACCGCCCCAATCGCCCCTTTGAGCGGGCGTTTGGCGGCGGGTGTGATGTCGGCGGGTTTGGCCCCTTCGGCCATTAACCCTTCGAGCAGGTTTTTACGTGCCATTGCGCCCCCATGCGGTTTGCACCAGCTGTTCAATCTCACCGTTGACCGCGTTGATAGATTCCATTGCGCGGTCATAGGTCGTGCGGGTGAATTGCCCCTTTTCGACCTCGTATAGAGTCTGTTTTGTGATCCCGGCGTCCGAGATAGCGGTGGATTTCAGCACCGTGTTGTTGAGCACGTGATCACCAAAGAGCGAGCGCATGAACGTCACCATCTGGTTTTGCGGCCCGTCCCCGGGCTCGTAGCGCGTGACCACGTAGCGCAGCCAGTCGTAAGACATGTCACCCCCGGCATCGGCCACGACCCCAAGCAGGTTCGATGTCATCAGCAGAAACTGGCACATCGACATCACGTCGAGCATTTGCGGATGTACCGTGACCAGCACGGCAGTGGCCGCAGAAAGCGCGGACATCGTGAGGAACCCCAGTTGCGGAGGGCAGTCGATGATCACCACGTCGTAATCATTTTGCACCTCTGCCAGCGCCGTGCCGACGCGAGTGAAGAACATCGCCCCTTCGCGCGCGGCCAGCGCCCGCGGCGTTTCGTGTTCGAACTCCATCAGGTCAAGGTTGCCGGGAATGAGGTCGAGATTGGTGAAGTAGGTTTTGTGGATCAGGCTTTGGATCGGGACCGGATCGTCATAGCGGATCGCGTCGTAGATCGTTCCGCCATCAAGCAGATCGAATTCCGGCTGGAACCCATGCAGCGCGGAAAACGACGCTTGTGGATCGAGGTCAATCGCCAGCACGCGGTAGCCGTCCAGCGCCATCTTCTGCGCGAGGTGGGCGGCTGTCGTCGTCTTGCCTGACCCGCCCTTAAAGTTGATCACGGTAATCACTTGCAGGTGGTTGTCGTCCCGACGGCCGGGCAGGTACGTGCCGGGAGATTTCGCCCCTTTTTCCAGCATTTGCCGCAAGCTGAGGATGTCCTGCGGCGTGTAGTGCCGCCGCCCGCCTGCGCGGATTTCAGGTTCCGGACCACGGCCATCCAGGTGCAGTTTACGCAAATATGCGTCCTTGACCCCCAGAAGGTCAGCGACTTCGCCAGACGTGAAGGTGCGCAAGGTCCGTTGCGCGTCGGGCGGGAAGAGTTGTTCGCGGTGCGCCTGAAGGCGCTCAGAGAGCCGCTCTGCATGCGCGCCGACAAGCGTGTCGATGCGGGTTTCGATGGGTGTGACATGCTTTTGCATGCGTATCCTGCCTGTTCCTGTCCGGTTCGGGTGTGGTCCGAACACCTGCCGTGTTTGGGCGTTTTGCCGCCCTTTTATCATTGTGCAGGTTGCCCTGCGGTGTCAGTGTTTCCGCGTTCGCATCCGTCCGTTTGCATCGGTTGGGTTGCGTGAGTTACGCTGGAAGGCGTTTTATTCAGTCTCTAGCGTAAATGGTGTACGGGTTTTTTGATTCCCGCAAGGTTTTTCTAAATGTTGTGTTTTGGCACAGTGTTGCCCCTAGGGCAGTTTGTCCACACGCTAAACGGGTGCATATGCGCAAAGGTCACAGTTTAAATGGTTTTCTTGCCATGAGGGACGCAAAAGATTTGCGGCAATGGGCGCGACATGGTTCTCTGCATTTAACTCAATTCTAATCAAATGCACGTGGGTATTATAATGGCCATCTTTAGCTCCGATCTGATTCAAGCGGGTATTCGCCAACGCAGCCTGCGTAAACACTGTAGGGTGGGACGCGCGACCGAACTGGTTTTTGTGCTGGCGACCGGGGTGATGCTGACCATTGGCGGGACTGCGCAGGCGCAGGTCGTATGGGACGGGGATACCGACGACGATTGGGACGTACCCACCAACTGGGATAGCGATGTGGCGCCCATTGGGACAGACGACGTGGTGATCGACGATGGAACCGCGGGCTCATTAAGTGATAACCCACGCCTGACGTCGACGACAACGGTCGCCACGGTATCCGTCAGTGGGTCTGGCAATTTGGTTGTTTTCAACAGCGGAAATCTGACCGCGAGCACGGTAACTATTGGCGGTGGTGGTGGCACTGACGGCGAGGTCACTATCGGTGCTTCTGGTTCTGTCGGGTCCATAACGGCGGCCACGACGGTAGGGGACGGGGGCTTTCTGGACATTGCTCCCGACGGCACTCACACCGGCAATGTGATCGTCCAATCCGGCGGTGCGATGGTTAGCTCAGGCACTCTCAGCGGGACCTTGAACAACAGCGGCGACTCTCAAATCTCCGGCGGCACATCCGGCGCGGTGACTAACTCAGGCACTGGCACTCTTGGTTTGGATGGCGGCGTAACAGCGTCTGTGACGCAAAGCGCGGGATCCACCATAGTAACCGGCGACGCAACCGTCACCGGCCTGACCGCCATCAACGACGGTTCACTGACCGTAGATGCAACGCGAACGCTAACCGCAACCGGCGGGGTGGACATTGCAAGCGGCGCGACGGGTGCGATCAACGGCACTGTTACGGGTGACGTCACCTCGGCCGGCGACACGGATGTGGCGGGCACAGGCTCGGTCTCGGGCACGTTCACAAACTCCGGCACCGGGTCCAGCAATGCGGGTACCGTCAACGCACTGGACAATGACGGCGGCACCTTCACCAACGACAACTCGGGCACCGTGACCACAACCACAACGGTTGATGATGGCACGGTCACCAACACGGGCACTCTAACCGGAGCAACGACGGTCAGTGGCGGCACTCTGGACGTTGACGGTGGCACCGTGGCTGCCGTGATTGTGAATTCGGGAGCGATTGACGCCGACGGCGGAACCATTGCGACTTTGGATGTGAACGGGGGCACCGCCAGCTCGGTTGCCACTGGTACCACTGTGTCTGGCAGCACAACCGTTGATACGGGTACGCTGGCTCAGGAGGGCGCAACACTGGCCAACGTGACTGTTGGGAATGGAGGCATCTTCAACGCCTCATCAGGTACCGCGACAATTGTGCAAGGCACAGGAACCGCCGACATCAACCTGTCCGGAGATGCCTCCGTCGCCTCCCTTGATCTGGATGGCGGCACCGGACACTCCATCGCCGACACAGCTGAAGTCACAGGCGCGACCACAATCGACAACGCAACCCTTACACAGTCCGGCGGAGAGCTGAACACCGTGACAGTGGGCGCAGGCGGCGCATACACAGTGTCCGGCGACGCAACGGCCAATGGCCTGATTGACATCACAGCGGGCACGATGACCGTCAATGCTGGACAAACACTGACCGCAACAGGCGGCGTCGACATTGCAAACGGTTTGACGGCCACGATCAACGGCACGGTGGAGACGGCGGGTGCGTCGGACATCGCCGGTACGGTGGACGGCTCCGGTACGTTAAGCGTGACCGGAAATACAACAACAGTCGCTGCCACCGGTGACGTCAATACCGACATGAGTATTGCGAGCGGAGCGACCGGGGTGAACGACGGCAACGTCGAAGATGTGGCAAACGCCGGGACCTTCACGAACAATGGTGGTGCTGGCGCGATCACCAACACGGGCGCTCTCACACTCAACGCAAGTACGTCGACAAGTGTCACACAGGACACGGAAGCTGGCGCGACCACCACTGTTGATGGTGCCGCAACTGTGACTGGCTTGACGGACATCGATACTGGATCATTGACCATAAACGATACGCTCACGGCAGAGGGCAACATCGACATCGCCGCGGATGGTGTGCTGACAGTTGCCGGAGGCGGTGCTGTGGCCGCTGGCACTGGCACGGGTTCGATCAACAACGCGAGTACCGCACTGTCGTCGAATGCGGGCACCGTCCTCGACATCACCAACTCGGGCCTGTTCAGCAACAGTAATATTGCGGGTGCGGTTACCAACTCTGGCACCTTTACAAACACTGGCACCGTAGCATCCCTGATCAACTCGGGCGGCGAGTTCACAAATACGGGCGGCATCATTTCTGGCACAGCAAGTGTCACCGGTGGCACGCTGGACATGGACGGCGGCACGGCTGGTGATACGACCAACTCCGGCGGTATTATTGAACTGTCCGGTGGCGCAACCATAGCGAGCCTCACACAGTCTGGTAATTCGATCACCACGATTGATGGTCCAGCCACGGTGTCCGGCGTGACAGGCATCAACGCCGGCACTTTGATCGTTGAGAGTGGCCAGACCCTAACCGCGACGGGCGGGGTGAGTATGGCAGGCGGAACCGCCCTGAATTTGCCGGGGACCATCGCCGGCGATGTGACAAGCGCGGGGATAATCGCAGTCAGCAACGGGGCCGCTGCCACTACCGGGACCGTCACGGGCGATCTGACCAGCACTGGGTCGATTGACCTTTCAGGAAACGTCGGCAACCAGCTGTCCATCGGTGGCAACGGCACACTGTCCGGCCCGGTCACAGTTGATCTTGACGCAACCGGCCCGACGGCCGCGATTGGTAGCATAAGTGCAGGTGGCACGCTGGATGGCAGCGTGGTTCTGTCCTTGGGCAGCAGTGTTGGCACGACAACAAGCCTTGATGGCGTCGTCATTGCGTCAGCCGGTGGGGCCAACACCTTGAGCGGCAGCTTTAGCAATGCCTTCAGATCCTTCCTGAACCCCGGTTTGAACCTGAGTGTCACCAACGACGGTACAAATCTGGTCTTCACTGAAACGGTCAGTAACTCGGTGAACAGCGTCGCGGCGACCGTTGGCCTGACGCAAACGCTCGTCAACACGGTCGTGAACCGTCCCACCAGCCCGTTTGTGGCTGACCTCGCTGCCGGTGCCGAAGAGGATCCGTGCGGAACTGGTGTGTGGACACGGATCACCGGCGGTACCGCCGAAGCGGATGGGACGTTTATTGACGTTCAGGCAAACGAAACCGGGGAGTCTCCGGTTAACCTGAACTATTACGGTATGCAGTTCGGTGGTGACTTTGCCTGCTTTGGTGGTCACTACAATGGTTGGGACCTCGCCTTTGGCGGCATTGGCGGTTTCAACATCGGTGACAGCAAAAGCACCGCACTGGATCAAAACGGTGTTTTGGAAGGCACGCTGTCAAGCGACTTTACGCAACGCTATGCTGGCGTCTATATGACGGCAGCCCGTGGCCGTTTCTTTGCCGACCTCCAATATCGTTATGAGGACACTGAGTTTGAGAGCTCAAACGTTGCGCCACTCGGCAGCAGCCTCGACAGCTTTGAAACTGAGTACGACAACAAGGGCCAGACGCTGTCCGGTGCGGTTGGATATTCCTGGCAGGTTGCGGATAACCCAGGCCTGACATTTGTTTCCTCTGCAGGTTTCTCGTTGTCCCGAAACGAAACGGACGACGTTGTTTTGGGAAGTGGCGGTACGCTGACTTTTGAAGACGGCGACAGCAACGTCGGCTTCCTCAGCGCCTCGATCGCGAACACGGTGATCCGTCCCGACGAGATCAGCCTGCTCAGCTACTTCGGTACCGCGACGCTGTATAATGATTTTGCCAGCGACCGGACGGTAATCTTTGACTCTGGTTCCGGCCCACGCGAACTGGCCATCGAGAACCTGGGTGCGTATGGCGAAGTCAGCCTTGGCGTGAACTACCTCACATTGCTGAGCCCCGGTCAGGCAGGCAACGCGCGTCAGCTGAACGCATCGGTGCGTGTGGATGCGCGGTTCAGCAGCGACATCGAAAGCTATGGCATCACGGGTCAGCTGCGCCTGCAGTGGTGATCAAACAACCATTGAGACAGAATGCGGGGCGTCCGGACAGGGCGCCCCGTTTTTCCTTTGGCACGACATCGTCCAAACAGATGATGGCCAAATTCAGAAATGGATTGCGCTCCTGATTAGTGAAATAATTGCCGTAACCATAACTGAGGATTTCAAGTGATTCAGCTCTATGCTGCCATTTGGCGGGTCAGTGGACCGCGCCAAATAGTTCTTATCCTTCTTTCAGTGGCCATTGCAGCACTTGCGGCTGCGCCATTGAAGTTCCAGCAGGATATCGTGAATCTTCTGACATACGGACCGTTTGAGACATCGAAGCTGTTTCTTCTTGGTGGCGGTATGATGGCCGTGATTTTGGTGAGTTTGGGTCTGAAGTGGGTCATGGGATATCGGTCTCAATTGCTTGGTGAGGATGTTATTCGTCTCATTCGGAGCAGGCTTCTTATCGGCGCCGCCAATGAAGAAAAATCGAGCGGCCGAATTCGTACCGGTACTTTGTCCACAGCAATATCGGCAGAGGCTGAAGAACTCGGGAAATTCACGGGCGGAGCCTTTTCCGAACCTGTGATGCAAGTTGGCACTTTGATCAGTGTTATTGGGTTTGTTGCCTCCACCCAGCCAGGCCTTGGCATTGTAGCACTGTCGATGATCGCGCCTCAGGTCGTCATCGTGCTTTTGACCCAGCGCAAGGTAAATACGTTGCTGGCCGAACGCGTTCGTATTCTGCGTAGTGCGACGGACCAGATCACGGCGACTGAACTAAAAGACGCCGTACAGACCGTTCTTGGGGAATTTGATCAAATCTACAATGTCCGAAGGACGATGTTCCGGTGGAAGGTATCGACCAAGTTTCTTCTCAGTTCCATCAACGGCGCTGGTACTGTTCTAGTCTTCATGCTGGGCGGCGCGTTGGTTATCGATGGGAAAACGGACGTCGGAACGGTGGTCGCTGCCACCTTGGGATTGTCCAGACTTCAGGGGCCGACCACATACCTCATTTCCTTTTATAGGGAAGTCAGTTCAAATAGGGTCAAATTTGAACTGCTGCGGGGATTGAACCTGCATCAAGAATGATCCTCCCGCTTCATTCTGTAAGGCGGGGCGTGTAACCGGACAGGTATAGAGCCATGACGGCGGCCGGTTGATCTGGCCTTGACTTACAGCGAGTCCAGCGCCTGTGCATAGCGCCGCGAGAAGGCGTCGATGAATGCATCCAGCATCCCATTTTCGCCTTGAGCGGCGCGGGCTGCCCAGCGTTTTTCATATTCTTCCCAGGACTTGCGCGCCCCGCTACCCAAACGGCCACCGCCTGCGTCTTTTTCGATTTCTTTTGGTGCCAGCCCTTCGAGCATGTCCGCTAGCGCGGGCTGGATCGCGGCCATCATCGCCTTTTGGTGTTGGCGGATGTCGGCGAGTGCGTTGTCGAACCCATCAGGCCCTGTTTGGTAGCCGTCGCGCGGTTGCACGAACAGCGCCAGAAATGCTTCATCCGGGTCAGCCATGAACTTCATCGGGTTGTTGCCGCTGGCAATCCGCATGGTCCGGTCATCGTTGGCCACAAAGAGTTTCACGGCCGAGCGGTCCTGCAGCATATGCATCATTTCCTGCGTGCCCATTCGCGCGCATTTGCCCAGCATCACGCCAAGGTCGTGCAGGTCAAATCCAAGCTGGTCGGCATCCGGGATCCCGGCGCCTTCCAAGAACCCTTCGAGCAGAGCATTGGTTGCAGGCTCTGGCGGGGGTACGGGGGCAGGGGAGGGTTCTGGTTTGGCTTCTACGGGCGCAGGAGCCGGGGGCTCGGCCGCCAGCGGGGCAGGGCGGGGCGCCGCGGTTTCCGCAAACCGTTCACCCAAACCGCGCGGCGTCAGGTCTGTGCGTTCGACCACGGGCTGGACTGGCGTCTCGATCGGATCCGGAAGGATCATTGGCGCGGCTGTGGGGTCGGTGGGCGCAAAAGGGCTGGTCCGCTCGGGCACCGGCGCTTCACCCATAGGAGTTGGCGCAGGGTCAGTTTGGGACACCGGAGTGACCTCGAATGCCGGGGTTTCGTTGACCTGTGCGGGGGTTGGTTGCACGCCGCCTGCACTAACCGAAGCAGCGGCGGATGGTGTGGGTTCGGGGATCTGAGCTGGCGCGGCAGGTTCTGGCTCTGCCGTTGTTTCCCCACCGGTCAGACCAAGTAAATCATCATCGAAATCGTCAGGGATCTGAGAGGTGGGCAGGGCCGGGTTTGCCATAGGTGGCACGGACATCCCGGGTCTCTGCACGCCAGCAGCGCCCGTGCTTCCGCCCTGAAACCGCGAGAAGTCCGGGGCCTGTGCCCCGCCGCGTCCCGGAGGTATGGAAGAGGCCGCAGGTACATTGCGTGGCGGCATAGACGTGGCGGTGGGCACATTGCGCGGACCCCCTGGCGGCAAACTCACGCCGGCGCCACCTGTGGGCGGGGCCTGCACGCCTTGGGCGCCAGTGATCTGGGGCATTGAGGTTTCTTCGAGCGCGATATCAACCGCCACGATGTAGCTGCCGATACGGATTGTGTCGCCGTTTTCCAGCTTGCGCTTGCCTTCAATCCTCGCCGTGGTTCCGTTGACGAAGGTGCCGTTCGTCGACACGTCCTCGATCATATAGTCGTCACCTTCATAAGTGACCCTGACATGGTAGCCCGAAATAAAACGGGTGTTGTCGGGCAACGACCAGTCGTTTTCCTTTTTGCGCCCGATGCTGACGCCTTTTCCGAGGACAGAAATGTCTTCGGGCAAGTCTCCTGCCACATCCGACCGGTTTTCGATTCGCAATGTCAGCCTGTCCATCGGGTGGTCGTATCCTTTGTTCAGGGTGCGCGGGCCGTGACCTGCGTTAGTTGAGGCGGAACAGCCCTGCGGCCCGATCCAGCACGAAATCAAGGCTTTCGGCCCGGTGTTCGGTGCGCATCTGCCCAACCGCACGCATAACGGCGGAGCTGATTGCGCGAGGCGCGCGCCAAGCTGGCACTGTGACCAGGTCGTTTGGCGCAAGCGGCCCACCAGACCAGCCTACACCAAGACCCAGATACACAACCGGGGACCGGCGCGGCGCGAACATGGCCATTTGTAGAGCATTCCAGCGGTTTTCAGAACTACCGTCATCAACCCAGTCTGAAACGAAGTTCATCAGCTTTGTATCTTCAGGCGCCATGTCGGGGATCAGAGAACTCACACATTCCAACCCCCACTTGATCCCGGCTTTGGCGTCCAGAGCAAAGGCGGTAAACGTCACGGCTTCTTCAGGAGTATTTGAGGCGCGCAGACGTTCAAGAAACCCCCGATAGCCTTCGTCCGCTTCGGGTGCGGTTTCGATAAACTTAGAGATCTCCGGCATTTCTGCAAAGAGATCTCCCACCCTATCAAAGCGAATGGCCCGTGCCGGAGGCAAGGTTTGTTCAGAATTCAGATCGTCCATCGCGGCCGTCATATGAAATATTGCTTAATCACGGAAACAACTGTGCGACGGGCGCGGGCGCAGGTCAATGTTTTGAACACCGATTTGCCGATCAAAAGACAAGGAATGTGATCAATCTGGCGGTTCACGCAGCATTGTTACATAGACAGGCGACAAACGCATTAAAAGGTATGAAATTCCCCCATAAGAATACATGTCCTTTCGCTAGCCATATATATTTTCTGTGATAAGCTGTTTCTTGCTCAAACACTTATGAGCACAGATATTCACAACGGCGCGAGTGACGCTGGGGGAACTATGGACTTAGACGCGCTTCTTCAAAGTCATGGAGACGACGCACCGAGCGGCGAAGATCTGGAGTATGATCCGGTCTTTACCGAGTTAGAGATCGCGGCCACCCACGGCGAAGAACGTCAAATGGGCGACGAGATTCTTCCGCCCGAAGACCCTGACTATAAAGAGGTCGCCGCCAAGGCGCTTGAGATCATGGAACGCAGTCATGATCTGCGCGCTGGCATTTTTCTGGCCGAGGCGCAATTGCGTCTTAAAGGCTTTCCCGGCTTTGCTGATGCGACATCTTATGTTGCGCGCTGTCTGGATGAATACTGGTCGTCCTGCCATCCACAACTGGACCCTGATGACGATGACGATCCAACTATGCGGATCAATGCCATCCTGACCCTGGTTGACGACGCCCGCATCCTGCGTGGTGTGCGCCGGGCGCCTCTAACCCAGAGTCGCACCTTTGGCAGCATCAGTTTGCGCGAGATTGCGGTCGCCGATGGCGAGTCTACTCCGACCTCGGACATGGAGAATGTTGTCGACGCAGGACAGGTCTCTGCCGCGTTTCAGGACACCGACGAAGAGGTGCTGCGGGGGATATCCGAAGCACTCGGCCGAGCGTTGTCGGACGTTACGGCCATCAGCGCCAAATTTGATGAAATGACACCAGGGCAGGGCCCGGATATTGATCCTCTCATAAAGCTGCTCAAGAAAGCCAACGGCAAGATTGCAAGTGCTTTGGGTGAACCCGCTGGCGATGTCGGCGGCGAAGAGGAAGGCGACACGGAAGCCGGCGGCGGCGCTCCCGCGCAGCCCGTAGGTGGCGGCGGAACAGGTGCCATTAACACTCCTACAGATGTTCAGAATGCACTTGACCGCATAATCAGTTACTATGAGCGCGCAGAACCATCGAGTCCTGTCCCGCTTTTGCTGGAACGTGCGAAAAAGCTTGTGGGCGCGGATTTTATGACCATCGTGCGCGACATGGCGTATGACAGCGTAGATCGCGTCAACATGATCGGTGGGATCAGCGACGACGAATAGAACTGAATAAATCTTTGAATCCCAGTGTTAAGGGTTCAAGCAAAGCAAGAAGTTTGCGAAGGAGAAACGGGACATGGCGAGTTCACAGAAATTCATAGCGCGCAACCGCGCACCCAGGGTTCAGATCGAATATGATGTGGAACTGTATGGTGCAGAGAAAAAGGTGCAACTGCCTTTCGTAATGGGCGTCATGTCCGACCTTGCGGGCAAATCCGAAGTGCCACAGCCCGCGATTGCGGACCGCAAGTTCCTTGAAATTGACGTGGACAATTTTGACGAGCGGATGAAGTCGATGGCGCCGCGCGCGGCATTCACCGTTCCCAACACACTCAGCGGCGAAGGCAATATGGCCGTCGACATGACCTTTGAGTCCATGGACGATTTCAGCCCGGCCGCCATCGCGGCCAAGGTGGAGCCGCTGGCCGAACTGCTGGATGCCCGCACACAGCTTAGTAACCTTATGACATATATGGATGGCAAATCCGGAGCCGAAGACTTGATCGCCAAGATCACGCAGGACCCTGCACTGCTCAAAACCCTTGCCGCCCAACCCGCCCCGAAGGCGGACAGTGAAGATCAGGAGTAAACGATGGCCGAACTTGAAACAGAAGCAGCCGGTGGTGAAGAGGCAACAGCCTTTGGCTCCTCCGACTTTGAGAACCTGCTGAAGAAAGAATTCCGTCCCAAATCCGATCAAGCCAAAACGGCTGTGGAACAAGCAGTCAAAACTCTGGCGGAACAGGCGCTGGCCAATACGGCACTGGTGTCGGACGATGCCTTGCGCACAATCGAAAGCATCGTCGCCCAGATCGACCAGAAGCTGACCGAACAGGTCAACGAAATCCTGCACCACCCTGATTTCCAGCAAATGGAAAGCGCGTGGCGCGGTCTGCATTACCTCGTCAACAACACCGAGACTGACGAGATGCTGAAAATCCGGGTCATGAACATCTCCAAAAAGGACATGCACAAGACCCTGCGCAAATACAAAGGCACCGCCTGGGACCAGTCCCCGATCTTCAAGAAGATCTACGAAGAGGAATTTGGCCAGTTCGGTGGTGAGCCTTATGGATCACTTGTCGCTGACTACCACTTTGACCACTCTCCACCGGATGTGGAACTGCTGGGCGAGATGTCCAAGATCGCCGCTGCGGCTCACGCGCCTCTGATCACTGGCGCCAACCCGACCCTGTTCCAGATGGACAGCTGGTCGGAACTGGCCAACCCGCGCGATCTGACCAAGATTTTCCAGACGCCCGAATATGCCTCCTGGCGCTCGCTTCGCGAAAGCGAAGATGCCAAATATGTCGGTCTGGCAATGCCCCGTTTCCTTGGCCGCCTGCCTTATGGATCCAAGACCGACCCGGTGGAGGATTTCGCGTTCGAAGAAGACACGGACGGGTCTGATCACAGCAAGTATGGCTGGGTCAACGCAGCGTACGGTATGGCCGTCAACATCAACCGCTCCTTCAAGGAGTATGGATGGTGTTCGCGGATCCGCGGGATTGAATCCGGCGGTGCTGTCGAAGGTCTTCCAAGCCACACTTTCCCAACAGATGACGGTGGTATCGACCAGAAGTGCCCCACCGAAATCGCGATTTCGGATCGCCGCGAGGCCGAGCTTGCCAACAATGGCATGATGCCTCTGATCCACCGCAAGAATTCGGACCTTGCCGCCTTCATCGGGGCGCAGTCACTGCACAAACCCGCTGAATACGACGATCCGGATGCCACGGCCAACGCAAACCTTGCTGCGCGTTTGCCGTACCTGTTCGCCACCTGCCGGTTCGCCCATTACCTTAAGTGTATGGTGCGGGACAAAGTCGGCTCCTTCAAATCGCGCGGTGCGATGGAGGTCTGGCTGCAGGAATGGATCAACCAATATGTTGATTTCAATTCCGAGTCGTCACCGGAAGAGGTTAAGGCCCGGCAGCCTTTGGCCGCTGCCGAAGTCGTCGTCGAGGATGTCGAAGGAAACCCAGGATATTATACGTCGAAGTTTTTCCTACGGCCCCATTACCAATTGGAAGGTCTCAGCGTCTCGTTGCGCCTGACCTCCAAACTCCCCAGTGAGAAGGGATAATCCTGCTCACTTTTTTCTTAACGACCCGACCCTTAACTCTACGAAAGGTACACTATCATGTTTGACTCATTCTGCTATTTTCTCGCCCCCCCCACTGAATGCAAGGGTGAGACCCAAGATGTGGACATGAAAGCCAAGGGCGCTTTCGAAATTCTGAGCTTTGAAATCGGCGCCGAAAACAACATCAATATCGGTTCTGTGACCGGTGGTGGTGGCGCCGGCAAGGCGACTTTCAAGGAATTGACCATCACTAAAAAGACCGACACTGCCTCTGCCGCAATGTTCAGCTCCCTGTGTAAAGGTGACCACTTTGATGACATGATCATTGAACTGCGCCGCTCGGGTGGTGTGTCCGACACGGGCAAGTCCGGTAAAACATTCCTCAAGTGGGAATTCAAACTGGTCATGATACAGGACATCAGCTGGTCTGGTTCGGATGGTGACGACATCTGCGAAGAGACTGTTGTGCTGCAGTATGGCGCGATGAAAGTGACCTACACAGCGCAGGACAAGCAAGGCAAGGACGGCGGTGTCAAGACGGCCGAATGGAGCCGCGTCAAGAACCAGGCAAACCTCGCCGTCTAAGGTTCGCGCTTTTTGCGACCTCACAAGACATTGGCAGGCCCCGCTGTGGGCCTGCCTTTTCAGGAAAGACCATTGAAGGAGAGCCAGTGTGAGTGCCGAAGATCTATTAAAATCTGGTGATCTGGACGGCGCATTGGCCGCATTGCAGGACAGCATCCGCGCCGATGCCGCAAACCCCGCCCTGCGTATCTTCCTGTTCCAGTTGCTCAGCGTACGTGGCGAATGGAAACGTGCTATAGCACAGTTGAAACTGTCCGCTGAGATGGACGATATCGCCACCCAGATGGCCCAGACCTATCGCGAAGGTATCATTTGCGAGGTCTACCGCGAGAAGGTCTTTTCTGGCGAGAAAGACCCCCTGATTTTTGGCGAACCCGAAGAGTGGATCGCTCTGATGGTTGAGGCGATGAAGGCCAATGTCGCAGGCAACGCAGACCAAGCCGCCACAACCCGCGCCCGCGCGTTCGACGCTGCTCCCTCTGTATCTGGCCGTCTGAACGGCGAGCCGTTCGAGTGGATTGCTGATGCCGATATGCGTCTTGGCCCGCTTCTCGAAATTGTCGTCAACGGCCGGTATTTCTGGATGCCCTTTACATCCATCGCCAAGGCGAAGTTCGAAGATCCGATTGATCTGCGCGATGCCGTTTGGACCCCTGCCGAGATCAAGCTGGCCAATGGCGGCGATATCGTCGCCCTGATCCCGACGCGATATGCGGGCACCGTTGAGGAAGGGAACGACGCCGAAAAACTGGCCCGCGCCACCCGGTGGAAAGACGTTGGCGCTGATACCTATGTCGGTTTGGGCCAGCGTCTGTTGACCACCGATCTGGGGGATACGGCCCTGATGGATGTCCGCTTGCTGGAAATGGATGTCGAGATCCCCGAAGAGGCACAAGCGCCCGAGGCGACCCAAGAGGACGAGGGCTGATCCATGTCTGACCGCATGATCGCCGAACGTCTGCAGCCCTCCTTGTTGGATCGGTTAACGGATGATGACCCGTTTGAGGTCAAGGAAACCCGCGACAGCCGCGTGATCGATCTGCGCCAGTTGCGCGACATCCTGCAGCGTGACCTGAGCTGGCTTCTTAACACCTCAAACAATTCGAACATAATCGACGAGGAAACCCACCCAAACGTCGCCAAGTCGGTGCTGAACTACGGAATCACAGATGTGGCCGGGGACTATTCGACCATCGAACGCGCACAATTGATGCGAAAGTCTATCGTCGCCGCAGTGCAAGCATACGAACCGCGTATCCACCCCGGATCGCTGACCGTCAAACTGCGCGCCGATGAAGTAAACCGCCAGTCTGTTGTGTCCTTTGACATCCGCGCTGACATGTGGGCCCAGCCCCTGCCCATCGAGTTGTATCTGCGCAGTCAGGTCGATGTGACCACAGGAGAGCTTGAGCTGGAAAGGATCGGCTGACCGTTCATGGATACCAGACTGCTGAAACACTACGAAGGCGAACTGGCCTATATGCGCGACATGGGCGCAGAGTTCGCGCAAGCCTTTCCCAAGATCGCATCCCGTCTGGGCATGGACGGCGTCGAAGTGGTCGACCCTTATGTTGAGCGCCTTCTGGAAGGTGTCGCATTTCTGTCCGCCCGTGTGCAGCTTGAGCTGGAGTTGCAATATCCGTCACTGACGTCGCATCTGCTGGAAATCGTCTATCCGCATTACCTGTGCCCGCAGCCGTCCATGATGGTCACGGCGTTTGAGCCGGATATGCAGAACGCGTCCCTTGAAGATGGCTACACGATCGAACGTGGGTCTGAATTGCGCTCTGTTTTGGGCGAGGATGACACCACGCCCTGTGTGTTCCGCACAGCGTCCGACGTCACGATGTGGCCCATCAAGATCACCGAGGCCGAATACATCGATGGCCGCGGCGAACTGGTTGCCGCTGGCGTCGCTCGCGAGACCGAAGCCCGCGCTGGCATTCGCCTGCGTCTGGCCCGTCATGCAGATCAGCCGATTTCCGAACTGTCACTGGACAACCTCGTGCTGTTTCTAAATGGCTCGGAAGGCAAGAACTGGGAATTGCACGAATTGCTGAGTACGCAGGTGACCGGCATCCTTGGTCGGTCAACCGACAGGCGTGCGGACTGGGTCGCTGATCTGCCAAATGGTGCGGTGATCCCGCGCGGCTATGAGCAGGACGAGGCCTTGTTGCCCACGCCTCAACGCAGCTTTGACGGTTACCGATTGTTGCAGGAATATTTCGCAATGCCGGAACGCTATCATTTTGTCGAACTGACGGGCCTGGGCATGGCGATCGACAAGGCAAAAGGCGCGGATGTCGACATCTACATCCTGCTGCGCAATGGCGATCCCGAAATCGCATCGGGCGTGACCCCAGAAGCGTTCACCCTGAATGCGACGCCCGCCATCAACCTGTTTCACAAACGGTGTGACCGCGTTCACATCTCCCCGGCCGTGACCGAACATCACGTTGTCGCGGACCGCACGGCCCCGCTGGATTATGAGATCTTTGCGCTTGAGGGTGTTGTCGGTGTTTCCGGGGAAGGCAAGGACGATGTGCCGTTCCGCCCATTCTATTCCGCCGATGATCTGACGGCCGCCGGAGAAACCCACGCCGCCTATTTCACCCAAACCCGCAAGATGCGTCAGCGCGCCGAAAAAGAGCGTTTGAAGGGTGTGCGTACTTCGTACCTTGGGTCAGAAACCTATGTCACACTAGTGGACGATCAGCAGGCCCCGTTTGATGCGCAACTGGATCAGTTGGCAGTGCAGGCGATGGTAACCAACCGCGATCTTCCATTGTTGTTGCCGACAGGTGCCAAGGATGTGTTTCACTTGCCCGGCGGTGGCCCCGTGTCCCATATCACCACGCCCGTCAGCCCGACGCGGCCACGCCCGTCATTGGGGCAGGGGGATACCGCTTGGCGTCTGATTTCGCATCTTTCGCTCAACTATCTTTCCATTGCAGACAATGATGCCAATAACAGTGGCGCTGCACTGCGCGAGATGATCGGGACCTATGTGCCCGCAGGTGACAAGGTGCTGGAAAAGCAGCTTGAAGGTCTGAGTTCTGTGTCGACCCGCCCGATCGTACGCCGCATGGCCGATGAGGTGTTGTCCACGGCTGTGCGCGGTCTGGAAGTATCGATTACTTTCGACGAAAGCTTTTTCGAGGGCACCAGCGCCTATGCCATGGGCGCCGTGCTTGAACGTTTTTTCCATAAGTATGTCTCGTTGAACAGTTTTACCGAAACGGTGCTTGTCACCCAACAGCGCGGGGAGATTACCCGATGGCGACCGGAAACCGGTCTGGGAAGGATTCTCTGACGCATCTTGAGCGGCTGACAGAGGCTCCTGAAAAGTTTCACTTCTTTCACGCCTTCCGGGTGCTGGAAGCGGCGTATCCAGACTCGGCCCGTATCGGCGAGGCCCGTCGTCCGCGTGAAGAACAGATACGCTTTGGGCAGGACGCTGACCTGCGCTTTGCGCCTTCGGCTATCTCAACCTTCGAACCCCCTAAGGGCAAAAAGCCCGGGCGCATGATCAACCGTTTCTTTGGGCTGTTTGGTCCGAATGGTCCGCTGCCTCTGCACCTGACTGAATTTGCGTCACAGCGCATTCGCCATCACCGCGACCCGACGCTCGTCTCTTTCGCAGACATGCTCACGCACCGCATAACTACGCTGTTTTATCGTGCGTGGCGGTCGGGCCAACCAGCGGCCAGTTTTGATCGTAGCGAACGCGATGATTTTGAGTCCAAGGTTGCCGCTGTCGCAGGCTATCATGCCGAGCAGATGCGGGCCCAGGACGCGATGCCTGATCTGGCCAAGCGCTATTTTGCGGGCCTGTTGTCTCAAGGCGCAAAGAATGCAGAAGGTTTGCAATCCATTCTTCAGGCTTTCTTTGGCGCACGTGTCGAGGTGATCCAATTCGTGGGTTGTTGGCTGGATCTTGAACCGGACGATCGCTGGCAAATGGGCGCCCCTGCACAACTTGGTCGCACTGCCTCGATCGGAGAACGGGTCTGGACCCGTTCAGCTAAGTTCCGCCTGCGCATCGGCCCCCTCAGCTATGATGAATATCAGCGCCTGTTGCCCGGCACCGGGTCACTGGAGCGCTTACGGTCCATCGTGCGCAACTATGTGGGCGACGCGCTGGACTGGGATGTGAACCTTGTGCTGCGCGCCGAAGACGTGCCCGAGCCCAAGCTGGGCGAAACAGTACGGCTTGGTCAGACCAGCTGGGTTGGAAATACAAAAAGAAAAAAGGACGCGGATGAATTGTATCTGGAGCCAAACGCCCAGACCGCGCCGATGATGGAAGGGACAACACCATGACAGAAATCAGCCGCGTTGCACTATTCGGCAAGCTGAACACGCTTGGATACAAGGCCATCGAGGGCGCCACTGTGTTCTGCAAGATGCGGGGCAACCCGTATGTCGAGGTTGTTCACTGGATCCACCAAATTCTGAACAATCAGAACAGCGATGTTCATATGATCATCAGCCATTTCAAGCTGGACCCGGCCAAGATCGCCGAAGAGATCACTGCCGCTTTGGACGCGCTACCCCGTGGCGCAAGTTCGGTCAGCGATCTGTCATCCCATCTGGAAGACGCGATGGAGCGCGCATGGGTCTGGGGTTCCTTGCTTTACTCCTCGAACCAGGTGCGTACGGGTCACATCATTCTGGGCATGTTGGAAACCCCGAGCCTCAAGAACATCCTGACTTCGATTTCTCCGACCCTTGCCAGCATCAAGCCTGACGATCTGGCGGATGACTTCCACAAGATCACCGATGGCTCGCCCGAGGACGCGATGCGCCCGCAGGATGGGTCGGTCACGGGTGGCGGGGCAGAACCCGGCGAAGCCTCGGGCGCTTTGAAGCCCGGCCAGGACGGCGGCGAGGCGCTCGATCAGTTCTGCACGGATCTTACCGAACAGGCCCGTAACGGAGAGATTGACCCTATCGTCGGTCGCGACGAGGAAATCCGCCAGATCGTCGACGTCCTGATGCGCCGCCGTCAGAACAACCCGATACTGACGGGTGAAGCTGGCGTCGGTAAGACGGCTGTCGTCGAAGGTTTTGCTTTGCGCATTGCACGCGGAGATGTTCCACCCGCCTTGCAGGACGTGCGCCTTCTGGTGCTGGATGTAGGACTATTGCAGGCCGGTGCCTCGATGAAGGGCGAGTTTGAGAACCGCCTACGTTCGGTCATTGATGAGGTCCAGGCCTCCACCACGCCCATCGTCATGTTTGTCGATGAAACCCACACATTGGTTGGGGCAGGGGGTGCTGCCGGTACGGGCGATGCCGCCAACTTGCTGAAACCTGCGCTGGCACGTGGTACATTGCGCACCATTGGGGCCACCACATGGGCTGAGTACAAGAAACACATCGAAAAAGACCCTGCCCTGACTCGCCGCTTCCAAGTGGTGCATGTAGAAGAACCCGATATTCCAAAGGCCATCCTGATGATGCGTGGCATCGCGGCTATGTTGGAGAAACACCACAAGGTCCAAGTGCTGGACGAAGGCATCGAGGCTGCCGTTACTCTGTCCGCGCGATATATCCCCGCGCGCCAGTTGCCAGACAAATCCGTCAGCCTGATTGACACGGCCTGCGCCCGTGTGGCCGTCAGCCAGCATGCCGTTCCGGCCCAGGTTGATGACAGCCAACGCCGGATCGAGTCTCTGACCACAGAGCTGGATATAATTGGTCGCGATGAGACCGCCGGTTACGACGTTGGTGAACGCCGTGCTGCTGTTGAAGCGGCCAAGGTCGAGGAAGAAGAGCGTCTTGTTGGTCTCAAGGCCAATTGGGAGGCTGAAAAGACGCTGGTGTCCGAGATCATCGAATTGCGCGCCAAACTGCGTGCCGCGGGTCAGCCCGTAGAGGATACGCACACGCCCGAAGGCATTGCCGCTGATGAGGCCGCTGAAACCGAAGTGCCCGCAGAGGCGGCCATGTCGGATGAGGATCGCGCCGCCATCATGGAAGAGCTGAAAGCGAAGAACGCGGCCCTGATCGAACAACAAGGCGACAATCCTCTAATCCTGCCCATCGTGGATCATCAGGCCGTTGCTTCAGTTGTTGGCGACTGGACAGGTATCCCCGTGGGCCGCATGGTTAAGGACGAGATCGAGGTGGTTTTGAACCTCGAAGAACATCTGGCCAAGCGCGTCATCGGTCAGGACCACGCAATGAAGATGATCGCCAAGCGCATCCAGACATCGCGTGCAGGCCTTGATAACCCCTCCAAACCGATTGGTGTCTTTATGCTCGCAGGGACCTCCGGTGTGGGTAAGACCGAAACAGCACTTGCGCTGGCCGAGGTCCTTTATGGTGGCGAGCAGAACGTCATCACTATCAACATGTCCGAGTATCAAGAGGCGCACACTGTGTCCTCGCTGAAAGGCGCACCTCCGGGGTATGTCGGTTATGGCGAGGGTGGCGTGCTGACCGAAGCGGTCCGCCGCAAACCCTATTCTGTCGTTCTGCTGGATGAGGTTGAAAAGGCCCACCCGGACGTACACGAAATCTTTTTCCAAGTGTTCGACAAGGGTGTGATGGAAGACGGCGAAGGTCGCGTGATCGACTTCAAGAACACGCTGATCCTGCTGACGTCGAATGCGGGGACGGATCTGATCATGGATATGTGTGCTGATCCCGAATTGATGCCTGACCCAGAGTCGATGGCCAAGGCGCTGCGCGAACCGCTACTGAAAGTGTTCCCGCCTGCGCTGCTGGGCCGCTTGGTCGCCATTCCTTACTATCCGCTGTCCCCAGACATGATCGGCAAGATTACCGTGCTCCAACTCAACCGCATCAAAAAGCGGGTCGAGGCCGCACATGGGGTACCGTTCGAGTATTCTCAGGCCGTCGTCGACGAGATCGTGGACCGCTGTCAGGAGCTGGAAAGCGGGGGCCGCATGATTGATGCCATTGTAACAAACACGATGCTGCCTGACATCTCGGCCGAGTTTCTGCGCCGAATGATGGAAGGAGGCACCATCGATAAGGTCGCCATCGATGTGAAGGACAATGTGTTTACCTATGGGTTTGAGTGACGCCCGGGTCTGTCACTGCGCCAAAGGTAATTCCTTTGTACGCAGAGCAAACCACAGATTTTAATGAGGATAAAACAAGATGAAATATGCAATCCAGAACGCCAAAGGGTTTGAAGTAACCGAAGGGTTAAACCTCACCAGCAAGGCGCAATCCCTGACTTTGAAGAGCGATATCAAGTTCACTTGGGTCGATGCCGGACTGTCCAAAGTCCCGCAGGACTCCGCAATGCGGTTTCTCACAACTATTGGGCAGGTCTTTCAGAAAGAGTACAAATCCAGGCTGTCTTCCTGGCAGGACTCGATTCAAAAGGCGTTGAACAAGGCCGAAGAGGCAATCGACAAAAAGACCAAGGTTTTCGAAAAAGCGGGTAAAAAGCCCCCCCCCTCGGGAAAACAGATCGAAGACTTTGTAACGGCCCAGAATAAGCTGCGCATGGAGGCGACGAAGAAAGTCGGCGATGCTGCGGAAGCGAGCTATAAGAAGATGGTCGACGGCCTGATCAAGCCCGTTTTGGCCAAGACCCTCAAGCAAATGTCGGACGTCAGCAAGCTTTTCAAGAATTCAAAAGGATCGCTAGCTTGGGCTGTGATCAAATTCGTCGCCTCTGCTGTGACCCTGACAGCCGCCGCCATCGGCATTGCTGCTACTGGAGGGACAGGTGCAGCCGTCGTATTTGCCGTAGGCGCCGTTGTGGTCAAAAGCCTGAGCATGATCAAGGACACAGGTACAAAGATCAAAAAGTTCTGCAGTGCCTATGAAAAGGCAATGATCAAGGTCGATGCAGAGATCAAAACCGCGTCGACCACAGTAGACAACGCCATCGCCAACATGCGCATCGCTCAAAAGGCCCGTGATGCGCTGGTTGTTCAACTGGGCGACGCCACCCAAAAGCTGGAAGATGCGCAAAAAAAGGCGGCAGGCGACACGTCGCACAAGGATTTGAAAAAGGCGATGAGCGAGCTGAAAAAGATGCAGGCCGCCATAGTCTCTTTTGAGTCGTCCATTGGTGGCAACCCTGACGCCGTACTGAGCCAGCTTGAGAATGCCCGCAAGGCGCTGAAGGATACGTCTGCGCACATTCCCGCCGCGGTCACATCGGGCAAGTCGACCACTACGTTGGGTAAGATTTTTGACAAAATCAACGACACGGTTTCGCAAATCGCGTCATGGGTGGATTAAGTCGTGCCAGCACGCGGAACGATTGTGCCGTGAAACAGTGTGAGACGTCGAGAATAAATGCCACAGGTCGAGTGTTATGAAAAGGAAGGACGGCCCATGGCCAAGAGCACTGCGATGACCCCGGCACCCGGACTGGATTTGGTAGCATCGGTGCGCCACGCGCCAATGGGTCGTCTGACCCCACACGACAAAGGCATTGAAAGGAGTTTCTGACATGGTCGCCGAAGGCAACAAAAAGATGACCGCCAATCTTGAACTCAAATGGCGCGACGAAATGCGTACCGACATCATCAAATGGATCCAGTCGGAAAAAGACATCCTCAAGCTGTTCCCGAAGACGATTACCTATTCGCAAAAGGTCGAACTCAATCCGGCCAAGTGGGACGAAGGGAAATTGAAAAAAGCCTTGCCCAAGATGTTTCGACCAGAGTTGAAGAACCTTGCGAACCGCATGTCAGACGCGATGAAGCTGGCAGAAAAGTCGAAATCTCCAAAAGAGCACAACAAGCTGCTTACCACGATCAAGAAGGCTATCGCGGAAACCGAAAAAGAAATCTACGAGAAGTGTGAAGAACTGCTCGATGATCTGGAAACCGGCGCTGGAGATGCGAAAGCCGGTCTGGCCATGGGCAAAAAAGCGATGGCAGAGGTGAGCAAGCTAGACGCCTCTAAGGTGTTCAGTGCCCCACTGGAAATTGCGATGAAGACCGCGAGGACCATCCATCAGGCTGAAACCAAAGGCAAAGACATTGCCTCTGCTCAAGACAGCGCAAAAAAGGAAATCGAAGACGCAATCAAGTTGTTGGGCGAAACCGGCAAGACCGCGCAGAACGTGGCCAAATACCTTGCTGCCAATGGCAAGAAGTTGTCGGTCAACCCCAAAGGCGAAGTAGCAGCCTTTGGCAAGAAAATTCTGGACAAAAAAGTGCTCTCGCCCCTGCAAGTGCTAGACAAGAATATCGACAAGCTGGACGCGGTCCTGACCCCTTATGCCAAGGGCCTGAAGGACGGCAAGGTCGATGCGCATAAGGCCCAGTTGTTTGAATCCCAATTCGACAAGATGAAGGGGCTGCAAAAGTCTGCGGATGTCGCAGTGGCGGCCATGAAAGACCTGCAAGACGCCTTCAAGAAAGTCCAAAAGGACCTGAAATAGGCCTCAAACCGAACCTACGGAGATCCCATGACCGACGGATCAGGCAAAACCGAAGAGTTGGCAACAGAACCACATGACGGATCTGTGCGAGCGCGGCTGCGTGCCTTCCTCGAGGAAGATCGCGTCGTAAACACCATCATGGCGTTGATCATCTTCAACGCCATTACGCTTGGGATCGGCACATCGGACTGGGCGCAAGCAAACTTTGGCACGTTGCTGAATATCATCGATAAGACAGTGCTGACCATCTTTGTGATCGAGTTGCTGCTCAAGCTGTACGCATATGGTCTGAGCTTTTTCCGCAATTCGTGGAACATCTTTGATCTGTTCGTGGTATCGGTCGGATTGTTGCCGGCGTCGGCGGGTTTGTCTGCCCTGCGTGGTTTGCGCGTCATTCGTGCGCTGCGTCTGTTGTCGGTCATTCCGCAGATGCGGGCTGTGGTTCAGGCCTTGCTGGATGCCCTTCCGGGCATGGGCGCGGTCATCGTCATGATTTCCATCGTGTTCTACGTCTTTGGCGTGATGGCCACGATCATGTACGGCGACGCCTTTGACGAATGGTTCGGAACGCTGGGGCGATCCCTGTATTCGCTGTTTCAGATCATGACCTTGGAATCCTGGTCCATGGGGATTGTCCGACCGGTGATGGTCGAGTTCCCGATGGCGTGGGCCTTTTTCGTCCCCTTCATTGTCATCACCGCCTTTTCAGTTCTCAACCTGTTCATCGGTTTGCTGGTCAACACGATGCAGTCCGCGGTGGAGGCCGATACCGAGGCAGAGTTTGAACAACTGCGCGCCCTCGTGCGCGAAGAAACCGATCAGGTTGATGCCCATGTGCTTGAGCTGAGTGAGCAGCTCAAAGAACTGCGCGAAGAACTGGCCAAGGCCCGGGAGGGTGGTGCATGAGCAGTCAGAAATTTATCGCCCGCAACCGCGCGCCCCGCGTTCAGATCGAATATGACGTGGAACTATATGGCGCGGAAAAGAAGGTGCAGTTGCCCTTCGTCATGGGCGTGATGTCTGATCTGGCGGGCAAGTCCGAGGTGCCCCAGCCTTCGATTTCCGACCGCAAATTCCTTGAGATCGACGTCGACAACTTCGATGAACGGATGAGGTCGATGGCGCCCCGCGCCGCCTTTACCGTGCCCAACACTCTGACGGGCGAGGGCAATCTGGCCGTCGATCTTACCTTTACCAAGATGGACGATTTCAGCCCGGCGGCGATTGCGGCAAATGTGGACAGCCTCAAACCCCTGCTTGAAGCCCGCACCCAACTGTCCAACCTGATGACGTACATGGACGGCAAGGCGGGTGCCGAGGCTCTGATCGAAGAGATCCTGGGCAAGCCTGAACTATTGCAATCCCTGTCCGGTGGGATCAGCGCGGCTGCCGCAACCGAAAAAACGCTGGACGCCCTGCGCGACGCCGCACCCGAGGAAACGCCCGAGGAAGACGTTGCTGCAGATGTGCTGGCCGGGATTGAGCGAGTTGAAGACAAGCCCGAGGAGGATACGACGGCTGACGTCCTTGCAGGAATTGAGCAGGTCGAAGACGCGCCAGAGGAAGACACGACCGCTGACGTTCTCGCAGGCATCGAACAGGTCGAAAACGCGCCAGAGGAAGACACGACCGCTGACGTTCTCGCAGGCATCGAACAGGTCGAAGACGCGCCGGAGGAAGACACGACCGCTGACGTTCTCGCAGGCATCGAACAGGTCGAAAACGCGCCGGAGGAAGAGACAACGGCTGACGTCCTTGCAGGCATTGAGCAGGTCGAAAACGTACCAGAAGAAGATACGACCGCCGACGTACTCGCGGGAATCGAGGAAGTCGCAGAAGCTCCCGAAGAGGACACTGCCGCTGGCGTCCTCGCAGGGATAGAACAAGTCGAAGAGGCCGTTGAGGACGATGACGATCTCGACGACATACTCTCAGGCCTTGATGCGCCCGAAGAGGTTGAAGACGACGCAGATGACGTCGGTGATGTTCTTGCCGGGATTGAGGCTGCAGCTCCGGAACCCGAGGGGGAAGATGATCTGGACGACATCCTGTCTGGTCTTGATGCGCCTGAGGAAGCCGAAGATGACACGGACGGTGTCAGCGACGTGCTGGCCGGGTTGGACGCCGCTGTTCCGGAAGAAGAGGACGGCGACGACCTGGACGATATTCTGTCCGGCCTCGATGCACCCGAGGAAGCGGAAGACGATACTGACGATGTCGGCGACGTGCTGGCTGGATTGGAAGCCGCCACCCCGGAGGAAGAAGAAGGCGATGATCTTGACGACATCCTGTCTGGTCTTGATACGCCTGAAGACACCGACGAAGGCAGCGATGATGTCGGCGATGTGCTTGCCGGAATAGAGGCTGCGACACCCGAGGAAGAGGATAGCGACGATCTGGATGACATCCTGTCCGGTCTTGATGCGCCCGAAGATGACGCGGAAGAGGATGGTGACGATCTTGACGACATTCTGGGCGCGCTAGAAGCGGACGTTTCTGAGCCAGACGCGGAAGGTGATGACGTAGACGCGCTTTTGGCCAGTCTGGATGCACCTGATACCGATAATAAGCCTGCGGATGAGACGGCCGACGTTCTTGCAAGTCTGGAGACTGCAGAAACGGATGCTGCTGACGTCGATGATGATGATCTGGACGATATCCTCGCCGGGTTGGAGACAGCCGATGCCGAGATCGAGAGTGCAGAAGACGATGTGGATGCGCTCCTCGCCGGCCTGGAAACGCCGGAGGAGGAGACAGACGGCACGGACGATCTGGACGACATCCTTGCAGGCCTTGATGGCGATGGTTCCGACGCTGAGGAAAGCGCCGAAGACGACCTCGATGCCGTTCTTGCCGGGTTGGACGACACGACCGAGGATGCCGCAGATGGCGATGATGACCTCGATGCGTTGCTCGCCGGGTTGGGCGATGACGATACCGGCGAAGCGGACGAAGGCGACGATATGGACGCCTTGCTCGCTGGGCTGGAAAGCGGCGACGAAGATGAGAGTTCAGAGGGCGACGACGACCTCGATGCGTTGCTCGCGGATTTGGATAATGACGCTGAAGTGGAATCTGTTGCGGATGACGATCTGGATGCACTCTTGGCCGGCCTGAGCGACGATACCGATGTCGCGAGCGACGAGGGCGACGACGACATGGATGCCCTGCTTGCCGAACTGGACGGCGATGATGGCGACGAAGACGCAGGCGGGGATGATGACCTTGATGCATTGCTCGCGGGACTGGACGACGACGCCGATGAAGACTCCGGTGGAGATGACGATCTGGATACACTCTTGGCAGGTCTGGACGATGATGACGGGGACGCCGACGAGGATGGCAGCACGGATGGCGACAGCGCGGAAGCGGCCGAAGCACCTGCGGAACCGGTAGAACCCGTCCAATCGCCCTTTGGCCTGATCAGCCAACCGCGCCCAAGTCGCGCCGATCTGAACCGGACCAAGTTCCGCATGGCCGTCTTTGGCGACTTCACGGGCCGCGCCGCGCGCGGGTTGATGGAGACCGGAGATGCGCTGGCCAGCCGCAAGGCCATTCCGCTGGATGTGGACACCATCGACGAGATCATTGAAGGCTTTGGCACCACGCTTGTTCTGCCCATCGGTGCAGATGGTGCCGGTGTCGAGGTCAAGCTGGGTGAGATGGACGACCTTCATCCCGACGAGCTTTATGACAATGTTGAGCTATTTGAGGCCATTTCGGGCGTGCGCCGTCAGTTGGGCGTAGGTTCGATGGCGGATCGCGCGGTCGATCAGCTGAAATCCTGGTCAGAAACCTATTCCACCCCGATCAAGCTGCCAAAGACATCGGCAGGGGCATCAATGCCCGCCAACCTCAAGCTAAGTGATTTTCAGGCCTTGATCGGTGACACCCGCGGCACCCTCACCCAAGCGACACCTGCAGATGAAATGATCGCCCGGATCATCGGCCCGCACGTGGTCAAAGCCCCGGATGCGGGCGCCGCCGCCATGCAAGCAGCAGTGGATGAGGCGTTGAGTTCGGCAATGAACCTGATCCTTCATCACCCCGAGTTCCAGGCGATTGAAAGCCAGTGGCGCAGCCTTGACCTGCTTGCGCGGCGGATCGAAACGGATGTGAAGCTGGAAATCGTGCTTTATGATGTGTCCGCCGAGGAATTGGCAGCCGACCTGGCAGCCCAAGAAGATCTGAGTGAAAGCGGGCTCTTCAAGCTGGTCACAGACGTGCTTGAGCCTGAAGAAGGGGCAGGGGGCTTTTCTGCTCTATTCGGTCTTTACACCTTTGAGGAAACCCCGCCCCACGCTGAGCTTCTCGCGCGGATCGGGCAGGTCGGGTTGCATGTGGATGCGCCCTTCTTTTCTGCGATTTCGCCCAGCTATCTCGATACAGCCCCCGAAGATCGCCACCCGCTGGTGGCCAAGACGTGGGACACGCTGCGCCAGATGCCCGAAGCGGCCTATGTCGCGCTCGCAGCCCCACGGTTCCTGCTGCGCCAACCTTATGGTGCCAAATCAGATCCGGTGTACGCGTTCGAATTCGAAGAGTTTTCGCCGCAAGAGGGCTTGAAAGGCATGTTGTGGGCCAACCCCGTCGTACTGATCGCAATATTGCTGGCAGGGACGTACAAGGGCGTTGGTAAGGCCGCCGCTATGGACCTCGGATCGATAATGACCCTTGGGGACCTGCCGTTTTATTACGTTAATGACCGGTACGGCGATCAGGTCGCGCTACCTTGTACGGAACGCAACCTGACAACGGACCCCGCGCAGGCTACACTGACACGTGGGTACATGCCGGTGCTCTGGATGAAAGGGCGCAACGACATTCGCCTTGGATCCTTCCGTTCGCTTGGCGGAGACACGATTGCAGGGCCTTGGCAGGAAGACGTGCCCAAACCGCGCAAATCGCCCAAGTCCGCTGATCTGGATGTTGAGATCGATGTATCCACTGATGACGACGACGTAGACGAGGATACATCGCTTGACGATCTGCTTTCAGGCCTTGAGGATGATGCGTCGGACGACGATGATGATGACATGTCGCTGGACGATCTGCTGGCGGGCTTTGATGACGATGATGCCGACGCGTCGGACGATGACGACGATGAGATGGATCCGGAACTTGCAGCCTTGCTGGAGGGCCTTTGAATGAACGCACTGAACGGAATACCAGGTGACGGCCCCAACGAAGGGGACGAACCCCCGATCATTTTGTTGGGAATCGAAAAACGCAGTTATTACGTGTATAAGGGTGACGAGTTCTTGAACCAGCTTTTGCTGGCGGATGGGGAGTTTCCAACGCCCATCCTATGCGTAAACTTTGAAACAGTTTTCGATGCAAAGCGCGTGATTGGCGAAGATTTTTCGCTGGCGTCCTATTGGGTAATCCACCCAGAAATTATCGCCAGATTGCGTGCCGACAAGTATTTGATTGAAGCGGACGAATAGGGCCCAGTTTTAGGGGCCAAGGAGTAGCACAATGGCAGAAGGTGATCTTGAACTTGAGGGCCGTAAGGTCTGGATGGAGGGCACGTATTCCTCCAAACCGGTCAACCTGAAAAACGCCCGAGTGATCGAAGGTTTGAGCATACTCACCGAGACCACGATTGAATTCCTGTCATCAGACGAAGCGCTGGACTTGCAGGACATACTGGGCTCGACCATCCACTTGTGCCAAAAAGACGAGGAGGACGAGGACCGGTTCTTCACCGGTATGTGTGTCTCTGTTGACTATGTCGGCCTCTATCAAGGCCTGTCCCATTTCGTCGCCCAAGTCCGCCCCTGGTTGTGGTTCCTGACCCGCACTATTGAAAACCGCGTTTTTCAGGAAATGAACGTTCTTGATATCATTCAGGAAGTCATGTCGCCCTACGGGTTCTGGTCAGACGTCAAGAAAGAAACGACAGCAACCTACAAGCCTCGCACTTACTGTGTGCAATACAATGAGACGGATTTCGACTTCATCTCGCGCCTGATGGAAGAAGAAGGGATTTACTACTTCTTCATGCAGGACGAGAAAAAGCTGAAAATGGTGCTGGCCGATGGCATCAGTGCGCACAAACCAACCCCAAAGATCAAGGAAGGCAAAATCGACTTTGCCTTCAAGGAAGGCGGCGAGTACCGCCGCGACAACGACCACGTTTTTGACTGGAGCGAAACCACCGGAGTGACCACAGCAAAGGTCACTCTTGAGGACTACGATTTTGACCAACCAAAGAGCCAACTGAAAAAGGCCAAGTCGATTCCAAAGGGGGATCACTCCAGAAAATCCAAGTTCGAACACTACGTCTATCCCGGTCACAACAGACCGGAGACCCACAATGTGGACGATGCCTTTGTCAAAGTGCGGATGGAATCTGAAGCGGTGCGCCACAAGCTGTCTCGCGGTGCCGGGAACGTGCGCACATTGGGGGTCGGTCAGACATTCAAGTTAAAAGACCATCCGCGCAAATCCAACAACATCGATTATCTGGTCACGCGGGCAGTCCACCATTTGCAGATCGAAACCGACTACGAGGATTCGGAAACCAAAAAACCGCTGTTTCCCAGCACGCTCCCTGTGGATGAGGATAACTCCGACACGTACCGCATCGTCTTTGACGTGATCCCCAAGACCGAGCAATTCCGCGCGCCGCAAGTCACCCCGTGGCCCCGGTCGATGGGCCTGCAAACAGCCGTTGTCACTGGCCCTTCGGGCGAGGAAATCTACACCGATAAATATGGCCGCATCAAAGTGCAGTTCCACTGGGACAGGCTGGGTTCGAAGGACGAAAACACCACCTGCTGGGTACGCTGCGTAATGCCGTGGACAGGCAAGAACTGGGGTATGATCTCTGTCCCCCGCATCGGGCAGGAGGTCGTGATCCAGTTCGAGGAAGGCGACCCTGATCGCCCCATCTGCACAGGAATGTTGTATAATGCAGACACGATGCCGCCTTACGCTCTGGATGCAAACAAGACCCAAACTGGGATCAAGACCCGCTCAAGCAAGGATGGTGCAGCCAGCAACTATAACGAGCTGGTCTTCGAGGACAAAAAGGATGAAGAATTCATCCGTATGCACTCGGAAAAGGACTACTTCCAGACTATCGAGAACAATGCGGTCGTAGAAATCGGGTTGGAAAAGAAGGACCCAGGCGATCTCACTCAGACCATCCACAACAACAAGGTCGAAGTCATCAAGACTGGCGATCACATGTTTACTGTTGAAACGGGCAATCAATGGATTGCAATCAACACCGATCATACAGAAACCGTTGGCGGGGATGCCGATCAGACCATCGATGGTAACTATAGCCAGACCATTACTGGTGGTAATGTCACTCGGGAAGTGTCAAGCGGCAATGAAAGCCATACGCTGCCGTCCGGCGACTATTCCTTAAAAACTACGGCTGGCAAGGTTTCAATTGAAGCCGGGATGGAAATCTCATTGAAGGTGGGAGGCAATTCTATTGTCATCAATACGAGCGGTATCACTATCAAGGGCATGATGGTCAAAGTCCAAGCAAACGCCATGGCCGAAGTCAAATCTCCAATGACCACGGTCAAAGGAGACGGCATGCTGACCCTCAAGGGCGGCGTGACCATGATCAACTGAGGAATAAAATGTCCAAACGGTTTGAAAACCTAAAAAAAATCCCGGATCAGCCTGCCGCGCGGTTGCTCGCGGCGGCCAATGCCAAACTGAAGACAAAGGTGTCCGCACCCGCCAATGCGTCCGTCCAGACTGTTTTGGAAGAACTGGACAAGGCAGATGCACCCGTCGATATGTTGCGCCTGTTGTCTGTGTCTTTGCCGCCGCGTGAATGCGTTTGGTGGAGCTGTGTTGCAGGCCGCGATGTGGTCGCTGCTGAAGGAAAAAGCGAGTGCTTGGCAGCGGCGGAAGCGTGGGTTTTCGAACCAAGCGCCGAAAACCGTGAACACCTGAGACTTGTCCTTGAAAACGAGGCGGTTGACGATGAAGCCACGCCCTGTGCCACTGCGGCCTATTATGCGCCAGGAAACCTCGGCGAGGGCGAGATGGAAGACATTGCTGCTCCAGTTGGGGTTGTTTCCGCGTGCTGCTTCGGTATGAACTTGAAACTCCTTAACGTAGGCGCAACTCCAGAGCGTTGCTTTCAGGTTGCGATCGACCGGGCTGTCGACATTGCACGTGGCGGCAACGGCAAGATAGAATTAGTTGAAAAAGCAGAAGAAACGAAGGAAGGAACAGACTGATGCCAGGCCCTCCTCAAGCCCGTGTAGCCGATTTGCACGTAGGCCCCTGTACCTTGGGGTCGCCAATGCCGATCATGCCGCCCTGTTGCCCGACCGTTCTGGTCGGCAAATTGCCTGCCGCGCGCGTGACAGACCTATGCGTAGGTATGATTGCCCCCCCGGTCGCTAATTTTCCCCCGCATCCGATCGCCAAAGGGTCGATGACTGTATTCATCGGCAAGATGCCTGCCGCCCGCATCGGCGACATGTGTAGCCTTGGCGGTGCGATCGTAAAGGGTGAATTTACAGTTCTGACAGGCGGCTAACACTCATATGGCAATTACACTGCGCTTCCAGTCTACCGGCAGCATACCGGGTAATGGCGACCCCATCGTGATGAACGGCCCAAGCCTGACGCTTGGCCGTGGCAACGAGAACGATGTCGTCTTGCCTGATCCCAACCGCGAGTTGTCCAAACGGCACTGCGCGATTGAGGATCACAACGGTAACGTGATCGTAGTCGACTTTTCGACTAACGGCACTTTCTTAAACTATGGCAAGCTCGCCCTTGGGGCGACGCCTACTCCGCTCAACGACGGCGATATCCTGTCGGTAGGCCCTTATGAAATTCTGGTGAATATCGCCTCGCAGGACACAGGTGATTTTCTGGCTGACCCAGTGGCTGACACGCCCGTGTCGCCGGGCTTTGCCACCAATGCACCCAGCAATGCCGATTTGCTGGACGCGCCCGGCGATGGCGGCGATTTCCTTGACGACCTGCTGGTCGGTCGCGGCGCACCTCAGGGTCCAGGCGTCATGCAGCGGGACGATGTGGGTGACGATGGGCTGTTGCCGCCCCTTGGCGAAGATGATGGCCTTCTTCCTCCAGCCCCTGATCCCTATGCAGGGCAGGGGGCAAGTGCTGGATCCAATCACGCCGCAGGCCAAGATCATTTTTCCGCACCGCGTCATGCTGCGGCGTCGCCTTCTGCGATCCCAGATGATTGGGATGATGATTTCCTGTCGCCGACCCCGCGTGCCGCATCAGCCGTTCCAAACGATCCCTTTGCCGCCCCGATGGAGCCAGCACCAATGCCGCCGGCTGCCCCGCCGCCTGCAGGGCGGGCACATGTCGCCCCGTCGCCGATGCCCGTTTCCCCAATGCAGCCGCCGATGCAGCAACCACCCCATGCCGCACCTGCCGCCATGGGCGGGCCGGACGCCGCGTCGCGTGCGTTCCTGTCAGAACTTGGAGCGGGCAATCTGGGCGTGCAGGATCACGACCTCCCTGCCACAATGGGCAAACTGGGCACTGTGCTGCGTATCGCCATCGAGGGCCTGCGCGAGATCCTGATGACCCGCGAGTCCATCAAGTCCGAATTCCGTATTGAAAAGACCATGTTGCAACTGGGTGGGAACAACCCGCTCAAATTCTCCCGCAGCCCGGATGAGGCGATCGAGGCGATGGTTCTGCCCACGCAACGTGGCTATGTTGAGGCGACCGAGGCGGCGAGCGAGGCCCTGAAAGACATCAAAGCGCACGAAGTAGCAATGCTGACGGGTATGGAGGCCGCCCTCAAAGGCATCCTCAAAAAGCTGGACCCCGCCGTGCTAGAAGACAAAATCAGCGCGGATAAAAGCCTGAGTGGAATGCTAAAAAGCCGGAAAGCCCGTTATTGGGAAATCTACGAAAGCATGTATACAGAAATCTCAGATCAGGCTGAAAACGACTTTCAAGAGCTCTTTGCCAAGGAATTCGCGCGCGCCTACCAAGAGCAGTTGGACAATTTGAAATGAACGACGCCTACGATAAGAGAGATACCTGATGGGTTGGGACAGCAAAGTGCTGTGGACCGAGGGTTTGTTTTTACAGCCCCACCACTTCCAGCAGGCCGACCGCTATACCGAAAGCCTTGTGGCGGGTCTGGCCCGCCGGGTGTCTCCGTACGTCTGGGGAGTCAACAAGCTTGAGATCGATCAGGAAGTTCTGAAGTTTGGCCAGTTCGCCATCACGTCCTGTTCCGGCCTGACGCCGGACGGTACTGTGTTTCGCGTACCCGAGGCAGAAGATCATCCACCTGCACTAGATGTGCCTGAAGGCATCAAGGATTGCGTGGTCTACCTGACCGTGCCGCAACGCCGTCAGGGCGCTCTCGAAGTCGACATGAGCGGGGCTGAACTTTCCGCTGCGCGCCTGCGTCCGGGCGAGTTGGAAGTGACCGATGTCACCTCGTCAGGCAAAAAGGCTGTGACCATGGGCGTCGGCAAGCTGCGCTTGCAGTTTGCTTTAGGTGTGGATGACCTTGCCGATCGGCTGTGCATACCGATTGCCAAAATCATCGAGGTAAAGCCCGACAAAGAGGTGATGCTCGACACGGGCTTCATCCCGTCCTGCCTTGATATTCAAGCTGCCGGACCACTGACTGCCTTTGCACGCGAGTTGGACGGTCTGCTGAACCACCGCAAGAGTGCTTTGTCTGGGCGTATGTCCGAAGGAGGCAACACCAAAGGCGTCGCAGAGATCACCGATTTCCTGCTGCTTATGTGCGTGAACCGGATGCAGCCGGTCATCCAACACATGGCCGGCATCGAAAACGTGCACCCTGAAGAGATGTATCGCACCTGCATTGGGCTTGCGGGTGAGTTGGCGACCTTCATGGCAAACGATAAGGCGGCACCCGAATTTCCGCCTTACGCCCACGATGACCTGACCGAGACGTTCAAGCCGGTGATCCGTATCCTGCGTCAGTACCTGTCTTCGGTTCTTGAGCAGACGGCAATCTCCATTCCGCTTGATCCTCGCAAATACGGCATCAGCGTCGGGATCATTGCGGATCGCAAGCTGCTGTCCAACGCAGGTTTCGTTCTGGCCGTTCAAGCTGACATTCCAGCTGAAAACGTGCGCCGTCACTTCCAGAACCAGGCCAAGATTGGTCCAGTCGAGGAAATCCGCCAGTTGGTCAACTCGGCCTTGCCGGGTATTCCACTGCGCCCGCTGCCTGTTGCTCCGCGCCAAATCCCCTATCACGCAGGTGTCGTCTATTTCGAACTGGATGGTGACAGCACCCATTGGGGCAAAATGTCGACCTCGGGCGGCATCGCCGTTCATGTATCCGGGGAATTCCCCGGCCTGAAAATGGAATTGTGGGCCATTAGGCAGGGCTAAGCGCCAACAAACTGGGGAACCTCACGGATGTCCGACAACGACCCATTTGCAGAACCAGATGACGCCGACCGCACGGTCATTCGGCCCAATCCCGGTGGCCGTCGCAATGTGGCGCCCACGCCCACTGCGACACCTGCACCCAGTTACGCCGATCCGATGGCCCCGCCGGCAGCACAACAGCCCGCCGCTCAACCTATGGGCATTCCTGCCTCGCAAGCACGCGAAGCCAGCCTGACGGAACCCAGCGTCGAACAGGGCATGACCGGCATGAACCGGATCAATGCCGCCGGAGCCACGCTGTTTTCGCTGGTCAGCCGTATCCGCAACCGCGCCCAGCACATGGACCCGGAAAAACTGCGCCGCTCAGTTGTGGCCGAGGTACGCGAGTTCGAAAACCGCGCTCTGCAAACCGGTGTCGATGCTCAGGACGTCAAAATCGCACGCTACGCCATTTGCGCCACGCTCGATGACGTGGTGCTAAACACACCGTGGGGTGGTCAGTCGATCTGGGCCCAGCAATCCATGGTCGGCACTTTCCATAAGGAAACTGTGGGCGGGGATCGGTTCTTCGACCTGCTGGCCCGGCTTGAAAAAGAGCCCGCCAACAATATCGATCTGCTCGAATTCCTCTATATGTGCCTTTCGTTGGGATTCGAGGGACGTTTGCGCGTTGAACAACGCGGCACCGAAAAGCATCTGGAAATCCGCGCAGGGCTTGCCCGCATCATTCGCGGCCAACGTGGTATCGTTGAAAAGGACCTGTCGCCCCACTGGAAGGGCGAGGACAAGCCGCACAAGGTGCTGTCGATCTGGAAACCGCTCTGGATCACATCCGCCACCGTCGCACTGATCCTGCTGACTGTGTTCCTGTCCCTAAGCTGGGTATTGAACCGGTCCACCGACCGCGTTCTGGGCCAATTGTCAGTGCTCGATTCCGGCACTGTGGCCGAGCTGTTCCGCCGCGCGCCCCCACCACCGCCACCGCCACCCCCGCCGGTAGAGCAGTTGAACCGGGTCATTGGTTTCCTTGAAGACGAAATCGAAGAAGGGATTGTCGAAGCGTTTCAGGATCAGCAGACGATCACGGTGCGCCTTGCTGGGTCAGGCATGTTTGGCTCGGGCTCAGATTCCTTGCAAGATTCCTTCCGCGAACCGCTGGAAAAAGTTGCCGCCGCTCTGAACGACACCGGTGGTCCAATCATCATCGTGGGGCATTCTGACAACGTGCCGATCCGCTCGTCGCGCTTTCCCTCAAACCAAAGCTTGTCGCTGGCACGGGCCGAGGCCGTTATGAACAAACTGGCGGATCAGCTTGCAGATCCCGACCGCCTCACTGCTGAGGGGGTGGCCGACAAGAGTCCCATCGCAGACAACGCCACGGCCGAAGGCCGGGCCAAGAACCGCCGGATTGAGATCGTTCTCATTCGGGAGGATGCCACATGATTCTTCGCAGACTTTTCCAATTTGGCGCAGGTATCAACATCACCCTGTTCGTCGCCATTGCCTTTGGTCTTTTGGTCTGGTTCGCCGGACCGTTCCTGACCTTGGGCGAAAGCACACCATTTGCCAGCGTGCTTTCCCGTCTGATCACCATTGCCATCATCATGCTGCTAGCGCTGACCACGATCCTTTTGATCATTATGCGCCGCGCCAAGCGTGAAAAGCAGATGGCAGAGGATATCGTTGAATCTGTTGACGATGATGATGACGACGAAAACGAACTGGTCAAAGCCGAGTTGGGCGAGCTGAAAGGCAAGATGCGCGAAGCGCTCGCAGCTTTGCGCAAGTCCAAACTTGGTAAACGCTCGCTTTATGAATTGCCGTGGTATGTGATAATTGGCCCACCCGGCGCGGGCAAGACGACTGCGCTGGTGAACTCGGGGCTGAACTTTCCACTGGCGAAATCCACCGGCAAGGCCAGCATTGGCGGGGTCGGGGGCACACGCAATTGCGACTGGTGGTTCACCAATGACGCCGTTCTGATCGATACCGCGGGCCGCTACACCACCCAAGACAGTGGCGAGTCAGAGGATAACGCAGGCTGGCTTGGCTTTCTCAAGATGCTCAAGAAGCACCGCAAACGTCAGCCGATCAACGGCGCGATTGTGGCCGTATCTCTATCCGATCTGTCCTTGCAGGACGAAGACAGCCAGAAAAGCCACGCCGCCGCCATCCGCCGCCGCCTGCATGAATTGCGCGAAAAACTGGGCGTACGTTTTCCTGTCTACATTATGTTCACCAAGTCCGACCTGATCGCTGGCTTTACCGAGTTTTTTGACAATCTGGGTAAGGAAGAGCGCGAACAGGTCTGGGGCTTTACCTTGCCTCTCCCGAAAAAAACCAAGGCCGAAGTTTCTCCTGTCGCCGCCTTTGACGAGGAATTTAGCGGGCTGCTTGCACAGTTGAACTCGCAGTCTCTCGAGCGGATGCAGCAGGAAACGGACCACCAGCGCCGCGCACTGATTTCCAGCTTTCCGGCTCAATTTGCATCGGTCCGCCAGACCGCCCGCGTGTTCCTGAGCGAGGTGTTTCAGGACAATCGTTTCGAAAAACGGCACCTGCTGCGCGGCGTATATTTCGCCTCAGGTACACAAGAAGGCACGCCCATTGACCGTCTGATGATGGGTATGGCGCGCACCTTTGGTATTGGACGTCAGGCCATTGGTACGGGGCGGGGCACAGGGCGCTCATTCTTCCTCACCCGGCTGTTTCAGGGGGTGATGTTCCCCGAGGCCGGGCTTGTCAGCGCTGATGACAAGGTCGAACGCCGATACAAGTGGACCAAACGCGTTGCCATCACAGCCGCCCTTCTGGGCGGCGTTGGCATGACAACCGTCTGGGCGCGCAGCTATATCGGCAACGCCGAATTGCTGCGAAACGCATCTGAAAGCGTCGAAAACTACCGTGCCGCTGCATCGCAAATTCCCGGCAGCCCGATTCAGGACAGCGACCTGCCCAGCATCGTACCCGCTTTGGATATCCTGCGCGCCATGCCCGCAAACCCCGCCGCTGGCGATCCAGAGCCCGAACGCTCGCTCACTTGGGGGCTGTATCAGGGCAAAAATATCGGCAATCAGGCCAAACAAACCTACAAGGCCGCGCTGAACGAACACCTGTTGCCCCGCCTGCTTTTGCGTCTCGAAGATCAGATGCAGGCCAACATGAACAACACTGACTTTCTCTACGAAAGTCTCAAAATCTACCTGATGCTCGGCCAGCAAGGGCCAATGAACACGGACCTGATCAAAGAGTGGATGGCGCTTGACTGGTCTGTCGCGTTTCAGGGCAGCACACGCGATCCACTGCGCAACAGCCTGACCTTGCATCTTGAGGCGATGCTGGAAGCGCCACTGGACCAAATCGCGCTGAACGGTCCGTTGGTTGAGCAGATTCAGGGCGTGCTGTCTGAAATGCCTCTGGCGCAGCGGGTCTATAACTCGATCATCAATTCGCCCCGCGCGTCGGCCTTGCCGCAATGGCGTCTGACAGACATTGGCGGCCCTGCGATCAGCCGCGTGATCGTGCGTTCTTCGGGCAAGCCGCTCAATGATGGGGTCGAAGGCATCTTTACCCATGACGGGTTCAACAACGTGTTCCTCGATGAGGCCCTTGGCGTCGCGCAACGACTGCAAAGCGAAAGCTGGGTGCTGGGTGCACGCGGCGAAGCGGAGCAAACCGAAATCGCCCTAGTGGCGATGAGCCGCGATGTGCTGGACCTCTATTACACCGATTTCATCTCGCGCTATGATCAGATCCTCGGGGACATCGACATCATTCCCATGGAAAGCCTGAGTCACGCGGTTGAAGTCACCAACGTTCTGTCCGGACCGACCTCGCCACTGGTCAACATTCTGAACGCGATTTCGGATGAGACCAAGCTGACAGAGCCGCGCGGCGTCGGTCTTGATACATCCGGTCTTGCCGAAGGGGCCGCGAGTGTTGGTGCACTGGAAGCGCAGTCCTTGCTGTCCAGCCGTGCCCAATTGCTGCTTGGCACCTTGCAATCCAGCGTCAGCACGGGTGGCGATGCAGGCCCACCACCCGCAGCACCCGGCGAGTTTGTCGAAGAACGGTTTTCGTGGTTGCATGACCTGACCGAAGAAATCGAAGGCCAGCCTTCGCAGCTTTCTGAACTGATCTCGCGCCTGACCGAAGTCTATCAGGAACTGAACAAGCTCAGCTTTGCCGGTGGCGTAGGGGCAGGGGCCGCAGAGGCCAATGCCATTGTACGCTTTCAGGAACTGGCCAACCGTCTTCCCGGCCCGATCCAGCGCTGGTCGACACAAATCTCGTCCGGATCTTCTGGCATCACGGCAGACGGCACGCGCGCTTCCATCAACGCGCAGTGGCAGGCACAGGTCTTGCCCTTCTGCGAACAGGCCCTGACCGACCGGTATCCGTTCACGCGCGGCGCCAAGGCAGACGTGGCCATGGCAGACTTTGCACGCCTGTTTTCGCCCAACGGCCTGATCGACGGATTCTTTAACGAGAACCTGCGCGATTATGTGGACACCCGCGCACGCCCGTGGGCGTGGAAACGGGTGAACGACACCGATCTCGGGATCAGCCCGGCCGTGTTGCAACAACTGCAATACGCCGCCGAAATCCGGGATGCGTTCTTTGCCGGGGGCGCGACACCCGCCGTCAACTTCCAACTCACCCCAGAAGCTTTGGACCCCAAGGCGCAGGAGGTGTTGCTGGACGTCGATGGGACAGAAGTGAAATACGCCCACTCTGCCGCACCCAAACCAGCGGCGATCACATGGCCGGGCGCCGTAGGCTCGGCCCGCATCATCCTGCAACCGGTGGTCGACGGGACGTCAAACGCGATGACACGGGATGGCCCGTGGGCGTGGTTCCGTCTGCTGAGTGCGGCCGAAGTGCGCCGCACCAATGTCAGCGACCGCAACCGTGTCGTGTTCAACGTCGGCGGGCGTATCGCAATCTTCCAACTGCAATCTGGATCGGTTCTGAACCCCTTTGCCCTTCCGGCCCTGGGCAAATTCAGCTGCCCCAAGTCGTTCTGATGACAGTTGGGTTTGGTGCATTTGGCAAGTTTCCGGGCATGGGTGATTTCCTGCGTGTCAACCTTCCTGTCGCCTTTGTGCAGGCTTGGGATACGTGGTTGCAGCAAGGCATGCTGGATGTTCGGGAAAACCTGGGAGCCAGCTGGAACGAAGCCTACATGTCGGCCCCCATCTGGCGCTTTACTCTACCCGCTGGGGCGGCGGGACCTCAGGTGGTGACTGGCATCCTTATGGCCTCGGTTGACAGGGTAGGGCGGGAGTATCCCCTGACGCTCGCGACATGCCATGACGCACCCAACACTGTGGTTTCGCATCTGGCGAACGGACGCACTTTTGATCAGCTTGAAAACGTTGCCCTTGATGCGCTGGAAGACAGCGCGACCCGCGAGAGTGTTACAAGCGCCCTAAGCAATGTTCAGCTGATCCCGACGGGCCAGCCCACGCCTGCCAGCCTGCCTTATGCCGGGCCAATTCCGTTTTCAAAGGCGTTTGCAACGCATGCGCTGACCCAAAGCCACGGGCCCACGCCCGCAATATGGTCCACCATGATGCAAGACGATTTTCGCATGCTGGCCACCTCCGCCTTGCCCGAGGGACGTGACCTGCGCGCGCTCTTCGATCTCTCCCCAGCCCTATGGAGCGCATCAGGCGTCATGGCTCAAGTATGACTTCAATTCGCTATTCCGCATCCACCCATGTGGGTCACAAACGCAAGGTGAACGAGGACAGCATCCTTGCCTTGCCTGACCAGAACATCTGGGTTGTTGCTGATGGTATGGGTGGGCACGCCGGGGGGGATTTTGCATCTCAGACGGTGGTTGATTCCGTGGCCATGATTGATCCCACTCTGGAACCGGTGCAGTTGCTGCACGCCCTGCGGGACATGCTGTCCAAATCCCACCAACGAATTCAGGCAGAGTCCGCAGCACTAGGTGGCGTTACCATTGGTTCAACAGTGGTCACCTTCGCCATCGCTGAGGGCCACTTTGCTGCCTTCTGGGCCGGGGACAGTCGCCTTTACCGTTTGCAAGCGGGCGAGATTGAAATGCTGACCACCGACCATTCCTATGTGGCCGAGCTGGTTTTGGCCGGTGAATTGTCATGGGACGAGGCCGAACAACACCCCCAGTCAAATGCCATTACCCGGGCTGTTGGCGTCGGCGAAGAACTGGAACTGGAAAAGATCCGCGGCCAGATTCTACCCGGCGACAGGTTCCTGCTGTGCTCGGACGGTCTGACCAAATACGCGACCTTTAACACGCTGAAAAAGATACTCAGCTCTGAGCCAATCGAAACCGTGGCCGAGACACTATTGCACCTTGCGCTTGAAGGCGGTGGGGCGGACAATATCTCGATCATCGTGATCGATATTAACTAGGGCGCACGCAGGCATAATGGAAAAGGGTGTCATACCAATCATTCTGGGTGTCATGGGCGTTGTCGTCGTTGGCCTTGGTGTGCTCGTATACTTGCAACTGCGCCCGGCGCCGGACGTACCACGCTATGCCTCGGATGGAGATGCCGAGTTCGCAGGTCCCGCCATCGACAGTGGTGCACGTATCGAAATCGAAGTCCTGCGCGCCCAGATCGAGGCGCTCGGGGTTCAGATTGAGCGCCTTGAACAGAGGATCGCTGAGAACCGTGGCCCCACCAGCACTGGCCCGGCTGATGGGGTACAAGAGCAGGGCCAGTTCATCACCGATGGCAATGACTCGATCAGTGGATCACATGCGCAGGTCGTTCTGATCGCCAACCGGCGCAACCTGAACGAGGGACTGCGAATCGCTTCTCCGTCTTACCTCGAAAGCGTATTTGGCAGGCCGCGCGAAAACCTGACCTCGACCTGCCAGGGCATGACGAACGAACGTCTGGCCTCCAAGCTAAAGACGCAACAGGTCGGCCCAGTACGTGTGCGGATGCTACAACCGGCACTGGATTCTCTTGGCCGTGTGTTTGATCAGATCCAAGCGACCGATCCGAACCTCTATTCTCGGATCAATACCGCGGGCGCACTGTGCGTGCGACATATCCGTGGAGCCCCGGGGCGTACATCCACGCATGCCTTTGGCCTGTCACTGGACCTGAACATTGATGGCAAGCTGGATCGACTGGGCGACGGCAAAACGCAACTTGGCCTGACCATCATCAAAGACTTCTTTCTGGCCGAAGGCTGGTACTGGGGCGCAGGCTTTAGCAGAGAAGACAGCATGCATTTCGAAGTCAGCCGCGATCTGGTCGAAAAGTGGATTGCGGAAGGCTTACTATAACGTGCTTGGGACGGCCAGATTATCTGAATAGTCCCTGCTCTGAGCGCCTTGTATGTCTTTTCCTGGCCGATCCATTTCCTAGGAACAGGGTACTTGGGACAACACATGCGATGCACCCAGTTTACTCCTCAAAACTATTGCCTTTGAGCATGAGCGGAACGATTGTGTTGGTCTGAAGACTGTTCATCACGAACCAATCGGGACAAGCGACAGAGTAGAAATATGATCTTTCAAGATGTTCTTCACAGTTACCGCACTGCACTTGCACGGTGGCTCCCGTTCCTTGCGGCACATCTTTTCATTCGCCTGATCGTGACGTCCCTAATGGTGCCATTGATCGCGGTCGCGCTTACGGCGACCCTGATGTTTTCTGACCAAACGTCATTGACAGATCAGGACATTGCAAAGTTCTTGTTCACCCCTGCGGGTATTATCGGGGCTTTCGTCATTCTCTGCCTGCTGATCACGGCACTGGTTCTCGACGTGGTTGTCGCCACAGGAATACTGCGGCAACACTCTCGAAATCCCATTGACGCGCTCAGGCTGGCCACGGGTTTCGTTCTGCATTCCGTTCCGCGACTATTTCCGTTCATCTTCCAGTTTCTGGTTCGGCTTTTGATTATCATTGTACCCTTCCTTCTGGTTGGGGGCGCAATTGCGTTCTTCCTCATCACTGAGCACGACATCAATTTTTACCTCACACAAAGGCCACCCGAATTTCTGACGGCTGTGGCGCTGATCGGAATTGTCGTTGTCGCGCTGGCCTTTATCTTGCTCCAGAAACTTAGCGGATGGGCGGTCGCGCTGCATTTGTCATTGTTTGACAAGATGGCTGCGTCGCAGTCTTTCGACGCAAGCACCCAACACATGAAAACCAGACGCCTCGCCCTGATCGGGCGACTATTGGGGTGGTTCGCCCTGCGCTTGGCTGCGTTGGCCGTAGCAGGTACACTGGCCGCTCTTGTCATGACGTGGATATTGAACAAGCAACCAGACAGCCTTCGCGTGCTTGCGGCATCCATGATGGCCAGCGGCATTGTCTATTCGATCTGCCTCGCATTTGTGAACGCTGTCTCAAACGGTGCACTGGCCGATCTTCTGAACGAAGAGTTCGAGGAGGTTTTGCAAGGACGCAAACCTGCACTTGATGTCTCAGAAATCAAAGACAGCGCCCGGACACGAGGGCTCACACGCATCGCAGTCGCCGTTCTGGGGATTGCGTCGCTTGTGGGGATTGGAACGGGTGGACTTCTCGTGGAACGCGCCAAGCAGGACGCCGAGGCAGAAATCATAGCCCATCGTGGCGCGGCCGCCGTAGCACCGGAAAACACAATGGCCTCGGTCATGCGCGCCATCGAAGACGGGGCCGACTGGATCGAAATTGACGTTCAGGAAAGTGCGGACGGCGAAGTGATCGTGGCCCATGACAGTGATTTCATGAAAGCCTCCAAAGTGCCCACCAAAGTTTGGGATGTAACGGCCGCCGAACTTGAAGAAATTGACATCGGCAGCTGGTTTGATCAGACGTTTTCCCAAGAGCGTGTTCCGCTTCTTGAAGACGTTCTGCTGGCGGCCCGCGACAAGGCCAATGTTCTCATCGAGCTGAAGTATTACGGCCATGACGAGGATCTGGAACGCCGGGTGGCCCAGATCGTAGAAGACGCTGGCATGACAGATCAGATTGCGACCATGTCGCTAAAATACCCTGCCGTTCAAAAAATGCTTGCACTTCGCCCTGATTGGGAAACCGGCGTTTTGGCGGCGACTTCCATAGGGGACATGAGCGGACTTGAGGGCGATTTTCTTGCGCTCAATCAGGCACGGATTAACCCGATTTTGGTTGAGAGGGCCAATTCGGCGGGGAAGGACGTCTATGCATGGACAGTCAACGACCCGGTTACAATTGTGCGCATGCTCTGGATCGGCGTGAACGGGCTGATTACCGATGATCCGGCGCGCGCGCGCGAGGTTATGGACAAGTACAACGAGCTTTCTGTCGGCGAGCGCGTGATTTTGGCGCTCAGCGATCGGGTGCGCAGCACAATCGATCTTGGTAAGGTTGAGGAATTGCGACCTTGACACAATCAGAGTAGCGCGCACCGTCGCATTAACGCAGTCACAGATATGTGGAATAGTGGCAGTTCCATGACTCGTCTCCATTCTTAAACCAGCTTGATGCCGAAGGTCAGTTCAACAAAAAATTTGATGACATAGACGACGACGGCTACCTCGTGCAGCCGGTGAAATTGAGCTCGAATGACCTTGTCGGTCGTCAGAGTTTTTGGAACCAATGGCGACCTAAACTAAGAGAGAGTTTGGCTCATCTTGTTGGTTTGATTATGCGGCGCGTTGTCTGTGTTGCAAGCGGCGCGCTTCGAGCGTCTTTCGTTTGATCCTTTCCCT
>NZ_JBDUXB010000058.1:0-11355 GCF_039945315.1 Tateyamaria sp. | reverse complement strand
CCCAGCCGAAAACCGCCCTCAGAACCCGCACCCAAAGGGTGATCTAACATTGCAGCCTCCAAACCCAGATAACACACTGAAATATATCACGAAAAGCCAAGCCCGCGAAGCCAAATCACTCAATTACTTGGGAAATGTGGGTTTGTTCACCAAAAGGCGGATGCGGGAAATCCACAACCTGCATTTTGACGGGCCTCGAGGCAGCAAGGTCCGGGATGTCTGTCTGTATTTTGGACACGGATCCCAAGCTCTGGCTCTCCCAGTGGGCAAACGCCAAACGGCTGCCCGACAATCTTGCCGTGCATCAGGTAGAACAGCGACACCTTACAGAAGCAGCGCTCGCCGCCGCAGAGCACTACGACTACGTCCTGATCGATGTTGAAGGGTCAGATGATGCATCCCTGATTGATGCTGTTCTGGTTAGTGACCTTGTAATTGTGCCGACCAAGGCGTCCCGCTTGGATGCTCTGGCAGCAGTGCAAGTACTCAAGCAGGTTCGTCAAAAAAGCTTGGTTCTGAAGCGCGATATCGCCGCCAAGGTTCTATTGGCCCAAACGGAACCGGGCGCCGTCGAGTTCCGGATCACTGGAGAGATCAAATCAGTCTTACAGCAAGCAAATGCGCCAGTATTTGCAACTCACCTAGCAAATCGACCTATTTTCCAAGCGATGATCAGCTTTGGGGGTGACTATTTGGACTTACCAAAACGGTTCCACGGATCCTCCCCGCAATCAGCACATGCGAATGTTGCCGCTCTGGCACGCGAAATCTCGGCCACGCTCTCAGAAATTCTCAAAGCAGCTTAAGGACAGAAAAATGGAAAACATAAAGCAAAATCTCATGCCCGGGGTCGGCGATGCTAACAAAGTCGAGCAAGGTGACTTGGGCTTTCCCCGCGGTTCAACCAGCAAATCAAGCTTGGTGGCCCAACCAGAGATGAGCCCAAGCAAACGCAGGGCTGCCGCGCGCACCCAAAAACTCTCTGTCAGTGTGAACCCGGACCTTTACTCAGCATGGAATGCGATCCGCGAGGACAAAGAGCAGGCTGTTGTTAGGGCGGTCGAGTTGTCATTGATCGCATATTTGGAACAGCACGGCCAAACGTTCGATCTGTAGCGCCATTCAAAAAATAAGAAGGCTCCCTGCCTCATCATGCGGGGAGCCGGGCCGATTTCTTTTTCTCTTATTTTTCCGAGATGCCCTCTTCTTTTTGGGAGCTGCCTCCTATTTTTCGAAAAGAATATGAAGCCGATTTTGAGCGCGTGCGATTCAGTAAAATATTTATGAATATTTTTAATTATCAATAACTTAGATGTTGACTTGGCTGCACGTGCGAGATAGAAAATGCACATTCAAAAACAGAGGCGACGACATGTTCCATTTCATCAAAGAAGCCTACCATCAGCTGCATATCGCGGCGGTCATCATCCACGTTACTCTCGTAATTGGCGAAGTCTATCACGTGATCCCGCACGCGTGATTAGGAGGACATCATGCAATTTTTGGTCTATCAGATAAGCGAAAGGGTCCGTTTCTGAACGCCGGCAATTAGAGCCAGCGTTGTGGCTCACATACCCGATTTTGAAAGCGTCGCCTCCGGAACGGGCGGCTTTTTTGTTTTCAGCATGGTCAAATGAAGATACCTGGTATCGTAGTCATCCCGGCACATCCAAGCCGCTGCGGCATATGTTTCCTCCAAGATTTTCAGAAAACCAAATAGATGGGGGTCGTTTTCCTTCCGTCGGCGTTTGAAAACATCCAGTTTACCATGATTGCCCTTGCCGATCTCCTGGCCCACCTGGCTGATTTCGAGCCACAATGCACCACTTTCCTTCGAGTAGACTTCGATCTGTCCAAGTAGCAGAAATCGTTGCTCGCCAATTTTGCCAATGGCCGACCAAACCGGTTGATTGGGTTCGCTGAGAACGATGTCTTTGTATAGTCTGAAACCATGTCTTGCTGGCATGTCGGTCTCCTTTGCACAGGAAAGTGTGCAAGCAGAGGCAAGGGGCAAGCTGATCTCAATAGGGATGCCGAAGGGTGAAAGTAGTGAGCACATTATCGAGTGTCAGTGCTCATACCAGAATCGTAGAATTCTATTCATTGGCTTGCAACCAGACAGGCGCCCTCCCAACTATAAGACTAAACCCCAGAGAAAGATCCATAAATGACGTCGGACAATCGTTTTCACCGGCTTGCTGAAAAAGCTTTGAACGCTTCATCCAGCACCCTCTCTAAGGTTCAAGAAAACTCATACACCCTTGCCGACTGGTCGAAAGTGCAATTTGAGGAATACTTGGATTCTAAGAAGCCGTTGGATGACACCAATTGGTTTGGACGCGCGGCTGATGCCTGCGAACAGCTATCAGATTGTGTGGTCAATGAGAGTGGCTGGACGAAAAAGGTCGTTACAGTTGCCACTAGTAAGCTTGCAGGTGCAGCGGTACCCGTCTCGTTTTTCTCTGTTGCCGCACTTGCTGGAACAGCTTCAACCGGCACAGCAATTGGCAGCCGGAGTGGGGCAGCTTTCACCTCCAGCGCTTTGGCGTGGATTGGTGGTAATGTCGCAATGGGGACCATGTTCGTTGGTGGCGCTGCGATTGCGGGAGCAGTTGCCGCTCCGCTTGTGGTGGTGCCGCTTGCCGGCAAGTACTTTCTCGGAAAAGCTCGCAAGCTCGACGAACTATTGCAATCCGAAAAGCAACTTATCGATGCGTGTAGTGCGTTGGTCATAGGGTTGCGGCAGGCAGAAAAGGGAGAGTTGGCACTCAGCGCAAAAGAGGCTGCGGCCCTGAACGAAGACGCGCTTGCCCCGCTTGTTGAGAAAGCGTCCGAAGTGCTGCTTGTCTCACAAGACTGGCCAATCATGCAGCGCCGTGGGTACCGCAATGCTTTCACTGAACTGAGCTTTGTGCGCGGCTTCGCCAAACATACATCAACGCTAACTGAACCGCTTATAGTTGGTGTTGGCTCGGCACTCATTTTCAATCTGTTGTCCGACGGTCCGCACGAGTTCACTCTGGCGGAACAAGACATGCTAGACGCCATCCGGCGTTCATCCAATGAACTGTCTGAAATGGCCAACGAACAGATTGCCGAACACGTTCAGGCGTTCTCACCCGCTCAGCTAAAGGGCTTCAAAAACAACGTAAAAGGCATCGCGCACGAGTTACAATTCGCAAGAGCGGAAAACAGCGATGGCGACGAGTTCCGCGTGGAATTGTTTGAAGCGACCAACCATCCCGGAGCAGACGTTCAAATCATCAATACAGAAACAGGCGAAATTAGAGAATTCCAGCTTAAGGCCACGTCGTATGGGGCCTATGTCGAAGCACATTTTGAGAAGTACGAAGATACGCCCGCAATGGTCACATCAGAGGTCGCTGAGAAACATGGTTTTGCTTCGACTGACATTTCCAACGAACAGCTATCTCACGATTTCGACAGCGCGGCTGAAAAACTGACCTCGGGCGCGGAACCGGAAATTCTGGACACAGTTGCCTTTGCGGGAATTGTGTCACTGGCCAGAAATGTGCGTGTGCTTCTAAACGGCGATGCTATGTGTGAAGAGGCGCGCAAGACCGCCGTAAAACGCAGTATGCAAGCGGGCCTCATTGCAGGAATTACAGAACTAATAGTGTAAGCATTGGACCCAAACACCAATCACTGATGAATTGCGGTAGAGCAAAACTTGGGGCGCTCAGCAGCGAACGTCCGTTGTGATACCTTTGAAGACGTTCATGCGGATCGCAGCGAACGGGTGCTTCGAGCCCGTTGCAGACTGTTCAGATCACAGCGATTTCTTTTGGGCGTGCACCTGCGCCATCGCGTTTTATGTTATCAGGCGGTCGCACAAAATTTGTGAAATTTTCTTAATGTGGAGCCTTCAAGTTGAAAGTCAGCATTCTGGAGTTGATGGAGGCGCTTGATTGCGTTCTACATTGGGGAATGTCGGCTTAGTTTAATGAGAAAGCTCGCAGAATAAAAAAAGGGGAAATTGTGCTTCTGTATAATGACAACGACCTTTCGCAGGAGCAGCGACAGCAAACGCCGATTGAGGATTACGATGACGTCGTTGCCTATGACGTTGATGACGAGTTCATAGGATGTAAATTAGGCACAAACAAACTAGGTGAGATAAATCTCCTCTTTATCTCAGAAGAGATCGGTGCCGAGCCATTTGAACTCATACTATCTGACGGCAGGCAGAAAATTGATTTTGATGAGTACTCTTCAATCATCGACCTGTTGTGCCAAATAAGCGGATTGTATGTGGTTCAGGAGGCCCGTGAGGATCATCCAGCAGGCTCAGTCACGCATTACGTACTGATCGAGAATGCGTCGAAGACTAACGATATTGAAAGTGACATCAATCTCTTGGCGACAGCTTTGTTGTCGCTGCAAGAAAAGGCAGAGAATAAATATGCTACTTAGTATACTTGGTCATTTGGCGAACCTGCCATTGCCGCAGTCGTAGCCTGCTTTACGGTCATGCGCTGGATTGGCGCAATTGGTGCAGACTTCAGACAAGATTGCTAGCCAAAGACTTCACAAATTGAATCCTTCAAAATCGGGCTTAGCGAATTGGGCGACAATGGAGCTGCGTGATCTCACCGCGTAAATCTAGCTACAAAGTAGATGGCCAACCAAAGCGAAACCGCGTGAGATAATGCTTCTTCTTGAGGTAAACGAGGTCGCTTTCCCATTCTGCAATGGCATCGGACAACGCGCTTCGTCGGCGCCGTTTTGCGTTTCTGGCGAAGGCAGCAATCGTCTCGGCGAGCTTCTGAAGCCGAGCTGCGGACCCGGGATCGGACCATTGCTCGTAATATTCCAACGACCAATAGATCGGCAGCGTCCCTGTCACGACGCGATCAAGAATTGCGCGGCGCGCGCCTTCAGGTAGTCCATTCGTGCGGCCGACCCGGTACTCAAGATACCCGAGCATTCCCTCGCTGGGTACCTTTCCAATCTCGAAACCATCTCCACCGCCATCGGCCTCCGTACTGGGCCATGTGAAGTATTCGGGGTGCTTCCGGATATGTGGCAGTCGGCGTTTCCACTCTTGCTCAACGGCCTCAACAATCCGGTTCGCTGCCCCATGTTTGAACGCTTGCCCAGGATCGCCCAGCCTCAATACGTTCTGAATCCAAAGGCCGTGCAGTCGCTCATGCTCCATTCTTTGGATCCCTTCGATGATAGCAGCTTCGGCCCCAAGGACATTCGCACGTTTGACGCGTTTTACTGGCGCCAGCCCGCGGGCAGATCGTGCAACTTTTTTCTTTTGAGGGACTTTCCTCAACTCTGTTGCGAGATCCCTGTTGGCCAGCTTGTCGGGCATCGGCGGCAGAGTGTTCGAGGCCCAGGCCTTTTTTCCGGCAGGCGTCAGGGACAATGCGGCATAGGTCTTTTTAGGATTACCAGGTCTCGGGCGCCGCACTTCCTCGACCAGCCCGCTGTTTTTGAGCCATGATAGCGCGACTTGGAAGTTATTGTGGAACGTATTCTTGGTCCCGGCCGGAGCCGCGACATTGATCTTGCTGGGTGGAAAATTGAAGGTATCGGCGACGGACTTTAGCACGTCACTGAACGAGATTTCCGGCGCAAGGAGCGCGCACAGGATAGGGCGCAACTGGAAGCCGAAGGCTGGGATGTCCTGCGCCTTTTCAGTCATGCCGTGCTTTTATCCGCCAGCGGAGGTTTTGCGGCGGCCGCGTTTGGGTTTAGGGGCTGCGGCGCGGCGCTATCCGCGCGAATGCGGCGCAGAATGTCTACGAAGTCTGAGTGTTCCGGCACCTCAAGGCCTGCGCGATCCGCAACAATAGCCGAAAGCCGCTCGGCAAATTGCCGGGTTTTGATCAACGCAGTGTTTGCATCATCGACAAAGTAACGTTCAGCGAAGGCCCCGAGTGCGGCCAGACCTGCATCATACTCGCTAAGATGGGAAAAATTACTCATCTGTTCCAATTCGGAGATTCGCTACTTGTAAGCCATAAACGTTCCAACGGTCTTGTCAGAAGGATTTAAGTTGTGGAGGGCAGGTTGGTCTCTTAGTCATCCTAGCTGACAAAAAGTGACCCATTCAAGGCTTTCACAGCAGCCCTGAGATTATCCGCTTGGCGGTGATGCTGCACGTGAGGTTTCCGCTGTCGCTTAGGAACGTCGAAGATCTTCTGCACGAGCGCGGCATCGATATAGCCATGAAACAGTTCGATATTGGTGGAACCGTTTCGGCCCAATGTTCGCCGCAGAAATCCGCCGTAAACGAGTGCAGCAGACGCGGTCGTATTCGAACTGGCAATGGCATTTGGACGAAGTTTTCGTGAAGATTTACGGCGAGACGCACTACCTTTGGCGGGCGATTGATCACGATGGTGAAGTTCTGGAAAGCTATGGTACAAAGCGCCGGAATCGCAAAGCAGCATTGAAATTCCTCAGGAAATCAATGAAGCGCCACGTTCGTCCTGATATCTTGGTGACTGACAAACTTTGGTCATACGGCGCGGCAATGAAGGACATCGGCAACGCTGACCGACATGAAACGTGTCGCTGGAAAAACAACAGAGCTGAGAATTCACACTTGCCGTTTTGACGACGAGAATGCGCCATGCAACGTTTCCGTAGCATGCGAAGTTTACAGAAGTTCGCCTCCGTTCCTGCCTCCGTCTGCAATTATTTCAATCAGGAACGCGCCCTCTACAGCAGAAACAATTTCAAACTAAACCGTGCCGCCGCTCTTGCCGAGCGGCGCCAAGTCTGTTCGGCATAGGTTCCGGTATTTTGGGGGCATACTGAGACTGGTTGGAATTGGTCTAACACCACCGCATAATATCCTAGCGATCTGGCGACTCATCTCCGGGTAGCATCCCAGCGCGGGCTAAAGCTCCCGGGGGCGCAACGTCTGTGTCGAGCTTACTTGCCGTTAGTTAGAGCTTAGCCAGGCCCGTTACGGATGTGAAACATATCAAGAACAAGCGTTGCCAGATTCTTGCCACTTGCTGGTGCGTGTTCATGCGCTGTTCTGCTTGGTTTGCACTTTTTACGGAAATTCCACAAAATTGAATCAACCGTTGTCTTTGTCCTTGTTCTTAAGGTGAATAGGCATGTATACGCCTCCGTGGAGACGTGGCCGAGTGGTCGAAGGCGCTCCCCTGCTAAGGGAGTAGGCCCGGAAGGGTCTCGAGGGTTCGAATCCCTTCGTCTCCGCCACCCACCCCTATTGCCTTTATTTTCATATATACTTAGGTTTCAGAGCATACCTTAGAGTATATTTGGGAGTATATCGGATGCCGCTGAGTTCACATTATCCAGCCACAACACTCACCAAGAACAAAAAGAAATGGTACGTTTTCTGTACAATCCCTGAAGAGTTACGCTCTGAATTTGGTGATCGTAAGCAGATCAAACGTAGCACTGGGACAAGTGACAAGGCTGAAGCGTCAAGGCGACAACATTCGATAGCCACTGACATCTACGCTGAGTTCGATAGCAAGAAGCCAAACCCTGTTGATGATCTGTCCAACCTGATCCAATTCCCTGACCACGTAGTTGATAAAATTGCTGAGCAAGCTGAGGAGGGACAGCCAACGGACCTCAGTGCAGACCTTATCAAAATGCTCCGCCAAGTAGCTGAAGTTCAGATAGTGTCCTCTGATCGTTACATTGGTCAAAACCCTGATGGGAGTTTCATCCCCTCAGATAAGCCACAGAAGGCCAGAGAGGCCCTTACGATCATTGATAGCCTTACTACTACGACAACAGATGCTAGTGGTTCACCTAAGCTGTCTGTCGTTCAGGGGGAGTACTTGGACAGCAAGCCATATGGGCCAGCCAAGACGATCAGGGATGCTGAATTGTCTATTGCTGAGTTCCAAGCATTCAGTGGTGATATCCCTCTGTCTGACGTTACTGCTGTCATGATCCATAGCTACGCAGAAAAGGTAGGGGAGACTAAGAGCCGTGAGACGATAGCCAAGAAGATCGGATACGTTAAGCGAATGTTCGATTGGGCCATCCGTAAGGGCTACGTTGAAACTAATGTCTTTATGACGATCACCCTAGATAAGAAACTTGGTAAGGCACGGGCCAGTTATCAGCCATTCAGCCACGATGAATTGACTAAGATATTTGAACTTGAAATGCCTGAACACCTGAAGACACTACTATCAATTCTTGTCACTACTGGAATGAGACTAGATGAGGCAGCACTACTAGACTGGGACAATATAAAGGACGATCATTTTGATCTAACGACTAGTATTGTTAAGACGAAAGGATCAGCTAGGAAGGTGCCAATCCCTAAAGCTATCAAACACCTGTTTACTCCTAGAAGTAGTGGCCAACTGTTCCCTGAATTCAGAAGGGACAAGGATGGTAAGGCTCAATCCCCTGCATCTAAGGCCCTGATGAAACAGATACGTAAAGTGACAGACGATAGGCTTAAAGTGGTTCACTCGTTACGTGGTAATCTGAAAGACGTGCTCAGGGACGCTGGTGTCTCTAAAGAAGTGAACGACTTCATAACTGGCCACAGTTCAGGTGATGTCGCCGGTACGTATGGCACTGGACCTAGCCTAGAGGTGAGACGTGAAGCCCTAGACAGTGTTGAGCATCCATGGTTATTCGCTGAATAGCTGCATGGCTGACCTGAGCGCAGCGAAGACTACTGAATACCTATCCAAAAGTATAGTCGACCTAGCCTTAAGATCGCTTGGGACAATCAGAAAAGTTACGTATCGTTTACCTGTGTGTGAGGGTTGTTACTCTTTCTTTGCCCCAAACTTTCAAAGATCAGTAATACCACCTAGGCCTTCACACACCCATTCCACTCTTTGAGCAAGCCATTGAAACATTTTCAAACACGCTATCTCTGGCCGGTGTGAGGGTGAAAGTATTGATTGAGGCATCAGCTTTCCCCCCAAGGAAAACTCAGCGCCCTTGGTTCACGAGTAGCTCTCACACACCCATTCCCCTCTTTGAGAACATACACCGGTGCCATTGACGTAACTCAAAAAGTTACATAAGCTGTTCTGGTGTGTGAGGGTGTTGGCTACCTTGTCACTACGGACGACAAGCACTTTTTGGTTGTGACCTTCACACACACCCCCAGCAAGTCTCCTGTGGAACTGAATGTCGAAGGATTTGGGTATTAAATTAAATCAATGCCTTAACTGAGGTCACTAGTATCTAAGCTGTAACACGCTAAATTAGCCCCATACAGCGCTGCTAGTGTCGTTAGGCTACCTCTACCCCTACCAGCTAACCTTACATGCTCTGTATGGCCCTTATATTGGCTCTAAGAGGGTGCTACAGTACAACGTGACAGTGCATTACGGACAGTAGTATCGTACCACTTACCACCTCTAGCTGTCTCAATCCCTAGTCTGTTCAGTTCATCAGCACAGTCCTTCAAGGTCATACCGCTATCCCTAAACCTTTTGATTGTAGGGTAGATGTGAGAGGCGAAACTATCAGCCTGACCTTGAATGGCTTCATTACGTTTTATCGTCTTATCCCTTAGACCACCGAGCTTAACCCCTTTGGCCTTGGCTTCCTTCAATGCCTGTTTGGTCCTGATCGATATGAATGTACGTTCCTGTTCTGCCAGTGCTGCATAGATGTGTAGCTGGAACTTATCAGCATTGGGCATAGAGGCGACACGTAGGGACAACTTCTTATCGTCCATTAGTGTAGCGATGAAGGACACCTTACGGCTAAGCCTGTCTAGCTTGGACACTAAGAGAGTAGCCCCAGTATCCTTGGCTAACTGGACAGCCTTCTGAAGCTCTTCATTCTGTTTGCTACCTGATCCCTGTTCTACAAATTCCCTTACCACTTCGTATGGTTCTGGACTGTAGTTGTTCAGGAAGAGTTGGATATCTCTGTCTTGTGCCTCTAGCCCTAGGCCACTTTCCTTCTGACCTTTTGTGCTTACTCTTCGATAGGTGATATACTGTAACATCTGACTTCCCTTCTAACTATGTCTCTCCCCTAATAAGTAAGACATAAGTAAGATGTCAACGAACGTTGTGTTTTACTTTAGCTCGTAATCAGTCCTTCAGGTCCACTCCTAGGGGCCATAGTGGTCATGATTGTTGTCCATTGATACATATATTGAGGGGGCTAAGGGGGGGTGGGGGGTGCTCTGTATATACGAATGACACCTAAAAATTATCTCACCAATTTTTCACTAATCCGATACAGGATTTCTCGTACTAGCAATGTCTGTCTGGAGTGGTTAGGTTGAGTGAGTTCAAACGAAAGGAATTTGAGACATGGCCGAAGAAGAAGAAAAGAAATTGGAAGACATGACTGCCAAGGAACTGATGGACCATGCCAAGAATATGGGCAGGGATGAGGTTCAGGGCCTAGTGGATGAGATAACACCCACGCTTAAAAAGCTAAAAGCTAAGGTGGACGAATGGGACCTAGCCGACAAAATCGAAGATTTCTTTGAGGACAAGTTGGACGATCTTAAGGCCATCAGAGAGCTTATCCAAGACAAGAAAGCAGAAATGAAGGCAGATGCCGTAGCTGAAGCTGAAAAGGCCAAGCCTAAAGGGAAAATGTCTGCTGGTGGTGTGAAGCTCAAGGCATTGAAGCAGAGTTTGAAGCCTGAAGATTGGAAGGCCATCATCAATGGTTACGACAAGGCAGACAAAGGTTCAAAGACACAGTACCTGAAGGACGTGAAGCATCCTAGGACAGGTGAAGCAATGCCCATAACGGCTAACAACATCGAGGGTGAGAAGTACGGGTGGCGTAAGAAGCTTACGGACTTGGGCCTACTAGGCAATGATTAATAGACTTGCAGTTGTCCTGTTCCGGGTCTTGATGGTCCTTACAGCAATACTTCTTGTGGCTTACCTCTGTGGGGTTCTAGTAGTTATGATCGTGCAGTTCATTATAGGTGCGCCAACGGTATAGAGCAATCAATGTCTGAACTATAATTCGTAGTTATCATTAGTATCTACTTCCTTGGCGTGTCTATTCGATATGTCCTAACAGGCAATAGTAACTGGAAGCCTTGGAAGAGAGAGACGTACAGGTGACAAGGACTAAATGCCGTCAGCGGCACCTACAGTTCTATGAGTACCTATCGCTATATAAATTACTATAGTAAAAGGTACGCATAGAATTAAGTGAAATTAGTATTTTCACACCTTAGATGTGTCTTCTCTTCTAAAATGAAGATTACTCCGTGGTGTCGCCAACGTGTCGGTCGTCAGAGTTTTTGGAACCAATGGCGACCTAAACTAAGAGAGAGTTTGGCTCATCTTGTTGGTTTGATTATGCGGCGCGTTGTCTGTGTTGCAAGCGGCGCGCTTCGAGCGTCTTTCGTTTGATCCTTTCCCT
>NZ_JBDUXB010000057.1:0-16308 GCF_039945315.1 Tateyamaria sp. | reverse complement strand
TACCTTCAGCGCGGTGAGGCCGGATTGCAGGATCAATCTCCCAAGTCAAAACATGTCTGGAACCGGGTGCCCGACGAGGTGAAGCGCAGGGTCGTCGACTTCGCCTTGCGGGAGACGGAATTGTCCCCGCGTGAGTTAGCGGTGACGTTCACGGATCAAGAACGTTATTTTGTCTCGGAATCCACAGTGTATCGCACACTCAAGGCGCATGACCTGATCACCAGTCCTGCCTTCATAGTCATCAAGGCAGCCAATGAGTTCAGAGACAAAACGACTGCGATCAATCAGCTTTGGCAAACCGACTTCACCTACATCAAGGTTCTGGGCTGGGGCTGGTTCTATCTCAGTACGGTCCTCGACGATTACAGCCGCTACATTGTCTCTTGGAAGCTTTGCACCAATATGCGAGCCGAGGACGTGACGGATACATTGGACCTCGCATTGCAGGCGTCTGGCTGTGATCAGGTGCATGTCGTCCACAAGCCACGTCTGCTCAGCGATAACGGCTCAAGCTACGTCTCCGGCGACTTGGCTGAATGGTTGCAGGACAAGGGGATGAAACACTCGCGCGGTGCGCCGTATCATCCGCAAACCCAAGGTAAGATCGAGCGTTGGCATCAAACATTGAAGAACCGGATCTTACTGGAAAACTACTTCCTGCCCGGCGACCTCGAAGCCCAGATCGAAGCCTTCGTCGATCACTACAATCATCAGCGCTATCACGAGAGCATCAACAACGTCACACCCGCCGACGTCTACTTCGGGCGTGACAAAGCCATTCTAAAACAAAGGGAAAGGATCAAACGAAAGACGCTCGAAGCGCGCCGCTTGCAACACAGACAACGCGCCGCATAATCAAACCAACAAGATGAGCCAAACTCTCTCTTAGTTTAGGTCGCCATTGGTTCCAAAAACTCTGACGACCGACAGTGATGTCAATTCGATCCGGTGGACATCAGATTGCCGGGCACGCTGTCGTGGATACCTCTCTCTTGTTGGATCTGTCTGCAATGAATTCTGTCAGCGTCGATCCGATCGCAAGAACCGCACGGGTGGAGCCCGGTGCGTTGCTGGGGGATGTCGACAGGGAAACCCAAGCACACGGCTTAATCGTTCCGACAGGAATAAACTCCACAACTGGTATCGCGGGTTTAACCCTTGGAGGCGGTTTCGGTTGGAGCACCCGCAAATTCGGCATGACAATTGATAATCTAGTTTCCGCTGAAGTTGTCACAGCCAATGGAGAGATCCTGAGATGTGACCCAAAACAAAACGCTGATCTCTTTTGGGCGCTTCGCGGCGGGGGAGGCAACTTTGGCGTCGTGACAGCCTTTGATTTTCAATTGCACTCTCTTGGGCCTGAAGTGATGTCAGGGCTGATCGTGCATCCGATTTCGGAGGCGCCAAAACTGCTTGCTGAGCTGCGAGAAATTACCGCCACGGCACCCGACGAACTTACGGTATGGTCGGTTATGAGGAAGGCCCCACCGCTGCCGTTTCTTCCATCCGAATGGCACGGAAAAGAAGTTCTGTTTTTTGACGCGTGCTACGCCGGTGACATGAACGAAGGAGAAAAAGCAATGGCGAGCCTGCGAGCACTTGGCGAGCCGGTTGTTGATGTTATCGGTCCCCACCCATTCGTCGGTTGGCAAGCAGCTTTTGACCCATTGTTGGCACCGGGAGAACGGAATTATTGGAAAAGTAATGATTTCGCCGACCTTCCGGATGATGCGATACGCACACTACTGGATGCGATCGAAAATCTGCCGGACCCGCAATGTGAGGTGTTTGTTGCCCACGTGGGTGGCGCCATGGCTCGGGTTCCGTCCGATGAAACGGCCTATTCGGAGCGGTCTGCACATTTCATCATGAATGTGCACACTCGATGGAGCGATGCGGCACAAGACGACGTCTGTATTGAGTGGGCGCGCAAGTTGTTTGACGACATGCAGCCGTTTTCAACCGGTAGTGCATACGTGAATTTCATGCCTGAGGACGAGGTTGACCGGGTCGGCAATGTGTATGGTCCAAACATGCAAAGATTGTCCGAGATCAAAGCAAAATATGACCCGGACAATTTCTTTCGGTGCAATCACAACATCCCGCCAGCAAAAACACTCGCTGCAGCACAGTAACTGGTGACGTCGATCCACGTGGGGCAAAGTGAGTGTAGCGCCCCACGTACCCGTTTGTATGGGTTTCATCTTGCGCCAGCGGTTGGATCAAGCGCGCAAAGCCGAAGCTTGATTGTCATCGCCTAAACGAGCATCCTTGTCAAAATGCTTCTGTACATAGAGAAATGGCTCAGCGAATTGGGTCTGGATCAATACGTCGATGCGTTCCGCGAGAACGATGTCGATGAGCGCGTACTTCCTTTGCTTACCAGTGATGACTTAAAAGAACTGGGCATCAGTTTGGGTCACCGGAAACTAATCTTGGCCGCAATTGCCGAGCGATCAAATACGACTGCAGTGGTCGAAAACGATGATAACTCGACAGATACTTCAGCAAACACGGACCTTTCCTCCTCAAAAGAGGGCAGCTTGGCCAGCCCTGTGGGGTCTTTTTCCGTTGAAACGAATTCTTCAACAGTTGCCGAACGCCGCCATCTGACAGTCTTTTTTGCAGATTTGGTTGGCTCCACCGAATTGACAAACCGGTTTGATCCCGAGGACATGCGCGTTCTTTTGCAGCGGTATCAAGACGCGATTGCAGGCGCGGTGAGTCGATACGGTGGATATGTCGCAAAATATCTTGGCGACGGTGTCTTGGTCTTTTTTGGGTGGCCGCGCGCCTACGAAGATCACACGGTTCGGGCGATCAAGGCTGGGCTGGATGTCGTAAAACGTGTCAATGATCAGAAGGCTCCTGACGGTACACCACTTTCAGTACGTATGGGTATTGCGAGCGGCGAAGTTGTTGTTGGCGATGCCATTGGAGAAAACACTTACGAAGAAGGAGCAATGGCTGGGCCTATTCTCAACCTAGCCGCAAGAATTCAAGAGCACGCACCGCCGAACAGTATTGTGTTGCCCAAGGAGGGAATAGAAGCATCGCTCTTGCAGATCTTTCAATTTTCCTCGCTCGGAAAGGTCACATTAAAGGGTTTCGAAACGCCGTACGAGTTGCTTCAGGTGGAAGAAGAACGCGATGCCGAAAGCAGATTTCAGGCGGCACATATAGACAGTTCATCCAAGGCAATGGTCGGTCGCAACCTGGAACGGGGTATCCTCAGACAGTCTTGGCAACGGGCGCGAGGTGGACAGGGCGAAGTTGTCTTGCTCACGGGTGAGGCTGGAATCGGCAAATCAAGAACCACAGAAGCCTTTCTTTCGGAAAAAATCGTTGTCGAGAACGCGGACATTATCCGCCTTAATTGCTCCCCATATTTAACCAGCAGCCCATTTCACCCAGTTACAGAACGCATTTCGCAAGATGCAGGAGTTGCTCCTGATTTTGATGATGACTTGGTCCTCGAACATGTGCGCCAAATGTTGAAAGCAAGGCCAGGTTTGGATTGGCAGCAGGTTTTGCCTGTTTTCGCTGCACTGGTCGCACCGCGAAGCCAACTGGCCAAGGATGTGCTGGCCATGTCGCCACAGGAGCAGCGCGATATCACAATTCAAACACTGATTAACACTGTTAAGGTCCGCGCGGAGCAGCACCCAGTCATTCTGTTTGTCGAAGACGCGCATTGGATTGATCCATCCACTCACGCCTTGCTGGAAAGGTTCAAAGAGGTTTGCGCGGATCTTCCGCTGTTAATTTTGATTACACACCGACCGGATTGGTCTTTAGAACAGACTGAAGGTGATGCGCATGTCCAAACGCTTCGGTTGCGTCGCTTTGACTCTGATCACGTCTCTGATTTGGTGCGAAACATATCTGGCGTTGAACCTGATCCAAGTTTGATCGACCTCATCATTGAAAAAACTGATGGTGTTCCGCTTTTCGTTGAAGAACTGACCCGCGCGATCACAACGTCTGGGGTTCAAGACGTTAACCGTGTGCCCACATCGTTGAGGGGCACGCTGATGGCACGTCTTGATGCTCTATCCCCAAATGCAAAGCAGGTCGCGCTGGCCGCGGCCGTGATCGGACGGGAGTTTGAACCAGAATTATTGTCCGAGACGCTCGCAAAAGATCAGACTGACATCCGCGCCGGTTTGAATGAACTGCGCAAAGCCGGATTGCTCTTTGAGAGCGGGAACAGCCGTGGTCGCTATGTTTTTCGGCACGCACTAATCCGCGATACAGCCTATCAGTCGATGCTAGTCTCAACTCGTAGGCAATATCACGCGCGAGTTGCCGATGTCTTGACGCGAATGCGCCCAGCTGAGATCGAACGTCAGCCTGAGCTTGTTGCACGCCATCTGACGGAAGCCGAAGAATGGTCGGGTGCGTTTGAAAGATGGCGTTCTGCAACCGAAATGGCACTTGCCCGCTCTGCAAGTCGCGAAGCGATGGCAAATGCCAAGGAAACACTGCAGGCAGCTTCACATTTGGGCGACGAAACTGCACGAGAGGTAATCTCAGCCAAGATTTTAGTTGGGCGTAGTTATGACAGCGTGGGCCGTCTTCCAGAGTGTTGCGCAATACTCGAAGAAGCATGGACGTCTGCTCGCGGTATTGGCAGTGTTGAACTCGCGGCAGACGCGGCGAACCACTTTGCTGACACGGCGATGATGGCTGGAGATTGGCACAGTGACGCCATAAAGCACTGTATCCAAGCATTAGATGATCTACCCCAACAAGATGAAAGGCGACGTACCGGGCTGATGAGTCAACTGGCCCGTGCATACATGTTCACAGGGCAGTTGGAGAAAAGCGGTGAATACGGACGCAAAGCCATGGAAGCCGCTGCCAAGTTAGGTGATCACAAAGCGCAGTTTTCAGTTATGATGTCTCGCTTTGGAGCTCCATTTGTCGCTCGCAGTAAAGATGAAAGGCATAATTGGCGGGACAACCTTGAGGCGATGCATCGGGTCGCGGAGAAACTGAACAACATTGACCAAGGTCGGGACAGAACGTTGAGCCTGTTTGTTGGGGCAGAGATGGCAGATCGCGATTTGATGGATCACTCGCTTCAACTGCTGACCGAGATCTCCGAAAAAGACAATCACCTTCAGCTTTACTGGGTGCAGATCCATGCTCGCGCCATGGTCGCCATTATGGAGGGAAAATTCGAAGACGCGGAGCGGTACGCAAATGAGGCCGTTAAGATTGGCCGTCAAACACATGGGCAGCACGTCGAAGGTGTTTACGGCGTGCAAATGTTCACGATTCGCCGCGAGCAAAGTAGGCTTCAAGAGGTCGCGCCGGTGATCAAACGTCTCATGTCGGAAAGTCCGGAAGATACAACTTGGCAGCCTGGATTTGCCCTGATCGCGGCAGAACTTGGTTTCAAGGATGCCGCGGAGCGGATTTTGAACGAGCTCGCAGCGACAGGTTTCGAGCTGCCACGGGATGCTATGTTTTCAACAACGCTATCCTATCTGGCAGACATATGTGTCGCAGTTGATCACAAGGAGCACGCGTTGACGATCTATGAAATGCTGCTTCCCTTTGAGCGCATGACGGTGACAGCAGGGGCAACTACTGTCTGCTCCGGATCGGCAGCCAGACGACTCGGCGCACTGTCAGCTTTGATAGGAAATTGGGACCAATGCGAGAAAATGTTCGAAACGGCCCTTGAAATTGACCTGCGCATGAAAGCTCCAGCCTGGCTAGCGCATAGTCGGGCGTCCTATGCGGCAGCCCTTCGCAGGCGAGGTCGAAAAGATGATTTACAGCACGCAATGACGTTGGAGGCAGAAGCGTTGGCAACATCGCGCGAACTGGGTATGCTTGCCCTTACGGCAATGCTTGAAGGTCAAGCCACGTAAGTCCGTTACACTCGCGATGGAGGAAGCGGTGCCAAGATATATTATTGAAAGAAATTTCGCAGAGAAACTTGAAGTTGACGACGAAGCAAAAAAGAACATCAAGCAGATTAATGATGAAGTAGGCGTTGAATGGATTTTCTCGTTTTTGAGTGCGGACAAGAAGAAAACGTATTGCCTTTATGAAGCACCAGATGAAGAGAGTTTGCGCAAAGCAGCTGAGCGTTTGAACATTCCCGCCGACGTTATTACGCCTGTGGACCGCATAGATCCGGGCATTTTTGCCTGATCCGAATTGTTGTTGCGCATAGCAGTATAAATTCGGCATTGCAGATACTGACAGGACTCCGCGGAGGAAATGAGGCCGTTGAAGCCCCGGGCTGAATACGAAATGCGATCCTTTGCGAGCGATAGCTCGGGCTGAGTGAGTTTTTCAAATGGGCCCTTGCGACATTCAGAAATACCTCCAGAAGGCAACGGCTGCCTTCTTCCGCTTAGAGGTCGATCGTGGATCGCGCAGCGAATGGCCGCTTCGTCCGTATAGCGTTCACCGGTGCAGGTTAAGGCGAAAGGCTGCTTCGTCCGCACAGCGGTTGTTCAAGCAAATCGCAGCGAACGTCCGCTCTGAGCCCAAAGCAGCCGGATTGAAATCGCGCCCTTCGCTCTTGCAGCAAACTGCGCGCCTCGGCTACACGCTGCATCGCAGCTAGAAAAGCAGACATTGGTCGCGACCGCAGCGAAGTTCGATGGGGCTATGACCGAGTTGCGGGACATAGCTACCTTTGTATTCGGCAAAGCGAAGGTCTGCTTGCAATAGCCACATCCCCAAAGCAAGAATAATCAACCCTATTGAGCTGACGCTTGTTCTCGGTACAGTAGTTTGATGAAATATCGTATTTTTCTGATCTTTTGTTCAGTCGGATTAGTGCCGATAGCGCTAAGCTATGGGGCTAAGCCATCAGCATCTTTGGACGCTTTTTTCGGCATCACTGTTGATACGGTCAACCTTGCGCACATCATGCGAGCGGTTATGGGGCTGTACATCGGCATGGTGGTGCTGTGGCTATGGGGTGCGTTCAGTAAACCCATGGAAGGTCCAGCTCTAGTAGCCTGTGCGGTGTTCATGATCGGACTTGCAGCTGGGCGAATACTGAGCTTCATTATCGACGGCCTGCCGCACTGGCTGCTCATAGTATATGCGGCCCTTGAGATTGTGCTCGGATTTATTGCGGTCATCCTCTACAAGGAGAAAGTTTCAAACAAGACCCCGCATGTCGGAAGTTAAGGCGTTCACGATCTCTCACCAAATACCCAATTTACTTCAATTGCTGCCGTTCATACTTTGTGCAGCATTAGACGCTTTGGGCTCAGAGTGATCGTAGCGGGCCCCGTAGCCCAACGACCGCTTCAAACAGCAGAATGTCCGAGCATCGGGCCACGCCGCTGAAAGCGTTGAATTTTCCACTTTTCGGGAATGACCGCTTTCGGTGAGCTGTCCAAGCTTGCTCTGTTGCGCCGCCGCAAGACCGCTCCGAGCCCAAATTGCCCAATGCCGCAACTCGCATCGACGGCTGCTTTGAAGAATTAGTCCACCTATTCGACGGGTTTTCCTGCGCGTCCTGCCAGATCACAAAAATATCTTTTGGTTGGGTTTCGGGAACTTGCCCGCAAATGATCTTAAACCCTCAGGCCAAAGTGTGAAGCCTTCGCACTGTAGGTGGGTGAGATGTCTTCGCTTGATGTTTCTTCGCCATCGATCAGGCTTCGAAACTCAGTTCTTGAGAGCACCAGTTCTTCACGAATAGGCTGCATCTACGATGAATTCCACCTTCAGCTCGGGTCTGGCCAGCTTGGCCTCACCACACGCACGGGCCGGAGCATGTCCAGCAGGTACCCAATCGTTCCAGATCTCGTTCAACCCATCAAAATCCTGCATGTCAGCCAGCCAGATTGTGACACGTAGCATGTCTTCGCGCGACGATCCGGCCCGTGTCAGGAGAGTATCAACATCTTCTAAACAGGCGCGGACTTGGTTCTGGATCGTGTCGCCCTCTGCGACCTGCCCAGTGAGATAAACCACGCCATTATGCTTGACGATTTTGGATGATCGGGTTCCAGTTTCGATGCGCTCAATCATGAGAATTTCCTTCAATAGTAGTGTTTTCCCATCCCGGGTAGGACAGGTTGTTTGCCATATGGTCACGGGATCTAATTTGAGGCAAACTCGAACTGATTAAAGTTAATTCAGGAAATCTTAAGTTGGTGATTAAGATCGACATGCTCAGATGCTTCATGACCGTTGCCACGCATGGCAGCCTTTCAGAGGCTGCGGACGCGCTGGGTCGTACCCCATCTGCTGTTTCTATGATGTTGAAACAGTTTGAAGAGCATGTTGGCTCTGCCCTTTTTGAGACAGCGAGAAAATCTCGCCTAACGCCGCTCGGAGACCTCATTTTAGCAGAGGCGCGCCGCGAAGTGGCCCATTTCGAGAACACGGTGTCAGTGATCGAGGGGCTATCGCGTTCTGAGCTTGGCTATTTGAGGCTGGCTGTGACGCCATCGGTGGCTACGACCATACTCCCTCCTGTGATTTTCCGGTTTGCGCAGAAGTTTCCGAAGGTACAGATCGACCTGCGTGATATGGACTCGGTGACCATTGCGCGTGAACTGGATCGCGAACGTGCCGATATCGGGATTGGCTCACTTTCTGAGGTTGAGGGGATGCGCCGGACCGAGTTGTTCAGCGATGCCTTTGGGCTGGTCTGCCGCAAGGACGATCCGTTGGCCAAAGACTGGGATAAGCTGTCATGGCGCACGATGGGGGATCATCCGATCATCGCAAATGGCTTGTGTGAACAGATCACAGATCCGGATTTTGCGCCCATTCTTGCCCGCTCACGACTGATGGTTCCCAATACGGCGTCCCTTTTAGGCTTGGTACGACAAGGTGTTGGGATAACGGTGTTGCCGCGACTGGCGGTGGCCAATGTCCTTGATGAGTTTGCATTTCTGCCGCTTCACGATGTGCATGCGCGCAGGACTGTGCATCTGATGTCGCGACCCAGCAATCTGTTGATGCCCGCAGCGCAGGAGTTCCTCAAGCTGATCACCGGGATGAAACGGGATGGCAGTTTGGTCATGGACACCTGATTTCAGAAAACCTGAAGTAAAATACATTTATTTCAAACTGCCTAAATCATGCAAGCGAGGTATCCTTTGCGTGCGCCCGCCCGCGGCACTCACTCGAAAGGATACATCATGCCCGACACCAACCTGAACTACATCGCTGGAGAATGGGTGGCGGGTGCTTCCGAAATTGAAAACCGCAACCCATCGGATCTGAGCGATCTGATCGGGATGTTCGCACAGGCGACGCCTGAGCAGTTGGATGCAACGCTGGAACAGGCGCAACGCGCGCAGGCCGAATGGGCCGCCTACGGGATCGAACGCAAATACAACGTTCTTATGGCCATCGGCACCGAGATGATGAGCCGCGCCGAAGAGCTGGGCACCTTGCTGTCCCGCGAAGAGGGCAAGCCGCTGGCAGAGGGCAGGGGCGAGGTATATCGCGCCGGTCAGTTCTTTACCTACTATGCGGCTGAAACGCTGCGCCAGATGGGCGACACGGCGGATTCCGTGCGGGAAGGGATCGAAATCGACGTCCGCCGGGAGCCCGTGGGTGTGATTGCAGTGATCTCTCCCTGGAACTTCCCGACGGCCACCGCGTCTTGGAAGATTGCGCCCGCGCTGTGCTATGGCAACGCCGTTGTGTGGAAACCAGCCAATGTAACCCCGTCCTCCGCCGTGGCGCTGGTTGAGATCATCGCGCGCCAGGATGTGCCCAAGGGCCTTGTTTCGCTGGTGATGGGCGCGGGCAGCGCGATTGGCCAACGGCTGGTCGAAAGCCCCAAAGTGGGCGCGATCAGCTTCACCGGTTCGGTTCCCGTGGGCAAAGGGATCGCTGCCAGCGCCATTCAGAACCTGACGCGCGTGCAGATGGAGATGGGATCAAAGAACGCGTTGGCCGTGATGGATGACGCTGATCTGGATCTGGCCGTGTCGCTCGCATTGGGCGGTGCGTTTGGCGGATCAGGGCAAAAATGCACCGCCTCCTCCCGTCTGGTCGTCCACCAGTCCGTACATGATCAGTTTGTTGAAAAGCTGGCCGCGGGTGCCGAGGCCATGAAGGTCGGTCACGCGCTGGAAGAGGGCACGCAATTGGGCCCGGTCGTGTCAGAACAACAGCTCAAAGAAAACCTCGCCTATGTCGATCTTGCCGCCACCGAAGGGGCAGAACTGCTCTGCGGTGGCCAACGGCTGGAGATGCCAACAGAAGGCTACTACATGTCCCCCGGCGTGTTCGTCGGCACCAACAACGACATGCGGATCAACCGCGAAGAGATGTTTGCGCCGCTGGCCTGCGTGATACCCGTGGGCAGCTATGACGAGGCGCTGCATGTGGTCAACGACACAAACTTTGGTCTGACAGCAGGCATTGTGACCACCAATCTGGCGCGCGCCACGCATTTCCGCCGCAACACGCAATCGGGTTGTGTGATGGTCAATTTGCCCACCGCTGGCACCGACTATCACGTGCCCTTTGGCGGTCGCGGTGACAGTTCTTACGGGCCGCGCGAACAGGGGCAAACTGCGCGTGACTTCTATACCATCGTGAAAACCGCTTACATCGCCTCGGGCACGCCGCAGTGATGCGCATCGATAACCTTCAATACGCCAGTTGGTCGGAAAAGATCTTTCGCCAGATGCGTGAGGGTGGCGTCGATGCGGTGCACGTGACCATTGCCTATCACGAGAACTTTCGCGAGACGGTTCTGAACTTTGAGCAATGGAACCGCTGGTTCGAGCAATACCCCAATCTGATCATGAAGGGCCAATGGGCCAGTGACGTAGATCGCGCCAAGGCGACCGGCAAAACCGCGATCTTCTTTGGGTTCCAAAACCCCAGCCCGATTGAAGACGACATTGGGCTGGTGGAAATCGTGCACAGCCTGGGCGCCCGGTTCATGCAGCTCACCTATAACAACCAATCCTTGCTGGCGACGGGCTGCTATGAGGCCGAAGACACCGGCATCACCCGCATGGGGCGTCAGGTGATCAAGGAAATGAACCGTGTCGGGCTGGTTGTGGATATGAGCCATTCGGCAGATCGCTCTACCATTGAAGCCGCGGAAATTTCCGAACGGCCGATCGCGATCACCCATGCCAACCCGTACGATTGGTCCCCCGCGCTGCGCAACAAAAAAGATGATGTGATCCGCGCAGTGACGGAAAACGGTGGGATGTTGGGGTTTTCGGTCTATCCGCATCACCTCAAGGGCAAGTCCGACTGCACGCTGGAAAGCTTTTGTGAGATGATAGCCCGCACAGCCGAGAAGTTCGGCGCGGAAAACCTCGGGATTGGGACGGACCTGTGTCAGGATCACCCCGACAGCGTGGTCGAATGGATGCGTGTCGGTCGCTGGAGCAAAGAGATTGACTATGGCGAAGGGTCGGCGGCAGCTCCGGGGTTTCCGCCGATGCCAAGCTGGTTCAATGACAACCGCGACTTTGGAAACATCGAAGCAGGCTTGCGCGCCACGGGGCTGAGCGACGGGGAGGTCGCGGGCATCATGGGAGACAACTGGTACAGGTTTTACGCGGAAAACTTCATACAGCTGACCTAGGGAGGAGATAGTCATGCAGGGTCAGGCGAACACATCACAGACTATTGCAAAACGTGACCCGGCACTGGTCATGCGGCTGTCACGTCTGGGGTCTTTTCATCAATCCCGCTTGTCTTTCATGCGTATCCTGATCAGGCGCATGACCCGTGAAAACTGGACCTTTTCCCGTCCTGTCTTTGATTTCGACGACAAGGGCGTCGGTCATGCCGTTTATTGCGCGCATACCCCTGATCGCACCTATTCATTGATCGCTTTTGGCCATGATCTGCCCGCCGAACAACGCTCGGACCGGGTGATTGCACAGGCTTGGGACAGCACGTTCACCCTGTTTGACGGTGTACCAGATGCGGATGATGTTGCGCGCTTGCGCCAAAACATCCCCCTGCAAGAAGCAGGCCGGGTGAGCGAAAAAGAACTGTCCGTGTCGCGCGCCAACCGCTCTGTGCGGTTGTGGGATCATGTGGTCTCAGCTTTGGCAGCAGGTCAGCAACCGGATCCAAGCGAAATTGCAAAGGTCGGTTACCTGATGCGCACCACCGCCGTCTATGGGTCGGGCAAACTGGGTGCTGCTGACCATGAGATGATTGCGGGCCGTCCTGAATGCGCTGCCCCTTTCCAAATCGAAATGCTTTCGGTTTTTCTGACCCGAACCTATGTGCGCGATCTGGTCCAACATGTTGCGGACCTGAGGAGTGGGAAAGCCGCTGCTACGTTAGATCCGGCCATCGCGTGCAGCCTCGGGATCGGCAATTCCACCGGGCTTGGCATGGCGCCATTTCTGATCAACCATCCGATGCTGTTCAACAACTGGATTGCTGCGCGGGAACAGGCAATTGCGATTGTGCGCAACCTGCCTACCGCCACAGATGCAGAGATAAAGGTGTTTCGCGCGCTCCTCGAGCGTTCACAGGTCTCAGCCGACATCTGGCATTCCGCGCATGAAGTCCAGATCGAGAAGCTGAAGCACCTGCGCAGTGATTTGAGCAAACTGGCTGACCACGTCGCAGAGGCTGATTTGCACGCGGCCCAACCGTGGAACCGGCTTTTTCAATGGGCCGAAGCAACCCTGGGCGAGGATGCGCAGGAATGTCTGGCCTCCTTGCTGCTGGAACCCTATGGCCAGCTTGTCGATCCGTTGTCAGATCAAATGTTGGACCGAAATACGCAGGCGTTTCGTATTGACGGCACCATGCGTGTGGGCGAATTGCGCGCGATCCTTCAACGCGCTTATCGCTGGGCGTTGGACATCGACTGGTCAGAGCAGCAGCAATATGCACGCGCGTGGTATGTTTCTGCCGAAAAGTTGGAGCCGCGTCTGGGCGAGCGTTTTGACGAACCAATTGCAGCCTACGAGCAGCCATTGGCACCAGGCCGAGACGCGGCCGCGCTCTTTCATGACCTGAAGGGTAAAGACGCAGATGCAACTTTGGCTGCGTTCTTGCTGGCTCATCCCCGACATCGCCATAGCGTGCGACGCGCACAGATCGTCGCAACTGCACCTTATGCAGAAATTAGGGACAACACGATTGGGTCGGACCTGATGCCGATTGATATGCTGCGCTGCAAACTGTCGTTTTTTGGTGCCACCCATTTCGACCCGAGATCTGATCGCTGGGTGCGAATTTGCATGTTCAGCAACGCGCCGTACCCCGAAGAATTGGCCACTGCAGATGAATTCTGGCCATACCCTGCCATGGCGCGTCCATGACGTATTCGCTGAATGAGATTGAGGCGCATGCCAAAAAGGCCGCGCGCGGGGGCGGGTACGATTGGGGCGTCGCAGAGGAGGCTGGCAAAGCTGTGCGCTGGCTCGCCTCCCATGGCTTGCCAGGTGCAGAGGCTTTGGCTGCACATTTGAGCCTGCCGGCTCATGATGGCCCACCCCAGACTCTAGAGGGCGACTGGTCCAGCGCGACTGGTACTCTTTGCCCTTTGACCGCTGGCATCACATTGAATGACTGCGCAGATCGTCTGACGACCGCGCACGGGCAAACAATGAAGAATGTCACGCAACCTTTGTTGGTTGTCCCGTTCGCCGCCTGGGCTGCCTTGCACATCAAAGCGCCGCTGATCGTAGTTTGGGACAGCGTACGTTTGACAACAAACGGGTATGACCTGCACGTCGAAGGGGCCGAACACGACCTGAGCACACTGCAGACTGATGCTTTGGAGTGCTTTGTCGCGAAAGGGGATCACGCTCTCGCCGCTCCTGCTTTGCGCGGAAATATAAGCCCGGATGTGTGGGCCGAACTGAACACCTTTGCGCAGCGCACCTACGCGCCTGCGACAGAAGCCTCTCGTTTGCTGGGGGCGGGTGCAGGGGTAACCGACAACGATTGAGATGAACCAGACAAACCCACAGTCAAAGCGCCAACCGGCTGCGGGATATCGATACATGGCGCAACCAAAGGAACAGGGGACAAGAAATGTCTATAAAACCACCCTTTACCGAGTTGGAGATCGCAAAATCTCCATCCGGTTTTTACGAAGGCTACAGCCTTCCTATCGCACTGATCAGTAAGGCGATTATGGTCGCCCTGGTCGTCTGGGCGCTCGTCTGGCCTGGCAATGCAAGCAGTGTTCTTTCCGCAGTGAACGGCAGTTTGTTGAATGGCTTCAACAGCTTCTACATCGTGTCCGTTGGGATCTTCGCGTTCTTCCTGTTTGTTTTGGCCCTTTTGCCAGCGACTGGCAGCAAGAAGCTCGGCACCGCAAACACAGTGCCGGAGTTTTCGAATTTCTCCTGGTTCTCCATGATGTTCGGTGCAGGTTTGGGTGTCGGCCTTATGGTCTTTGCGACCGCCGAACCGCTTGGCCTTTGGGGATCAAACCCTGTCGTTCTCTCCGGCGAAGTGGCTGCAAACTCTAAGGAGGCCGTGCAGTCCGCTTATCGCTACACATTCCTGCATTATGGGTTCCACGCCTGGGCCATCTATGTACTGACCGGTCTGTCGTTGGCCTACTACGCCTATACCCGCGAAATGCCACTGACGATCCGGTCCGCTCTGACGCCACTTTTGGGAAAAGCCGCAAACGGGTTTCTGGGCCATTTGGTTGATGTCCTTGGCGTTGTGGCCACGATCCTCGGCGTGTCCGTAACAATCGGTTTTGGGGTCAGCCAATTTGTTGACGGAGTTTACGCTGTGTCTGGCATGGAATGGCTGATGAATGGCGATGCAGAAGTTCCCAAACCGAGCACTGTTGGCCTGATCGCAGCACTTCTGGTCATCATGGGCTTGTCCATCCTGTCCGCTGTGTCTGGCGTTGGTCGGGGCATCAAATACCTGTCGAACCTCAATCTGGTACTGTCGGTGATCTTGCTTTTGACCTTCATCTTCTTCGGCTCGTTCCTCTTTGCGATGACAAAGTTCGGTGCAGGTCTCGTCGACTACATCCTGCACTTTGTTCAGATGTCCTTTGGGGCCTATGGGCCGCAATCCGCAGAAGCTTTTGCATCCGCACTTCCTGAGGCAGCGCAAGCATTGCCTGCGGAAGATGTTGCGGCGATCTATGGTTCGGCAACGTCCCCTTGGGGTTCGCTTTCGGGCTTTACCGAAGGGTTGCCAGCTGCCGCCGCTAATATGGACGCAGAGGCGATTTATGCCGCTGGCGAACAAGGCCGCCAGTTCGGATGGCAAGCGGGCTGGACCACGTTCTACTGGGCTTGGTGGATCGCATTCTCGCCTTTCGTTGGATTGTTCCTCGCGCGTATCTCCAAAGGTCGCACCGTGCGCGAGTTCATCTTTGGCTGCGTCATTGCACCTGCCATCGTGTGTTTCTTGTGGATGACCATTTTGGGCGGCACAGCGATTGATCTGGAACTGAACGGCGACGCTGCAGGCTCTCTCATCGGTGCCACGAACACGGCCAAATTGTTTGCCACGCTTGGACAAATGATCTCAGGCGCGTTCTTGTCAGCCATCACCATCATGTGTGTGGTTCTGATCATGACGTTCCTCGTGACGTCAGCGGACTCAGGGATTTTGGTGATGAACACCATCATGTCTGGCGGTGAACAGGAAACCGGCATCAAGCACCGCATCATCTGGGGATTGATCCTGACGGCCGTAATTGGAGCCCTCATCATTGCCGGTAACAGCGGTGCGGAGGCAAACCCTTTCGGAGCGTTGCAAAACGCGATGATCATCGGGGCCCTGCCGTTCACGATTGTCATGGTGTTCATGATGATATCTTTGGTCAAAGCACTCTATCGTGACAGCATCAGAGCAAAGCTTGGCTAGACTGCAAAGGAGTAGGTCGCGGAACGATCGCGGCCTATTTCGTCAAAGCATTGACGAAATGGTGGTGGTTCCGTTTGGCGACGCACCGCAAGCAAACTTCTTGACAACGAACTTCGTTCGCAAATCCCAAGCAGACTTTCGTGCGCCTTACATGTATGTCCGGTTTGTCCGCTTGTGAGACATTGGACACGGCCGCAGCGAACGACCGGTTTGCATTTCAGCCAAATTGCTCATGGTGAACGGCCGCTTCGGGGGAATTCTGCCGCAGTGCCGCAAAACCGTTGTGTTCTTGAAGGAGCGGATCTGGCGAGTTGTGCTGCAGTTGCATCGGGCGGGTTTGTCCGCAGAGCGGTCAGTCAGGCAGAGTGCAGCGAACGACCGCTCTAAGCCCAAAGTGACCGCGCTTGAACGGTTCTGCTTTGCAGATGCAGAATGGTCTAATACATTGAGAGCGGCACGAAACGAACCATCATTATCCGGGCACAACCTCAAACCATAGCC
>NZ_JBDUXB010000056.1:0-3060 GCF_039945315.1 Tateyamaria sp. | reverse complement strand
AACCGCCGGAAATCTTCGCGAGAACGCCTGCAAGCACCGCGAAGCCGCCACTCCAGCTGACGCGGCTAACGCCGGGCTTGAAAACAACGGTAAAATCCGTCAGCTTCACCTAAACACCAAAATACTTGGGAAATATCGGTTGACAAGTTGTTATCAGCACGTTGAGCTATCTGGCAAACCAACGCCCAACTAAAGCAAAATTTTCAACAGAATTAGAGCGAAATTAATCCGCAAAAGCGGTATAGGAGAGAGACCAAGAAATGCTAAAATCGAGTAACCTGTTTGTTGCTGCTATCGCGGCGCTCTGCATTAGCTCTCAACATGTAATGGCATGCACGGGCATCGTCCTTAGCTCTGCTGATGGCGTGACCGTACCGGCCCGCACTATGGAGTTCAGCTTTGACATTCAATCGAACATCTTTGCTGTACCGGCCGGGACAAAGATTGAAACACTTGCACTGAACCCTGAAAAAACCGGCTTCACCTTTGATGCAAAGTACGGCTTTCTTGGAGCCAACGGGCTTGATATGCCCATTGTCTTTGATGGTTTAAATACCGAAGGCCTTTATTTTGGCGCCTTTTACTTTGCCGGGGACGCGGTTGTCCAAGATCTTACAGACGAAAATATTGGCCGCGCCGTATCGTCAGAAGAAATGGGCAATTGGATACTGGGTCAGTTTTCAACCGTCGAGGAGGTCAAGGCAGCGCTCCCAACCATTGACGTAGTCGGAACATATGTGGCCGAGATCGACGGATTTGCACCTTTTCACTATGCTGTCACTGATGCCTCAGGCGCATCCATTGTCATAGAGTACACGGAAAAGGGTCTGAGCATTTTCGATAACACGGTGAATGTGGTCACAAACAATCCAACCTATGATTGGCATCTTACGAACTTAAGAAACTATGTTGGTTTGCAAAGCGAAAATCGTGGAAAAATCAAAGTGGGCGACCAGAGTGTTGCGCCTTTTGGCCAAGGCAGTGGGATGCTGGGCATGCCGGGTGACCATTCATCCCCTGCACGCTTTGTTCGCGCTGTGGCCTTTGCAAACACGTCTTTGCCCTCCGAAACAGTAGATGACGCCGTCTTTAAGGCGTTTCACATTTTGAACGCTTTTGACATTCCGAAAGGTTCGATACGTGAGGCCGACGGAAGCGCCGAATTCGCAGATTACACGATTTGGACTTCGGCTGCCGACACTAAGAACGCGCACTACTACTACAAGACGTACCTCACTCAGAGTGTTGAGGTCATTGACGTGAAAAAGGCGATGGAAGGGATTGATGAACCAACAACGCTGATCATGGAAAGCGGTTTTGTGGCCCGGGACAGAACCGGAGATTTCTGATGCGCAGGGCCAAAAGCCATAGTGATGGTTGGCGCGCCAACCATCACAAAAAACCAGCGCTGCATGAAGTGGTCCGGCAAAATTGGACAGCGTGCTAAGATGTATCCGACACTGATGAATGGATACGAGAATGACGAAGCGACGGAACTTTTCAGACAAGTTTAAGGCTGCTGTAGCGCTTGAGGCGCTACGTGGCGACAAGACAGTCCAGGAGATTGCAGCCAAGCGCCAGCTTCACCTGACGCAGTTGAGCACATGGAAGCGGCAAGCGATTGAAGGCATGGCCGGAGTGTTTTCGGACAAAATCAAGAAGGCTGAGAGCAAGGACGGCGAGATCAAAGATCTGCACGCCAAGATCGGCCAGCTTGCGGTGGAGAACGATTTTTTGTCACAAGGGCTGAAGCGAGGAGCCCGTCTGAACGTCGCGAGATGATCCGTAAGAAGAACACGAAGCTGAGCCTGACGCGCCAATGTAAGTTGCTGAAGATCAGCCGGTGATCGCTGTATTACACGCCCGTTGGTGTGAACACTGATACGCTAAAGCTGATGAATGAGATTTATAATTTGTTATGTAACTATCCAGTTACCTGAGTAAATCATACCATAGGTAGAATGACAATATGGTAAAATTCCCGTATTGCATGTGCCGTTCGTGCTCAATTGCTCATCACGCGCGCCTATCCGAGTCAATCGGCGCTGATCTGTTTGCTGTAGTCTTATTTTTGTAGATCAAGGTCTGCAAAAATAAGACTTTGAAATCTGTGTGGCTTCCATCAAGTTTTATCTCGGGGGTTCGTTAAGGAAAAACAATGGACTACACAGCAGACCTCCACGCGGCATCTAACTGCCAGCGTATCAATCAACCTTCACACGCTATCCAAAAAAAACATGATCTAGCGGGACCACTTAGTAGTCTTAACACTTCTGCTGAAATAGGGATTTTACTTCAACCAAGTTTCAACACCATAGAATACAACACCAACGGTGTTGTCTGCATGAGACATGCCGAAAATAGTGATGTCCCTCCACAGAAACCACTTTTTTTGGCGTGTCTCATCTTGGGTGTGTTCCTTGGATTGCTCGGCGCGCTTTGCGCATTAATCATGGGAATGGAGTTTTTGTCGATCTTGGCAACATACAGTGCCGTTGGGGCAGCTACCTTCCTCGCATCTGCCGTAACAATCACCTTGCTAAATGGATAGCAAGTACAACAAAGACTACCGACTGAGCATTCAAATTTTTGCAAAATAGTTCTGAGGCGATTGGCCATGCGTAGGAGGGCCAGACTCCCCTGCGCGTGAACGTCTTGTAAGTGAACAACTGTTTTTGCATCTCAAGGTCTGCACTTTTTGAAGTCGACAGAAATCTATTCCTCTTTACACCTTACAAAGGCACCAGGGGGGTTATAACAGGAGCATAAAATGAGAAACAAAATGAAATTGTTGGCAATCGTATTCTCCTAACGAAATTGCTTCCAAAAGGTTACCAAAAGAAGGTTTCGGAAAGATTTAAGATCATTCGGTTTGGATTGCAGAAGAAGGGAAGCCTTCGGAAGGAATTAGAGGTGAAGTGTCTGACGTCAGCGCTTATGGGTCCAAATAGGGTTATTTGCTAAGAGAGTGTTTGTTGCTCTGTCTGACGTCAGCGCTTATGGGTCCAAATAGGGTTATTTGCTAAGAGAGTGTTTGTTGCTCATCGTAGCCACCGAGGA
>NZ_JBDUXB010000055.1:0-247060 GCF_039945315.1 Tateyamaria sp. | reverse complement strand
CCCACATTTCCCAAGTAATTGAGTGATTTGGCTTCGCGGGCTTGGCTTTTCGTGATATATTTCAGTGTGTTATCTGGGTTTGGAGGCTGCAATGTTAGATCACCCTTTGGGTGCGGGTTCTGAGGGCGGTTTTCGGCTGGGTTTTGACGCTCGCGTGCGGTTGGAATTTCACGGTTCCAAGATCAGTTCCGATGGCGGTTTGCTCTTGTTTCGTGAGTTGGACGAGACCTTGGGCCTGCATGATATGGCAGGGTGTTTGTTGCAGGATACGCGGACTAGCAAGAACGGGGTTCATAACTTTGTCGGTCTGCTGCGCCAGTCCACCTTTGGGCGGCTTGCCGGATACCCGGATGTCAACGACGCTGACAGGCTATCGCGTGATCCAGTGATGCGCCAGATCGTCGGGGGCCGTGCTGTTGATGGCCAAGCTGCCTCGACCAGCCAAATGGCGCGGTTCGAGACAGACATTCTGGCTTCAGCCCACAACCGCGCTGCCTTGGCCGATCTGCCGGGTCAGTGGATCGATGCGATGCATGATGCGCAACCGCCCAAGCGGATCACTCTGGATATGGACAGTTCCGTCAGCCCCACCCATGGCGATCAGGAAGGCACGGCATGGAATGGTCACTTTGGCTGCAAGTGCTATCACCCTCTGTTCGTGTTCAACCAGTTCAGCGATCTTGAGCGCTGCGCCCTGCGCAAGGGCAACGTGCACAGCGCCGATGGTTGGAAAGAGGTTTTGGCGCCCGTCATTGCCCGCTATAAGACCCGCGACTTGATGCGTTTCTTTCGTGCTGATGCCGCCTTTGCCATCCCCGAACTTTATAAGACGTTGGAGGCCGAGAGCTATTTCTACGCCATCCGCCTCAAGGGCAACGCAGTCTTGCAGGAAGCAATCTCGCATCTCTTGAAGCGCCCCGTAGGCCGCCCACCCAACTACGTTCGCCGCTTCTACCATGACTTTGAGTACAGGGCGGCATCATGGGAGAAGACACGCCGCGTCATCGCAAAGATCGAGTGGCACCCCGGCGATCTGTTCCCTCGCGTGGGCTTCGTCGTCACCAACTTGCCGATGGAGCCGGACTGGGTCATTCGGTTCTACAATCAGCGCGGCACTGCTGAGCAGCACATAAAGGAAGGCAAATACGCGATCAACTGGACGCGGCTTTCCTGCAAGCGCTTCTGTGACAACGAAGTCAGGCTCCAGCTACACGCACTGGCCTACAATCTCGGCAGCTTTCTTGGGCGCGCTGACCTCCCCGAGGAAATTGCCGACTGGTCGCTCACCAGCATCCAGAGCCGCCTGATCAAGATCGGGGCACGGGTTGTGCGCCATGCCCGCAAGATAACCTTCCAACTGGTAGAGGTCGCGGTGAGTGGCGCGCTGTTTGGGCAAATCATCACCGCCATCCGCAACATCAAGCCACCGCCGAGGCCTGCATGACGGACCAAACAAGGAAATCGAGACAAATGCGGCTCAACAACTGTGTCTTGAACACGCCCAAATGGATACAAACCGCCGGAAATCTTCGCGAGAACGCCTGCAAGCACCGCGAAGCCGCCACTCCAGCTGACGCGGCTAACGCCGGGCTTGAAAACAACGGTAAAATCCGTCAGCTTCACCTAAACACCAAAATACTTGGGAAATATCGGCAAATACAAGTAAGGTATACAATACCTAGCAAAGATGTGATTGCCACCCCAATTCAATAGCAATCCAGAAAAAATGTCGATTGCTTTTCTAGACTTTCACAGATTGAATGGAGAATAAATCATGAAAAAGATTTCTTTAATACTTTCATTTACCTTTCTATTTACCTCACAACTCGCTGCTCAATCTTGGATTGTACTATCAAGATTCTGGATTTTCCGGGATTTTTGATAAGGGCGGCAACATTTCACTCTTGGTTGACTGCACAGCATCTCAAATAAGATTTGAGATAATCTCAAAAAAACCGTTTCCCAAAACATCCGGTCCAGGAATACAGTTCTTTTTTGCTACAAAAACAACTGGAGAAATGTTCCTGCAAACATATGCAGAGCCTGAAAACCTCAAATCGGAAACGTTAATGTTTATAAATATGGACTTATGGTGACTGACATCATTGAAGAGCGCGCTCTGAAGGCCAGTCAATTCCGGGAGCACCTTAAAAAAGATAATCAGGTTTTAGTTTTTTATCTGGGCTCAAAAAATCTCGTGGAATTGACAAAATTCTCGCTGAAAGATTCAAGTGCCGCACTCAAAAAATCTGGCTGCTAGCGCACAATATTCAAGCTGGCAATATCGCAACTGTAGCGAACAGCAACTATTCACCACAAAAGTAAAAAGTTCTACTTTCTAACAAAGCAGTTATTCTTATTCTACCGACCGCAACAGGTACGTGTTTAGCAGCTCGTCGGAACACACTCTGGCAAAAACGCGAACGTCGTTTACCCTTTGTCCGATCATCTTCTCTCACTTTTGGCTGCGTAAGACTTCCACCACCGTTTTGGTGTTGTTGGCTTGCCAGGCCTTGCCCCCTGCCGCCCTGTGCGGCAGGGTCGCGCCATGACACACATTGCCGCATCATTTTATTGGACCTGCTCGCATACCCTGCGTGCCGTGGCCCGTGTCTGACATCTGACCCAACCCACCGCCGCAACCGCGGTGGTGATATGTTCAAGCCCTCTGCCGCGTGCAGAGGAGCGTACAACATGACCACAAACATTAGACCTGTGCAGGAAAAAGACCTGCCTCAATTGCATCACATGATCTGCGCTCTGGCGGCGCATCACGGCGATGTCCCCGACATCAACCCGTCCCACCTTGCCCGCGACGTGTTGGGTAGGATTCCCTGGTTTCATGTCTTTGTGGCGGCGGGAGAGGGAGCCTGTCTGCACGGCCACACTGCTCTTTTGCCCCGCGGCCAGTTGCAAATGGGGATCCGAGGTATGGACATGCACCACCTGTTTGTCAGGGAAGGGCATCGCGGGAACGGGATAGGCTGCGCACTACACAACACGGCGATTACGCACTGTAAAAATCTCGGATGTCACGGCATGACTGTCGGCACACATCCCAACAGCGCAGAAGCTGCTGCATTTTACGAACGACGTGGGTTCATACGTCGCGATGGGTCAAGTCCAAGGTTTAGGATGACGCTCGATCAACCGCCGACATAGGTGCCTTTAGCGGGACGATAGAATGTCTTTTGATTGTGGAGCTTGCCCAACAATTCGTGGATCTCACGGACATCATCCTCTGATCCCCCTGCCTTAAGGTCCGCCTGTGTCTGAGCGAGTTTGGTGCGCCTAAGCGCATCCTCGATCAGGTCGAGTTCAGAAACGGTCAGTTCGAAGGTCGTATTGTACTTGGGCACTGCATGTTCCTCTTGCGATCAGAAATTTCCGATAGTGAACTTAACTGCAAAATAGGAGCTTCCCCGCGAAGGTCCAGAGCAAAACGTCGCAAATCGTCCCGCAAAAGTCGTTTTTTCAGCACGCGATGGTATACTGTGCAAACCGGACCCGCTGTCGCAATCAAAGCGCAGCCTGCGGTAATTCTCCTTTTGATCACTCCCCCGACCTTGACGCCCGCGTTCCGCGCTGCCACATCCCGCGCCACACATAACCCGCAACCGGGCGTTCCGTGGGCGCCAAACTGACGAGGAGTGCCGATATGGCCCCAATCTCTCTTACCTTCCCCGATGGCAATGCGCGCGACTACGAGGCCGGGATCACCCCTGCCGCCGTCGCAGAAGGCATCTCGAAATCCCTGTCCAAAAAAGCGATCAGCGCGACTGTGAATGGTAAGCACTGGGATTTGGCCTGGCCGATTGATGCAGATGCCCAGATCGCAATCCATACCATGGCCGACGAAGAACAGGCCAACGAGTTGGTCCGCCACGATCTGGCGCACATCATGGCCCGCGCTGTGCAGGAAATCTGGCCCGACACCCAAGTGACAATCGGCCCTGTAATTAAAGACGGCTGGTACTACGACTTTGATCGGTCTGAGCCGTTCACCCCCGAAGATCTAGGCGTCATCGAAAAGAAGATGAAGGAGATCATCAATAAGCGTGACCCCGTGCGCACCGAGGTGTGGGAACGGGACGTGGCGATCCAGTATTACAAGGACCGGGGCGAGCCATACAAAGTTGAATTGATCGACGCCATTCCGGGCGACGAGCCATTGCGGATGTACTGGCACGGCGATTGGCAAGACCTGTGTCGTGGCCCGCACCTGCAACATACCGGTCAAGTACCAGGCGACGCATTCAAGCTGATGTCCATCGCAGGCGCCTATTGGCGCGGGGACAGCGACCGCGCGATGCTGCAACGCATCTACGGCGTCGCCTTCACCGGCAAGGAAAAGCTGCGCGCCTATCTCAACATGCTTGAAGAGGCGGCCAAGCGGGATCACCGCAAACTGGGCCGCGAGATGGATCTGTTCCACATGCAGGAAGAGGCGCCGGGTCAGATCTTTTGGCATCCGAACGGCTGGACCATCTACACTGAGTTGCAAGACTACATGCGCCGCAAACAGCGCAAGGGCGGCTATGTTGAGGTGAACACTCCGCAAGTTGTAGACCGCCGGTTGTGGGAAGCCTCAGGCCATTGGGAAAAGTATCAAGAGCATATGTTCATCGTCGAAGTGGACGAGGACCATGCCCGGGAAAAGGCGGTCAACGCGCTAAAGCCCATGAACTGCCCATGTCACGTGCAAGTCTACAATCAGGGCCTCAAATCCTACCGCGACCTGCCGTTGCGCATGGCTGAATTTGGGTCATGCAACCGCTATGAACCCTCTGGCGCGCTGCACGGGATCATGCGCGTGCGCGGGTTTACCCAAGACGACGGGCACATCTTTTGCCGCGAAGACCAGATCGAAGAAGAAACCGCGATCTACATCGACTACCTAACCCAGATCTACAAAGACCTCGGCTTTGAGAGCTTCCGGGTGAAGTTTTCGGACCGGCCCGAAGCGCGTGCCGGATCGGATGAAATCTGGGACAAGGCCGAAGAAGCGCTGCTGAGCGCCACCCGTGCCGCAGGGATCGAGCCCGAGTTGAACCCTGGTGAAGGCGCGTTCTATGGCCCCAAGCTTGAATTCGTTCTGACAGACGCGATTGGGCGCGATTGGCAGTGCGGGACGCATCAGGTTGACTTTGTGCTGCCTGAGCGGCTGGACGCGACCTATATCGGTGCGGACGGCGCCAAACACCGCCCCGTTATGCTGCACCGTGCCTGCCTTGGCTCGTTCGAGCGATTCATCGGTATCCTGATCGAGGAACACGCGGGCAAGTTGCCGTTCTGGCTGGCTCCTCGTCAGGTTGTTGTCGCGTCGATCATTTCGGATGCAGATGATTACGTGACCGAAGTTGTCGCTGCTCTGCGCGCCGCGGGCATCCGCGCCGAGGCCGATATTCGCAACGAAAAGATCAACTACAAGGTCCGCGAACATTCGGTTGGCAAAGTGCCCGTTATTCTGGCCGTAGGAGCGCGCGAGGTCGAAGAGCGCACCGTCACCGTGCGGCGCCTTGGCCAAAAGCAGACCAGCGTTCAACCGCTGGATGATCTGATTGGTGAATTGTCACATGACGCGACCCCACCGGACCAGCGCTAAGCGAAAATTGCAACATTTGGGCCTGTTTTATGTCAAAATGGGCCCAAAATCCTGACATCGTTTCACGGGTCTGTGACTCACGCTGCTGTGAGTGGTAATCTGGCGGCGAAGTACCCTACTCAATGGGTATCAACGGTTACAACTGACCAGTCCTAAAGGGAGCTTGAACATGTCTACAACAATGAAATCTGTTGCCATCGCCGGTGCCGTCGCCGCAGCACTGGCTGCTCAAACCACAACGCAGGCGCAGGCCGCTGGCAAAGAAAAATGCTATGGCGTTTCGCTGGCTGGCGAAAACGACTGCGCCGCCGGCCCGGGCACAACGTGCGCGGGCACATCCGTGACAGATTACCAAGGCAACGCCTGGACGCTTGTCGATGCAGGCACCTGCGCCGAAATCGAACTGCCCGCTATGGCAGACGGAACAGCGCGCACCGGCTCGCTCGAAGAACTGGACCGCGACCTGCCCGCATAAGCTTCGCTTATTTCGCAAACAACTGCGCCCTGCTGGTTGTCCGTGGGGCGCGGAATTCCCACTCTGGAAAGGCCACATCATGCTGGATGCGACACAAAGTGAACGTCGCCTGCCCGCCGCCCCCGGAGTAGGATACAAAACCCAACACTTCACTGACCTGCGGGCCGATCCCGGCCCGGTCAAATGGTTGGAAATTCACGCAGAAAACTACATGGGCGATGGTGGGCGGCCACATGCACAGTTGCGTGCCTTGCGCCCCGACTTTGCCATGTCCGTTCACGGCGTTGGCCTCTCCATCGGTGGTGAGGACCCTTTGAACACGGACCACCTTACCCGCTTAAAAACCCTTGTCGATTGGCTGGAGCCCGCCAGCTTTTCTGAACACCTTGCCTGGTCGACGCACGGGGCCGAGTTTTTGGATGACCTGCTGCCCCTACCCTACACCGACGCCACGCTGACCCGGGTCGCCGAACACATCGATCAGGTCCAAGACGTTCTTGGTCGTCAGATGCTTTTGGAAAACCCATCCAGTTACCTCGCGTTCGAAGAGAGCACGATGAGCGAGACAGAGTTTTTATCCGAACTGGTGCGCAAGACGGGCTGTGGCTTGCTACTGGACGTGAACAACGTGTTCATCTCGGCAACTAACCTCGGCTATACACCACAAGGATACCTTGACGCCTATCCTCTTGCTTCGGTTGAGGAAGTCCATGTTGGCGGCCATGCCGAGGATGCTGACGAACACGGAGCGCCCTTGCTGATTGACAGCCACGGATGCGAAACGGCCGATCCGGTTTGGGCCTTGCTCGAATACGCCCTCTCATTGACGGGCCCGACGCCTGTGCTCGTGGAATGGGACAATGACGTGCCAAATTGGGCGACGCTGCGCGCCGAGGCCGACCGCGCGGCTCAAGCACTCGCCACACATGTCCCCGGCTAGTCAAAGATGACAGGCACGCAATCCCTGTTCCGGACCGCTTTGCTTGATCCAGACGCCGCCGCGCCAAAGGGATTACATGATGCGCAAGGCAATCCGGCGACCAAGCGATTTGACGTCTACCGGAACAACGTGACCGTCGCCCTGATCGAAGCGCTGCGCACCGCCTTTCCTGTGCTGGTAAAGCTGTTGGGCGATCAGAACTTTGACCAGCTGGCGCGGGTGTTTGTCCGCGCGCATCCGCCCAACTCGCCGCTCATGATGCACTATGGCGAGGCACTGCCCAGCTTCCTCGACGACTTCGCTCCGCTGGCGCATATCGGCTACCTTTCGGATGTTGCGCGTTTGGAACTGGCGTTGTGCCAATCCTACCACGCGGCTGATCCGTCGGGCTTTGACGCGGCGCGGTTGGGTGCCGTTTCGCCTGAGGCTTTGATGGCCTCGACCTTTTTGCTGGCTGCGCCAGTTCAGCTTGTGCCATCCCGTTGGCCGTTGGTTGATATCTGGCGGTTCAACTCGGTTGAAGGGGCGGACAAACCACGCGCAACACCACAATCCGCGCTGATCACACGCGCGGCCTTTGACCCCGAACCCCACGCGCTTGACCCAGCCCAAACGGCGTGGCTGACCCAAGTCAAGGCGGGGGCCACATTGGCCCAAGCGCAAGACACAGCCTGCGCAAGCGACCCCGATTTCGACCTGGCCACAGTGTTGACCCTGTTGATCCAACACAATGCAATTGCCGACTTCACGACCCCAAAGGAATGATCAAATGACTGCCCTTACGCGCTTTTATATCGCCCTGTTCGCCCCGCTGGGGCGGGCTGAATGGATCCTTCCCACCCTCGCGCGGTTCCTGTTTGCAGCCGTTCTGGCCGTGTATTTCTGGGTGTCTGGCCTGACCAAGGTTGGCGACGGCCTGTTTGGCATCTTTCAACCCTCGCTCGGGGCCTATGCGCAAATCTTTCCCAAGGTGATGGAGAACGTGGGCTATGACGTCACGCAACTGAGCCTCTATCACTGGGCAGTGGTGACCGCAGGCACCGTGGCTGAATTCGTACTGCCCCTGTTGATAATCATCGGGCTACTGACGCGATTGGCGTCAGTGGGGATGATCGGGTTTATCGTTGTGCAGTCGCTCACCGACCTCAACGGGCACGACAAATGGGGCGACGGGCTGGTGCTTGGGGCATGGTTTGATGCGCCATCAGGCAGCCTGATCATGGACCAACGCGCATTGTGGGTGTTCTTGCTGCTGGTGCTGGTGATCAAGGGGGCCGGGCCACTGTCCTTTGACAGGGCCCTCACCCCGCGCGAAGTTTAAGAGACGCCAAGGGCGGCCTGCACGTCCTTGGTCCACCCAAGATGTAATGCATCGCCGTCAGCAATCAGCGGACGCTTCATCAAAGCCGGGTGGGTCTTGAGCAGATCCGCCGGTTCAGTGGCTCGCTCAGCCTCGGACAGTCCACGCCACGTGGTGGACCGGGTGTTGAGCAGGGCATCCCCAAAGGCCGCCCGTGCCGCCACCATCACAGGCTCTGGAACACCCTCGCCGCGCACGTCGACAAAGCGCGCGTCGGGCAGTGCTTTGATCGCCTTGCGGCAGGTGTCGCAAGTTTTCAAACCGTATATTTCCATAACCATCCATCACTTTTTCGTTGAATAAAGCAGCATTGGGGGTGGTTTTCACCCCTGCCGACTTGATTTTCAATGGCAAAGAGCGATGTCTTTAACCATGCGCGGGCAAATCCGAAAATGGGAAACAGCCGGGGCACGAACGAACCCCGCTGGCGCGGGACTGACTGCAAGGCAAAAGGAGGCACGGACCATGCCAACTGGCACCGTGAAGTGGTTCAACACCACAAAAGGCTACGGATTTATCGCCCCTGACGACGGCGGAAAAGACATTTTTGTTCACATTTCAGCTGTCGAACGCTCGGGGCTGACAGGGCTCGCCGACAACCAGAAGGTCGGCTTTGAAATGCTCGAAGGGCGCGACGGGCGGGAAATGGCGGGCGACCTCAAGCTGCTTTGAGGCGTCGCGTTAAGGCCAAATGTCACTGATCAAAGGCAGGTAACCTCGCCTCAAGCGGGGTCATTCCCGCTGTCCAGACCTGCTCCGCTTGTTCATGGCAGTGCGGTTGAATTGCCGAGCAGATTTTGCCGAATTGGCGCTCTGTTTTGATCTGCTGCTGGAGTGTGGGCGCAGAGCGCTCAATAAACATTCCGTCGCGAACTTTGAGTAGGTGTAGGATCCCCTTCAGCACCTGCCCTAGCCTACCAACCAGTTTTTGGTGCAGTCCTAGCAAATGAACTCACTCACCCAATAACCCCCATAAACTCCCGCCATTCCCCCTTGGACATGCCAGAATTTTCCTGCGTCACCTCTTCACCCTTTAGCATGCGCTGCACACACGCAATAGCTGTAGCCGACAAAGTCGCTCCACCCATGCGATAATCCTCGAATGCGCCGTAGGCGGCTGGCACCCAGTCCTTCACCATCTCGCAAATCGCATCGGCGTAGACCCGGATTTCGTATTGCGCATGGGCATCCGCGCGCAGGCGCAGGAAGTGGAAGAGGTTGTGCAGGTCCACCTTCCAGTACCATTGGGTGTAGATGTTGGCGGGCAGGTTCATGCGGGCGAGTTCCCGGGCCAGACCCGCCTGGCCTTCGTCCGAGATCATGGACTCGTAGTTGTCATAGGCGCGGTTGCTGTCCGCTTTGAGGATTTCGAGGACGCGGGCGGCCTCGGCCCCTTCGAGCGTCGCACCCCGGCCCTGATTGTTCACCACAGACTGGGCGGCGAGTGCGTCGGGTTCGGGGATGTAGAATTCGCGGTCGAGGATCGAGTAGCGCGCCGAGTATTCGTTGACGTTGGCGGTGCGGTGGCGGATCCACTGGCGTGCGACAAAAACGGGCAGTTTGACGTGCAGCTTGATCTCGCACATCTCGAAGGGCGTGGAGTGCCAGTGGCGCATGAGGTAGCGGATCAGGCCGGCATCGTTCTGAACTGATTTTGTGCCTTTTCCGTAACTTACGCGGGCGGCCTGACAGATGGCAGCATCGTCCCCCATATAGTCGATGACGCGGACAAAGCCGTGATCGAGCACGGGGCGCGCGTGGTAGAGATGTGCCTCCATTCCTGGCACGGTGGCGCGCAAGGTCGGTTGCGGGTTGGAGCGCAGTGCGTCGATTTCGGCAAGCTGTTCGGGGGTCAGCGGCATTGTGCGGCTCCTTTATCCACAGAATCTATCAGACGTTCACTTTATCTGGTGTATGGAGATCAGTGAACCACTATATGAGGGTGCGCTTTGTGCAACGGTTCTGGGTGAGGTCTGTGGCCTACCTTCAAGAATTCGTTGACTTTTGACCGATTGAGGCAGAGTCTGGCCCACAAAGAGGCATAAAAATAAACCGCAAAAGGTTTGACAGGTATGAAACGGACAGCAGCACTATGCGCGCTCGCCCTTGGGCTGGTTGCATGCGGGGATGGCAATCCATTCACTGAAGACGACGACCGGCGGCGGGACGACGACGACGGATGTGCCCGCGACGATCCTGAACGATCTGGAGCGGATCAGTTTCAACGCTGACACCAATACGCTGACAGTCACCGGGCTGACGCAGGACGGTGTGCCGCTGGTCAATGACTACACGGCGGCGGCGACCACACTCGCCCCCGGCTATGTCACCTTCACCGGTCAAAACGATCCTTTGGGCCGTCATGCCACAGCCTTTGTGGCCAGCCGTGACGGCGTGCAGGCAGGTGTTGTTATGACGGGTGGTCAGTTCAACAAATTCTTTGGTGGTTCATTCTTTGAGCGGACGTCGGGTGGCTATACCGCCCCAACAACGCCGGAAAGCCGATTTGACGTGACCTATGTGGGCAATTACGCTGCCGGGTTGAACTTTCCCGGTCCTGTTACGGACTTGCTGCCGATCACCGGCGGGCTGGATCCAGATGTAAACGTCCCCCAACAGACCGCTTACATCACCGGGTTGATGTTTGTGAACGTCGATCTCAACGACATGCAAGTTGAGGGCGAAATATATGACCGGACTGCTGTATTTAATCCAGGCTTGGTCTTTACGGCCGATCTTCCCGAATTGCCCGATCTGGTATTGGTAGAGGGCGCGTTGGCTGGCGACGGGACGTTCAGTGGAAACATCGAGATTGATGCGTCCGATACCAATACTGGAGTCCCCAGCAATCCGGTCGGTGGCGATGTCGGCGATTTTGCCGGCGTCATTGGTGGCCCTGGCGGAAATGCGATCGCCGGTGGGACATTTATTGAGAACTTCACCGACGACCTCGATAACGAGATCGAGTACGGCGTCTTCGTTCTGGACCTGTGTGACGCCACCAGCGTCGACCCGGTCTGTGTCAACGCCCTTCAGCCTTAAACGGCAATGAAACGCGCGCTCCTGGCAGCGGCACTTGCGCTTTGGGCCGGTGTGGCTGTCTCTCAGGACGTCAAACCCTTGGTGGGGGCGACCTTTAACCTCAACCAGGCCCGCAGTGTCGCCCGCGCAGCACTTCATGCAGGCGATTTCGAGCTGGCGCGTCAGATCGCGATGGGCTTGCTTCATGCGGATCCGGAAGACCCCTTTGCCTATGCCGTTCTGGCGGCGGCCCATTCCCGGCTGAACGATCCGAAACTGGCACGGGCCGCGGCGCGCCTGTCCTATCGGTATTCGGACTCCGGTGCAGAAAAGTTTGGCGCCGCCCGCACGGCCGCAAGTGTCGCAGCGGCCCAAGACCGGCCCACCCAATCACAAGCGTGGTTGCGCATTGCCGCGACCCATGCAGACACACCGCAGCAGGACAAGCTGGTGGCACGCGAATATGCCCGGGCGCGCGCCGCTAACCCGCTGCGTTTTGACATCAACTTCTCCATTGCGCCATCCGACAACGTTAATAGCGGCACGGACAACGTGCTTGAGGTCATCAATGGCGTGCCGACCTTGGGTTTTTTCCGCGGCAGCTCTCGCGCCTTGTCCGGCACAGTTGCGATTTTTGATGCGCGGCTGCGTTACCGACTGAGAGCGGATCAGTCCTCGCGCACCACAGCGACGGCGCGGTTTTATACGCGGCGTGTAGATCTTTCGGGGGAGGCCAAAGCCATCGCGCCAGATGTCTCCAACAGCGACTTTGCCTCCACTTATACTGAACTAGGTTTGCAGCACCGGTTCAAACTTGGTGCTCCCGGCAATGCTATGGGTGTGGGGGTTGCTCTTGGCGCAAGCTGGGTTGGCGGGGAACGTTCATACGACTTTGCAAAGGCGAACATTCGACGTGATGTCCGACTATCGGGTCGCAGCCGCTTGTCCCTTACAGGGGTCGCCGAAAGGCGGCTATCCACAATCTCGTCCCTGCTGGATGCGAGTGTCGTGACACTGGGAGCCGATTTCGGCCACAAGCTGACCGGAGGAGACCGTTTCAATATCGGACTGACGGTGCAGAACGTTACGGGCGACAATATCAACGCCGATTATCAAACGGCCAGCCTGCGAGCGCGCTACACCTTTGGAAAGCAAGTGGGCCCAGTGCAGATCACGACAGGTCTTACAGTCGGATATACCGACTACAATGTATACACGCTGGTCAGGCCAGTCGAAGGCGGACGGCAGGACAAGTCAATCTACGGGGACGTCTCCCTGTTTTTTGCCGATTATGATCTTGCCGGATTTGCGCCAACCTTGCAGTTGCGCACAGGCCAACGGTCCTCAAACGTGAATCGGTTCGAGATCAGCGAAACGACGATCACATTTGGCATTCAATCAAAGTTTTGAGAGGCGCTGGCCCTGCCGGTGCGACGTGTTAGGTTGGGTCTCACAACCTGACAAACACAGAAAGCGGCACACATGCCCACGAAATACCTGCACACGATGGTTCGGGTCAAAGACCTCGAGGCCTCCATAGCTTTTTACAAACTGCTGGGACTGGAAGAGACCCGGCGCATGGACAGCGAAAAGGGCCGGTTCACCCTTTTGTTCATGGCACCGCCAGATCAGCCAGAATGCCCGGTTGAGCTGACCTATAACTGGGACGGGGACGATGGCCTGCCAAGCGACAGCCGCCATTTTGGTCACTTGGCCTACCGCGTCGACAACATTTACGAGATGTGTCAGCACCTTATGGACAATGGTGTGACGATCAACCGACCACCCCGCGATGGCCATATGGCCTTTGTGCGCTCACCGGACAATGTCTCGATCGAGTTGCTGCAGGAAGGCGATGATTTGCCCCCGACAGAGCCTTGGGCCAGCATGGGCAACACAGGTCATTGGTAAGGGCCGCCGCACTTTTGGTCGCGCTTTTGGGCGCGGCCTCACCTGCGGCGGCATGTCGGTTGGCGTTGTTGCTGGCGCTGGACGTGTCGTCGTCAGTCGATGCAGACGAAGATCGGCTGCAACGGGGCGGACTGGTGGCTGCGTTGACGTCACCACAAGTGCGCGCGGCATTCTTTGCTGTCGATGCACCCGTGGCGCTGGCTGTTTATGAATGGTCCGGCCGCTACAATCAGGAAGTTGTACTGGAGTGGACGTTGATCGATTCACCCGCAGCCCTCTTGTCAGCGGCAGAAACGATCGCCGCAAGCAAGCGTAGTCACAATGAATTTCCCACCGCCATGGGCTACGCGCTGGGGTATGGGGCCGAAATGCTGCGCCGCGCGCCCAACTGCCTTTATCAAACCATCGATATGGCTGGCGACGGTCAGAACAACGAAGGGTTTGGACCCCGGCTGGCCTATAAAGAATTCGCGTTTCAAGACGTCACCGTAAACGGATTGGTGGTGAACGCCGCTGAATTCACCTCGGAAACTCAGTTGATCGATTTTTATCGCAACGAGGTTTTGAAGGGGCCCGGCGCCTTCATGGAAGTCGCGCAAGGGTTTGAGGATTACGAGCGCGCTATGCGCCGCAAGCTGGAGCGGGAGTTGACTCCTCCGGTGATCGGCGCCCTGCCCGATCCACGGCAAGCAGGATGAGGGGCCTGGTGCTCGCCCTCGCGCTCGGTCTGTCGAGCACGGTGAGTGAAGCAGCGTGTCGGCAGGCGTTAGCTTTGGGGCTTGATGTGTCAGGCTCTGTCGATGCAAGGGAATACCAGTTGCAGATGGAGGGACTGGCAGCGGCACTCGACAGCGCCAAGGTGCGTCAGGCGTTAATGATCATGCCGGACACGCCGGTCTATCTGTTGGTCTACGAATGGAGCGGTCCGGAAGATCCCACTGTTGTTTTGCCCTGGACAGCCGTTACAGGCCCACAGGTTTTGAACGGTATCATTGGACACCTGCGCAGCCTTGAGCGGCGAAACGCAACGCCCGGGACCGCCTTGGGCCTGGCGATGCGCGAAGGCGTTTCGCATCTGAATGAGCGGAAAGAATGCTGGAAGCTGACATTGGATTTGTCAGGGGACGGGAAGTCGAACCTTGGGCCGCGCCCGGTGGACATCAAGCGAGAAATTGAACCAACCGGTATAACTGTGAACGCTCTGGTCATTGGGGCGGACACCCCAAGCATTGGTGATATTAGGCAGGCAGAAATTTCAGGTCTTTCAGCCTATTACCAGAATGAGGTCATCGTCGGGTCTGACAGTTTTGTCGAGACCGCGCTGGGATTTGAAGACTACGCGGCTGCCATGGCACGCAAGCTGGAACGCGAATTGGAAACATTGATCCTAGGGGCCGGTCCTGATGCCGCTCTGCCTCGTATTCCCCGCCAGTAGATGTAACGGATCTGGTCTGTCCAATACCGTTCCATCCGCTTGAGGGATTCAGTGATCTCCACGATGCCTTCCGGGCCTAGAACGCCCTTTGCTTGCAACCCATCGGCGTGGCGCAGAAACAGTTCGGACACCACATCCCTAATTTTGCGCCCTTTTTCGGTCAGTTTCACCCGGACAGAGCGGCGGTCAATCTCGCAACGCTGATGGTGCATATACCCCATCTCCACCAGCTTCTTCAGGTTGTAGCTGACATTTGAGCCCTGATAGTACCCGCGGCTTTTCAATTCGCCTGCAGTGACCTCGTTGTCGCCAATGTTGAACAAGAGCAGCGCCTGCACGGCATTTATCTCAAGCACGCCGACACGTTCGAATTCGTCCTTGATTACGTCCAGCAGCAGCCTGTGAAGCCGCTCAACCAGCGATAGGGCTTCGAGATAGCCAACCATAAAGCTCGCGTCGTTGCGCGGCTGTCCGATGGGATCTTGAATGCTCATCCGCGTTCTCCGGCTCATGTCTGCTCAGGAACAGAACATGGGCATGATTCGGAAACATTCAGTTAAACGTCGAAATCGCTCGGCTTTTTACCCTGAAACGTCTGGGATATTTCGCCGATCAGTGCCGCCAGCGCTTCGGGCGCTGGTTCTTGCCCCGTCACCCAGCGGATCAGATCCTGGTCGTTTTCGTTCAAAAGAGCATCATAGGTATCGAGTTGCGTGTCATTCATCCCGGCAAGATGGGCGCCCGCGTACGCCGACAGGATCAGATCCATCTCCTTGATCCCGCGCCGCATGGAGCGCATGTGCAGCCGCTTGAGACGGTGTTCGCGCGGCTCGTCACTCATCCGCGTGGACATCCATCGTTGCGCGCAGACGCTTTTCCAACCGGCCCACCTGCTCGGCACGCATCAGCATGTCTGCACGTAAATCAAGTAGCTCTGTCAGGATGTTACGGGTTTCATCAGTCATCGGGCTTGTATCAACCGGCCCGGCGAGCCCTTCGCCTTCGCCGTTGATCAACCACATCATCGAGACGTTGAGCAGCCCTGCCATCATGGACAGCCGATTGGCCCGCGGCTCGCTCAGGTCATCCTCCCAGGAGCGCATGGTCGCAAGGCGTATGCCCAGTCGCTTGGCCAGTTCCTTTTGCGTCATTCCTGTCGCTTCGCGTGCCGCCGCGACACGATCGCCAAAGGTGGCCGCATCTGCGCTGTACCAGTCCAGTGCATCATCCATGACAATTCTCCTCGTGTGCCTGCTGAAGGGGCTGCCTAACGCTTGCCCGCACCGGGTCTCGCGCATATGACAGGTCGCGACACCCTTTTAGCGAGGCCCGAGCCCAGATGACATTCCTTTCCGCGACGCTTGACCGCGTCAAACCGTCCCCGACTGTCGCATTGACGGGCAAAGTGGCAGCGCTCAAAGCAGAAGGCAAAGACATCATTGGTCTGGGCGCGGGGGAACCGGACTTCGACACACCACAAAACATCAAGGACGCTGCTGTCGTCGCGATTGCCCTTGGCAAGACCAAGTACACAGCCGTCGATGGCATTGCCGAACTGAAACAGGCCATCGTGGACAAGTTCAAACGCGACAACGATCTGGAATACACGACGGCGCAGGTGACTGTGGCCTCGGGCGGCAAGCAGATTTTGTACAACGCGTTGATGGCCACCCTGAACGAGGGCGATGAAGTTGTGATCCCGGCGCCGTATTGGGTGAGCTATCCGGATATGGTGCTGCTGGCCGGGGGCACGCCAGTGATCGCAGAGGCGTCGCTGCAAACAGGGTTCAAACTGACAGCAGATCAGCTGGAAGCCGCCATCACCGACAAGACCAAGTGGCTGATCTTCAACTCCCCGTCCAACCCGACAGGTGCCGGCTATACCCGCGAGGAGTTGAAAGAGATCACCGACGTGCTGATGCGACACCCCCAAGTCCACGTGATGTCGGACGATATGTATGAACATCTCGTCTATGATGGTTTCGAGTTCTGCACACCTGCGCAGGTTGAGCCGTGCCTTTATGATCGCACGCTGACTGTTAACGGTGTCTCCAAAGCATATTCCATGACTGGTTGGCGAATTGGCTACGCCGCTGGACCGGAGGAGTTGATCAAGGCGATGCGCAAAGTGCAGTCGCAATCGACGTCGAACCCCTGTTCGATCAGCCAGTATGCAGCCCTTGAAGCGCTGAACGGGACGCAGGAGTTCATCGAGCCCAACAACGAACTTTTCAAGCGCCGTCGCGATCTGGTGGTCGACATGCTGAACGCGGCTGAAGGCATCGCCTGTCCAGTTCCGGATGGGGCGTTCTATGTCTATCCATCCATTGCGGGCTGCATCGGAAAAACCTCGGCCGGGGGCGCAAAAATCGTGGATGACGCGGCCTTTTCAAACGCACTGCTAGAAGAGACGGGCGTGGCCGTGGTCTTTGGCGCGGCCTTTGGGCTATCACCAAACTTCCGTGTCAGCTACGCTACTTCTGATGAGGCCCTGAAAGAGGCCTGTACCCGCATCCAGACCTTCTGTGCGGGACTGAAGTAAGCGAGGGCACATGGGCACCGAACTCCCTGACTATTACTTTCGCGTGCGCGAGAATGGGGCGGCGGTGTTTCGTGTGGACACCGAAAACCGTCAGCGTCGGATCGAAATGGAACAGATCGCGGTGATCAACATCCGTAACGGAGAGATCAAGCCGCACGGGGATCGCACGCTGTCAGATGCGGACCTAGCACGGATCAAGACGTGGATGGCCGAGCGGGCGGATGTGCTGGCGCATCGCGACATCGACGACATTCACCGTGCGGTGGATTACCTGAACCTCACCACGCAGTGGGCACAGTCGCGCGCGAGCGAAGAACAGCTCGAAGACGTCACGGACGCGCTTCTTTTGGCGATGCACGACCTGCGCTCAGTTCTGGTGCGCAAAAAGGCCGATAGGCTAACCTCAGGCAACTAGCGCTTTTGGGGCGTCGTGCGTGGCGTCTTTCCGCCTCGGTCAGGAAACGGGAACAGCGTCCGCGATGCCGTCAGCGGCCAGTCTAGGCACCATGACATACCAATACCGATACATCAGTGCTGCGCCCGCACACGCCAGCCCGATCACAAGACCCAGCCAAATACCAACGCCTTCCCAGCCCATCACATAGCCCAGAATGTAAGATGTCGGCATCCCGATCCCCCAATAGGAGATCGCCGCGAGCACCATCGGCACCTTGGCATCCTGTACGCCGCGCAGCAGGCCGAGCGCCACGACCTGTGCCCCGTCCATCAGCTGGAACAGGGCTGCAAGCGCCAGCAAGACCACTCCGATGGCCAACACTTCTGCCCGCGCCTCCTGATCCGCATCCATAAAGACGCCCAGCAAGACCTCTGGCACGGCCAGAAACAGGATGATCGTAGCAAACGCCATGCCCAAGCTCAGCACGATCACAGTCCGTGCGCCACGTTTCATGTGATTGAGGTCATGCCGCCCATAAGCATTGCCAACCCGGATGGTGGCCACATTACCCAGTCCGAGATGCACCATGAATGTAATCGCGGCCAGTTGCAGCGCGATCCCATGCGCCGCCAGCGCCACATTGCCAAACCAGCCCATCATGAAAGCCGTTGCGGCGAACAATCCGCTTTCGGACAAGCTGGTCAGTCCGATCGGCCAGCCCAGACGGAACACCCGGCCTAGCATTTCAAAGTCTGGCCTCCACAGGCGCACAAGGATGGCGTGTTCGGGCAGAGCCCAGAGCGCGTAAGCAATGATCCCAACAAGCGAGACGATCTGTGTCGCCACGGAAGCTATCGCTGCGCCCTCGATTCCCATCTCCGGTGCGCCCCAATTGCCAAAGATAAAGGCGTAGTTGGCCAATCCGTTTGTCAACGCTGACAATAGCGTGATCCAAAGCACGATCTGGGTGCGCTCAAGCGCCGCCAGATAACTTTTGAACGTCATCACGATCAGGGCCGGAAACAGTCCCCAGCCCGCGATTTTTAGATAGGCAGCACCGTCAGCTGCCACCTGTGCGCTTTGACCTGTGGCCAGCAACAGCGTCTCGGACCAGATCATTGCCGGCATCGCACAGACTGCGAAACCTGTACTCAGCCACAACCCCATGCGCGTAGCGCGGCGCACAGCGACTTCGTCCCCTTCTGCGTCATATGAGGCAACCATGGGCATCACCGCCCACGCAAAACCTGACCCCATCAGGAAAATCACAAAAAACATTGAGCCAGCCGTCGTCATCGCCGCCAAAGCTTCAATGCTGTAACGGCCCAGCATAATGGTGTCGGTCAAGCCAATGGCGATCTGACCAAGGTGCCCGCCGATCAACGGCAGACCAAGGACGGCCACCGCGCGGGCGTGTCCGGCATATGACATGTTCGAAAGGGCCATGGCTTTCCCTTACGCCTGCTTTTTGGGCAAGGAAAGCCTTCAAATATTCAGGACAGAAACTGAGGCGGCGCACTGTGCGATCAGAGAAGCGGCAGCGCCAGCGCAGTGGCCACAAGGGCGATCAGGCCTCCGGCGACCACTTCGATGAGGGCCATGGCACGCACTGTCCCCTCGCCGCTGAAGCCGGATAGTACAGACGTCCGCGCACTTACCGCAGCGATCGCGACCAGTATGGTCACGCTGGCTGTGCCCAGTCCCATGACCAGTGCGCCAGCGATGCCCGCCCATGGGATCCCGAGCGCAAAACATAAGATCAACAGGAACACAGCACCGGTACAGGGTCGGATGGCGATGGAAAAAACGATGGCTGCGGCATCGCGCCATGATGTTACGGCTTCGACCTGTTCCACAGTCGGGGCATGGGCATGCCCACATGTTTCGCAATTTCCGTCGGCATCAATGCTATGGGCATGCGCGTGGTCATGTGAGTGAACCGCAACGGTCGAATACGCACGCCGCGCCCCACGTATCAACAGCCATGCGCCAACCAGTGCAATTGCAATGTAACTGGCGGGGGCGAGGATTTTGTCGGCGGCATCTGTCATCTGCGTGCGGCTCCAACCCAGTACAAGGGCCCCTGCCCCCACCAAAAGGATGGCTGCCATTGCCTGAGCAAGTGAAGACGCAAGTGCAAGGCCAGAAAGCCGCCATGCGGTCACCCGGGCGGCAGCGCCATATCCGCCGATCACCAGTTTACCGTGCCCGGGACCAACAGCGTGGAAAAAGCCATAGGCCGCGCAGAGTCCCATCAAGGTCGCCCAGGCGCCGGCCTCACCCGCACGCACGGCGCGCAAGCCTTGGGCCAGTGCGTTTTGTGTTTCGCGCTGCTGGCCGTTGGCCCAGCGGGAAAGATCCGCCATACCACCGAACCCAAACAGCCACAGCAAAACAACAGCCGCGGCCAGAACCACGCCGATCCTCAGGAATCGCATGACAGCATCACCGTATCGGCAAAGGATTCGCCTACTTCGGGATAGTAATCGGTCGCCTCATCTTCGGGCGTGGCATACAGCAGTTCTTCGAGCTTGGTGTATGCGGCGTCGAGGTCGGCAGTTTCAATGCTCGCCGTGCACGGACCTTCCACATCGACCTGCCCAACAAGAGCGTAGGCGGTATAAAACGTGGGATCGAACACCTTGAGCTCAAGACCAGCTGCGGGCGCTTCAGCGGCGCGGAAATGGGTAGTGATGATGCGCCCGCCCTCAACCCGTGTGCCGCGAGATTCAGGTGCGCCAAGCGCAACTGGCATGCCATTTTGGCGGGCGTAGCTGTCCCCTTCGTAACCCTCTATCCATTCCAGATCGAAGCCGTCCAGTCGCGCAATTTCGTCGTCACGCAGCCGGCCATCTCCATCTGAATCCATCCCCAGATCGGCAAAGATCAGGAGGGAATAAAAATCGTCATAGGCCCATTCCACCTCAAGCCCTTTGAAGGTGCCATCCGCGTCAACGACGGCCCGCAAGGTTGTGTCGATAAACACATGCGGATGTGCCTGACCGGCGATCGGGATTGCAGTAAGGCAAAATGCCAGCAAAGGGGCGCGAAAAATGGACATGGTTCAGATGTAGCGATGCGCTTGAGCGGCCTCAACCCCATCGTGAACAAAACTGAGTGGCAGCACGGCAATGTCATGTGCGCACGATATCTCTTGATCCAACGTAGCGCTCTGTCACAATGTTTCTCGTAATGAGGGAATTTTCCAGCGAGCTGTGCCGTTGGACAAGCCGTAAAGGAAGTAGACCATGACACTCCGCCCTGTCTCTGCCATCGCCGCCCTGGCAACCGCCATGACGACTGCAGCGCTGGCCAATCCCATTGATCAGGTCCGCCCCGACGCGCCAGCGCTCGCATCTTACGGCATGTTTGCCATCGGGGTGCAGACGCTGACCGCCACCATACCAGACAGTGTCAACGTTCTGGGCATAGAGGGCGAAGATGTGCCCCGCTACGATCGCCCACTGAAATTAGAGGTTTGGTATCCAGCAGAACTCGGCACGGTGCAGGGCGGCAGTTATACCGCTAAGTTGCGCGATGGGGTGACGGAGGTCACGCTGACGGGCCGAGCCGCACGCGATGCCGTGCCTGCCATTGGTGCGCAGTTTCCACTGATCGTAATCAGCCACGGTTATCCGGGGAACCGGTACCTGATGAGCCATCTGGGCGAAAACCTCGCCTCCAAGGGCTATGTGGCTGTCTCCATTGATCACACCGACAGCACCTATTCCGATCAGGGGGCGTTTGGATCGACATTGCTGAACCGCCCGCTGGATCAGGCGTTTGTGGTAGACTATATGGCCACGCTAGACGGACCACTGGGCGTTATCGTGGACGCCGAGAACACTGGCGTCATCGGCTATTCCATGGGGGGATACGGCGCCCTGATCTTCGGAGGGGCTGGCGTAACCCAAGCCTCAACGGAGTTGAGCTGGGGGACGCCCAACGGTTTACTCGAACAACATTTGGCTGGGTCTGACAGCCATGAGGCGCTGATGGATCCACGCATCAAGGCAGTGATCGCCATCGGTCCCTGGGGCAACAATGCCGGGTTCTGGGACACGGATGGTCTGGCCGGGCTTCGCGTGCCGCTGATGCTGATGGCCGGCAGCGATGATGACGTTTCTGTCTACGGAGCCATGCGCGGCATCTTTGAGAGCGCCGTCGGAACGGATCGCCACCTGCTGACCTTTGACTATGCCAACCACAACGCCGCCGCACCAATGCCCGCACCTGCCGAAAGTTGGGAGCCGTCTGAGGTGCTCGATTTTCCACCCTTTGAGCACTACGCCGATGCGGTCTGGGACACGACACGCATGAACAATATCGCTCAGCACTTTGCCACGGCTTTTATGGGACTGCATGTGAAGCGAAAGACCGACATGGCCGACTATCTGGCATTGACCCCGAATGCAGGAGACGGGGTTGTTGCGCTTGACGAAGGTGGGGACCCGACTGAAGATCACACCTATTGGGCGGGCTTTGCACCGCGCACCGCCAAGGGCTTGCGGTTTGAGACAAAGGAAAAAGGCGAATGATGCGCGTCTCTGAAAAGGATTTGAACGGGCATACCTTTACCGTGCGCGAATGGGGGGTCGAGGGACTGCCCAAGATGCTGCTGTTGCACGGTTTCCCCGAGTACGGCGGGGCATGGAACGATCTGGCGTTGCTTTTGTCGGACCGGTTCCACTGCATCGCACCGGATCAGCGCGGCTATGGCGCAAGCTATGCTCCGCAAGAAGTAGAAGCCTATGCCATGGAGGCGTTGGTTGGCGATATGGCCACCCTGATCGGTTCAGAGGCCGTGATTGTCGTGGGACATGACTGGGGATCGGCGGTGGCTTACGGGCTGGCGATGTTCCGCCCCGATCTGGTCAGCCACCTAGTCGTAGCAAACGGCGTGCACCCAATCGTGTTTCAGCGCGCTATTGCTGCCGGGGGCGCGCAGTCGGAGGCCTCGCAATACATCAACAAGCTGCGCAATCCCAAATCGGACGCGGTGCTGGAGGCTGATGATTTTTCCCGCCTCATGGACATGTTTTCGTCCCACATGGACACATCATGGCTGACAGGCGATGTGCTGGAAGCGCAAAAGGCCGCGTGGCGGAAATCAGGCCTGCGCGGCATGATCAACTGGTATCGCGCCTCACCTCTGGCCGTGGCTGACCCTGGCGTGCCGATCGATCTGCCTGATATGCCGTTGGAGCGGTTCATGGTCTACTGCCCACACTTGCTGATCTGGGGCGAAGGAGACACCGCCCTGCTGCCCGAAGCCAACGCCGGGCTGGAGGAATTCGTGCCCGACCTCACCCGCGTGTCGATCCCGGATGGAGATCATTGGGTGCTGCATCAGCACCCAAATCGCGTGGCAGGGATCATCCGGGACTGGTTGGGATGACCTTACTTTTCAGGTCATAATTTTCGCGTCATAGTGGCAAATATTCAAAACGGATACATTGCCATGACCCATAGTTACGACATCAAACTGGCCGCACAGATGGCCGAAGCCTCTTATGCCGGGCGCGCCAACCCTTCGCTCGCCACAGCCATGCGCCACGAGTTGGACCAGGACGATGTGCAGGCACAGTTCCTGAAAGGTGACATCCTGCTGATCCCGGGATCGAACTCGGTCGCCGACTACCTCAAATTCAACCTGCGGGTCCTCAATATCGGGGGAAAGCGATACCGGCTGAACGACGCGCATACTGAAACCGGAGCGTCCGGAACCATCTGGCATCAGGGATTTCTGCGACACGCACAGATGATCTATGCATGGCTGGAGCGGGAAAAGCTGAGACCCAAGTACATCATCGGACATTCACTGGGCGCTGCAGCCACACAAATCCTTGTACGCACATATGGCGTGCCGGGCATCGGCTTTGCCTCACCACGCCCAAGGCGTAACCGTGGGGCGATCAAGCATTCCAAACTGTGCATTTGTATCAACCGGGACGATGACAAGGTGTGCGATCTGCCGCCATCGTTTTTCCATATGGGTCATGTCCATAAGGCACGTGCACGTCGGTCCGTCTTTGGCCAGGATCACAGCATGAAACACTACCGCAAGGTCGTCGAGGAACAGCAGACAGCGGGTATTCTGGGTAAACGCTGGCCGGGGTAGAGCCTCTTCATTTTCGAGACTTGGGAAGTGCCCCTCGCCGGTTGCGGTCCACACAACACTAACTCGGGGGACTGAGCGCGCCTGTTTGTGTGTGCGGTGCCAATATCCAAGGCGCTAACCCCTTCCCCCCAAATAGACGGTCTGCCATACTCTGCTTAATTAACAAAAAAGAGCAGCTGCCATGACCGACTTGTTAAGCGGGGCCGCGAAAGCCTCGGACTATGATGCCTCCTCCATTCAGGTGCTGGAGGACATGGAACACGTGCGCCTGCGCCCGGGCATGTATATCGGGGGCAAGGACGACCGCGCACTACACCACATGGTCGCCGAGATCATCGACAACTCCATGGACGAAGCCGTTGCAGGCCACGCGACTTGGATCGAAGTCGAGTTGCACGAGAACGGGCATGTGTCAGTGCGCGACAACGGGCGGGGCATTCCGACCGATCCACACCCCAAGGACCCGTCCAAATCCGCCCTCGAGATCATCTTTTGCACGCTGAATGCAGGCGGCAAGTTTTCGGGCGACAGCTATGAGACGTCTGGCGGTCTGCACGGCGTCGGCTCCTCTGTCGTCAACGCCCTGTCCGACCACCTGCGGGTCGAAGTCGCCCGCAATCGCGAGCTTTATGCCATGGAGTTTTCCCGCGGCCTGCCCCAAGGCCCATTGGAGAAAGTCGGGTCCGCCCCAAACAGGCGCGGCACAGCCGTTACCTTCCATCCGGATGCGGAGATCTTTGGCTCTCTCACCCTCAAGCCTGCGCGCCTGTTCAAGATGGCGCGGTCCAAGGCCTACCTGTTTTCCGGCGTCGAAATTCGCTGGAAAACGGCGGTTCAAGATGGCGAGACACCGACCGAGGCCACGTTCCACTTTCCCGGCGGCCTTGCAGACTATCTGAACGAAGTGATGGCCGGGGCGACCACTTACGCTGATGCTCCATTCGCAGGATCGGTGTCCTTTGAAAAATTCAAGGTACCAGGCAAGGTGGAATGGGCGATCAACTGGACGCCTGCGCGTGACGGGTTCATTCAATCCTACTGTAACACCGTGCCCACGCCCGAAGGCGGCACGCATGAGGCCGGGTTCTGGGCCGCGATCCTCAAGGGCATCAAGGCCTATGGCGAGTTGGTGAACAACCGCAAGGCCTCCACCATCACCCGCGAGGATTTGATCACTGGGGCGGGTGCGCTTGTGTCCTGTTTCATCCGTGAACCTGAATTCGTGGGTCAGACCAAGGACCGGCTGGCCACCGTGGATGCCCAGCGGATGGTCGAGAATTCCGTGCGCGATCACTTTGATAACTGGCTGGCGGCGGATACGAAATCCGCAGGCGCGATCCTCGATTTTCTGGTGCTGCGGGCCGAAGAGCGCCTGCGCAGACGGCAAGAAAAAGAAACGGCACGCAAGACGGCCACGCAAAAACTGCGCCTGCCCGGCAAGCTGACCGATTGTTCCAACAAGTCCCGCGAAGGCACCGAATTGTTCATCGTCGAAGGCGACAGTGCCGGTGGGTCAGCCAAGATGGCGCGCGACCGCAAGACCCAAGCGCTGCTGCCCCTGCGCGGTAAGATTTTGAACGTGCTCGGGGCGGCCTCAAGCAAACTGGGGTCCAATGCCGAAATTTCGGACCTGACCCAAGCACTTGGGGTTGGTCTGGGGGCCAAGTTCAACGTCGATGATCTGCGCTATGACAAGGTCATCATCATGACCGATGCGGACGTGGACGGCGCACATATCGCGGCTCTGCTCATGACATTCTTTTACACACAGATGCGGCCGATGATCGATGCCGGGCACCTGTATCTCGCCTGCCCGCCGCTGTTCCGCCTGACCCAAGGGGCCAAGCGGGTTTATTGTCTGGACGAGGTCGAAAAGAACGCGCTGATGGAGAGCGGTTTGGGCGGCAAGGGCAAGATCGACGTGTCCCGGTTCAAGGGACTGGGCGAGATGGACGCCAAGGACCTCAAAGACACCACCATGAACCCCGCGACGCGCAAACTGATCCGCGTGTCGATTGACGATGATGAACCCGGAGAGACGGGCGATCTGGTCGAGCGCCTGATGGGGAAAAAGCCGGAGATGCGGTTTCAGTACATTCAGGAGAACGCGCGGTTTGTGGAGGAGTTGGATGTTTGATTGGTTCTCCCCTTGAGGCGGAGTTCATAATCCATAGCAAATTACCCTTGTCCACCTAAACCGACCTAAGGCATCGCCGGGATGTATGCATGCAGGTGGAAAATGTAGAGATTGCTACTTGTCTTGCTTGAAGCCGCATCACTTGTCGCGGTGCCGCCTGGCGATGCAGCGGCGGCCTACGGCCTTGGATCCGCTCAAAGAGATTGAAACAGCTCGGCCCTTCTCGCGCCTTGCTTTGCGATACGTCATCGAGCGACGCACCAACTAAATGGACAATTGAAAAAGGCGAGAGCTTTCGCTCTCGCCTTCATACTCGTTACAAACCGTCGGACACTCACTCATCCGCAGCCTGACCTTTTTTGACCCACAAAGGTGTACAGCAGTTTACCAGAACTAGGCATCTTCAAGGCATTTTAGAGACCGGATTTTTGCTAAGCGGGATTTTGCCCAATCTTGCATCCTTTCCGCCTATGCCGCAGTCTGAACGCATGATTACAGCCTCCGATGCCCAACGTTTCCTGGACGAAAGCTTTGCTCCGTGGGTCCTTGCTCTGTCGCCCTCTGTCACACAATGCGACCATACGGGAGTGACTGTTGACATACCAATAACAGATGAGATCGCACGCATTGGTGGTATTGTGTCAGGCCAGGTTTTGGCGACCCTAGCAGATACAGTCATGGTGCTGGCCGCTGGCGCGAATCAAGGGCAAATGATTCCCGTGGCGACGATCACGCTCGACACCCAGTTTTTGCGCCCCGGCTCCGGCGACACGGTACGCGCAGAGGCACAGATTTTGCGCGCAGGCCGGTCGATGATCTTTGCACGCTGCACCCTGACCGCCCTGCCTGCGAACAAACCAATTGCCCATGCCACCGGCACGTTCGCCGTGCCGGGATAAGAGCGACGGTGTTCACGCAGTTGCTTCTTGATCCCAAAACCGATCTGGCCCCTATTGGGCGCATGTTCCTGCGCACCCTTTTGATCCTTGCCCTGCTGACGGGCTGTGGACGGCCCCTGACAGAGGCCGAGATCGCCTTTTCCGCGACGATCCACGGGGATGCTCTGGACACCAAGCGCGTGCGCCTTGTGGACGGCGCCCCGACCCGCGCCGTCACCTTTCGGCGCAAGGCGCGGCCACGTACAACGTGCCGCGAGTTGATCCTGCCCCCGGCAACCGAAGGGATCGTCACAGCCAAGCCCGCGGCTGTGGCCCTTTGGCAGCATGTGCTTTTCGACAAGGATTGGTATCTGGAAAACTACGTCCCTGACTACCCGGACGAGATCAACCTGATCGCTGCCATGCTGCTTGCCCATGAGCTTACCCATGTCTGGCAATGGCAGAACCGGGATGTGACGGGCTATTCCCCGCTCCGGGCCGCACGCGAACATCAGACGAGCGACGATCCCTACCTGTTTGATGTTGGAGTGGAACGAAAGTTTTCCGAATTCGGTTTCGAGCAGCAGGGGGCCATCGTGGAAGAGTTCGTATGTTGCCGCGCCCTTGCCCCCCAGGCCCCGCGCACGCATCGGCTCCATGCACTCATATCCAAGTCCATGCCCGTGGCCGCCCTGCCCCAGTCGCGTCAGCACAATGTGCGCCTGCCATGGGACGGTGTTGAGCTGAACGGGATCTGCGGCTGAGACATGACGGATAAGGAAAGATCACCCATGGCCCAATACGCCCTCATCATGCTGTTGGCCGGGATTGGCATCCCCGTTCTGGCCGCGCTCAACGCCGCCCTAGGCACACGACTGGGCAATCCGGCGGCGGCGGCCACGGTTTTGTTCACAGTGGCGCTGGTGACAGCGGGAGTGGTCTTTGCCTTCACAGGTGGGCACGGTTTGTCCAAGGTGGCCGAGGCGCCAAAGCATCTGTTCCTCGCTGGAGCACTGATTGCGTTCTACGTGCTGTCCATCACGTTCATTGCCCCGCATTTTGGCATCGGCAACGCGGTGTTCTTTGTGCTGATTGGGCAGTTGATCAGCGCCGCCGCCATTGACCATTTTGGTCTGTTCGGTGCACAGGCTGCCGCCCTTAGTCCGGCTCGGATGGGCGGGATTGCATTGATGGCGGCGGGGGTGTGGCTGACCCAACAGGCGTAAGGCGCGGGTGTTATCCGCGCCCTAACTGCGCTCGGCCAGCGCCTGAGCTTGTTCCCACGCCGCTGGGTCCACATCGATCGGATCCGCGATCACGCGGTGTTGTCCCGGCATGCGCCCGCCCTCGTCAGTCGCGATCAGTTCACTCAGATCGACGACGCGGCGCGCAAAGTCGGTTGAGGTACTGGGATCGATGAGGATGTAAAACTGGCCAAGATCATGCGGTGGCCCTTCGGGCGCCTTGAGCGGTTTGACGTCCCGGCTGAGAACGCCGCCTGTCATTCCTGCGGCCAGCAGTTCAGCCATCAGGCCAAACCCCCACCCTTTGTACCCGCCCATGGACACGAGCGAGCCTTTGATCGCGGCCTCCGGGTCCGTTGTCGGGTTACCCTCGGCATCTAGGGCCCAGCCAAGAGGTATAGCTTCGCCCGCTGCCTTGGCCATTGTGATCTTGCCCAAGGCCACGGTGGTTGTGGACTGATCAAACTGCATTGCCAGCCCCCCTTCCCCGTCTGGCACAGAGAACGCAATAGGGTTGGTGCCGATCATCCGCGTCTTGCCCCCGGGCGGAGCAACGATGGGTGAGGCATTAGTCATTCCGATCCCGATCAACCCGGCCGCCGCGATCTGTTCGGTAAAATAGCCCAGCGAGGTACAAGTATGCGCGTGGCCCACGGCCAGCGTGGCGACGCCAAACTGACGCGCAGCGTCCAGTGCCGGGGCAAGCCCATATGCAAAGGCCGGTTGCGCAAAGCCCATAAGCGCATCGACCTGAATAGCCGCCGGACGCGCGGCCGTTACCACCGGCACCACATCCCCTTGCACACGGCCCGTTTTCAACTGCGCACAGTAGCTTTCAAGATAATACAACCCGCATATCCGGTTGTGCGTCGCTTCGGCCCGAGCCACGGCCCGTGCCACTTCTGCAGCAGCAAAGGTGCCAGCGCCATGGGCAACCAGTGCGGCCTGAACTGTGCGTTCGATGTCGGCAAGAGAAACGGAGGTCATTGTATTCGTCCTTCACGGCGAGGGCCGCGCCACACATTCTGATCAAAGAGCTTGGCAAGCGTCAAGCGTAACGGATAATGGACAGCTTACACCAACCGCCCAGAATCCAGCCGCAATGTGCGATCCATCCGGGCCGCCAGTTCAAGGTTGTGAGTGGCAATCAGCGCCGACAACCCTGTGTCACGCACCAGTCCCATCAGCGCATCAAACACCTGATCTGACGTAGCCGGGTCCAGGTTTCCGGTTGGCTCATCCGCCAATAGCAGTCGCGGTTCATTGGCCAGAGCGCGGCAAAAGGCGACGCGCTGTTGTTCGCCGCCAGAAAGTTCGGCCGGACGGTGATCCGCACGCGGGCCCACCCCAACCTTTTCGAGGAGCATCATTGCACGCTCAGACGCGGCGCTTTTCGACGTTCCATTACTCAACTGCGGCAACACGATGTTTTCCAAGGCTGAAAACTCAGGCAACAGGTGGTGGAACTGGTAGATGAACCCCACATCCGCCCGGCGCGCCAAAGTCCGGCGCCGATCAGATTGCCCACTCAGGTTCTGACCACCCAATTCGACCGTTCCTGCGTCAGGCGTGTCCAGCAAACCCGCAATGTGCAGCAATGTCGACTTTCCTGCACCGGAGGGCGCAACAAGTGCAACAACTTCACCTTTGCCCACACTCAGGTCTACGCCGCGAAGCACCGCAACTTCGGACGGTTTGCCCGCATTGTAGGTCTTGGCGATGTCCTTCAGTTCCAGCACCACATCACTCATAACGCAGCGCCTCCACCGGGTTCATGCGGGCCGCACGACGTGCCGGAAAAATGGTGACGATGAAGGACAGCCCGAGAGACAGGCTAACCGCACTGAGCACATCCGACAGGTTTAACTGGGCTGGCAGCGCATAGATACCGCGAATGGATGGATCCCATACACCTCCGCCCATAAGGTAGTTCACCAGCGAAAACAGTGGATCGATATAAAGTGCAAAGAGGCAACCGAGTACTACGCCCATGGCCGTCCCGATCATGCCCGTGAAGGCGCCACAAATGAAAAAGATGCGCAGGATTGATCCTTCGGTCAGCCCCATGGTGCGCAGTATACCAATGTCGCGCCCCTTGTTTTTGACCAGCATAATCAGGCCCGAGACGATGTTCATCGCCGCGATCAGAACGAGGATCGACAGAATGATGAACATCACGTTGTCCTCAACCTCGAGCGCGCGCAAAAAACTGCCCGAGGCATCGCGCCACGTCCACAACTGGCTGCGCTCGCCGGCCGTCTGTTTAAGTGCGGCGGCATAGCTGTCGACGGCCTCGGGGTTTTCGACCATCACCTCGATCTCGTCCACGACCCCCTCGCGGTTAAAGAACGACTGTGCCTCGGCCAGAGGCAGATAGACACGCACCCGGTCGATGTCGTAGCGCCCGGCTGAGAATATGTACGTGACTTCATATGCGTTGATGCGTGGCGAGGTGCCAAAGGCGGTTTTCACCCCATTGGGTGAAATCAGCTTGATCCGGTCTCCCACCTGCGCGCCCAGTTCCTGCGCCACGCCCGAGCCGATGGCCACACCTTGTTCAAAGCGCGCGATGTCACCCCGGGCTGTTTCGGGGTCCGCAATGCGCGGCAAACTGCCAAGGTTTTCCGCCGATATCCCAAAGACTTGGACGCCCGCATTGCTTTGGCGCAAGTTGGCCATAACCTGCTCACGCACAATCGGCGCAGCGCGAGTCACACCCGGCACGGCACGCAAGGCCTCTGCCCGTTCATCGTAATCCGCGATGGTGCGGTCAATGGTTCCCGCCTGAGTGACCTCTCCAATTTGATAGACCGTCACGTGGGCATTGGCCCCAAGGATCGTATCCACAAACTCCGCACGAAAACCCGAGCGAACCGACAGCGTCGCGATCAGCGCAAAGACCGCCAGCGTGATCCCGATCAGGCTGATCCATGTCATCGTACTGACGCCGCCGGTGGCGCGACGCGCGCGCAAGTAACGCCATGCGATCATCCACTCGAAAGGGGCAAAAGGGGGTGTGGCCACGGTTTCGGGCTCCTGCTCTGTTTGCAAGCAGACTTGGGCGAGACGCAGGCGGAGGTCAAGCGGTTGCAGTCAGAGGCTTGGGTTGGACACGCGCCACGCTAAGGCGTGCGGGCACTACGCGCTCGCCGTGGCCATCGATAACACGGTGCGGCTTCGTGGGCGCAGGAAACACATCTGTTCTTGGAAAATCACCTACCCAAACAGGATTTCGTCGCCGGATCAGACCGCCGTTCCGGCGCGGCGGCGAAGCGGCCACATCAACAGTTTGAGCGCCACCCAAATGCCGAACAGCCCCGCAACAAATCCTGACCCTGCAAACGTCAGCCCCGCCATGCCAAGAGGGACCGCTGGTTCAAACGTCTCCATCGCCGCGCGCGCAACGTCTCGGTCGCTCATGCTGGTCGCGTGATAGGCACGCATAAACGGCCCTGCCCCTTCCAGCTTTGTCAGATCGGCTTGCAAGCTCTCGTAACGCTCAAACGTGCGCGTCATATCCTGCCGCCTCGCATCCAGAAATGCGCTGCCTTGCAGTTCAGCCAGTGCCGCGTCCCGCGTCAGGCCAGCATCTGCCGCCGAGGCGTCAAAGTCTGCAACCACCTCGCCCAGCGCATCCACTGCTCCGCCCAGACGCTGGGTGTACTGTTGGGCGAATTCCGGGAACTGAGACGCTGACGCGCCGCCCAAGACACCGCCCGCCAAAACCAGAACCCGGGCAATCATTCCACCGCCCCGTAAGCCGTACGGCCAATTTGTGTATCTAACGCCAGCATGGTGTCGAAATCCACACAGGCGTCATAGCCCATGATGGCAGTCCATTTTCCACCGAATGTGACGGCGTAAGAACCAACGTTCATGCGTCCGGGAAAACAGAGCGCACCGAAATGCCAAAAATTGAAAGTACCATCGCCAGTGTGGTTGGGGCGAAACACGGTGCCAAGCCCATAGTAGGGTCCGTTTTCGAACAATTGCACATGTGGATAGTCAAATGGATTGCGACCCGTTGCGGTGCCTTGCCCATACCAATGTGCATGCAACCGCGCATAATCCAAAGGCGACATTGTCCAACCGCCCCAACTGAGGAACCCGCCAGCCCGCGGTGATGGCATACCCGTCACGCCTACAGGATCCAACACGAGGCGTTTGCAGGTGTCTTCATAACTGTCCGGAACGCTGGCCTCGATCACCAACCCCAACAAGGCGTAGTTGACGTTGTTGTAGACGTACTGCCCCGACACTCCGGTTGGTGCCGACATCGCCTCCAGCACGTCAAAGCCGCGTTGTCCGTCGGTGTCCAGCCACTCCGGCATCAGCTTCTGTGTGACATCCTCGGTGAGGCCGCTGGTGTGGGTCACAAGGGATGCAACGCTGACATCCGGGCCGCGGCCCAGCACATCGCGAACTGAAACTGACATGTCCAGATCACCCGAATCCAGAAGCGCTGCGGCGCAAAGCGCGGTGATGGATTTGCTGACGCTCGCCAATTCAATGGGTGCGGTGGCATCCCCAATCGCGTAGGTGTCGGCACCTTGGAACGCCAGCGCACCTGTTCCGGTCGTCTGATTGCGCTCCAGCCACTCCGCATAGGCCGCGCGCATTGCCTCCACCCGGTCAGCGTCCTGAGAGGCCGCTGCCAAAGGCAGCAGCGCCAAAATCAGCACGGATAAAACAAGCGCTTTCATCACTTACAGCCTAGCACAAGGCGGCGATCAATGTGCCGCGTAAATCTCCGCTACGCGCTTGACCGCCTCTTCGGGCGGCAACTCTTCGCTCACCCCTGTACGGCGCGAGGTCAGTTCGACCACGCCGTTCTTGAGACCCCGTGGCCCGACGGTGATCCGCCATGGCAGTCCGATCAGGTCCATCGTGGCAAACTTGCCCCCAGCGCGCTCGTTGCGATCATCATAAAGCGGCTCAAGGCCCAGCAAACCAAGGCTTGCATATAGAGCCTCACAAGCCGCGTCCGCCTCTGCATCGCCCTGTTTAAGGTTCACGATGCCGCAGTGATAGGGTGTGACGCCTTCTGGCCAGATGATGCCGTTGTCATCATGGCTGGCTTCGATGATGGCGCCCATCAGGCGGCTGACACCGATACCGTGGCTGCCCATATGCACTGGTACCTGCTTGCCATCCGGGCCCTGCACAACCGCGTTCAAAGCATCCGAATACTTGGTGCCAAAGTAGAAAATCTGCCCCACCTCGATTCCGCGCGCCACGCGACGGCGTTCCTCGGGAATGGCGTTGAACAACGCCTCGTCGTGGGTTTCGTCGGTGCGGGCATAAAGATTCGTGAACTCTTCCATCACGCCCGCGCACTGAGCCACATCATCATAGTCGATGTGACGATCGCCAAAGGTGAGGTCGGTGACGGCACTGTCATAGAACACTTCAGACTCACCAGTGTCGGCCAATACGAGGAACTCGTGGGTATCATCCCCGCCAATCGGTCCAGAATCCGCACGCATCGGAATGGCCTGCAAGCCCATCCGCTCGTAGGTGCGGAGGTAGCTGACCAGATGGCGGTTATAGGCGTGCAGCGCGTCTTCTTTGGTCAGGTCAAAGTTGTAGCCGTCCTTCATCAGAAATTCGCGGCCCCGCATCACGCCAAAGCGCGGGCGGATCTCGTCGCGGAATTTCCACTGGATCTGATACATGGTCAGCGGCAAGTCTTTGTAGCTGCCGACATGGGATCGAAAGATATCCGTGATCAACTCTTCGGCCGTGGGGGTGAACAGCATATCACGCCCGCCGCGATCCTTGATGCGCAGCATCTCGTCGCCGTAGGCATCATAACGCCCGCTTTCACGCCACAGATCAGCCGATTGAATGGTGGGCATCAGCATGGCCATGTGACCAGCGCGCGCCTGTTCCTCGTGGACGATGTTTTCCAGCTTGCGCAGAACCTTAAAGCCAAGTGGCAGCCAGGAATAAATCCCCGCGCTGGCTTGCTTGATCATGCCAGCCCGCAGCATCAGGCGGTGGCTCACGATCTGCGCCTCGCTGGGGTTTTCCTTTAGTACGGGCAAAAAATAACGGCTCAAACGCACGATCAGCACTCCATCAGATATTTGGACCTGATTAGGCGAAAGGGTGAAAGGCCGCAATCACACTTGAACGGCAGTCCGGGAAAAAGGCGGATGCGTGCCTTGACCGCGCGGGCCAATTACAGCCGTGAAGCCGCGTATAGGCAAAGACGCACTATGCTTGCGACCACTTCTTCCCTTGAAAGCGGGGGTAAAAACCGCAATGTGGACCCAAGGTTAAAAGGGAGACAGCATGGCCCTGCCGGTGCGCGATCAGTTAAAATATTGGGGGATCGCCGCGGCGATCTTTTTCTTGCTGCTTTACGCGCTGGGTGATCAGTTGCTGCCTTTCTTTCTTGGGGCCGCTATCGCCTATTTCCTTGATCCGGTCGCTGACTGGCTTGAGGAGCACGGTTGCAACCGCGCCCTCGCCACAGGGATCATCACCGTCAGCGCGATCATCGTCTTTGTCATCCTCATCCTCTTGGTGATCCCCAACCTTGTTCAGCAGTCCGTGCAACTGTTCAACGCCGCACCCCAAATCGCCGAAGACGCAACAACCTTCCTCAACGAACGTTTTCCCAGCCTGCTGGATGAAAATTCGGCCGTACATCAAACGCTTTCGAGCATCGGCCAAACCATCTCTGAACGGGGGGGTGACCTGCTCAACTCTGCCTTGATCTCAGCGGCAAGCCTTATCAACATCATAGTGCTGTTCGTCATCGTGCCTGTGGTGGCGGTTTACATGCTGCTGGATTGGGACCGAATGATTGCACGCATCGACGCCCTGCTGCCTCTCGATCATGCGCCCGTCATCCGCCGCCTCGCTCACGAAGTTGACACGACCCTGGCCGGGTTTATCCGGGGCATGGGTACAGTCTGCTTGATCCTTGGAACATATTACGCTGTCGCGCTGATGGTGGTGGGCCTTCAGTTCGGGCTTGTCGTTGGTTTCGTGGCGGGTCTTTTGACCTTCATTCCTTACGTGGGCGCGCTTGTGGGCGGCGCTCTGGCCATCGGTTTGGCGCTGTTCCAGTTCTGGGGGGAATGGGGCATGATCGCTGCAGTGGCCATCATTTTCATGATTGGTCAGGTTGCTGAAGGAAATGTACTGACACCAAAACTGGTCGGTGAAAGTGTCGGACTGCACCCAGTCTGGCTTATCCTCGCCCTGACGGTGTTTGGCGCTCTATTTGGTTTTGTCGGCATGCTTGTTGCGGTGCCAATGGCCGCCGCCATTGGGGTGTTTGTGCGGTTCCTCGCAGACCAGTACAAAGACAGTCGCCTCTACAAAGGATTAGAGGCTGACATCGAGACCGAAGACTGATCATGGCCACGCAACTGGGACTGGATCTGCCTGCACGCGCAGCGCTTGGGCGTGACGATTTCCTTGTAGCGCCATCCAACGCGCTGGCCTTGAAGATGATCGATGACTGGCAGAACTGGCCATTGCGCAAACTGGTACTGAGCGGTCCCGGAGGCTCAGGAAAAACGCACCTCACCCATGTTTGGGCCGCCGCCAGCGGCGCACGGATCATAGCGGCACGTGATCTGACCTCTGACCTCCTCGACACTCCCCCAACAGGGCCAGTCGCGGTCGAAGACGTGCCTCTGATCTCTAAAGACATGGACACCCAGACAACCCTGTTTCATCTTCACAACCAGTTGGCCGAGGCAGGACAGCATTTGCTGATGACAGGCACCCAAGCCCCGTCCCTTTGGGCCATGTCACTGCCTGATCTGCAAAGCCGGATTGACGCGGCAGGGCACGCGGCCCTCGATCCCGCAGATGACAACTTGCTGGCGGCAGTGCTGGGCAAACTGTTTAATGACCGTCAACTGACGCCACGGGCGGATGTGATCCCCTATCTGGTCACCCATATGGAACGTTCTTTCGAGGCCGCGCGGCGCATCGTCGCCACCCTCGATGCAACAAGTCTGGCCCGCAAAAAGCCAGTGACACGCGCCCTTGCCGCAGAGCTGCTGGACATTGACACGGACGATAGGGGATAAACGTCACTTAACCGTCACATGTGATCGCCATATCCGCCCCATGACCAATGCCGACTTTCTTGCCTCGCCCTTTCCCGAACCTGTCGACCTGCCCGATCTGGACACAAACGGTCCGGGCCGGTTTTTTAATCGTGAACTCAGCTGGCTGAGCTTTAACTGGCGCGTGCTGGAAGAGGCGGAGAACCCGCGCGTTCCGCTCTTGGAAAGGCTGCGGTTCCTGTCGATCTCGGCCGGCAACCTTGATGAATTCTACACCGTTCGCGTCGCAGGCTTGCGCGAACTGGCCATCGCAGGGAACACAACTCCCGCCGCAGATGGCCTGTCGCCCGCCGAACAGCTGGTGCTGATAAACGAAAACGCGCGTGCACTGCTGACCGAACAACAACGGGTCCTCAAGGACCTGCACGAAGCGATGGACGCAGCTGGCATCAATGTCCTGACACCAGAAGAGTTGACCGAAGAAGACATCGCGCATCTTGAGGACGTATTCCTTGCCGAAGTCTTTGCCGTCCTCTCTCCTCTGGCCATTGATCCTGCACATCCGTTCCCCTTTATCCCCAACACCGGCTATGCGCTGGCCCTACAGATGGAGCGCAAGTCCGACAAACGCAAACTTCAGGCCCTGCTGCCCATCCCGGCCCAGATCGACCGCTTCATCGCCCTGCCCGGCCCCGGCCAACGGTTCCTGCCGCTAGAAGAACTGCTGATCCTGCACATCCCGAACTTGTTCCCGGGCTATAAACTCAAGGCACATTTCGAATTCCGCGTGCTGCGCGACAGCGATCTGGAAGTCGAAGAAGAAGCTGAAGACCTCGTGCGCGAGTTTGAAGTTGCCCTGAAACGCCGTCGCCGTGGGGAAGTGGTGCGGATGACCCACTCCGCAGGCGCGCCAGACGCGCTGATGGCGGTTATCAAGGAAGAACTTGGGGTCACGGATTCCGAAGTGGTTGAGGTCGATGGTATGCTTGGTCTGGCGGACCTCAGTGCGCTGGTGCTGGATGATCGTCCGGATTTGCTATGGCCCTCGTTTACCCCACGCGTCCCCGAGCGGGTCAGTGACTTTGACGGCGACATGCTGTCCGCCATCCGCCAAAAAGACATGCTGCTGCATCACCCATACGAGACATTCGACATGGTGGTACGTTTCCTTCAGCAAGCGGCGCGGGACCCGGACGTCGTAGCGATCAAACAGACGCTTTATCGGACTTCAAAAAACTCACCCATCGTCGAAGCCCTGTGTGAAGCGGCAGAAGACGGCAAGTCCGTCACCGCCCTTGTCGAACTCAAAGCCCGCTTTGATGAGGCCGCCAACATCCGCCAGTCGCGCCGCCTCGAACGGGCGGGTGCGCATGTGGTCTACGGCTTTATTGACCTCAAGACGCATGCAAAAATCAGCACCGTGGTGCGCCGCGAAGGCAAAAAGCTGGTGACCTATACCCATTTTGGCACCGGCAACTATCACCCCGGCACGGCCCGTATCTACACCGACGTGTCGCTGTTCACCTGCGATCCGAAACTGGGGCGCGATGCGACCAAAGTCTTCAACTACCTGTCCGGATACGCCCCGCCCGAAGCGCTAGACAACCTCGCCATTTCGCCAACCACCCTGAAACCCAAACTGCTGGAAATGATCCAAGCCGAAGCTGACTACGCCGCCAAAGGTAAACCGGCTGTGATCTGGGCCAAGATGAATTCGTTGATCGATTCCGAAGTCATCGATGCGCTCTATGCAGCAGGACAGGCGGGCGTGAAAATCAGCCTTGTCGTGCGGGGTATCTGCGGGTTGCGGCCGGGGATCAAAGGTTTCTCCGATAACATCCGGGTTAAATCCATCGTTGGGCGGTTCCTCGAACACTCGCGCATCGTCTGCTTTGGCAACGGGCATGGGCTGCCGTCCAAGAAAGCCCGCGTGTTTATATCTTCAGCGGACTGGATGGGGCGAAACCTGAACCGGCGGGTCGAAACACTGGTCGAGATTGAAAACGCCACCGTAAAGGCGCAGATCGTGAGCCAGGTCATGGCCGCAAACCTCGCCGATGTGGCACAAAGCTGGGTCATGGCACCCGATGGCAGTTTTAAGCGTCCAGAGTTGCCCGAAGGGACATTTGCCTTCAACTGCCATCGCTTCTTCATGGAAAACCCCTCGCTCTCCGGGCGTGGATCGGCGGGGGCCTCAGACGTGCCCAAACTGACCCACACCGAGGACTAAGCGCACGCGCCCGGATCGTCGAGCGCATTGACCAAGGCGTCTCACTGGTTCATCACTGATCACAAGATCGGCACCACGGGGGGTCCATGAACGTTTTGGTCGAACCGCATCATGACGGGGGTCTTTTTGGCCGTCCGCTGTTTGAAGACCCTTCAGCCCGCGCTTTGTCCCGTGTTGGTGTCGTTGACGTAGGCTCAAACTCGGTCCGGTTTGTGGTCTTTGACGGGGCCGCGCGCAGCCCGGCCTACTTCTACAATGAAAAGATCATGTGCGCCCTCGGAGCCGGCATGTCCGGCACCGGACGTCTGAACCCGGAAGGCCGCGTGCGTGCCCTTGCTGCGTTGCACCGATTCAACCGTCTGGCTCAGGGCATGGGGCTGTCTGATCTGACCGTCGTAGCCACGGCGGCCGTGCGCGACGCAAGCGACGGCCCGGCCTTTTGCGCGGATGTTGAACGCGAAACCGGTCTTTACGTGCGCGTCATAGACGGACGGGAAGAGGCACGGCTGTCCGCTCAGGGTGTTCTGCTTGGCTGGCCCGGCTCTTACGGTCTGGTCTGCGACATTGGTGGATCGTCCATGGAACTGGCGGAAATATCGGGGGGCATCGTGGGGCGCCGGGAGACTTCTGATCTCGGCCCTCTCAAACTGCAAACCGTGAAGGGTGGCAAAAAGGGGCGCGCCGCACATATCAAAGCAACCATGGAACGTCTCAAGGACGCGATGGGCGCACAGCGTGATCGGCTGTTTCTGGTTGGCGGCTCATGGCGCGCAATCTGCAAAGTGGACATGCACCGGCGTGGTTACCCTTTGCAGGTGCTACACGAATATCGCATGACCCCTAAGGCCGTCCGTCAAACAGCCAAATTCATCGCCAAACACCCCGATCCGGAACAATTGCGCAATGCCTGCGGCATTTCAGCGGCGCGTATGGCGCTGGCACCACTGGCAGCCGAGGTGCTGGTACGGCTGATAAAAACGTTCAAGCCCAAAGACATCGCCATTTCCAGTTACGGCATTCGCGAGGGGATGCTTTACGAGCAGATGCCCCAAAAATTGCGTGACCGTGATCCCCTGATTGAGGCGTGCTATTTCGCCGAATCCAAGGATGCGCGCATGCCGGGTTTTGGCAAACGGCTCTATGAGTTCTTGGAACCGCTGTTTAAATCCGCCCCATTCGAGCGCAAACGCCTGATCAAGGCGGCCTGCCTTTTGCACGATGTGAGTTGGCGCGCCCATCCCGATTATCGTGCAGAAGTGTGTTTCGACAACGCCACCCGTGCGAACCTCGGCGGGCTGAAACACTCCGAACGGATCTTTCTGGGTCTCGCCCTGCTCCACCGGTACACCAACCAGCGCGAAGGCACCCATTTCGAATATCTCTATGACCTTGTGGACGAAAAAACGCTTATCGACGCCGAAGTACTGGGCAAAGCCATGCGGTTTGGCGCGATGATGTGGACGGACAAAGACGCCAATCTCGGAGAATTCCGCTGGTACCCCAAGAAAAAGAAGCTCGAACTGCGCCTATCCAAGGACGCGATGCCACTTTTTGGTGAGGTGGCCGAAGCACGGCTGAACTCGCTGGCTGCGTCGCTTCGCGCAGAAGTGACCGTCAAGCAGCGTAAACGCTAAAGCTCAATCTGGCCCTCTTCATCGGGCTTTGGCGTGTCCGTGGGCAGTTTCCGCCGGATGATGATGTCGCCGTTATCGAGGATCTCGGGCGGTTCATATACGCTCCAGTCCTCAACCTGTTCCAACAAATCGCGCAGTGCAGGCCCCATCTGGGCGGTAAAATCGCGCAATGCGGGACCATATTCATCCGCCAACTCTTGGAAATCCTCAAGTGCGGGCTCCATTTGCTGCATCAAGCCTTCCATCAGCATTTGCGCCCCCCGTTCCATAAGAGACAGCCCATCGCGCTCATCTTGGGCCATGGCCGGGGTGCTACATGTCAGACACGCAATCAGGATCAGACGTTTCATAGCCTTAATATGGGACCTCAAAGCGAGATATCCAAGCTCACCGGGAAATGATCTGACGCAGTGACCAGCGCATCTCGCAAGGCAGGCTGTCCCCAGCACTCCGGATCATCAAGCGGATGCCAGATGCGCCAGCGCCCTTCACGCTTGGCCAGATCGGGCGATACCATGATGTAATCCAAGAGAGCCTGCAAATAACGTTGCTCAGGCCGAATCCAGAACCGCGCAGTGGTCGGCATCGCGCCGAGGCGGCGTTGCAACCCTTGGCGCGCGTGCGGATCAAACAGCGCTGCCTCCCCTTCGCCCATAATGATCTCAACCGAAGAGCGGCCAAAGAGGTGTTCGTATTCATCCAGACCCGGGCCGTCATTGAGATCACCCATCAGGATCAACGACGCACCTTCCTCAAGATGCGCCGCGATGCGCGTGCGCAACCAGATCGCCTGTGCCAGTTGCTTGCGCCGGTTCGCGATTGACATGCGTAGGACCTCGTCCCGCGTCTTGGCCCCGTGGGGGGCTTTGGATTTCAGATGTGCGCCGATCAGACGGAGCTGGGCCCCGTCCCCAGTCTCCACCGCCAATTCAAGAGGAGGTTTTGAAAAAACAACTCTGTCCTCAGTTGCATCGATGTCCAAATCAATCGCGAATTCACCGTCAAATTGCGGCGCACCGGCGTGGATCTCCGGATCATGGCGCACCGTCAGGACATCGGGATCAAACAACAGGGCAATCTCTTGCTGTGTGTCATTGGCAAAACCGATAACAGCGCGGCGCGCCCGAATGCTAGCATTAGCGGCAAAGGTCTCAAGAGCCGCCACTGAAGCGCGACTTCGCCCTTGATCCGGAGCCTCAACAATCATTACGCCGTCCGCATCCAAGGCTTGAAACACGTTGCACAGCGCAGCAATCTGATCTTGTCGGGTGACACCATAGCGGCCCGACGGCTCGCCATCGTTCAACAGCGCGCCATCGTCAGCGAACAGGTTGGTCATCCACTCGATATTGTAGGTGGCAAGCCGCATCAGGCGTGCGCACTCCGGATGTCTTCCCACGCCCGGTTGATATCGATCATGCGTTTTTCAGCCAGACGCACAGCCTCTTCGGGTACGCCGCGGGCCATCATCGCATCCGGGTGGTTCTCGCGCACGAGTTTACGCCAAACTTTGCGCATAGCCTCAATATCCATGTCCGGGGTTATACCGAGCACGGTGTAGGGATCAGGTACAGCGTCAGGGACAAACCGCGCACGCAGGGCGCGGAATTCAACGTCTGGAATGGCAAAAATGTGGGCCACCTGCTCAAGAAACGCATCCTCGTTCGGGTGATAAAACCCGTCCGCCATCGCAATGTGAAACAGTCCCTCAATGAGGTCGGTCAGGGTCTCGGGCTGATCGGAAAACATGGAATGGATGCGCGTGGCGTATTCCTCAAAGCCCGCCACATCCTGACGGGCAAGGTTGAACACACGTGCCGCCCCGGCCTCGTCTTGCGCGGCAATGTGAAACACGTCCCGAAAGGCCGTAACTTCGTCACGGGTCACCTGCCCGTCCGCCTTGGCCATTTTGGCCCCCAAAGCGATCACAGCAATAGCAAAGGCAACACTGCGTTCAGGAGGCGAGCGCAATCGATCAAAGACAGCCGTAAGCCCTTCACCTGCAGTGAGGGCCGCGAGAGCGTCAGATATGCGAGTCCAAAGCGACATGAGGCCATCTTATAGGCCAAGGTCCGCGCGCATGTTAGGGCAATCAGACCTATACGAGCAGCTTTTGCATGAGGATCAGATCAAGCCATTGATCGTTCTTGCGCCCAACCTCAGGCATCTGGGCCACGGTTTCAAAACCAAGGGCAGCGTGAAAGGCAACAGCGTTCGGATTGGCACTGCTGATCCCGGCCACAATGACGTGATGACCTTGGCTGCGCGCGTGCTCCGTCAAGGTCTGCATCAACGCACGCCCCTGCCCACGCCCTTGGGCCGATGTGTCCAGCAGAATGGAGTGTTCCACGGTCGCCGCGTATCCGGGGCCCGAACGAAAAGGACCATATGTGGCAAAGCCTGTCTGGTCTGTCAGCACAAACACGGGACGGGTTGCGATCATCTCCAAGATCGCACCTTCGGTCTTTGGCTCGGTTGTAAAAGTGAAAAGCGTATCAGCAATCATCGCGTTCCAGATCGCCGCGATCCAGCCCGCATCCTGATGTGTCGCAAACCGGATCACAGGATGCGTTCGCCATGTGGCGTATCAAACACCGCCTGCATCGCGATGGGCCCCGTTTCGACCGCGACGCGGTCGTCATTCAGATGCCGCGCCAATGTGGTGATTAATACTTCGGCCTCGGGATGGCGCAGCGTGAACCGTTTCAAACGCGCGCCGGTTGGGTTCAGCTTGGTCGCCGGATGCACAATCCCGGGGGGCCACTGCAGCAGTGCAGGCCACAGATTGTCAAAGGGCGTTGTGCCCTGTGCTGACACGGCCATATGCCAAGCTAATGCGCCGCGTGCCACCTGAACCGGTGCGCCACACCCCTCTGGCAAATCACGCAAGTCAGCCTCCAAATCATCCACGGCACAGGCCCAGTTCGACAAACGCGCTGGCCCTGCAAACCGGTCGAGATCAAACCAACGGGGACGCGGCGGCGGATCAGCTGAAAGATCCGGCGCAATCGCCTCCAGATACAGACCATCCTCCAAACCCATCAGCGCGTTGTGCGTGTGAAACACACTGTGTTGCCCGCCGGGTTGCATCGTCAAACCCAACGCATCCTGAATATGGGCCTGTGCTTCGGCCAGTGTTGTAGCACCGACAACCAAATGGTCGAACTTCATCGTCTAAGCCCTTGTTTCTCCGAGGATAGTCAAGATCTCTTGTGCCGCTGCCGGGATGTTGGTGCCCGGTCCAAAGATCGCCTTGACGCCTGCATCGTAAAGGTACTGATAGTCCTGCTGTGGGATCACCCCACCACAGATCACGATGATCTCTTCGGCCCCAGCTTCTTTCAGGGCGTTCACCAGCTGCGGCGCGAGGGTTTTATGGCCCGCCGCCTGCGACGAGATACCGACCACGTGCACGTCGTTGTCCACCGCGTCCTGCGCCGCCTCGGCGGGAGTTTGGAACAGGGGGCCAACATCAACGTCAAAGCCGATATCGGCAAAGGCTGTCGCAATGACCTTTGCGCCGCGATCATGTCCGTCCTGTCCCATCTTGACGACCAGCATGCGAGGGCGCCGCCCCTCGGCGTCGGCGAAGGCTTCAACTGACTTCTGGATAGCAGCAAATCCTTCGTCGCCTTCATAGGCGGCACCGTAGACTCCGGAGAGCGTTTTAACCTCGGCGCGGTGGCGTCCGAATACTTTTTCCATAGCCATGCTGATCTCTCCTACGGTTGCACGGGCGCGGGCCGCCTCGACGGCCAATGCCAAAAGGTTGCCATCGGCGCGCGCGCCCTCTTCCAATGCATGAAGTGCGGCCGCACAGGCAGCCTCATCCCGGGCCGTACGGATGCCTTCAAGGCGCGCGATCTGGTTATCGCGCACTGCAGCGTTGTCGATATCCAGGATGTCGATCGGGTCTTCCTCATCAAGGCGAAATTTGTTCACACCCACGATGACCTCGTCGCCTTTGTCGATCAGGGCCTGTCGGGTGGCTGCAGCCTCTTCGATGCGCAGTTTAGGCATGCCGGATGCGACCGCCTTGGTCATGCCGCCCATCTCTTCGACTTCTTCGATCAGTTTCCAGGCCTCTTCAGCCAGATCGTGGGTGAGTTTTTCCACGTAGTAGGAGCCCGCAAGCGGGTCGACCACATTTGTCACGCCGGTTTCATTTTGCAGGATCAACTGTGTGTTGCGCGCAATGCGGGACGAAAATTGTGTTGGCAAAGCAATAGCTTCGTCAAAGGAGTTCGTGTGGAGAGATTGGGTACCGCCCAACACGGCAGCCATCGCCTCATAGGCGGTGCGCACCACATTGTTCATCGGGTCCTGCTCTTGAAGGCTCACGCCGGACGTCTGGCAGTGGGTCCGCAGCATGCTCGATTTCGGGTTCTTCGGCTCAAACTCCGCCATGATCTTGTGCCAAAGCAGACGGGCCGCCCGCAGCTTGGCCGCCTCCATGAAAAAGTTCATGCCAATGGCGAAAAAGAACGAAAGCCGTCCCGCGAACGCATCTACATCCATGCCCCGGGCAATGGCGGCACGCACATATTCGCGGCCATCTGCCAGAGTAAAGGCAAGCTCTTGGACAAGGTTCGCACCAGCTTCTTGCATGTGATAGCCCGAGATGCTGATCGAGTTGAACTTGGGCATATCGGCAGACGTAAAGGCGATGATATCCGCGATGATGCGCATCGAGGGTTCAGGCGGATAGATGTATGTATTGCGCACCATGAACTCTTTGAGGATGTCGTTCTGAATGGTGCCCGACAGGGCGGCGCGGTCCACGCCTTGCTCTTCCCCGGCGACAATGAAGCTTGCAAGTATTGGAACAACTGCGCCGTTCATCGTCATGGAAACGCTGACTTTTTCCAGCGGAATTCCGTCAAAAAGGATCTTCATATCCTCGACTGAATCGATAGCAACACCGGCTTTGCCGACATCGCCCTGAACCCGTTCATGGTCACTGTCATAGCCACGGTGTGTGGCCAGATCAAAAGCAACGGACACCCCCTGCTGACCCGCCGCAAGCGCGCGGCGGTAAAAGGCATTGGATTCTTCAGCCGTTGAAAAACCAGCGTATTGGCGGATAGTCCACGGTCGCCCGGCATACATCGTTGCCTTCACGCCACGCGTAAACGGTGCCTCACCAGGAATGGTGCCAAGGTGGCCGACATCGGCAAGGTCCGCCTCTGTATAGATCGGGGCGACGTCGATCCCTTCGAGCGTTTTCCATGTCAGATCGTCAACGGGTTTGCCGCGCAGTTCACCCTCAGCCAGGCTGCGCCATGCGTCTTTCTTCGATGTCATGTCCTAGTCCTCGTTTGTACGGACCGTGTGGCAGGGTTTTCCCCGCGCGTGTCTGGTCCAGTTCTTCTGTCAGTGTTGCAAGACCGTTTGCACCGCTTATCAGCCAGTGCATGTCGTCTGCGTATGCTTCGCGCAGGGCCGCGCGCGCGTTAGTGTCGAACGGGTTCCAACGCCCATCCGTATCCGGAACGGCGTCAATGTCTTCCCCCCGCTCGGCTAAAAAATCCCGTAACTGTGCAGCTGCCGGTGCCCGATTTAACCATTCGGGCGCTGCATCACGGGGGGCCGCGTGACCCGTGGCCGCCGTCAGCATCAAATCCGGGCGATCTGCCGACATTTCAAACGGGATGACCTCAATCTGTGCAAGCGGGGCCGCACAGGACACGTCCAACACCACATTGCGCCAAGTGCGCGGCTGGCGCGCAATCCCCAGACACCGCGCGGCATTAGGCACTGCATGGCCTCGCCCAACACCATACGCCAGCGACGAGGCCCAGAAATGATCCAACGCGCGAATAGACAGCACGATCTTGTCAATCCGCTGGTCAAACGCCCAAATGTAACGCGCCAAACGCTCGCCAATGTCGGGGTAAAGGAGACTTTTGCGCAGGTTCATACGGACCGAACCCATCATGTTTTCATCGCTGACCAGCAAGGTTTCCACACCGTTAGCTTGCGCCTTTTTCATATTGAGCAGAATGCGCCCGCGGGCGCGGCGTGCGGCCGTCAGACCCAGACCCGGTGTCGGTTGAATGCCTGCAAACAACCCTTTGCGGGTGCGCATAGGCCCCCAGAACCCGAGTCCTCCATCGCGCAAGTCAGCGCTGTGACGACGAATGTAGGATTGAAAACTCGTCGTGCCGGTGCGGTGTGCCCCGATGTGCAGAATGACTTTCATCTGTGCCCCTTTTGATGCCCTATGGGCCGTGTGACGCACAGGTCGGGTGCGCGAGATGGGCAAGGCTGGCATGTAGAGACTTGAAGAGGCATTAAAGCTAAAAATGATGTGACTGGCGGTCGTAATTGACGAAAATACATCTACATATCCCCCATCAGGAGAGCATATGAAATACGTACTACCCGTCGTAATTGCAGGCCTTTTGGGCGGCTCACTGGCGGCCGCAGAGGGTGATGTCACGCCAGCAGAAGCCCTCTTTGTCGAGGGTGATGTGGAAGATTTGAGCCAATTTGTCTGGGAAAAGCGCCCGATCATCATATTCGCGGACAGCCCTGCCGATCCGAACTTTGGCCAGCAAATCGAATATCTGGAAACACGCGCCCAAGAGTTGCTGGACCGCGACGTCATTGTTTTGACCGACACGGACCCGTCCGGAGACAGCGCTTTGCGCACGAAATTGCGCCCGCGTGGGTTCATGCTTGTACTGATCGGCAAAGATGGCGGCGTCAAACTGCGCAAGCCGTATCCTTGGGACGTGCGGCAGTTGATGCGTTCCATCGACAGTATGCCGATGCGGCAACGCGAAATTCGCGAGCGTCGGGTCGAAAATGGCGGCTGAAAGCTGTGGTAGCGCAGCCTTAACCCATCTGTGTCATCTTGAGCTTGAGAGTTGCGTGCACAGGCACGCACGCCTATATTGTGGGTGAAAGCACCGCGCATGTGCGGTGTCGTGAAACGAGGGAATGTAATGTCTGATACGTCCAAACGTTCTACCCCCATCACTGGTCGGAATGGGCCAAGCCCGGGCTACTGACCCCGGACGTCACACCCATTTCACGCAGCGCCCGATCGGCATAGGTCTTTGCGCGCTGTTTCATCTGCAAATACTCAAAGTACGAAATTTCACGGCGCCTTATGCTATCTTCGTCAGTGCCCGTGACAAATGCATCCAAGCGCGAGTCGGCGATCTGTGCCTCGATCGCCTTGAGTTGTGAGTAGTACTTCACAACCGGATCGATCACTGTTTTTGGCAGAATATGGATGTCTGCCAGCACGGACTGGAACACCATGTCGTTGTCCTCTGTGGGCAAGAACGGGACATACCCCGTTGCGATGCGCGGCTGCATCGCCTCCCACGCCGCATTGAGATCCTCGCCTTCCAGCACCTCAAGATAATGCTTTATCTCAGCCACGAGCGCCCGTTGCACATCATCACGCCGTTCGCGGCGCAAGCGACGGGCATCGGCCCGGTTCTGTGCCCCGTTTACTATCCAGCCAACGGCGACAAACAGGCCTGCCAGTACGGCCTGCCACAGGCGTGGGTCGATGGTGGATATCCACCCGGTTATGCTGCCTGTTTCGCTCACTCGAACTCAAGAATGACTTCGTCAACGGCCAGACTGTCACCGGCAGCGGCATTGACCTTGGATACGATGCCCTTACGCTCAGCGCGCAGGATGTTTTCCATTTTCATCGCCTCGATGGTGCATAGGGCCTGCCCCACCTGCACTTCTTCGCCAGGTTCGACATGCAGGGTCACGACCAGCCCGGGCATTGGGCACAAGAGCAGCTTGGAGGTATCTGGCGGCGTCTTGATAGGCATCATGCGGGCCAGTTCAGCCTGACGAGGGGTGCGCACGTGCACAACCATGTCCGCTCCGCGCGTCCGGATGCGGAACCCGCCTGACACTTTACCGACCTTCAGAACAAGCGACGTGCCTTCCACCTGCATTACAGCCAGCTGATCACCCGGAGTCCACGCGCCAGACACCCGCAGCGTCGCACCATCAGAGAACCGGACCGTCGATCCAGACTGATCTGCGTCGACCGTCACATCGAACGAGCGGTCCTGCAGCGTCACGTTCCAATCTTCACCCACCTTGCGTTCGTGATTGTCCATCCGTCCCGACACGCGGGCGCGACGAATTTCAGCGACCCGGTGCATGGCTGCGCAGGCCGCCGCCACCCGGACCAGTTCCGCTTCGGGCAATGTGACGCCTTCAAACCCGTCCGGGTATTCTTCGGCGATAAAGGCAGTGGTCATGTCGCCTTTGATAAAGATGGGGTGGTCCATCACCGCGCTCAGGAAAGGCAGGTTGTGACCAATCCCTTCGACCTCGAAACTGTCGAGTGCCACGCGCATTGCTTCAATGGCGGTGGCCCGATCCGGACCCCATGTGCACAGCTTGGCGATCATCGGGTCGTAATACATGCTGATCTCACCGCCTTCGTAGACCCCGGTATCATTGCGCACAGCCGTCTCGCCACTGGGGGCCTCACCCTGCCATTTGCCGGTATCCAGCAGCGGTCCAGCTGCCACCTCCATCGGAGGGCGATAGCGGGTGAGACGCCCAATCGAGGGCAAGAACCCGCGATAAGGATCCTCGGCATAAAGCCGGTTTTCGATGGCCCAGCCGGTAAGGGTCACATCGTCCTGAGTAATGCTCAGGGGTTCTCCGGCGGCAACGCGGATCATCTGTTCAACCAGATCGACGCCTGTGATCAGTTCGGTCACCGGGTGTTCCACCTGAAGGCGCGTGTTCATTTCCAGGAAGTAGAAATTCTTGGACCCATCCACGATGAATTCGACGGTGCCCGCGCTGGCATAACCCACGGCTTTGGCCAATGCGACGGCCTGTTCCCCCATCGCCTTGCGGGTCGCCTCGTCCAGAAACGGGCTTGGGGCTTCTTCGACGACCTTCTGGTTGCGGCGCTGGATCGAACATTCACGCTCGCCCAGATAGATGCCGTTGCCGTGGGCATCGCAAAGCACCTGAATTTCGATATGCCGGGGCTGGGTGACAAACTTCTCGATGAAGATCCGATCGTCACCAAAGGAATTGGCCGCTTCGTTCTTGGACGACTGAAAACCCTCGCGGGCTTCTTCGTCATTCCACGCGATGCGCATGCCCTTGCCGCCGCCCCCGGCAGAGGCCTTGAGCATCACAGGATAGCCAACTTCATTGGAAATCTTCACCGCCTCGTCCGCATCCGCAATCAGCCCCATGTAACCGGGAACCGTGCTGACCCCCGCCTCCTTGGCGATCTTCTTGGATGTGATCTTGTCCCCCATCTTCTCAATCGCACCGACCGGTGGGCCGACGAATGCAACGCCAACTTCAGCCAAAGCCTCGGCAAACTTCGAATTCTCGGACAGAAAGCCGTACCCCGGATGCACCGCTTGCGCACCCGAAGACGTGATGGCCTCCATCACCTTGTCGATCACGATGTAGGATTGGTTGGCCGGTGGTGGGCCGATATGAACGGCCTCGTCGGCCATCTGCACGTGCAGGGCCTGCGCATCCGCGTCCGAATAGATTGCAACGGTTTCAATGCCCATCTTGCGCGCGGTCTTGATGACACGGCAGGCGATTTCGCCACGGTTGGCGATCAGAAGCTTCTTGAACATGGGCCCTCACTTGAGTTGGGTAGAAAATGCAAAACGCCGCCGTGCAACGGGGCACGACGGCGGTTTTGAGATGTCAGATGTTGGAACGCGCGCGCGTTAGCAGCCGACGATGTCGAGCTCGCACGCGAGAATGTTGCCCGCAGCACCGACCGCAAGGCCGGTCGCAATGCTGCCACCCGCAACGGCAGCCGCGCCTGCGCCGACCGCGCCGCCGATGATGGCCTGTTCGCCTGCAGTGTTTCCGCAAGCGGCAAGGCCAAGCGCTGCGACGCATGAAAGCGTGATGTATTTGATGCCCATTTTGTTTTTCCTGTGCTCGTTTTCTTTTTCTTTGTGGATAGACGAAGCAGGGCAAAGGTCAAACGGCGCGAGAAACAGAGTGTCAGATGCGCGCCAAACTGCCTAGGCGGGCAAAGATCCGCCTGTGCACGGGACGAAACGGCAGCCGAAAAAATGGCGGGCAGCAGCGTGTTGGAGAATAACTGCTGCCCGCCAGGGGAAGGGGTACGCAAATGGTACATGCCTTCGGATTTGTTCTGGGGAACCGAAGGCACCACAGAAGCGTCGCACAGCCATTTGCCGTACGCATAGGACAGTTTTGGACGGCGCTCCATTTCAGCCCATTTTAGCCATATACGGGAATATGCTGGCGATTTTGCTCCGATCATCGACCGCCCTCCCCGTCAAATGCGTCAGGAAAAGATGCGCGAGCCACGGGCTCGTCAATGACCAAAAGGGCCTCATAATCAGCGACATCAAAGGGATCTGTGGCCGGGATCACCTCGCGACCAAACAGCCACGAGAGGCGGCCTGCATCCAGATTCCCACGCTCGAAAGGCTCTGCACCAAACTGCGCCCAAAGGGCAGCCATAAATGCAGCATCCGCCCGCTTGTCGGGGGGGCGACGATCGGAAAACCGCTCGCGGCTGGTCAGCGGCGTGACCCCTTTGGGATTGGGGCGTCGAATGGTGAATTGGAAATCTGTGCCCGTCAAACGGCCGGGAAATCCGCGATGCTTCAGCATGTGCTGCCCCCCGCGATAAGGGGTGTCAGAGCGGGCCGTGAGGCCCGCCCCGGGGAATTATTTGTACTTGCCGGTCTGGACTGGCTCTTGGCTGATGGGCTCCGGGTCAACCACAACGAACTCTTCGTTGTTGTTGTTGCCACACGCGGCAACCAGAACCAAAAGGCTAACCAAACCCAATGTTTTGATGCTCTTGGACATCTGTCTCTCCTGTATAGAATTCTTGAGCGCACCGATTGATGCACTCCCTGCGAGGTAAGGAGGTCTCTCTGACCCCTTGGCCATGGTATATGGGAAATCGGGTCAAAAATAAACGGTAGTGCAACGACTTGCGCGGGATGTGGCCGCAATGCCGCAAAGCCATTTCCAAGCCTATATGTCGGCGTTCTCATCAAAAAGCCTCCCATATGCAGGCGTCATCAGCGATGCGAAACGCCTCGATAAACTGCGTCGCTGCCGCATCTGCTTCGCCAAATGGAACAGCGCGATCCATGAGGGCCACAACAATCACATCCGCGCTGAGGTCGTATTCGCGCATGTAAGGGCGCGCGACCGTCTCACAAAGATGGGCAAAGTCAGCCTCGGCTTGCGCATATGAAACATCACCGTCTGTGCGCGAAATTTGGGGCGCGACAAAGCGAAATCGAAGCCAGCTTTCAGTCTCGACCGCGTCCACCAGCACTTCGTGCAGCGCAAGCGTTTGTCCCGAGGGAACTTCCTGTGCGGTGACAGGTGCGGCCAGTAAAGTAAGAAATGCGCAGCCCCGGACCCAGTGCCGCAAGCGGCGTCGAGCTCCTCCCTCCGGGGCTGCTGTGCGGGCGAATGTCAGCCTGCGCACTAACTTGTTCGCCATCTTATGAAGGTGACGAGGCGTCATTTTGCACCTTCTTCTCGAGTTGTAAAGTCAGCCGGTGAGGTAATCTCGATCAACTCCATATCATCCGAATGGCGCACCTCGCGATGAACGATCCCCGGAGGTTGCAAAACGCAAGAACCAGACCGCAGTATATTTTCGCCCTGCCCTTCGTATTCGAACACAACCCAGCCCTTTGTCACGTAAACCATCTGAAAATCCAGATCATGGCTGTGCCAAGTGCCGGGGCTTTCCATCCCCGGAACGGCGCGGATCACGTGGGCTCCGTAATTGCCTGACGTGGCTTCTTTGATGCCCAGTTGGCGGTATTCAAAGAATGGGCGCAGGCCCGCCCCTTCAAAGGTGCCACTGTCTGCATGCGCGATGGTGAAGGCCTGATTTTTCCACGAGCTCATGACGTCATCCTCGCCTGTGCAACCCAACGAGCCCGTTTCGTTGTATCGTTTAGCAAAGCCTCAATGGTGGCTTCGGTATCCGCGCTGATCCGTCCAATCGCCCGCCCGCCAGCCGTGACCGCCCATCCAGTGCCGGTCGGCGCAAGGCGTACCACCGGAGAAAAGCCGCGTACGTTCCGCATCACCCGCCACAAATCCTGTCGGATTTGATGAGCTAGGCGCAAAGGGCGCCCCGGGGGCAAGTCCGCGCGTGCCGCTACATCAAAACGGGCGGGCAGTTGACGGGCCAAAGTAACTGTGCCGTCCTGACTTGTGATATGCCAACGTCGTTTCATTCTGGGCGCTTCGCGATGCAGTCGATTTCTACCAAGGCCCCAACGGCAAGTGCGGTAACACCAACAGTGGTGCGCGCCGGACGGCGATCTTCGGGAAAGTAAGTCTGATAGGTGTCGTTGAATGCGGCATAGTCCCGCTCGAATGCGGTGAGGTAGCAACGACATTGCAGCACATGGCTGAGGTCAAGACCGACGCCTTTGAGGATGATCTCAAGATTGTCCATCACCCGTCGGGTCTGCGCCTCGATCCCTTGAGGCAAGGGCGCATCCGGTGCATCCGGGTCCGTCGGCATCTGCCCCGTCAGGATGACCCAGCCATCGGACTCCACCGCGTGGGAAAACGGGGCAACAGGGCGCGGGCCGGATGCAAGGAGGTGAAAGTCGGGCATCGGTCACGTCACTCCCAAAAACAAGGTCTCACCACCAATGCCGCCCGCGATCTGACGCTCCGCAAAAGCAGGTATGGCGGCGAAAGCAAAAAGTATGAAAAGAGCGGCCATAGACTGTTTCAATTCCATTCCTGTGAACCGGCGTTTGATCAAAGCGGAATGTTGTCGTGCTTCTTCCAAGGGTTCTGCAGCGACTTTCCCCTCAACGATGCAAACGCACGGCTCACCCGTTTGCGCGTGGACCGGGGTTGGATTACCTCATCAATGAAACCCTTCTCGGCAGCGACAAACGGGTTGGCAAACCGGTCCTCGTAATCCTTCGTATGTGCAGCGATCTTTTCCGCGTCTCCCAAATCCGCACGGTGGATAATCTCTGTTGCACCCTTGGCACCCATCACGGCGATCTCGGCCGTGGGCCAAGCATAGTTGAAATCACCGCGCAGGTGTTTGGAGGCCATCACGTCGTAGGCGCCACCATAGGCCTTGCGGGTGATCACAGTCACTTTGGGGACGGTCGCCTCGCCATAGGCGAACAGCAATTTTGCCCCGTGCTTGATCACGCCACCATACTCCTGCGATGTTCCGGGCAAGAAACCGGGCACGTCCACCAATGTTAGGATTGGAATTTCAAAGGCATCGCAAAACCGGACAAAGCGCGCGGCCTTGCGGCTACTATCGATGTCCAGACATCCGGCCAGAACCATCGGTTGGTTGGCCACAACTCCGACAGTCTGCCCTTCCAAACGGACAAATCCGGTGATGATGTTTTTGGCAAATTCTTCCTGTATCTCATAGAAGTCGCCCTCATCCGCGATCTTCAGGATCAATTCCTTCATATCGTACGGCGTGTTGGGATTGCTGGGCACCAATGTATCAAGGCTGGCCTCAATGCGGCCCGGCTCATCAAAGAATGGGCGCACGGGTGGTTTTTGGCGGTTGTTGAGCGGCAAGAAATCAACGAGCCGGCGCACCTCGGCCAACGCCTCAACATCGTTTTCAAACGCCCCGTCAGCCACACTGGATTTGCGTGTGTGGGTTGACGCGCCACCCAGCTCTTCGGCGGTGACATGTTCGTTGGTGACCGTTTTGACCACATCAGGCCCGGTGACAAACATGTAAGACGTGTCTTTGACCATAAAGATGAAATCGGTCATCGCGGGCGAGTAGACTGCGCCACCCGCACATGGCCCCATGATCAGGCTGATCTGGGGGACGACTCCACTGGCCATGATATTGCGCTGGAACACTTCGGCATATCCCGCAAGGCTCGCCACACCTTCCTGAATGCGCGCGCCACCAGAGTCATTGATCCCGATGACAGGGGCCCCGTTCTGCACGGCCATATCCTGGATCTTGCAGATCTTCTGAGCGTGGGTTTCTGACAGTGACCCGCCAAAAACAGTAAAATCTTGACTGAACACGTATACCATGCGGCCGTTGATGGTGCCCCAACCTGTGACCACGCCGTCGCCTGCGGGCTTTTGCGCCTCCATCCCGAAATCAGTGCATCGGTGGGTGACGAACATGTCGAACTCTTCGAACGACCCTTCATCCAGCAGCAATTCGATCCGCTCGCGCGCGGTCAGCTTGCCCCGTGCGTGCTGTGCGTCTACGCGCCTTTGCCCGCCGCCCATACGCGCATCCGCGCGCCGCGTTTCCAATTCGGTCAGGATATCGTTCATGCTGTCCCCGCTGGTGATTTTGCGGCATCATACAGGCACGAAGGGCCGCCGTGAACGGCCAATTGGCATATTTGCAAACTATATACAGCATTGCCATTGCAAACTGCGAATTTGCTAAGCACCGATACCTGTGCAAAACTGCACTGGACAGTTCAGTTGGCGCGACTTACCTCCAAAAGCATGGACAATCCTATCAAGGTCCGTTTTCTGGATCGATCCACCCCACCGCATATTTCCACGCTGATCCTGCTGGCCGGTGTTTCGGCCATGGTCATGAACATGTTCCTGCCCAGCCTGCCGAACATGACGGCCTATTTCGAAACGGATTACAGCGTGATGCAGTTGTCCGTGGCGCTGTACCTCGCGGTTTCCGCGGTGATGCAGACAATCATCGGGCCGATTTCCGACAATCTGGGGCGGCGCCGCGTGCTGTTGTGGGGCATTGGACTGTTCATGCTGGCAACTCTGGGCTGCATTTACGCCCCCAACGCCGAAGTTTTTCTGGTGTTCCGCATGTCACAGGCCGTGGTCGCCGTGGCCATGGTGCTCAGCCGCGCCGTCATTCGCGACCTGTACGATCAGGATCATTCGGCTTCTATGATCGGCTATGTCACAATGGGCATGGCGGTTGTGCCGATGATATCTCCCGGTTTGGGCGGCTTGCTGGATGAAGCGTTTGGCTGGAAGTCGGTCTTTTGGTTCTTCTTTACAGTCGGCGGACTGATGATGTGGTTGGTCTATACAGACCTCGGCGAGACCGCGCAGAAATCCTCGAAGTCTTTGATCGGTCAGTTCAAAGAGTACCCCGAATTGCTGATGTCCCCCCGCTTCTGGGGATATTCGCTGGCTGCAGCTTTCTGCTCGGGCTCGTTCTTTGCCTATCTTGGCGGCGCACCATTTGTGGGCACCGAAGTCTTCGGCATGGGCCCATCGGAACTAGGGCTTTACTTTGGCGCGCCTGCCATTGGTTATTTCCTTGGCAACTTTCTATCGGGGCGTTACGCGACCACGTTCGGAGTGAACAAACTGGTTTTGTGGGGCTGCATCGCCAACGCAACAGGCACCTTTGCGTCACTCATGATCTTTGTTGCCGGCCTCGGCACACCCCTTAGCTTTTTCGGGATGATGATCTTTGTTGGCCTTGGCAACGGCCTCGTTATACCCAACGCCACCGCTGGCATGTTATCCGTGCGCCCACATCTTGCAGGGACTGCCTCTGGCCTTGGCGGGGCGATCATGATCGGGGGCGGCGCGGCACTGTCCGCTCTTGCGGGCCTTCTCCTGACACCTGAAACAGGGGCATTCCCGCTTGTCGGCATCATGTGTGCCACCGGCGTGTGCGCCTTGTTGGCTATTGGCGCCGTCTATCGACGCGAACGCAGGCTGGCTCTCGCCTAAGGGTTGCGCGCCTTGCTTTGCAAAATTAGCCTGACCTCATTGCAAAGCTGCAAATGCAAGGATTCGCATGGCCAGTCCAAAACTCTACGCCGGTGCCAAACTGCGCGAAGTTCGCACACGCGTAAGCCTGACCCAAAAGGACTTTGCGGCGAAACTGGGCGTGTCCCTCCCCTACCTCAACCAGATGGAAAACAACAACCGGCCCGTTAGCACCTCCGTGGTTCTCAGTCTGGCCAAGGAATTCGGTCTGGATGTCACCGAACTCAGCGCAGGCGATGGCGCGCGCCTTGTGTCGGACATGCGCGAAGCCTTGGCCGACCCAGTTTTTGCCGCTGATATGCCGCCGCTCGCCGATCTGCGGCTTGTATCTTCGAATGCACCCGCCCTTGCGCACGCCTTTCTCAACCTGCACCGCGCATACCGACAAACACACGAACGGCTCGCCTCGCTGGACGAGGCGCTGGGACGCGAAGACGCGAGGGCGCGTCCGTCTCCTTGGGAGGAAGTCCGGGATTTCTTCCATTATTGCGACAATTACATCGACGCCGTTGATCACGCCGCTGAACACTTTGCAGCGGCCGATGACGGGAACAGCAACATTCGCACCGCTGCCATCTCTGCCCTTGCAAATGCGGGCATCACCGTCAGTTTTGAAGACAGCGACACGCTGCGCCGATACGACGCTGAGACCAAGACCGTTCACATTTCCACGCGCGCCGCGCATCAAAGCCAGACGTTCCAATTACTGCTTCAGGTCGCGCTGGAGCGTCAGGACGCGCTTCTTGAGGCGACGCTGGACCTCGCCCGCTTTCACACAAGCGAGGCACGGGCGATCGCCAAGATCGGGCTCGGCAACTACTTTGCCGGCGCCGCCCTGATGCCCTACGCCACCTTTCTGGAGGCCGCCCAATCCACGCGTCACGATCTGGAACAACTCGCCACCCGGTTCGGCGCCTCCATCGAACAGGTCTGCCATCGCTTGTCGACGTTACAGCGGCCCGGGGCCAAGGGCGTGCCCTTCTTCTTTGTACGGGTCGATCAGGCAGGCACCATCACAAAACGCCATTCTGCCACACGCCTGCAATTTGCGCGTTTTGGCGGCGCCTGCCCTTTGTGGAACGTGCACAGCGCTTTTGAACTTCCGGGACAATTCCTGCGCCAGCTGGCCGAAACTCCGGACGGAATACGTTATGTCAGTCTAGCGCGAGACGTGTCCAAAGCGGGCGGGCGGTTTGGCGCACCGGTGCGTCGCTATGCGATTGCACTGGGGTGCGAGGTCAAGCATGCGCCGCATCTGGTCTTTGCGGATGGATTGGACGTCGGTGCGGATGCCGCCTTTGAACCGATCGGTATTTCCTGCCGAATTTGCGAGCGCAAGGAGTGTCACCAACGCTCTGTTCCGCCGCTTGAGCGCCAACTGACCGTTGATCCTGACCGCCGCGGCGTGCTGCCGTACGAAGTGGGCTAGCGGCGCGCGGCACGCCAGCCAGCAGCCCGCGCCTCGGCGGGCGAACAGAACCAACGCTCGCCCTTGGCAGTGTTGATCCCGGTCCGTTCATATAATTCCTGACCGGGGACATGAAAAATGCGCCCGTTTTTCGATATATTGCCTTTGATCCGGCAGAATGGGTCGGGTGGTATCCGCCCCTTGGCGCGGGTCTGGCGGAATTGCGCAGGCGACTGCACCAGAAACCCATGCAGCCCACGATCCGCGACATAGGCCGACTTTTCGTCCAGATCATAGACCATCCCGTACCGGCGATAGGCGAAGGCCCAGCCCTGCGATACGATTTCCTGCCCCATATCGACGTCGCCCACCTGACAGGCGGCGACAACTCGGCCGTAACGGTCCGTGTCCTTTTGGCCGCAGCGTGCGTATCGGCCTTCAAACCGATCCGCTACTTGCGCGCTGGCCCAGACGCCACAGGCAAAATCCACTCCATGCTCTGTCTGGCAAATCTGATCCTGTTCAGGGGCATCAATTGCGTGCAGGCGGACGCGGGTTGAACCCACATCGATCGTATCCGCATCGATAACACGCACGTGTCCAGACACATCCGCCCAAACGGGCAGACTTACGCAGATCAGAACAAGGGCAGAACAAATCCTTAACACTTCGTTAACATGGGCACGTCGCGTTTGATTTTCAAACGCATTTCGACCCCATGTTTAACGCTGTGATGTCTCCCAATCGGGGTGAACCCATGGTTCGTCATTGCTGCGCGCGAGCGGGTCGCGGCCCAGAATATGGTCGCTCATCTTTTCGCCGGTCATGATAGACGGACCGTTGAGATTCCCATTGGTGATGCGAGGAAAGACGGAACTGTCCACAACCCGCAGCGCCTCGACGCCAATCACCTGACCTTCCGGGTCAACCACTGCTCCCTTGTCGTCGCGGCGCCCCATGCGGCAGGTCCCGCAAGGGTGATAAGCGCTTTCAGCATGTTCACGGATGACGCTATCCAGTTCGTCATCGCTCTGCGCGGCGTCCCCCGGCTGTATCTCGTGCTTGACGAATGGTGCCATCGCATCCTGTGCAAAGATTTCGCGCGCAAGCCGAACGCAAGAGCGAAACTCCTCCCAGTCTTGCGCTTCGCTCATATAGTTGAAGCGGATCACCGGATCATCTGCTACGTTTGCCGAGCGCAGCGACACCCGCCCCCTACTCACTGACCGCATCGGTCCGGTGTGCGCCTGAAAGCCATGTCCTTCGGCAGCTGTTTTGCCATCGTAACGCACGGCAATGGGCAAGAAATGGAATTGAATATCCGGGTAACTGATGCCAGCGCGGCTGCGAATAAACCCGCAGCTTTCAAAGTTGTTGGACGCCCCCAGCCCCGTCTTGGTGAAAAGCCACTGCGCGCCGATCATCCCTTTGGAAAAAAGGTTCCAGTGCTTGTACAGCGTGATCGGCTGTTTGCTGGCATATTGAATGTACATCTCCAGATGGTCCTGAAGATTTCCCCCAACGCCGGGGCGATCTGCCACGACCTTGATCCCGTGTTCGGCCAGATGTGCCGCAGGCCCGATCCCGGACAACATAAGGATCTTGGGAGAGTTGATCGACGACGCGGCAAGGATCACCTCTCGACGCGCACGCACGATCGTACCACCGGCCAACTCGACGCCAACTGCGCGCCCCTCTTCGATCACAACGCGCTCAACCAAACCACGCACCAGATCGCAGTTCTGACGCTTCAGCGCAGGCTTGAGGTAGGCATTCGCGGCCGACCAACGCCGCCCTTTCCATACGGTTTGCTCAAACGGGCCGAACCCTTCTTGTTGTTGCCCATTGTAGTCCTGCGTCACCGGGTAACCCGCCTGCCGTCCCGCCTCAACAAAGGCATGAAACAACGGGTTGGTGCGCGGGCCCCGTGTGATATGGAGCGGACCATCAGAGCCGCGCCATGTTGGATCACCGCCATGGCCTCCGTCGTGCCAGCTTTCCAGCCGTTTGTAGTAAGGCAGCACATCCGAATAAGCCCAACCGTCGGCACCACTTTCGGCCCAGTGATCAAAGTCATGCGCATGGCCGCGCACGTAAACCATTCCGTTGATCGAGGATGAGCCGCCAATAACCTTGCCCCGGGGACAAACCAGACGGCGATTGTTCAAATGCGGCTCGGGCTCGGATTGATAGCCCCAGTCATAGCGTTTCATGTTCATCGGGTAGGACAAAGCAGCGGGCATCTGAATGAACGGGCCCGCATCCGTGCCGCCATGTTCAATGACCAACACCGACTGCCCTGCTTCTGCCAGACGATAGGCGACAGCGCAGCCTGCACTGCCCGCCCCGACAATCACATAGTCACTTTCCATCTTTTACCTCATGGTGAGGTGGCTTTTGGATCGAACCGACCCTCAGTCACCTCGCAACAAAATTCCTACCCATTCAGAGCGCCCAGGGCCCAACCTCTCTGAGGGGCCTTAAAATGGCGCTTCCACATCGCCCATGCGCACATAAACAGACTTCAGCTGGCTGTAATGCGCTATGGCGGCCTTCGAATTCTCACGGCCCACGCCTGACTGTTTGGACCCGCCAAAGGGCGCCTCGACCGGTGCGTCATTGTAGGTGTTGATGTAACAGGTGCCCGCCTGAAACCCGGCGGCGACGCGGTGCGCGCGGGTCAGATCACGGGTAAAGACACCGGCGGCCAGACCGAACTCTGTCGCATTGGCACGTTCCATCACCTCGTCTTCATCGTCAAAATCAAGAACCGCCATGACAGGGCCAAAAATCTCTTCGCGCGCGATGGTCATATCGTCCGTGACATCCGCAAAGACGCAAGGTTCGATGTAAAATCCGTCCTGTGGAAGACGCGCGCCGCCATAGACAAGGCACGCACCCTCTTCTTTGCCTTTGGCGATATAGCCCTCGACAATGCCCAACTGACGCTCCGATACCATCGGGCCAAAGGACGTGGCCGGGTCTTGGGGATCGCCAATCACAGCGTCCTCCAGCCGTTCAGCAAGACGGGTCAAAAACGCCTCTTTCATCCCCTTTTGAACGAACACGCGCGTGCCGTTGGAACACACCTGACCTGAGGAATAGAAGTTCCCCAAAATGGCCCCGGACACGGCGTTTTCGACATCTGCGTCGTCAAAGACGATCATGGGGGATTTGCCGCCCAACTCCATCGTCACGTGCTTGATGCCCGCGGCCGCCGCGGCATAAACCTTACGGCCCGTCGGCACGGATCCGGTCAGTGAAACCTTGTCCACCCGATCATCCGTGACCAAAGCAGCGCCCACATCCCCAAGCCCCTGAATGACGTTATAGACGCCCGCAGGCGCACCGGCTTCGTGCAAAATCTCGGCAACCTTTAAGGCACACAGCGGCGTTGTTTCGGATGGCTTGAACACCATCGTGTTGCCGCAGGCCAAAGCAGGTGCGCCTTTCCAGCTTGCGATCTGGGTGGGGTAGTTCCATGCCCCGATCCCGACACATACCCCCAACGGTTCGCGGCGGGTATAAACCCAATCTTCGCCCAACTGGATATGTTCACCAGTCAGCGTCGCCGCCATTCCACCGAAATACTCCAGCGCGTCCGCGCCGCTTGTGGCATCCACAACACTTGTTTCCTGATAGGGCTTGCCGGTGTCATAGGTTTCAAGCACCGAAAGGTCATGATTGCGTTCCCGCATGATGTCCGCGGCGCGGCGTAAAATACGGCCCCGCTCCGTGCCCGTCATTGCAGCCCAAGCCCTTTGGGCCTGCCGCGCAGAGGACAGCGCAAATTCGATCACGGCAGGAGTCGCGGAATGAACCTGGGCGATCTTTTCCCCGGTCGCAGGATAGATCACGTCGATAACCGCGCCGTTGGTGTCCTCGACATATTTGCCGTTGATGAAATGGCTGGCGGTGGGTTGGGTTGTATAGGTCATGAGTGTGTGTCTCCGACGGCTGTGTTTCGGGCCAAAAGAAGTTTATTCGCCGCGTGGAAAGCGCTGGTTTTCTTCGACGTTGTTGAGGTTCATGTGATTGCGCATGAATTGCTCAGATGCTTTTTGAAGGGGCTGATAATCCCAAGGGTAGTAGCCCCCCTCCCGGAGTGCTTCGTAGACCACCCAGCGGCGGGCCTGACTGGCGCGGACGTCTGCATCAAAGCGGTCAAGATCCCAGCGCGCTTCAGATTTGGCGCGCAATTGAGACAGCGTGCCCTGATGGGCCGGGAAATCCGCGAGGTTGTTCAATTCATGGGGGTCGGCTTCCAGATCAAACAGTTGATCCGGGTCCAGCGCGCAACGGTTGTACTTCCACTTGCCATAGCGCAGCGACACCATCGGAGCGTAAGACCCCTCGGCCGCGTACTCCATAGCGACCGGTTCGGTGCGCTCTACCCCCTGTCCTTGGGGGACAACGCTTTGCCCGGCTGTCCAAGGGGCCACTTCAGACATGTCCACACCCGCCAGATCGCACAGGGTCGGGCAAACATCGATATTGCTGACCGGATCCGTGATCAAACCGGGGGTCATATCGGGGCTTGAGATCATCATGGGCACCCGTGCCGATCCTTCATAGAAGGACATCTTGAACCACAAACCACGCTCGCCCAGCATGTCACCGTGATCCGAGACAAAGAATATCACCGCCTCTTGGTGCGTGGCCTCCAGTGCCTCCATCACCTCGCCGATCTTGTCGTCAAGATAGGATATGTTGGCGAAATAGGCGCGGCGCGAGCGTTTGATATCCTCTTCGGTGATGTCAAAGCTGCGCCAGTCATTGGCATCAAATATGCGCTGCGAATGCGGATCATGATCTGAGTAATCCACTGCAGGCACATCGGGCAGCAAGTGGTCGCAATCGTCGTACAGGTCCCAGTACTTTTTGCGGGCCACGTAAGGGTCATGCGGGTGGGTAAAGCTGACTGTCAGGCACCATGGGCGCGCGTCATGCCCACGCGCCAGATCATAGACCTTGCGCGTCGCGTGAAAGGCAACCGCATCGTCGTATTCCATCTGGTTGGAAATCTCGGCCACCCCGGCCCCTGTGACCGAACCCATATTGTGATACCACCAGTCAATCCGCTCGCCGGGTTTGCGGTAATCCGGGGTCCAACCGAAATCGGCCGGATAGATGTCGGTGGTCAGGCGTTCTTCGAATCCGTGCAACTGGTCGGGGCCGACGAAATGCATCTTGCCCGACAGGCAGGTCTGATACCCTGCACGGCGCAGATGGTGGGCATAGGTGGGAATGGAGGATGGGAACTCGGCGGCATTGTCGTACACGCCTGTCACGCTGGGCAACTGGCCCGACATAAAGGCGGCACGACCCGGCGCGCAAAGGGGCGACGCTGTGTAGCAATTGGCAAAACGGGTCGATCTGGCGGCGAGTTTCTTGAGGTTGGGCGCATGAAGCCAGTCGGCGGGACCGTCCGGAAACAACGTGCCATTCAGCTGGTCCACCATGAATATCAGGATGTTGGGCGCGCTCATTGCTTTGCTCCGATCAAGGTTTCAAGTGCGCGCACAGCGTAGCTCTTGGCGTCATCAACAGAGGCCTCAGGTGACAAAGCCGCACGCAGATAAAGCCCATCAATCAGCGCCCCCAGCATTTCGGCATCGCGACGCGGATCAAGACTAAGCGGACGCAAGGCGTGGGTCAGGTTGCTGCGCAAACGGCGTTGATAAAGGTGCAGCAAACGGTGCGTTTCGGGGTTGGTCGTTGCCTGCGCATACAAGGTCATCCATGCGCTGACAGTCGCAGGGGCAAAACAGGACGGTGCAAAACTCGCCGCGATCAATGCCTCTGCACGGGCCTGCGCGGTTTGGGCAGCCTCCAGCTCGCGGATCACCTCACACCCGAAATCACGTAGAATCTGACGCATGGCGGCCAGAAAAATCTGATCCTTCCCACCGAAATAATGATGCGCAAGGGCCGTCGACATCCCTGCCCGCTTGGCGATTTGGCCGACCGTCACATCCAGCGATCCAGCCGCCCCAATTTCGGCGATTGTCGCCTCAACCAGTGCCGCCCGGCGGATCGGTTCCATCCCCACTTTTGGCATGCCAGCCCCTTTGCCCCACGTCTCCCTTTGGACCTAGGCGATTTTTTATTGATCCGTCAATCAATAAAAATCAAAGCTTGGTTGCAGGCGCCGGCGGCGTGATGGGTCTGCGCTTTAGCACCGCCTCGCGCCATGTAATGAAAGTGACAGATGCAAGGATCAGCGCACCACCAAGGATCACCCAGATGTCGACCGGCTCGGCAAAAACCAGCGCGCCAAGGGCCACCGCCCAGACAAGCTGCAAAAACGTCACGGGCTGCGTCACGGTCACCGGTGCCGCGGCAAAGGCCATTGTCATCGTGTAGTGCCCCGCGGTGGCAAAGCAGGCGACGGCAAACAGCAGCCCCAAATCGCCCCATGACGGCGTCACCCAATCGGCCAGCGCAAAGGGCGCCAATCCAATGGTCACGAACACCGACAACATAAAGACAACGACTGCGGGTTTCGCCTCATCCGCCATGATCTTGGCCAACAGGTAGGACCCGGCAAAGGTGACGGCGCAAAACAGCATCGCCACATGCCCCGGCTCAACCACACGAAAGCCCGGACGCAAGATCACCGCGGTGCCAATCAAGGCGACAACAATGGCCGCGATGCGCCTGAGCGCCAGCGTTTCCCCCAGAAACAGCGCGGCGCCGATGCTGACGTAAACGGGGGCAAGATAGTTCATCGCCGTCACTTCAGCGATGGGAATGCGGGTCATGGCATAAAACCACAGGATCACCCCGCCTGAATGAAACACGCCACGCAGGGTGAACAGCTTCCATTGGCGAGGGGTCAAATGAGCGTTGCGCACCGCAGGCAGCATCGGGATCAGAAACCCCAACCCAAGAAAGTAGCGCAAAAACGCCGCCTCTGCCGGAGGCACACGCGGCCCCATGTATTTGACCAAAGCCGTGACGGCGACAAAACACAGGCCCGTCACCAGCATCCAGAAAATACCGACCAGTGGTTTGGGTTCGCCTTGCTGCATGGGCTATCAATGCGGGCTGGACGCGGCAGAGGCAAGCCCCTGTCACACATGCAGCAGCCCACATTTCAAAGATAAATTAACTTCAATGCAATAGCCCACATTGTTAACGCAATAACAGCGTCAAGTATCCGCCACGCACGGGCATTGGCAAAGATCGGAGCGAGCAGCCGCGCGCCATATCCAAGCGCAAAGAAAAATACAAAACTGGCAAGCGTCGCGCCAATTCCGAACAGCAGTCTGCTATTATATTGGGACGAAATCGAACCGATCAGAACAACCGTATCCAAATACACATGCGGGTTCAGCCAGGTCAGCGCCAGCACGGTCAACAATGCCTCGCGCAAAGGCTGGGTGTCTTCGCTACCCAGTTCCAGCGCCGCGCCGCCCTTCCATGCTGACCGGGCATTGCACCATCCGTACCACAGCAAAAACGCGGCCCCACCATAGCGCATCACCGGCTCAAACCACGGCACGGCCTCTGCCAACGCCCCGAACCCAGCGACGCCGCAGATGATCAAAATCGCGTCAGACAAAGCACAGGTGAGACATACCCAAAACACGTGCGCGCGGCGCAGTCCCTGACGCAAGACAAATGCGTTTTGCGCACCGATCGCCACGATCAGCGACAAAGACAGGAAAAATCCGGGTAAAAACGATGCCATTTTAGACGCCTTAGAAAGTGCTCACGCGGCCTTAAGTGCTGCAAGGTCTTCTGGCAAGACTCTACGAGCTATACGTTTTTTGCACAGCGGCTTTGCACAATTAAACAGAGCATTCCGCGACCTCATCCCCTATTTCGGCTGAACCCTGATGGCGATCTCTTGCCAAAAGGTGTCACCAGCTAATGAAATCACAGTGATCTGATCATAGATGATTAGCGTACATGTTTAGAAATCTTATGCTGGTCAAAGATAACAAGGATAAATTCCGATGCTTGATGAAACACATAGCGTTGACCTGACCCTTCAAGACCTCGAGCTGATCGAGGGCGCCCTGCAAACGCAGGAGAAAATTCTGTCGGTTCAAAGCCGCGCAGGCGGCAACGCTGCGCGCACGCGTTTGAACGACCTCAAAGGGCTGATGCGCCGGTTGCGCCGCCAAACACCTGCGCCGCAGGGGGCTGCGTGCGCAAGCTGGAGTCAGGCCGCGCGCCAACTGTTCTTCTAGGCCGCGAGAGCACACCGCTCACGAAAAACGCCGCTCTTTCATCAGAGCGGCGTTTCCTATTCCAAAACAGAAAATAGGCGGCGCGCTATTCGTCTTCGAGCTGCGCCATTACTTCATCACTGGCCTCAAAGTTTGTGGTGACTTGCTGAACATCGTCATCATCCTCAAGCGCGTCCATCAGCTTCATCAGCTTTTGCATCGCCTCAAGATCCATCTCGGTGGTAATGGTGGGGCGCCAGACCAACTTGGTGGAGGCAGATTCGCCCAGTTCGGCCTCAAGCGCGTTTGAAACCTCATTGAGGTCTGTATCGGCACACCAGACTGTGTGTCCGTCGTCGCCGGACTCCACATCTTCGGCACCCGCCTCAATAGCCGCCATCATCACGGTATCAGCATCACCAACGTCCGCCGGATAACTGACTGCACCTTTGCGCTCAAACATGTATCCGACGCTACCGGTTTCACCGAGATTACCGCCATTCTTGGTGAAGGTGGAGCGAACGGTGGATGCAGTGCGGTTGCGGTTGTCGGTCATCGCCTCAACAATCACCGCCACGCCGTTGGGGCCATAGCCCTCATAGCGGATTTCCTCGTACTCATCTCCATCGCCCGCCTGAGACTTCTTGATCGCGCGATCAATCACGTCCTTGGGAACAGAATTCGACTTGGCCTCTTTGACGGCCAGACGCAGACGCGGGTTCTTGTCAGGGTCCGGGTCGCCCATCTTGGCGGCTACAGTGATTTCCTTGGACATCTTGGAAAACAGCTTGGCCCGGATCTTGTCCTGACGTCCCTTGCGGTGCTGGATGTTTGCCCATTTGCTGTGGCCTGCCATAGGGCCTCCTGTCTTGCTGCGTGCGGATAATTGTGTGCCGCGTTGCTATACGGCAAGGCGACACCAAGGGGCAAGGACCCAAGACCAAAGCGGAGCACTGACATCCCGTCCATCTTCTCTGATTGAAAAAACCCCGAGGGTGAGCGCGCAGCGCGAGGGGGCTGGCCCCCTGCCGCGATAAACAATTAGCGTCTGGTGCTGACTGGACCACGCCCCTATCGTCCCAGTCCATGAGCACAGATCAGATCATCCTCTTCTCTCTCTTCGGCGCGGTGTTCGGCCTGCTGCTATGGGGCCGTTTTCGTTATGACATCGTGGCGTTTACGGCACTGATGATTGCCGTGGTCCTCGGCGTTGTGCCCAGCGCAGATGCATTTTCCGGCTTTGGGCACCCCGCAACGCTGGTGGTTGCCCTTGTTCTGGTGGTCTCGGCAGGGTTGGTGCGGTCGGGTGCGGTTTTTCTGATCACGCGCACGCTGGTGGATGCAAGCCGAAGCCTTGGGGCGCATATCGCACTTGTGGGGGCCATCGGCGGGGTGCTGTCGGCATTCATGAACAACGTCGCCGCCCTCGCACTCCTGATGCCCGTTGACATCCAGACGGCGCGAAAAGCAGGGCGTAGCCCAGGGCTCAGCCTCATGCCGCTCAGTTTTGCGACGATCCTCGGGGGAATGGTCACGCTGATCGGCACACCGCCCAACATCATCATCGCCAGCATCCGGCAGGATTCGCTGGGTGAGCCGTTTGGCATGTTCGACTTCGCCCCCGTTGGCGGCGTGGCAGCGATTGCGGGGCTGCTGTTCGTCGCGCTGGTCGGCTGGCGGTTGATTCCGGCGCGCGAGGACGAAAAAAGCGTGGCCGAAGAGGTCTCGCAATACATCGCCGAACTGACGGTGCCCGAAGACTCAAAACTGATCGGCGAACGCCTCGGTACTTTGGAAGAAGATGCTGAAAAGGCCGACGTCGCCATCATTGGCCTCATTCGCGACGGCAAGCGCCGCTACGGTCGCGCGCGCGGATCTGCCCTGCAAGCCGGCGATACACTGGTGCTTGAGGCAACCCCCGATGCACTCGATGAATTCCGAGCAGCACTTAGCCTAGCAGTGGCCGAGGCAGACCGTGAAGACAAGTTGAAGGCCGCAGGCGAAGGCGTTGAAATCATAGAGGTTGTGGTGACCGATCAGTCCCGTTTGATCGGGCGCACAGCCCAGGCCGTGGGCCTCAATTGGCGGCAATCCACGATCTTGATGGGCATTTCACGAGGCGGCAAAAAGATCACCAAACAGATCCGCAAAACCGAAATCCGCGCGGGCGACATCCTGCTGCTCTTGGTGCCCCGTGACACAGGGGCCGACGTCACGCAGTGGCTGGGCGCTCTGCCGCTAGCCGAACGTGGGCTGGCCGTGACAGCAGATGAAAAAGTGTGGCTGGCGATCGGGTTGTTCGTCGGTGCGGTGATCGCCGCCAGCGTCGGTCTGCTCTACCTTCCCGTCGCTCTCGGCCTCGTGGTGGTGGCCTTTGTTCTCTCCAAAATCGTGCCATTGTCCGAGCTTTATACACATATCGAATGGCCAGTGATTGTACTTCTCGGGTCCATGATCCCATTGGGGGCAGCGCTGGAAAGCTCCGGCGGCACAGAGCTGATCGCGGGATGGCTGGTCGCGCTGACCCAAGGGATGCCCGCATGGGCCGTGCTGACTGTCCTGATGGTTGTCACGATGAGCCTCTCGGACGTGCTCAACAACACCGCCACCACAATCGTGGCCGCTCCAGTGGGCATCCAGATGGCGCAAACGCTCGGCGTGTCGCCCGACCCGTTCCTGATGGCGGTGGCGGTGGCGGCCTCTGCGGCCTTCCTCACCCCGATCGGGCACAAGAACAACACTTTGATCCTCGGCCCCGGAGGCTATGAGTTCGGCGACTACTGGCGTATGGGCCTGCCTCTTGAGATCATCGTGGTCGCTGTTTCCATTCCCGCCATCCTCGTATTTTGGCCGCTCTGACGACACTCGACCATGGGACACGGAAACTGCCACTGTATCGTTCCGTTTTCCGACTTTTGAAGGCGACCCCTGACTTTGCGTCAGGATTGCGTGACGAACATACGGGCGTTTAGGCTGCAGATTGGGGGGAGACATATGGATATTCTGATCAACGTTGTACTACCGCTGTCATTGGCCATCATCATGCTCAGCCTTGGCATCGGATTGACGGTCAGCGATTTTGCCCGCGTCCTGCGCGCGCCGAAAGCCTTTGGTGTCGGCGCCACCGCGCAGGTGATCCTGCTGCCGCTTGCGGCCTATGCAACCGTCACTGTATTCGGTCTTCCCCCCGCTATCGCCGTCGGCTTTATGCTGCTCAGCTTTGCGCCCGGCGGCGTGACCTCAAACATTTTGGCCAAGCTCGCGGGCGGGGATGTTGCGCTGTCTGTTTCGCTCACTGCAGTCATCAGCTTGCTCAGCCTCCTGACGGTGCCGGCACTCACTGCATGGACAGTGGTGCACTTCATGGGTGACGCGGCACCACCTGTTTCGGTCGCGTCCTTGACGCTCGCGGTCTTTCTAATCACCACGTTGCCGGTGCTGATTGGTGTCACCATCCGGCATTTTGCACCCCGTTTGGCCATCCGGATCGATCCGATCCTGTCGACGCTTGCCACAGTCCTGTTCATCGTGATCATCATTGCAGCCCTCGCCGGGAACTGGGACATCTTCGCCACCAACTTGCCGACACTTGGGCCCGCCCTCATCACCCTAAACGTCGCTCTTTTGCTCATCGGTCTCGGCCTTGCACGCCTCGCCGCTCTGAACTGGCAACAGGCCAAGACCGTTTCGATCGAGACCGGCATACAAAACGCAACCTTAGGGATTGCCTTGGCAGGTCTTATCTCCGGCCAGACCGAAGGGTTCAGCGCAATAGCGCTCCCCTCGGGTGTTTACGGGATCACCATGTACCTCGTCGCCGCTCCCTTCTTTGCATGGTATCGCAGCCGCTCATGACCAGTGCAGATACCATCATCGTAGGTTCCGGCCTCGCCGGCCTTGCCGCTGCCGCCGAACTTGGTGATCGAGGCAAACAGGTCATCATCGCCGATCAGGAACCGCGCAGTTTCTTAGGGGGTCAGGCGTTCTGGTCCCTTGGCGGCCTCTTTATGGTCGACACGCCAGAACAGCGGCGCATGGGGATCAAGGACAGTCGAGAGCTAGCCCTCAACGATTGGATGGGCAGCGCCCAATTTGACCGAGACGAAGATGCATGGCCACGCAAATGGGCCGAAGCCTACATCGACTTTGCCGCCGGAGATATGCGCCCGTGGTTGCACGCCATGGGCCTGCGTTGGTTTCCCATCGTCGGTTGGGCTGAACGGGGTGGCGGTTTTGCGGATGGGCACGGCAATTCGGTTCCGCGCTTTCACCTCACATGGGGTACCGGGCCCGGCATCATCGAACACTTTGTGCGCCGCTGCATTGAGCATGAAAAAGCGGGCTTACTACACTTTCACTTTCGCCATCAGGTCGACCGGATCGATATGGAAAACGGAGCGGCGAAAGGGGTGAGTGGTACCATCCTAGCTGCGGACGCATCTGAGCGCGGCCAAAAAACCAACCGCGACCCAGCAGGAGACTTCGCCTTCCAAGCTCCTTCCGTCATCGTCACCTCTGGCGGCATCGGCGGAAATTTCGAGATGGTGCGCAAGGTCTGGCCAACCGAGCGTCTTGGCCCAGCACCCAAGGATATGGTTGCGGGCGTGCCCGCCCACGTCGACGGGCGGATGATCGGAATATCGGAGACTGCAGGCGGACACGTCATCAACGGCGACCGGATGTGGCACTACACCGAAGGGGTCAAAAACTGGGACCCGATCTGGCCCTCCCATGGCATTCGCATCCTTCCGGGACCATCCTCCATGTGGTTCGATGCCCGCGGCAACCGGTTCGCCCCCCCGGCCCTGCCCGGTTTTGACAGCATGGGAACCCTGCGCGAAATCCTCGCCACGGGGTACGACTACAGCTGGTTCGTTCTCACCCAAAAGGTAATCAAAAAGGAGTTCGCGCTCTCTGGCTCTGAACAAAACCCGGACCTTACATCGAAAAAATGGGCCGAAGTGATCAAGCAACGCGTTCTCTCTGGCAAGAACGCAACCGGCCCTGTTGAGGCGTTCAAAGAAAAGGGCGAGGATTTTGTAGTCGCAAACGACCTGCAAACCCTCGTCAACGGCATGAACCAGATCGCAGGCGGCAACCTGATTGACGCCACACGGCTGCGTTCGCAGATCGAAGCGCGGGACGCCCAGATCGACAACCCGTTCTCTAAAGATGCCCAGATGATGGCGATCCATGCGGCGCGCAACTATCGCGGTGATCGCTTGCTGAGGACCGAAAAACCACACAAGTTTCTTGATCCCGCCAACGGCCCTCTGATCGCGGTTAAATTGCATGTTCTGACGCGCAAAACGCTGGGCGGGCTTCAAACAAACCTCGAAAGCCAGATGATCGGCGTGAACGGCGCTGCCATTCCGGGCCTCTTTGCTGCAGGCGAAGTCGCAGGTTTTGGCGGGGGTGGTTATCACGGATATAACGCGCTTGAAGGCACGTTTTTGGGCGGGTGCATTTTCTCTGGACGCAACGCAGGTCGCAGCAAGACGATCGCGTGAACGGTAATCACTAACCCCTCACTTCAGATCAACGATCGCTCCTAATTTTGCCAACCAAGGCGAAGACGGGCTGTCAGCACTGTCTGTACGCCTTCTATCCACTCCGTAAAATAGTTCTTGCCGAAACCGGTTTCGGAAACGAACGTGAGTCGTGGGGAGAAGAACTCTTGGCAATAAATACAGCACCACTATCGGGCAACCGAGCCGCGATGCGGGTCACAATCGGTGATATGGCAGCTGCATTGGGGCTGACAAAATCCACAGTTTCTCGCGCCTTGAACGGGTACCCGGACATCTCCGCCAACACCAAACTCCGCGTCAAACGCATGGCCGAAGAGCTGAACTATATGCCGCTCAGCCATGCCCAAGCGATTAAGACCGGGCGCACGCGCTCGCTTGGGTTGGTGCTGCAACTATCGGATCACGACGCCCAGCGTCCTTTCCTCGCAGAATTTCTTGCAGGCGTGTCCGAAGGGGCAAGCACCGAAGGATATACGCTGACCGTCGCGTCGGCTGACAACGACCTTCACCTGATCGAAACTTTCCGTAATCTTCTGCGCGACGGCAAGGCGGATGGGTTCATCTTGCCGCGCGCCATGGTCGATGACCTGCGCGTAAGCGTGTTTCGCGATGCCGACGTCCCCTTTGTCCTTTACGGTCGGCAAGACAACGACACCGGATGTGCATGGTTTGATGTGCGCGGCGAGGACGCGATGCACAACGCGGTTCTGCACCTCGCCGAACTGGGCCACCAGCGAATCGGGTTCATCAATGGCGGTCTGATCTACAACTATGCAGGTCTGCGGCGGGACGGTTTCGTTCGCGGAATGGCGGCATGCGAACGAAAAGTTGCCCGGGAACTGGTCTTTGAAGATGCCGTGACGGCAGAGGACGGCGAACGGGTCGGCGCTAAGCTACTAGATTTACCAAATCCACCCACCGCAATCGTGTGCGCCATCGACCGGGTCGCATTGGGCGTCTACAAAGCCGCCGCAGATCGAGGGCTAAAGATCGGGACGGACCTGTCCGTCGTAGCCTATGACGGCATCCACGAAGGTTCGCATGCGCAGCCCCCCCTCACAACCTATTCAGTCGATAACCGACAGGCGGGCGCCCGGCTTGCCACGTTACTCATTCGTCGTATCAGCGGAGAGCCACCAGAGGCTTTGCGCGAAACGGTTGCCGCAACATTTCTGGAGCGGGGGTCAACAGGCCCTGTGCCCCAACCAACTCACACTTAAGTTTACAGGTTTCAAAGGGAGGAAAATATGAAACTAAATGTAAAAACCCTTGCTCGGACAAGCGTCGCCATGGCACTCGCCTTGTCGGCAACGGCGCTGTCAGCGGAAGAACTGCGCTTTTGGACAACAGAAGAACAGCCCGAGCGGCTAGCCCGCCAAGAAGCGATGGCCGCAGACTTTGCTGCCGCATCCGGGCATACGGTTGAGGTCATTCCAGTCTCAGAAAACGATCTGGGCACACGCGCGACCGCTGCCTTTGCTGCCGGCGATCTGCCAGACGTGATCTACCACACTCTGCAATTCGCAGCTCCCTGGACCGAAGCGGGCATTCTTGACATCGATGCCGCGACTGACGTGGTCGAAGCCCTCGGGGCCGACACGTTTGCACCCGGCGCGCTTTCGATGGCTGCAACACCGGATGGCTATGCCTCGGTGCCAGTCGATGGTTGGACGCAGATGCTGGTCTACCGTGCCGATCTGTTTGCGGAAAAAGGGCTTGAACCACCAAATTCCTACGCCAACGTTCTTGCTGCGGTCGAAGCCCTGCATAACCCGCCAGAAATGTACGGGTTTGTGGCCGCGACCAAGATTGACGAAAACTTTATGAGCCAGGTTCTGGAACATGTGTTCCTTGCCAATGGTGTATCGCCAGTTGGTCCTGATGGCGTACAGGAACTGGATGAAGCTGCCACTATCGAAGTGCTGGACTTCTACAAAGCCATCGCGGAAGCATCCCCTCCGGGTGATCTCTACTGGGATCAGTCGCGCACGCTCTACTTCAGCGGCAATGCGGCCATGATCATCTGGTCGCCCTTCATCCTCGATGAACTGGCTGGTCTGCGCGACAGTGCCCCACCCACCATCAATGACGACCCAACGTCGACCGATCTGGCGGCGGCCACAGGCATCGTGACCAACTTTGCCGGGCCATCAAACCCGGATGGGGCGGCATGGGGCGACGTGCGCTACTTTGGGATCACGTCCGATGCATCCACGGATGCTGCCATGGAGTTTGTTCAGTATTCGATGAACGAAGGCTATGGTGCTACACTTGCGATTGCACCAGAGGGCAAATTCCCTGTGCGTCGCGGCACAGCGGACAACCCAACGGCGTTTGCTGATCTTTGGGCCACGCTCGAAGTCGGCGTTGATCGTAAAGCCCCTCTTGGTGAACTCTATGAAGCTTCCATGATCGAAGAGATCGTGGGCGGTCTGGATGTCGCCCAGCGTTGGGGCGTGGCTGACGGTCAGTTGTCCGCCGCCTCGGCGATCATCAACAGTCAGGTAATCAACCGTCTGGTGCGCGAATACATCGACGGCGATCGTGACGCTGCCGCAACTGTGGCCGAACTGAACAGCGCAATCGCCGCTGTCCAGTAAGCCAATCACAAAAGGGGTGCCTGCAATGCGGGCACCCCACCCTGCTCTATATTCCACCCCAAACACCTTGAGGAGGTGTCCCAATGGCGGAGCTCCAGCCTCCCGTCGGAACAGGACCCTTGGCCAAACGCGAGGCGCGCCTTGCATGGGGCCTGCTGTTTCCAACAATCGCAGCCGTTGCCCTGGTCGTGGTACTGCCCCTGCTCGCAATCTTCTGGATTTCGTTCAAACCCGTTGAACTGGGCGATTTGCGCGCGCCAGAGGTCACCTTGCGCGAAGACATTCGCGGGGACGCGGAAACGCTTGGGGATACGCCGACAATCCGCTATCGCCTGCGCAACTCCTCTCAAGATCAACCAATTACCGGCGTCACCTTTACCGATGTGGTCCCCGAAGGATTGGTGGTTCAAGAGCTTGACGAACGCTGTGATTTGTCCGGGCGCGATCTGAACTGCGACCTTGGCGATTGGGAACCCGGTGCGCGCGAAACGCTGACCATACCGGTTACGGTCGAACAGGCCTATCTCGACAATGATCTGCGCCCTCAGGACAGCCCGGCCACGACCACAGGCACGTCCTCCAACGTCCTGACAAACAGTACGTTCACGCTGGAAAACTTCTCCCGCATCTTTAACGGCGACGAGTTCATGGAAGTGCTGTGGGTCACGTTGTTCTACACGGTGTTTGGCACCATCGGCGCGCTGCTTGTGGGCCTTTTCGCAGCGCTGCTATTGAACAAATCCTTCAAAGGTCAGGGAATCTTACGCGGTCTCTACCTCTTTCCTTATGTCGCCCCTGTCATCGCGGTAGCCTTTGCGTGGCTCATCCTGTTTGACCCGTTTTCGGGGTCCGCCAACGCGCTGCTGATCCAAATGGGCGTGACGCCGCAAGCGATCAACTTCTTTGGCGAACGCCCGCTGGCGCTGATCATGGTCACCGTGTTCGAAATCTGGCGGTATTTCCCGCTGTCCTTCCTGTTCATCCTCGCCCGGATGCAAAGCATCGACACCGACATGTACGAAGCCGCAGACATGGACGGCGCATCCCCGTTTCAACAATTCTGGTATCTCAGCGTTCCGCAACTGTTGGGCATCCTCAGCGTGTTGTTCTTGCTGCGGTTCATCTGGACTTTCAACAAGTTCGACGACATCTTCCTGCTGACAGGCGGAAACGCGGGTACGCGGACACTTACGGTAAACGTCTATGAACAGGCCTTTGCGGTCTCGAACATCGGCGCAGGTGCTGCGGTGGCGGTTGTCATCTTTGGCTGCCTGCTGACGTTCTCGATCTTCTTTCTCAAGTATATCAGCCAGGAGGAAGGGCTATGAAAGCACTCCGTTTCAACTGGTTCACCAGCCCGGTTCTGGGCGCGCTCTGGATGGTGGTGCTGTCGACCACGGTTGCGATCATCATGAGCTTTGCAACGGGCGATCCGTTCCGGCCTCACATCCTGTTCTCGCTGCTTTGGGGGGGCGTGATCGGCTTTGCGATCGGTCACCGGATGGGCGGGCGGATCGGCGAACTCATTGGCGGGGTCGCGCTGGTGACGCTGATCCTGCTGAACGTCGGCCCGCTCACCATCGGCGAACTGGCCTCGCCGTTTGTGGCGATACTGGCCGCTGTCGCACTGGCGGCAGGCTTCGTAGTGTCCGCCCGCGTGATCCTAGACGATCTGGTGCCCGGCGCTCTGACACGGCACGAATTCGAAGGTGCGGTGATCCGGTTCCTGACCGGGTTCGGCTACATCTTCTTCACCGCAATCGTGCTGATTCCCTTCTACGTCATGGTGATGACCAGCTTCAAAAACCAGTCCGAGCTGATGCAGAACCCGCTGGATTTTTCAATCGACATCGGCAAAGGGGCAGAACTGTTCCGGTCGTATAATGAACTGTTCAGCCAGTTCAATTTCGGCACGTACCTGTTCAACTCCTTCTTCATCTCGGTACTGACAGTGTTTATCACGCTGGCTTTCGCGATCCCCGGAGCCTACGCGGTCGCGCGTCTGCGGTTTCAGGGACGGGCGGCGTTTTCGCGCTCAATCCTGCTGATCTACATGGTGCCGATGATCGTGCTGGCTCTGCCGATCTACATCGCCTTTTCGATGACGGGCCTGCGCAATTCGTTCTGGGGGATCGTGATGATCTATCCGGTGACGACAATTCCCGTCGCACTTTACATGCTGCAGGGTTATTTCCGCGGTCTGCCAGCCGAGGTCGAGGAGGCCGGGCTGATGGACGGGCTGTCGCGCCTCGCAGTGATCTGGAAGATCACGTTGCCGCTGTCCCTGCCCGCGCTGGCCTCTGTCTCACTCTATGTGTTCATGATCGCGTGGAATGAATTCCTGCTGGCCTTCATGCTGCTGGATGATCCCTCCAAGTTCACACTAACGCGGGGCATCGCAGCACTCAATTCTTCTGAAATTCCAAGACAGCACCTGATGGCTGGATCGGTCATTGCGACCGTGCCGATCATGGCCCTGTTTCTGGGATTGGAACGCTTCATGACAAAAGGACTGACCGCAGGGTCGGTAAAAGGATGACCATGGACTTACACGAACGGGCGCGTCAGATCCTGCGCCAGAACGACAAGGGTGGATACACGCTGCCCACCCACGGTCTTTACCCCTACCAGTGGAACTGGGACAGCGCCTTTGCAGCATGGGGCTTTGCGACCTTTGATATACCGCGCGCTTGGGACGAATTCGACACTCTGCTCGCCAGCCAGTGGGAGTGCGGAATGGTTCCTCATATCATCTTCCATGCACCCGACCCGAGTTACTTCCCCGGCCCCGATGTCTGGTCGACGGGGCAAAGCCCCGCAACCTCCGGCATCTCACAGCCCCCAGTGGCGGCGACGATGGTGCGGCGTGTGTGGGAAATGGACCGCAACGCAGGCCGCGGCAGGTTGGCGGCGATCTATCCCAAGCTGCTGGCATGGCATCGCTGGTGGCATGAAGTACGTTGCGTGCACGGACCGGCTGCGATTACCCACCCGTGGGAAAGCGGGCGCGACAATTGCCCGGACTGGGATATCGGCATGGCCGGCGTCGATGGATCGAATGTCGGGCCATACACACGGCGCGATACAGGCCATGTCGATCCATCCATGCGTCCGCAAAAAGAGCAATACGACCGTTACATCGCCATGGTCCAGTTCGGTGTCAGCGTCGGATGGGATCAGAAAAGGATCGTGGACGAAGGCCCGTTCTTGATGGCGGACCCCGGAATTACGTTCATCCTTCTGCGCGCACACGAAGACCTGATTGCTCTTGGTCAGGCCCTTGGTGAAGACACCGAGGAGATCGCGCATTGGGCCGAAACGCTCCGCGCCGCCCTGCCCGAAATCTGGAATCACGATCTGGGTGCCTATGACGCCAAGAACCTGCGCACAGGCGAATTCGCAGGTGTGCTCGGCTCGGGCGCATTGCTGGCCTATGTGGCCAATGCGGGAAACCCGGAACTGGACGCACATTTGATGCGGGTCTGGGACGCGGTCAACTACGGCATCCCATCGGCCGATCCGCACCATCCCTCCTTTGATGCACGCCGCTATTGGCGCGGCCCTTCATGGCCGTTCCTCAACGCACTAATTGCAATCGGATTTCGCGACATGGGCCGCCATGATCTGGACAACAGATTGCGGCGCGAAACCGCTGCGGCCATCGCCAAAAACGGCTTTGCCGAATACTTTGATCCGCTGGACGCAACCGCGTGTGGGGGCATGGATTTCAGCTGGACAGCAGCCATCTGGCTGACCTGGGCCGGGCTAGATGCAGAAGAAAACCGGGGGGCTGCCTAATGCCGTCAATCTCACTCAACGCAGTCGAAAAATGGTTCGGAGACATTCAGGTCATCAAAGGCGTGGACCTTGCCATCAACGAAGGTGAATTTGTCATCTTCGTGGGCCCTTCGGGCTGTGGCAAATCCACCCTGCTGCGCATGATCGCGGGGCTGGAAGAAACATCGCGCGGCGAGATCATGATCGGGGATCGCGATGTCACCGCCGAACCGCCCAGCAAACGCGGGTTGGCGATGGTGTTCCAGTCCTACGCGCTTTATCCGCACATGTCGGTGCGCGACAACGTGGGCTTTCCCCTGAAATCCGCAGGCCTGCCCAAGGCTGAGATCGAGGCCAAGGTGAACGAGGCCGCCCGCGTCCTGAAACTCGAAGCCTACATGGATCGCCGCCCCAAGGACCTGTCCGGCGGGCAACGCCAGCGCGTGGCCATCGGACGCTCAATCGTGCGCGACCCCACAGCGTTCCTCTTTGATGAACCACTGTCCAATCTCGACGCCGCCCTGCGGGTCGAAATGCGCTACGAGATCGCAAAGCTCCACCAGACCCTCAAATCGACGATGATCTACGTCACCCACGATCAGGTCGAGGCGATGACACTGGCCGACCGGATCGTCGTGCTGGAATTTGGCAAAATCGCACAGGTGGGCAGCCCGAGGGAGTTGTATGAAAATCCCGCAAACCTGTTCGTGGCGCAGTTCATCGGCTCCCCCCGCATGAATGTCGCTGAAGCAGCATCCGCACCGGGAGTCCAACTGCCAGCCGAGGCCAAATCCTTTGGCGTGCGCCCCGAACACATCGCCCTCGTAGAGGCGGGCGCAGGCCGCATCGACGGAACGGTCGACGTGCTCGAATACCTCGGGGCCGATACTTTCGTGATCGTGTCCTGTGGCGCAGCAGGCCAATTGACCGTCCGCGTAAACGGCAGCGCGTCTCTGAAACCCGGAGACCCCGTGGGGCTCAACTTCAGCGACAATGTGGTCCATAAGTTTGATGCCCAAGGCTTGGCTTTCTAGGTTTTGAACCCAAAGGGCCAAAAGCGGATATTTTGGTGCAAAGCGGACTTTGGGGGACTCCGCTGCGAAGGGCCGGTCAGAGCCCAAAGCTTCCCAAGCCGCGCCGCCGAATTTCTCAATTTGTTTGACCCAATAAACCGCAGACAGAGCTAATCCTTCGGTTTGTCAGGAGAAGGTGCCGTTGTCACTTTATCGGTCGCCAACTCCAGTTTTCCTGCGATACGGGTCTGGTATCTGACCGCGACCACATAATCTGGCCCAAGTATTTCCTTAAGAACTGTCCTGATCTGTCTGTCTTTTAAATGTTGTGGGAGAAGATCCGAAACTGTTGCTATGAGGTCCTGAGTGTCCAAGGAAAGGTCGACTATTAACCAAAGGTCGGCAGTCGAATTTTTTACGTTTACGTCTGCACGAATGATTTCCAGCGACGTAGGGTAAGCCCAAGCCTGAAGTGCTTCCACCAGATCGGCTTCTGTTCTCGTCTCTAAGTATCTCTCATAGGTTGATCTAACCAGTTGATAGGATATCAACGATACACCAACTATCGTTACCGTCACGCCTATAGAAAATCCGGTTCTTCTCTTGCCCTTGTTCAGAACCGCGGCAAGAGCACCTGATGCTACATATACCCCGCATGCGGACAGGATTATTGCACCAAGGTTTGTAACGAAAAGTAATGCTGCTTCATAGGCATACAAGTACTCGCCGAAGTATAGGAGTATGCCTGACGCAGACAGAGGTGGGACCAGCGACACTCCGATTGCGGCGCCGGGCAATAGGCTGATCTCCGACTTTTGTATTTGTACGTAGGCACCCGCTACTCCGGCTGCGAGCGCGATTATGAGATCCTCGATTCCTGGGTCGGTCCTTGCGAGCACTTGCTCCTGGATCAAGATACCTTTGGGAAAGTCTGACATGTAGACCAAAAACCACGCAAGTACTACGCAAGCAGACGCGCTTAGGGTCACCACCAAAAGCAGATACCCGGCTCTCTGAACCCTTCCCAATACTAACGCACCGGCAACGCCCAAAATTGGGGCCATTAGAGGAGCAACCAGCATCGCTGCAATCACAACGGCAGATGAGTTTCTAAGTAAGCCCATCGTCGCAATCACAACCGAAAGAGCAAGAAGCATACTGAAACGCTTCCAATAACCTCTAGCATCCGAGCCCTCGAACTTGAGAATGTCTTTGGTTGTGCTGAATTTATTTGCCGTCATTCCAACACGTTAAAAATTGCCCCCGTTTTTTCAAGCCCTTGGCTGCTCATCGTGACTGTTTTGTCCGCATGTGAGACATCGGCCCCCAGTACAGCGAACGGCCGGATTGAGTTTTGGCGATTTGGGAGGCTGTGAGCGTCCGGTTTGGAGAAATTGCGCCGCAGTGCCGCGAACTTTCTTGGTCTTGATTGGGCGGGTCCACCGAAATTTGCTGCAATTGCATCAGGCCGCTAAGTCCCACTGAGCGGTTCTTTGTCTGGTCCACAGGGGATGATCGCTTTTGGTCAGCTTACATAGGTTCTGAACCAAATGTTTGCAGCGCTGGTCCACATCCGCGCCGCCCCCTAGAGTAGCGGAAAACGAAAGGACAACACGCATGCGCATCCTCTTTACTGGCGGCTCGGGCAAGGCCGGGCGACACGCCTGCGAATACCTCCGTGACCAAGGACACCGGATTGTCAATTTCGACCGGGTGCCACTGGGGCTTGACGGGGTGGACGACCGCCTTGGCGACATGACGGACCTTGGACAGGTCTATGACGCGCTTACCAGTATTGCGGGCTTTGACGACCTGCTGCCCGGAACCGGGGTTCCTAAATTCGACGCCGTTGTTCATTTCGCTGCCGTTCCGCGCATCCTCGTCACCGGGGACGCTGAATGCTACCGGGTCAATACGCTTGGTACCTACAACGTGATCGATGCGGCCCTTAAGACCGGGGTGCGCAAGATCATCTTTGCCTCATCCGAAACCACTTACGGGGTCTGTTTCGCGGACGGAACGCGCAAGCCGAACTACCTGCCGGTTGACGAAGACCACCCGGTGATCCCCGAAGACAGCTATGCCATGTCCAAGATCTGCAACGAAGTCACAGCACACAGTTTCCAGCGTCGTTCGGGTGCGGATATCTACGGGCTCAGGATCAACAATGTGATCGAGCCGCACGAGTACGAAACTGACTTTCCCGCCTACATCGAAAACCCGGACCTGCGCCTGCGCAACATCTTCGGCTATATCGACGCCCGCGATCTGGGACACATGGTGCAATGCTGCCTCGACACAGACGGGCTGGGCTATGAGGTGTTCAACGTCGCCAACGACGACACCTCGGTGGCGTTGGAAACGAATGACATCAAGGCGCGGTATTACGAAGGTATTAAGGCGGCAGAGATGGGCGTGCACGAGACGTTCTATTCCAACGCCAAGGCAAAAAGGCTTGTCGGTTTCGCGCCTCAGTTCGGATGGCGGGACGCGGTCGGGTGAAAGACAGCGTGCTGAGCGCTGCGCAACTTGAACGCCCAAACGATACCTGCGGCACGTGCGAGGCTTGACCGGTGCGCCGCATTGCATAAAGCTTCAAGAGAGAGCAATCGGTTTGGAGCGCAGCATGAAATACATTTCAGGAGCCTTGGGCGGCGTTGCCATCTGCGGCTTGGCCGCAACGAATGCCTTTGCGCAATCAGCTGAAGAACTTGCAAAGCAACTGAGCAATCCGATTGCATCGCTCATCAGTTTACCGTTCCAGCTGAACTACGATGAAGGGTTCGGAGCGGATGGAAGCGGAAAAAAGACCGTACTCAATGTCCAGCCGGTCATTCCCTTTAGTATCGGTGAAAACTGGAACCTGATTTCGCGCACGATCGTCCCGCTCAGCTATGGAGATGGTCTTGTGCCTGGCGAAACGGAATTCGGTGTCGGGAATGTGCTGCAAAGCCTGTTTTTCTCGCCCAAAGCGCCGACACGTGGCGGCTGGATCTGGGGCGCAGGTCCGGTGATCCAGTTCCCGACGTCAACTGATGATCAGTTTGGTGAGGATCAATGGGCCATCGGTCCGACGGCCGTTGCGCTGAAACAGACGGGACCGTGGACATACGGCGCGCTGGCCAACCATTTGTGGGACGTGAGTGGCGATACGGAAATCAACAACACCTTCCTTCAGCCGTTTTTGTCCTACACCACGAAAAAAGCGGTTAGTTTCACGGTCAACACGGAAGCGGTTTATAACTGGGACGAGAGCCAGTGGACGGTTCCTATCAACTTTCTGATTGGTAAGGTGCTGACCATCGGTGATCAGCCGGTCCAGATTACCGGGGGCGTCAGATATTGGGCTGAAAGTCCGGAGAACGGACCCGATGACTTTGGCGCCCGTCTTATTGTAACTTACCTGTTTCCCAAGTGATTTAGGGGCGACCCTTTTTCAGTTTTTATCTGGCTGCCATGCAGACCTTCTGTGTCCTAGGCTCAGGACCCATTAAAGCGAACAGCGTGGAACGCCAAAAATTGGACTTTGATGCGCTCCGCAGCGAACGGCGGCTTCGAGCCCAAAACGGACTTGATCCTAAGGAAAGTTTGGCGATTAACTTTTGCGCGTTTGATTGCCAAAACCTAGTGTATTAACTTCGACGTTGTCTTCGCCGTAGAACTTTCAGTAGCACCAAGGAGTAGCACCATCGCCCTGACAAGACGTGTACTTCTCGCTGGTGGTGCCGCTGCCGCGGCAGTGATGGCGACTCGAGAGATCTCTCCAAAGAACCCGGTTCTTGATGGTGTGAACTTGATTGTTCCGAGCAAGGAGAAAAGTACTCTCAACGATGCTTCGCGGTTGTCCGAAACACCAATCTACAAGCACATAATTCTTCAAGATGACCCTGGCGAGGCGCTGATCTCTGCTCTTCGAAATGAATTGGCAGAAGCAAAACAAAGCGGTCGAGCTGTGAACATAGGTGCCGCTCGGCATTCAATGGGTGGCCAAGCGATCCCAAGAGATGGCCATGCAATCACTTTGCAGAACGCTTGGGTAGAAGCGGGAGATGGAATTTATAGGGTTCAGGCGGGTGCCCGATGGAAAGATGTGATTGGTGCCCTAGACCCAGTCGGGCTCTCTCCGAAAGTTATGCAAACAAATAGCGATTTCGGAATCGGCGCAACTTTCAGCGTCAACGCCCATGGATGGCCCACTGCATTTGGTCCCATGGGGTCAACAGTACGATCGATAAAGATAATGCTCGCCGATGGCAGTCTTGTTTCCGCATCTAGATCCGAGCATCCAGATATTTTTGCTGCGGCTATGGGCGGTTATGGATTAATCGGATTACTTATCGAACTTGAGTTGGAGGCCGCTCCAGCCGCTCTCTTGGAGCCGTCATTCGATGAAATGCCCGCAGAAAACTTTGCTGAGACTTTTGTAAACGTCGCGCGGAACGTTCCTATGGCGTATGGACGATTGAACATAGATCGTGCGAATTTTTTCAAAGATGCGTTGCTTATCACTTACAGAGCTGTCGAAGGCGAATTGCCCAAAGCTTCGGTTCCCGGTTATCGCTCTTATCTCACCCGGAAGATATTCAGGTCTCAGACTGGAAACGAATGGGTGAAACGCCGTCGGTGGGGCATGGAAACTGGCTTAGGGCCAATATTGGCCGGACCTGTGTCGCGATCCGGTGTCATGAATGAGTCCGTAAAGACGCTTTTGGGTGAAAGCGGGCCAGACCGTACCGACATTATTCATGAGTATTTTGTTGCCCCGGACCGATTCAACGATTTCCTGACGGTGTGCAGAGATATTATACCAAGCAGCTACCAAGAATTGTTGAATATCACGATGCGCTGGGTGGAGCAGGATAGTGTGTCACTTCTTTCCTACGCGCCGTCGGGTCCACGGATCGCATCGGTATTGTCCTTTAGTCAGGAAATGAGTGCACGAGCAGAGAACGATATGAAAGTGATGACCCGTGACCTCATAGACGCGGTTCTTGCACTTGGGGGCAGCTACTATCTGCCTTATCGGCCACATGCGACCGTTGCTCAGTTTTCTGAGGGCTACAAGCAGGCCAGCGAATTTGGCCAATTCAAACGGCAAACAGACCCAAAGACTATTTTCAGAAACGCTTTGTGGGACAATTATCTCGCCCGGATTTGAAAGTAATTGACGCCTTTTTTTGCGCTGGAAGCAGAAAACGCCAATGACCGCTTTGTCCGCAAGGCAGTCATTCAGCCAGCGCGCAGCGAACGACCGCTCTGAACCCTAAGCGAGACAAGTATTCTCACTTCGTTTAATGTACTGGAACATCCAGTTACCTGAGGAAAGATATGTCGACACCTGAAAACAGGCTGGAAGAATTGGGCCTGAAACTACCTCGCCCGACAAAGTTGCCCGAGGGTCTGGTTTTGCCCTTCGAATTTGTCAATGTCAGAGGCAATCGCGTTCTTTTTTCAGGACATCCCAAAAGCGCGATGGACGGTTCCCTGAGTGGCCCTTTTGGCGTCGTGGGGGCTGATATAACAACGGGTCAAGCATATGACGATGCGCGTGAAGTGGCGCTGACCGTATTGGCAAATATCAAAGCTGAAATTGGCGAATTGTCACGAATATCGGGATGGGTTCGCGTTTTTGGCATGGTAACCTCCGCGCCGGGCTATTCGGAACAACATGTCGTTGTGAACGGGTTTAGTGATCTTGTTATTGATGTCTTTGGCCAAGATGTTGGTCGTCACGCGCGCTCAGCAATTGGCGTTTCAGGTTTGCCTCTTGGGTTTGCCATGGAAATCGAAGGCGAACTGTTGATCGACGTCTAAATGGTCCCTCGGCGTAATGCTGATAGATCCAATCTACAGAGAGCAATGACGCCCCGTGCGGTGCGCAGAACGCGTTTCTGTGGCAAACAGCACATTGGGTAAACCATAATTTTCGTTTTAAATGTCTGTCAGTCCAAAAACCAATGGGGTTCGGCGTTTCCACCACAGACAAGGACAGCAATCCGTTCGTCCCGACTTGGCTTGTAAGCGCCCGATGTGAGCGCGGCCAATGCGGTCGCAGCGCCGGGTTCGCCGACCAGCCTTGTTCCTTCCCATAGCCGTTTTCCGGCATCAAATACGGCGGCGTCGGGCAGCACAATTGCGTCGGTGACCCTTTCCTTGATGATGGTGTAGGACAGGTCGCCCAATCGTGGCCCGCCCAGCGAGCCCGCGGAAACACCGCTGGCGGCCACGTCGATGTCCGGGCCATCCTCAAGGGATCGGGCAAGAGTGTTGGTGCCTTCGGTTTCGACCGAAACGACGCGCACACGATCGCCCAGCCAAGCGGCAATGCCACCGATCAACCCGCCACCGCCAGTGGCAACCATGATGGTATCGAACCCATCGGTCTGTGCCTCCATCTCTAATGCGATAGTGCCCTGCCCCGCCAAGGTGGGCGCCGTGTCGTAGGGGTGCACTGACAGCGCTCCGGTGGTTTCTGCATGCTTTGCGTATTCCGTCATGCAATCGGCGACGCTGCCGTCTGTCAGAATGACTTCGGCACCGAAATCACGCATCCGGCGCAGCTTTTCTTCCTTGGCAATAGCGCGAGGGACGAACACCACAGATCTATGACCCAACTTGGTCGCCGCATAGGCCACGGCGGCCCCATGGTTCCCTCCCGAAGCCGCGACAACGCCTGCCGCGGGGACGTCGCGGCTGAGCAGGTTGTTAAACGCGCCACGCACCTTAAAGGAGCCTGTAACTTGCGTGTGTTCAAGTTTCAGCGTGACAGGGTAGTGCAGTCCAAGCGCACCTACCTCCACCTCCAGGACGGGCGTAGGGCGGATATGGCCCGCGATGCGGGCGGCGGCGGCGGTAATGTCGTCGGGGGTGAGTTTGGTCATGCGCAGACGATGGACTGCGCGTCGTTGGCCGTCAATTGCACGGTTCATTTGTCCCACAAGTCGGACTTTCGCCTGCAATATGGAAAACGGCCGCTTCTGGTCGCATGTCAGGTCCACAACCTAAGCACCCAGAACAGAACAAAGCGTGCAGTGCGTCTATCGATCCATTGCCCGGCAGGCGATTTGGCGGGAGCCAATTCTGCCGAGAGGGGCCAGTCCGCCCCACCGGGCTTGCGATTTTTATGGCCGTGGTGCAGCAGGCAATCGTCGCGATATCTTAGGTCTATAGAGCACCCGAGAATATACGTGATGCGCCATCAAGCGGACTGGCAATGGCCCACCTTAGCCCACGCTCAGCGCCTCTTCGTTCCTCAACAGATACTGAGTCCGCCACTTTAACCCATTGAAATTCCTAAGGGAGAAACATGTCCCAGCATGGGACACCCTCACAAGGGCCAGATAAACGGGATCACCAAAGACGCCAGTATTGCCACGCTTAGATTGAGCGGAATCCCGACCTTCATAAAGTCGCTGAACTTGTATCCGCCGGGCCCATAAACCAACGTGTTGGTCTGATACCCAATCGGCGTGGCAAAGGCGCAAGAGGCCGCAATCATCACCGCTACCACCAGTGGGCGCGGGTCCAACCCTAGCGCCGCCCCCAAACTGATCGCGATGGGCGTCATTATGACGGCCACAGCATTGTTGGACACGATCTCTGTCAGGGTCGAAGTCATGACAAAGACCACAAACAGCATCAAAGGTGCGGGCAGCATCGCAAGTCCTGGCGAAACCCCATCGACCAGCAACGCGATGGCCCCCGAATTCTGCAGACCCGCCCCCACCGCCAGCATTCCAAAGATCAGCGCCAACAATTGCCCATCCACAAAGGAAAACGCCTCATCCGCATCGATACAGCCCGTGACTAGCACCAGAGCTACCGCCACAACCGCAAGCAAAAGGATGGGCGCCACATTGAGGGCCGCAAGAATCACGATGCCCACGAGGGCCGCGATCGCGATAGGCGCGTGGGCACGTCTGTAGGCGCGTGCGGAGGGGTGGGACACATCAACCATCTCCTGATCCGCTGCAAGGCGCTGGATGTCCTCTGGCGCCCCTTCCAGCAGCAACGTGTCTCCCACCTTGACCACAAGCGCATCCAACTGCCGCCCGATATTCTGGTTCCGCCGGTGCACCGCCAGTGGGTACACCCCATACCGCCGCCGCAAACGGAGCGAACCGAGAGAGCGGCCGACCATCTTGCATCCCGGCGTGATGAGCGCTTCGACAGTCGTGGTTTCCACCGCAGACACCTGATCGACTCGGCGCAACTCTTTGTTGGCTTGCAAGCCCAGCAACTCGGTCATCTGCGTGCGCAGCACCACCCGGTCGCCGACCTGCAACACCACGTTCCCCAAGTCGCGACGCAGAGACAGGTCCCCGCGTACCACGTCGATCAACCGCACCCCCTCGCGCTTGAACAACTGCACGCTCGTGACCTCGCGCCCAATCAGGTTACTGTCGGGCGGGATAACGGCCTCAGTAAAGAACTTCATCTTCGAGCGATCCGACAGCATGCTCGCCATGCTGTCCCGGTCCGGCAACAGGCGAGGGGCAAAGATCGACAAATAGATCAGCCCCCAAACACACACCACAAGCCCAATCGGAAGGATTTCAAAGATACTGAACGCCACCAACCCAGCTTCACGCGCCACCCCATCCACGAGCAAATTGGTCGAGGTCCCGATCAGGGTGAGCGATCCGCCCATGATGGCCGCATAGCTCAGCGGGATCAGCAGGCGAGAGGCCTTGACACCAAGGCTCTGGCTCAACTGCACCATGACAGGGATCATCACCACAACGACGGGCGTGTTGTTCATGATGGCCGACCCCGCCATGACGGCAAGGATCACAGAGGCCACAGCCGTCTTGGGCCGTGTCTTGGCAGATCGCTCAGCCGTCCGGGTCAAAACATCAAGCGCACCCGTCCGCACCAATGCACCCATCACGATGAACATCGCCGCTATGGTCCAAGGCGCGGGGTTGGACAAGATCGACAGGGCCGCATCGTACGGCAAAATGCCGGTGGCCAGCATGCAGGCCGCCCCCGCAATCGCCACCACCTCAGTCGAAAACGTCTCGCGCACGAAAAGCACGAACATCACCACGACCAGTGACAAGGCCAAAAGCGGAGAGATTAAAGGCGAGGCAGCAAGCAGCGACATCAACACGTCATCCCATTGGCGCGCAACAGGCGCAGCCCTAGAGGCCAGTTTCGCGTATTGCCGGGTCCTCATCAAGCGCCGGTTTGCGCCGCGGCTGAACAAGGTACATGCCAACCAACATCAGCACCAATGCCGCCCAGATAACGGGCGGATAAGCCTCACTCAGGATCAACCAGGCCCACAAAATGCCAAACAGGGTGACCAAATAGCTGATCTGAACCGCAAACACCGGACCTGCACGCCCCACCAGCCCAACATAGCCCGTATATGTCAGCACATGCAGGATCGAACTTGCCACCAACGCCTGTTCAGGCGCCCCGAAGGGCGGACGCGGATCAATCCACTGACCGCTGGAAAGCGCTAGCGGCAAAGCGATCAAGGTCCCGACCAGGGATGCACCCCACAGGACTTGGATCGGATCCAGGCCGGCTGTGCCCCAGCGGGCGACATAGTTCCCCTCAAAAGCGTAAAACAGCCCGGAAATAAGCCCGATCAGAACCCAGAAAACTGGTATTGTACCGGACATGTCCGCCCCCGGCAAAACGATCAGCAGAACGGCACACAGTCCCGCCACCAACCCGCCCAAACGCATCCACTCGAAGCGATCCAGCCCCAGAGTCAGCGCGATCGGGAAAGCCCAGATAGGGATCATAGACAACAGAATAGACAAAACGCCGGCTGGCAAGTGGACTGCCGCTTGATAGCTGGCCGTATTGGGCAAGACCGATCCAATCAGCGCGATCAGCACATAGACCCGCAACTGGGCGGCTCCCAAAGGCAGACGCGTGCCGCGCACCAGCGCGATGGTCGACATGACCAAGACCCCAATCGCCAACTGCCAGAACAGCAGCCCAAAATGCTTGTATCCGGTGCTGACTGCAATCTTGGTCAGGGGCATCGTCATGCCCCACCCTGCCCCCAACACAAACAGCATGGCGACACAAAACAGGGTCTCAGACCGAGTCATGGCCCGGTGGGTTTCAAGGCTCCGCCCTCTCGTACCATCTCGATCCGGGTCGTGCGGCCCTTGTCGTCAGTCTCGATGTAAACCCCCGACAATGTGGCGGGTCCGAGGGCCGGAGCAAAGCGCTCCTTCGACATGCCGGTAATAAAGCGGCGCAGGGGTTCATCGCGCTGCATGCCGATGACCGAGTTATAGTCGCCGCACATACCGGCGTCCGTCAGATACCCGCACCCCTTTGCAAGGATCATTGCATCGCTCGTTGGGACATGGGTGTGCGTGCCCACCATCAGGCTGGCACGTCCGTCACACCAATGTCCCATGGCCATCTTCTCTGAGGTGGCCTCGCAATGAAAATCAACCACGATCGCATCGGCTTCTCCGCCCAAAGGATGGGTGCGAAACACGGTCTCAAGGGCCGAAAACGGATCGTCAAATGGGCGTTTCATGAACACCTGGCCCAGCGCTTGCGTCACAAGCACTTTCTTCCCGCCCCGCGCTGTGAACAGGCGCGCACCCTTACCCGGCGCCGCCTTGGAAAAGTTCAAAGGGCGCAAAATGCGCGGCTCAGACTCGATGAACTGCAACATGTCCTTTTGATCAAAGGCATGATCACCCAAAGTGATGCAATCCGCGCCAGCCTCAAGCAGTGCACGGGCATGCGCCCCAGAAAGCCCCATGCCAGACGTCGCATTCTCGCCGTTGACAACAACGAAATCGAGGTTCCACTGGTCACGCAGACGGGGCAGTTGTTCGGTGATCGCCTGACGACCAGATCGGCCCATCACATCACCCAGAAAAAGAATGTTCATGACGCCCCATATGTCGCAATCGCCCAAAGGGGCAAGCACATCATGTTTCTGCGTGCCGAAAATACCATCGGGGCGGCGGCCGAGAGGCAGAGGCAGAGCCGCTTCAGACTTCAATCACCTCAGCATCAGTGACAATCAAATCCAGTGGCTGATCGGTCGGCTCCGAAGGCAGCGCATCAGCCTCTTGCGCGCCATAGGCAAACCCAATCGCCAAAACGGAGCCCCTGTCGCGTAACCGCTCTAACGTGCGGTCATAGAAACCGCCGCCATATCCCAACCGTCCCCCTGCGCGCGAAAATGCGACCAGTGGAACAATCACAATCTCGGGGTCAAAGAAATCATCAACCGCAGGAACACGCGCCCCGAAAGGCCCGTCACGCATCGCCCCTTCGGGTGTCCAGCGCGAAAACTCCAAAGGCATCCCAGCGCCAAGGATCACGGGCACGCCAACAGGTCCATGGGCAGACGCCTCTGCCATCGCAGGCAAAGGGTCAATCTCAGAACGGATTGCCATGTAGCCAGCCAAGGGCACACCACGATACCCCGCAAGAACAGAGGATAACAAACCGCACGCCCCGCCCCGGTCCAAATCGAATGCAGCCTTGCGTACGCGAAGGGCCGCCTTGCGCGCTTGCGCCTTTTGTTCGCTCAAATCCATGCACACACTCTGGGTCGTTCGGCGGGCGCCTTTACCCGAAAAGGCAAACAGGCCGACCCCGACGCAGTCACAACAACACCAGCGCGGCAAGGCCCAGGAATGCAAAAAACCCGACCACATCTGTCACGGTCGTCACAAATGCGCCCGAGGCAAGCGCCGGGTCAATCCCGAGACGGTCCAGCACAACCGGAATGACAGTACCGGCAAAGCCCGCAACCACCATGTTCACCACCATCGCGGCTGCAATCACATATCCAAGCTGAGGAGATCCAAACCAGATCATGCCCACAACGGCCATCACCACAGCAAAGACACAACCATTGAACAGTCCCACCAACACCTCGCGGCGGATGACTCGCCAGAGGTTCGCGGTCGTTAAATCCTTCGTCGCGAGCGCGCGCACCGCCACCGTCAGCGATTGCGTACCCGCATTTCCGCCCATGGAAGCGACAATTGGCATGAGTACAGCGAGCGCCACAATCTGCGCGAGCGCTGCCTCAAACTGCGCGATAACCAGAGAAGCAAAAATCGCCGTTATCAGGTTCACTGTCAGCCATGGGAGGCGGCGCTTGGTGGTCTCGCGCACAGAATCCGACAATGCAGATTCCTCGCCAACCCCGGCCAGACGCAGAATGTCTTCTTCATGCTCTTCGTCGAGCACGGCCATCGCGTCATCAATGGTAATCTGGCCGATCAGACGGCCTTCATCATCCACCACAGGAGCAGAGATCAGGTGATATTGGTTGAACGCGTAGGCCACCTCGCTTTCGGCCTGAGTGGCGGGGATGACGCGAAAGGTCTCCTCCACCAGATCATGCAAAAACACCTCGCGGCGCGAGCGCATCAGCTTGCCAAGGGTGACATTGCCCACCGGGTGCAGGCGCGGATCAACCAGAACCAGATGATAGAATTGACCCGGCAGATCTTTTTCATCGGCACTGCGTAGTCGATCGATGGCCTCCCCCACGGTCCAATGCTCAGGCGCCATAACAACTTCGCGCTGCATCAGCCGGCCTGCCGAGTACTCCGGAAACGCCATCGCCTGTTCGACCATTGCGCGGTCAGATTCTTCCAGCGCGTCTAGAATGGTCTCTTGCTGAGCGTCGTCGAGATCTTCGATCAGATCGACCACATCATCGCTGTCGAGATCGCGAACCGCATCGGCCAGAACATGCGGTTTGAGGACGGCCATCACCTCTTCGCGGATCGACTCGTCAAGTTCAGACAGGATATCGCCGTCAAATTCGCGGTCATACAGACGGATCAGCCGCGCACGATCAAACGCGTTGATCTGCTCTAATAGGTCCGCGATGTCCGCTGCGTGCAGCGGCTCCATCAATGTGATCAGCTGGTCGCGATCCTCAATATCGACCGCATATAAAATCGCAGATACATCTTTGCGCTCAAGCACATAGCCCGCATCCTCCCCAACCGGCTCCTGCACATCGACGTCTTCTGACATGATATCCCTCATCGGTTCGGCTGTGATTTCAGGCAAACAATAGGGGGCGGACCTGCCCCTGACAATGGGCGCCGCTTTAGGCTTTGCAAGCATGCCGTCAGTCAGGCCATAAGACAGGTATGACATTACGCCATCTTCTATTGGGCCATGTGCTGCAATTCTCCGGCAATCCGTTCACCATGCCATGGGACAGTGCTGTGCGCATCCTTGAAAACAGCGCCCTTCTGATTGAAGGAACGCAAATTCTGGCAGTGGGAGAGGCCGCGCGCACCGCCGCTGGGCCGGATGCACAGATCCATGACCACACCGGGCAATTGATCCTGCCCGGATTTGTCGACGCTCATGCGCATTATCCCCAAACCGCCATGATTGCGTCCTGGGGCAAGCGGTTGATAGACTGGCTCAACACCTACACATTTCCTGAAGAAATCCGGTTAGGCGATCCTGCATATGCCAACGCAATCGCAAACCGGTATCTTGATCTGGTACTCGATCACGGAACCACCAGCGTGGCCAGCTTTTGTACAATCCACCCCGGCAGTGTGGATGCGCTTTTTGAAGGGGCTGAACAGCGCGGCATGGCCGTGGTGGCGGGTAAAACCTGTATGGACCGCAACGCCCCGGACGCGCTCCAAGATACGGCGCAAACGGCCTATGACGACAGCAAAGCGCTTTTGACCCGATGGCACGGGACGGGCCGCGCGATTTACGCGGTCACGCCCCGATTTTCACCCACTTCGACACCCGAACAACTGCACGCCCTTGGCGCACTTTGGGCCGAGCACCCGGACGCCTTGATGCAGACCCATCTGAGCGAGCAGGTGGATGAAATTGCATGGGTGCAGGACCTCTACCCAGACGCACGCGATTACCTCGACACCTACGAGGCCACTGGGCTGATGGGCGCCCGAGGGATTTATGGGCACGCCATCCACCTCACCCCGCGCGAAATCGATCGTTTGCGCGAAGTTGGTGCGGCTGTCGTGCATTGTCCCACATCGAACACGTTCATCGGCTCAGGCCTTTTCGACCTGATGGGACTGGCGCGGGCAGATCAGGTCGTGGGACTGGCAACCGACACAGGGGGTGGGTCATCTTTTTCCATGTTGCGCACAATGGCCGCCGCCTATGAGATTGCTCAGTTGCGCGGTGAAGCCGTACATGCCGCCCAGTTGCTGTGGCTTGCCACGGCCGGGTCAGCGGCGGCACTGCACCGCGGTGATGAAATCGGAACCCTCGCGCCGGGCCTTGCGGCAGATATCTGTGTGCTCGACCTCGCATCAATCCCGGCGATTGCACAACGCGCCCATGAGGCCGCGCATGTTTGGGATGCCGTGTTCCCGACGATCATGATGGGAGACGACCGTGCCGTCGCGTCTGTCTGGGTGAATGGCCAGCCTTTGCGCGGCGGAAACTGACACAGTTCCATCACGTTTTCCGATTTCGCAAACCGCCCCGCCTAGCAGGGTGCCGCCAACACCATGACCCAGCGGTCACCCTTCACGCGCGCGATGCCCACAGCCTTGGCTTTGCGGTGCAGAATGTTGCGCCGGTGTCCGCGCGACTGCATCCACGCGGCCATCACATCCACGAGGCTTTTCTGACCTGCGGCGATGTTCTCGGCACCAAAGCAGAAATCATAATCCGCCCTGCGCAACCGCGTTCCAATATCCGACCCATCCGATCCGGTGTGGCTAAAGAACCCTTGCGCGGCCATGTCCTCCCCATGGGCACGCGCTGCTGTTTCCAGTCGGTCGTCATAAACAAGCGCGGACCGCCCTTCCGCCGCGCGCGCGTTGTTCACGACTGCAAGCGCTGCGCGATCAGCCTGCGCCGTTGTCGCGACCATCAACAGAGCCACAATCACGCATCGCATTACGCCACCTCGCTCAGTTCACGGGCCAGAGTATTTTGGCGACGCACAGCACTTTGCAAATCAAAGGTGACCACATGCCCATCGCGCACCACCTGACGCCCTTCGACGAACAGATCACGTACGGTCGTTGGGCCAGCCAACAACAACGCCGCCGGGTCCCAACTGCCCGCTGAGGCCACCCCAGAGACATCCCAAATCGCGATATCCGCGCGGGCACCAACCTCAAGCCGCCCACATTCCGGGCGGCCCAGCATATCTGCACCACCGCGCGTCGCGATCTCCAGTGCTTCCATGGCCGACATCGCGTCCGCCCCACGCGCCACGCGCTGAAGCAGCATCGCCTGACGCGCCTCGGCCACCAGATTGCCTGCATCATTGCTGGCTGATCCATCAACCCCCAAACCGATTGGAACGCCCGCGTCCCGCATAGCCCGCACCGGCGCGATGCCCGATCCAAGGCGGCAGTTCGAACACGGGCAATGGGCCACGCCCGTGCCCGTGGCTGCAAACAACGCAATCTCGGACGGATCCAGCTTCACGCAGTGGGCATGCCAGACATCCGAACCGACCCAACCAAGGTCTTCGGCGTATTGTCCGGGGCGACAGCCAAAGTTGGCCAGAGAATAAGCGATGTCCTCGTCATTCTCGGCCAGATGGGTGTGCATCATGACCCCCTTGTCCCGCGCCAGCATGGCAGCATCACGCATCAGTTCTCGACTGACGGAAAAGGGCGAACAGGGGGCCACTCCAACCCGGCACATGGACGACGCGGACGGATCATGAAAGGCGTCAATCACGCGGATACAGTCCTCAAGGATCGCGGCTTCGTCTTCGACCAGACTGTCGGGCGGCAAGCCACCGTCGCTCACACCAATGCTCATCGCGCCGCGCATCGGCTGAAACCGCAAGCCGACCTCGTGCGCCGCCGAAATCGTATCCTCCAGCCGCGCACCGTTTGGATAGAGATAAAGGTGATCCGTGCTCATTGTGCAGCCCGACAGCGCCAATTCGGCCAACCCGACCTGCGCCGAGACAAACATATGCTCTGGCGTAAAGCGCGCCCAGATCGGATAGAGCGTGCTGAGCCAGCCAAATAGCAGTGCATCTTGTGCCGCCGGTACAGCGCGGGTCAGCGTCTGATACAGGTGGTGATGCGTGTTCACGAGACCTGGAGTGATCACACAGCCAGCCGCCTCTAAAACCTCGCCGTCCGTGACAAGGCCAGAACCAACGGCCGCGACAGCCCCGTCTCGGATCAGAATATCGGCGCCGTTCAGTACCCGGCGGGTATCGTCCATTGTGACAAGGTAGTCCGCATTTCGGATCAGCATTTCGCTCATGTCTGTACCTGCAAGATAGCCAAAGCAGCTGCGTGAATGTCGCGGTTGGCGGCAGCCAATGCGCGCCCGCCTTGATGGACAGGGCCACCTTCCCAATCAGTGACGATACCGCCGGCAGCCTCGATCACAGCGATTGGCGCCTGAATGTCGTAGGCTTGCAATCCCGCCTCAATCACAAGATCCACCTGCCCAGCAGCGACAAGCGCATAGGCGTAGCAATCCATCCCATAACGCACGAGCTTGGCCTCTGTCGCCACCGCCTCGAACCCAAGACGATCAACGTCAGCGCCAACTTCAGGGAAAGTTGTGAACACGATCGCTTCGCCCAAATCACGGGTGGGCCGGGTTGTGATGGCACGCGTCCCAAGCGGGCCACTCATCTGTGCAGTGCCAGCGGCCCCTTCAAATCGCTCTCCGATGTAGGGTTGGTCGATGATACCAAGGATCGGGCCAGTTTCCGGGCCTACAGCGATCAACACACCCCATGTGGGTGTCCCAGCGACAAAGCCGCGAGTCCCGTCAATCGGATCAAGCACCCAAGTTAGCCCGGATGTGCCTTCTTTGGTTCCAAATTCTTCGCCCAAGATCGCATCATGAGGACGCATCTCGGCCAACAGGCTTCGCATCGCTTGCTCGGCGGCACGATCCGCCACCGTGACGGGGTCATAGCCTCCCGGTACCTTATTGTCTGCTGCAAGGTCGGGAGCGCGAAAATAGGGCAGGATGGCAGCGCGCGCCGCATCTGCCAGCTCGTTGGCTACAAGCCTGAGTTCTTCAATTTCGTAGTTCATGCATCCGGCGTGCCAGACACGTCACAAGGACGCAAGTGCCTGTTGGGATCGCAAAGAGTTTGACTGGACGATTAGGCCACTTCGCTCAGCACCCGGGCAAGCTCAAACAAGCGGCGGCGCTGATTTTCAGGAATGGCATAATAGGTGCGCACCAGTTCCATCGCTTCTTTGTCACTCAGCAGGTCAGGCGCGGCGTATTGGGACTCTGCGCCGGGATGTTGGTCCGTGTCTTTGAGGCCTTCAAAGAAGAAAGCCACCGGCACGCCCATCGCCTCGCCAATATCCCAAAGACGGGAGGCGCTGACTCGGTTCGAACCGGTTTCATATTTTTGAATTTGCTGGAATTTGATGCCCACCATATCTGCAAGTGTCTGCTGGGTCATTCCGATCAGCCAACGCCTCTGACGAATGCGTTTGCCAACATGGACGTCAACGGTATGTGCCATACGAAGTTCCAGCCTGCTGTTTGCTTCACACTAAGACTTAGCGCAATCTCGCCCAGGCGTGCATTATTATGCACATCTCCATAGGTTGTACTTCAGCATATGCCGCACTCAATTGGTTTTCAACGCTTTCCACCCGCGATGGGCGAGTGACGCTGGGACAGCGCGTACCAAAGGTTGTTAACTCTTCCGTGAGTCTTGTTAACCTTTTCAGCCGCTTGCCAAGTTCGATGGGCCACGAATACGGATCGCGTCCAACGATTGTCATACCGTATCAACGCTTTAGCATTCACCTCCAGACACACAACCTTAGCGAGAATCTTGTTGACCACCCAAGCTTTCGGCACTCCTTCGTAAGTGCTTTTGTTGGCGCAAATCGAACCGGCGGGAATTGGCTCATTACAGGCATCACCCCACAAAAGGCCGAGCGAATCGCAGCTCCTGCCTCACGTCTTACCTACAGCGCGCAATTGCACAGGCTCCGGCACCTTGAAGGCACGGCGCAACATGGCCACCAGCGCCTCTTGCACCTCACCGCCGCCGCGAGACGCGCCATAAAGGTTGATGCGATGCGCCGGCAGATCGGGCAAAAGACCACCGTGATCGATCCGATCCAGATGTGGCGGCTCGGTGCCCTCAATCATTGTGTGCACAGCCAAATCAGCGCTTACAGTCGCCTCGATCGTGCGATCGCTATCGGTTTCTACGACGACATCCCAAGGGATTCCCGCTTCATCCAAATTCTCCACGACCCGAGGACGGAACGTGCATTGCCGCCCAAACGCCAGCTTGAGTGGGCGCTGCCTCCAGGCCGACCCACTGGGCGCACCCACCCAGCAAAGTGGTTTGACCGCCAACTCTTCGCCGCCCGGATCAAGGCCGGTTTCAGTGGTCAAAATGATATCACAGGCCCCTTTGGCGAATTCGGACTTGAGTCGCAGAGTAAAGGAACTGTCCAACTGCACTTTGACCCGTGGAAAGGCAGAGTGAAACTGTTTGAGGACCTGTGGGATTGCTGGATAAACGATGTCATGAGGCACACCCAGCGTGATCTCCCCTTCATAGGCCTGATCGGTAAGTCGGGTGATCACCTCGTCGTTTAGTGCGACCATCCGGCGGGCATAGACCAGCAATTGCTCGCCCGAAGCCGTCAGCGCGATGCTGCGCCCGGAGCGGTCAAACAGTTCAAGACCCAGCAATTCCTCGAGCCGCTTTAGTTGCATCGACACGGCCGACTGCGTCAAATGCAGAAATCCTGCTGCCCTTGTAACTCCGCCACTTTCCGCCACCGCCACGAAGGAGCGCAGTGTGGTTATGTCCAAATTCCGCATATCACAATCCTTGATGTATCGCCTCACAAACATTCGTTTTTAAAATGTGCCACACTCCGCCATATACATCAACAGAATTGATGCGAACCCAACAAACCATCACATGACCTGAGGAGAGACCATCATGGCACTGACTGATTTCAACCACGCAAAAGCAAGCTTTCGCACCGATTCCGCCAACAAGCGTTTTTCCCTGACAACCCTGTTTTCGGTCTGGCGTTCGCGCCGCGCACTTGCGCAACTAGACGCAAACGCTTTGGCCGACATCGGTATTTCCGCGAAAAGCGCGCACAAAGAGGCCGCCAAGCCCATTTGGGACGTGCCCGCCAACTGGCGCGCATGACTGCGAAACAGGCAGGCTGCGGCAGATTGACCCGATTTATGACAAAAAGAGTCGGAATGTCGCCGCCTACCCCCACCTATCCGTACGAAAAGCCTTGAAAGCGAACGCCACTGACCCGATATTTGCCCCAATGCGGGCGATAAATCCGCGCTCCGGTGCGAACCACCGGCAACTTGTATCAATTGGAGGTCTAAAATGGCTGAGTTGAATACGATCCGGACAGCGTCTCAAACACAGGCGGCCCAGATCGATGCAGGGCTCCGCGCCCACATGAACAAAGTCTACGGCACAATGTCCGTGGGCATGCTGATCACCGCGCTTGCGGCATGGGCCATCGCTGGCCTCTCGATCACAACCGTTCCAAACGAATTCCAGATCGGCGCAGACAAGTATCTGACGTCGCTTGGCTACACCTTGTTCGTGTCGCCACTGAAATGGGTGATCATGTTCTCACCTCTGGCGTTCATCTTCTTTGGCTGGGGTGCACTGATGCGCCGCGGGTCGGCTGCGACAGTCCAACTGGGCTTTTTCGTATTCGCCGCCGTAATCGGCATCTCGATGGGCACGATCTTTATGATCTACACGCCCTATTCGATCGCACAGACCTTTGTGGTGACATCGATCGCCTTTGCGGGCCTGAGCCTGTGGGGATACACCACCAAGAAAAATCTGAGCGGCATGGGAACGTTCCTGATGATGGGCGTGATCGGTCTGATCGTAGCGATGGTTATCAACATCTTCCTGCAGTCACCTGCGATGATGTTCGCCATTTCGGCGATCGGTATCCTGATCTTTGCAGGCCTTACTGCCTACTACACACAGGACATCAAGAACACGTACATCATGCACGCAAGCCATGGTGACCAGGAATGGCTCGACAAAGCCGCCTACGACGGCGCGCTGAGCCTCTACATCGCCTTCCTGAACATGTTCCAGTTCCTGCTGATGTTCATGGGCCAGCAAGAATAGCGGACCGCAAATCCAAGTCGACAAAGGCCGGTCTCAGTGACCGGCCTTTTTTTGTCCGAGAGGAAGACCTGGTTTGGCGGACGTGCAGTTGTTCCAAACAAAACATGGCGAGTGCCGCAGGCACACCTTTGGATCACGGCCGGCTAGAGATCGCGCATCATCCGAACTGATGGAAACACGATGCCACCTGCCAGCGTCACGTCAATCGGGCCAATGACCTCAAAGCCGAGCGCTTCATAAAACGGCACAGCAGTGCGCGTGGCCCAACACTCCATCCGGGTGACGCCAGCCGCGCGTGCAACCGCAAAGCTTCGCTCCATCAACCCACGCCCAATGCCCCGCCTCAAAGCGCGGTCATCGCTGACCACATGGCGTATATGGCCAAGGCTCTTGTCTTTGGCATCCGGCGTCCATCCCCCGGCACCGAGGATGGCACCATCCTCTTCAGCGACGTAATAGGTGCCACACACCAATAATTCAGGCCGTGCACGCGAGATGATGGGCAAGGCTGTGACCAATACGGACGGTGGGTAGTCCGCCTTCAGCAGCTTTGGATAGGTGCGCGCCAACAGTGCATCCACCGCAGCCATATCATCTTTGGTCGATGGTCGGATCAGCACGGTAAGCCCTCCACAAGGCGGCGCACTGCGGGACGTGACAAGAGATGATACACACATACGCGAGATGGCGCCGCCGCGAAGAGCTTAGCGCGTTCGGTCGCACTTGCGCTGCAGATCCGGACGAATAACTTCCGTTGCATGTCCATCAACTCCCTAAAACGAAAAAGGCCGCGTCCTTGCGGCGCGGCCCTTTGAAATCGTGAAGTCAGGCGATCTTACTTGATCTTGCCTTCCTTGTATTCCACGTGTTTGCGCACGACGGGGTCATACTTTTTGACAACCATCTTTTCAGTCATGGTGCGCGCGTTCTTTTTGGTCACATAGAAGTGGCCGGTGCCTGCGGTCGAGTTCAGGCGGATCTTGATCGTGGTTGGCTTCGCCATCTTCTTGTCTCCTGCATCGCTGGCTCGCCAAATGGGACACCAACGGGAAATTCGTTAGAGCGCTGCTTTTACCCGCAGGCCACCCCGAGTCAACCCCGCTGGCATGCGAAAAGGCCCGGGTGGCGGATTTTACGTCGCGGTCCGTCTTGTCGGGCAAGCAACCTGAAGAACAAGGCCAAGCGGCTGTACATGGCGAAACAATGCCACCTAGCCACAGACCGTTACCAACAGGGCGAACAATGCGATCAGTGGTAGGTGCGCGGAGGGGCTGTAAGCCGGATTCTGTCTAGGACGGCGAACCGCCCCGAGATGACCATTCCTCTTGAGATGCTGTTACCAACACCCCTCTAGCTGCCAACCCGGACCTGCTGGGGCAAAAGCAGCCCCGGGCCTTGCGGCCCACGCGGTCCCTATTTGGCATTGCTCCCGGTGGGGCTTGCCATGCGAGGACTGTTGCCAGCCCCCCGGTGGGCTCTTACCCCACCGTTTCACCCTGGCCGACCCGTAGGCCGGTGGTTTGTTTTCTGTGGCGCTGTCCGTCGGGTTGCCCCGCCCGGGCGTTACCCGGCACCGTGTCTTTTGGGAGTCCGGACTTTCCTCGACATTGCTGCCGCGGTCATCCGCCCCTCCGCGCTGGACGCGCATACGCGGGGCTCGTGGGTCGCGTCAATGGGTAGGTGTGCGTTTGCAGTAGATGCCGCGGCTCCGGCGGTGGAAATTTTCGTCAGAAAAAACTGGGGATCGCGATCAGGTTCAGAGCGCTGTGTGACCTAAGGGGGCTAAATCTTCGGGTTCGAGTGGGCCCAATTTGAACGGGCGGTACCTCAGGCGCACGGCAGCCAGAAGTGTTTCAGCGTCCGAATCCGCCGTATAGCCCGCGTCTCGCGCAAAAGTCGCGAAATCCCCAAGAGAGACATCTGTTGGCCCGGGGTCCGTCCCACGCTTCCCTGCCAGCCCCCGCTCCTCCAACCGTGCCCAGTCAAACCATGGGCCGGGATCGAATTTCCGACCCGGCGCCATGTCTGAATGCCCAATCACGTTGTGTGGCGGGATGTTCCAACCGGACAAAATCCGTTCCAGCAGCGCCTCAAGGCTGTGCATCAGCGGTGCTGCAAAAGGTCCCTGCCCATCATTGTCGAGCTCGATCCCGATGGAGCGCGAATTGATATCGCGCAGCCCCTTCCATTCGCCTGCGCCCGCATGCCAGGCCCGCATCCCTTCGCCGACCAGCTGTGTCACGCGGCCCGTTTTGCAGATCACGTAATGCGCCGAGACCTCGTATGCTGGATCACAAAGACGCTCAAATGCGGCATCCGCACTGGCCATGGCCGTATAGTGCAGCACAACAAATTGCGGACTCAACCCGTCCCGACGTGGGCCGCAATTTGGCGATGGATGTTGGTGGATTTCCACCGTCCCGCTCAGCCGCCAGAGGCACGCCGGAACGGGGCCGGGTCCCAACCGCAGGCATATCCATCACCATCCGGATCCAGCGCCTTGCGATCCCGGTCAGGTCCGCCAAATGCCAAAAAGTCGATTTGCGCCTCATCAGCTGAGTTGTATTGCGCGCAATTGCGTTGTGTACGCGAAGCTGAGGCGATGTTTGTCCGACGGTGCACTTTTGTACCGCGGGGATGCGATGTTTCCAGGGCGTATTGCACCACATTTGGCTGCGTGCTGCCGCTGCGTGTCGGAAGCGCCGTAGGTTGGATCACTTCATATTGCGAACGATTGGAGGCTATGCGTGCTGCATCGCTTTCGATGGATTGGCGCGACGCAACAGCATCAAAGTTGTTTTCGTCCGAAATACCAGGATTGTTCAGGATCACCGGAGCCGAATTTGAGGGACTGGCGTTGACCACCGCTTGCCCAGAGTTGGCGCGCGCGGCATCGGCGTCGTTCTGAGACGCCACTTGCGCCAATTCTGCATCCAGCCCAGCCGGGTCGCTCACAGCGCGGATTGTGCCCGCGCTCTGTGTTGCGGATGTCGTAGCGTCGATGGCTGTTCCGGACAACTCCGCGTCACGTGCCTGTCGTGCAGCCAAGCTTTCGGGACTGTCAAAGCCCACGCCGCGCCCGGTGTCGACCACGCCGGCACCGCTGTCAGGAACGGCAGGCTGACACGCTGCCAGCGCGCTCACGGCGAACAAGATCAGGGGGTATCGGATCGTCATTTCTGCTCAACCCTTTTTGGGTGCTGTTTTGCGACCCCTACCACCATTTTTCGGGTTTTGCCACAAATCCGGCCCGTGCCTCCAGCGCGTAAGCGGTGTTCAGCAAATCGCCTTCTTCCCAAGGGCGACCAATCAGTTGCAACCCCAGCGGCAACCCTTGCGCATCCTGCCCTGCAGGCACCGCTATGCCGGGAAGACCGGCCATGTTGACAGTGACCGTGAAGACGTCGTTGAGATACATTTCAACAGGGTCATCCGATGCTTCGCCCAAACCAAATGCCGCCGACGGTGTGGCCGGGGTCAGGATCGCATCAATCCCTTGGGCAAACACATCTTCAAAGTCTTTTTTGATAAGTGTCCGCACGCGCCGGGCCCGGTTGTAATAGGCATCATAAAAGCCCGCCGACAGCACGTAAGTCCCAATCATCACGCGGCGTTGCACTTCGGCACCGAACCCTTCGGCGCGTGTCTTTTCATACATCTCGGTGATGCCGTCGCCTTGGTCCAGACGCGCGCGGTGCCCATAACGTACACCGTCATAACGGGCGAGGTTTGACGAGGCCTCGGCAGGCGCGATCACATAATACGCTGGCAGCGCGTATTTTGTATGGGGCAAGGAGATATCGACAATCTCAGCACCCGCGTCACGCAGCATCGCGGAGCCATTGGTCCACAGCGTCTCAATCTCGTCCGGCATGCCGTCCATTCGGTATTCCTTGGGAATACCGATCTTTTTGCCTTTGATGTCGCCAGTCAGCATCGCCTCGAAATTCGGCACTGGCAGGTCGGCAGACGTGGAATCCTTGGGATCATGGCTGCACATCGCTTCGAGCATAATGGCCGCATCACGCACAGACTTGGTCATCGGTCCGGCCTGATCCAATGAGGATGCAAACGCCACAACACCCCAGCGCGAACAGCGCCCATACGTGGGCTTGATCCCAGTGATGCCGACAAAGGCTGCTGGCTGGCGGATGGACCCGCCTGTGTCGGTGCCTGTGGCCGCCAAACACAAATCTGCGGACACAGCGCTCGCCGAGCCACCGGACGACCCGCCCGGTGTAAGCTGACGGCTGTCGACTTTCCACGGGTTCACAGCATTGCCATACACGCTGGTTTCGTTGGACGAACCCATGGCGAATTCGTCCATGTTGAGCTTGCCCAACATAACCGCGCCAGAATCAAACAGGTTCTGACTCACCGTGCTTTCGTATTGAGGCAGAAAGCCTTCAAGAATGCGCGACCCGGCCTGGGACGGCACACCTTTGGTGCAGAACAGGTCTTTGATCCCAATAGGCAGTCCGCACATGGCCGGGGCGTCTCCGGCCTTGATGCGAGCATCTGCAGCTGCGGCTTGCGTGCGCGCAATTTCGGGCGTGTGGTGGACAAAGGCGTTGAGCACCCCTGCCCCGTCAATCGCGCTCAAACACGCGTCCGTCAGTTCCACCGACGTAACATCCCCGGCGCGCAACGCATCACGCGCCTCGGCCAGTCCCAGTTTGTTCAGATCACCCATTACTCAACCACCTTCGGCACAGCAAAAAATCCTTCGCGCGCATCGGGCGCATTGGTAAGAACGGCCTCTTGCTGGCTGCCATCTGTCACAACATCTTCGCGGCGCTTGAGTCGCTGCGGGGTCACAGATGTCATCGGCTCGACACCTTCCACATCAACCTTGCTCAACTGCTCGATAAAGCCGAGGATCGTGTTGAACTCAGCCGCGAGGGCCGTCAGGCGCTCAGGCTCGACCTTGATGCGGGCAAGTTTCGCCACGCGTGCAGCAGTGCTTTCGTCGATGGACATCAGGAAACCCTTCGATTGTCAGTCGCCACGCTTTAGCGCGCGCGTTCCACGCCTTCAAGAGGATGGGCGCGGATATGCGCACATAGACTTCGATCATCCATCCCAGCATCAGCGCATTGAGCAAATGCCAGGCAAAATGGGTGCCTATAAGCAGACGATCGCATAAGGCTTCGTCAATAGACCGGAATGTCAGGGACAGTATCAAAATGCCAACCCCAATCAGCAACCCGCAGGCAAGTTCCGGATACCGGTGCCACAGCAAAACAGCATAGATGGCAATCAACACCGGCACGGGAATGTAACCTGCTGATACCCCCAAAACAGGTAAGTTTTGCCAAATGGGCACCGTCAGAAGCGCATAGGGGATGAACGCAACAGTGCCCAACGCAGCCATCCACCGCGGCATCCGCCACACATCCCGGTTCACCGCAAAGATGTAGAGCAGTATGTAGCCGAGGATCGGGGTGACATCGGCAATCGCCGCCCAGACTTGCGCATGAGTGTGAAACAGATAGCTCCCCACCCCAATCACACCCAACACAACGCATAAGGCACGGGCCAGCGGAACACCCGCACTGCGCCGCCACATCACAAAGGCGGCCACCATAAATGCGGCATTGGTCACCGCATTGACCGGCTCCGCCCAATAGGACGCATCCAATCGCTCACAATACCCATCAATCTCGCGCAACAATTCCATACGCTCTCCAAGCCCGCACAAACCTTTGCATTGCACGTCCCCCCGGCTTCTCTGATTCAAAAAAATCCCCGCCGGAGGCTCCCGAAATTTCAAACCCACGCTAAGGTAGGCCAATTCAAGGAGACATCGATATGAACATCATCTGGCTCGGCCATGGCAGCTTTCGGATCGAAATCGGGGATCAAGTGCTGCTGATCGATCCGTGGATCAACGGCAACCCGATGCTGCCCGAAGGGCAAGGCGATGCAGCCATTAACGGGGCCACACATCCTGATCACCCACGGCCATTTCGATCACACCGCTGATGTGGTCGAGATCAGCCAAAACACCGGCGCGCCCGTTTCCGCCGTCTACGAGTTGGGCAAACATTTGCACGGGTTGGGGGCGATCGAGGGTCACGCCTATGGCAAGGGCGGCACCATCGCACTTGGCAATGTCACGGCCACGCTGGTTCCTGCCTCGCACTCATCATCTATCGATGTGGACGGACGCGGGGTCTATATGGGCGCGGAATGCGGCTTTATCCTCAAGGGGGAAGGCAAGGTTATCTACGTCTCAGGCGACACCGACATCATGGCCGACATGGACTGGATCGGGGACTATTACAAACCGGACATCGGCATCCTGTCAGCAGGTGGGTACTTTACCATGGACATGGCGGGAGCAGCCTATGCGGTCAAACGCTTTTTTAACTTCGAGACAGTGATCCCTTGCCACTACCGCACCTTTCCGCTGCTGGAACAAAGCGCGGATGCGCTGAAGGCCGGCGTGCCGGGCGTCAATGTCATTGAGCCCGAAGTGTTGCAGGCGATCACCTTGTGAGCACATTCAGTGACCCTTTTACCCTTTCGCCTGAACTTGCGGCCATCGCAAAGCGCTGGATAAACACCTATTCTGGGCGCAATTCGCTGGCCGTCACTCAGTTGTTTTCAACATCGGATGCGGTCACGTACATCGGCTCGGACGAAGGCGAATTATTTGTCGGTGACGCCGTACGCGACTCGTTTGCCGCGTTCACAAACGGACAAGTGAAGCTCGTGCCCGAAAACGTTGAGGCGACGGGTTACGAGGCGGGTAATTTTGGTTGGGCCTACACGACGCTGACTATTTTCGCACCCGAAGCGGATATGCGGGTGAATTTCCGCAATACCTTCATTTTTTCGCTTGAAGACGCAGTGTGGCGCATCGTGCACATCCACAACTCCAACCCAAAACCGAACATGGAAGCGATGGGGTATGCCTCACCACATCTGGAAAAACTGGCCGCCGCTGCAGGCAAGGACGAGATCATTCTGGGCAACACTGGAATTGCGTCGGTGATGTTCACCGATATCGTGGACAGCACCGCACTAGCGGCAGCCACTGGGGACGCAAAATGGAGTCGGATTGTCACCGGCCATGTTGCCACCATCACAGCGCAAGTGGCCGCACATAGCGGAAATCTGGTCAAATCACTAGGTGACGGCACGCTCTCTACCTTCGGATCGGCAAGTGCGGCAATGCAAGCAGCCAAGGCCATCATGCAAGACACGGCCGGTGGCCAGACCGAACCCCATCTGCGCCTGCGCATTGGCATCCACACTGGCGATGTGGTTGAGGCTCAGGGCGATTTTCTGGGCACCGTGGTGAACAAGGCTGCGCGGGTGGCGGCCGCTGCCAGCCCAGACGAAATCCGGGTTTCCGACGCCACCCGCGCCATGATCGGCGGGCAGGCTGACTTCACCTTTGATGACGCCACCAACATGCGCCTCAAAGGACTCGAGGGCGAGCACCTCATTTATAGACTGGAATGGGCATCATGACGACCGCGAGCCCCGAACTGATTGCGATCCTTAAGCGTTGGGTGAACGCCACGGTTTCGGGCGACGGGCGCACGGTGCGCAATCTGCTCAGCCGCGATCTAAGCGCCACATACGTCGGCAGTGCGCGCCACGAATTCATCTCGGGGCGCCACCTGCAAGACAGTATCGAGGCCCATATCGGTGAAATTCGCAATATTGCCGTGGACGACCCCGAATTGATTGCCCATGACTTTGGAGGCACAGGTTGGGCCGTGTCGCAATGTACTTTGCGCCACCGGGAAACGGGGAACACCACGCATTGGCGGGTCTCTATCGTCTTTCGCCTCGAAGAAGGGATTTGGAAGGCACATCACGTGCACAGCTCGTTTTCCAACGACGATCACAAGATCATGAGCGTCAATCACAACGCCTTCAACGATCTCGTTCATTCCGCGCGCGATATTGACCTGAACGTCGGACGCAGTGGCAGTGCAACAGTAATGTTCACCGACATCGTGGGCAGTTCGTCGCTGGCTGAGGCGATTGGCGACGCACGCTGGACCCAGGTTGTAAATGCACATGTCGATGAATTGAGTGGGGCGATCAGTGCTGCCGGGGGGCGATTGATCAAATCGCTTGGCGACGGCACCATGTCGACCTTTGCCAGCGCAGGCAGTGCCATGCGCGCCGCCCAAGGGATCCAACGCAAGCTTGCCTCCCAAACAGAAGAACCGCGTCTGCGCATTCGCATCGGACTGCACACAGGTGATGTGATCGAAGCGGGCGATGATTTCTTTGGCACCGTCGTAAACAAGGCAGCGCGCGTTGCCACCGCCGCAGCACCCGACGAAATCCTTGTATCCGATGCTACCCGCGTCATGATTGGCGGCGCTCAGGACTTCATCTTTGCTGACAGCACTGAGGTGCAGTTGAAAGGATTCGAGGGAAGCCACATGGTACACGGTTTGACATGGCAGACATGATCAAACCTTCACCCGAATTGCTCGCCGTCTCGCGGCGCTGGTACAAAGCGATCGTGGTACGCAAACACAGTGAGTTGGAAAATTTCCTTTCGTCGACAGAGCATCTGCGGTTCGTTGGTTCGGCGGAGGGCGAGTCTTGGTCTGGTCAGTCTGTCCGACGTGCAATCGGTGCACATTTCGATGAAGTACCGGCAGTCATTGAAAAGGAAGAACTCGAGGCAGAAGCCTTTGAACAAGGCGAAACGGGCTGGTCCTGCTTTTCCCACATGTTCAGGTTTGCCAACCGCCCCGATGTGACGGTCGTGTTTAGAACCACGCTGATCTTTTCTTTGGAAAACGGAAGCTGGAAGATCGTGCAGCGTCACGCGTCGGTCCCCACCCCCAATATGGAAATCACCGGACACGAACACAATGCAATTCGAAACCTAGTGGATGCTGCCCAGCAGGGGTTTTCGCTGACCCAGAGTGAGGGGCTGGCCTCGGTTATGTTTACCGATCTCGTTGGATCGTCGACGCTTGCGTCAGCACTCGGTGACCAAGTCTGGACCCCAATCATAACAGCCCATTTTGCCATGATCCGCAGACATGTGGAAGCATATGACGGGCAGTTCGTGAAGTCCTTGGGGGACGGGACAATGTCCAGCTTTTCCTCAGCCCGTAGCGCGCTCGCAGCAGCGCGCGACATACAGACGTCGCTTGACGCAGACACCAGTGAACCCCGGTTGGGTCTGCGCATCGGCTTGCACACCGGCGATGTCGTGCAATCGGATGACGACTTTTTCGGCACTGTCGTAAACACCGCCGCCCGCATCACCGCCGCCGCCGGCCCGGGTGAAGTTTGCATATCCAACGTCACTCGGATGATGGTGGGGACGGATGAAAGCCTTAGCTTTTCCGAGGCAATCACAGTGCACCTCAAAGGAATAACGGGAGAGCAAACGCTTTACCGCCTCACGTGGAAGCCATGATCCGACCATCTCCCGAAATCGCCAGTATCGTCACGCGTTGGACCAATCTGATCCGCACACACACGGTCAGTGATTTGCCGCACTACCTGTCCCAATCCGAAGCGCTGATCTACATCGGGACCGCCGACGGAGAGAGTTGGCGGGGCCAGTTGGTGCGCGACGGGATAGCGGATCACATGTCCGAAGTGCCCGACTTCATCGAAGAAGACGTCGAAATTGATGCCTGGGAAAACGGAGACACCGGTTGGGCCAACTACAAAAGCACGTTCTACTTTCCCGGCACTGGAACCAGCGGCACACACCGGGCCACCTTTGTCTTTGTGCTGGAACGAGGCCGCTGGAAGATGGTGCAGCACCATATTAGCCAACCCGATAGCAACATGGAAAAGATGGGGGTCGAGCACAGCGCGTTTTCTGCCCTGATCGACGCCGCACAAGCCAGTGCGCATGACTTTGGCACCGAAGGGTTGGCTTCGATCATGTTCACCGACATCGCCAATTCCACCGCCCTTGCGCAGGCCGCAGGAGATCGTGTGTGGATGACCGCTCTTTCCGCCCACATGAAGCTGGTCTCCGCAGAGATCGACGCCCATGGCGGCGATTTGGTCAAATCGCTGGGCGACGGGACCATGTCCGCCTTTTCTTCTGCCCGCGCGGCCTTGACAGCAGCGCAAGCCATTCAGGCGCAGGTCAATGCCGCCATCACCGAACCTCCAATCGAAATCCGCATCGGCATACACACAGGCGAAGTGATCCGCGCGCAGGACGATTTCTTTGGCACCGTAGTGAACAAGGCCGCCCGGATCGCCGACACTGCCCTGCCCGGCCAAACCCGGGTGTCGGACGCCACGCGACTGATGGTGAGCACCGGGTTCGCCTATTCGGACCCAATCGAAGTCGACCTCAAAGGCATCAGCGGCACACAGTCGGTCTATGTGCTGGACTAGCTGCCGGCCACTTGGCGCGCATAGTCATCGCCATCGAACCACCCGCGCGAGGATTTGACTTTACCCTCGGCGTCCATGTCCCACTCTTCCCAGCCTTTGACTTCCAGCGGATTGCCCGTACCCGCATCATGCCCCGTAAAAGTCCAGACAAAGATCACATGGGCGCCCGCGGGGCGCACCTCGTCACACGTCAAGGTCAAATCGGGCACGTCAGCGTAAAACCCAGCCGCCATCTCAGCGACGCGGTCCTGCCCGGCCCACGGTTGGCCCCGATTGATCACGATCACGCCGTCCTTGGCATAGAACGAAGCCACAGCCTCAGGAGATTTGGAATTCCACGCGGCGGTGTAATCGGCGGCGATTTGTTCAATGCTATATGACATGGGGGCGAACCTTTGGGTTGGTTTGAAATGTACCTCTACCCTGCCGCGAAGATGCGCGCGCTGTCTAGCGTTTGGCGGCAAAGAAGTCGCGCAGCAATTCTTCGGCTTCGGACGCTGCTATCCCGTCGTAAATCTGTGGTACATGATGGCTTTGCGGGTGCGCGAACACGCGCGCGCCCTGCGCCACCCCGCCCGACTTTGGATCTGATGCTGCGTAATAAAGACGTTCGATCCGCGCCGCTGCGATGGCGGCGGCGCACATCGCACAAGGCTCGAGCGTCACATACAAAGAATGGCCGCCCAGACGCTCGGACCCCGCAGCGGCACAGGCAGCCCGTATCGCCAGCACCTCGGCATGGGCGGTGGGATCGTTTAATTCGCGCGTGCGATTCCCGGCACGGGCCACAACCTCACCCGCAGGCGACACAATTACCGCCCCGACAGGCACTTCATCGCGCCCACCAGCGCTGCGCGCCTCTTCCAGCGCTATGTCCATGAATGAGCGAAACTCCATGCCCTCACCTTCCACGTCCCTTGCGAGCAGCGCAAGCCACCGCTATGGCCTGTTCATGACTGACACCCCTCCAAAAGGCGACCGCATCGCAAAAGTACTGGCTCGCGCTGGCCTCGCATCGCGCCGTGGCGCCGAAACGATCATCGCCGCAGGCCGCGTATCCGTGAACGGCAAGCAGATCGATAGCCCCGCGTTGAACGTCACCCCCGACGACCGCATCGTTGTAGATGGCAAAGCCCTGCAAGAACCCGAGCCCGAACGCATGTGGCTTTATCACAAGCCCGTTGGCCTTGTGACATCGGACGCGGATGAAAAAGGACGGCGCACCATTTATGACGCCTTGCCCGAAGACATGCCACGCGTGATGTCCATTGGACGGCTCGACATCAATTCCGAAGGGCTTCTGCTGCTCACCAATGACGGCGGGATCAAACGCAAACTTGAACTGCCCTCCACTGGTTGGATGCGGCGGTACCGCGTCCGGATCAACGGGCGACCTACCGACCGCGATCTTGAGCCATTGCGCAAAGGGATCACTGTCGAGGGCGAGCGGTTCCAGCCGATGCAGATCACCCTTGATCGCCAACAAGGGGCAAACGCCTGGCTGACCGTGGGCCTGCGCGAAGGCAAGAACCGCGAAATCCGCCGCGCCATGGACAGTATTGGGCTTACCGTAAACCGGCTGATACGCATCAGCTATGGGCCCTTCCAATTGGGCGATTTGAAGGCTGGTGAAGTTGAAGAGGTACGTCGCAAGATCGTACGCGACCAACTTGGGATCGAAGCCAGCGACCAGACAGGTACGGCCAAACCCAGTCCCAAAAGACCGGTGCGAAAGCGCAAACCGCGCTAAATCTGCCAAATCAAATGCAAAACTCCCCCTTGTGCTCCCATCGCACTATCATACCTTTCTGAGATAAGAATGGCAGACCACCTTGTAAGGGACTGCTCCACACTAGTGCGACAGACACAAAGCACATATAATCGAAACATTCATTGGGTCGGGGGACTGTAATGCAACCAACTGCGTTTCAAAAAATCGCATATGCGGTCTTGATTGCGCTGATGTTCGGCGTGACCACCGGCCTGATCGGGGGGCTTTGACGCATGGCTCAACGCTTTGGTGGAAAATACAGTCCCGATGGCAACACGGACGATTCTGCATCGCAAGAACGCAGCGCCTATCAGGGCGCGCAGGTAAGTCCGGTTGGCGCACGTGCCAACATTTTGTTCATTCCCGCAATCCCCATGGTATTTCTTGCGCTGAATGACGGCGCTATGAACCTGACACTGGCCCTTGTGTCGGCAGGGCTGCTGACCCTCGCCGCCTGGCTCTTGCGCGGTGGGTTGGTTGCCGAAGCGGCCTATATCTCGCGCAAAGTGGCACGCCGCCCAGCCATCCCACGCAAGCTGTTTTCCTCTGTTCTGACGGGTATCGGCATTGCCATGGCAGCGTATCGTAATGAACCCGGTCTGGTTGCCCCCATACTGTTTGGTGTCGCCGCCAGCGGATTGCATCTGGCCGCCTTTGGGATCGACCCTTTGCAAGACAAGGGAATGGAAGGCATCGATACATTCCAACAAGACCGCGTTGCCCGCGTCGTGGACGAGGCTGAAACCCATCTCGCGGCAATGACCGATGCTATGAAACGTGCCGAAGATCGCCAGATTGCCCTGAAGCTCGAAAAATTCCAAGCCACTGCCCGCGACCTGATCCGCACAGTCGAAGAAGATCCGCGCGACCTGACAGCGGCGCGCAAGTATCTGGGCGTCTATCTGATCGGCGCACGCGATGCGACGATCAAGTTTGCGGACATCTATTCTCGCACCCGCGACACTCAAGCCCGCGCCGACTACAGCGATCTGCTGGACGATCTGAGCGACAACTTTGCCGCGCGCACCCGCAAGCTACTGGTCGACGACCGCAGCGATCTGAACATCGAAATCGACGTGCTGCGAGACCGATTGCAACGCGAAGGGGTACGCACCCCAACAAACAATATTTAATTAAGGAACAAGGTACCCCAACATGTCTGACACCGTCCGCCAAAAGGCCGAAGCCACCCTTGCCGCAGTCGAAGAAGTGACTGCTGTTGTCCTTCCCGAACCCAAAGATGCAGGGGCCATCGTGCCACTGGCCGAGGCCGACGCGCCTGTGGGCAGCGAAATCCGCGCCCGCATGGACGAGATTGATATGGGTGATACCAATTCCATCGTCTCGTTCGGGTCTGCAGCGCAAGCCGAGTTGCAGGAAATCTCTCAGGCGATGCTAACGGATGTGCGCAACAAAGATGTCGGACCGGCAGGCGATAGCTTGCGCGGGATCGTCACCACGATCCGAGGCTTCTCGATCTCAGAACTTGATGTGCGCCGCGACCGGTCATGGTGGGAAAAGCTGATCGGACGCGCAGCACCCTTCGCCAAATTCACGGCTAAGTTTGAAACAGTCCAAGCCCAGATCGACAAGATCACCGACAACCTGCTTGAGCACGAGCATACCCTGCTCAAAGACATCAAATCCCTCGATCTGCTCTATGAAAAGACGCTCCAGTTCTATGATGAACTCGCGCTGTACATTGCCGCGGGCGCGGAAAAGATCAAAGAACTGGACGAGACAACGATCCCCGCCAAGGAAAAAGATGTCGAAGCCGCCGCCGAAGCCGACAAGGTCATGGTGGCGCAAGAACTGCGCGACCTGCGTGCCGCGCGTGACGATCTGGAACGCCGGGTGCATGACCTCAAACTGACCCGTCAGGTGACAATGCAGTCACTGCCTTCGATCCGTCTGGTTCAGGAAAACGACAAATCACTTGTGACCAAAATCAACTCGACCCTCGTCAACACCGTGCCTCTCTGGGAAACCCAACTGGCCCAAGCCGTCACCATCCAACGCAGTGCAGAGGCCGCCGCCGCTGTGCGTGACGCAAATGATCTGACGAACGAGCTTCTGACCTCAAACGCGGCCAACCTGCGTGAAAGCAACAAAGCGATCCGCACCGAAATGGAACGGGGCGTCTTCGACATCGAAGCGGTCAAAAAGGCCAATGCCGATCTAATCGGGACCATCGAGGACAGCCTCAAAATCGCCGACGAAGGCAAAGCCAAACGCGCCGCAGCCGAGGAAGACCTCAAGAAGATGGAGGCCGAGCTACGCGACACACTGGCCTCGGCCAAGGCGCGCAAAGACGGAGTTGGCGACACGTCTGGCACGGCCGTCCCCAGCTGATCACATCGCATGACATGGGGCTGGATCAAAGGGGGAGTATGGCGTGGCCTTGCTGCGTTTACTCTTCTTGCGGCCTGTGACATGCCACCTGGAGACTCGTCGCTGAACCCACAGGCAAGCCCCGCCTCTGCCGGCCTCGCAGACCCAATCCCGCAACGCGCCACGTCCGAACGCAGCGCGACCCTGCGCCAATACCTCACCCAAGTGCAGTCAAGCCAGTTGACCTCCGGCCTGCTGCGTCAGGATGGGGGCGGGCCGGATACGCCTTTTACGGCCAACATGCTGGCGCGCAACTTTGAACAGATCGTGTTTTTCAACGAATATGCGCGCAATGGTGCGCCGCGCGGTGGACCAAGCGACTTGCGCCGCTGGTCCGGGCCGGTGCGCATCGGGATTGCGTTTGGGCCATCTGTTCCTCCCAGCCAGCGAATACAGGACCGCGCTGATGTACGAGCGTTCGCGGCTCGGTTGGCTCGCAGCACTGGACACCCGGTGTCGACGGCAGGCACTCCCAATTTCATGGTGGTTTTCGCCAGCGAAGATGACCGCGCCGAAACGCTGGACAAAATAGCACCTCGCCTGCCCGGCGTGACCCAAGCCAATCTTGCTGCCCTGCGCAACCTGCCCGACGATGCGTATTGCGCAGTGGCCGCCTATGCCAGCGGCGCCGAACGCACGGCCTATACAGCCGCCGTCGCCGTCATCCGGGCCGAAAACCCCGACCTCTTGCGCCTATCCTGCATTCACGAGGAACTGGCACAAGGGCTGGGTTTGGCCAACGACAGCCCCAATGCACGCCCTTCCATCTTCAATGATGACGATGAATTTGCACTGCTGACCAACCATGACGACGCCCTTCTGGGCATGCTCTATGACACCCGCCTGGCCCCTGGCATGGGGCTGGACACCGCGCGCCCGATTGTGCGCATTCTTGCACGTGAGGCCGTTCAAGGCCCGCTCTGATCCTGACCAAAGGAGACCCCACATGGGTATTTTCGACTTCCTCTCCGGTGAATTCATCGATGTCATCCACTGGGTGGACGACACCCGCGACACCATGGTCTGGCGCTTCGAACGCGAAGGCCACGAGATCAAGTATGGCGCCAAGCTGACAGTCCGCGAGGGTCAGGCAGCGGTCTTTGTACACGAGGGGCAGTTGGCTGATGTCTTCACCCCCGGTCTTTACATGCTTGAGACCAATAACATGCCAATCATGACGACGCTTCAGCACTGGGATCACGGATTCAAAAGTCCGTTCAAATCGGAAATCTATTTCGTCAACACGACCCGCTACAACGACCTCAAGTGGGGTACCAAAAACCCAATCATCTGCCGCGATCCCGAATTTGGACCTGTTCGCCTGCGCGCCTTTGGGACGTATTCGGCCAAGGTCGCGGACCCCGCCAAGTTCCTCGTCGAAATCGTTGGCACCGACGGCGAGTTCACGATGGACGAGATCAGCTTTCAGATCCGCAACATCATCGTGCAGGAAATGTCGCGCTCGCTCGCCAAGTCCGGCATTCCCGTCCTGGATATGGCCGCTAACACGCGCGAGCTGGGCCACATCGTGGCCAAGGAAATCTCGGCCCAGGTTGCGGAATACGGCCTGGTGATCCCCGAACTTTACATCGAAAACATATCGCTGCCCCCCGCAGTCGAGGCGGTGATGGACAAGCGATCTTCGATGGGCGTGGTCGGGAACCTCAATAACTATATGCAGTTTCAGGCCGCTGAGGCGCTGGGGCGCGAAGGTGGCGGCGCAGGCGATGCGATGCAGGCCGGCCTTGGGGCTGCGATGGGTTTACAGATGGGCAACATGGCAGCCGGGCAAGGCCCTTGGGGTGCCCGGCCCTCGGCAGGTGGCAGCAACACACCGCCACCGGTCGAACACGTCTGGCACACCGCTGAAGGGGGCCAGACGAAGGGTCCGTTTTCCAAGGCGCGGATGGCCCGGATGGCCGCAGAAGGCGAACTCACGCGGGAGACCTATGTGTGGACTGCAGGCCAGGACGGATGGCTGAAGGCCGAGGATGTGACCGAACTCGCGCAACTCTTCACGATCCTGCCGCCCCCGCCACCGGGGGCGTGATGGAGTTGGCGTTACCCGCCGATCAACGAGGGGAGCGTCAGCGAAATCGCCGGAACGAAGGTGATCAGCATCAGTGCGGCAAAGATGGCGAGGTAAAAGGGCCAAATCGTGCGAACGGCCTTTTCCATCGGCAACTTGCCCACGGCGCATCCGACGAACAGACACGAGCCCACAGGTGGCGTGCACAGGCCGAGACCCAGATTGACCAGCAGGATCATCCCGAACTGGTAGGGGTCCACCCCGAGAGCGTTGGCAACGGGCAGAAAGATCGGCGTGCAGATCAGGATCAGGGCAGCCATGTCCATGATCATGCCCAAAATCAGCAGAGCCACGTTGATCATCAACAGGATCAGGATGGGGTTGTCAGTCAGTCCAGTCAGGAAATCGACTGTCAGGTTGGGCACCCGGTAAAAAGTGAGCATGTAGGCAAACGCCCCAGCACAGGCGATCAGGATCATCACCATAGCCGTGGTACGCACGGCCTGCGTTACAGCAAGGCGGAACTTGTCCACTGTGATTGAACGGTAGACCACTAGAGTGACGATGAAGGCATAGATCGCGCCAAAAGCGCCGGACTCGGTGACCGTAAAGATACCCGACAATACGCCGCCCACGATGATAACGGCTGTCAGTAGACCTGGGATCGCGCCAAAGAACGCCATGACCAGTGCGGTCCAGCCCGGGAACCTCTCGGCCTGATAGCCGCGTTTCACTGCCACAAGATAGGCCGCCAGCGCCAGACACAGGCACATCAGGATACCGGGCACGACGCCGGCCAAAAACAGCTTTGAGATCGAAATGCCGCCGCCAGCGGCGATGGCAAAAATAATCATGTTGTGGCTGGGCGGGATGATAATCCCTGCGATGGAGGATGTGACGGTGACGTTCACCGCATAATCCGCATCGTACCCCTTTTCCTTCATAACTGGCACAAGGATCGAACCAAGGGCCGAAATATCGGCAATGGCTGAGCCGGAAATGCCGCCAAAGAGCATCGACGAGAACACGTTGACGATGCCAAGCCCACCACGCACCGCGCCTACGGCGGCTTGAGCAAAGCGCACCAAACGCATCGCAATGCCGCCGTGAAACATCAACTCGCCAGCAAAGATGAAGAACGGGATAGCCATCAGAGCAAAAACATTGATGCCCGATACAATCCGCTGAAACCCGATCATCAGCGGCAGCCCTTCATACCAGAAGGCGGCGATGGCCGAGATTCCAAGCGCAAAGGCCACTGGCGTGCCGATCACAACACACAAGGCAAAAACCCCAAGGAGTACCATTAGTCCCATATCAACCCCCTATTCGATGCTGTCGCAACGCTCATCCACACCAAGGTAATGGCGGATAAGGTGACTGACGGAAAACAGCAGGATCAACCCGCCACTGATGGTTAAAGGGAGAGAGCGCAGACCCTCGGGCAATTGGATCAGCGGGATCAGCGAACCCCATTTGAAGATGGTAAGTTGCGCACCATACCACAGCATCAGCAGCCCAAACCCCGCCATAATCAGATCAGTTAGGACGACAAATATGATGCGTACGCGTGTCGGCACTGCACTGCGTAAGAGAGAAACAGACAGATGCGTGTTTTCATAAACACCCACGGCGGCGCCGATGAAGGCGATGAACATCACAAGCAACAATGCGACCTGTTCGACCCATGTAGGTGTAGCGTTCAAAACGTAGCGCCCGAAAACCAACCAGCCAAAGATGACCGTCAGCACCACCAGCGCGATCCCGGTGAGGATGCGGCAGATCCAGGCGATCGTATCGAGGGTCTTGGTCATGCGGCGAATGGCGGGGGGCAGATCACTTGCGTCTTGCATGGATGTTCTCCGGTCAAAAAAAGCGCCCGGCCCCAAGAGATGCGGGGCCGGACGCCTTATTCTTAAAGCAGATCCGGGCTTAGTCGGTCGCCTGGATCAACTCGACCAAGGGGCGCAAATCCGGGTTGGATTCAAAGGCGGCCTCATAGACCGGGCCCATTGCAGCTTGGAAGGGTGCTTTGTCTGCCACTTCGTTGACAACAACGCCTGCCGCTTCAACCGCTTCACGGCTTGCAGCCTCACGTGCGGCCCACAGATCACGCTGCATCAGAGCAGATTCCTGTGCCGCTTCGGTTACTGCCGCCTGCATGTCGGCAGACAGACCCGCGAACGTGTCGGCATTGATGCAGATACACTCAGGGATAATCAGGTGTTGGGACAGCGAATAGAAGCCCGCAACCTCAAAGTGGCCAGTGGATTCGTAAGAAGGCCAGTTGTTTTCTGCACCGTCCACAACGCCGGTTTTCAAGGCTTGGTAGACTTCGGCAAAGGCCATTGGAGAAGCGTTGCCGCCCATTTCGTTGATCATGCCGGTGAACAGGTCGTTGTTCATGACCCGCACCTTCATGCCAACAACATCGGCAGGCGTGTTGATCGCCTTTTCGCCGTTGTAGAACGACCGGGCGCCGGCGTCATACCATGCCAGTGGCAGCAGTCCTTTTTCGGCCATGCCAGCGGCGATGGCTGCGCCACCTTCACTGTCCAGAACGCGGAACATGTGAGGGACATCTTTGAAGATGAACGGCAGGGATACGACGTTGGCCGCAGGCACAATCGGGCCGATGGGGCCCAGGTTGAAGTTGCCGATTTCCAGACCGCCCAGACGGACCTGCTCGACCGCGTCAGGCTGGCTGCCCAGTGTGCCGCCGTGGAACATCTGCAGCGTGATTTCGCCACCTGTCTTTTCAGCAACAAGCTCTGCGAATTTGTCCATCGCAACGGTGTTTGGATATCCGTCCACGTGGATGTTCCAACCGCGCCAGTTTTCGGCAAAAGCGGCTGTGCTAAGCACGCTGACGGCGACAGCACCGATCAGTGATTTTGTAAGTGTGTTGAACATAGTGTCCTCCCGGTTTGAGTTTTGAACTCTGTTTTAACCTTGGTCTTTCCATGTACGGGCAGGCAGATCCTCCGAACTGCGATGCCCTGAATTGACTTCGGTTTTCTTCCTCGCCCCCAAAAGAAGACTAGTATACTAGATTTGTCAACTGCGAATATCCCCCATAAAATCGCAGAAAATGGGCCCGTCTAGGCAGTGCCACGCACGGGGCGATTGTTCTCAATGTTAAAGATCATGCCGTCCAGCAGCTCTTCCAAATCAGGACGTGCCGCCGGGCCGTTAGAGATATCGACCAGCATTAGCGTGCCGTCTGGCCAGATTCCAAAGGCACCGGGTTCAGCAAAACGCGCAGACGTTTCTGCCTCTGACAGTGGGTCAGAAACGTAAAGACCCAGCGCGCGCATTTCTGCCTCACTCAGCCCATAGCACAGATCGAAATCCCAGCCGAACTCAGCCTTGTCTGCCTGCGCCTTCTCCTCCGAATCCGCAGATACCACGACCACGTCCATGACCGCCTGCCAAGCGGGCAGCACCGCATTCAGCTTGTTCAGGAACCGCTTGCAACGCGGGCAATGCTTGCCGCGATAAACAAAAAGCATCGTCCAGCGATCTTTGTCCTGACCAACCGAAACGGTGTCTCCGGACGTGGTGGACCAGGACATCTCATCAATGGGAGCGCCGACTCTGGGTTTGGAGTTGGTCATAGCAATACCTTTAGCGTCTGTGCCCTACTTAGTCGGGGGTGTTTCGGGTTCGAAGTAGTTGGCGTTGGTCGCCGATATCTGCTCGATCGTTTTGTCCAGTCGGGACAAATGAAGCATGCCACACCTTATGGCCTCAGCCGCATCATGGCGTTTGATCGCTTCGGCCATACTCCGATGATCCTCAACCAGCTCCGGCAGTCGATCGACTTTTTCCAGACTCAATGTGCACAACCGGTCAACTTTGGATTTTTCAGCCATGATCACATCAAAGGCAAACTCCGCTTGTGCGATTCGACACAGAGTCTCGTGAAATTCATAATCCAGCTTGCCGAACGCATCATTGTCTCCAACCGCGATCATCTGATCTTGTCTGGCAAGGGCGGCGTCTAGTTCTGCGGCTCCCTGCGCGTCGCACCGTTCAGCGGCTAGGCGCAGCACTTCTTTTTCGACGGAAGCACGGACAAAGCGTGACTTGACGATCTCGCGGGATGAAAACCGTTTCACTTCGGTGGCGCGCTGGGGGCGGATCAACAAAAGGTTGCGGGTGGCAAGACGGCTGAACGCATCACGGACCGGTTGGCGCGATACGCCAAACTGCGCGGCAATGTCGGCTTCGGAAATCTTGTCACCGGGGCGCAGCCGCAACGACAGAATCTCGTCATGGAGATAATCGAATATGTCGTCCACGCTTGTGCGGCGTTCGTTGAAATTTGTCACTTGCACCATTGCGCGCTCTCCCCTTTGGGTCGTTCCATCGCCTTTTAACGAAACGCAGGCAAAAACAACAACCTTGACCCGCTCTATGCGCCCAGCCTGACACTGGCATGCCTCGGTTTGGGATCAATATGAACAGTTGGGACTGGTATACCAGTTGTTTAACTAGTATACCAGTCCCAACGCATACATAGAGGAACAGCACATGAAACTTGCAGGGCAGACGGCAATCATCACCGGTGGTGGGCGCGATATTGGACAAGCCGCAGCGCTAAAGCTGGCCGCAGAAGGTGCGCGGGTAGCGATCAACTATTTCTCCAGCAGCGATGGTGCGGATGCTGCCGTCGAGCGCATTACATCCGAAGGCGGGCAGGCTTTTGCTCTCAAAGGAGATCTCACAAAACCAGAAGATGTCGATGCGCTTGTTTCGAAAACCGTAGCTGAGTTCGGCAGCATTGACGTACTGGTCAACAACGCAGGTGGCCTGATCGCACGCAAGACGATTGCGGACATGCCGCTCGATCACTGGAACGCTGTGATGGACTTGAACCTGACTAGCACCTTTTTGATGACCAAAGCGTGCCTTGAACATATGAAAACTGGTGCAATCGTGAACCTTGCCAGCCAGGCAGGTCGTGATGGTGGCGGCCCCGGCGCCGTGGCCTACGCAACGTCCAAGGGGGCTGTAATGACCATGACCCGCGCGCTGGCCAAAGAACTGGGTCCGGACATCCGGGTCAATGCGCTGTGCCCGGGCATGATCGACACCGACTTTCACAACGTGCACACGCCGGATGCAGGTCGCCGCGGCTTTGAGGCCGCTGCCCCCGTCAAACGACAGGGCAACACTGATGACGCCGCCAATCTGATTCTGTTCCTAGCCTGCAACGACTCGGCCTTTATCACTGGCACCAATATCGACATCAACGGCGGTATGCTGTTCTCCTGACCTCTCGGAAAGGCTACAAACATGTCTGATTTTCCCATCGTCTCCACCGGTGAAAATGTGTCCCGACAAGTCCTGTCGGACCATCCAGATTTGATGGTCGTCGCATTTCGCTTTGATGCGGCAGGGGCCGAAGGGGCGCTCCATAACCACCCACATGTCCAGTCCACTTATGTGGAAAGCGGGCGGTTCCGGTTCACCCTGGGTGAAGAAACACGCGAGGTAGGCCCGGGCGACAGCTTTGTCGTACCCTCGAATCAAACCCACGGATGCGTATGTCTGGAACCAGGCCAGTTGGTGGATTGCTTTACCCCACGCCGCGACGACTTTCTTTGAGCCTGCCGGATATGCACCGCACATACTGGGCAGGACGCGCATAATTGCCCTGCCCGGCAGTCGTTGGGGTGTACGGGCGCGGTGATCTTTACACGGGTGCAGCCATATCACTCTTCCATGGGTGACTTTTCTGCATCCCACTCTATTTTTCGTATATACCCTGCAAACGGTCGTCAAGTGACTTCACCGGGCCATGCAGCCACAACGCCTGCTCAAGCACTTTTTGGCTGTTCGCAGGTCAAAGCGATGGCCATTCATTATGGCCATGGATGTCTGACCCGGCTACACCTGAAGAAACAGACTCGACGCGCCCGAAACAGCCACTTCGCAAAGGACGCAAACCCATGCGCCGCAATGCCACAATGACGCTCCACTGGCTAAACTTCGGGCTGGTCATTTTGTTGGTGGCAGGCGGGCCGATTCCGTTTCTGGCATGGATATTCGCGATTAGCGGGCTTGCCATCTGCGCGGTTGCAACCTTGCGCGGGTTGATGAACGGCCCCGGCCCCAAGCTTCAAGGCACGTTACGCGCAACCCACCCTTGGCTAAGTCGGGCGATGTATGTGGGTACTGGCGGGGTCGCCGCGATCACAATGTGGGTCCTGCTAGGCGGTGACTGGGGCGGGCCCAGTCTATCGGAACTCTACTTCTATTTGCTCTCCGCCTCGTCACTTCACGCAATTTTCCATTTATGGCGACACACTGCCCTTGGCGACGGTGAGCTGCGCCGGATCACGCCAACGATGATGCAAGGTATGCTATGACTGACCTGCCCGACCTTTCAACCGGTTCCCCGCCGGCGGATCACCGCTTTCCCTGCGACAATTGCGGGGCCGATTTCCGCTTTGATCCAGCAGCAGGCACGTTGATCTGCGACCACTGCGGCAACACCAGCACCATCGAAGGGACGCGCGATGCCGCTCCAACTGCAATCCACGAACTTGACTACCGCGCAGCACTAAACGCGAACCTGCCCAGCACAGAAATCGAAGAAACTCGCGTTTCCAAATGTCCCAATTGCGCAGCGCAAGTTGAATTTGATGCCAACATCCACGCAGCCGAATGTCCGTTCTGTGCCACACCCGTGGTCACCGACACAGGCGCGCACCGCCACATCAAACCACGCGGCGTCCTGCCTTTCGCCATGAGCGAGGTGCAGGCCCGCAAGGCGATGACCGACTGGCTCGGGCGCCTTTGGTTTGCGCCAAATGGGCTAAAGGACTACGCGCGCAAGGGTCGGACGATGCAGGGCATTTACGTTCCCTACTGGACGTTTGATGCAGACACACGCAGCGCCTATGCTGGCGAGCGCGGCACCGTCTACTATGAAACCCAGACAGTCGTGCGGGACGGCAAACGCAGTCAGGTGCGCGTGGCCAAAGTCCGCTGGCAGCGCACAAGAGGCAAAGTCGCGCGGTTCTTTGACGACGTGCTTGTCCTGGCGTCGACGTCCCTACCCAAGCATTTCACGGACGCGCTGGAGCCATGGGACCTTAGCGCGTTGCAACCCTACGCCCCCGAATTCCTCGCGGGTTTCCGGGCGGAAGGCTATTCAGTAGAACTGGATCAGGGATTTTCCGAGGCCCGCGTGCGAATGGACAATATCATCGCCCGCGACATCCGCTTTGACATCGGCGGGGATCGGCAGCGCATCCATTCCGTGGACACGAAACTTGGGGAGGTCACGTTCAAACATATCCTGCTTCCCGTTTGGCTTGCCGCTTACAAATACCGGGGTGAAACCTATCGGTTTGTCGTGAATGGGCGCACAGGCCGGGTACAGGGCGAACGGCCCTACTCGACTGGTAAAATCCTACTTGCTGTTCTCGTCGGAGCGCTAATCGCCGGAGCCATCGGCTTTTCCATGGCGATGCAACAATGAGCGACTACGACACCTTGCTGGATCTGTTGCAAGCCCGCTTTTCTTGCAGGGCGTTCCTGTCGACCCCCGTACCTCAGGACGACATCGCCAAAATCGTTGCCGCGGCACGTCACGTCCCTAGTTGGTGCAACGCTCAGCCGTGGCAGTTGATCATTACGCAAGGGGCCGCAACAGACACTTTCCGCACGGCGCTTTTTGAAGCCGCCGGCAAAACGCCTCCATCGCCCGACCTTCCATGGCCTGAAGGCTACCCCGGCATCTATGGGGACAGGCGACGGGCTTGCGGGTTCCAGCTTTATGAGGCTGTGGGGATAGAAAAAGGCGACCGGACGGCATCAGGCGCTCAAATGATGGAGAACTACAAACTGTTCGGCGCACCCCACGTGGCCATAGTGACGGCGCCGCGTGCCCTTGGCCCTTACGGGGCAATGGACACCGGCGGCTTTGTCACCGCCTTCTGCCTTGCGGCACAATCGCTGGGGGTTGCCACCATCCCCCAAGCAGCCATCGCCGCACAGGCCCCTTTTGTGCGCGGGCACTTCAACGTCCCCGAGGATGAGATGATCCTCTGCGCCATCTCATTTGGCTATGCAGACCCAGACCATCCCGCCAACGGCTTCCGCACCGAACGGGCCGAGCTTGATGAAATCATCGATTGGCGCAACACATGAGAGCATTACTGCAGCGGGTAAGCGAAGCGCGCGTCGATGTCGCGGGGCAAACCGTCGGCCAGAGTAGCGCTGGCCTCCTGATCTTCGTTTGCGCCATGCCCGGCGACGACACCGGCACCGCCGAGTCTCTTGCCTTGAAAATCTCCAAGCTGCGCCTGTTCAAGGACGAGGCAGGCAAGATGAACCTGTCTATCCTTCAAACCGGCGGTAGCGCCCTCGTAGTCAGTCAGTTCACGCTGGCAGCGGACACCTCACGCGGCAACCGACCCGGTTTTTCCGGAGCTGCAGGTCCTGCAGAGGCCGAGGCGCTTTACCTTCACTTCGCGCAGTCCTTGCGCGATCTCGGAATTGAAACAGAAACAGGCACATTTGGCGCTGATATGGCCGTATCCTTGATCAATGATGGACCCGTTACGATCTGGCTGGATACAAACGCCGCCTGATCACACGTTCACATGCGCAGGTTTCGTGCCACATGGTTGAAAGCCCGCGTGCGTACACTTTCTGGTATTAACCATGTGTTCAGAAACACCCTATCGCTGCATTAGATCAGAATTTATCACTCATTTTAGTCGGTTTAATCCGAGTGCGCGGGGGCCACACGCGGATCATGCAGTGAAAAAGGTGATCCTGTGGCCAAGCTTACATCCGAAATGCGGCATGCTTTTCATTGCCTTGGAGTTTCTCCTGATGCGGATCTGAATGCTATTCGATCGGCATGGAAAAAGATCGTTCGCCATTATCACCCTGACCAATTCAAGAACGACAAGGCGGAAGGAAACCGGCGGCTGGCAGAGTTGAACGCCGCCTTCGATCTGGTCTCTGACTGGACAGAAGAAGGCGTAGGTTACGCCTCTTATCAAGCTGCCCAGTCACGCAAGGCGGCAGCGAAACACAAAGCCACCGCCGAACGCGCTTCCGCCCAACGCAAAAAACAGGCTGACCAGAAAACTGAAGCACTCAAACAACAGCGCTTAGAAGAAGCGGCAGCACGAAAACGCGCCGCCGAGCTGAATCGCCAAGAGGCTTTAAAAAGGGCTGCCGCAGAATCCGCCAGTGAGTCGGTGTGGCCTAACACACGGGCAAAAGACAGTTTCCTTGCCGCTTTGAGCCACCTTGCAACGCAGCCCAAAAACCAGTTCTCGCTTTCGCTCTAGGCGGCATGTAATCAAACATGTCCCAGCACAGGAAGCTCTCACCCTCAAGCTTCCTGAAACGCTGTTTGGCGGAACGAAACGGACTTACGACCGCACACTGTGCAGTTCACCAGTCCAGTCCTCCGTTGGTATCTTCGGCTCAGTCGGATCGGCTTCGTAAGATGGCGTCATGATCTGCACACCGTTTTCATTGAAAACATCCAGAATATTCTCGTGTAAATCCGACAAAATCTTGGGTCTGCTCGCCCCTCGACTGCTGTATGCATTGATCTGATAATTGACAGCGTAGTCTGCCAGTCCAGTGCACAAAACAAATGGATGTGGGTTTTTCTTAAGCCCTTCTGTGCGTCGCGACGCCTCGATTAGCATGGCTTTGACCTTTTCCTTGGGCTCTTCATAGCCAATTCCGACGGTGGTGTATAATAACAGACCACTGCCATCGATTTTGCGCGTAAAGTTCACGACTTCGGAATTCAGCAGTTGCGAATTCGGAATGCTGATCATCTCATTCTTCGTTGATTTAATGAGGGTTTCCATCAGCTTGATATCCACAACGTCGCCAACTCGATCCCCTACTTCGATCCTGTCTCCCACATTGGTGCTGCGCCGATAGATAACGAAGAGGCCTGCCATCATATTGCTGACAACTGTGTTGGAGCCGAGAGACACCATAATCCCGGCGAGTATCGTCAAACCTTGGAACACGACGGAATCTGAGCCAGGGATGAACGGATACGAAAACACCAGAGCGATGAGGATGACCATGACACGGGCCAGGTAGAACGTCGGCCCAATCCAATGTGGCTCAAAGTCTTTCAACGTGAAAGTGCCGGCTTCCAAATTGTCGAAGAACAGTTTTAACGCATTCAGCGCATATCGCGTCACAATGGCGATTATCGTCAGAGTAATCAGATTAGGAAGCTGATCTACGAAACCCTGAAATATCCCCAAAAGCGGTGCAGACACATACGTCAAAAGCGCTTCTGCAAATGGACGGGTTTCCGCAAACGCAAGCAGTACGAAGGTCAGGTAATAGTAAAGAACGACGAGATAAAAGACCCATAGCAAGACTTTGACACCGAACTTCGCCAAATTGGCCAGTGCTTTACCTCGGACAACGGCGCCTGTTGCTTGCTCCAGCCCCTGAAATCTCCGACGGACCAATTTCGCAACCATTTCGCCCGCTTTATCCTTCGATCGAAAGAACAGAACTGACAGTATGACGAAACCGATGCTCCAACCCAGTGCAGACACGGCACTTTCGACCCGGGCATCCGTTGACCGTTCTGAACGATATGCAAGTATCGCATCGACGATTGCTTCGGCCTGAAGCCCCGCAAGTACGTCAATATCGATCTGTTCGAGTTTCGCATCCGCGAGCGTTGTGATCGTTATCATATTGCCGCCGATAGAAATCTGTCGACCAAACTGAACATCTTCAATGGACGGCTGTATTTTTTCCTTGCTCACTGACCGGGCGGCCAGCCGTATCCGTTCCTCGATCCTGTTTGCACGCTCAGTTGCAGGCAGAACGGATGTGCCTCTGACCAGAAAGAGCTTTTCGTTTTCGAATGTGACCGGTGCCGCAAGAATTCCGTCATCAAGCACGGAAGTTGCCAAATCCATACTGGCTTTGTCCGACGCCTCCTGAGCGGATGACAACGAAGACAAAATGCAGAACACCACACAGGACAAGGCCGCAATCCCATTGCTTCTTATCCAATGACCAATTCCGTTCATAGCCGCACTCCCTTAGATTCTTTCTGCGTGGACGACCCTTGCACACGAGGTTCAACCGGGAAAGTATGCTCGATAGCGCGGCGGCGAGATGTTCGTTGAACCCAGAGTGGTTTCGCCGGGCACACTTTCAGAAGGACCGGCAACTTCAGGCATGGGATCGTTATTGGCGTTGTGGTGGTCGGCGCATAAATTTCCGTGAGATGCACCGTTATTTTCGGGCAAGCAGTCAATTCGCCCTAGCGCCTGATAGAAATTCTGTGAGTAAACCTGTGCCCCTGCACAGGGTGCGCCTCAAACTACCCAAAACCTTAGGGCTCTCGAAACGCTTCACGCGACTTATAAAGTGGCTTCAAAAGGTACTGAAGCACGGTCTTCGAACCCGTGTGCAGCTCCACCTCTGCCTGCATCCCCGGCCAGATCGCGATGCTTCTTTGCCGGACGCTCAGATCAGACGTATCCACCCCAAGCGTCACCTTGTAATGCGGGTTGCCATCAGCCTTGCGTTCGTCCTTGAACGTATCCGCCGAGATAAGACGCACCCGCCCTTTGAGCGAACCATAGATCGTGTAATCATAAGCGCTCAGCTCGATCGTCGCCTCCTGACCGGGGCGTACAGGGATGCCGCGACGCAAACCGCCGCCACCTTGATACCACCTTGCCTCATCGTCCTGTCCCGTTTCGGGTTTATTGTTGTTGAGGTGGGCGCGGTTGCGAATGATCCGGTCCGCGCCTCATGTCTTTCTGGAGTGCTCGATATTGTTTTTGTTGTCTTGCCCAGTGATAATTTCGTTTTTGTTCTGACTGTTAGCCAACGGCAGTGTTGACCGAGATGTCCTCGTCCATAATAAGGGTGCCTTCGGTGCCAAGGGAATAAACATCGTATGTCTGGCTATCGATACTGGTCGATCCGGTGCGCGTGGCGCCTGCGATGGTCACGGTATCATCCGCGCCTCCGTGGACTGTCAGCGTGTTCGTGGCATCCGACAGACCCAGCAACTGCGCCTCTGTTATGGTCAGGTTCGCCTCTTCAGCGAATTGCAACTCCACCGCCTCGACCTGGTAACCGCCCAAGGACGGGTTCGAAAGATCCACGGCTGTGTTCGCGCTTTCGTCGTCCAGCACCACATAGGTGCCGCTGGTGTTTCCAGCGGTGTCGGTCGAATTGACGATCAGGTGCGAGCCATCAGGTACGTTGGAAGCGAACTGGAAGTTCGTCTCGCCCAGCACGTCAATCTCAACCTGGGTGGCCGTCACGTCGTCGACTACGCCGTTTGCGTTGACTTGAGCAACGCTCAGATCGCCATCACTTTGCTCGGTTGAGATGCCGCGAATGCCGTCGCCGTCCCGTGTATAACTTGCGATGACCGGGCCATTGGGCGCTTCGGTGTCGATGGCCAGCGTATAGCTAATCGCATCGGTATTGCCCACCGAATCAGTGGCCATCACCGTGATGTCCGCATCATACGTGCCGCTGGGAATGGCCGATGGTGGTATTGTCAGGGACCACGTCCCATCCGCATCCACGACTGCTGCCAGTACACTGCCGTTGAAATCCACCATCACGGTTGATCCCGCTTCGACCTGCCCGCCGAGGTCAATGCCACTGCGTGCTTCCGCCCCATAAATCACATCGTCAGATGTCACCGAGTCCTGAATGTCCAACTGGTTCACCAACGTATCGACCCGCACCGTGTCACTGACTGAGGCGATGTTGCCTGCCAGATCGGTTGCGGTCACGCTCACATCTGTGACGTATTCACCCAATGGGATTTGTGCGGGCGTGAACGGCGCCTGCCAGTTGCCTTGCGTGTCCACGGCAGCCTGCACCGTGTGTGCGCCCATGGTCACGAATACGGTTGATCCGGGTTCTGTTGTTCCGGTCAAAACGACACCGTCGGCCCGCTCGGACTCTGAGATGACATTGTCACCCTCAATCACATCTGCGGCGAGGGACAGGTTATCCAACTGAGTGTCTACCTGCACCGTATCGCTGACCGTTGCAGTATTGCCCGCGGCGTCCGTAGTGGTCGCGGTGATTTGCGCCTGATAGGTGCCTTGTGGGATTTCAGCCGCTGAATAATCCGCCTGCCAGACCCCGGCTGCGTTCGCCACAGCCTGATGGGTGACACCGTTCATGGTCACGCTGACCACGGTGCCGGGATCAGCGTTGCCTGACAGGATGACGCCGTCGTTGGCTTCAATCCCGTTAATGATGTCGTCGCCCTCAATCGGGCTGTGAATGGTCAGCACGCTTGCCTCGGTGTCGATGTCGAAAGCCTGATTGATGCTGCGCGTGTTTCCTGCAGCATCGGTCGCGGTCGCGGTCGCGATGACTTGGGTGGAATAGGTGCCTTGGGCAATGGAGTCGCTGGAGAAATTTGCAGTCCAAGTGCCATCAGTTGCTACGACAGCAGATGTTGAGGTTGCTCCCATCGTCACAAGAACAGTCGATCCCGGCTCAGTGATGCCGGTGACGATAAGACCAGAGGCCGCTTCAGCCGCATTGATCACTCCGTCTTCCCCACCTGAGGTCGAAGTGAATTCAAGCGTGTTGACCAGCGTGTCCACATTGACTGTGCCGCTCGCGGTCGAGGTGTTCCCTGCCGCATCGGTCGCCGTGGCGGACACATCCACCTGCGTTTCACCTGAGGAGATGTCGGAAGGATCATATGTCGTGGTCCAGTTGCCCGAACCATCCACCGTCGCATCCTGCGTCACGCCATTGAAGGTCACCTCAACAGTTGATTCAGGCTGCGCCGTACCGGTTACAGCGACGCCATCCGCTACCTCAGCCGCGTTGATCGTGCCGTCACCTTCGACGGTGGTTGTGGTCATGTTCAACTCGGCGACAGTATCGACGACAAGCATATCGGAGACCGTGGTTGTGTTGCCAAAGGAGTCCGCAGCGACAATCGTCACGTCGGACGCGTATTCGCCCTCGGCCAACGTACCAGCCTGCCATGTGGCTGTCCACGTTCCTGCGTCCGAAACCGTGGCTGTCCGTGTCACACCCGCAATCGTAATCTCAAGTGCGGCACCCGCCTCGCCGGTGCCGGTCAACGTAACGCCACTCGCCAACTCAGTGGCGTTTACAATGTGACCTGTGCTTTCCACACCCGTTCCAAAGGCAACATCCGGTCCAGTTGTGTCGATGACAAAAACTGGGCCTTCCAATGTGGTCTCGCCGCCACTTGCGTGTGTGAACAGCACGGATGTGACCGCTGTGCCATCAATAGGGAATGTGCTCCCTTCATAGGTTACGGACCACGTGCCATCATCTGCGATCGTTGTCGTCTGAATTGATCCGCCAGCATCCACTTCGACGGTGTCGCCGGGCTCGCCCGAACCAGAAACAACAAAAATATGCGCCGTTATATCGTCTCCACCAAGTTCGGTAGATGTGCCCGCCTCATCGACTGTTGGATTGGCAGGCTGGCTGGCTGCACCGCCTCCGCTGCCACCACCACCGCCACCGCCACTGCCGGAAAGCAGCGCCGCGCCGCCGCCAAGACCACCAATCCCACCCAACAGGGCGGCACCCAACATCGAAACGCCTTCTTCATCCGCTGCGGCAGCACCTGCCACTTCGGTTCGGCCAAGGTAGATAAGGTCGTCAGACGGGCTCCATTTGCCCCACTGTTCTGTCGGTCCGTATTGCGCATAAAGCGCGCCATTCGCGGATTCGACAAAGACAACTTCGTTCAGGTACCCATCGGCCGAGATGAACAACCTGTTGGCCGGACCGGCATCATTGAAATAGTTCTCAAGCGTGATCGTACGCCCGTCGACAAGGGTTAGGATCAGATCCTCGCCACTGCGCTGCTGACTGGCGAAGTCAATTTGCCTTAGGTTGAGGGAAACTTCCTCTGCCCACTGGACAGGACAACGCTCGCGTCCTGATCCACGGGGACAGTGCCACGCTGCAAAGAGCCCGCGCCATCACGGACGACAAAATCAATCGCTTTCACACCAATACTACTCTCGCCGCTGGCCGCTTTTTGCGGTCCATTGTTTTACACCGCCGCCCGCTTTATTTGCGGTGCTGTCAACCTGTTGTGGGCAGAACCATAACGGAATCCCGAATCAAGGGATAGAGTCTTTTTGTCGTCCAAACACAATTTGGGGCGTGCAAGAGTAAATATTGTAGGGCGCAGGACTCTTCTGCGCCGCGCAGCACAGGGAAAAGCGCATGGAATTGACCGATAACATCCTGTCCTTGTGGAAAGCTGGCGTTCAGGCCGTGCGAGGCGACGTGGCTGTCGCACGTGCGATTGAAGACGGGCTTGTGCCAAGACCCGACCGTATCATTGCTGTTGGCAAGGCGGCAGTCGCGATGGCAAAACCTGCGTGCGAAAAGTGGCCGGATGCCCCCTGTCTTATCGTGACCAAATACGACCATGCCGCAGATGCCCCGACCAGAGCAACCGTGTTGGAGGCAGCGCACCCGGTCCCGGATGCCGCTTCGATCACAGCCGGGCGTGCCTTGCAGGAAGCCGTTTCCGATTGTGACCCCGACACGCATTTGTTGATGCTGGTATCGGGCGGGGCGTCTGCGTTGGCCGAAGTGCCCAGCGAAGGGCTGAGCCTGACCGACCTTATGGACAGCACCAACGCTTTGCTTGCATCCGGCGCGACCATTGCAGAGATGAACGCCCACCGCACCGCGCGATCTCAAATCAAGGGCGGCAAACTGCTGGCAGGATTTGGGGGCGCGCGCGTGACTACACTGGCCTTATCCGATGTTGAGGGCGACGCGCTGGCAACGATCGGGTCCGGCATCGCAGACGCCCCGTCCGACCCTCCCTTTGCCTTTCACCCCCACATTGTCGCCAGCAACACCATCGCCCGCGATGCGGTCGCCGCAGCCAGTGCCTTGCCCATAACCGCAAATGCCGAAACGCTGTATGGCGACGTCGCGGATCTGGTTCCAAAGTTGAGTGCCCAGATACATGCGGCGCCGTCTGGCGTTGTGATCATCGGCGGCGAGCCGGTGGTGATCCTGCCCCCCAACCCCGGCAAGGGCGGACGCAACATGGCGCTTGCCTTGCATCTGGCACGAGAGATTGCAGGCACGGAAGGGTTGCGCATTTTGGTGGCTGGCACGGACGGAACGGACGGGCCAACGGATGCCGCAGGCGCACTGGTTGACGATCAGACATGGGAGGAGAGCGGTGCGGACGCTTTGGCCCGTGCCGATGCCTATTCGTGGCTCGAGGCGCGAGGGGCTCTGGTCAAGAGTGGCCCTACAGGCACCAACGTCGCCGACCTGCTGGTTGCCATCAAAGACTAAACAGCGGCTTGACAGCGCTTCATAGCGACGAAACCGTGCGCGCATGAAAAACACTCTGCGCGAGATTGAAGAGCACCCCGACTTTGGCATCACGATGCCCGACGGCATCCGCCTGTCAGTGCGCATGTGGCGACCTGTTGATGCGATGGACGATCCGGTGCCGGTGATCCTTGAACACCTGCCCTACCGCAAACGTGACGGCACCTGCGCGCGCGATGCGTTGACCCATCCTTATTTCGCTGCCCGCGGTTATGCTTGTCTGCGGGTGGACATGCGCGGCAATGGCGACAGCCACGGGCTGATGGAAGATGAATATACCCAACGGGAATTGGATGATGCTGTCGCGGTGATCGAATGGGTTGCCGCGCAACCATGGTGCAATGGCCGCGTTGGAATGATGGGCATCAGTTGGGGCGGGTTCAATTCCCTCCAAGTGGCAGCGATGGCCCCCGAGGCGCTGAAAGCTGTCATCACGCTTTGTTCGACCGTGGATCGTTTCAACGATGACATTCATTATAAAGGCGGCTGCCTGCTTAACGAAAATCTTGGCTGGGGCGCAACGATGTGGAGCTATTCCTCGCGTGCACCGGACCCTGCCTTGCGCCCGGATTGGCGCGAGATGTGGTTGGAGCGGTTGGAGAATGAACCGTTCCTGCCGTCCGTCTGGCTGCGCCATCAAAGCCGCGATGCGTACTGGAAACACGGTTCGGTCATCGAGTCCTACGACGCTATGAAGGCGAAAGTCCTTGCCGTCGGCGGTTGGGGCGATGCCTATAAAAACGCGGTGCCACAACTGGTGGCCGCCCTGCCCGGAGCCAAGGGGGTCATCGGGCCTTGGGTGCACAAGTACCCACATTTTGCTGTACCTGAACCGCGCATCGGCTTTCTGCAAGAGGCGCTCAGATGGTGGGACAAGTGGCTCAAGGACATCGACACAGGCGTCGAAAATGATCCCGACCTGCGCACCTATTTGATGGACGGCGTGCGCCCCGCCACATGGTACACAGAGCGTTCCGGTCGATGGCTGGCGGATGCGCAAAGTGAGGTTCGAAAATGGCACCTGACCGACGGCGGTCTTAGCGACGCGCCCGGACCGCTCAAACAGACTGTCGCCTCTCCACAAGACACCGGGAGTGATGCGGGCGAGTACTGTGCAATCTGGTTGGGCCCTGAAATGCCAGGCGATCAGAGGCGCGATGATGCGCGAGGTCTGTCCTTTGACACAGGACCATTGAAAGCTGACCTTTCCGTCACGGGCGCACCACTTGTGCGCCTTACTCTTTCTTCTGACCAACCTGTGGCGCAGTTGGCGGTTCGACTTGTCCATGTGCACCCGGATGGTGCTGCAACGCGGATCACCTACGGCGTGCTTAACCTCGCACGTTACCTTGGACGTCCATTGGTGCCGGGACAGAGCGAAGAGATTGAAATCGCTCTGGACCACATTGCGTACACAGTGCCCGCAGGCCACTGTCTGCGTGTTGCAATTTCCACAGCCTATTGGCCCCTCATCTGGCCAAGCCCGGCACGCGCAACTCTTCAACTGCATGGCGGGGCATTGGAGGTTCAAGGGTTGAGCACAGCAGGCGATTGGACCTTTCCGCCGCCGGATGCCGCCCCCCCATGGGACACCGAAGAACTGCGGGCCGAAAACCACGTCCGCAGACAGGAAACCGACATGGTCACTGGCGTCACCAGCCTCGTGATCGAGGATGATTTCGGCAAAGTCCGAGATTGCGACCACGGCCTGATCGCAGGATCAATCGCGCGCGAGCAGTGGGACATCCACCCTGACGATCCTCTTTCGGCGCGCGGCAAATGTCACTGGACGGACGAATTGGAACGCGACGGTATCGCCCTTCGCACCGAAACATCCTGCGAAATGTGGTCTGATGCGACCTATTTTCACCTCAACGCGACCCTTGAGGCCTTCGAAAATGACTCCCCCATTTATCACCGAACCGTGAGCGACAAAATCAGGCGCGACCTGTTATAAAACCCCACCACTCACGCAAAGGTTGTGGCACGTCAGAAAATGGCATTAACCCTTGCGAGGCGGCAGCAAATGCTTAACCTTTGAGACACAAAGCCAACTACCGCGCAAAAGACGCGGAGATAATCCAACCGGGAGACTTAAATGTCAAAAGAACTAGAGAAGCTGTCCGCACGCGTGACAGCAGGTGCAATGACGCGTCGTGAATTTATGAGCCGTGCAGCGGCTCTGGGTGTGAGCGCCGCAGTGGCTTCGACCCTGCTTGCCGATGCGGCACGCGCTGACACGCCCGTCGCTGGCGGCACCTTCAAGATGGGTGTGCAGGGCGGTGAATCTACCAACAGCCAAGACCCCGCAAGCTGGGCCTCGGACGTGCCGATCGCCGGTGGTCAACTTTGGGGCGAAGGCCTTGTCGAAGTCGAAGCCGACGGGTCGCTTAGCGGTCTGGTCGCTGAAAGCTGGGAAGGCTCAGCTGACGCCAAAACATGGCGCTTCAAGGTCCGTCAGGGCATCACATTCTCCAACGGTCAGGCTGTAACATCCGAAGATGTCATGCAGACCATGGCGCGCCACTCCAATGAGGATTCCAAGTCCGGTGCTTTGGGCATCGTGCAGGGCATCGAAAGCATGCGCACCGATGGTGACGTGTTCGAGGTCACCCTTGCAGTTGGCAACGCTGACCTGCCCTACCTGATGGCCGACTACCACCTGATGATCCAGCCAAATGGCGGATTTGACGACCCAACGGCTGCCATCGGTACCGGCGCGTACATCCTGCAAAGCGACGAGCCTGGCGTACGCATGGTTGCCACACGCAACCCCAACTACTGGGGTGGAGATCAGAGTGTCACGGCCCACTATGACGAAGTCGAAGTCATCGTTCTGAACGATGCAACAGCGCGTACTGCTGCCTTGCAATCGGGCCAAGTCGACACGATTAACCGGGTCGAGCCTAAGATCGCCGCTCTTCTGGACCGCGCTCCAACCATCGACGTTCTGTCCACTCCGGGCCGCGGTCACTATGTGTTCATCGCGCATATCGACACAGCGCCGTTTGACAACAACGACCTGCGGCTTGCATTGAAATACGCTCTGAACCGTGAAGAAATGGTCGAAAAGATCCTGCAAGGGTATGGTGCAATCGGGAACGACATTCCGATCAACGCGGCCTATCCGCTGTTTGATGAAACCATCCCACAGCGTGCGTTTGATCTGGAAAAAGCAGCCGCGCACTACAAGAAGTCCGGCCATGATGGCTCGCCCATCATCCTACGTACAGCAGATGGCGCGTTCCCTGGTGCGGTCGATGCGGCCGCTCTGTTCCAGCAATCGGCACAAGCCGCCGGTATCCCGCTGGAAATCAAGCGTGAGCCCAACGATGGTTACTGGTCTGAAGTCTGGAACGTGCAGCCATTCTGCTGTTCCTATTGGGGCGGTCGCCCGGTGCAGGATCAGATGTACACAACTGCATATCTGTCCAGCGCAGACTGGAACGACACCCGTTGGAAGCGCCCAGAATTCGACGAGATGTTGCTTGCAGCACGCGCCGAATTGGACGAAGCCAAGCGCAAGGAAATCTACTCCAAGATGGGCCGTATGCTCAACGAAGAGGGTGGCTTGATGGTGCCAATGTTCAACGACTTCGTGGACGCGGTATCGACAAGCGTCAAAGGTTGGGAGAGCGATCCCAACGGGCCACAGATGAACTGGTATGCCTTCAAAAAGACCTGGAAGGCATAAAAGCACATTTGTCGGGCGGCTCCACACGGTGCCGCCCGATTGCTTTTCAAATACACCATGACTTCCAGCACTGACCTGACAGACCAACCCACTCTGCGCTCCGCAGAAAACACACGTGGTTGCTCCTTGATTGGGGCAGAACCAGTCGGCGCCTTTCAAAACGCGCTTGGCCATCTGGATCATTCCCCCGTGGAACCAACCATCCGGGTCCACCTCGCATTCAAAGCAGCACAGGTTTGAGCATATGCACCCCATTCTGAAACTTGTCGCGGAAAGGCTTGGCATAGGGCTTTTGCTCTTGCTTGCAGCCTCCGCCCTGATCTTCGGGTTAACCGAAGTCTTGCCCGGTGACGCCGCACAGGCGATCCTCGGTCAGGCCGCCACCCCGGAAAGCCTCGCCAACCTGCGCGCCGAGATGGGACTGGATCGCCCTGCCTTCACCCGCTATTTCGAATGGCTGGGCGGGATCATGACCGGTGACATGGGCGTCGCCCTCACGAACAAACTGCCGATCGGCGATCAAGTCGCGTCGCGCATGTCCAACACGCTGTTTCTGGCCTTCTGGGCCGCAATCATCTCAGTGCCGCTGGCGTTGGTCTTGGGCCTGATCGCCGTGCGCTATCAAAATCGCTGGCCGGACAAGATCATCTCGGGGATTACCCTCGCCTCGATCTCCCTGCCCGAGTTCATGATCGCCTACCTGCTGATCTTCTTCTTTGCGGTCCAGTTGTTCTGGGCCCCCTCTTTTGCGTCTATCAACGACAGCATGACGCTGCTGGAACAACTGCACGCGATCTCGCTGCCGGTGGCAGTGCTAACGCTAGTGGTCCTGGCACACATGATGCGGATGACACGGGCCGCGATCCTCAACGTGATGCAATCGGCCTATATCGAAACGGCTGAACTCAAAGGGCTCAACACCTTTGCGGTTATCCGGAAACACGCGTTCCCCAACGCCATCGCGCCCATCGTGAACGTGGTGATGATCAACCTCGCCTACCTTGTGGTTGGCGTGGTCGTCGTCGAAGTGGTGTTCGCCTATCCGGGCATGGGCCAATACCTCGTGGACGCCGTGGTGAAACGCGATGTGCCAGTTGTCCTAGCCTGCGGCGTAATCTTTGCCGCCGTCTATATCATCCTCAACATTGTCGCTGACGTGGTGTCCATTCTGGCCAACCCACGCCTGCGGCACCCGAAGTGAACGGAGAGCAACGATGTTCAAAAACATACCCCTCTCCGCCGCCATCGGGCTCATCATCACCGGGACGTATTTTCTGGCGGCGATCTTTGCTGACCTCATCGCTCCTTACGGCATGGCCGAAGCCGTGGGCGATGTGTGGGAACCCTCCTCTGCCGAACACTGGCTTGGCACGGATCAGATCGGGCGTGACCTGTTGACCCGCATGATCTACGGCGGTCAAACCACCATCCTGATTGCCACACTGGCTACGATCCTCAGCTTTGTCACAGGCTCGGTTCTTGGCTTCATCGCGGCTGTATCAGGAGGATGGATCGACCAGATCATGAGCCGCCTCGTTGACCTTTTCATGTCGATCCCCTCGCTCATCCTTGCGCTTGTGATCCTCAGCTCGATTGAGGCCACGGTGGTCACGCTTGTGGTCATTATGGGGCTTCTGGACAGCACGCGGGTCTACCGATTGTCCCGCGCCGTAGCTGTGGACATCTCGGTAATGGATTATGTAGAAGCAGCGCGCCTGCGTGGCGAAAAACTCTCGTGGATCATTTTCCGCGAGATCCTGCCCAACGCACTCTCGCCCCTCGTAGCTGAGATGGGCCTGCGATTCATCTTCATGGTGCTCTTCATCTCAACGCTTTCGTTCCTCGGGATCGGCGTCCAACCGCCGCTGGCTGACTGGGGCGGCATCGTGAAAGAGAACAAGGAAGGGATCAACTTCGGCATCGGTGCCGCACTCTACCCAGCAGTGGCCATTGCCACACTGGCCATTAGTGTGAACCTGATCGCCGACTGGATCCTGAACCGCACCACGTCATTGAAGGGGGGCCGCGGCTGATGCGCGCCCTTCGTTTCTTCTGATCAAAAACACCACGGGGGTCCGGCGGCAGAGCCACCGGAAGTAACCAGATATGACAGAATCTCTCTTAGAAGTCCGCGGTCTCAAAATAGGGGCGACTGTCTATCCGCCGGGCGAAAAGCCCCACGACATTGAAATCGTGCACGGTGTCGATTTTGATGTGGAGCCGGGCAAAGTGCTTGGGTTGATCGGAGAATCCGGAGCCGGCAAGTCCACGATCGGACTTGCAGCCATGGCCTATGGGCGCGGCGGCGTGGAACTTACCGGTGGCTCGGTCACGGTCAACGGGCGCGACGTGCTACAATCTTCGACCCGCGATGTGCGCCGCCTCAGGGGCGCCGAGGTGACTTATGTCAGCCAATCGGCAGCCGCGTCTTTCAATCCAGCCAAACAGATCATGGAGCAGGTGATCGAAGCGGCAGTGCTTCATGGCAAATTTAGCAAATCAGATGCCGAACAAAGGGCCCGCGAACTGTTCGCCAAACTCGGCCTGCCCGATCCTGACAACATCGGGAACCGCTATCCCCACCAAGTCTCCGGCGGCCAATTGCAGCGCTGTATGACGGCGCTGGCGCTGTGTCCTGAGCCCGACCTTGTGGTGTTTGATGAACCCACAACCGCGCTTGACGTGACCACACAGATCGACGTTTTGAAGGCGATCAAGGACGCGATCCGAGACACCGGCGTCGCCGCACTCTACATCACCCACGACCTCGCCGTTGTGGCGCAAGTCAGCGACCACATCATGGTGCTGCGGATGGGTAACATGGTCGAATACGGCACCACCGATCAGATCATAAACAATCCCAAAGAGGGCTACACCAAAGCACTGGTTTCAGTCCGCTCGATCGAGCATGAGGAAAAGCAACCAACCGAGCCTGTCCTGCGCGTTGAGAATATCACCGCCCGTTACAAGGGGACAAATTTCGACGTGCTTCACAATGTCAACGTCGATCTCAGCCCGGGCCAGACCCTTGCCGTTGTTGGGGAATCTGGATCAGGCAAGTCGACGCTTGCGCGTGTGATCACCGGGTTGCTGCCTCCGCGTGACGGGACCATCACTTTCGCGGGACGCAAACTGACACCCGATCAACCAAGCCGCACGATCGAAGATCTGCGCGAGCTTCAGATGATCTACCAAATGGCGGACACGGCAATGAACCCGCGCCAAACGGTAGGCACAATCATCGGGCGTCCCTTGGAATTCTACTTTGGCCTCAAGGGGGCTGAGAAACAGAAACGTATCCAGGAATTGTTGGATGAGATCGAGCTTGGGAAGGGTTTTCAGGATCGATATCCGGCCGAACTTTCAGGGGGGCAAAAGCAGCGTGTCTGCATTGCTCGCGCCTTGGCGGCCAAGCCCAAGCTGATTATCTGCGATGAAGTCACATCTGCGCTTGATCCTCTGGTCGCAGACGGCATCCTGAAACTGTTGCTTGAGCTCCAGAAGATTGAGGATGTGGCCTACCTCTTCATCACCCACGATCTGGCGACGGTTCGGGCTATCGCAGACAGTATTGCAGTTATGTATCAAGGCCGCGTTCAGCGATATGGGACCAAGTCCGAGGTTCTCACCCCGCCCTTTGATGACTACACTGATCTGCTGCTCAGTTCGGTGCCGGAAATGAAGCTGGGCTGGCTTGAAGATGTGATTGCCAACCGGAAAATGGAAAGCGCAGGGAATTGAGTGTCCCATGCTGGGACACGCCAGCACCTTCTAAAAATCAATAGGTTACAGAAGCGGCTTAGTCTTTTGACAGTCTCCGGATCGGTCGACGAGTCGGGATGCTTAGAAACAGGGGGGCGGATGTCGCCCCCCTGTTTTCATCCAAAGAATTTGAGTGCCACGACAAAAATCCATCGTATGCCCAAGATCACGCATGGCGGTAAACCGCTGCGCAAGCTTAGGTGGACGTTGGGAGGCAAGACATTAATAATGTGACCAAAGGTGCAACGCGACACGCGTCCGCCCCTTTGGTGATTTGCTTTGGTCACGCTGGGTCATTGGAAAGGGAACATCGCTGTGGGGAATGACGAGACAAATATTGAGGGCCGCTTGCATGGGGAACAGTTCGAACCTGAGCAGCCTGACACGATGCTGCTGAGACTTGTTTACATGCTGCTTATCGCGGTGATGATTTCAGTTGCGCAGACAGTGCTGGGCATTGCGACGGTCGTTCAGTTTGTCATCATGCTTGTGAACAACAAACAGCCCAATGAGCGGTTGGCAGAGTTTGGAACAGACCTTGGGATATGGGTTGCCAAGGCGGCGCGCTATCAAACCGCTGCGAGCAATGTCAAACCTTGGCCGTGGACGGAACTGGATTGAAGCGTTTGGCAGGTCGGTGCGGGCATAAGATGCCGACCTTTTGTGCACCCTGCCGATCAAACCTTCAGAGAATCCCGGAAGCTGCGCTAAGGTCCGAAGACACGGATTGGAGACCTATGTTGCTGCGCATTGTTTTTGCATTCCTGCTCTTGTCTACGTCGCTGCATGCGCAGCAGGCCGGACCTTTCGCCAGCTTTGTCGGAGCCAGCGCACCGGTGCTCAACGACCCGCACGACCTTGCCTTTGGGCCTGACGGGAACCTTTACATCGCGGACAAGTTTGCCAATCGCGTTGCCATCATGGACCCCGATACCCTTGAGATCATCGGGAGCATTGGCGATGGCGCGCTGTTCGGCGCACATGACGTTTCATTTGGTCCGGACGGCAAGATGTATGTCGCCGCGACCGGATTGAGTGCGGTTGCCGTGTTTGATCTGAGCGGCGAAGAGCCAACCAGCGAAGGCATGCTTGGCCCGTTTCCCAGAACCGAAGGTGTGCTCGCCCATTCCAATGGCCGCTTATATGTCATGGCCTCGGGCAGTGGAGAATTGGTGTCGGTTCAGTACGAACAAATTCTTGGGGTCGTTGGCGGAATGCCTGGCGCGCATGACGTGACAGAAGCGCCGGACGGGACGATCTGGGTCGCTGACAACTTTCAACAGCAACTGATCCAATTTACAACGGAGCTGGTGGAAATTCGCACCCTGCGCGGTCCTCAATATGGTTTTGTCGGGCCGCGCTATCTGGATGTGGACCCGGACGGTCAACTTTTCGTTGCGGATCAGGATGCGCATCGCGTTTTGAAAATTGACCCGCTCAGTAGCGAGGTATTGGGCGTCATCGGAACTGGCCTACCCGGTCAGGGGCCAAATCTGTTGGACGATCCCGAAGGTGTCGTGATCCGTGGGTCGGAATACTTCTTTGCCGACAGCGACAACAACCGCATTGTCAAATACGTCGTGGCCCTCAACTAGGTTGGTGGGCTTTGGTCCCGGTCAAGTTCGCGCGGGGGGCAGGCCGAATTCCGGTTTGCAGACAACGTCCAAGATGCAAAGCTGTGGAAACGGGAGACACCCTTGACCACAGATCGCCGAAAAACCGACTTTCGCCCAAAGCCTGCCTTGCTGGCCCGCATGCCCAAAATCAGTGGAAACGCGATCAACGGACTGGGTGAGGCAGAGTTCAGACGCCCCGACGTCGTGTATTGGGCCCCAAACATGGACGACATCGCGCACGGCGATGTTCAACGATACTTTTACGAACAATCCGCAAAGGAACCCGCATTTTCCAGCGCCCGCGAGGCCCGTGTCGCAGCGACCGCCTTTGAGCTTCCGCCCGTGGCACAAAACCCAGAGCAGCATGACCCGGCGGATTGGACTGCAATGCTGGATCACTTTGTCGATGCTGGCCTGTGCGAGATGATCGGTGTGGCGGACATGAATGTCGACTGGGCCTTTGAGAGCCAAGAGGTCTCGCAGTCAAAGATCATTATGGTTGGCGTTCAGCACGAGTATGACGAGATAAGGAAGGCCCCCGAAATGGCGGCGGGTCTTGAGGTTATGGAACAGTATAAACGCGCGGCTGTCGTTTCCAGGACGATTGCCGCATGGTTGCGGGGTAAGGGATGGGAGGCTGAGGCGTTGACTGGGCCGCTTACCAGCGCCGTCACGATGATCCCTCCTGCTTTGGCCTGCGGGTTTGGGGAGTTGGGCAAGCACGGGTCGATCATCAACAAGGAGTTTGGCGCGTCCTTTCGCCTGTCGGCTGTTTTGACTGATGCGCCTTTTGCGGTGACCCCGCCTCGCACTTTTGGCGTCGATGAATTCTGTGCCAGTTGTCGCATTTGCGAAGACGCCTGCCCACCGATTGCCATATCGCCCGACAAGCAAACCGTGCGCGGAGCGCAGAAATGGTACGTCGATTTTGACAAGTGCATCACCTATATCAACGAAACCCATGGCTGCGCGATCTGCATTGCGGAATGCCCATGGTCCCGCCCCGGTGTTGGCATCAATCTTGCCCGCAAACTGGAACGAAGGTCCGCGCGGCTGGGGACAGGCGCATAGCGCGCCTTCACCAACGTTGCCTAGTTCGGGTTTGCGCTAAAATTGGCGCCAGCCCACCCTAGCTGCTGACGCACGGGGTTCCGACGTGGTCTTATCTGTATCATCAGATGATTGATTACCTCGCAGAAACACACCGTGTGATTGCCCCCGGAGCAGTCAAATGCGCCGGGCAAACAGGTATCCGTTGGCGGTGGTCACGCACGCGGAGGTGGTTAGGGGATATTTTGCGGGCTTCGTGCTCGGGTCACTTTGTCTGCATTGGCGTATTGGCAACCGCATGGGCCCACATCCAAGACCTGAGTGTCGATGCGCCATGCACCGTAAAACCGCGCATTCGAAAGCAGGCACACACCGGCACTTCAGATCAATCCAGCTTGTCGATTTCGGCGCGGAGTGTCTGGCGCAGGTCATTGGCCATCTGAAAGTCGACGGGGGTGTGCGTTTCATCAAACACTGTCAGCGCTTTTTCAATTTCGACCAGCGCTTGCTTGAAATAGCCATGTCGGTCTTTGCGAAAGTCCGGAAAGGCGAAAAAGCGCAAGGCCATGGCTTTGTTGATTTGCGTCGTGCCCCATTGGTACGGCGCGGTGTCGCGGGAGAAAAAGCCGAGCGCGTTGTCAAAATGTGTCATCGACCACTCGATCAGACGATACCCATCTGCGCCATAGGTGTAGGCCGCCATATCGCCATAGAGCAGGCCAAGGTTATACTGTATGCGTGCCCAATCATCCTGAACCGCATTCGCATCATAGGTGTTGCCCGCAGCAAGGTAGAGGCCTTCGACTTCTTCGAATATGGCGCGAAACGCATCCACCCCTATTGTTTCGGCCCGGTTTTTCAGTGCGTTGGCCAAGTGGATTTGTTGATTGGCGACTTCGAGCGGATTGTTCAGAGAATTGGCAAAGGACAAGGCGACTTTGTAGACCTCGATCGCCTGGTCTATCTCGGGCAACGAATTGGGGCCTCCGCGATTGTGCCCTAGCTCTTGCAGAGCAATGCCCAGACTGGTCTGCCCGCTTAGCCATTCTTGGGGATATGCGTCCCGGTCGATCAAGGGCAGAGCCGCATTGAAGATATCGATGGCCACCAGAAGCATCTTTCGCACATCATCCGGGTCGGCGATCCTGCGGGTTTGATCCGCAAGGTTGATGGCAATGTTTGTCTGCGTCGTTGCCCAAGCGTAGGGCTGTTCGGTCATCGAGACCGTTTCCAGCGATGTTTCATAGGCTGCGATGGAACGGGCGTACATCTCGGTCGCTTCGGGCCCTGTCAGGCGGTTGGCAAGCAGGAAGTAATGGACACCTTGTTCATGCCAGGAGTCAATTTTTTCCTGATCCGAGACCGCCCGTTCAATTGCAATCTCGCCCAGCGCGATTGCCAGACGAAGATGCAACAGACTGCCTTCATTGACAGCGCGATCTACAGCCTGCGTGCTCATCGGCAAAATGTCCTGGGTCGTACCGGGACGCCCTTCGGTCAGGTCCAGTATCTCGACCAGTCTGTCCGCTGCAGAGCTGGTATCGCCCGTGGCCATATTGTGTTGATATACGATGCTGGTCAGCTCAATCTCGTGCTCATCCTCTTCGGCCCGTTTTTGGCGCAGCGCTTTGAGCCCGGCGAGGGCTGCGTCATTGGCCGCAATCGGGTCGGATTTGGCCAGTTCGGCCGCGCGGTGCTCAACTTCGGCCACGAACTCATCCGTGCTGGGGTTCTCTGCGGCTGATGTCTGCACGCCGATCGCAATTTCGACCGCTTGTTTGAGTTCGGCAAAGGCCTGACCCGGGTCGGTCACATCCTCAGAAATCCGCTGCGCCAGCGCGATCAGCGCCTCTTGGGTCACTCCCGCCGCCTGCATCGCCTGATACTGGCTCGTTTGTTCCAGTTGCAGCAGGATCAAGCGCTGGGTGTCTTGCATGGCCTGCTGGTTTTCAAGCAGTTGGTCCTGTCCGGCTTCGATCTGTTTGAGGTAGGCTTCGAACGCCGCCGTTTCCGCAGCACTCAAGCCGCAGTTCAGGACGATCTTCTCAACCGATATGTTGCGACCTGCGTTCACTGCGCAGGTGATCCTGTCTTGGGCCACGGCTGGCAGGGGCAACACCGCCAGCAGACACAGCGCCCTAGCAGTCCACATCAGACACATCCCCCGAGATCGTGATGGTGTCAGTGTTGATGTCTCCTGTGGCGTTGACCCCTTGTATGACGCAGTCCCCCTGCCCGCCGAACATGGTAACAAGCGCAATTGTCGCAAATCCAAGCGCCACGATGATCGCCGGTGTCCAGCGATGCCCCCCCTCATTGACGGTTACGTTGTCCATCAGAATGTCACCGTCGACGGCACTGATTGTGCCCTTGGAAGTCTTGGTGGGGACCGGTTTGGCTGCGTCTTTGGTTGCGTCCTTTTTCTTGCGCAGCACCAGAAAGGCTTGCCAAAGTCCGCCGATCACGATCATTGCGCCGCCGCCGAGCCAGCCCAACGTCTTCTGATGTTCGGGATCAGATAGAAAACTCCAAATCACATCAAATATCCTTGTCCGATATTTCCTAACTCAGATACTAACACGCGGCTGGGATTTTCAGCGCATACAATTATGCGTTGAAATCGGCCCTGAGACAGGCCGCATGGAATTACAGACGATGGGGCCTATTGCCGATCACAGGTGGTGCAAAGACTGCAGCGCCACGGCGGTCACAAATTCCGAAATGTGCCCTATAGCCCAAGGTCGCTGAGCCGTTTGGATTGGCGCGCAGCCAAGGCGTCAACTTCGCCCATCGCTGTTTTGGTCAGTTCAGCCCCCGGCTTGCGCAGTGTTGGATGCGCGATGATCCCCTGTTTGGCGAGCGAGTATTTTCTGATGGCCAGCCCCATACCCGGCTGCGCCTCGTAACGGACCATAGGCATGTAGGCGTCAAAGATATCTCTGGCCCGTTCGATATCGCCGGACCGAAACGCGTCCACAACCAGCCGCATCATTTCGGGATACCCAAACCCAGTCATCGCGCCATCCGCGCCCCGCAGCATCTCTTCGAGCAGATACATTCCGCCATTGCCACACAGAATGGAAATGCGACGCGCACCGTTATCGGACGCCGCGCGCAGTGCGGTGATTTTTTCCAAACCGGGCCAGTCTTCGTGCTTGAGCATGACGCAGGTCGGGCAGGTTTCGACGACTTTGAGGATGAGCGAGGTCGAAATCTGAACACCCGTTGCCAGTGGAAAATCCTGTAGCACAAAGGGGATATCGCCCAAGACATCTGCAGTATTCTGAAAATAGCCGATGATCTGCGCATCTGTCCTGAGACCCATTGGCGGGGCGACCATGACGCCGGATGCACCTGCATCCATTGCCACGCGGCTTAGTTCAGACATGGCCGCAAAGCCCGGGGCGGAGACACCAACCACAATTGGAACTGTGCTGCGCGCCATGACACGTTGAATGACAGCGACGGATTCGTCTGCCGAGAGCTTGCCCGCCTCACCCATCATGCCCAGTATGGTCAGCCCGGTGGCGCCCTTTTCGATGTAGGCGTCGATCATGCGGTCGAGGCTGTCGAAATCAAGAGCGCCATCGAGCAGGAATGGCGTGGCGGCGATGGTGAACACGCCTTTGGTGGTTTCATCAAGCATGATCGTCCCTTTGTATTTTGTGTGACAGGGACAGGCAGATTTGACCAAGGGCGGTGCTGACAGCCACTTGTGTCGGCTCAACAACCGGGAGGCCCGTCGCCTGTTGAAGTGGGGTGCGATAACGCGCCATACCGGCGCATCCCATGATCAGGACATTCGCCCCGTCTTCATCGCGCAGCCGTTTGCCGGTCGCAATCATGGCCGCGAGGCTTTTGGATTCATCCGCCAGATCGGCCACACCCAGCCCAAGGGCGCGGTCGCCAGCGAGCCGATCCAAGACCCCCATGGCCCCAAACGCGCGCAGGTGGCGTGGAATGGACGTGGGCAGGATCGCAATCACACCGAAACGCTGCCCGAGGGTCAGCGCCGTCATCACCGACGCCTCTTGAATACCAACGACGGGCAGCGCGGTCTGATCCCGCAGCGCATGCAGCCCCGGATCACCAAAGCACGCGATGACGTATCCGGCCGCGTCTTGTTGGTCCGCGGCCAGCGCCAGCATCGGCGCGATGGTCAGGTCCGCCTGCCTCTGGCTTTCGATGCCGGGGGGGCCTTGGGCCAAGCTAAGGCAACGGATCGGAATGCCAAAGCGGCGCAAGGGATCAACAGCGGCGTCGATGCCGTTGGTCACCGTTTGAGAAGAGTTCGGGTTGATGACAATGAGTGTTTTCATGCGCCGGGCCGCGTCGCCGTTTGAATTTCGATCTGATATCCCTCCGGATCGTTGAAAACAAAGGCCCGAATGCCGAGTGCATCATTGGCAAACAGGTCTGACAGGGTGTCGAGCGCCTTTGCCTGCGCGTAGGCGTACCAGTCATCTACATCTGGCACGCGGATACAAAGCTGCACCGGTTTGACGGGTGCCCATTTGTTCATGCCCTTGGCTTCGTCTACCAGCCCCACATGCGCACCGGGGCAGATCCGGTAAATCTTGCACCAGCCCTGATCGATCGCCAGCGGGAGGCCCAAGACGTCTTCGTAGAACCGCATCGCGGCAGGAAGATCACGATAGTAAAAGAACGTGATCGCCAGTTCATTTGGCGCATCTGGTCTGTTCATTTTACCCTCGTTCTTGGGCGTGACCCGGTTGGTTTGGTCGCAAGCTCAGGTCGGGCGATCCATTGGCCGCTTCCGGCGTTGCCAAGGAATGTGCCCTCTTTCACGAGGGGTTTGCCGCGCAGGATGACATGTTCTGGCCAGCCTTGGATGCGGCGTCCTTCCCACGGATTGTAGCCGACATTGTCGTGCAAGTCGTTGGCGCCGTAGGTCACCTGTTTGTCTGCGTTCCAGATGACGATATCTGCGTCCATTCCTGTGGCAATGGCCCCTTTGCGCTGCAGCCCATAGAGCTGAGCGGGCGCGAATGAGGTCAGTCTGGCGAACGCCTCGGGCCCGCCGCGTCCGTTTGACACCATCGCATCGAACAGCAGCGGCAACCGCGTTTCGAGTCCCGGCAATCCGTTGGCAATCTGGTGAAACCCAGCCTCCGGACCCGCCGACAGTTTGCCGGTTTCGTCAAAGCGATAGGGCGCATGATCCGAGGACACGAGGCTGAGCGTTTCGTCGTGCAGCGCGCTCCACAGCGCCTCTTGATCGGCTGGGGTGCGTTGTGGCGGCGAACACATCCATTTCGCGCCCTCAAGCCCGGGTTTATCGAGCACATCGTCCGTCATAAACAGATAGTGTGGACAGGTTTCAGCCCAGACAGGTGCCCCCCGCGCCTGCGCCGCTTTGACCGCGGCGCCCCCCTCGCCAGTAGATATGTGGAACAGCATCACAGGCTGATCGAGGTATTCCGCAAAGCGGCAAATACGCTCGACCGCTTCGATTTCTGCCATTCTGGGCCGAGATTTGGCATGATCGCTTGGGCTGACGTGACCTGCCGCGATCAGGCTTTCTTTGGCTTGCGTGATGATCGCGTCGTTTTCTGCGTGTACGCAGACCAAAGCGCCGTTTTGGCGAGCAAGCGCGAAGATCCCAAGCAGTTCGGCGTCGTTCAGTTGGATGTTGTATGTTGTGAAAACCTTGAGCGATCGGTGGCCCGCATGGATCAGTGTGGCCAGATCGTCTTTGAACCCCGCGACATGCGTGTCGGTCAGCGTGATGTGAAAGGCATAATCGATCATCGCCCCCCGCGTGGCGCGTGCAGCGTAGTCTGATACAGTATCGGCAAGTGACTGTTTGGGGGCTTGGGCGGCAAAGGAGATCACACTGGTCGTCCCGCCCATTGCCGCTGATTTGGTTGCAGTTTCAAACGTGTCGGCGTTCCATTGGCCCATGCCGGACATCTGTTCGATATGCGCATGTGGATCGACACCACCCGGCATGACCCACCTGCCCTTCGCCGATATCGAGGATTTCGTGTCCGAAACCGGTGTGCCGACCGACACAATTGTTCCGTTTGCGATTGCTACATCACCCTCGACGATGCCCTCAGGTGTGACAACCCGGCCCTCGCGGATAACAAGGTCTACGTCTGCACCCATCAGAATCCGCCTTTCCTGAACGCCCTGCCCCGTTGCACAGCATGCAGCCAATCGTCTGATCTGCAAAGTACAACCCTGTCAAAAACTTGCGCAGGTATCACTTGGCCCACAACTCAAGCAGCGACGCGGCCATGTCGTTCTTGCTATCCGCATAGACGGCCACTTCCAAAGGTTCCTGCCCCAGCCGGTTGGCCAGAGAAATCAAATCGCCCGTCTCGATTTCTCGGTATGCCATGCTGAACGGCAACCAACCGACCCCAAGCCCATTCAGAACCATTTCGCGTATCCCGCTAGAAAAGGCCGTTTCACACACCGGGTTGGCGCTGTGGGCTTGGGTGCCGAAGGGGCGTTCCCGTTTGTGCAGCAGCGCGCCAAAAGAACTGTTTTCGGGGTAAACGATTGCGGGCGTGTCCGAGGGCAGCGTACCGGAGTCCCTGATTGTGTAGCGAAGGGCGCCGCCGACCACCGGGATCAGGTAGTCGTTGCCCCATTTGCCACGCACCACGTTGGGACCAAATTGCAGGGTCATGGCCCCTTCGGCCTCGTAACACAAAAGCATGTTTGTATCCCCGCGCAGGAACAAGGCGACACAATCGCTGAGGTTGCCGGGTCGAACCCGGAACCGCACCTGCGGAAAGGCAATTCTGGCCCGCAGCGCCATGTCGGGAAAGGTGGAATAGACCGGAGCATGCTGCGCCGAAATTGCAATTGTGGACGCCGCCGCGTCATGGTGCGCAATTTTTGTGCGCAGCTCTTTCATACGGGACATGAGCGCCCGTATCTCGACCTCGTTTGACTGCAAGGCCGGGCTTATGTCGATCCGGTTCGTTTTGCGGTCAATGACCGGAGTGCCCAACCAGTCCTCAAAACTGCGAATCCGCCTTGAAAAAGCGGGCTGCGTGATGTTTCTGCGCGCCGCTGCACGGGTCATATTGCCTTCTTCCAGAAGTGCCAGAACGTCGTCCAACCATTGCATATCCATTGAGACACCTCGCTTGCCCAAACTTTTTGTATGGGCAGCCATAGGAAAAAGCACTGTTTTTCTAACACACCACAGGCAACGGTTTCAGCCGACTCACCGCGGAGGAGCTAAAGAGTGGCAAGCACAGACCAAGTCATCGACGAAACACAGACCGATCACGCAGACATGGCGGCAAGCCACTGCAAGGAATTGTCGATCGCGCTTGCCCAATTCCCAAGGGTCTCGTTGGGTCATTTCCCAACACCGCTCGAACCGATGGACCGCCTTAGTGAGATCCTTGGCGGGCCGCGTCTTTGGGTGAAGCGCGATGATTGCACCGGGCTGTCGTCGGGCGGCAACAAAACGCGCAAGCTGGAATATTTGATGGCTGACGCCGTCCAGAAAGGCGCGGACACGATCATCACCCAAGGTGCGACTCAATCCAACCACGCCCGACAGACCGCTGCCGCGGCTGCCAAGCTGGGTATGGCCTGCCACATTCTGCTGGAGGACCGGACCGGGTCGAACGACCCCAATTACATTATGAATGGTAATGTTTTGCTGGATCGGTTGCACGGCGCGACAGTTTCTAAACGGCCCGGTGGCGCCGACATGAACCAAGAAATGGTGGCCCTAGCCAACCAGTTGCGCCAGAGCGGTAAGTCGCCCTATGTGATCCCCGGCGGTGGTTCAAACCCCATTGGTGCCCTTGGCTATGTCAACGCGGCCCGCGAGCTTGCAGAACAAGCCGCACGCATCGGTTTGAAGATCGACGCGCTTGTCCATGCCACCGGAAGTTCGGGCACACAGGCCGGCCTGGTCGCCGGACTGGCCGCGATCCAAAGCGACATCCATCTGCTCGGCATTGGCGTGCGCGCCCCGCAAGAGAAACAAGAAGGCATGGTGTTCGATCTGGCCGTAAAGACGGCCGAACATCTGGGCACCGGCGTCGAGATCGACCGCGATGCTGTCCGTGCGAATTGCGCGTATGTCGGCGGGGGATACGGGATTGCGACGGAAGGAATGATCGCCGCAACCAAACTGTTGGCTCAAACCGAAGGCTTGCTGTTTGACCCGGTCTATTCAGGAAAAGGCCTTGATGGTCTGATCGACCTTGTCGGCAAAGGATATTTCGACGGCATGGACAACGTCGTCTTTCTGCATACGGGCGGCAGCGCTGCCCTGTTCGGCTATTCCGAAAGTTTTGAATTGCCAGGCTACACTTCATAAAAAAAACCAAAACTCATCAACTAGGAGACCAAAGACATGAAATTCACCAAAACACTGATCAGCTCGGCGCTTGCCAGTGCCCTCTGCGCCCCGGCCTTTGCCGAAGAGGTCAAAATCGGCGTCCCATCGTGGACCGGCGCGCAAGCCATCGCCTATGTGCTGGGCGAAGTTGTCACCTCGCGCATTGGCGGCGAAGTCGAGTACGTCCCCGGCAACAACGCCACGATCTTTCAAGCGATGGATCAGGGCAAAGGCGACATCGACGTGCATCCCGATGTCTGGCTGCCCAACCAAGAGAGCTTTACCAAGAAGTACGTGGACGAAGCGGGCACTGTGACGCTGAACACGAACCCCTATGAAGGCAATCAGGGCTTCTGCGTGTCCAAAGCCTTTGGCGAAGCGAACAACATCACGGACATCGCCGATCTGGGTCGCCCGGACGTGGCTGCACTGATGGACAGTGACGGAAATGGCAAGGGCGAGATGTGGATCGGCGCCCCCGGTTGGGCTTCGGCAAACGTGAACGAAGTCAAAACGCGCGACTATGGCCTGCTTGATTTCATCGAACCCATCCGCGCCGAGGAAAGCGTGAAAACCGCCCGTATCAAGGACTCCATCGCCAAGGGCGAAGGGTATGCGTTTTACTGCTACAAACCTCACGCGGTGTGGTTCATGTTCGACGTTGAAATGCTGACCGAGCCAACGTTCGATCCGGCCAAATACACCATGATCCAACCGTCCGACGACGCAGACTGGTACGAAAAATCGTCTGTTGCGACCAAGGACGCTCTTAAGCAGGTGCAGATCGCATATTCCAATTCGCTGGCGGACCGGTCGCCTGCAATCGCGGATTTCTTCGCGAACTTTGCTTTGACAGCGGACGACGTCAGCGGGCTGGCGTTTGAAATCAGTGCAAACGGCATGGAGCCAGCCGCCGCGGCCGCTGCATGGGTCGAGGCGAATTCGGATCGCGTCGACGCGATGCTGGGCCTCTAAGTCAAAATCAAAATGCAGCATCGGCTTATCGTCGGTGCTGCCCACCTTTCCAGCGGGCGTATCCAAACATGACAAGCGACACCGTCATTGAGATTTCTAACGTCTGGAAGATCTTCGGCGCCAAACCCGAGGCTGCTTTGCAAGCCATCCGTGACCGAGGCCTGACCAAGCCGCAAGTTCTCGCAGAATTCAACGCCGTGGTCGGGGTCGCAGATGTGAGCCTGTCGGTGAACCGGGGCGAGATCTTTTGCATCATGGGGCTGTCGGGAAGTGGCAAGTCCACACTCGTGCGCCACTTCAACCGCCTGCTCGAACCCACAGCTGGCAAGATCGAGATCGAGGGCACGGATGTGATGGCCCTTGGTCCCAAAGACCTGCAAAAATTTCGCAACCAGAAGATCGGCATGGTGTTTCAGAACTTTGCTCTGATGCCGCACCGCTCGGTGCTCGACAATGTGGCGATGCCACTGGAAATCCGGCAGGTCGCCAAGAACGAACGGATGCGACAGGCCGCAGCCATCCTTGATATCGTGGAACTGGGCGCGTGGGGGGCTAAGTTCGCCCATGAGCTGTCCGGCGGGATGCAGCAACGCGTTGGTCTGGCACGTGCTCTCGCCGCCAACCCAGACGTTTTGCTGATGGATGAACCGTTTTCGGCCCTCGACCCGTTGATCCGGCGGCAATTGCAGGACGAGTTCATTCGTTTATCCAAAATCCTCAAGAAGACCACCGTGTTCATCACTCACGATCTGGACGAGGCCGTGCGGATCGGGGATCGCATCGCCATTATGCGGGATGGCAAGATGGTTCAGATGGGAACTGCCGAAGACATCGTGATGAACCCCGCCGATGACTATGTTGCTGATTTTGTGGCCGGAATATCGCGCCTCAAAGTGGTGCACGCCTCCGCTGTCATGCAGCCAATTGCTGAGTTTACCACCACTCACGGCCCTCTGCCTGCCGATGCTCCGCGCGTCGGCGAGGCCGAAACGCTCAGCACACTGATCAATATGGCTATCGACGACACCAATCCGATCCTTGTCCAAGAGGGCGGTGTAGATGTGGGCGTCATCACTCGTGCAGACTTGCTGCGTACAGTTGTCGAAGGGACGGAAATGTCATGAGAGACGATGATTTCAACCCACTCGAGGACACCGAGAGCGAAGCTGCCCTCGCCTATGCAGAAGAGCGGAAAGCCAATATTCGCACCTTTGTGCGCACCAGTCCCGACTATTACATCGCCAACTTTGACAAGGTTGGCGCCTCTGCTCGGTTCACCGCCACTTTTAACGTGATGGCAGGCCTGTTCGGCCCGATCTGGTTTGGTGCGCGGGGGCTTTGGTCTTGGGCGCTGTCGTTCCTTGTGATCGAAGCCATCGCATTTGTTCAAATCGCGCGCGGCCTGTTTGGCGATCTGGGCGCAGACGCCATGGCGCGCATCGCGTCTATCGAAGGTACGCTGGATTTGCGCCGCCAACAGTTGGCAGCAGCCATAGAGGCCGGATCAGACCGCGCGGATGCCTTCCAGCGGGCGGTGGATGGGCTTGAAGCCAATATCGGCGGCATACGCGCCGAAGCCGAGGCGCTGGCAGAGACTGGGCCGACCATCGCCCTGACCGGTCTTGCCATTCTGATCGTCGCCAAGCTGGTTCAGGCCACTGTCGCCAACTGGGCGCTCGAGGCACGGTTCTCTGACTGGCTTTCGGACCGTTCGCTGCGCTCGGGCATGCCGGTGCCACAGATCGTCTTTTCCGCCGCGTTCATGATCCTGATCGTTGCGGTGGCCATGGTCCACTACAGCTTTCCTGACCGCTTCGCGCTTTTGTCGACCTTTCCAACCGATCCGAACATTCGCCTGACCAGCATCGACGGCGTCGAGGCGTTCTTTAACTGGGCGGTGCTGAACGGCGAGGCGCTGTTTGACGGCATCACATACTGCATCCGCCTTGTGCTTGATGCGCTGGAATTGGTGTTTGTCTCGACCCCGTGGATCGTGATCGTGGCCCTGATCGTCTTGCTGACATGGCTGACTGCGGGCGTGCGCATGTCGATCTATTCAGGTGCGTTCCTTGCGTATATGGGCCTTTTGGGCTTTTGGGAAAAAGCGATGACAACGCTGGCCTTGCTGGGGACAGCAGCGTGCCTGTCGATCCTGATTGGCATCCCGCTGGGCATGTTCGCGGCGCGGCGTCCGCGGTTCTATTCAACCATCCAACCCATCATGGACTTCATGCAGACCATGCCTGCCTTTGTGTTCATGATCCCTGTCATTGCGTTCTTTGGCACCGGCAAACCTGCGGCCGTCGTAACCACGATGATATTTGGTGGCACGCCCGTTGTGCGCCTTACTGTGCTGGGTTTGCGCGGAGTCCCGGAAAGCGTGCGCGAGGCCGCGATCAGCTTTGGCGCGAACAAGTGGTACTTGCTGACCAAAGTTGATTTGCCGCTGGCCAGCCCGTCCATTCGGGCCGGGATCAATCAGACGATCATGTTGAGCCTCGCGATGGTTGTTGTCGCCTCTTTGATCGGGGCCAAGGGACTGGGCGAGGATGTGCTGGAAGCCCTTCAATATGCCAATGTGGGCCAAGGTATTCTGGCCGGGTTTGCAATTTTGTTCTGCGCCATGATCCTTGACCGCATCGTTCAGGGGCAGCGCAAGTGACACCGCTTGTTTTGGTCCATGGGTTCATGGGCGGCAGCGCGCAGTGGGATGGTCAGCACAGGTCATTTGCAAATGGGCGCGAGGTCGTTGCCGTTGATTTGCCCGGGTTTGGCAAACATGCGCATCTTCCTCCGATCAATAGTATCGAAGGGTTTGCAGACTGGGTGATCGCGGACCTGCACGCCAAGGGCGTTGCCCGATATCACCTGCTGGGGCATTCCATGGGCGGCATGATCGCCCAAGAGATTGCGCGCAAAGACAGCGCGCACATCGAGCGCCTTGTACTTTATGCCACAGGCGCCAGTGGCGTTTTGCCGGGCCGGTTCGAAACCATCGCGCAGAGTAAGGCGCGCGCGGTCGCTGATGGCGCGCGGGCCACCGCGCGGCGTATCGCGGCGACTTGGTTTTTGGACGGCAAAGCGGCACCCCGGTACGAGGTGTGCGCGCAAATTGCGGAACAGGCGTCTTTGGATGCCATTCAGGCCGGGCTCGATGCGATGGAGACGTGGTCTGGCGCAACAACCCTCAAGAAGATCGGGGCCGAGACAATGATCATCTGGGGCGATCGGGACCGGACCTATGCGTGGCAGCAGACAGAACGGCTGTGGCGCGACATACCGTTGACGCACCTTGCCGTTGTCCCCGGCTGCGCTCATGCGGTCCACCTTGAAAAGAAAGATTTTTTTAACGCATTGCTGGCTGGTTTTATCGAAGCCGGCTCGTAAGCCCCGACGCCAGTTCTTGGATCGGTTTGAGGTCACTCCTTGCCCTCGCTGCTGCCCTGGCCAGCGGGATTGTATATTGAACGGGGCTTGGGTGCTGTTTCTCAAACGATCGCCATGGAGTATGAGACCAAGCAGGCGGCCAAAGCTCAAGGAGGATTCACTGAATATGAAAGCTCTGGTTTATGAAGGGGTCGAGACACTACGCATCCGCGAGGTCGCCAAACCCAAAGTGGGCAGAGACCAGTCTTTGGTCCGCATTTTGGCGTCAGGCATTTGTGGTTCGGACATGCACGCCTATCTGGGCCACGATAACCGTCGGCCTGCGCCGCTGATCCTTGGCCACGAGGCGGCAGGTGTTGTTGAGGGTGGCATCCGCGACGGAGAGCGAGTGACCATCAATCCACTGGTCAGTTGTGGCGTTTGTACCGCCTGCGCGGCTAGCCGACAGAACTTGTGCCCAGAACGCATGATCATTTCAATGCCACCGCGAGAGGGCGCCTTTGCCCAATACGTGGTGATGCACAACGACAGCCTGATCCCGGTACCAGACGCCGTGCCGCTGGAAAAGGCCGCGTTGGCCGAACCACTTTCCGTCAGTTGGCACTCGACACGACTCGGGTTGGCCGCTTGGGACCGCGCATTGGGCTCCAGTGCACTCGTTGTAGGTGGCGGCACCATTGGGCTGGCAGCTGCGCTGGCACTGAAGGCGCAGGGCCTTGAAGATGTGACCATCACTGAGCCCAATGATGCCCGCCGTGCGTTTCTGACCGATCAATGCGGGCAGCAAGCTGTGTCCAGCAGCAGCGAACAGTTTGCGATTGTGATTGACGCGGTTGGCTATGCCGCCACCCGTGCGATCGCTTCCGAGCGGTGCAGCCCCGGCGGGGTGATCGTTCATATCGGGTTGGGCGAAGACCTGGGCGGCCTGGACGTCCGGCGCATGACCTTGCAGGAAATCACCTTTATCGGCACCTACGCCTATACGCCGCAGGATTTCCGGGACACGTGCGCGGCGATCTTTGATGGATCACTTGGCGCCCTAGACTGGACGGAAAAGCGCAGCCTTGATGCAGGGCCTCAGGCCTTTGCCGATCTGCGCGCAGGCAGCGTTGCAGCGCCAAAGATCATCTTGCGCCCGTGGGAATGACCGGCGGTTGAAGCTGTCAAAAAAACATTGGCCGACCTCTAGGTCGCGCCCATCTTTTGGTCTTCCAGAATCATGTCTGACACCTTTTCACCGATCATGATCGCCGGGGCGTTTGTGTTGCCAGACACGATTTCCGGCATGATGGAACAGTCTGCCACTCGCAGCCCCGTGATCCCGTGAACCCTGAGACGTTCATCTACGACCGCATCCTTGCCGTTGCCCATTTTGCAGGTTCCGGTTGGATGATAGATTGAGGCGGTGTTGTTGCGTGCCCAATCCAACGTCGCGTCGTAGTCGTCGATCGGCAGGTCTGCATGGGGCCGGTATTCCTCGGAGATCTTCGACGTCAGCGGCGCATGCCGCGCGATTCGGCGAGCGATGTTCACACCCTCGACGATAGTACGGCAATCGGTTTCGGTGCTGAGATAGTTGGGAATGATCTTGGGATAGGTGCGCCCGTCCTTGCTTTGAAGGCGGATTTCACCTTTTGATTCAGGGCGCAGTTGGCACACTGACATGGTAAAGGCCGAAAACGGGTCTGCACCTTTGCCCGGATTTTCCGCCGACAGGGGTTGTACATGGAACTGAATGTCGGGGGTCTCAAGATTGTCCCGTGTTTTCATAAACCCGGTGGCAAGACTGGCGGCCATCGTCATTGGACCTGCCCGGAACATCAGGTATTTCAACCCGATCTTGGCTTGGCCAAACATGCTCGACACTTCGTCGTTCAACGTGGGTTCGTTGCATTTGTAGACCAGTCGAGCCTGCAAATGGTCCTGCATGTTTTTGCCAACACCGTACAGGTCTTGCACCACGTCAATGCCGTGTTCCTGCAACTGTGCTGCTTCGCCAATACCGGACAGCATCAACAGCTGCGGCGAGTTGATCGCGCCGCCTGACAGGATGACCTCCTTGTTGGCCTTCACGCTTTGCCATGTACCGCCCTTGTCGCGATAGGACACGCCCGTGACCCGGCGACCGTCCATTTCCAGCTTTTCCACTTGCGCGTGCGTGACAATGGTCAAGTTGTCCCGGCTCTTGACCGGGTTCAAGAAGGCCACAGCCGACGAACATCGGCGCCCGTTGCGCGCGGTCAATTGGAAGAAACCGACGCCTTCTTGTTCTGCGCCATTGTAGTCGGGGTTGAATTTGTAGCCCGCGGATTGCGCCGCCGCCACCCATGCGTCGGTGATGGGACGTTGGATGCGCATGTTGGAGACGGACAGGTTCCCTTGGTCGCCGTGGAATTCATCGGCACCGCGCTCGTTCTTTTCGGATCGCTTGAACAAGGGCAGTACTTCATCCCAGCCCCAGCCACGATTGCCCATCTGCGCCCAGCGGTCGTAGTCCTGAGGTTGTCCCCGCACATAGAGCAACCCGTTCAGTGACGAAGACCCGCCCAGAACCTTGCCGCGCGGCCATTCAATGGACCGCCCGTTCAGGCCGGGATCGGGTTCTGTCTTGTAACACCAGTCCACGTTCGGGTTATGAATCGTCTTGAAGTAACCCACCGGAATGTGAATCCACGGGTTGAGATCGCGCCCACCCGCCTCAAGCAACACAACCTTGTTCTTTGGGTCAGCGCTGAGGCGATTTGCGATAACGCAGCCCGCTGAGCCGGCCCCGACGATCACATAGTCCGCTTCCATTTTCGAAAAATCTCCCCCGGCATAGAAAAAGTTCTATGAAAACTGGGAATAATAATCTAGCCTTTTTTGATAAGATCAATATCAAAAATTACCATTATGGGAGGAAACAATGGGAATACTTGATCGAGTGAAGGGCGTTTCGCGCCGTGATTTCTTCAGGATTGCAGGCACTTACGGCATGAGCTCAACGCTCTTGGCGGCGGGTACATTTGGCGGGGCAATGACTGCCGCCAACCTCGCGAAGGCTGCAGAATCTACCTACGACAAGCGTTTTGCCAAGGAAGCAAAGTTCACGCTGAAGTTTGGTGCTGCTGGTTTTAACCCGCAAAACCTGCTGATCGAGCGCGCTGGCGCACTCGAATTTGCACGCGACCTCGAAAGCCGCACAGACGGCGAGATTCGCGTCGAATTCATCGGCAACAACCAAATCTGCGGTCAGGTCTCCTGTGTTGAGAAAACACAGCAGGGCATCGTCGACATCTATGCCGCCTCGACGCAGAACTCTGCGGGTGGTGCGCCATATCTGAACGTTCTGGACTATGCGTATATGTTCCGTAACCGTGCGGACCAGTACCACTTCCTGTACTCGCCCAAATCGCAAGAGCTGCTGCGCGAGCCATATGAGCGTCGTCACGGCCTGAAATTCCTGTTCAGCCACGCTGAACTGCGCGGGATCCAGTTGGGTCTTGCATGGGAAGACAAGCCAACAGTGACGTCTGTTGAGCAACTGTTCGGCACCAAAAACCGTGTAACAGGCACACAGCTGGGTCGCATCGCGATGACAGCCCTGAACCTGAACCCGGTTCCGGTTGCTTGGGAAGAAACGCTCGACGGCCTGAAGCAAGGTCTGATTGATGGCGCGGAAACATGGGCTTCGGCCGTGGCTTACGCCAACATGTCTCCGGTTGTATCTCAGTCGGTTCACCTGAACTTCTTCTGCGGCACAGAGCACACGGCAATGAACGCCGGTGTGTTCGACAGCCTTGGCGGTGAGTTGCAGGATGCAGTGATGGAATCCTCGTACTGGGCGCAAACCCACGTACAGGCGGCCAACGAAGCTGCACTGGTCAAGACAGTCGGTCAGTCTGATCCACAACTGCCAGGAACAATCTTTGCGCAAAACAACGTGCGCAACGCCTTCCTGTCGGATGCAGAGATCAGGAAAGCCGAAGAGATGTGTTCGCCAGAATTCCAGCCGCAACTGTGGGAGCAGTGGCGCGAGCGGATCAACGGTTGGCAAGGTGGCGCAGACACCTACCAGGAAATCTACGACGAGGTCCGCACGATCCCAGGCGACACACTGCCCGAGAACGTCGAACCCCGCCGCTGGTGGAAAGCGTAATCTCGACTTAACATCAACAAAGCCGGCTCCATTCCGGGGCCGGCTTTTTTGTCCAAGAGCGCAGCAAATGCGCCAGTGTGGCTGCTTCGGAACGTAGGGAGGATCCCCGGATGTCAATCTGGTCGGATATGTCCACCATCGTCGGTTCGACGTTGAGTGGCGATATTAATTTCAATGTCGTGAAAGCTTATCGGTCAGATGCCGCGTGGCTTGTGTTTGGGCCCCTCACTTTGATTGGCGCCATTGTCTTTTACTACCGCGAAAAATGGGCGATTGGTTTGGAGGAGCGGTTTGGCCGATCCTTGACCAGTATCACGCACCCGATCATCGCTGCCATCATCACGCTTGGCATGGCCGCAGCGTTTCTGGATCCGGTTGCAGAAGGTCTCAAGACCATAACAGGCGGATACCATCGAGTATTGATCGTCTTCATTCCAATTTTGCTGATGCTTCTTGAGCGCTCTCCAGAGCGCACGATTGTCATTTATAGCTATGTAATTATGGCTGTGATTATCTTTATCGGTGTGATCCAGCGTTTTGTATTTTCGGTCCAAGTGCCGTGGTCCACGACGATTCCACCGCTCTTCTTCATGGTGATGGCTTGGTACGGATGTGCCTTCAACATTCGCCTGCGCACGCACCTTAGCTTTTCCGAATTCAGAACCAAATTGGGCCGCAAGGGCCAACTCTTCTGGCTGACGTTCGACAACTGTTTGTGGCTGATCTTCTGCGTGATTGTCGTGACAACGACGGCCCGTGTGACCGTCAACACTTACGATAACTTCGCGCTGGTTCTGGGTACGGATGACATCATGCGCTGGTGGTTCATCGTCACGATGCCACTGTGCTTTATCCTTTTGGCCACACGCGCCATCGAAAATATTGTCGAGGACTTCAACAAATATCACAGCGGCGGTCCGATGATCGAGCAAGCTGTTATTGGGGGGGATACGTAAATGTCGGACGGAACCTGGATCACGATTGTCTCGCTTGCCGCGACCTTCCTCTTCATGATGGGCACGCCTGTGCTCCTCGTCATCTTCTACTGGGTCGTCGGGGCAAGCCCCGTTGCCGACCTCGGCCTGGACAACACGGGCTCGGAACTGCTCAACGTTTTCAAAGACGGCTTTGCCTTGATGGCGATGCCGCTCTTTATCCTAACTGGGGACCTGATCAACAAATCAGGGATCGCGAAACGACTATCGGATTTTGCATATGCCTGTTTGGGGTGGCTCAGGGGCGGGCTTGCCATGGCTTCTCTTGGGGCGTGCGGTCTGTTTGCCGCCATCTCTGGCTCAAACTCGGCCACAACGGCAACCATCGGCTCGATGCTGCATCCTGAAATGGTCAAGGGCGGATATGATGAACGCTTTTCCGCGGCGACCGCTGCGGCTGGCGGATGTGTGGGGATCATCATCCCACCGTCGATCATCTTCATCGTCTACGGCTTCTTGATGAACTTGCCTATTTCAGACCTGTTTATCGCGGGCATCATTCCCGGCACCTTGATGGTTCTGGCGATGATGGTGGCGTGTTTCATCGTCTGCACGATCAACGGCTGGGGCTTCCTGATCAAACTGTCGTTCCGTCGCGTTGTTCTGACGGGCATCGGCGCGTGGCTTGGCTTTTTCGCCATCGGTCTGGTTTTGTGGGGCATCTACACTGGTAAATTCTCCCCAACTGAAGCGGCTGGTGTGACGGTGGGCTTCTGTATCATCGTGGGGATGATCAGTTTCTATGCCAACAAAATGATGGGCGATACGACTGATACTCCGATCGACGAAAAGACCTTTGCGTCGCAACTTGTGGTCGAAGGCTTCACCCTTAAGGAAATCCCGTCGATCGTTGTGCGTTCGGCGCAGATCTCGGGCATCCTTGCACCGCTGATCGCCGTGTCGGTCGTGATGCAGCAAATCCTTTCGGCCCTTGGGGCACAGGAAGCGATTGGCCAATTCGTGACATCAATGGGCGGTTACTACCCGGTTCTGTTCACGGCTATGGCCATGGTCTTTGTAGCCGGTATGATCCTCGAATCCCTTCCGGTGACGATCATTCTGGCACCTATTCTTGCGCCAATTGCCCAATCGGTCGGCGTCGACCCAATCCACTTCTCGGTGATCTTCCTGGTAGGTGCGTCCATCGGCTTTATCACGCCGCCATACGGGTTGAACCTCTATGTGGCGTCTGGTGTGACAGGTGTGCCGTATTTTAGATTGCTGCGTTACTCGACCATGTACTTGGTTGCACTTATCAGCGTTTGGATATTGGTTGCACTGACACCCGAGCTTGCCTTGTTCCTGCTGCCAGACAGATGATGTGGAGACTATGCCCAACGACACGCAGAATAGCGACAAGGCGCAGATCGCACCAAACTTGCGTCTTCTCGCAATCATCGAAGAGGTTGCCCGGGCTGGCGTACCCGTAACGCCCGGGGCCCTTTCGGATGCGGTAGGCATTCCTGTCCCAACAATCCACCGGCTTTTGTCGACAGCCGAGGATGAGGGCCTGCTGCAGAGGGACGTCGACGGGCGGTCTTATGGGCCCGGCAGACGGATGCGGCGCATGTCGGGCAACATCCTGTCCTCGCAACGTATTCGGACAGAGCGTCTTCTTGTGATGAAGGCGCTTGCCGAGAAAGTTGGCGAGACCTGCAATCTTGCCGCCCCTGCCCGCTACGGCATGGTGTATCTGGACCGCGTCGAAACACACTGGCCTTTGCGTATTCAGCTCGCCGTCGGCGCACAAGTCCCATTCCACTGCACGGCCAGCGGTAAAATGTACCTGTCTTCGCTCAGATCCGACAAACTGAACCGCGTCCTGAAATGGCTGGAACTAGAGCGCCGGACCGACAAAACGATCACAGACCGCGAAAAATTGAAAGAAGAGTTGGCAAACACCCGTCAGCGAGATTACGCGACCGACGATCAGGAATTCATGGATGGAATGACTGCGCTTGCGGTGCCGATCAAAGATGGAGAGGGGCGTCTTCTATCCACGTTGTCGATCCATGCTCCAGAGCAAAGGCAAGAAGTCGAAAGCCTCGTCAACCAGCTTTCTGACCTTCAACGTGCAGCGCAGCGCATCGAAGAACTCTGCGTGAGCTAGGCCAATGTCTACATCGTTGGAATGCGAGTGATTGCGCGCATCCATTAAGACCCGTTAGGGTCTGCAGATGACAAATGCCCAACCTCCCCGCTTTGCCGCGCGCCTGAATGCTTTCAAAATCGGAGCAGCCGCCTATTGGCCTGGCAAGAACACGATCACCACAGCTGATCTGCTGGCCCGTGCTGCCACTGCTGGATTGAACGCGGCTGACCTGAATTATCCGGATCATTTTGAAAAGGACCGCCCCGGCGATCTGGTGCGGGTGCTGGATGAAAATGGGATGGTGTTGAACGGGATGGCGATGCGGTATTACACCGATCCCGGATACAAGCTGGGCGCCTTTACCCACCCCGACCCGTCCGTGCGCCGCGCCGCTATTGATGAGACCAAGCGGGGCCTGGATGTGCTGGCCGAGATGGGCGGGAACCTGATGACCCTGTGGATGGGGCAAGACGGTTTCGATTATTCCTTCCAGATGGATTACGCGCGCGCATGGGGTGAAACGATCGAGGCGATGATCGAAGTTGCTCATCACAACCCCGATCTGGACATTGCACTGGAATACAAACCCAACGAACCACGCGCCTTTGCTTTGATGCCAGATGCGGCCACAACCTTGCTCGCGATTAAAGAAATTGGGCGCGACAACACGGGTGTAACTCTCGACTTTGCCCATGTGCTTTATGCCGATGAGATGCCCGCTTTTGCCGCAACCCTTGTGGCGCGCCACTCCCGGATCTTGGGCGTGCATCTGAATGACGGATACGGCAAATGGGACAACGGACTGATGGTGGGCGCGGTGCATCCCATCCAGACGGTGGAGTTATTGGTGGAACTGGCGCGTATCGGTTACGATGGTGCGCTCTATTTCGACACTTTCCCTGACCATTCCAGCCTTGATCCGGTGGAAGAGGCCCGCACCAATATCGAAGTGGTTGAACGTTTGCGCCGCGTTGCCGCTGGCTTGGTGGACAATGCAGACTTGCAGGCGGCCATCGCCCGACAGGATGCCCCACAGGCGATGCGGCTGGTGCAGGCGGCCATGCTACCGTGAGCGTATTCATCGCCGGATCGCTGCATCTGGACGTGGTGCTGAGCGCGCCGCATTTGCCAAGAACCGATGAGACTGTGACCGGCAGCGCGGTTGACTATGTCTTTGGCGGCAAGGGCGGCAATCAGGCTTTGGCCGCTGCACGCATGGGTACAGACGTGGCGTTTGCAGGTCGCGCAGGGTCAGACCGGTTTGGCGACATGATCCGCGAAGCGCTTGAAAACAGTCAAATCGACCTGTCGCAGTTGCAACGTGATGGTGGGCCAAGTGGCATGAGTGCCGCCATCGTGGACAAGAACGGCGATTACGGCGCGGTGATCGTATCGGCGGCGAACCTCAACATTGATGCACACGCAGTTCAGGTGCCGGATCGCACCTCTGTCGTCGTTTTGCAAAATGAAGTCCCTGAGGAGGTGAATCAGGCCATCGCACGAAAAGCCCGCGTGGCTGGTGCGCAGGTTTGGTTAAACGCGGCCCCTGCCCGCCCGTTGGGAGATGCGGTGTTGGACGCAGTTGATGTGCTGATCGTGAACCGGGTTGAAGCCGCGTTTTATGCCGAAACGGCTGGCTCACACCGCGTGCTGACGACTCTTGGAGCCGAGGGTGTTGTATATCAGGGGCGTAAATGGCCCACCTTTTCAGTGGATGTCGTTTCCACCCACGGCGCGGGTGACATGTTTGTCGGCGCGCTCGCGGCTGAGGTGGATGCCGGGCGGGCGATTGATGAGGCCGTGCCTTTCGCCCAAGCTGCCGCAGCCTTGCATGTCTCCTTGGAACTGACCGAACGCGCCAGTATGAATCGTACGCAGGTGGAAGCGTTTTTGGCCACTCAAACCAATCGATAAAACCGCGCAGCTGTGCCACCAAAGACCTCGGCGCGCTCTGGCTCAGACAATCCAGCCGTCAGTTGCTGCGCAAGCCCATGCCAGTCACCATACTCGCCCTTCAGCCGACACACGGGCCAGTCAGACCCCCACATGACCCGCGCAGGCCCAAATGCGCTCAGCACATGATCGGCGAAGGGGCGCACATCGTCGATGCTCCACCCATGGTCGGTTTCGGTGATGAGGCCGGAAAATTTACAGACCCCGGATGTGTTTTCGGCCAGTGCAGACATCCCGTCCGCCCATTGCGAAAACGCATCTTTGCCAGCTTGGGCATCACGTATTTGTGGCTTCATGCAATGATCATAGACCACGCGCATGTCCGGATAGCGCTGCATCAGGGTCAGGAAATTGGGCAGGTGCTGGGGAAAGCCCAGGGCGTCAAACGTCAGGTCCAGATCGACAAGCGCATCATACGCCCATTGCACACCATCGCGCAGCATCCAGTTCACGTCTGGAATATCCTGGATCATGGGCCGCACACCCAAAAACTTGGGATGCGCAGCAAGGCGTTTGAGGTGCCCAAGATGTGATGGGTCCTCAAAATCCACCCAACCGACAACCCCCTTGATGAACGGCGTCGCGTCCGCCAGCCCCAGCATGTATTCAGTTTCCTGAACCGTTGCTGCCGCCTGCACAAGAACCGTGCCATCGATCCCGAGCGCGTCCAGCGTCGGGGCCAGATCATGCGGGCCATAGGCGCGATTGAGCGTCGCGTTGTCCTGCGGCATCCAGTCATAATCGCCGCGCAAGGGTTGCCAAAAGTGCTGATGCGCGTCGATTTTCATGTGGGTGCGTCTTCGCGCAGCAGCCCTTTGGCCTTGAGGTCTGCCCAAAGGGCTGGCGGAATGACCGCATGCGCCGCTGCGAGGTTTCCGGCCATTTCAGAGGTGCCCTGCCCGCCCGGAATGACCGCGACATGGGCCGGATGTAGCAGCGGGAATTGGAAGGCCGCGTCGACCAAGCGCACGTTATGATCCGCGCACACGGCCTCAATCGCGCTGACCCGGTCCAGCACGCCTTGTGGCGCCAGTTCATAGTTGTAATAGGCCCCTTGTCGCGCGCCCGTGGCGAGGATGCCCGAATTGTAGGGTCCGCCTGTCACGATCCCGATCCCGCGTGCCTCGCAGAGGGGCAAAAAGCTGTCCAGCGCCGTCTGTTCCAGCAGCGTATACCGTCCGGCCAGCAGGAACAGGTCGAAGTCACCGCGTTCGGCCAAGGTCTGACAGACCTCCCATTCGTTGATACCGCCGCCGATGGCCTTGATCAGCCCCTGATCGCGCAAGGACACCATCGCATCATAGCCACGTCCGCCAAAGAATTCCTCGATCCGCATGTCCGAGATTTCCTTGGAGCCGTGCGAAAAGATGCACAGATCGTGGACATAAAGGATGTCGATCCGATCCACCCCAAGGCGCGAAAACGAATGCTCGAACGAGCGCATGACGCCGTCATAGGTGTAATCGTATTGCTCGCGCCGCTGGGGCACTTCGAACCATTTGCCCACGCCGCTGCGATGTTCGGGCGCACAGGCCTGAATAAGCCGACCAACTTTGCTGGAGAGCACATATTCATCACGAGGCTTATCCCGCAGGAATGGATTGAGCCGAGTTTCAGACAGGCCCAAGCCGTAAAGAGGTGCTGTATCATAATACCGCACGCCCCCCTCCCATGCGGCATCCAGCGTCGCACGCGCCTCGGCATCCGAGATCGCCTTGTACAGATTGCCCAAGGGTGCTGTCCCGAACCCAAGTTCGGTGAACGTCAGCCCGCCATTGCCAAGCCTGTCGTAGTGCCGCGTTTTCAGTGCCATGCCAGTATCCTCCCGTTCGCTGAACTCTAACCCACATTTCCTTTGCGTGAACAGAGAGCGGGCCATAAAGTTGCGTTGGGGGGACGTCTATGACAGCGAATTTTGAACAGGTGTTCGGGCGCACAAAGCCTGTCATCGGGATGGTGCATCTGGGCGCTTTGCCCGGCACACCACTACATGACCCGACCTTTGATCTGGTAAAGGGCGCGCGTGCCGACCTTTTGGCCTTGCAGGATGCCGGGTTCGACGCGGTGATGATTGGCAATGAAAACGACCGCCCCTACGAATTGTCGGTTGATACGGCATCAACAGCAGCAATGGCGGCGATCATTGGCCAGCTGAAATCCGACATCACGGTTCCATTTGGCGTGAACGTCTTGTGGGATCCGATGGCGAGCGTGGCTTTGGGCGCCGCAACAGGCGCGCAGTTTATCCGCGAGATTTTTACCGGCACCTATGCGTCGGACATGGGCGTTTGGAGCCCAGATGCGGGCAAGGCGATGCGCTATCGTGACCGCTTGGGTCGCTCGGACATGGCAATGTTGTTCAACGTTTCTGCCGAATTCGCACATTCGCTCGATCAGCGACCCTTGGCCGATCGCGCGCGCAGCGCTGTGTTTTCCTCCATCCCGGATGCGGTGCTGGTGTCGGGCCAAATTACTGGTGAGGCCGCCGCACTCAGCGATCTTGAGGCGGTGAAGGCCGTGCTGCCGGACACTGCAGTCATGGCCAACACCGGGGTCAAGCACGACACGGTGCAGGATGTACTGCGGATTGCGGATGGCTGCATCGTCGGTTCGTCTTTGAAGATTGACGGCGATACGTGGAAGGCCATCGATCCCGACCGCGCGCGCGACTTCATGGACCGGGTGCGGGCGGTGCGCGGATGAAGGACCGCATTCGCACCGATCTGCTAGACCTGATGCAGGTGCCGGGCCTTTCGGGCCACGAGGATCGTGTCCGCCGCGCCATACGAGATCGACTGGGCGAAGTTGGCGTAAAGGCCGACACAGACCGGCTGGGCAATCTGGTGGCGCATTTTCCGGGCGATGGCCCCAGTGTGATGCTGTTCACCCACATGGATCAGCTTGGGTTTATCGTACGCCGCATCGAGGCGGACGGGCTAATCCGCCTCGAACGTCTGGGGGGCGTGCCGGAACGTGCGCTGGCCGCTCAAGAGGTGTTGATCTGCGTCGGCGAAGGGCGCGATGTGCCCGGTGTCATCGCCAACAAAAGCCATCATGCGACCGCCCCGGATGAAAAGTACCGCGTGACACCCTATTCCGAAGTGTTCGTCGATACCGGGTTGGCGTCGGCAGAGGCAGTCGAGGCGACGGGCATCCAAATCGGATCGCCTGTGGTCTATGCACCGCACGCCCGTGCGCTTGCCGATGATCGCATCATGGGCACCAGCGTGGATGATCGCGCGGGCTGTGCCGTTCTTTTGGAAATGGCACGCCTTTTGAACGCCCGCACCAGTGGTCCACCCGTGCATCTGGCCTTTAGCGTACAGGAAGAATTCAATCTGCGCGGCGCTCTGCCTTTGGCACAGAAATTGCGCCCGGATATCGCGATCCAACTGGATTTGATGCTGGCCACAGACACGCCCGATATGGGCGCGCGGGGTGACATGTTCCTTGGGGGTGGGCCGGGCATGAGCCTTTATTCCTTTCATGGGCGCGGCACGCTTAATGGCGTGATCCCCCATCCGGCGATGGTGCATCTGTTTGACGACACGGCGCGCGCGCAAGGCATCCCGTTGCAACGTAGTGCGCAAGTCGGGGTGCTGACTGATCTGTCCTATGTACAGCTCGTCGGGGACGGCGTTGCGGCGGTCGATATGGGCTTTCCCATGCGGTATTCACATTCCGCGCGCGAAGTGTGTGATCTGAATGATCTGGTGTCGTTGACCCAATTGCTCGACGCCGCACTGGCGCGGATTGGCCCCGACTTTTCGCTGGATAGGGATGACTACACCTGATGGCCTACACGCTTGGCATTGATATCGGGACCTATGAAACCAAGGGCGTCTTGGTGGATACAAACGGCGTCATCCACGCACAGGCCGCGCGCGGGCACAAGATGCTGGTGCCCCAACCTGGCTGGGCCGAACACCGCCCCGAAGAGGATTGGTGGGGCGATTTTGTATATGTGGCCAAAGCCTTGCTGGCGGACAGCGGCGTTGATCCGAGCGAAATCAAGGCTGTGGCGAGCAGTGCCATCGGGCCGTGTATGCTGCCCATAGATGAAAACGGCGCACCGTTGATGAATGGGGTGCTTTACGGCGTGGACGGGCGCGCCGAGGCCGAAGTACGTGAGCTGACCGACCGGATTGGCGAGGATACGATCATCGCGCGCTGCGGCAATGCGCTGACATCACAATCGGTGGGGCCAAAAATCCTGTGGCTAAAGCGTCACCGCCCCGACCTGTTTGCGCGCACGGCCCACATCCTGACCTCAACCAGTTTCCTCGTCCAGCGGCTTACCGGCGAAGTGGTGATCGACCATTACACTGCGGCCAACTTTTCGCCGCTCTATGACGTTGCCACGCAAACTTGGATCGACGATCTGGCCGATGACATCGTTCCATTGGACAAGCTTCCGCGCCTGCTGTGGTCAAACGAAGTGGCAGGGACCATCACCCCGGCGGCAGCGGAGGAAACCGGCCTTGCCGTTGGCACGCCTGTGACCACAGGCACCATTGATGCAGCTGCCGAAGCGTTTTCGGTGGGTGTCGATCAACCGGGTGACATGATGATGATGTATGGGTCGACTATCTTCATCATCCTGAGGGCGCAAACCCAAGTGTCTGACCCGCGCATCTGGTATGCGCCATGGTTGTTCGAGGGCGAACACGCGTCGATGGCTGGCCTTGCCACCTCTGGCACGCTTACGCACTGGTTCCGCGGCCAACTCGCCTCTGACCTTGATCCTGCCACGGCCTTTCCCGAGTTGGCGAAAGAGGCTGAAACGTCGCCCCCCGGGGCCAACGGGCTTTTGATGCTACCCTACTTCTCAGGCGAGCGGACGCCGATCCATGATGTAAACGCCAAGGGCGCGATTTTCGGACTGAACCTGACCCACACACGCGGCGACATGTACCGTGCCCTGATCGAAGGGATCGCACATGGCACGCGGCACGTGACCGACACCTTTGCCGAATTGGGACAAAGCCCCGCGCGCCTTCTGGCCGTGGGTGGTGGCACCAAAAATGCCCTGTGGTTGCAAGCGACATCCGACATCACCGGCATAGACCAGATCGTGTGCGAAAAGACGACGGGTGCCAGTTATGGCGATGCTTTCGTGGCTGCATTGGCTGTTGGGTTGGTAGAACGCGCTGATATCAACCAATGGAACCCGGTCCAGCAGACGATCGCCGCGCACCCGACTGATACCTATGACCGCGCGCACGCCCTGTTCCGCAGGCTTTATGAACAGACCAAGGACATAGCAGCGGACTTGGGCGCACTTTGAAGCAAACGGTTGGCGGATAAGCACAAAGTTTCAGGAAAACGCGCAACGCCCGCGCGACGCGGACGGCCACTCAGGCGCATCCAAGCGGATGAGGCTCGGAATTGGGTCGCAGTCCGTCGCAACACCGCTATCTTAGCCGCAACGACAAACATAAAAGATGGACCATCCCCCAATGGAAATCAGAAGCACGCATCACTATCCATCCCGGCGCTCAGCGGTTCTCGCGGACAATCTCGTCTCGGCTTCGCAGCCCTTGGCGGCCCAGGCAGGCCTTGCCATGTTGGCCAAAGGCGGCAACGCGGTTGATGCAGCTATTGCCACGGCCATTGCGCTGACCTTGGTGGAGCCGACGGGGAATGGTGTTGGTTCGGATACCTTTGCGATTGTGTGGGACGGGTCAGAGTTGCATGGGTTGAATGCCTCTGGCCGTTCCCCTGCCGGCTGGACGCCAGAGCGTTTCGCAGGCCATGACGCGATGCCCTTTCGCGGCTGGGAAAGCGTCACAGTTCCGGGTGCTGTGTCGGCGTGGGTTGCGCTGTCCAAACGGTTTGGCAAGCTGCCCTTCGCCGATCTGTTCAAGCCGACAATCGATTATGCCGAGAACGGATTTTTGGTATCCCCGGTCATCGCAGCCTTGTGGAGCAGGGCCGAAGCACAATTGGCCGACCACCCCGGTTTTACAGAGGCCTTTCTGCCCAAGGGTCGTGCTCCCAAAGCGGGTGAGCGGTTTTTCAACAAGCCGCTGGCAAAGACCTTGCAGTCCATCGCTGAAACGGACGGTGCATCGTTTTACGAAGGTGCGCTGGCCGAGCAAATTTGCGCCTTTGCCAAGGAACATGGGGCCGCACTGACCACACAAGACATGAAAGCGCATGAGGCCGACTGGTGCGGCACAATTTCGAAGTCGTTTGGTCAGTGCACCTTGCATGAAATCCCCCCGAACGGTCAGGGCATTGCGGCCCTGAGTGCGTTGGGCATTCTGTCACATACTGGCATTCGCGATCTGGACGCAGACGATCCCCAAGCCTTCCATTTGCAGATTGAGGCGATGAAACTGGCCCTGCGCGATGCAGAGGCCTATGTCGCCGATCCGGGGCACATGAGCGCTGTGAGCGCTGACGACCTGCTGGATGACACCTACCTTGCCAGCCGCGCGGCCCTGATCGATGCAACACGCGCGCAGGATTTTGGCGCAGGTGCGCCCAAGAACGGTGGCACCGTCTATCTGACGGCGGCGGATGCGTCGGGCATGATGGTGTCCTTCATTCAATCAAACTACGCAGGGTTCGGGTCGGGCGTGGTTGTCCCCGGCACGGGCATCAGCTTGCAGAACCGAGGAGCCGGTTTTTCGCTGGATCCCGACAGCCCTAACCTTGTCGGGCCGAACAAACGACCCTTCCACACGATCATTCCCGGGTTCCTCATGGGACCCGATGGACCATTGATGAGCTTCGGGGTCATGGGCGGCCCGATGCAGGCACAAGGCCACCTGCAAATGGTTTTGCGCACACAAATCTGGGGCCAAGATCCGCAGATGGCCGTGGATGCGCCGCGCTGGCGGGTGACCGAGGGCCTCGGCATTGCCTGCGAAGACACCATGCCCCGCGCCACCTTGGACGCACTCGCGGGTCTTGGTCACCAGATATCGCTTGAAGCACCCGATAACGCCTTCGGCTTTGGCGGTGCGCAATTGATCCACCGCCTGCCCGGTGGCGGGTATGCGGCAGGGTCCGATCCCCGCAAGGACGGGCTGGCGATAGGGTTTTGATCATGAAGGACACGCTATGACAACGACGCTGACGGCCAGTCCAGAAACCTGTGCGTGGGGCTTTTTCGACGCAACTGCGACCCCGGTGACCGAAGTGCAAAGCGGAGACGTGATTACCATTGAAACCGTGTCCGGTGGGCCGGGTGAATTGCCGCCGGAGGGCCAGGGATTCTTTGTGCCACCCGAACTTTTGGACATCCACGCACGATCCGAACGGCACCTGCCCGGGCACATCCTGACAGGGCCTGTCGCCATCAAAGGGGCCAAGCCGGGCGACGTGCTGGAGGTGCAGATTCTTGATGTCACATGCCGCCAGAACTGGGGCTGGAACCTGATCCGTCCGCTGGCGGGCACGTTGCCTGACGATTTCCAACAGGCGCGCACCGAAATCATTCCGATGGACTTAGAGGCCATGACGGCCCACCTGTCTTGGGGCCTCGAGTTGCCTCTGAACCCGTTCTTTGGCGTGATGGGGGTCGCCCCGCCGCCCAATTGGGGACGTATCTCGACCATCCAGCCGCGCCAGCACGGCGGCAATCTGGACAACAAAGAACTCGTCACAGGAACAACGCTTTATCTGCCCGTTTTTGTCGAAGGAGCGATGTTTTCCTGCGGTGACGGGCACGGCGCGCAAGGGGACGGTGAGGTCTGTGTAACGGCCATCGAAACGGCGCTGAGCGGAACATTCCGTCTGACCCGACGGGGCGACATGCAACTGGCGCACCCGCGCGCGGAAACGCTGACCCATCTCATCACCATGGGTCTGCATCCTGATCTTGATCAATGCGTGGAAATTGCGTTGCGCGATATGATTGCGTGGATCGTCGATCGCACGGGGCTGAGCCGCGAAGACGCTTATATGCTGTGTTCGCTGGCTGGGGATTTGCGCATCACACAAACGGTCAACGGCAACAAAGGTGTGCACATGATGATGCAGACCGCGTTGTTGGATCAGTAAGCTTTAGACAATGAGGGTGCGCGGGACAATTGACACCAGCTCAAATGCGGCGCGCGCCTTGCTACTTCACAGCACCGGCCGCCATGCCCTTAATGATGTATTTCTCAAGGAAAATCGCAACAATCACGAGCGGTAAGATAGCGGCTGACGACAGCGCCGCCATAGACCACCAGTTGATCCCTTGCGAGCCGGTTTGCGAGGCCACCATCACTGGCAGCGTGGTCGCGTTCGTTGCTGTCAAAAGCGCCGCAAAGAAGTATTCGTTCCAGCAAAGAACGAGGCTCAGGATAAACGCCGCGACCATACCGGGCAGAGCAATGGGCAACACGATCTGAAAGAACGATCCCCAGATGCCAAGGCCGTCGACAAGGGCCGCCTCCTCTAACTCAACAGGTATCCCCTGAAACTGGTCACGCATGATCCAGATCACGATGGGCAGCACCATAAGGGTATAAAGCAGGATCAGCCCGATGCGGGTGTCAAGCAAGGCCAGTGACTTGTAAAGCACAAGGAACGGTAGAGCGAGCACAACTGGTGGCAGGATCATCTGGCTGAGGAAAAAGAACGAGATGTCCGAATTGCGCATAAAGCCAAAACGGTAGTTGAAGCGGGACAGCCCATAAGCCGCCAATGAGCCGAGGATGACAGCAAGCAAAGACGCAGAAACCGCAATAACCGTGCTGTTCCAGAACCGTTTCAAGAACTCTTCGCGCACCGTCGACACTTCGCCGATCAGACGCGGTGAAATGCCGATGCTCTCCCAGCCCTTCCAGCGCGGTGTGAAATCCCACCACGGGATCAGGTTGCCTTTCATCACATCCGGCGCAAGCTTGAATGATGTGGTGATCGTCCAGAAGATCGGAAACAGACAGATGATGGCCCAAGTGATCAGGGCCGCGTAAATCGCAACGCGGCTGGTCCACCATTTGGTTTTGACACGGGTGTCTGCGGCGTGGTCTTTGAAGACCGCATTTGTCTGGGTGGCGGTCATGCGGGGCGCTCCATCCAGCGGCTCACGAGTTTCAAAAGCAACGTGACAAAGATCACGATCAGCACAAGGTACACCATCGCAAGCAATGTGCCGTAGCCGACATTCGAGCGGTCCCGATACTCCCGGAAGATAAAGCTGGTAACAGAGTCAGTGGCGCCCCCCGGCCCACCGGACGTGACGTTGATGATCACATCCGCCAGCTTCAGTTTAAAGATGATCCGAATGACGACTGCCGTCACAGACACCGGCAGCATCAGGGGGAAAATCACCTCTTTAAAACTTTGCCAGCCTGACGCCCCGTCGACTTTTGAGGCTTCAATCACCTCACTCGGCAAGGCCTGCAAGCCGGCAAGCAACATGATCATCATGAATGGGATGAACGTCCACGCATCCATCGCCATGATCATGAATCGCGCGATCTCTGGGTTGCCAAAAAAGCTTGGCTCGAAACCCAATTCGCGGATCAGTCGGGATATGGGGCCAAAGCGGACCTCGAGCATCGACTTGCCGATCATCCACGACACGGCCACGGGGCTAAGCATCAGAGGCAGCAGGAACACAACCCGAAAGAATTTTCGCGCCCGGATTTGCGCGTTGAGCAGCAGGGCGAGGCCAAATGCGATTACGTATTCCACGCTAACCGCGAGGACGTAATAGACCATATTTTTCAATGCGTTCCAGTAGAATCCGTCATTCCACATCTGCACCATGTTATCCCAGCCATTGGGCTGCGGGCCATTGGGTGAAGCTAGGTTCCAGTCCGTAAACGAGATGTAAAGCGCGAACAGCAGCGGAAAGACCACGAGGCTGATCACAAACAGCGCAGCAGGCAGGACAAAGAGCGTCCGCTTGCCCTTTTCCCCATTCACGATGACCTGAGCGGCACACAGGGCAAAGGCCCAAAGGACATATGCGTAAAGGATTGGCCGCCACGTTTCGAACCCGCTGGCGACGCGGCCTGTTTCGTACATCATCTGCCAGATGGCGAGGGCCGCGCACAGACCGGCAGAGCCCCAAACCATGGCCTTGCCCAGACCGCGGCGTTGGTCCGAGATGTTGTCGGCCGTGACGGTATGAAGAAGGTCGCCTTCGATGCTGCTCATGGGGTGAGGTTAGCGACGCGATCACTCTGTGTTAAGAGGGCAAATACACCTCGCGTCGGCTTGCTGAAAGAAATGAGCACTTTCACGGGACTATCTTTGCAGACACTCCCGAACTGCCAGAAGCCATGCTATAGAGTGATCATGGTAAACGATGGAACATCGCCACCTGAAGTGTCGGCCCGTCAGGTTCATCCTCGCTATTTTGCGATCGTCCTTGTCCCGGCCGTGGTCTATGCAATGCATTCGGCGATTGGTGATCACCTGATGCCAGCGGATCTCGACGTTTCGTCGGACATTCTTGAAACCGGGCGCAGCTGGCTCGAAGCGGCGGGTCGCTATCGGTTTCTGGCAACAACGTGGTTTTTCACAGCCTTTTCTCTTCTGATCGGAGTGATGTTGCTGCGCACCTTGCTTCGCCCCATGGCATGGCCCACGCGAGTTGCTGCAGCCCTGACGTTCCTGTTCATTCTGTCACTTACGGCTATGCCTGCACTACGCGACTTTGCCGATGCCTCCGGCGGCCAAGTCTATGATCGCCTCGGGTCCGACGTCTACGAGGGCGTGATGGCACAGGGTACGTTGCGGGGTTGTACGACGCCGCAGGATGTTTGGCTACTGGGCCCGTGCGGAGACACACCCGTTATTACGATGTTCAGCGGCATTGTCGATGTGGTCAGCATCTTTGCCGGCCTCGCACTCGGTGCGATGATTGTGGGCATGATTCTGTGCCTCGACAACCGCCCATGCGAGACAATCGAGGAAGAGGCAGCGCTGCTCGCGGACAACCTCAAGCAGATGCGCCAGCAGCTCTATATGTCAGGTTTGGTTCTGACTTTCGGGATGCTCTACGCCACAAGTTGGATTTACTGGCCGCTACATCATGTCGTGGACGCAGAACGGGACGCCTATGGCGCTCTGCTTCTGTCTGCCGCTCTTTATACCGGAACGTTTTTCAGCTTGTTGATCCTCAGCTTTTATCTGCCTGTTGCGCTCATCCTGGACTCACGGGTCAAGGCGCTGGCCGACACCGCCACGCGGGGCCTATCAACTGGACCAATACACGACACCAGCAGCTGGCGCGAAGAGCGCGGGCTAAAGGAAGGGGCAGGAGATTATTTGCGTGCAGGCCTTGCGCTGACATCGCCGATCTTGGCCGCTTTTGCTGGTGGCATCTCGCCACTGTCCTTTTAACACTGCACCCGCGAGACCAAATGCATCTCATTCTTTGAAAGAGAAAAGGCGCAGACTTTCATCTGCGCCCTTCCATGGTTATTCAGGGTTAGCTTAGAGACCCAGCGAAGCCTTGTAGACTGCGATCTGACTGTCGCGCCCGATCTGATCCGTGATCTCTTCCCAGGCAGCCGCAATCGCGTCCGCGGTTTCCTGAGCCGAGCCATACTGACCGGCATAGCCCTTCGCCAACTCGTCCTCAGCGACCGAGTAGTACTGGAAGATACCCGGGATCCGGGGCTCGATGGCCGCGTTGGGATGGTTGTAGCTGTCCGCGTTTGAGCCGAGGTAGTCTTCGACGTATGCGCGGTCGTAACCTGCCTCTTCCCACTCTTCGAACTGGAAGTGTGAGTTGCGGTAAGGCTGGAAGCCCGACGGATAGGCCGAGGCCCAAAGCGACAGGTCCTTGCCACCCAAATGGGCTGCGGCGGACCAAGCGGCCTTTTTCTTCTTCTCATCGCCTTCGACGGTGGCCATGACGTACACACCCCAGCCGATATAGGCCATGTTGGGTGCCTCGTTACGGGTGTCTTCCCATGCGCCCGCTTGGGCGTTGTAGACCCGATCCGAGGCCGGGTTGACGCCAAATCCGACAACATCGCCCACAACGGACGTATCAGAGGTGCGCGCGGATGATCCCACATCGCCCCACCACATCAGCATCGAACCTGTACCCGCAAGGAACTGCTGGAAGGCAGTCGTGCCGGGGTCCGCGTTGATCTGGTCCGTTGGGTATGCGCCTGCGTCGATCAGGTCCATCACGTCCTGAATGGCCTGTACCCACGCCGGGTTGTTGACCATCGGCTTCATCGTGTCGGGTTCAAACAGCCAAGCGGGTGAGTTTGGATGCTTGGCATAGGCAGACGCGCGGTTTTCAAGGAAGTAAAAACCGAAGCCACCCCAGCCTTTGAGTGGATCAAGATAGCCGTGTGCAGGCAGTCCGGTCAGCGGGTCTTCTTTGCCGACGAGGTCTTTGGAGACCTGATTGATCTCTTGCCATGTGGTCGGCACCTCTGCGCCGCCAATGCCATCGGGACCAAAGTAGTCCTTGCGATACGCAAACGTATGGCAATCACCGTCGATGGACACGCGATAGGTCTTGCCATCCCACGTGCCGACGGGTGCCTTGAGGTAATCCACATAGTCGTCCATGTCGATTTGCTCTTTGACCCAATCAGGCATCTCGGAGGCGAGGCCTTTGCCCAGCACGTCACCCTCGAACGGCGCACCCATTTCGATAATGTCGAAATCAACGGTGCCGGTCGCGATGGATTGCTGCAGGCGGGCGTTATAGTCGGCCTGGGCCAGATCGATCCAGTTGATCTTGGCGCCTGTGTAAGCTTCCCAAGGCTTCAGGAACCCGCGGAACAGGAAGTTGTGAAGGTTCTGGTTGTTCAGACCCATAAAGGTCAGCTCGACACCTTCAAACTCACCTTCGGCCACATTGCCTTTGGTCGCGCCAAGACACATCTCGCCAACTTTTTGCCAATCACTGTCAGTGGGCGAACCCGCCCCAACGCCGGGAATCTTGAGAATTTCTGCGCGGACATTGCCGTGTCCATCCGCCATACCCGTCTTTGGCATCATCGCCAGCGCACCAACGGCAGCAGTGCCTTTGAGCATCTCACGCCGGTTCATTTTTTGTGCAGCGCGGATGTAGTTATAAAGTTCGACTTTCACGTTTATCCTCCCAAGAAAACATTTGATCGTTTTGGCGAGGTCAACGGACAAAGCTGGAAAATTACTTTGTTTTATGAACAGGCTGTACCTGTCCGCTCCCCCACAAGGGTCGAGTATGATTGATCTTTACCTCAAGTCAACTGACCTCATGCAATGGGCGTGGACAGGGCAATCCGCATTGGCTAGCATCCACGTCAGGGCGGGGAGAATTCGGCAGATGGCAGGCGTCAAGATTGAGGACATTCGCAAGTCCTACGGTGCGGTGGAAGTCATCCATGGCCTGAACGTCGACATCTCTGACGGCGAATTTGTGGCGCTGGTCGGCCCTTCGGGATGTGGTAAATCCACGCTGTTGCGCATGATCGCAGGGCTTGAACCCATCAACAGCGGGACTATCGCCATTGGTGATCGTGTCGTGAACAACCTGCCCCCGTCCGAACGTGACATCGCGATGGTGTTCCAGACTTACGCGCTTTATCCGCACAAATCCGTGGCCGAGAATATGGGGTTTGCCCTTAAAGTCTCCAAGACTGACCGGGCCGAGATTGACCGGCGCGTGCGCGAAGCTGCCGAGATCCTCAGCCTGACTGAATATCTGGACCGCAAGCCCCGCCACCTGTCCGGGGGACAGCGTCAACGGGTGGCCATGGGCCGCGCCATTGTGCGCGATCCGCAAGTGTTTCTGTTTGACGAACCCTTGTCCAACCTCGATGCCAAACTGCGCATACAGATGCGTACGGAGATCAAGGAACTGCACCAGCGGCTCAAGACCACCACCGTCTTTGTCACGCACGACCAGATCGAAGCCATGACGTTGGCTGACCGCATCGTCGTCATGCAGGCAGGTCACATCGAACAGGTGGGCACCCCGCTTGAGCTTTACGACAACCCGCGCAACGATTTCGTGGCGACCTTCATTGGCGCGCCTTCTATGAACCTTCTGGCAGGCACGCGGAGCGACGGGCAGGTCAGCATTGGTGATCAGCAGTTTGCCGGGCCCTCGGGCGCTGGAAAAATCAAACTTGGCATCCGTCCAGAACACCTGATCCTTGCCGAAGACGGACTCCCGATGCAGGTCAAGGTGGTTGAGCCAACGGGCGCCGAAACAATGGTGTTCCTGCGCTTTGAGGATCAGGATGTAACGGCCGTTTTTCGCGAACGCCATGCGTTTGAACCCGGTCAGACGATCCATCTCAAACCCGACCCCGACCACATCCATATCTTTGATGCAGAATCCGGCCAGCGCGTGGATGCAGACTGATGCCGCAGTGCACGGTCTTATGCTTTGGCGACAGCAATACCCATGGCACACTGGCCATGCACCACATGGGCGACCGGCGACGACTGGCCCGCGATCAGCGCTGGCCGTCGGTCATGGCCGAGACTCTGGGCGCGAACTGGGACGTTATCGCTGAAGGGCATCCAGGCCGCACCTCAGTTTTTGAAGACCCCATCGAGGGTGAGCACAAAAGCGGGCTGCGCGCCCTACACGCACTCCTTGAAAGCCACCGGCCCCTTGATCTGGTGCTGATTATGCTTGGCACAAACGATTTAAAAGCGCGCTTTGGACTGAGCGCCAGTGACATAGCCCTTGGCATTCAACGGCTCGCTCTGGAGGTCCGCCGATCAGACAGCGGTCCCAATGGCACGCCTCCACAAGTGATGCTGGTGGCCCCGGTCCGGGTTATCGAAGCGGGCTGTCTGGCAGAGATCTTTGCCGGAGCCGAAAACACATCGACAGCGCTGCCCGGTCATCTGGCCAAAATTGCTGCATCTCAGAATTTTGGATTTGCCGACACCAATTCCGTGGCTAGGGTCGACCCGGTTGACGGCATTCACCTGAGCGAGGAAAGTCATGCGGCCATTGGTGCACATGTGGCAAAGGCCGTGACAGATTTTATGGCTTAGACCAACAGGGGGGCAAAACATGCTCAAGGGAATTGATCCGATACTGAACGCCGACGTGCTCTATGCGCTGCGGGCGATGGGGCATGGGGATGATCTGATTATCTCGGATACGAACTTTCCCGCCGACAGCGTGGCCCGTGAAACCACGTTGGGCGAGGTCTTGCGCATTGATCGATCTGCGGCCGAAGTGGTCGAGGCGATCCTATCTCTCTACCCTATCGACACCTTTGTGGATGACGCCGCTGCGCGGATGGAGGTGGTCGATGAGCCCGATACGATCCTGCCCGTGATGCAGGAAGTGCAGACCAAAGTCAGCGCGGCGGGCGGCCCAACCATGATCGGCGTCGAACGGTTTGCGTTTTATGACCGCGCCAAGCAGGCTTATGCGGTGATCCAAACGGGCGAGCGCCGCTTTTATGGGTGTTTTGCACTGCGCAAAGGGGTGACCCCCCCGGACGAAGCCTAAGATGGGTACCGTTGCCATCCTCGGCGTCTTTGTCGCCGATACAGCCTATCGCGCCGCGCGTATGCCCAAGATGGGCGAGACAGTCATGGGCACCTCATTTGCTCTCGGGCCCGGCGGCAAGGGATCCAACCAAGCCGTTGCCTGTGCTCGGCTGGGCGCACAAACCCATATGATCAGCAAACTGGGGCAGGACGATTTTGGGCGGCTGGCCTTGGACACATGGGCCGAGGCGGGTGTAACCCCCCACGTTGACCAGCGCATTGACAGTTTTACCGGAGCGGCGTTTATCTTTGTGGATGAAGCAACTGGCGACAATGCGATCATTGTCTCGCCCGGAGCAGCCGCACTAATCAGCGCGGCAGATGTCGATGCCCATGCAGACCTGATCCAGAGCGCTGATGTTTTCGTCACGCAGCTGGAACAGCCCTTGGATGCCGCCATGCGTGGGCTTGAGATTGCGCGGGCTGCCGGGGTGACTACCATCCTGAACCCGGCGCCCGCCGCCGACCTGCCCGAAGGCATGTTGACGTTGTGTGACTACGTCACACCCAATGAAACCGAAGTTGAGGCGCTCACTGGCATCGCCGTCCATACGGAAGCGGATGCTGAACGCGCTTGTAATGCCTTGCTCGGTCTCGGTGTGAAAACCCCGATCGTCACAATGGGAGGTCAAGGCGCCTATCTGCACGGACATGGGCTGGTGCCCGCCGTCGATGCAGGCCCCGTGGTCGAAACCACTGGCGCTGGGGATGCATTCAATGGCGCACTTGCTGCAGCGTTGTCCGAAAAGCGCACGTCACTCGAGGCTGTTCAATACGGCTGTGCCACTGCCGGCCTTTCCGTGACTGCAGCGGGCACTGCACCCTCGATGCCGACGCGTGAACAGGTTGAGGCGCTGCTTGGTTAGCGCGCACCGTTTACATTGAGATATACCGCATAAAGCGACGTTGTCGCCGTTATAAACAGTCGGTTCAGCTTGGATCCGCCGAAACACACGTTCGATACAATTTCGGGGATGTTGATCTTGCCGATCAACGTACCATCGGTGTCGATGCAGTGCACGCCATCCTCTGCGGAGGACCAGATGCGCCCGTCCAGGTCAAAGCGGAACCCGTCAAACAGACCGGCCGTGCAGTCGGCAAACACCTCGCCGCCACTCAGTGACTGACCGTCTGCATTGACGGTGTGACGCCGGATATGTGCAGGGCCTCCGGGCGTGTGTGTGGCCCCGGTATCGGCGATGTAAAGCTCGGACTCATCCGGGGAAAAAGCCAGCCCGTTGGGCTTGACGTAGTCGGTTGTGACTTGCGTCACCCCCCCCGTTTCAGGATCACAGCGATAGACATGGCAAGCGCCAATCTCGCTTTCTGCCCGCTCCCCTTCATAGTCCATCAGGATGCCATAGCTCGGGTCGGTGAACCAAACGGAGCCATCCGATTTCACGACCACATCATTTGGGGAATTCAGGCGTTTGCCCTCGAAACGGTCCGCGAGCACCTTGATCGATCCGTTATGTTCGGTGCGGGTCACCCGACGGGCCAGATGTTCGCAGGACACAAGCCGCCCCTGCCCGTCCACGGTGTGTCCGTTGGTGTTGTTTGATGGATCGCGAAACACCGACACTGACCCGTCGGTTTCATCCCATCGCATCATCCGATTGTTGGGGATGTCGGACCAAACAAGGTACCGGCCAGCCGCGAAATAGGCAGGACCTTCAACCCAACGCATGCCGGCATGCAGCCGCTCCACCTTTGCATGGCCGATAAAGCAGGCCTCGAACCGAGGATCGAGCACTTCGAAACCGGTGCCGTCTAGGGTGCCAAACATGGTGTCTCTCCTCTGGGTGCCGCTTAGTTGACAGGCGTCAACAATGCCTCGCCCGCAAAGTAGGCCGCAAGATTGTCACGTTGCAACTGCCCCATGATTTTGCGGGTCTCGACAGTACCCGAAGACTGGTGGGGGGACAGCACAACGTTGTCGAGTTGGAGAAAGCGGGGATCAATATCAGGTTCGTTCAGAAACACATCCAGCGCTGCACGTCCCAAAGCGCCACTTTCGAGCGCGTCCAGCAAGGCGCTTTCGTCCAGGGTCGTCCCGCGCGAGGCGTTGACCAAAAACCCGTCAGGCCCCAACGCGGTGATCGCATCGGCACCGATAATGCTCATTGTTTCAGGCCCGCCCGACACAGTGACAACCAGCGTTTGAACGGTGCGCGCAAGGTCAACGATATCGGCGTGATGCGTCCAGCCCGGCGTATCCCTTGCGCTGCGGGCATAGTAATGGATGTCGCAGCCAAAGGGCACGAGGCGCTCGGCCACCGCGCGGCCAATGCGACCAAGACCGACGATCCCTACGGTGCTGCCCGACACTTTGCGTTGAAGTGTATAGGCGCCGCGCGCGGCCCAGTGTCCTGACCTGATCCAGTCCGACGCACCAATCATCCCGCGTGACCCGGCGATCAACATGCCCACGGCAAGGTCGGCCACATCTTCGGTCAGTACGTCAGGCGTATTGGTCACCCGAATGCCCTTGGAGGTCGCATGGGCCAAGTCGATCGTATCGTACCCCACGCCGTAATTCGCGATCAAACCCAGCTTCGGGAAGGCGTCCATAACGTCTGCACTCAGGTGGTCGTGGCCCCGGAACGCGAATGCTTCGACCTGCTCAAACGCCTCTTGCGGCAGGCTGTCGAGCGGAGCGCCATGGGGCAGATTGTAGACCTTGTATTCAGCCTCCATCGGCACTGTGTCCCAGTCCTCGTAGGTCTCAAAGGTCAGAATATGGCGTTTGCTCATATTGGGGGTGTTCCGTTCTTTTGCAGTCCAGCGCGAGATGCCCGGTCAGTGATTTTGAAGGCCTGTCATCTGATCATCGTGGTTGGACGGAGAGGTGTTGCCGGGATGCGCCGGGTCGTTGCCCCAAATTGCCTGATAGCTGTTCATGGCCATGCCACGTTGTTCCAGAACAACGCATGCCACAGCCAGCCCAAGCCACCACAATACCAGAACAACCCACATCCAGTTTGGTCCATTTGCATGGAGCAGCCCGTAGATGATGGTGATCGCCCCCAACACCAGCACGCAGTAACCAAGTGTCTTGTGCAAAACTTCGAACCAGCGTCGCCGGGTGGTCATGTCATAGTGATCGCCGCTCAGCGAACCATCAGGCGCGCGCGCTGTTGGGCCTCCTTTGCTGCCGCGAAACAGTCCCAGCAAAACCTGGATGATCAGCGCGACGAGCACTGCGCTGCCAAGGATGCCATGCAGACCCGTTTCAGAAAAGTTGAGTGGCAACACCAGCATCAGCGCCGTCACCGACAGGCCAAACACCACCATTTGCCCGATCCAGTGCCCGCGCCACCATGTCTGATTGTCCAACTCGCGCGGCCAGTCTTGTCCTGGCATCACCTTGAAATAGCGCGCCACGACGACGGCCAGAGGCGCAAGAATGCCCCAGGCCAGCACCATGAACCGGCCATGCCAAGCCACAGCAAACTCCACCAGATGCGGCGCATCCGCATTGATGGGAGAGAGCAGCCAGTCAAACATCAGCCCTTGACCGCACCAGCCGTCATGCCGGTGATAATCTGACGCGACGCGAACAGGGTAAAGATGATCGGCGGGATCGCTAGCAACATCCCTGTCGCCATGATCACCCCCCATTCGACGTTGAATTCGGACATGTTGTTTACAATCAAAATCGGCACGGTGCGGGTGTCACGATCCGAAAGGGCTGAGGCCAGCAGGTATTCGTTCCATGCAATGCGGAAAGTAAAGATCGCGGCTGCTGCGAGGCCAGGTTTGATCAGTGGAAGAACCACTTTGAAGAACACCTGAAACGGCCCTGCCCCGTCGACGCGTGCGGCCTCTTCAAGGCTGCGTGGGACCTGCACGATAAAGCTTTGCAATATCCAGATCACGAAGGGCAGGTTCATCGCCACATAAATCAGGATGATGCCCGAATGTGTGCCGGCGAGACAGACATCGCCGCGTCCACCAAATGTATCTCGGATCACGCCGCCGATCAGCCCATCGCGGTCAAGACAGAATTCATTGTTCCAGAGCCCAAAAACCGGAACCAGAAGCACGGCAGGCGGCACCATGCGCACCATTAAAGTCGACAGCGAAACGGTATCACGCCCCATGAACCGGAACCGAACCAGCGCATAGGCCGCCATGCACCCAATCACCAAGGTTAAAACGGTTGAAATCAGCGCGATGATTAAGGAATTAATGAACGCCCCGCCGAACTTGAGCGAGCAGAAATCGACGTGATCCGGTTCGTACCACAGCACATCGCACAGCGCCTTTTCGTAGTTTTGGATCGTGGGCAGAAAGATCAGCCCCGAACTGCCCGAGATGATATCAACGTCCAGCTTGAACGAGTTCATGAACATCAGGATCACAGGCCCCACGGACATGAAAACCAGCAACGCGATGACCGCATAGAAGGCTGGGTTCGCTTTTGTGTTTGGGCTCGCCATCAGTCGTCCTCCTCCACCAGCGCTTGCACCCGGGCGGCGCGTGTCTCTTGCCAGCGGTTGAAGGCGAACATCGCCACGGTCAGCAGCAAGAGCAGTATAAGCAGGTAGTTCGACATGGCGGCGGCCACGCCCAACTCGCGGAATTCGGTCGCGGTGCGTGAAATGCGCAAAGCAAGGATTTCGGTAGAAAGGCCCGGCCCCCCTTCGGTCATCACAAGGATCACTTCGAGCACTTTAAAGGCATCGATCAGGCGCAGCAGGCCGGTGACGATCAACACGGGCATCATCAGCGGCAGTTTGATGTGAATGACCTGCTGCCACGCCGTTGCCCCATCGATACGCGCCGCTTCAAGGGCGGAGCGGGGCAAGGATTGCAACGCGGCCAGCGACAGGATGAAGATAAACGGGGTCCATTGCCAGATATCGGCAATGATGATGGACATCAGCGCGTGCTGCCCCAACCAGTCGACGGTCGGCAGGCCAATCCCATCAAGAAAGCGGTTAAAGGTGCCCACCGTGGGGTGATACATGTAACGCCACATCAGGCCCACCACGACCGGCGCAATCATCATGGGCAGAATAAACATGGTGCGCAGCACCGAGATCCCGCGAATGTCACGATCCAGCAGCAAGGCGAGGCCCACGCCCAGGACCATCTCGATGCTGACAACGAAAAAGGCGAAGCGCAGTGTGACGCCAAGGCTTTCGTGGAAATTCGGGTCACCCCACAAGGTGATGTAGTTCTTGAGGCCCACAAATTCGGCCTCGCCAATGGTCTGGCTGGGGTTCCAATCGCGGAAACTGCCCCAGATCATGTAGCCCAGCGGGTACATCAGGGCGAGCGCCATGATAACGATGGCGGGTGCCATGAACATGTATGGGGTCAGGCGGTTGGCCATGGCAGTACGCATGACGGGAACCTCGTTTTCAACAGAAGGCTTTGGAAAATCCGGGGCGCGCGCAAGATGCAACGCGCCCCAGCTGGAGGGTCAGTTTAGTTCCAGGTGTAGTAGCCTGCGTCCTCCATCACGGCTTTGGTCCGTTCGGCCACCCCATCCAGAGCTTCCTGAATGTCGAGGTCTTCGGTCAGAACTTTGGACAGAGTGGTACCCAGATCGGCATTGATCTTGCCCCAGACGGGGATGATCGGACGCCAGTCGGGATCAGCGTGCTGCAGCGCTTCACCAAAAGTGGCCATGTGTGGGAATTTGGCGTTCACATCCGCATCTGCGTGTGTCGAGAAACGCGACGGGTTGCCGCCGGCCATCGCCACCAGCTTGTCGCCCTCTTTCGAGGTCAGCCACTGCATCAGCAGGAATGCCGCTTCTTTGTTTTCTGCGTTGGCAGGGATGCCGATGCCGAAACCACCAGTTTGGCTGGCGCGCTTGACGCCCATCGGGTGCATCGCCCAACCCACTTTGCCTACGACTTGGCTCTTGCTTGGATCATCGATTTGCCCTGCCACAACTGTGGTGTCGAGGAACATCGCCGTGTCGCCATTCAGGAACGAGCCCAGCGCTTCGCCAAATCCGAAGTTCGTCGCACCTTCGGGCCCACAATCAACGATGGATTTGAGCGCTTCGGCCGCTTGCACGCCGGCTGCATTGTTGACGACCGGGTTCCATTCGTCATCAAAGATCGCCCCACCCAGTGGGTTCAGGTGCAGCAGAAAGGCGTGTGCTGCGTGGTGACCAGACGCCGCACGCGAGGACAGACCGCCCATACCGGGTTCCAGCTCGGGGATTTGGCAGGCAATCTCGAGCATCTCGTCATATGTCTCAGGCACTTCGAGCCCATGCTTTTCAAAGATGTCCTTGCGGTAGCCAAGCACGGACGTTTCCGACCCATAAGGAATACCAAACAGAGAGCCCGTCGAGCCTTGCAGATACCCTTTGTCACCGCCGGCAAAACCGATGTTATAGACATACCCATCAATCAGGTCGCTGGCGTCATAGGTTGGGTTGGACAGCTTGGGGTTCATGAAATACTTGGCGAGGTTTTCCAGCTGGTCGGCGTAAACATAGTCCGCCTTGGAAAACACCACATAGGCGATCAGGTCGTATTCGCCCTCGTCCTGTGCCAGCTCAAGCGTTTGGCGCTCGCGCATCTTGAGGTAGGGCAGTTGATCAACTTCGACTTCGATACCGGTTTGCTTGGTGAATTCTGGCAAAATCTGCATTACCGCGTTGTAGTGCGGGTGGGCGGGGAAGTTCACGATCAGGGTCGTGCCTTCGTACTCCGCATAAGGATTGGCAAAGGCCGCTCCTGTCATAAACGCCATGGTCGTTAGACCTACGGCTGTTGATTTCAGTCCTTTAATCATCAGTTCCTCCCATTGAACTTTGTTTGCGCGCTAAATCGCGACTTTGGCTTGCACGCTTACAGCGCGACTTCAGTTTTGCGATCGAACAGGTGCACACCGCTTGGATCGATTGCGAATGTCAGGGTTTGGCCCAGAACCACTGGCGTTTGCGAGTTCACTTCGACCATCACCCGGGCAGGGCCACACTTGCAGAGCAGGACAGACTGGGCGCCCACATACTCCGAGACTTCAACGTCCAAATTCAGAGCCCGCGCAGGTTCGGCATCCGCTTCAAAGGCCAGATCAGAGGGGCGAATACCCAGGGTGATCTGCTTGTTGGTATGTTTTTGCGCTTTGGCCGCTTTTTCACCAATCAGCTGCACATCGAACCCGTCACCTTTAACAAAGACACCGCCATCATGTTCGACGATCTCACCATCGAGGAAATTCATCGGGGGCATGCCCATGAAACCGGCGACAAACTTGTTCACCGGGCGCTTGAACAACTCTTCGGGCGTACCTTGCTGCTGTATATAGCCGCCGTGCATGACCACGATCCGATCGGCCAGTGTCATCGCCTCGATCTGGTCGTGCGTGACGTAGATCATGTTCTTCTGAACACGCTGGCTCATCAACGCCAGTTCGGCGCGCATTTGACCGCGCAGTTTAGCGTCGAGGTTTGACAACGGTTCATCAAAAAGGAAAATACCGCTGTCCTTGGCCAATGCGCGCGCCATCGCAACCCGCTGACGTTGCCCGCCGGACAGGGCGCCGGGCTTGCGCGCGAGGAACTCGGTCAGGCCAACAGTGTCGGCCACTTCGCGCACCTTCTTTTCGATTTCCGCTTTCGGTCGGCGGGCAAGTCGCAAGGCAAAGCTGATGTTCTGCGCAACGTTCATATGCGGGTAAAGCGCGTAGTCCTGAAACACCATCGCCAGATCGCGATCTTTCGGCTCAAGGTGGCTGACAGGTTTGCCATCCACAAAAATCTCGCCCTCACTCACATCCTCAAGCCCGGCAATCATGCGCAAGGTCGTGGATTTTCCGCACCCCGAAGGACCAACCAAGACGGTGAATTCATTGTCCGCCATCTCCAAGTCAATCCCATGCAGGACCTGAACTTCGCCGTAGCGTTTGATCAAATTTTCAAGGCGAATGGTCGGCATATCGGCTCTCTCCCCCCGATGTGTTACCGGTCACATTAGGCAATGTGACCGGTAACACAAGGAAAAAGAGTCCTTTTATTTCAGTAACCCGCCCGCAAGCTTACGGTTTTGTACTTTCCCGGAATTCCAGTTCGACGTCGACGCTGACATGTTGGCGTGCCGACTCGGTGTGATCAGGCGCCTCGAGCAATCCGGCGATCATGCGTCCGGCCGCCTGCCCGATGGCCTTGGGATCCACCGTGACCGTCGTGATCGTCGGCGAGGAAAAGCGCGACACCTCGAAATTGCCGAACCCCAGAATGCCAATGTCATCCGGCACCGCCTTACCTGCGCGGCGCAAGGCCGACGTCAGGCCAAACGCGGGTGCATCCGACACGCAGAATATGCAGTCGGTGTCGGGATAGCGCGCGAGCAGCTCAGGAGCTGCGGCGGCGCCATCCTCGATTGACAAAGGTGGTTTCCCGAGGCGCAGAATGCGGTGGTCGGACAACCCGGCCTCTTTCATTGCAGCACTGAACCCTTTGCGCCGTGCAGCGCCCCGCGTCCAATCATCTTCGACCTCACCCAGAAACGCGATGTTGCGATACCCGCGCGCAATCATCGCGCACGTCATTTGCTGTGCCGCAGCCACGTTAGAAAAGCCAACTGTATGACCAATGGGCTGCTCAGGCCGCTCCCACAATTCCACCACGGGCACATTGGCGTCGCGCAGCAACGCGATGGTGCGCTCTGTGTGCCCGTCATAGGACAGCACTATTGCCTCCGGGCGCCGGCGCAGCATGGTCTCAACCAGCTCTTCCTCGCGGTCGCGTTCGTAGTTGGTGTAGCCCAACAGGATTTGCTGTCCGATGTTCTCCAACTCTTCGGTCAACGCCTGAACCGTTTCGGCAAAGTGCAGGTTGTTGAGTGAAGGCACCAGAACAGCGACAAAACCAGACCGTTTGGTGGTCAAACTGCCCGCCATCTGGTCCGGGACGTAGTTCATCTCGCGCACGATCGACAGGATGTGTTCACGGGTCTCGCGCGAAACCGGACTGTCTTTTTTCAACGCGCGCGACACAGTCATGCGCGACACGCCTGCGGCTTGTGCCACGTCCCGCATAGTCACCGTGGATTGCGATTTGAGGGGCTTTTTCACGCATGCACCAGAAAAGTGTTATCGGTCACATATTGCGCAACCACAGCGCGACGCGCAAGTGTGCCCTCCCTAGGCGTTCTCCTTCGGCCTGCTTGTCTGCCCTGCGCATGCGGGGTAGGCGCTTATATCGCATGCGCACTCCCTGTCCGCCCGCACTTGGCGACATAAGTATGTGTGCAATGGGGGAGCTACGTTGCTTACGATCAAATCTGTTGAAAAATCCTATCTCCATGAAGATGGCCGCATTCCTGTGTTGCAAGGCGTGAGCCTCGCTTTGGATCAGGGCCAAACCCTAGCCCTTACAGGTGAATCCGGCAGCGGAAAAAGCACGCTATTGCATATTACGGCTGGTCTTGAGGCACCGGACGCGGGGTCTGTTCATGTGTTCGGGAAGGATATTACAGCCATGGATGACAGCGGGCGGGCTGCCATGCGCCGCCGCGACATTGCACTTGTCTTTCAGCAGTTCAACTTGATCCCGTCCCTCACCGTGGGGGCCAACATCTCCTTTCAGGCAGCACTTGCGGGCAAGGTCGATACTGCCCACGTCACGGCTCTTGCCGAGGCGTTGGGCCTGTCGGATCAACTCTCCAAATACCCAGAGGCCCTGTCAGGTGGCCAGCAACAGCGTGTCGCCATTGCACGCGCGCTTGCGGCCGGTCCCAAACTGCTTCTGGCCGATGAACCCACCGGCAATCTGGATGAAAAAACAGGTGCGACCGTGCTGGAGCAGATGCTGGAACTTGTCCAGCAAAGCGGCACAGCTCTGATGGTGGTCACCCATTCGCCCAAGGTCGCCGCACGCATGGATCGCACATTGGAATTGAGCGGTGGCAAGGTGGTATGATCCGTACCTGTCTCATCGCCCTGCTGTCCCACTGGCGACGCAATCCGGTTCAGCTGTTCGCCTATCTGGCCGGCCTCGCCATTGCGACGGCTCTTTGGTCCGGCGTGCAGGCGATCAACAGCGAAGCGCGCGCCAGCTACGATGCCGCGGCCGCAACCCTTGGCGAAGGGCGGTTTGATCGGCTGATCCCCAAACAGGGCAACGCTATCGCCCAAGACACATATGTGACCTTGCGGCGCGCCGGTTGGCTGGTGTCCCCGGCCTTGGACGTACGGCTTGGAGATGTGCGGGTGATCGGAGTGGAGCCTGTGACGTCGCCGACAGGTTTTGCCGGACTGACATTCGCCGAAGAAACACCCGCACTGATGCCCGGCGAGCCAGACCTGTTGTTTGCCAACGCAGAAACCGCTGCGGCACTTGGGGATCGGGCCCGCGTCAGCGTGAATGAAAACGTCGCCCCCGGTGTGGCCGTCGGTGATATCGGCACGGTGCAGCGTCTTTCAGGGCGCGATGATCTTTCGACCCTCGTCTTGCTGCCCGAACAGCCCATCGGTCGTCCCGATCTTGAAACCATCGCCCCCGGCTTGCGCTTGCAGCCTTCCCAGCAAGTGGCGGATGTCGCCCAACTCACCGACAGCTTTCACCTGAACCTCACAGCCTTTGGACTGCTCAGCTTTGCTGTGGGTCTGTTCATCGTACACGCGACTATCGGGCTGGCTTTTGAGCAGCGGCGCGGAATGATCCGCACCATTCGTGCGCTTGGGGTGCCCCTGCGGACTCTGGTGACGCTGATCACGGTCGAGATGTTGGGGCTGGCGGCTATTGGGGCCGCACTTGGTATCGTCATGGGCTATGTGATTGCCGCCCTTCTGCTGCCGGATGTCGCCGCCACACTGCGCGGGCTTTACGGGGCGGAGGTGTCGGGCACGCTGGGCTTTCGCGCTGAATGGTGGCTGTCGGGGTTCTTGCTTGCAATGCTTGGTACCGCCATCGCCTTGGCAGGGCGCATCTGGCAGATCGCTCGCATGCCGCTCTTGGCGAGTGCGCGGCCCCGTGCGTGGGTGATGTCGGGGGCGACGCGCTTTGGTGTACAGAGTGTCGCCGCGCTTGGCCTCCTTTCGACGGCAGTGTTGCTTGTGGTCTTCGCAGATGGGTTGATCCCTGTTTTCGCCTTGCTGGGATGTCTTTTAATCGGCGGCGCGCTGGCGCTGCCAGTGCTGGCGTCCTACGCACTGAGGCTGATTGAGGCGCGCGCCTCGCAGCCCATTTGGCAATGGTTTTGGGCCGACACACGCCAGCAACTGCCGGGCCTTAGCCTTGCGTTGATGGCCTTGTTGCTCGCCGTGTCGGCCAATGTAGGGGTGTCAACGATGGTGTCGAGTTTCCGACTGACCTTTGTCGGGTTTCTGGATCAGCGCCTTGCCCCAGAACTGTTTGCGCGCGTGGACAATGCCGAACAAAGCGTGCAACTGGAGGCGTATCTAATCGCCCAAGGTATAGAAACGCTCCCCCTGCGATCCGCCTCAGCCAAGATCGAAGGGCGCCCCGCGCAAGTGTTTGGCGTACGGGTCGGGCCGACCTACCGCAACAACTGGGCATTTTTGGCTGAGGAAAGCGACGCCTGGGATCGTGTGGAGCGCGGCGAGGCGTTGATCGCCAATGAACAACTAGCCAGACGCAGCGATCTGCGGGTCGGGGACAGTATAGAGATATCACCAGACTTGACCCTCCCAATTGCCGCAGTGGTCGGCGACTATGGTAATCCAGAAGGTCAGGTTGTCGTCTCAGAGGAAGTGTTCGCGACACTTTATCCAGACAACTATGCCGCGCAGTTTGCTATGCGCACAGGCGACGCCCCAGCCTTGCGCGCTAAGATCGTCGAACAGGTCGGACTGCCAGAAAATGCGATGATCAATCAGGGCGCGATCAAGGCGTTGTCCATGGAAGTGTTCGAACGCACTTTTTCTGTCACAGCGGCCTTGAATGTTCTCACACTTGGGGTCGCCACCTTTGCCATTTTGATGAGCCTGCTGACGCTGGCCGACTTGCGGGTTCCTCAACTTGCCCCTGTCTGGACTATCGGCGTGACGCGGGCCACGCTGGGGCGCTTGGAACTCTGTCGTGCAGTGGGCTTGGGCGTATTGGTCTTTGCCTGCGCTATCCCTTTGGGCCTCGCCTTGGCATGGATTTTGCTGGCCTTGGTCAATGTAGAGGCTTTCGGGTGGCAACTGCCCATGTTTCTGTTCCCGTTAGATTATCTACAACTGGGGGCCTATGCCCTTGTTGCCGTTGCACTTGCAGCTGCATGGCCCGCTTGGCGCCTGATCCGCACGCCCCCAGCCGCCCTCCTCAAGGTGTTTGCGCATGAACGTTAGGCTTTTCCTTCTTCTATGCCTGTTGCCGCTTTCTGCGCTGGCCCAGGGGTTTTCCAGCCTCGGGTCGGAAGCGGACGCAGAATTTGCCACCCCCACGCCCAACCCTGCTTTCGCTTTCCCTGCCGATCACGGCCCCCACCCCGACTACCGAATCGAATGGTGGTACCTGACGGCCACGCTCGAAGCCGCAGATGGCACAGCTTACGGCCTGCAATGGACCCTCTTTCGCTCGGCCCTCGCGCCGGGAGAAGACGAAGGATGGGCCTCGCCGCAAATCTGGTTTGCGCATGCCGCCGTCACTACGCCCGACTCACATCTCGCCTCCGAGAGGTTCGCGCGCGGCGGCATAGGCCAAGCAGGCGTGCAGGCGTCCCCCTTCCGTGCGTGGATTGACGAATGGGCGCTTGAGGGGCCGGATTTCGACACCCTGTCCCTGTCCGCACATACGCCTGACTTTGCTTATGACATGACGCTTGAGGCGCAAGGACCGCTGGTCTTTCACGGCGATGCGGGCTTTTCCGTCAAATCTTCCGAGGGGCAGGCCAGTTATTACTACTCCCAACCTTTCTATGACATCTCTGGCACGCTGACCCTGCCCGAAGGACAGGTCATGGTCAGTGGACAGGCATGGCTCGACCGGGAATGGTCGTCGCAACCTTTAAGTGACACACAATCAGGCTGGGACTGGTTTTCGCTGTCCTTTGATCAGGGGGCCAAGCTGATGGGGTTCCAGCTACGCCAAACGGATGGATCAACATTCAGTTCGGCCACATGGATCGAGGCGGATGGCGCAACGACGGCTTACGCGGATGGCGCATTCACCGCCCGTCCTCTGGAAACGAGCAACGTCGCAGGCAGGGGCATACCCACGCGCTGGCAAGTCGCCTTGCCTGCGCGCAACGTGGATGTGACAGTCAGCGCAATGAACACGGATGCGTGGATGGGCCTGTCGATCCCCTATTGGGAGGGGCCGGTGGGCATCACTGGCTCGCACACCGGGCGCGGATATCTGGAGATGACAGGGTATGAGTGATCCAAACGATCTGGCCGCCTTTCTGGATGAGGCATGGCAGCACCTTGCACGCGGCGTGGCCGATGCAAAGTCGCCAGCGCGCTATCCGACCTTTGCCACCACTTCGCCCGATGGCTGGCCCGAGGCGCGCACCGTCGCGATACGCGCAGCAATTCGTACTGAGGGTTTTGTCGAGGTGCATACCGACATTGAGACCCCAAAAATCACCGCCCTGCGCCACAGCCCCCGCGCCAGCCTGCACATCTGGCTGCCACGTGCGGATGTGCAAATCCGGCTGCAAGCACAGGTCGAGATCCTGACCGGACCCGAGATCGATGATGATTGGGCGCGGGTGCCTGTGGGCTCTCGGGTGTCCTACGGAACCCAGCCCATACCAGGCACGCCGATTTCATCCGTCTATGACTATGAAAAACCGGCCCTACGGGAACGCTTTGCGGTGCTGCGCTGTCATCTGGTGGACATCGACCTTGTCCATCTTGGCGCACAGCACAGGCGTGCGATTTATCGTGCTGACACCCTATGGCAAGGGACATGGGTCGCCCCATAAAAAAGGCCCGGGCAAAATCGCCCGGGCCTTTGTTAACGGTCTGTGAGTGGAGCAGTTATTGCCAACCAACCGTATTAAAGATGCGCTGCGCCTCTGGCACGTTCTTGGCCACAGCACTCAGATCAACGTCATCGGGTTTGAACAGACCAAGGGCCGCTACAGACGGGCTGAGCGCGACACCAGGTACGGCCGGGTATTCGTCGTTGCCGGCTGAGAAATATTGCTGCGCCTGATCACTGGCGAGGTATTCAAGAAAGGCCACCGCGTTGTCGCGGTTTGGTGCATTCAGCGCCACGCCACCGCCCGACAGGTTCATGTGTGCACCTTCTGCGTTCTGCGACGGGAACACCCAACCGATGTTATCGCGTGCCTCCGTGGGCAGGCCATCCACATCGCGGCGAATGGAGCGGGCAAAGTAGTACGTGTTCGAGATCGAGATATCGCACTCACCCGACACCAGACCGCGCAACTGATCGGTATCGCCGCCTTGCGGCTTCCTAGCAAAGTTGTCGACCACCCCTTGCGCCCATGCAGTGGCCGCCTCGGCGCCTGCATGTTCGATGACCGAAGCCAGCAGGGTCTGCGAGTAGACGTTGGTTGAGGAGCGGTGACAAACCATGCCGTTATAGGCCGGGTCTGCGAGGTCGGCATAAGTTTGGGGCGGATTTTCGACGTCGTTCTTGTCATAAAAGATGATGCGCGCGCGCTGGCTGAACCCGAACCACTGATTGTCGCTGTCTTGCAAATAGGCCGGAATACGCGCCTCAAGCACGTCACTGTCCACGCTTTGCAACACGCCTGCGTCCTTGGCGCGTTCCAGGCGCGATGTGTCCACTGTCAGCAGGATGTCCGCAGGCGAATTCGCCCCTTCGGCCTTCATCCGCGCAATCAGCTCGTCAGCTTTGCCCTCGATCCGATTGATGGCGATACCGGTGGCTTCGGTGAAGTCGGAATAAAGACGCTCGTCAGTGTCATAATGACGCGAGGAGTAGAGGTTCAGTTCACCTTCAGCAGCGGCAGCAAGTGGGCCAAGCGTGACCGCGGCAGCAGTGAGGGCGGAGGTGAAAAGGAAAGCTGGGCGTGGCATGGGAACTCCATTGAGATATGTTTACTAAAACACTCAGATACTATTTTTTGACACAACGCAAGTATCCCTACTAATTTAGTCGGAAATAATTTTTCAATCGATCTGTAGGTGATTACTGCTTACGCAGCGTCCGTGAAATCCACGTGGATATGGTTTCCATCCGGGTCCCATATGTTGAAGGCGACAAGCCTCAGCTCATCTATGCCGGACTTTTGAAATTCGACACCGCGATCTTGCAACCGCGCTTCGAATCCGGCTGCATCCTTGGCCCACAACGCAAAATGCTCCAGCTTCAGCGTAGCCTCAGATCCAACACCTGCATCCTGCGAAACGCCGACCAGATGCACGACGGCTACGTCACCTGCATAAAGCCATGCACCGGGAAACCCGAAATTCGGGCGCGCGCCATTATCTAATCCCAGCACATCCACATACCAATCAGTCATTACCTCAAGCTGCTCAGTGCGCAGGTTCACGTGATCCAGTCTGGTGATTTGCATATGTCTCTCTCCCAAGTTGGCCCATCATTTCAGCCATTCCCCGGAGGGTCAAATCACGCTGAACCGACCGATCCGCGCAGCAGTCCAAGCAGATCGCCAAAGCGGGTTTCAGGGCGCAGCATCCGCGCACGCATGTCCCAGATAGCGGCCTTGCGATGCTCGGACAGGCCACCAGACATGGCGTGGAACTTGGTTTCGACCTCAGACAAGGGCATCGGCGCCTCAGGCCCGCCACGCGCATGCACATCTCCCGACGACAGCACCCGCCCATCCACATGCGCCACCGTCACATCGGACCAGCGTCCCATGGGGAAGCGGTCGGAATGGCGGGGGTCTTCGGTGATGGTGATCTGTGGCAGCACGGCTGCGACTGCGGCGTCGCGCAAGCCTGCGCCGGACACATGCTCGGGCCCAATCCGCCCATGGATCAGGCGCGCAGCCAGCGCAAAACCAAGCGAATATTGTGCCTGCGACGTGGTCTCCGGCATGCCTGGAAACAACGCAGCGGATTGCGCAAATGTATTGACCTGAATGCCCGCGATATCATCGGCAGTCAGTTTATGCATGTCGATCAGGTCACCCAGCGCATCAAGGGCTGCGTGGGCCCAACGGCAGATCGGGTAAGGTTTGATGTAATTCTCTGTGATGGTCCAAGTCTGGCCCAGATCAGCCCAAAATGGGGCCGCCTCGGGCGCCTCAACCGTGATGGCGGGTGCCCCTTCGAACCCGTCTTCGGCCATCAGCACGGCCATAGCGCCCACCAATGCGCCCATGCCCGATCCGTCATGCAGCATCGTGGGGTTCGCGATCTCGCGCATCATCTGGCTGCGTGGGCCGTGATACTCCGCAATCCCCAAGGCGTGCCGCAACTGTCCAGCGTCCATGCCCCGCAACCGGCAACCAAGGGCCGCAACCCCCAGCGCGTTCCATGCACCCGATGTGTGATAGTCGCTCACCGTAGCGTGCAACGTGATGGCCGCGCGGGCCGACAGTTCATAAGACATCACAAGGGCGATCAGAGCGTCGCGGGCGATCAGGTCAGGCATATGCTCGGCAAAAGCGCACAAGGCAGGCACAACTGCGCAGCCGATATGCCCCTTGGTCGGGTTGTACCCGTCATGGGCGTCCAGATTGTCGATCTGTGTCGCCAAAGCAAACGAAGCACCGGGAATAGAGGCGCTCCGTCCATCAAAGAGCAGCGGCGCGGCATCTTCAGGCCCGCCAGCGGACATAAACCGCACTGCATGATCCCGAGCGATCCTTGCAGGTGCGAGGTCAACCGCCCCTGCCCCAACCCCCAGCGTGTCGATCAGCAACGCGGCGGCCATTTCGACTGCTTCTTCTGGAATATCGAGCGGGTCGAGGGCGAAGGCGGCTATTTCGTCATAGGTCATCTCGTCAGCCTGACCCTACCTCACATAGCGCGCGGTCCCGGTCCCGACACAAGGGTCGCCCGTTCACGACGTATCAGGTCAGCCGCGTTCTTCGGGCGGCACATCATCGTTCAGAAGGATGCGCGCGGCGTCGCCTGCCGGGTCGTCATATTGGTCATGGCGCAAGGTCCAGACAAAGGCGAACAACGCGCCAAGGCCAAGGATCAGCGAACAGGGCACAAGGATGACAAGGATGTTCATGGGCGGGCTCGCGTTCTGAGGGCGTTCAGGGTGACCGTAATCGAACTGGTCGACATGGCAAGGGCGGCCATCAGCGGTGTGGCAAACCCTGCCAACGCCAGCGGGATCGCGATCATATTGTAAAGAGCAGCAAGGCCAAAGTTCTCAAGGATGCGATCGCGGGCAGAGCGTGCGATATGGATCACGTCCGGAATGCCAGACAGATGCTGGCCCAGCAGCACAACATCAGCTGCATTCTGACTGGCCTCAAGTGCAGTGCCGGGGGCGATGGAGGCCCATGCTTGGGTCAGCGCCAACGTGTCATTAAGTCCGTCACCCACCATCAACACTTTTTTGCCCGCGTCCTGAAGGTCGTGAATCAGGGCCTGTTTGCGCTCGGGAATGACACTGGCATGCACGTGTTCGACCTTGAGCGTCGCAGCCATCCGGTCTGCGTTGGCCTGACTGTCGCCCGTCAGCATATGCACCTCAAGGCCCATGTCCCGCAGCGCGCGCAACGTGTCGGCCGCTTCGGGCAACGCGCGTTCGCGACGCTCAAGCGCAAAGACGTCGTCACCAAGTTGCAACACGGTTCCCGTGCCTCGCCCAACCCAGCCACTGTCGCCGAGCGCGACCGGCATGTCTGCGAAAATGCCTTTGATGCCAAGGCCCCGATGTTCGCTGATCTCGTTCAAATCCGCCGCCGAAACGTCGGACAGGGCAGACAGAACCGAACGGCTAAGGGGGTGGTCCGACGCCTCGGCCAGCGCCTTGAGCACGCCTCGCGCCTCTTGCGTCATGTCCGCCCCCGGCACCAAGGCGCTGTCGCTCAGCGTGCCGGTCTTGTCAAAGACGACAGTGTCCACTTCGGCCAGACGCTCCAGCGCGGTTTCGGACTTCACCAAAACACCGGCGCGGAACAATCGCCCCGTCGCAACAGTGGACACCGCAGGTACAGCCAACCCCAGAGCGCAGGGACATGTGATGATCAGCGTCGCAATGGCTATGGTCAGGGCGTGATAGATGTCGCCCGTCGCAAAGGACCAGCCAAGGAACGCGGCAAAGGACAGCCCGTGCACAAGCGGCGCGTAGATACCGGCGGCTTGGGTGGCAAGGCTGGTGTAGCGGCTGCGCGCGCCTTCGGCGACGCTGGCAAGATGGATAAGGCGGCGCAAGGTTGACCCGGCGGCGTCCACTGTGGTGCGCAAGGTTATGGGGCCGCTCAGCATGACTTCGCCCGCAGACAGAACCGCACCCTCAGACACTGCGATGGCGTCGCTTTCACCGCTGAGTGCGCTGCGGTCCACCTGCGCCTCAGACGCCAACAAAACACCATCCACCGGGACGCGGGCACCGGCAGCCAGCCAAAGAGTATCGCCTGCCTTGATCTCATCCACCGGGCAACTGACACGATTTTCTCCGGTCACACGGATCACGCGGTTCGGCTCCAGTGCCGCCAAATCCGCCGCCGCAGACCGGGCCGCGCGACGCATACGGGTTTCAAGTACCCGGCCACCCAGCAGGAAGAAAGTCAGCGACAAAGCCGCATCAAAATAAGCGTGTTCACCGCCCACGCTTGTCTCGTAAAGGGACAGGCCACAGGCCAGCACGATCGCCAGTGAAATCGGCACGTCCATATTCAGACGCCAAACGCGCAACGCGCTCCACGCCGAGACAAAGAACGGCTGCGCACAGAACAATGCGGCTGGCAGTGCAATAGTGGCGGCGATCCAATGCAAGAAATCGCGCGTGCTGTCCGTGGCCCCTGACCAGACGGCAACTGACAAAAGCATCACATTCATCATCGCAAATCCAGCGATACCAAGGCGCAGCATGAGCCCGTCATCAGAGGTTTTGTTTTGTGCCGCACGCGCCTCATGGGCCTCAAACCCGATATCCGCAAGGGCACTGACCCAAGGTGCCGGGTCGGCCTCGGGCGTGGCGGCGATGGCTACGCGTTTGCGGCTGAGGTTGACTCGCGCCGCTGCGATATCAGGGCGCGCATTCAGCAAGGTTTCGACGGCCTGAATACAGGCGGAGCAATGAATGGCGGGAAGGATCAGCTCATGGGTCGGCACCCCCCCGCGCACCGCATTGGACGCCGCCATGGGCGCGCCTGCGACGCAACCGGGGCAGCTTGCCAATGTCATGGGGCGATCCGCACGATCACGCGCTGACGAAAGGCCGTGCCATCGGGCGCCTCAGCCGCCAGCCGCAGATTCCAGTTGCCCGCACCAAGTGCGGGGATATCCGCGACAAAACGGGTGCCGTCGTGCAGGAACTCCGGTGTGATATCCTCCCCCACATGGGTGGCGCGGCCCAGCGTCGCGGACTTGATATGGGCCACAACCGGACCGATGGCATCGTCGATCAACAGGTGCAACTCTTCGTCCGTGACGTCGGCGGAGACGGTCCATCCCAGCGCCTCTTGTGCGGACCGGTCGTCATCAAACGCCTGGCTGACCACATAGGAATTTCGGGTCTCAAGACCCGGAAAGGTCGCGACCGCCTGAAAGGCCAGTGTCAGGTTCACGCCGATGATCACGGTAAAGGCGGCGCCAAAGATCGCCAGAACATGCCAGCCGGTCAGTTGCTTTGTCATGATGGCCTACCCTTTTCCGTTAAAGATGGTGGCGACGCCTGCACGGTCGTCTGTTTCGATGTCTTCGACCCACAGACGCAGATCAGTGATTTCGGCATCCGCTGCGGCATCCTGTGGGCGCGCAATCACGTAGACACGGGCCTGCAAAGTCTCGTTGGCAGGAACGGTCACGTGGTTGGGCACGGCCCCCGTCGTTTCAACATCAATGCGCAGAATGTCGTCTGAAGTGAGCATGACGCGGAATTCGCGATCATCTGCGGTCAGATTACGAATACGCAGCGTGTAGGTGTTGCGCACTGACCCATCCGACAGGGTGACAAACTGCGGATTGCGGATCGGTTCCACCGTCAGATCGATGTCCGACCGAACAAACAGCGCATAGACAAGCGCGACGCCAATCAGGCTCCACATCGCGGTATACAGGATGGTGCGAGGGCGCAGAACGTGCTGCCACAAGGGGCGCGGTGGCGCGCCCGCGGTTTCGCGTTCTTCATCGGCAAGGGCAAGGTAGTCGATAAGGCCACGCGGCTTGCCGATCTTTTCCATGATGTCGTCGCACGCGTCGATGCACAGCGCGCAGGTTATACACTCCATCTGCTGCCCATCACGGATGTCGATACCGGCGGGGCAAACGTTGACGCAGGCCATGCAGTCTATGCAATCGCCCAAGTTTTCCGCGCCTTCGGCTTTGCGATGCTTGCCGCGCGGCTCGCCTCGCCAGTGGCGATAGGCGACCGTCAGCGTGTCATTGTCCATCATCGCCGCCTGAATACGCGGCCAGGGGCACATGTAATTGCAAACCTGCTCGCGCATAAATCCGCCAAAGACGAACGTGGTCGCCGTCAGAACCAAAACGGTGGAATAGGCCACCAGTGGCGCCTGAAACGTAAAGAGTTCGACCAGCAATGTGGGGGCGTCAGCAAAATAGAACACCCAAGCGCCACCTGTCGCCATCGCTATAATGAACCAGACAACCCACTTGGTAATGCGCAGGCGCGCTTTGTGCGCAGACCATTTTGCATTCCAAAGGCGGACCCTCGCGTTGCGGTCTCCTTCGATCCAGCGCTCCACAAGGATAAACAAGTCGGTCCAGACCGTTTGCGGGCAAGCATAGCCACACCAAACCCGGCCCAGCGCCGAGGTGAACAGGAAAAGTCCCAGACCAGCCATTATCAAAAGGCCCGCAACGAAATAGAATTCGTGGGGCCAAATCTCGATCCAGAAGAAGTAAAACCTGCGCCCCGCAAGATCGATCAGGACGGCCTGATCAGGCAGGTTGGGACCTCGGTCCCAGCGGATGAAGGGGGTCAGATAATAGATGGCAAGGGTCACCCCCATGATCCACCACTTGAGCGTGCGATAGCTGCCTTTGACGCGCCGAGGAAAGATCGGCTCGCGCGCAGCATAAAGAGCGGGCGGTGTGTCCGGTGTTTGTGTCATATTCAACTGTCCTGTTCGTTATAACACATTGCAGATGATTTGGGATGATTGCTTTGACTTGGATCAACAGGGCCCAATAATGGTCCCGGCCCCCGCTAGGTACGAACAGGACAGGGGCCGGGTTGGCTACGCTCCTCCCATGGGGGGGCAAGTAATTGCCCCATCGCAGCGCAGCCTATTGGCGAATCGGCTTATTCGCCGCCGCCAAGTTGGTGCAGATAAAGCGTGACCGCTTTTATCTGTGTTTCGTCCAGACGCGGGCCCCATGCGGGCATGACGCCAAAGCGCGAGTACGTGATTGTCTCCGTCAGGGTCTCGCGGTCGCCGCCATAAAGCCAGATCGCGTCCGTCAGGTTGGGCGCACCCAACTCGCGGATGCCCTCACCAGCATCGCCGTGGCAGGCAGTGCATTGTTCGACGAACAACGGGGCGCCCTGTTCGGCAAGGCCCGCATCATGTTCCTGACCGGATATCGACAGCACGTATTCCACCGACGCCGCGATTTCCTCCTTTTCAAAGATGTCACCAAAGGCGGGCATCTCTGTCCAACGGGCATCCGGGTCGGTTTCGTTGCGAATGCCGTGACGCACGGTGTATTCGATGTCGTCCAGCGTGCCGCCCCACAACCAGTCATCGTCCAGCAGGTTGGGATAGCCTGCCGCCTGCACACCGGCAGCACCTGATCCGTGACATTGCGAGCAATTGGCAAGGAAGACAGACGCCCCTCCGGCCACGCCGTAGCGGTACGCCGGATCATCAGGGGCCAGTGCAGCCAAATCCGCCGAAGCCAGACGCATGGAAACCTCGGCATTCTGTGCCTCGACCACTGCGATCTGTTCGACCACCTCGGCGCGGGTCGAATACCCCAGCACCCCGGACGTGGCCGAGTTGATCATCGGCCAGGCTGGAAAGGCGATTGTGTAGGCAACACCCCACACAATCGTGCCGTAAAAGCACCACAGCCACCAGCGCGGCAATGGATTGTTCAATTCTTTGATCCCGTCCCAGTCATGGCCGGTCGTATCGACGCCGGTTGCGTCATCTATGTCTTTTTGGTCAGCCATTACTTGGCCTCCATGTCTTGGGATTGGACCTCGCCATCATTGCGAAAGGGAATGTTGGCGGCCTCTTCGTTGGCGGCCCGCGCACTGGGGCGGAACGCATACAGACACGCGGCGATGTAAAAAATCACCATCGCAAGCAGGACCCAGCTGTCAGCCAGTTCGCGCAGGAAAGAATAGGTATCCATGGTTCAGTCCTCCGTTAGCGGCTTGCGTCTGGGGTGAAGGTCGAAAAGTCGACCAGTGTGCCCAGCATTTGTAGATAAGCGATCAGAGCATCCATCTCGGTCAGCTCGGGCTGACCATCAAAGTTAGACACGACCGCACCGGGATACCGCTCAACAGTGGCATCCCAATCCGAGTCCGGATCACCCTGCGCCTTGAAGTCGAACAGCGCGTTTTCGATCATCTCCTCGGTGTAGGGAACGCCGACGAATGCGTGCGTGCGCACCAGATCTTCGATGTGCTCGCCGTCGATCCGCGTGCGTCCAAGGAACTCATACTTTGGCATGATCGATTCCGGCACGACGGATTGCGGATCGTTGAGATGATCCACATGCCATGCGTCCGAATACCGCCCACCGACCCGGGCCAGATCAGGCCCGGTGCGTTTGGATCCCCACTGGTGCGGGTGGTCGTACATCGACTCCGCGGCCAGTGAATAGTGCCCATAGCGTTCCACCTCGTCGCGCATGGGGCGGATCATCTGCGAGTGGCACACATAGCACCCCTCACGAACATAGATGTCCCGTCCCGCCAGCTCCAAGGGGCTGTAAGGGCGCATGCCTTCCACCTCTTCGATAGTGTTTTCAAGGTAGAAGAGGGGCGCGATTTCCACGATTCCCCCGATGGAGACCACCAGAAGCGAACCAACGAACAAGAGCGTCGGGCTGCGTTCAAGGGCTTTGTGTTTGTCCAGAAAGGCCATTTTCGCTCTCCTTTACGCAGCTTGAGGAGTTTGTGCGGGTGGGGTGGCCACTGCGACGGGTTTGCCGCCGCGAATGGTCATCCACATGTTCCACACCATGATGATACCGCCTACGAGGTAGAGAACCCCGCCCAGACCACGCACAACATACATCGGGAACTTCGCGCTCACGGTGTCAGCGAACGAGTTCACGAGGAACCCTTGGGCATCAACTTCACGCCACATCAAGCCTTCCATGATGCCGGTGACCCACATGGACGCCGCATAAAGAACGATGCCAATGGTCGCGAGCCAGAAGTGCCAGTCGATGGCCTTCATCGAGTACATCTGTGCCCGACCCCACAGTCTTGGTGTGAGGAAGTACAGAGCCCCAAAGGTAATCATGCCGTTCCAGCCAAGCGCGCCAGAATGAACGTGACCAATCGTCCAGTCGGTGTAGTGCGACAGCGAGTTCACTGCGCGGATCGACATCATCGGACCTTCAAAGGTGGACATGCCATAGAACGCGAGGCTGATCACCATCATCCGGATGATCGGATCGGTGCGCAACTTGTCCCACGCGCCTTGCAGCGTCATCAGACCGTTGATCATGCCACCCCAGCTGGGCATCCACAGGATGATGGAGAACACCATGCCAAGGGTCGAGGCCCAGTCCGGCAGGGCAGTGTAATGTAAGTGGTGCGGACCCGCCCAGATATATAGAAAGATCAGCGCCCAAAAGTGGATGATGCTGAGCTTGTAGCTGTAAACAGGACGCTCAGCCTGTTTGGGAATGAAATAGTACATCATTCCCAGGAACCCGGCCGTTAGGAAGAAACCGACCGCGTTGTGACCATACCACCACTGCGTCATCGCATCCTGCACACCGGAGAACACCTGCACTGATTTGGAGCCCAGAAGGGAGACCGGAATGCTCAGGTTGTTGACGATGTGCAGCATCGCAACGGTGATGATGAACGACAAAAGGAACCAGTTGGCGACGTATATGTGTTTCTCTCGCCGCTTGAAGATGGTGCCAAGGTAGACCGCCAGAAAAGAGACCCAGACGACAGTCAGCCAGATGTCAACATACCACTCAGGCTCGGCATATTCCTTGGATTGCGTCGCGCCCAGCAGGTACCCTGTGGCGGCCAGCACAATGAACAACTGATAGCCCCAGAACACGAACCACGCGAGGTTGCCGCCCCAGAGGCGCGCCCCGCACGTCCGTTGGACGATATAGAAAGAGGACATGATCAACGCATTGCCCCCAAAAGCAAAAATCACCGCACTGGTGTGCAGCGGGCGCAGTCGTCCGAAATTTGTAAAAGGTTGGCCCCAGTCAAAATTAAGCGCCGGAAAGGCCAGCTGGAAGGCGATAAAAACCCCCGCCAGAAACCCGACGATCCCCCAGAACCCCGTGGCTATGACGCCTGCGCGTACAACGCTGTCAAGGTAACCGGTGTCGTCCACAACCGCTTTTGTGTTTCCGATCTGGCGTACCTGCCAGATGAACATTCCGCCGGCGATCACCATAATCAGCGCAGCGTGCACTTTGTAGGCCAGATCATGTCCCCAGTCCGCTGCAATAGCAGCAAGAATGGCAATCAAGCCAAGTGCAATCAGTTTGACATAATCTAACATGAGACTTCCTTTGTCGTTTTGCGCGGCCCCTGAATGAGGGGCTGCACACCTGTTCGCAATTATCGGTGATAAAGCGGTGCCTGGACACCCGCGTTGATCTGGATCAAGGCGGTGTCGATTAACGGATCACATGCACCGCGCAATGTGCATGACGCACGACCCAAGCCGCCGTCGAGCCAAGCAGCATGTCGGACATAACCGGACGGTGCGACGGGATGACGATGCAGTCGACCCCGGTTTCATCCGCCCAGTTGGTGATACTGCGCCCAGTGGGCCCGTCAATGACCACGACGCGCGCATTTGCAACATCGCCCAGCAATTCGTTCAGTTTAGCACGTGCTGCGTCGCGCGTCTCGGTCACGAACGTGGCAGGAACATAATCGGTCACGTAGACTGGCACTTGCTCCATCACGTGCAAAAAGGTGATTGCGCCCCCCTCGGCTGCGATCCGGTTGGCGATGTCGATGGCACCGGCCACGTCCTTTTCTGCGTCAAACGCAACTGGAATCAGAATGTTCTTGTACATGATTGTCCCCTTCGTCTTTAGCTTTGGTCAAAAGGGATAGTGCGCGCCGGGAGCGTACGCGTTGATGTGAATCAATCAGGGATCAGAACAGGGTTCCGCCGTCCCCATCATCGCCGCTTTCAAATAACAGCCCTTCCAAGTCGGGAATGCGCACAACCCGGTTGCCATCCAGATCAATCACCCCGTCCTTTCGCAAACCGGTAAACTGACGGCTCACAGTTTCGATGGTCAGACCAAGGAAGTTCGCCATGGTTTCGCGACTGATCGGCAACTCGATCCGGGTGATGTCACCCATCACCTTGCCATCAGGGTGCATGGTGCGCTTGGCGATCAGCATCAATAGGCTGGCGATCTTTTCACGGGCTGTTTTGCGGCCCAAAAGCAGCATCCAGTCGCGCGCCGCGTCCAATTCATCCAGCGCCATTTCCAACAGGCGCTGTTGCACGGCCGGGATTTCCATCAACAGGATTTCAAACGGTTTGCGCTGAAAACAGCACAAGGTCACGTCAGACACAGCCGTCACATTGTACTGCAACGTTTCGCGGCCGGGGCGACCAATAAAGTCTGAGGGCAGCAAAAGGCCCACCATCTGCGTGCGACCGTCCTCGATCACCCGTTCCAGCGTCGCAGTGCCCGAAACGACCGAGGCTACACTGTCCAAAGCGTCCCCGCGCATCGCAATGGTCTGGCCCGCCGTGTAGGATTTGTAAAACTTGATGTCGTTCAACCGTTCCAATTCGTCATTGTCGCAGCGTGCGCAAACCGCACGATGACGGATCGGACAAGACGAACAGCTCGGGACAGCGACAAGATCTAAATCCATTCGTCAGGCCCTTTGATCTGCATCAAGGAAAGGTTCAGGATCAAAGGTCATCGTACCTATATGAAACATGTTTCCGACCTCTCTCGTCTAGGCTTGTTTGACGCAAAGGTCCCGCGATTCACCAGCTATCCGCCCGCCAACTGGTTCAGTGACGGTGTGGATGCAGACTGCACGCGTACTTGGCAATCCGATGCTCCTAAGAATGCAGAGATTTCGCTCTATGTCCACATTCCCTTTTGCCGCAGACTCTGCTGGTTCTGCGCATGTCGCACGCAAGGCACCCGCAACGACGCGCCTTTAGCCCCCTACGTGAGCCGGGTTTTGACCGAAGCACGCGACGTTCGCGTGCAATTTGTAAATGGGGTCAAGCCACGCCGACTGCACCTTGGCGGGGGCACGCCCACAATCCTGTCGGCCGATCTTCTTGACACTTTACTCAGCGGCCTCGACGACATTTGGGGGCTTGAAAATCTCCAAGAATTCTCAGTCGAAGTCGACCCGACGGATGTAGGCCCTGCCCGCCTTGATATACTTGCATCACATGGCATTAGCCGCGCCAGTCTCGGCATTCAGGACTTTGATCCGCAGGTCCAGGATGCAATCGGACGAGTCCAGTCACGCGACCTGACCCAAAAGGTTGTCGGTCAACTGCGCGACCGCGGGATTGAGGCGCTGAATTTCGACCTTCTCTATGGTCTGCCGTTCCAAACTGCCCGGACACTGGATGCAACAATCGAGGCCGCACTCGAGATGCAGCCCAGCCGCATTGCCCTGTTTGGCTATGCGCATGTGCCGTGGATGTCCAAACGTCAGGTGCTGATCCCCAGCGATGCCCTACCCGATCCCAAAACCCGCCTTGCCCTGTTTGATCAGGCGCGGCGCAGGCTTTTGGGACGGGGATATATCCAAATCGGGATCGACCACTTTGCCCTGCCCCACGATCCACTGGCGCAGGCCTATTACGCCAAAACGCTAAAACGCTCGTTTCAGGGCTACACAGATGACACCTCGCCTTACCTGATCGGGTTGGGTGCATCCGCCATCTCGACCTACCCGGACGGCTTTGCCCAAAATATTCCGGTGACCGGGCAGTATGCGAACAAGATCGACGCAGGCGAGGCCGCCACGTGGCGCGGTTATACGCTGGATGCGCGCGATCACCTCAAGGCCAATCTGGTCGAACAGCTGATGTGCTATCACGGCGTTGATCTGAGTGCGGCGCAACGCGCCGACGCAGAACTGATGGCAGACATCGACCGTGTTGCCGACCACTTTGACGGGGCGGTCAATTGGGATGGGCAGAGCCTGTCCATCAACCGTTGGGCACACCCGCTGGTGCGTCTGATCGCCGTTCAACTGGTCACCCCAAGTGCGGTCACCTCGGGCGAACGCATCTACAGCGCCGCGATCTAGGCGCGTCTTGTGCGCATAAGACGTCCCACGGATAATGAGTTAGCCCACCTGCCCCATACGGCTTGCCAAGGCGCGCAATTTCACGCCTGATGGCGCGCGTATGAGGAGAGCGGGATGTCAAACTGGATCACACTGGACTGCAATGGCACCCCACACTGTCGGCACGAAAACGGGTTCGCCTGCTTTGAGGGCAAATTCTACCTTTTTGGCGGGCGGCGCATTCAGCCTGTCGACATCTTTGACCCCAAAACCAACACATGGACGCACGGTGCGCCGCCACCGCTGGAGATCCATCATTTCCAACCCGTCATCGTCGGGCACCAAATCTGGCTCCTTGGGACCATGACCGGGGTGTTCCCCCGCGAAACGCCTCTGGAAACGGTCTTCATTTACGAACCTGGCACAGATCGCTGGCTGGAAGGTCCGTCCATTCCTCCCACGCGCCGCCGCGGGGCCTCAGGCTGCGCCTTGCACAGCGATGGCTGGATCTATGTGGTCGGCGGCATCGTCGACGGGCATCATGCGGACACACAGGCGTGGTTTGACCGCATCCATCCCGACACCGGCGCATGGGAAATCCTTCCCGACGCACCGAACAAGCGCGATCACGCGCCCTGCGCCATTGCAGGCAACGCCCTATATTTCTTTGGCGGACGCGAGACCGGGCGGCACAACGGGACGGACTACAACCAACTGTTCTTTGACACGATTGGCGATGTGGACGTGTTCGATTTCACGACACAGACGTGGTCCGTGCACCCCGAACCCCTTCCGATCCAGACAGCGGCAGGAGGCACCGGAGTTCTCGGCGGTAAAATCCATTACGTCGGGGGCGAGGCCGGACGGATGGAAGCGTTCACTGACATGCAGATATTCGAACCCGAGAGCGGGCAATGGGCGCTCGGCGCCCCTTTGAACCGGGCGCGCCATGGGACCAATTGTTGCGTGCATGATGGCAAATTATGGATTGCAGCAGGCAGTGGCGCACGCGGCGGAGAACCCGAACTGACCAGCATAGAAGTCATCGCGATCGAGTAGCGAGGGCTATTAGTGCCCGCCCTCATATTTCGACCAGTCGATTTTACGGAATTGCCAAAGAGCGATTGCGCCCAACCCTAAAAAGATGGCCGCCCAGCCCAAATTGCCCATCAGCGCCTCGAACCCGCCCCATCCGAAACAGACGGCCAGGGTCAACGTGCGCCGCAAAGGTTGCGCAAAGAATGCGTGGTCCAGATTGATGAACTTGTCGATCATGCGCCCAGGCTCCGATCCAGCGTGCCATCTTCGATCCAGCCATCTAGCACCGAAAGTGCCGCCTCGGCAAAAGCGGCGTCGTTGATGTGACAGTCCAGCACCGACAATTTGACCGGGTCCGTCACCGCATGTTCCATCTCATCTGCCATCGCGGCCAGCGCTTCCGGATCATAGGTGGCACCGCCTTCAATGTCCCATGCCTCGACCCCTCCGCGCGGCGTCAGCACATGCACCGGCCCCTTGGCCGCGTCGAGCCGCGCCACAATATCACGCACCAGCGCACGGCGTTCATCGCCGTTCAGCCCCGAGGATTTGATGAGGCGGTTGTGAGCATGAAACGGACGGTCCGAATAGGCGCCCGGAATCTCCTGCCAGCCCGCAAAATCAATCAGATCAGCACAGCCCGGCGCCACGATCTGCGGAATGCCCATGTCCCCTGCCCCGCGCAAACGATCCGGGCCGGAGTTCACGACCGACCCGACCATCAGATTGGCCAGTTCCGGCAGCGCAAAATCCATCACCGCGGCAAAATACCCCTGACGCGCCAGTGCCTCGAATGCCATGCCACCCATGCCCGTGGCGTGAAAAACAGCCACATCAAACCCGCGCGCATCCAATGGGGCGCGCAACAGTTTCATGTAGGACAGGCAGGACGAGCCAAGGCTGGTCATCCCGATCACAGGCCGTGTGGATACAGGCGGTTCCACCGCCCGCGCAGCCCCCAACACAGCCCCCGCCGCTTGGGACAGCGACGACTTACAGACCGCGTTCAGCCCATAAAGCCCCCCGGCCCACAAGATCATCTGAATGTCAGGCGACAACCGATCCGGTGGGATCAGCGGAGAAAAAGAAACCGTAGAGACGATGTATTTCGGCACCCCCAACGGCAGCGCCTGCGCGCAATCCAGTGCAAGGTCCGTGCCCATCGTGCCGCCCAGCGCGATCATACCGTCGATCCGCCCTGCACTGTGCAATTGCGTACACAACAGCGCGGCGCCACGCGCCATGATCTGCATCGCTGTATTTTCGTCCTCTGATCCAATCGCTGCCTCAATCGAGGAGCCGCCCGCCTCAGCCACATCATGTTTGGAGATGTCACAAGGCGCGCTTGGGTCCCCCAACACGCTTACATCCATGCTCAGCACGTCACCGCCTTGGGCACGGATACGCCCCGCGACATAGGCAAGTTCTTCATCCTTGGTGTCGTAAGTCCCGATCACAAGGATAGTTTTGGAGACACTCATAGCTGGATCCACGCCGTTTTGAGATTGCGGTACTTATCCATCGCATGGGGGGATTTGTCATGCCCATTGCCCGACTGCCCATGTCCACCCAACGGTACGCTGATGTCCGCCCCGCCATAGGTGTTCACATGCACAACCCCGGCCCGCAGCCGCGACACCATGCGATGCGCGCGGCTGATATCGCGGGTAAACACAGCAGCGGCAAGGCCGTAACTTGTGCCATTCGCCAACGCGACCGCTTCGTCCTCGGTGTCAAAGGGTTGGACCGCCAGCACAGGGCCAAAGATTTCGCTCTGCACCAGAGCGCTGTTTTGCGGGGTGTAATCAAACAGCGTCGGGCCGATGTAGAACCCACCGGTTTCAGCGGCGATACGCGTGCCGCCCATCCGCAGATCAGCGCCATCAGCGACAGCCCTGTCGCACGCCGCCAGAATAGCGTTCATCTGCACCTCGGACGCGATGGCCCCCGCATTGGTGCGCAAATCCAACGGATCGCCGACGCGCATAGCCAAGGCATGGGCCATGACCCGCTCGACAAATTCAGCATGGATCGACCGTTCGATCAGTAGCCTAGAGCCTGCCACGCAGACCTGCCCGCTGTTGCGGAAAATCCCTCCAGCCGCCACCGCCGCCGCACGGTCCAGATCAGGCGTGTCGGCAAAGACGACGTTCGGCGACTTGCCGCCAAGTTCCAGATAGACCCGCTTAAGGTTGGATTGCGCCGCGTATTCCAGCAGCTTGCGCCCCACACCGCCAGAGCCCGTGAACGCCAGAACGTCCACATCCATATGGCGCGCCAAGGCCGCCCCCGCGGCCTCACCCGTTCCGGTCACGACATTCAAAACACCATCGGGCAGACCGGCTTCATGACAAATCTCGACCATCCGCAGCAGAGAAAGAGAGGCCACCTCGGCCGGCTTCAACACAACAGAGTTGCCCACCGCCAAGGCCGCCGCAATCTTCCACGCCCCAATCATCAGCGGGAAATTCCACGGAACGATCACGCCGACAACGCCCACAGGTTCATGATGGACAAGGCCCAGCGTGCCGGGGGCGGTCGGGGCGATTTCGCCATATTCCTTGCCGCAAAGTTCGCCGTAATAGCGGAACGTGCCCGCCGCGCTGCCGGGTTCGGCCTTGCGTGCCATGGAAATTTCGGTGCCGTTGTCGCGCACGCCCAGAACGGCAAGCGCATCCGCCTCGGCCTCGATTGCATCCGCGATCTTTTGCAGGACACGCCCGCGCGCCGTTGCGGCCAGACCGGACCAGCGCCCATCCTCGAAGGCGGCGCGGGCCGCTGCAACGGCACGGTCAATCTCGGTCTGTCCACCTGCCGCAATCTCCGTCAGGGGCTGGCCGTCAATGGGCGAAACAACGGCCAAGGTCGCCCCATCTGCTGACGGACCTGACACCCCACCAATGATGTGCAGTCCTGCTGTCACAGAACGCTGGCGCAGGTCGTCAATTCGGCTTTGATCAATCATCTGAAGGGCCCTTCGCAATGCCAATTGGTTCACTATTTGAACCATCGGTGCAATAATTCTGCCTCAGGCCTTACATCCCTGTCAACGGCATCATTGGGCAGGCACATCCTCGGGCGGAACGGATCGGATAAAGTGGTGCCAGCCCAGCAAAAGCGCGGCGGCAACAAGACCGACTGTCATGATCAGTGGCGTTTTCCAAAGCACCAAAACAGCCAAAAGCAGACGCAACCCCACCTCCCACTGCGCGATGCGCAGCCGGTCGAACCGTGCCAGTGCAGAGGCCACCAAATAAAGACACAAGGCAATTCGGGCGAGCAACAGGCTCAACTGGCCCCAGTCGACCACACCCGTGTATCCCTCGATCAGTTCCCGCTGTCCGGCGTCATTGGCGATGGTCACCGCCTGTTCGATCAACAGCAGTTCGGGATACCACGCAAAGACAAAAGGAATGGTGAACATCACAATGCCCACCCGGACCGCCGCCAGCCCAGTGCGCATCGGCTCACCGCCGGTGACAGATGCGGCGGCAAAAGCGGCCACAGCCACAGGCGGCGTGATGGCCGACGCCACCGCAAAGTAGAACACAAACATATGGGCCGTGAAAAAGCTGACGCCCAGATTTGCCAAAAGCGGGCCCAGCAACAGGGCGACGTTCACATACGCGGGCACCGTGGGCATACCCATCCCCAGCAGGATTGCGCACAGCATCGCACAGACCAGTGCCAGCATCAGGTAAACGCCACCCACAATCGGAATTTCGAGGCCAAACAGCCGCAGCACAGTGACCTTTTCCAGCCACGACGTGACGGCGCGCGTCAACTCTCCGGTCAGCCCGCTTTCATTAAGAAAGGCAGCAATGATCGACACCGCAAAAAGCAGCAGAAACAAGCGGGACAACAAGATGCCGCCCTCGGCCAACGACACCAGCACCCGCGATGGCATGGCCCGCGTCCCCGGATCCAGAAACAGCAGCGGGACAAGCACAGCAACAGCCCACCACCCGGCAGAAATCGCATCACCCGTTGCGTTCACGATTGTCTGCACCAGCACGCTGTCCGCACCAAAAATCCAGCCCAAAGGCCCCTCGGCCACGCCGTCTTTGCTGCCCAGCAAAAGAAACAGGATCGTGAGGATCGGCAAAAAGATGATGACCAGATTGTACCAGTCCTGCCGCTCCATCATCAAATCCTCGGGCACTTCGCGCATCGCCGCGACCTTTTCGCGCCGAGACTGGAACATGACCGCCAAAAAGATCGAGAAAAAGAAACAGATCGCAGGCAAAAACGCCGCCGTAATGACATCTGTATAAGGCACTGCCGTCAGAGCCACGAGAACAAAGGCAGCCACGCCCATCACCGGCGGCATGATCTGCCCACCAGACGAGGCCGCGGCTTCAACACCGCCCGCAAAATACTTGCTGAACCCATTGCGCAGCATCATCGGAATGGTCAGGCGGCCTGTGGAAAGAACATTGGTGACCGGCCCACCGGTGATGGTGCCAAACATGGCCGACGACACGATGGCCGCATGTGCAGGCCCACCGCGCAAATTTCGGGTCAACCGCACCGCCAGCTTGATGAGGGATGTCCCCCCCGCCGACGTGCCAAAGAGCGCGCCAAGGATCACGTAAGGGAAAACCTGATTGACCACGATATCCATGAAACGGCCCATGAACCCATCCGGCGATATGAACACATTGGTGGCCTTCTGCGTGGCCGCATCCATCACGTTGCCGCCATCAGCCCCCAGCTTGGTCAGCAAGAAATTGTTGTCCGACAGATCGAACATCCAGATCAGCGCAGTGGCCACAGTATAAAACACCACAAGGCTCGCCACGATCACAAGCGGCAGGCCCCACACCCGCACATTATAAAGGAAAAACAGGGTGATGATGGTGAACAGCAGCGGGATCGTCCAAAGTCCAAAGCGGGCCTGACAAGACGGCACCTCTGCCTCGAAAGAGATGCCCGGGATCACATCAGCCGAATTGGCTGCATCCTCGGCAATCAGACGGGCGCGCTCTCCGGTGATCTGGTCGATCAGGCATACGCTGTCGATCTCCACCAGATAGCCAAAGGCACCCAGAAACGCGGCCAGCAACAGACCAAGGTCCAGCAACAGGCCAAGCCACGCGCGCTCGGGTCTCTCTCGTTTCCACGTCCGGTACACGCTGGCGTCAAAGACCACGATGGTCATCATCAGGAAAAATATCGGCGGAAAGAAGTATTCGGTGGCGAACCCCGAAATGCGCAAGAGAGGGATGCCCGTCGCCTCACGTGCCCAGGCTTGCAGGCCTGCAATCTCGGGCAGCGTATTGATCATCCCTACAACGACCAGAACCAACGCCAGCCCCATCGCGATGCGTTGGCCTGTCGTACGCACGTTTGGATCGAACTCGGTCATGGGGCGCGTACCAATCGGGGGTTTGGACCCGGCCAAAACAGTCGGGTCCGGATCACTTAGGGACGCAGGCAGTCCGCCACCGTGTGGCCCTTGGCCTCATAGGCGCGGATGGCACCGGGGTGCATCTTGATCTTTACAGCACCGCAAGCGCCTTGGCTGACACCATCAATATCGCCAAAGGTCAGGTTCAGGTGCGGGCCCATGGGCGCACCCTCTTCAAACCGCGACTGTGCATCCAACATTGTAGTCACGATGTCGAACACCAGATCCTCGTCCATGCTCGCCCGAACAATCTCGGCAAAGGCGGTGGAATAGGTGTCAAAGGTGTCGTCATCGGTCACGATGGTGACGTCGTTGCCCTCATAGGCAGCGCGATAAACATCGACAGGGACGGAAAATGGCGCATGGCCCGGCGCTTTGACGATTTGCTGGCCCAACTCGCTGTTCAGCAGATCCGACGGAACGTCAAACAGGGTGATTGCGCCTGCGGCGGAAAACTGAATTTCGCGGCCACCGGGCAGAGCGGATGGAATGCTCCATGCTTCAACTGCGCCACCGGTGATCGTGGATACGGCATCTGGCCAAGGGGTTTGCACGCCCTCATACCCTTCGCCATCTTTTATGCCGCCCAGCAACTGGATCATCGCCCGTCCCGAGGTCAACGCCGCACCGCGTGGTGGGCCGTTCCAGATGCGCAATCCGTCTAGCTTGCGAATGTCGGCCACAGGTTTTGAATCGTAGTACCCAAAGGTCTGGTGCGCTGCGGCATGGAAATAAAGCGCGCGAATCTCAGCCGCCAACTCAGCGCCCTGTTCCTTACCGACGCCACTGTATGGGCCAATTCCGCGCGATAGCAGGAAGGGCAAAATCAAAGGCGCCGTGGTCACATCGAGACGCCCCTCGGCCACGGCCTGAACCGAATTGGTGAGCGTGGCTCCCTCGGTCATCTGCAAATTCGCCACGCCAGCACTGTCCAGTGCAGCGGCAAAAGTGGTCGACACATAGTGCGCCCCTCCGCCCGGCGATGAAGTTTCTGCGGTCAACGTGACCTGTGCGGCCACGCTTAGCGGTGCAAGCACGCAGGCCGCCCCAATCAATGCGGTCTTAAACATGAGTATTCCTCCCGTCAGTGGTGCGCCCCTCCCCGAGGCACCTTGCCCCGTATCCGGGGTCTCATGATTCAGAGTTGCAGACATTATATGACTTGTCACGTAATTTTATTCAGTGTCTACTAAACACAAGGGACGGAACAGTATGACAGAGCGGCCAAGCACCCAAAAAGACCGGATAGAAAAGCGCCGCGCCTACGAGGCGAAGAACCCGTTTTCCCGCATGGATTCAGCGCATCATGCCTCGCGCCAGCAAGGCCTGCACATCCTTCAACAGTCAGCCGGTCTGACAACGGTAGAGTGGCGTGTGCTGTGGGATCTGCACGAGGCCGGGCCAATGACGATCCGCGATCTGGCTCAAATCCAGCGCTCTGACCCGTCCCTGATCAGCCGCGCGCTTCCCGCAATGGAGCGCAAGGGATTCGTGCGCATGACACGTGGCGAACACGATGGCCGTCAAGTGGTGGTCGAAATGGACACGGCAGGGTACGCCGCACACGCAGCCGCTTCCCCGGCAATGAAACGGCGGCGCGAGGCGCTGCGCAGCACCTTTTCCGAACAAGAGCTTTTAACCCTCGTCGACCTGCTCACACGGCTCGAAGACGCCTTGCGCGAACCCGTTGACGACATCCTCGAACCGAAGGTGACCCAATGACCAACCGCCCCAACGTCCTTTGGATCATGGCCGACCAACTGCGATTTGATTACCTCAGTTGCTATGGGCACCCGCACCTGCACACGCCGAATATCGATGCGCTTGCCGCGCGCGGTGTGAAGTTCACCAACACTTACGTTCAATCCCCGGTCTGCGGACCGTCGCGGATGTCAGCCTATACGGGACGGTATGTGCGCAGCCACGGTGCCACATGGAATGGCGTGCCCCTGCGCGTGGGCGAACCCACTTTGGGCGATCACCTGAGCGAGGTCGGCGCACGCGCCGTGCTGGTGGGCAAAACTCATATGGTGGCCGACCGTCCGGGCATGGCACGGCTCGGTATTGATCCGAACAGCGACATCGGGATCAAGGTTGCGCAATGCGGTTTTGAACCCTTCGATCGCGACGACGGGCTTCACCCCAACAGCCACCGACAGCGGTGGTCGGCCTATGACGACTACCTCGTGTCGCACGGCTTTGAATCCGACAACCCGTGGGAAGACTTCGCAAATTCCGGCTACGACAAAGACGGCAAATTAGTCTCTGGCTGGCTTTTGGAAAACTCGCACCTCAAGGCCAACATCCCCGAGGAACACTCAGAAACCGCCTACATGACCAACCGCGCGATGGAGTTCATGGAGGGGGCGATGGAAGATGGCAGGCCCTGGCTTTGCCACCTCAGTTATATCAAGCCGCACTGGCCCTATATCGTACCCGCGCCTTATCACAACATGTACGGGCCCGAACACGTGGTTGCCCCCATCCGTTCAGACGCAGAACGACAAGGCGCACACCCCTTCCTCGCCGCCCATCAGGACATCCGCGTCAGCCGATGCTTTTCCCGCGATCAAGTGCGCGAACACGTCATCCCAGCCTATATGGGGCTGATCAAACAACTTGATGACAATCTGGGACGTCTGTTCGAATGGATGGACGACAAGGGGCTAAGCGACAACACGATAATCGCTTTCACCTCAGATCACGGCGACTATCTGGGCGATCACTGGCTGGGGGACAAAGATTTCTACCACGATGTGGCAGCCAAAGTTCCACTGATCATCGCCGATCCAAGGCCCCAAGCCGATGGCACACGTGGCACAGAGTCGGCTGCTCTGATCGAGATGATCGACCTCGCTCCAACCTTCATGAACGCCCTTGGCTGTGCGCCAAAACCGCAAGTGATCGAAGGGCGCGACCTGACCCCCCTCCTGCACGGAACGGACGGCTTCTACCGGCGCTACGTGATCAGCGAATATGACTACTCAGGCTTTGAAATGGCGACCGCCCTCAACGTCGAACAGCAAGATGCGTTCTCCAAGATGATCTTTGATGGACGCTGGAAATACGTGCACCTCAACGGGTTTGACCCGGTTCTGTTCGATCTGGAAACCGACCCGGACGAGGTGCAGGACTTTGGCACCTCAGACGCGCCCGAACATGTGGCCGTGCGCGCGCGCCTGAAAGACGCGATGTTTACATGGTCCATGCGCCACCACACCCGCGTGACGGCCACTGAAGAGGTTGTCGCAAGCCTGAAGGTTGCCACGCAAACCGGTATTCTGATCGGGTTTTGGGATGAGGCCGAGTACGAAGCAGACGCAGGCAAAGCGTTTTCCAGCCTGACGCCACCCGGACCGCCCCGCGCGTCCGTGCTGACGGAAAAATAGACCTCGGTGCGCTGCGCAGTGAAGGGCGGGTTTGAGCCCGAAGCGGACATGCACCGGTGCCCGTTCGCAGTCAAAAACGATCTAAGGCACGGTCTTGATATCTGCTGATTGTGCTGTCAAGGGTTGCTTGCACAAGATGTAGGAGGCGGACTTGCGAATTCTGAACTTGACGGTGATCGTTGGTGCCGGTCTGGCTTTGCAGCTCCTTTTGCATACAAGCCTTTTGGCTGGCCCTATTGAGGATGAAGTCAAGCGACTATCGACATCGTTCAACACAAGTGATGAAGAACTTTTCGGCGATGCCAAGCTGGACACCGCCCTTATGATACCGCGGTTTTATGAACAGCGCGGCTTCACCACGGGATGGCACGGGTCAGGCAACGAACAAGAGCTCCTCACAGAACTGAACCGCGGTGTTGACCAAGGTTTCCTTCCCACAGATTTCAATCTCGCACTACTCTACGAACTTCAGGAAAAAGCAAAGTCAGGAGAACCCGACGATATTGCAACCTTCGATCTGGTCGCAACCGACGCGGCTATAAAACTGATCCATCACATGGTCTTCGGCAAGGTCGATCCGTCAAAGCTTGACAGCTCATGGAACTTCTCCAAGCCGGTTATTCAGAGCGAACCGTCGACTGTCTTGAATGAATATCTTGACGGAGAAGGCTTCAGCGCCCTCATGAAGCGCATTTATCTTGGTGTCACGCAATACCATCAACTTGTTGATGCCTTGGAGACCTACCGCAGCATTGAGCTCAACGGCGGTTGGCCCTTCGTACCGGATGAAACAGTTTTAAAGCCCGGGATGACCCACCCTGCTATGGCCGTTCTACGCGAGAGGCTTATCCGCGAAGGTGTGCCGCAAGAAACAAACTTTCAGACATCTGCAACAGTGGGCGGCGAAGACATTTATGATGACGCCTTGGTTGAAGCAGTCAAAGCGTTTCAAACCCGTCATGGCCTTGAAGCCGACGGTGTGGTCGGGCCCAGATCGTTTCAATCTTTGAACCGCAAAGCCAGCGAACGCGTTGACCAGCTGCGGCTAAGCCTCGAGCGCGCGCGCTGGCTAATGCGCGAACTCGCCGACGAATTCGTTCTTGTCAATATTGCCGGCGCACGCACTTATTTCATTAAGGGTGACACTGTTTGGAGCACACGTTCTGTGACTGGGTCGGCCTATCGCAAAACACCAGTTTTCCGCGACGACATCCAGTATATGGAGTTTAATCCCACCTGGACCGTACCCGCCTCAATTTTCCGAAAGGACAAACTGTCGCGCATCCGAAATGACCCGGAGTATCTGGCACGTAACGACTACAAGGTGGTGAGGAGTAGTGACCGCGCGCCAGTGAATGCCGCGTCTGTCAATTGGGCGTCAGATAGTCCTGGAGTGACTCTTGTGCAGCAGCCAGGACCGAACAATGCGTTGGGACGCGTGAAGTTTATGTTTCCAAATGAGTACGCAGTTTACCTGCACGATACCAACCAAAAGGAACTGTTCGATCGAAACGACCGAAATCTAAGCTCTGGCTGTGTGCGGCTTGAACATCCATTTGAGTTTGCAAGCCTTCTGATGGAAGGCCAACCGAACTGGAATAACGAACGCATGAACTCAATTCTGGACAGCGGTAAGACCACACGGATCGAACTGGACAAACCCGTTCCCGTTCTTTTGACGTATTGGACAGCATGGGTTGAGACGGGAAACGTTCACTTCCGCGAAGATCCCTATGAAAGAGACGCTCCGATACTTGAGGCTCTGAACCGGTAGTATCGCCATTTTACGATGTCTTATTTTTCTTTATCACTTTTTGGCACCAAACTCCGCGATTGCCAGCGCGATGAATTCTAGAGGCAGTACGGTCCGCCGTGCGGTCCTTCGTTTGCGTTGGGACCAATGGCTGCTTCGTCCGCATAGCAGTCATTCAAACAGAGTGCAGAGAATGACCGCTTCGAACCCAAGGCAGACGCTTTCTTTCCAAGAACTTGTGACCAAAGAAATCGCTCCTTGCTATTTTCACCAGTGAAATGGAAACTCTGCATGACGAACTTTTATTGAGGTTACAAAAATGAAATCAGCTAACGACTACCTGGAAGAAGCAAATGCCGCTGTGCCCAGAATTTCAACGGACGATGGCATCAAAAAGCACATGGATGGACAATCTGTTTTCGTTGATGTCCGAGATAGCGCCGATATCGCGAAGACCGGCACCATTGCCGGTGCTGTTTTGGTTGCACGTGGCATGCTCGAGTTTAAGGCGGATGACACTCACCAACTCCACAATCCGGCCTTAAAAAGGGATGCGGACATTGTTTTGGTTTGCGGCGCCGGTGGCCAGGCCGCGCTTAGCGGCAAAACTCTTGTGGAAATGGGGTTTGAAAATGTGTCGAATGTTGGCGGTATCTCTGCTTGGAAGGACGCAGGCGGTCCGATGGAGCAAGTCTGACACGCTCGAGGTTGATATCGAATAGGGCAAGCAATCGATCGCCGGTAGTTCGATTGCAAGGGCAGCGCCGGTCGACAAGGCCGGCCCGCCATCATCATTTCCGCAACTAAGGACCAAATTCTATGAGCCCGCTGAAAATGGTTCACTTCTCTGACATCCTATGCATCTGGGCCTTTATCGGACAGTCGCCTCTCTATCGGCTCGCTGAGCAGTTTGGCGACCAAGTAGATATCGAAGTGCACTACACTTCGGTGTTTCCAGATACCAAAGCAAAGATTTCCAAACTGTGGGGAAACAAAGGTGGCTTTGACGGGTATACCCACCACGTGCAGGACGTGGCGCGTGGCTTTGACGCCATAAAGGTAAATCAGAAAGTCTGGTCCGAAACCCGACCACTCTCCTCGGCCAGCCCGCATCTTTTTCTGAAAGCAGTGGAGCTGGCGGCTCAAGACGATTGCACACCAGACTATCGATCGCGTCTGTCTGTGAAAGCCGCAAGAGCACTTCGTTCTGCATTCTTTGAGGACGCACAAGACATCTCTGACTGGTCCGTTCAAAAAGACGTTAGCGAAGGCATCGGACTAGAGTTTTCTGATGTCCGTAAAAGGATCAAAACGGGTGAAGCTATGGCAAAGCTGACAAGCGATTATGATTTAGCCCAAACGACAGGGGTAAAAGGCAGCCCAACTTACGTGATCAACAATGGTCGGCAGATACTATTTGGAAACATAAGCTACGCCATTCTTGAGGCGAATGTTGCCGAGGTTCTCAAGGAGCAAAATCAATTGAAAGCCAGTCCTTGCTGAGAACGAGCGAAAGGCGGCTTCGGCCATAACTCAGTTATCGAAGTACCACATAACGGACCGCTTTTTCCGGTCGCTTAATAGGCGCAGAGCCTAAGAGGCGCGCGCGCTGAAGCGTGCTGCTGTGCTGACCGCAACGCGGGCCGTCAGTGCCGCCACCGAACTGCGCTCCAGCACCATCGGCCCGTCAAGGCTTGCGGGTGGGAAAATCGTCCATGTCTGTTTGTCGGCATTGGTCATCACGCTGATCGGATCAGCGTCCTGCACAGCGTTGCCCGCGCAGTACAACACTGACAGCATGCCTGCCGCAGCAGGATCGGAAAAGGCACGCACAGCAGATTCCGCCTCTGTCTTGGACAGGCCCAAGCGGACCATGCCACCAACCACATCATCCGGGCGCGCGGCCGCAGACCCATGCAAGGTGGTTAGCACTTTCTGCGTGGTCTCGACACGTGCCTCACTCCGCAGAGGCTCAAGTGTTGCGCCCACAAACCCGGCACAGGCTCCCGCCGCCGCCATCAGGTCGGAATAGCTGGTCATCTCGAACATGCCATCACCACACTGAATCAGACCAACAAAATAGATGCCCGCCGCGTGCACCGACAAACGCTGCACCCGGTTGCCAGAACGGCGTTCGCTGAGCAGCACAAGCGTCGGGTTCACAATGGTGAGTATGGCCGCCGTGATCGCAGGGATAAAGTTCAGGCCCGTTTCCGGATCGCCCACAAGGCGCCCCGCCGCGCGCAGACGCTCTTCGCCCTCCTTACCCCATTCCGTGGCATCGCCATCTTCGGGCAGGAACGGGGTGTCGCCCCATCCAATAATGCTGTCCACCTTGGCATAGGCGAAGGCGTAGGCGAGCTCAGAGGGATGAATTTCAATTGAGCTCATGACTTAATTCCAGACAAAGCTGGACATCGCGTCGAGCTTTTCCTTTGCCTTGGCCGCCATGGGCGGTCCGGGAATAGTCATGGCTGCATCGTAGACCTGTTCCGCGGCCTTGGCAGCTTTGCCAACAGCGTCCTCGATAGCGTTTGCTGTGTCGAGCGCCTCGCCCTCTTCGGGGCGCGCACCGTCCGGGTCGCTGCGGAACATGGTCATCATCTTGTCCACTGTGTTGGCCACCGCATCGCGCACGGACTTAAGTGCGTTTTCGACTTCAAGAACGGCGGCATCCGTTCGGTTGATAAAGTACTCGTCTCCGGCCTCCATCGTCCAGTGGGCGATCCCACTGATCTGTCCGGCCAGCGGATTGTCTGTACTCAGAAACTCAATATCACTGTCGAGGTAGTCATAGCCCGGCCCGTCATTGTGATACGTATTCAAGTACCCGGCGGCGTCATGTACAACGCCATGCAGCGCGATGGGGTTATCGATATCAAGGTGGAGCGCCAGATTGCCCGGTCCCACAAGCCCACCCGTCGGGTTGAGCATCGATCCAAACACCTCGTGAATCCCAAAACTGTCGCCCAGCACCTTGCCGCACAACAACTGTGCCCGAGAGGCCATGAAATCCTCGTGCATGCCCTCCTTCAAAGAGGGTGCCGCGTCTTCTTTTTTGTCCTTCGCCACGGTTTCCTGCTGCTTTTTCACAATCAGGAAGCGGTCGTAGTCTAGATTCAGCTTCTTTGAATCGGGTGGCGTGCCAACAACAGTCTCAAGGTCCTCCATCACCTCCTGGCGGGGCCTCTTGGGGAACCCTTTGGTGATCTCCTGCATCAGCTCTTTCATCTTGGGCTTGCCCTCGCCCTTGATCTCAACGGCACGCAGGTCGTCCATCGCTTCTTTACCGAACAGGGTATCGACATCGACTTTGGTCAGGTCGGTCTTGGCCAGTTCCTCAGGGGACAGTTTGGCAAGCGCTTCATTCTCGGCAGCACTCACTGGCGGGCAACACCCCAGATGCATCTTCAAAAACTCTGACTGGCGATCCGAAAGTCGAGGCAACAAAATCTCCGCACGTAAAAAAGGCAGTGCAACGCCGTTCAATACAGGCACTTAACGGCAATATGCGAAAATGCGCAACGGTCAGTGCGCCCATGCCCGCCCGTTTGCACCAGCTGGTTGTGCATTGCAGATATGCCCTGCTCGGATTTGTGGCGACGCCCTAGGCGCTCACCCATTGCACGGCCCCGCTCCAACCGCTACGCCAAGCCCATGAAACCGATCCGCCTCATGTCCGGGTTTCTGACCGTGGGCTTCTGGACGCTGGCCAGCCGTGTGCTGGGCTTCGTGCGCGAGGTCATGCTGTTGTCGCTCATCGGCCCCGGACCGCTGATGGACGCCTTTGTCGCCGCCTTCCGGCTGCCAAACATGTTTCGCCGCTTCTTTGCCGAAGGTGCATTCAACGCCGCCTTCGTCCCAATGTTTTCGGGCAAGGTCGAGGCGGGAGAGGATGCCGCAACCTTCGGGCGCGACGCACTCAACGGACTGGCGCTGGCAACGCTGCTCCTGACGGCCGTTGCGATGATCTTCATGCCCGCGCTGGTTTGGGCCACCGCTGGCGGGTTTGACCCCGAACGCTTTGACCTGACGGTTGGATATGGGCGCATCGTCTTTCCCTACATCTTCTTCATGTCGCTCTCGGCGCTCTTTTCCGGCGTGCTGAACGCCACCGGGCGTTTTGCCGCCGCCGCAGCAGCCCCTGTCCTACTGAACATCTTTGTCATCGCGGCCATGGGGATGGCATGGGCCATCGGGGCCGAGATCATCACCTGGCTCATCTGGGTGATCCCACTGGCGGGCATCGCACAACTGGCACTCACTTGGAGTGCGGCCGCGCGCGCGGGCTTTGCGCTGAAACCCGCCCTGCCCCGCTGGACCCCGGATATGAGCCTGATGGTCCGCACCGCTATTCCTGCCGCTCTTGCCACGGGTGTAATGCAGATCAACCTCGTCGTTGGGCAACTGGTGGCCAGCCAATATGACAGTGCGGTCAGCTGGCTCTTTGCCGCTGATCGCCTTTACCAACTGCCTCTTGGAGTGGTCGGCATCGCAGTCGGGATCGTGCTGCTGCCCGACCTCGCCCGCCGCCTGAAGGCCGACGACCTGACCGGCGCGCGTGGCGCCTATTCGCGGGCAAGCGAGTTTGCCATGGCCCTGACCGTTCCCAGCGCAGTGGCGCTGATGGTTATCCCGCTGCCTCTGGTCTCCGTCCTGTTCGGGCGAGGCCAGACGGGTACCGATGACGTCGCAGCCATTGCTGTGGCTGTCGCCATCTACGGCGCCGGCCTACCCGCATTCGTGCTGCAAAAAGTCGTGCAGCCCCAGTATTTCGCACGCGGTGACACGACCAACCCGTTCCGCTTTGCTCTGGTGGCGATGGTGATAAACGCCGCAGTTGCCGTCGGCCTGTCCCCGCTTGTCGGCTGGATTGCACCTGCACTGGCCACAACCATTGCCGGCTGGGCCATGCTGGGCCTGCTCTATGGGGGGCTGCGGGGCATGGGAGGCACAGTCAAAGTCGATGACCGCTATCGCGCTCGCCTGCCGCGGATATTTGCAGCGTCCTGCGCAATGGGTGTGGCACTGTGGGTCGCTGCGATCCTGCTCAAACCGGCGCTCGGGACGGACTATGTCCGCTACATCGCCTTGCTTGCCCTGATCGCTGTAGGGGCAGCCACCTATCTTGGGGCCGCACAAGTGCTCGGTGCACTCAGACTGTCAGAGATCAAAGGGGCCGTGCGTCGCCGCTAGGGTCGGGCCAGCCTCTCATCGGCCACGTCCCCCATGGTGTGCGGGCCAACTGACGTGATCCACGCCATAAACGGGCGGTCAAACTTGACCCCGTGCCCGAACAAACCGTCAAAAACCAGCGCTTATTTCGCGTGTTGCGATAACCCGAATCCAGCGGCGTCTGGCGCGTGATCTCGCCGCCATGCCAGTCAAACACCACCGCTCAACGCCGCCGCAGCACAGCCCGCACCCGCGCCATGCCACCGGGCACAACAATGGCCGTGATGGCAAAACCCGCAACAAAGCCCGCCAACTCACCAACCCAATCATAGCCAACCTGAAAGAATGCGCCAAAAACCAACTGGATCCCCATCAGAACCCCAATCAGCATAAACGCCTGCCCCTGTGGGCCACCGCTGACCACCTGCCGCTGCCAGTAAAGGAAGGTGTACGTGCCAATCAGCCCGTACACACTCGGGTACGCCCCCACCAACCAGGACTCATTGGTGATCCAACCAAACATCAGCGCCCCAAAGATGCCGCACAGGAAAAATACCAGCGCCACAGCCCAACCGCCCAGTACGTCGCCCACCATCTTGCCCATGGCCAACAGGATCACGCCCGCAAACAGGAACGAGGTAAAGCTGCCAAAAACAAACGGATAAGTCACAAAGCGAAGCATGTGTTCGGGCAACAGGCGCCCGTTCTCAACCATGAAATCAAAGGCAACCCCGGAAAACGCATAGTCGTTCAACGCATTGAGACGCCAACCCACAGCGCCTGCACCACCGATCAGCCCCGCCTCGGCCAGACTAAAGGCCAGTTCCGGCAAGGCGAGAGCCAGAAACAGCAGCCACACAGCCGGCGGCAACGGGTTAACGGGGCTTGGTTCTTTATAATCTGACATCCGGGGCCTGCTTGACGAAGGAACACCCCATGGGTAAGCCAGCAACGCTGATTTGCCCAGAGGTTCTCATGTCAAATACCACGTTCACACCCCGCGTCTTTTCGGGGATGCAACCTTCGGGCGGCCTGACCTTGGGCAACTACCTCGGAGCACTCAAACGTTACGTGGAAATGCAGGATCAGGGTGGGTTCGAGACGATCTATTGTATGGTCGACCTGCACGCGATCACCACATGGCAGGACCCGGCCGATCTACGGGCCAAAACGCGTGAGCTGGCTGCGGGATACATCGCCGCCGGGATCGACACCGAAAAATCTATTTTGATCAACCAATCCGCTGTGCCCGAACACGCCCAACTGGGTTGGGTGTTTAACTGTGTGGCGCGCATGGGCTGGATGCAGCGGATGACGCAGTTCAAGGACAAGGCCGGTAAGAACGCCCAAAACGCCTCGCTTGGCCTGTTTGCCTACCCGGCCCTGATGGCCGCTGACATCCTGATCTATCATGCCACCCACGTACCCGTGGGCGAGGACCAGAAACAGCACCTTGAACTGACGCGCGACATCGCGGCCAAGTTCAACCACGACTATGGCGTCGATTTCTTTCCCATCACCGAACCGGTGATCGAAGGGGTCGCGACCCGCGTTATGTCCTTGCGGGACGGATCCAAAAAGATGTCTAAATCTGACCCCTCGGATGCATCACGCATCAACATGACAGATGATGCAGACACGATTGCGAAAAAGATCCGCAAGGCGAAAACCGACCCGGACGCCCTGCCAAGTGAGGCCAAGGGGCTAGAGAACCGTCCCGAGGCGCGCAACCTCGTCAACATCTACGCAGCCCTTGGCGACATGACCGTGGAACAGGTGCTGTCCGAATATGGCGGCGCCCAGTTTGGCACGTTCAAACCAGCATTGGCCGAACTCGCGGTGTCAAAACTCGCGCCAATCTCTGGCGAAATGGCCCGGCTCATGGATGATATCCCTGAAATCGACCGCGTCCTCGCACGCGGTGCAGAACAGGCGCGCGAGATCACGGCGCCGATCCTGAAACAGACCTACGAGATTGTGGGGATGGTCGGCGCCTGATTGCGCGGCGGCTGTCTCCCGATTTTAACCAGCCTCCAAACCTCAGGCGTCTCTTGCCAAAAAAAGACGCACAAAAAGCACCCATATCGCCCCTCGGGAAAAATACTCTTGCGTGGATTGAGTGCCGTTGCAGCCTTCAAAAAAACGCGTTATCGCCACATTCAACGAATGTGTAACTAGTAAAGAGGCGTGCAGAGTATGCGTTCGAACATCAAAACTCTAATTGCGGCTTTTGCGGCTGTCATTGCAACGACATCGATGACTCAAGCGGGCACGGTCTCGCCGACTGAAACGCTCCCCGCAAACCTCAGACTCGGCGTGACACAAGGCTCGGATGCGCGTCTGTTTGCAGAACAATCAAATGTGACGGTGGGCCAAGGCGATGTGGAAGTGGACTATCTCGCGTCCAGTTTGGTTTTTGGTGATGTAAATTTCGGCGTCACCGACTTTGTCACGGGATCAGGCATCGAACTTGGCGCCGGCACTTACGACAGCTTTCTAATCCACTTTGATCCATTCAACGCAAATTCAACCTCAGGCTCTTTCACCTTCGCTCATTCAATCGTGGCGATCATCCTTTCCAACGGCAGCGGCAACACTGACCGGTTTTCACCGCTTGGGTTGCTGAACGTCAGTGATCGCACGTTTGGGGGAGATTCCACGACATATGAGAGTCACCTGGGCCGCAGAGCCGAGGGTAAAGCCAGCGGACGCACAGGTGACACCTTCGTTCTGGAAAGCGCGAACGAGATTTCCTTCACATTGACGACCAATAAAACGCATATCGACAACATCCGCGTCATCACCCAAGTCGCTCCGGTGCCTCTGCCAGCAGGTGGCCTGTTGCTGATCGCGGGTCTCGGTGCCCTCGCGGTTCAGCGCCGCCGCAAGACTTAAGCCGAAACGACAATACTCCACAGATTTGAACGCCTACCCTCCCGGGTGGGCGTTTTTCTTTTGGTTGCGATCTGTTGGGGCAACGACCCAACCCCCAAAGACACCAAATACCATCGCTAGACGGCCTCAAGTTAGGATCCAGTCCACCTCTGTTTGCACTCAAGAACCACCCCATATGGGCCTCTCCCAAACAGTCCGCCAAGCCCTCCAAGTCCAAAAACGTGACTGCGCCGCACAAATACCTACACTTGAATGGTTATTTGATTTCAGCAATGAATGCGGTAATTTACCAGCTAAATAATTCTCTGGGAAACGCGTATTGGGACGTAATCAACCATTGGAACCGGACGCACATCAGATGCCGGACGATGCACCTTTGCAGACAGCACGCAGCCTGCCTACGGTCGGCCGTATCGCGACTGAATTCGGCTGTCTTGTCCTTTTGATGATCCTTGTCCCGCTGATCGTGTTGCTCGATGTAAAGGTGCTCTCTGGACGCGTGTCCGAAACATCGCTGACGGAACTTGCACAGGCCGGCTCCATCCTGACGACGGCTATCCTTTTCTTTATCGGCACGCGCAGATTTCCTGAAGCCGTCGGATACCTGATGAGCGTAGCCACCCTGTGCGCATGGATGTTTATTCGCGAAAATGACGCCTATTTCGACGCGATCCGCCACGGCTTCTGGGTTGTCCCGAACACGATACTGCTTGGGATCGGCGCCCTCTTTGCCTACCGCCACCGCGATACTCTTAAAAACCCATTCAGGCAGCACGCAGCGACGCGCGAGGCAGTTTTCATGATGGTCGGCTTTGTGATCATCGTGATCTTCAGCCGGGTGTTCGGCTCAGGTGAGTTGTGGCGCCCGATCATGGGGGAAACCTACAACCCCGCGTTCAAAGCCGCCGTTCAGGAAAGTCTGGAGCTTTTGGGCTACGCCCTGATGGTCTTCGGCGCAGTATTGTCCTTCCGGGCAGGATTTGGCCAAGTTCGGCGCGCAAAAGGCAACTGAAGCCCTGGGCCCTAGCCGCCAAGGCTTTGCAGGAGCGCCACAGACGGATCCCCGGTCGCCTCTTCTCCAATGCTGGTCTGATAGGCCGAAATCGCCGTCCGGCTTTTCGGCCCGATCACCCCATCCGCCCCGCCGGTGTCAAACCCGCGCGCGGTGAGTCGCTCTTGCAAGGCAATCCGCTGATCCTTGACCAGCCCGTATTTGTCTGGCGGGAAAGACGCCCGGATTGGCCCGCCACCCGCAATCCGGTCCGCCAGATGGCCGACCCCGATGGCGTATGAATCCGAGTTGTTGTAGCGCTTGATGACGTTGAAATTCGACGTCACGCTGAACGTCGGCCCGCCCGGCTGCGGCGTGAGGGACCGGCCTGGCCCCGCCCCCTCAGTTCCCCACTTCAAACCGCGCATCCACCCGTTGCGCGACAGATACGCAGCGGTCGAGGCCAGCGAATCCGATGGGTCGTCCGACCAGATATCGCGCCGACCATCGCCTGTGAAATCCACAGCAAAAGCCTGATAAGATGTCGGGATAAACTGCGTGTGCCCCATCGCCCCGGCCCATGACCCCTTGAGGTCAGACGCGGCCACGTCGCCCGATTGCAGAATCTTCAGCGCCGCCACCAGCTGCTTTTCAAAAAACGCGCCGCGCCGCCCGTCAAAAGCAAGTGTAGAGGTCGCCGACACGACCGGAACATTACCCCGCCGCTCGCCAAAAAAGCTCTCCAAACCCCAAATCGCCGTCACGATTTCGGGCGCAACGCCATAGCGTTGCTCGACTGCCGCCAAGGTGTCGCGATGCCGGGAATAGGCCGCGCGCCCCTTGCTCACCCGTTCGTCCGAGGCCGCGATGGACAAGTAGTCTTCAAGCGTTCGGGAAAATTCGACCTGATTGCGATCCCGTTTGACGACACCGGGCAAATACCCCGTACCGCGAAACCCTGCCGCCAGTGTAGAATCGGACAACCCCTGCGCTCCGGCGCGCCCACGAAAACTACGCACCCACGCATCATAGGCCGCATTTGGCGTGGGCCGTAAATCAGCAGGGAGCGCGCCCCCGGTGGAATTGGCTGGGGCCCCGGATCCGCCACCTGTGCTGCAAGCGGCAAGGCCAAAGGCGCCCAAAGTCAAAAGGGCCGTTCTGCGGGTTAGGATCATGGGTCTGCTCACCTCATTGTTTGAGGCAGTCTAACGCGCATACGATCAAGCGCAAAGCGGGTTTCAAACACATCAGCGCCCCTACGCGCAATCCATCACGCCTCTGGCAAAACCTCCGTCCCGTCCCCATGGAAATAACGCCGCCCGTCCGGATCATATCGCAGAACTACATCGTGGTCGGGGTAGTGCACGGTATCCGCCGCAACGCGTGTCCCCACCACCAGAAAAACGGCCTCCTGATCCGATCGGTTTTCAAGGCAATGGCCGACTGGCACTCCAGCCTTCCATCCAGCAACGTCACCGGAACCCAGAGGCGTCTCACCCTCCTCCACCAACACCAAAGTGCCCGAGAGCACACATATCAATTCATCCTCTCCCTCGTGCCAATGGCGATGGGATGAGCGTGACCCGGGCGGCAGTTTTTCTAACCGAGCGCCAAATTGCGTAAGCCCGATGGCATCGCCCAGTGCGATGTCGGCACTCGACCCATCGTCCTGACCGGAAATGGGATGCGGGCCGCCTGTGTGCGGCCTCCACTGATCCGTTCTGATCTTTGGCATGTTTGCTCCTGATATCCTCTGTCGGACAGGCCCAAAACAAACCGCATCTCTGCATCTACGCACCAATGCTGCGCAAGGCTGGCGCTTGTTCGACCCGTCCTGCCCACCCTATCTCTTAGATACTCGTTCTAAAGGAAAGGAACGCTCATGTCTGGAAAAGCACCGGCTGACACGCGCGTCGGCCACATCCATCTCAAGGTCAGCGATCTTGACCGTGCCATCCACTTCTATGGCGACGTACTCGGCTTTACGCTCACTCAGCGCTATGGAAATCGGGCAGCGTTTCTCGGGGCGGGCGGATATCACCACCATATCGGCCTGAATACATGGCATTCTCTTGGCGCCGGACCAGCGCCAGAACGCGCCGCAGGCCTCTATCACTCCGCGTTTCTCTATCCCGACCGCGCCTCGCTTGGGGCGGCATTGCAACGCGTGATAGATCACGGCACCCCGCTGGATGGAGCCGCAGACCATGGTGTGTCCGAGGCCGTCTATTTCCGGGACCCGGATGGCAACGGAGTCGAGCTTTATCGGGACCGCGACCGCGCCGATTGGCCTGTGGATGCCAATGGTGATCTTGCCATGGTCAACGCACCCCTGGACGTTGACGCTTTGCTGGCAGAGGCACGTTAGGGCTTTGGTAACTGTTGCCGGCGCGCGCTCTGTTAAACTGGTACGCGTGCACAAAGCGATGCACAGCCTGTGCACGCGCTGTGTACGCACAGTGCATCGGAATTTCCCTGTTTTTATGGCGTTAATCTTGATTCGCGCCGCTTCAGGGATTTCCGGCACCGCGCGTTGCGCCGGGGTACGATTTCGGCCACTTTGCGCGGGCAAGAAAAGGGGACGTTATGAGCACAGGGTTCTACTGGGACGAACGCAGCATGTGGCATGCGGGTGGGAACTATGCCTTCACCGTCCCACTTGGTGGGCTGGTGCAGCCACTCGCCGCCGGGGGCCTGCCCGAAAGCCCTGAAACCAAGCGCCGCCTCAAGAACCTGATGGACGTCACGGGACTAATCCACGATCTGTCTGTCGCCTCCGCGCCGCTCGTGACAGAGGCTCAGATATTGGCGGTTCATGATCCGGAATACATAAATACATTCAAAGCGTTGTCGGCTAAAAACGGCGGAGAAATTGGCCAGCATGCGCCTTTCGCCAAGGGCGGCTTCGACCTCGCCGCTCTCTCCGCCGGGCTCGTGACCACGGCCGTCGCGAATGTACTGGCAGGCACCCACGCAAATGCCTACGCCCTCAGCCGTCCTCCGGGCCATCACTGCCGCGCAGACGGCCCCATGGGCTTTTGCCTGCTGGCGAACATCGCCATCGCGATCGAGAGCGCCAAGGTGGCGCAGCCCGATCTCAAAGTGGCCGTGCTTGATTGGGATGTGCACCACGGGAACGGAACAGAGAGCATCTTCTATGTGCGCGACGAAGTCCTCTCAATCTCATTCCATCAGGAAGGTAATTATCCGTTAGATTCCGGGCACTTGAACGACCGAGGCGCGGGCGCCGGTGAGGGCTACAACCTCAACCTCCCTCTACCCGCCGGCACCGGGCACAACGGCTATTTGCACGCCATCGACCGGGTTGCCATTCCGGCCATTGAACAGTTCAACCCCGACCTCATCATCGTCGCCTGCGGCTTTGACGCCGCCGCCCCGGACCCGCTGGCCAGCATGCTCTGCATGGCCGAGACATTCCGCGAAATGACGTTGAAGATCAAAACCTTGGCGGAACGCCTCTGCGACGGAAAACTAGTGCTGGCTCACGAGGGTGGCTACTCCGAAATTTACGTCCCCTTCTGCGGACACGCTACGATCGAAGCTTTGTCAGGCAGCGCCATCGCCGCGCCCGACCCCCTCGCCCGCGCATTCTCCTCGCGCCAACCAAGTGCGCGGCTTGAAGCGTTCCAGTTAGGGGAAATCGACCGTATGGCCACAGAATTAGGGCTCTAACCCCTTGACGTCGCAGCCCTTCGTCACGACATGACCCTCAACATGTAAAAAGGCGTAACATATGTCCACCCCAAACCCCGCCGCCCTCGACTTTCTGCTGACACGACGGTCGCGCCCGGCCAAGACACTTGCCGAACCAGTGCCCGATCCCGCGACATTGGAAAACTTGCTTACGGCTGCCGCTCGCACGCCTGATCATGGCAAGCTGGAGCCGTGGCGTTTCATCGTGTTGGGCAAAGGTGCGATGCCCCGTCTGGCGACCGCAGTTCAGGCTCGCGGTGAAGCTCTTGGATTGGACACCGAACAAATCACCAAAGGACGTAACCAGTTCGATCAGGGCCACCTCGCAGTGGCAGTGATCGAGGTTCAAAAGCCATCCGAAAAGATCCCCGAGCTGGAGCAAACCTACTCTTCTGGAGCGGTATGTCTGGCCTTGCTGAACGCTGCACTTGCGGCAGGTTGGGGGGCCAACTGGTTGAGCGGATGGCCCAGCCATGATCGCGGTTTTATGCAGTTAGGACTTGGACTTGAAGCGCATGAACGCATCGCCGGTTTGATCCATATCGGCACAGAAACAAGCGCGCCGCCGGACCGGCCGCGCCCCGATATGTCCCAGATCACAACATGGGTAGACACATGATCCTGTCGTCTTTCTTTGCAGCCCTCGGTCAGATGGGTGATCCCCGGTTTCGCCGGGTGCTGTTCCTCGGACTCGCCCTAACGGTCGCACTTTTGATTGGGGCCACATCCGGACTTGTCTGGCTGATTGGCTGGCTGACAGCGGACAGCGTTTCAGTCCCTTGGTTCGGGGAAATCACTTGGTTGGACGACGTCGTCAGCTGGGGATCATTCTTTTTGTTCTTCGGACTCTCTATCTTTCTGATGATGCCTGTGGCCTCGGCAATCACTTCAATGTTTCTGGACGAGGTGGCAGCGGCTGTAGAAGAACGCAACTACCCCCACCTGCCCCCTACAACGCCTGTGCCTTTTGGGGATGCAGCGGTTGATACTATCAATTTTCTCGGAGTGCTGATTGGGGCCAACATACTCGCGCTGATCCTCTACGTGATGTTTCCACCATCGGCGATTTTCATTTTTTGGGGTCTGAACGGATACTTGCTGGGACGGGAATACTTCACCCTCGCCGCCATGCGTCGTGTCGGGCGAGCGCGGGCCAAAGAGCTGAGGCGCGCGCACTCCGGCACCGTTTGGCTGGCCGGAACGCTAATGGCGATCCCGCTGTCTATCCCATTGATAAACCTACTGATCCCGATCATCGGGGCGGCAACGTTCACGCACCTGTTTCACCTCCTCACAGGGGCTCAAGCGCCCGATCAAACCAACTCATATCGCTGAGGGAAATCCAACCCGACAGGATGATACCGGCGATGATGGCCCACAAAACAAACGCAACCACTGTGACGATCCACGCCTTGCGCTTCGTGTGATGATGCTCGGGCGCGCCCGCATGGGTGCCCGGCTCGATCTTGCCCAGATCCCCTTGGGTCTGCACCTTGATCGGCAGCGCGATCAGAAAACACATCCACCAGATCACGGCATAAAGGACGAGGGCCGAGGTGATGCCCATCAGACCTGCTCCAACTCGACCAGACAGCCGTTGAAGTCCTTGGGATGCAGGAACAAGACAGGTTTGCCATGGGCCCCAATCTTGGGTTCGCCGGTGCCCAGCACGCGAGCACCGGTTGATTTCAGGTGGTCACGCGCGGCGATAATGTCATCGACCTCGTAGCAGACGTGATGCATGCCCCCCGATGGGTTCTTTTCCAGAAACGCCGCGATCGGGCTATTTTCACCCAATGGATACAGCAGTTCGATCTTGGTGTTGGGTAGTTCGATAAACACCACCGTCACCCCGTGATCAGGCTCGTCCTGTGGCGCGCCGACATTCGCACCCAAGGCATCGCGATACTGGGCAGCGGCGACTTCGAGGTCGGGCACGGCGATTGCAACGTGATTGAGGCGTCCAATCATACAAAGCTCCTGAAGTGACGTTGAATTTGTGCCCTTATCGCCAAGCTTGTGGGCGCGCGCAAGCGCGGCGTTAACTTGCTGTTAGGCAACGGTACGTAACGATGAGTCGCGATAGCTGCCTGGAGATCAAAAATGGATACCACAGACCCGTTAGCACCAAATTACCCGGCCCCCACCGCAATGCGCCCGCTGCTAGGCCTGACCGTACTGGTGATTGAAGACAGCCGATTTGCATGTGAAGCCCTGCGTCTGCTTTGTCTGCGCAGCGGTGCGCGGATCCGGCGGGCCGATACGCTGCGCGCTGCGCGCCGCCATTTGCAGGTATATCGCCCTTCGGTGGCAATTATCGATGTGGGCCTGCCCGATGGAAACGGTGCAGACCTGATCCGCGAGTTGGCCACGTCCAACCAGCGCCCGGATGTTATCCTTGGCACCTCTGGAGACGATAACAGCGAAGCCCTTGTGATGGAGGCAGGCGCCGATGGGTACCTCGGCAAGCCCGTCGTTTCTCTGGCAACATTTCAGGATCAAATTCTTGCAAATCTGCCTAGAGACCGACATCCCGCTGGGCCACGCTCGGTGCCCGAAGAAATCATACAACCTGATCCAATCGCATTCCGCGACGACATGGCGCATGTCGCGGACGTAATGGAAGAAGACAACGACACACGAACACTGGATTACATCGCCCAGTTCCTTGGCGGGGTGGCGCGCAGTGCGGATGACAATGAATTGGCGCTGGCCACTGAACTGCTGCCCGCAAAAAGGGCCCGCGGAGATTCTGCTGCATCCGAAGCGGCCACCGTCGCGGGGCTGGTCCAGCGCAGGTTGGCCAACAAGATCGCGATCTGAAAGACAAGCCTAGCCGTTTAAGGACGGGTCCTCGGCTGAACGAACGAGTTGGGTCAGGTCGGACAAACGCTCTTTCTGCCTGCCATCACCGAAAAAGTTGGAAGGGTCCAGCCAAACGCGAAACGCCTCCTTCAAACTCGGCCATTCCCGGTCGATAGCGGCAAACCAGGCCGTGTCACGGTTGCGCCCTTTGACCACGGCCGCTTGCCGGAACACACCCTCGTAACTTAGACCAAGACGTTGAGCGGCACGGCGCGACCCTTGGTTCAGTGCATCACACTTCCACTCAAACCGCCGGTATCCGGCATCGAAGGCCCATGCCATCATCAGGTAGAGTGCTTCGGTTGCAGCCCGGGTTTGCTGCAAAGCAGGGCTGAAATTGATGTGCCCAACCTCAATGCTGCCGGCAGCCGGCGAGATACGCAGATAACTGGCCACCCCTTCATAGGCACCAGTTTCTTTGTTCTTGATCGCATAGAATTCAACCGTGTTGTCAGTTTCCGTCTCGCGCATCCAGCGATGGTATTGAGAAGAAGACGAAAATGGACCGTAGGGCAGATATGCCCAGACATGATCCTGTCCCACGTAGGCACGGTAGAGCAAAGCAGCGTGTTTCTCCGCAACCAGCGGTTCTAACAGGCAATATTCACCGTCTAGCGCTAGCGTGTTGTTCGGCGCAGGCGGCGGTGTCCAGTCAGGAACAGGATCATGGTGCGGGCGATAAAGTACAAACATACCGTGTAGTTAGGCGCAGTCGAGCGCAACACCAAGTAAATTCATCCGACCAGCTGCGACAACGGCCTAAATCCGGACCAAGCTCAACGCCGGGAAACACCGATTGCTCAAAAGCTGCCCTATTGATGCACGTCAAAACGTACAGGTTGTCGGCCCTGCAAATCAACTTGCGGGACCCTCTAACCTAGTGCGGCTCACTTGCCCGCGCACATCGCGCGGGCGAAGGTGCGACTATTCCTGCGGAATAACACGCAAGCCCAGATCCATCAGCTGTTCGCTTGTCGGTTCGCTGGGTGCGTTCATCATCAGGTCTTCGGCCCGTTGGTTCATCGGGAACAGGATGACCTCGCGGATGTTCTGTTCACCCGCCAGCAGCATCACGATCCGGTCGATACCCGCCGCACAGCCCCCGTGGGGCGGCGCGCCATACTGGAAGGCGTTGACCATCCCACCGAACCGCTTGCGCACCTCGGCCTCATCATAGCCTGCAATTTCAAACGCCTTGAACATGATCTCGGGGCGGTGGTTCCGGATCGCGCCGGACACCAGTTCATAGCCGTTGCAGGCCAGATCATACTGGTACCCGAGGACTTTCAGTGGGTCGCCTTGCAAGGCTTCCATACCGCCTTGCGGCATGGAAAACGGGTTATGTTCAAAGTCGACCTTGCCGCTTTCTTCATCGCGCTCATAGATCGGGAAATCGACGATCCACGCAAAGGCATAGCGGTCTTGGTCCGTCAGTCCCAGCTCGTCCCCAATGACATTGCGCGCACGCCCCGCGATAGCCTCGAACGCCTTGGGTTTGCCACCAAGGAAGAACGCTGCATCACCCACACTCAGGCCCAGTTGCTGGCGAATGGCTTCGGTGCGCTCTGGTCCGATGTTTTTGGCGAGCGGACCCGCGGCTTCCATGCCGCCTTCGACTTCGCCGGATTTCAGCTTGGCCTGCGCTTCTTTGACAGAAATACCAAGTTCTTGCGCTACGGAGTCAGCTGTCTTTTCGCGCCAGAAGATGTAGCCCATTCCGGGCAACCCTTCTTTCTGGGCGTAAGCGTTCATGCGATCGCAGAACTTACGCGATCCGCCTTTGGGCGCAGGGATGGCGCGGATTTCTGTGCCTTCTTGCTCGAGAAGCTTGGCAAAGATCGCAAAACCGGAGCCTGCAAAATGCTCGCTAACCACCTGCATCTTGATCGGGTTGCGCAGGTCGGGTTTGTCCGAGCCATACCACAAGGCCGCATCACGATAACTGATCTGCTCCCAAGTCTCGTCCACTTTTTTGCCGCCGCCGAACTCTTCGAATACACCAGCCAGCACGGGTTGGATCGTATCGAACACGTCCTGCTGGGTGACAAAGGACATCTCGAGGTCGAGTTGGTAAAAGTCGGTGGGCGAGCGATCTGCGCGTGGGTCTTCGTCGCGGAAACAAGGCGCGATCTGGAAATACTTGTCGAACCCAGACACCATCAGCAATTGCTTGAACTGCTGCGGGGCCTGCGGCAGAGCGTAAAACTTGCCCGGATGCAAACGCGACGGCACCAAGAAGTCACGCGCGCCTTCGGGTGAAGATGCTGTGATGATCGGCGTCTGATATTCGCGGAACTCCTGATCCCACATGCGCTTGCGGATCGACGACACCACGTCACTCCGCAGCTTCATGTTCGCCTGCATCTTTTCACGACGCAGATCGAGATAGCGGTATGTCAGCCGTGTTTCCTCGGGATATTCCTGCTCACCAAAGACCATCAGCGGCAACTCGTCCGAGGCCCCCAACACTTCCAGATCGCGCACGAATACCTCGATCTCGCCGGTCGGGATCTTAGGGTTCACAAGAGACGCATCGCGCGCCTTCACTTCGCCGTCGATACGGATGCACCATTCGCTGCGCAGCTTTTCGACCTCGCCAAAGACGGGGCTGTCTGGATCGCACAGCACCTGCGTCATCCCGTAATGGTCGCGCAAGTCGATAAACAGCACGCCACCGTGGTCGCGCACCCGGTGCACCCAGCCCGACAAACGGACAGTATTGCCCACATCCGCCGAAGTCAGCGCGGCGCAGGAGTGAGAGCGGTATGCATGCATGGGTTTGGTCCCTTCGGGGGTGGTCAATTGATCGGCGCAGATACACCGGGCATGGGGTGGAAAGTCAAGGCGGCAAGCGACGCCTGCCAAACGCAAAACGCGGGCCCGGTGACGGGCCCGCGTTTGTCTGTGTGGTTGTGCTCCCGATCAGGCCAGAAGGTCGAACCGATCGGCGTTCATTACCTTGGTCCAGGCCGCGACGAAATCCTTCACGAACTTGGCCGCGTTGTCGTCTTGCGCATAGACCTCGGCATAGGCCCGCAGGATCGAGTTTGAACCAAAGACAAGGTCCGCCCGGGTGGCCGTGAATTTGGTCTCGCCTGTGGCGCGATCCACAATCTCGTACGTTCCACCTTCGGCTGGTTTCCAGCTGTAGGCCATGTCGGTCAGGTTGACGAAAAAGTCGTTCGTCAGTTGGCCCACGCGGTCGGTAAACACGCCATGCGCCGTTCCGCCGTGGTTGGTGCCCAGTACGCGCATCCCGCCCAACAGCACGGTCATTTCCTGACCGTTCAGACCAAGCAGTTGCGCACGATCTACCAGCATGTCCTCGGGGCTCTTGGCCACCTTGTCCATGTGCCAGTTGCGGAACCCGTCCGAGAAGGGCTCAAGCACGTCAAAGCTGGGGCCGTCTGTCATCTCGTCCGTGGCATCGCCACGACCGGGTGTGAAGGGCACGGTGATGTCGAACCCAGCGGCCTTTGCCGCCGCTTCAACCGCAACGTTGCCCGCCAGAACGATCACGTCTGCGATGGATGCGCCGGTTTCTGCAGCGATTGGCTCAAGAGCGGCCAACACTGCGTCCAAACGAGCCGGTTCGTTGCCTTCCCAGCCGCGTTGTGGTGCCAGACGGATGCGCGCGCCATTGGCCCCGCCCCGCTTGTCAGATCCGCGGAACGTACGTGCACTATCCCATGCCGTCGCGATAAGGTTGGCGTGTGGAACGCCTGCGTCCTCGATCTTTGCCTTGACTGCCGCCACATCGTAGTCGGTGCTGCCTGCGGGGATCGGGTCTTGCCAGATCAGGTCTTCAGCAGGCACATCGGGGCCGATGTAGTTGGCTTTGGGGCCCATGTCGCGGTGCGTCAGCTTGAACCAAGCACGCGCAAACGTGTCGCGGAAGTAGGCTTCATCGCTCATGAACTTTTCGCAGATTTCACGGTAGATCGGATCGACTTTCATCGCCATGTCCGCGTCCGTCATCATCGGCATGCGGCGGATCGACGGATCAGAGGCATCAACTGGCATGTCCTCTTCCTTGATGTCGATGGGTTCCCACTGGTTTGCGCCTGCTGGGGATTTGGTCAACTGCCACTCGTAGCCGAACAGCAGCTTGAAATAGCCCATGTCGAACTTGGTTGGCTCCGTCGTCCAGGCACCCTCGATGCCGGAAGTGACAAGCGAGCTTGCTTTGTCGGTCTGGTTGGGGTTGGTCCAGCCAAAGCCTTGGGTTTCGTAACCTGCGCCCTCGGGTTCCGCACCCAACGCGCCGGCGTCGCCGTTACCGTGCGCCTTGCCAACCGTGTGACCACCTGCGGCGAGGGCAGCGGTTTCTTCGTCGTTCATCGCCATGCGCGCGAATGTTTCACGGACGTGCAGCGCTGTGCGTGCAGGGTCGGGATTGCCGTTCACACCTTCGGGGTTCACATAGATCAGGCCCATGTGCACAGAGGCCAGCGGGTTCGCCATGGTGGACGGATCTTCCAGATCTTCATAACGGTTTTCGCTGGGTGCGAGCCACTCGGCCTCTTCCCCCCAGTTGATGTCGATGCCGGGCGCCCATGTGTCCGCGCGGCCAAAGCCAAAGCCAAAGGTTTTGAACCCCATGGATTCATAAGCAACATTACCGGCCAGCAGCATCAGGTCAGCCCAGGACAGTGCATTGCCGTATTTCTTTTTGATCGGCCACAGCAAACGACGGGCCTTATCAAGGCTCGCGTTGTCCGGCCACGAGTTCAGCGGAGCAAAGCGCTGATCCCCTGCAGAGCCACCGCCGCGGCCGTCCTGCATGCGATACGTACCCGCCGCGTGCCACGCCATCCGGATCATCAGGCCACCGTAGTGCCCCCAGTCCGCAGGCCACCAGGGCTGGCTGTCTGTCATCAACGCATGCAGGTCAGCCTTGACCGCATCATAGTCGAGACCCTTCACCGCCTCGCGATAATCAAAGTCGGGATCCATTGGATCAACGCGCGCGCCATGCTGGTGCAGAACATCAATGCTCAGGGTTTCAGGCCACCAATCTTTGTTCGTGCGGCCGCCAAAAGTGCTGTGCAAGGTCGCCCCATGCATCACTGGGCATTTGCCAACGTCATTTCCGTCCATGTCTGTCTCCGATCAAAGGTTTCTTGTGGCGAGGCAAGCCTAAACCACGGTGGATCTAGGCTCGATTGCCGATTTGTTTGTCTGGGTCACAAAAGGTTTTTGGCCACCGCGCGATTCGCGTTTGGCTGCACATCCCTCCCATGGCTGAGTGTGGTCATAGCAAGATCACGTCATAGATTTAAGTTGCATTTTTTTATTACTGTCATAATTTTTGGTTATGAAGAATCTCACCCTGCGTCAGCTGACGTATTTCGAAGCTCTTGCCCATGAGGGGCATTTCGGACGTGCAGCTGAACGCTGCGCAATTTCGCAACCTGCCCTTTCAGTACAGATCAAGGACCTTGAAGAAAGCCTTGGTTTTGCCCTGTTCGAACGCGGGCCACGGCACGTCCGCCTGACTGCGTTGGGAGACGCATTTGCCAAACGCGCCGGCGACATCTTGCGCGCGGTTGCCGATATGAGCGACTGGGCCGAAACGGCGCGGGGCGGGCAGATCGAGCGGTTGCGCCTTGGTGTAATCCCGACAATCGCGCCTTACCTGTTGCCGCGCTTCATCAGCAACGTGACCCAAACCTACCCCACAATAGATCTTCACGTCCGTGAAACCGTCACGCCGCGACTGATCACAGAATTACTCGACGGGCGTTTAGATGCAGCAATTGTGGCGCTGCCAACGGATGAACCTGCCCTGGCAGAAATGCCCCTGTTTAGCGAAGAGTTGGTGCTGGTGCGCCCCGAAAAAGATGCTGGCGCGCCACTCGTGCAACGCGATGCACTGGATGAGATGCGCCTATTGTTGCTGGAAGAAGGACACTGTTTTCGTGACCAGGCCCTGTCTTTTTGCAACATCAGCCCAACGCGACCCCGCGACGGACTGGATGGCAGTTCGCTGTCGACTCTGGTTCAAATGGTCGGCGCAGGCATTGGAGTGACATTGATTCCGGACATGGCAGTCGATGTCGAAACCCGCTCAGCTCCGGTCTGCATTACGCGATTTGACAGACCGCCGCCGACCCGCACCGTCGGACTTGTCTGGCGCAAGTCCAACCCGATGGCGGATGCGCTGCGCGAGATTGGGGATCTTGTGCGGAGTGCTGCACAGCCCTGACCTGTCTTTAACTTCGCAAACAACACACAGCAATGACGGCTATGCTGGCCGCGTTCGGCCGCGCGATTATCGGGGTGGAGCACACCAGCAGAGTGGGGTGGAAGCATTGATAAAGCCGACTGCGTGCGGATCATGGTACCGACCTGTAAACTTTGCACCACGCGACGTTGCTCAATGCCAGAACCGCCTTTCCTAAGTGCTAAAACGCAAACGACCACCCGACGGGTGGCCATTTTTGCGACGCTTTGCGCTTCGGTTTTTTTGGTTGCGGGAGTAGGATTTGAACCTACGACCTTCAGGTTATGAGCCTGACGAGCTACCGGGCTGCTCCATCCCGCGCCATTTGGTTCGCGGGGTTTAGTCTGAGTCGTTAGGGACCGCAAGGGCATGTGCAAGAAAACCTTTCGGAAATCGAAAATCCGCTCTTAACACAGTTTTCAGGCAGCCCCTCATGGAGGATCTTTCCCGAGGCAATTGATGTCTCATGCATCTGCACTTGCCGGTTCAGTTGGCTCAGAACTCCAAGAAACCCCTGTGCAGGCTTGAACACTAACTCCCAGACTTCTGAAACGCGTTAAAACGCTCGGCATAATCCGGATGCCATCTGGACAAAGCAGGTCGATTTTCAACGATATCCTGCGCGGACCACGATACACGACGCTGATCGATCTCTGGCGTGACATCGTTATCCGGACACAAAACATAAAAGTCCCCTGCCGAAACCCGCTCAAAAAGGTGGGAGATTGTCTGTTCAGACGTCCACGCCGACGCCGGCTTTTCCGGAATGAAGGACGAAATCATCCCCGTATAAGTAAAGCCGGGAACAAACAGATGCGCCGATATGGGGGATTCTGCGGCACGCAATTCATGGGCCAGCATTTCCGTCATAACTTTCACCCCCGCCTTGGATACGTTGTAGCCGGGATTGCCGGGCGGCGTTGTGATTCCCTGCTTCGACCCCGTGTTGATCACGACCGCCGGGCGACCGGCATAAATCATCCCCGGCACAAATGCTTGTACGCCGTTCAACACACCAAAAAGGTTAACTTCAATCAGATCGCGCCAATTTTGAGCGTTGTCCCAACTGCTGGTTGGACGCGAGATGCCCGCGTTGTTCATCAAGACTGCTGTCGGGCCCATCGCGCGGGCCATTTCGGCGAGTTCGCCAACGGCATCCGCATCGCGCACATCCGTTTGCGATGTCTGCACTTGTGCGCCTTGCGCGGAAAGGCTGCTTGCGGCTTGCTCAAGTGCGTCTGTAGATACATCCGCCAGCAGAATGGACAATCCACGGCGCGCCAGATCCTGTGCTGCTGCAAACCCTACTCCGCTCGCACCACCGGTGATCACGGCCACACCGCCTGCGCTAATTGCTTTGTCAAACATCTGGTCTCCTCCGTTATAGCTTTTTTGTGCCCTCTTTGATCGGGCAGCGTGTCCTGTCAGAACTCAGCCAACATTGAACATCTTACGGTTCGCTCGGCTGCGTAAAATCTTTCCGCTCAACCTAGTCCGATTCATTCAACGCGACTTGAACCATAAACGCACTCTCCACTAAGAGTCATTTCGCCCGAGGCAAATCAAGATACCGCGACACCAGTTCGACCGATTGTGCGACAAACTGGTCTTCATCGAGTGGCGCGAGTGCGGCCTGCCGCAGGGTTGCATCTAGATAGACACGCAACATCGCCGACAGTTGGTCGATGGCAAATGTGGCTGCGTTTTCTGCGTCTGGGGCTCTGATTTCGTCGCGCCGCTCCATGACCAGTGTCAGCAGTGCCTTCCGCGTTTCGCCCTGAATTTCGCAGTAGTGGGCGTTCAGTTCCGGAAAATCTGCGATGACTGCCGACGCCGCAGCCTTGGCAGCACTGTTCTCACGCGTCGTGGTCAGAACAATTTCCAAATAGCCGCGAAACAAATCCTTTATCGTAGCGCCCTCCCAAAGCTTGGGATCGGACGCCTGCTTGTTTAACGCCTCGTACGTCGCCGTCATCCTGTGGAACAACGCGTAGTATAGCGCCGTTTTGTCTTTGAAGTGGTGGTAAACGGCCCCTACCGAGGAGCCTGCTCGCTTCGCTATATCCGCAATCGATGTCGCGTCCGTACCCTTTTCGAGGATCAGCTCTTCTGCCGCATCCAGCAACGCGGATTGAGTGCGCTCGCTGCGGCTTTGTTGCCCTGTGCGCCGCCAGTGTAGTTCCGATTTCCAGCGGCTTTCCAAGCACAAACCCTTCGTCATCAAATAATGTCTCAGCTTCTTGACAGGTGCCAAGGACGGTGTCAAAACAGAATTAGAATACTTGTTCTGTTTACAGCTCAAATACTACTCTTACATTTGCGCCCAGCCCCCTCTGACCGGAGAGATCCATGAAAACCACGATCACAGTGAACGGAAGCCTGCGCGATGTCGACGCCGCTCCGTCCAAACCCCTGCTGTGGGTGCTCAGAGAAGATCTGGGCCTTACGGGAACCAAATTTGGCTGCGGCGTTGCCCAGTGTGGGGCCTGCACAGTCATGGTCGATGGCGTGGCCACTCGTACATGTGTCACGCCGATTGACGCAGTCGCAGGTCAGGAGATTACCACGATTGAGGGGCTTGCCCCTGCTGAAGACGTTTTGCATGCGCTTCAGCAAGCATGGATCGCGCATCAGGTGCCACAATGCGGGTATTGCCAGTCTGGTCAGTTGATGTCCGCAGCCGCACTCTTGAACGACATCCCCAATCCAACAGACGATGACATCAACGCGTCAATGGACGGCAATATCTGCCGCTGCGGTATGTATGATCGCATCCGAGCCGCCATCAAAACCGCTGCTCTTACGAAAGGACAATCCAATGAATAAGTGGACCCGACGTGCGTTCATTTCAGCCGGTGTTGTCGTTGGTGGCGGTATTCTTGTGGGGGTCGCAATGCGTCCCGGCAATCGAGTTGCGGGCTTGCAGGATGCAGTCGCGGGCGACGGCGAGACGCTGGTCCATGCCTTCATCAAAATAGATCAGGACAACACTGTTACCGTGATCTCTCCTCACTCTGAAATGGGTCAGGGTGCGCAGACAGCTCTGGCGCAAATGGCGGCCGAAGAGCTCGATGCCGATTGGGAAAAGGTGCGCATCGAAGAAGCGCCTGCTCTGGGAGACTACTCAACATACACCTTGGGCCGCGGCTACCTGCTCAAAGATGTTCCATTACCAGGTGCCGTCATCCCGACCATCGACGGGGTAATGATGCGTGTATCAAACGCGCTCAACGCCCAGATCACAGGCGGCAGCCTGAGCATCCGCGCGACCGGTCAGTATGGTATGCGGGTTGCAGGTGCGGCCACCAAGGACATGCTGAAACAAGCGGCGGCAGACGCATGGGGTGTGCCGATCGATCAGATCGAAACGGAAAAGAGCATGCTGCTCCACCGTGCGTCTTCTCGCGCAGAGCCGTATGCAACCTTCGCTTCGGCCGCGGCTGAGATGACGCCCTCGTACAATCCTCAACTCAAGGAGATCGGCGACTTTTCCATTATCGGCCAGTCAGTTGAGCGTCAGGACATCCCAGGCAAGGTCGATGGGACAGCGCCGTTCGCGCTGGATGTACGACTGCCCGACATGGTCTACGCGACGACCCGGCGTGCGCCCGTTTTTGGTGGAACCGTTGTGCAAATCGACGACACCGAAGCCCGCCAAATGGCCGGCGTGATTGATGTGCTCACCCTGCCCTCTGATGCCTCCGAGGACATGATCGGTGGATATGGGCCGACGGGCGAGTCCGTTGCTGTGATTGCGGACAGCTACTGGACCGCCGTGCAGGCGCTTGAGACGCTGACTATCCAGTGGGACAGTAAGGGGCTGGACAGCGTTACGTCCGAGACAATCTTTGAAAAACACGCCAGCGACCTAGCCGCCGGCGCCGGACGGGAACACGACTTGTCCCAAGGCGACATCGACGCGGCTTTTGAAGGAGCGCCGACCGTTATCGAGGCAGAGTATCGTGTGCCCTATCTCGCCCACACCACAATGGAACCGCCCAATGCCACGGCGCATGTGACAGGCGCGGCGGCAGAGATTTGGGTGGGTTGCCAAAACCCCCTCGGGTTCCGCCGCAAGATCGCAACCGCGCTGGACATGAACGAAGACCAGGTGACCCTGAACAACACGCTTATGGGCGGTGGATTTGGACGCAAATCAGTTCCGGACTGGGCCGTTCAGGCGGCGTTAATCTCCAAGGCCATTGAGAAACCCGTACAGCTGATCTGGTCGCGTGAAGAGGACGTGCGACAGGACTACTACCGTCCCGCCTCCACCAGCCGCTTTCGCGCCGCACTGGACAACAGCGGCAAACCCCAAGGCTGGAAAAACACCTACGTCAACAAACAGGAACCGGTCGAGGCGCCGCTGATCCCATACGTAGTTGCCGCCAAGGACATCGGGTACATTCAAAGCCCAAGCCACGTCCCATGGGGCGCGTGGCGCAGCGTTGATGAATCACAGCACGGGTTCTTTACCGAGAGCTTTATCGACGAATGCGCGCATGCCGCCGGGCAAGACCCCTACGCCTATCGCGCGGCTTTGTTGTCAGATCACCCTCGGATGAAGGCGGTTCTGGACAAGGCCGCTGAAGCCGCCGATTGGAGCACCCCTTTGGGTGAAGGACGCGGGCGCGGCATCGCCGTCAAGGAATCCTTCGGCTCCATCGTCGCAGAAGTCATCGAGGTTACCATGATCAACGGCGACGTGCGTGTGGATCGTGTTCTGGCCGTTATTGATGCGGGGGTCGCCATCACGCCCGACGGCATCAAGGCACAGATGGAATCGGGCATCATCTACGCCCTCACAGCTGCGATCCACGGCGATATCACCATCGAAGACGGCGCGGTCGTTCAAAGCAACTTTTATGACTACGAAATGCTGCGCATGTCGACGGCGCCGCGGATCGAAACCCATATCATCAACAGCGGCCACGACATTGGTGGGGCGGGCGAACCCGGCACGCCTCCGGCAGCGGCTGCGTTGGCCAACGCAATCTTTGCTGCCACCGGCACTCGTGTGCGGCAATTGCCGTTGGCCAAAGACGTGGGGTTCTATGTTTGAAGGGCGGGACACCAGTCGTTTCGCCTTTGACGTCCGCAAAGATCAGAAGCGAAGACTAGGATGCATCAGTTGGTGCTAAACTAGGCCGAACTGAGACTAGGCCGGGGCGTCCATAATCGCCGCCTTGTAAAGCGCACGTATCCGGTGAAACACCGGCCCAGCGACACCGCCCCCGATCACCCGTCCGTCGATTTCAAAGACGGGCGTTTGAGCACCAAAAGTACCGGTCAGAAACGCTTCATCTGCATTGTAGGTGTCGACCAGCGAATAGTTGCGTTCAATCACAGGGATGTCATTTGCGCGGCACAGATCTATCACCTTTTGGCGCGTGATCCCGTTCATGCAGTAATCCCCGGTCGAGGTCCAAACCGCACCCTGCTTCACGATAAAGAAATTGCAGGCGTTGGTGGTGTTCACAAAGCCAAAGGGGTCCATCATCAGCGCCTCATCCGCACCCTGCCGAACCGCATGGGTCAACGGAATGATGCAGTTCAGCTTGGAATGCGAATTCAGTTTGGCATCCTGCGTCAAAGGCAGGCCGCGATGATGAGGGACCGAGGCCAGACGGATGCCACGTTCCACAATGCTGTCATCTGGTTTGGAGTGTTCTGCGATAATCACAATTGTCGGCCCATAGATCGACAAATGCGGATGCTGGAACGGCTTCTTTTTACGCCCTCGTGTAACCATCAGGCGGATATGTACATCCGTGTTCATTCCATTGGCATCCAGCGTGTCGTGGATCGCCTGAACAAGGGCATCGCGGCTCATTCCGATATCAAGATCGATATAAAGCGCTGCCTCAAACAACCGGTCCAAGTGTTCGGCCAGAAACGGGATATGCCCATCATAAAGCCGCAACCCTTCCCACACCCCGTCCCCCAGTAAAAACCCAGAGTCGTAGACCGACACCTTGGCGTCATCCCGGTGCACGATCTGGCCGTTCACATAGATCCTGATATCATCATTTCGGGTATCTTCGGCGGCATCGTGGGTCGAAACGTGGGCGTCGTTGTTCATGCGTCAGTCCTTATGATCGCCGGGCAAAGATATCTGAATTGCCCCGGCCACATCAATAAACAGATGTGCTTCGATAATGACCAGCTATGCGCTCAAATCCAACGAGATGGCAGGGTTCAGTTTCCAAGCGCAGTCTGCAAACGCGCAGAATTGCAGAAACACTTCTTGGCGTATTCGATCTTACGCACTGAATCGTTCACGTATCCGACGGCTTGCCCACAGTCTTGTTTGGCAGCCCCCGCCATCTGAAACGCGGGCCCGTTGGCACCGTTTGATGCAAAACGGTCATAGTAGATCACCGCTTCGGACAGGCGCGCCCGGAGATCATCCTGCAACTCTTGGCCAGCGGCGGATTCGGACAGGGAGATATTTCGATAGCTTTGACAGGCGCCCAGAATATCCGCCAACTGCACGGTCACACGGCGGTTTTGGCGTTCTGCCGATGCGACTTGAATCAAAAGGTCATTCTTGCCCCGGCTCTCTGTTTTGCCGATGCGATCGACCGGAACACCCGCGGCTCTCAGCGCATTTGCGACTGTATCCGCGCAACGTTGACCCAAAGATTGGTTATAGCCTGAGGTCCCGACAGCATCGGTGTATCCAACAACGACAGTCGGTTTATAGCTGTTCACGGCTTTCAGACGCTCGGCAATTTCCGCGACTTGCTCCCGGCCTTGTGTGTCGAGTTGGTCGGAGTCGAATTGAAAGTTCACGGTTCCGATGTCTGCGCTCAAACTGGCTTGAGGGGTCAACAGGCACAGAACGAACCCGAACACGGCCAAATTCATCAAATATCTCATCTTTTAACGCTCTGACCGTTGCAGTTTCATCATGTGTTTCATCTTGTTTACAGGTGCGCGGATTAACGACCATTTCGGGTTGACGGGGTATCCGCCCATCGTAGAAAAGTCTAATGTAATGTAAGTTTTCGAAGCAACCCTCGACGGGGATAGTTGAGTGAAGTGTAGTTTTTTCGTTTCCACGGTTTTCGCCGTGGTCTGCCTTTGCGCTCCCAGCGCCTCTGTTGCTTTGTCGCTAAAGGATGTGATCATCTATGTTCTGGAGACAAATCCAGACATCAAGACGGCGGAAGCTAACAAACAGGCGATTGAATTTGAACTTGATCAGGCCCGCAGTCTGCGTGCGCCACGGTTCGAATTGGAAGCATTCGCCGGGTCAAGCATCAACGATGGTTCAACCACGCCTGATCTGTCTGCTGCAGACGACTGGATAACCGGATACTGTCTGACGTCAGCGCTTATGGGTCCAAATAGGGTTATTTGCTAAGAGAGTGTTTGTTGCTCTGTCTGACGTCAGCGCTTATGGGTCCAAATAGGGTTATTTGCTAAGAGAGTGTTTGTTGCTCATCGTAGCCACCGAGGA
>NZ_JBDUXB010000054.1:0-69363 GCF_039945315.1 Tateyamaria sp. | reverse complement strand
TCTTTTTTGTCTCTATATTAGCCCATTCGGGACAGTCTTCCCAATTGGCCGCGTTGATGGGGCATCCGACGACGGCGGTGATGGGAGGCAACAAGGCCGCCAGCGCGCGCACTGCCGTGGACTTCCCAGTTCCGCGATCGCCAAACACCAGTACTCCGCCGATGCCCGGATCGATCGCGGTGAGGATCATCGCGCGCTTCATATCCGTCTGGCCGACAATGGCTGAAAATGGAAAGGGGGTTTTGGTCATTTCAGTTTCAGTCCTTCGAGCGGGCTGACGCCGCCCCATGTGCCAGTATCCCCAAGGATGGCGAAGCGGGCGTACAATTCTTCGCGGAACCAGGCGCCATCTCGAACGGCTTGTATAGCTGCAGCATGTGGCCCGCCTTTCCGCGCAAAGGCGGCCATTTCCGTGGCTCCCGGCCATATGGAAAACGTGATCTGATGTAGCATCGGCACCTCGCCAATCCCGATTTTGAATACCACATTTGGATCTGATCCAATCATGGCTGATATGTCGGGAACCCGCCCCCAGAACTTCGCCAGAATGCCGGGTTTGATCGTGGCGCGAGTGAGGGCCGCAAGTGGACCTGAATTAGGCTCTGCAACGGGCAAAAATGGCTCAGTTCCGCTCCATGCGCCGCGCGTAGACGTTGGTGACAGAAAGACTGTCCAGTGTTCCTGGGCGCGTCTACGGTAGCGCGCAAAAATCGACGTCTCTCCAATCCGTTGTATTGCTGTCTCCTGGTCGGGCCAGACGCAGAGTATCGCATAGACACCGGTGTTTGGGATTGGAGTGAAACCTTCGCCCGTTCCGGACCCGCAAAGCTTCCAAAAGCCGAGATCGGTCACACGTGCCATGGCCAGACGGGCGCCGCCCATCATGGTCAGCGCCCACGCCCGGTCGCGCCATCGCGAAAAGCGAAAAAAGGAAAGGGTGATCGTTTGACTCATCTGTTTCGCACTGAAGGGCCAGCGTTTGGCACGCCCCCAAGCTTATGGGCCGAAAAGAAATTGTCAACTAAACTAGACACATCTATGTTCGAACAAGATGACACGTCTTGATCCCATCGAATCGCAAACGCGCACCGGTAACCGCGCCATCGTCGTTGGCGCGGGGCTTGGTGGTTTGGCTGCGGCCATGCGGTTGGGCGCCAAGGGATACAAGGTCACCGTTGTGGACAAGTTGGATGTACCCGGTGGGCGCGGCTCGGCAATTTGGCAGGACGGGCACCGCTTTGATCTGGGGCCCACCATTGTCACTGTTCCACAGCTTTACAGAGAGTTGTGGGCGGCGTGTGGGCACGATTTTGATGCTGATGTCGATTTGCGCCCACTCACTCCATTTTACGAGATTCGCTGGCCCGATGGCACCAAGTTCGTGGCCCAGCAGGATACCAAGGCCATGCGCGAGGAGGTGGCCAAGATCGAGCCACGCGATGTCGTGGGCTTTGACAAGTTCCTGCAGGATTCGGCGCGGCGCTATTGGTTCGGGTTCGAGGATCTGGGCCGCAGGTCGATGCACAAACTCTGGCATCTGGTCAAGGTGCTGCCCACCTTTGGTATCCTGCGCGCGGATCGATCTGTCTATGCCCACGCGGCAAAACGGTTCCGCAATGAAAAGCTTCGTATGGCGTTCTCGTTTCACCCGCTCTTTATCGGTGGCGATCCGACTCATGTGACCAGCATGTATATCCTTGTGAGCTACCTCGAAAAGGAGTTTGGGGTTCATTACGCCATGGGTGGCCTGGCCCATATGGCCCGCAAGATGGGTGATGTGATCGAGAATCAGGGTGGCACCTTGTTGATGGACACAGAGGTGGATCAGATCGTGGTTGAAGAAGGGCGCGCGCGCGGTGTGCGGCTGTCCTCTGGCTTAGAGCTCGGTGCGGATGTGGTGGTGTCCAATGCAGATGCTGGCCATACTTATGACCGCCTGTTGCGCGATCGTCCAAAGAAGCGCTGGACGCCAGAGCGCCTCAAACGTACCCGCTATTCGATGAGCCTTTTTGTCTGGTACTTCGGCACCAAAGGCACTCGTGGTGATTGGGCGGATGTAGGCCACCATACGATCCTGAACGCACCACGCTATACCGGTTTGCTCAACGATATTTTCATCAAGGGCAAGCTGGCCGACGACATGAGTGTTTATGTCCATCGCCCCTCGGTCACTGACCCAAGCGTGGCACCTGACGGCGATGATACGTTTTATGTTCTGTCCCCGGTACCGCACTTGGGGCATGGCGGTGTGGACTGGAAAACCGAAGAAGCGGCGTACAAGGCAAAGATGCTTAAGGTTTTGGAAGACCAGCTTCTGCCCGGATTAGGGTCGAAAATCTCCGCAGAAACCGTGTTCACGCCCGAGACGTTCCGCGACCGCTATTTGTCGCCGCATGGTTCCGGATTTTCGATCGAGCCTCGGATTTTACAATCGGCCTGGTTCCGCCCTCACAATGTCAGTGAAGAGGCCGAAGGGCTTTATCTGGTCGGGGCTGGCACGCATCCGGGCGCAGGCGTGCCGGGAGTGATTTCAACGGCCGAAGTGCTTGGCCAACTTGTGCCGGATGCTGTGACATGATGGACCCCCGCGATCTTGAAGCCTGCACAGAGGCGATCCGTCACGGTTCACTGTCGTTTCACGCAGCCTCGCGACTGTTGCCCAAAAAGGTGCGTGATCCGGCTCTGGCCCTTTATGCCTTTTGCCGTCTCGCCGATGATGAAGTCGATCTGAAGGCTGAGAAGGTCGATGCAGTGCTGCGCCTGCGAGATCGGCTTGATCTGGTCTATGCGGGTACACCGCAGAACGCAGCACCTGATCGTGCGTTTACCGCCGTCGTGCAACAATTCGATATGCCCCGTGCGCTGCCTGACGCCTTGCTGGAAGGGCTGGCATGGGACGCCGAGGGACGCACCTATGCAACATTGTCAGGGGTCAAGGATTACTCGGCCCGTGTGGCTTCGGCCGTTGGGGCGATGATGTGCGTCCTGATGGGTGTGCGGGATCGGGATGCGCTCGCGCGAGCTTGCGATCTTGGCATTGCGATGCAGCTGACCAATATTGCGCGCGATGTGGGTGAGGACGCGCTTGAAGGGCGGATATACCTTCCGACCGACTGGATGGACGCCGCAGGCATTGATCGCGCCGAATTCTTTGATGATCCGCGCCCGACAAAGGCCGTGCGGGGCATGGTCAAAAAACTCGTGATTGAGGCACATAGGCTCTATTATCGCTCCGAAGCGGGTCTGGGCGCGCTGCCGCGCGGCTGTCGGCCCGGTATCTTCGCGGCCCGCCATATCTATGCTGGGATCGCCGGTCGGCTGACTGCAATGGAGTATGACAGCATCACCGCACGCGCCCGTACGACGCGCGCGCAAAAACTGGGTTGGCTGGCACAATCTGTGGCCCAGTCTGGCACCAGCATGGTCATGCCCCGCTCGCCTGTCCTGTTTGCCAAGCCGTTGCCAGAGGTTCAGTTCCTCGTGGACGCGGCCGCCAAAGATGGTCCCGAACGCCGCAGCGACAGCCTCTTTGACGCGCTCGCTTCGCTTGAGGCTAAGCGCCAGACTGAAAGGGCCACCTTGATCGGAGCGCGCGCCCGTGCGACGTAAGACGTATGTTCTGGCTTATTTTTAGCATCTTTCTTGCTGCCTGCCTTGGCGCAGGTGCCACCGGAGGGTTGTTTCCTCCTGGTTCTTGGTACCGGGCACTGGCCAAGCCGTCGTGGACTCCACCCAACTGGGTGTTTCCAGTTACATGGATGGTGCTCTACGTGTGCATGGCAGCTGCGGGAGCGCGAGCGGCGGTGCAACCAGGCAACGGGGTGGCAATGGCCTTGTGGGCATTGCAGATCGCGTTCAACAGTCTGTGGACTCCCGTCTTTTTTGGCTTGCGCAATATCCGCATGGGCATGGCGGTTATCGTGGTTCTTTGGCTGACAGTGTTCGCGACGATGCTGGCCTTATGGCAGGTCGATACCATCGCAGGGCTTCTCTTTGTTCCATACCTTGTCTGGGTGACGATTGCAGCGGCGCTGAATGCGTCCGTCTGGAGCCTAAATCGGGAAGAGGCGGCCAAAGCTTCTGAGCCGCAGGGCTGAAGCAGATCTTCATCTCGCGGGTTGCGCAGTCAGGAAAAATTCCAGTTTCGACGTCTTGGCACTCGCACGGCCAGCATCGGTTTTAGAAGCGGAGAGCGGAAACGCGTCAGGTCGAGGGCTTCATGCACTCCGGTGGTTTCCCGTCCGTTCAGTGTGGTGAGCACAGCGGAACGGGAATAGAAGGGTGCGTCTAACATGTTTTGCATCTGGCGCGCTTTCGTCCCGGCATCCCCGCGCGTCTCTCGTTTGACCGCCCAAAGCGAGCGCTTCAGTGGCACTTTGGGAGGCAAGGGAATTTCATGGGCGGTGCCGTCTTTGTCAAAGGAAAACGCGGCAGCCAGTTCTGAACCGTCAAGGCGGGTGGCGTCATAAAAACATGTAGCCCCATTCCCGGTCGGATACCTGCCCCAGGTCCAATAGCTGAAATCTTCTTCTAAAGCGCGGGTGCCGAAGTTGGAATCAAAGTACCCCTCTCCGTTCCATCTCCAGCCGGGGCGGTCGATGTCGACTTCTATCCGCGCCCGTGGCGCAAAGGGTCGCCAAATGTGTGCCCCGTCTGGGGTCAGCGGCAGTTCGACGCTTGTAATCGCCGATGGGGTCACTCGGATTTGCCCCTCAATTTTGGAAATCATGGGGTGTGAGGACACTTCGCAGATATCGATCACCAGCTGGTCATTTTCCCACCGCATGCATGATGGTCCAACTTCCAGTCGTGACGCGGTCTGGCGGAGTGCGGAATGCCCGCGATCGGTCATTGTGAACCGGCCGCCGCGCCCATAGGTCGCCACGTTGATGCAAACATGGTCTTGTGGGTTTTTGCGTCCCGACCAACGGTACCATGGTGAAAATACCGACCCGATAAATCCGATGACCGATACAGCGCGCGTGCCGCAGTCACTCAGACCGTCGACATACCACCACGCATAGCCGTTGGGGCCGACATGGACGTTGAAGTTCGGTCGCTCAAGATCGCCTCGACCGCGTGCCGTGCGGAGAGTGTCGCCATCGGCACACCTGCTCCCGGATGCGTTCCGCCCCCGGCCAGATATAGGTTGGGAATGGACGTCCGGGCCGTGGGTCGGCTGAGCGCTGCTGTCAGCCCGTGCGGGGTCTGGCCGTAAAGCGCGCCCATGCTTGCGGGGAACATCCGTCCGAAGACTTGGGGCGTCGTCACTGTTTGCGTAGTCGGCGTCGGGCTGAAATGCATCCCGAGTTGCGCCATCTGCTGCGTGATCTGATGAAGCCATGGGCTCAGGTCCTCGTCTTCGGTGGTGTCTGGGGTGGCCGGCGCATTTGTTATGATCTCGAACCGTTCAAGGGCGGGTGGGTCCTCGTCCTGGCCGCGATCAAGTGCGCAGATGTAAAAGGAAGGCTGGGTCGGCACGCGGCCTGCCATCAGGTCTTTGAATTCGCGTACAGGGTCGTTGGCGAAGAATACGTTGTGATGGGCAAGGTCCGGGCCATGCGGTGTTGCTGCAAAGCTCAGGACACGTGCCGAAAAGCTGCGCTTTGCTTTCAGTGTTTGGCTTGCGATGTGAGCTGTGTCCGGCCCAAGTGTTCCAGTGGGCAAAGCGCGTGGGTCACCCGCATGAACGACGACATCGCAGGGCAGTGTCGTCCCATCTTGTAAGTGCACGGCGCGTGCCTGGTTTTGGTCGACGTCGATCCGCGCCACATGGGCGTCCGTTCGGATGTCGACGTTGTTGTGCTTCAAAAGGCTTTCGATCGCTTCGGTTAATTTGTGCATCCCACCTTTGACCACCCAGACGCCAGATGCCTCAGCTTGCCAGATCAGCGACAGGATAGCGGGTGCGTGGGTCGGGCTGCCTCCAACATATGTTGCATAGCGCCCAAAAAGTTGGCGCAGACGCGGATCGTCAAAGCTGGACTTCAAGAGGCTGGACAGAGTTGACAGCGGCGCCATAGCAGGGATCAGGGACGGAGATTTGAGCACATGGGCCGAGAGCGCGCCGATCCGCGGTTCGGGCGCTTGCATCATGGGTGTTTCAAAGGCTGAAAACAGCCGCGATGTGCGTACGGTGAACCGGGCGAATTGGGCTGCCGAGCGTGGTCCCGCAAAGGCTTGTATCGCCGCAATGTTCTGTTCGTGGTTGGCCGACAGATCCAGAGTGCTGCCGTCTGCCCAAAAGTGGCGCGCGAGCGTTTCCTGCTTGATCAGGGTTACGTTATCCTCAAGCTGTACTCCCAAAGTTGCGAACAAATCATCAAAGACATGGCGCATGGTCAGTACAGTGGGACCTGCATCAATTGGGCCCGCTTCTGAGGGCAGCGTGCGGATCTTGCCCCCGACCTGCGCGTGCCGTTCCAATAACGTCACCGCATAACCAGCCGCGCACAACCGCACAGCGCAAGCCAAGCCTGCGATGCCTGCGCCAATGATCACGGCGCTTTGTGAGATGTGCGGATCGGTGATCGATCTGTGCCTTTTTTGAACGCGGGTCCGGTCAGTCTGATTGTTGACTCATCAAAGCAATGTGTCCAGTATGATTTACACTTTGGTGTCTCACAATAATGACACTCGTCCGACTTTGGAGCAACCGGTATGGGCCTGAACACACGGATCGAAGCGGCAATCGCGAGTGCTGTGACGCAGGGGCAGGGGAGCGGTCGGGCCACGCCGCCCAAACTGGCAAGCGCCCTTCACTATGCCACTGCACCGGGTGGCGCACGTATTCGTCCGACAATTCTGACTTCGGTTGCGTTGGCCTGTGGCGATGACCGCCCGCAGATCTCTGATGCGGCCGCTGCAGCGCTTGAGCTTATTCATTGCGCTAGCCTCGTCCATGATGACTTGCCCTGCTTTGATGATGCAGACATGCGCCGGGGCAAAGCATCGGTGCACCGGGCCTATTCAGAACCGCTCGCCGTTCTGGCCGGTGACAGCCTTATCGTTCTTGCCTTTGAAACGCTGGCCCAGCAGTCAGCTCATGCCCCTGATCGGGTGGCGCAGTTGATTGTCACACTCGCGCAGCGAACCGGCATGCCCGGTGGAATCTGTGCCGGGCAGGGTTGGGAAAGCGAGGCGGAGATTGATCTCAAAGCTTACCATCAGGCCAAGACGGGCGCACTGTTCATCGCGGCTACTCAGATGGGTGCCATCGCTGCAGGCCAGGAAGCTGAGCCTTGGTTTGAATTGGGTGATCGAATTGGCGAAGCATTCCAGGTGGCCGATGATCTTCGTGATGCTCTTTATGATGCGGATACTTTGGGCAAGCCTGCGGGTCAGGATGATCTGCACGGACGGCCCAACGCGGTCACGCAGCTGGGTGTTCATGGTGCCATCAGTCGTCTCAAGGATATCCTTGGCGGTGCCATCGCCTCGATCCCGAGTTGTCCCGGCGAGGCGCAACTGGCCGAAATGGTACGCATGTATGCCGAGCGTTTGACGCCGGTCGTATCCAAAACAACTGTTCCCGGCGAATGACCAGCGAGGCAACCAACCTGCCGTCTTGGCGTGGTGGATGGTTTAATCGTTTAATCGCGCGCCCCGGCTTCCAAAGCTGGGCCAGCCGCTTTCCCCTTACTCGCGGCCGGGCCCGTGCAGACGGAGCCACGCTGTTTGATGTAGTACAGGGCTTTGTTCAAAGTCAGGTGCTGATGGCGCTGGTCGAGCTCGACATGTTCCGCCGTTTGCGCGCTGGTCCCCAAAGTGCCGAAGCGCTGGGGCGAGCCTGTGACATCGCGCCTGATCGGATGCAGGTGTTGTTGCAGGCTGGTGCTGCTCTCGGCCTGTTGCGGCGCAAGCGTGGCGGTTATGCGCTGGCACGCAAGGGTGCCGCCTTGATGGGTGTGCCGGGTTTGGAAGCAATGATTCGCCACCACAAAGCCTTCTACGAAGATCTGCGAGATCCAGTTGCTTTGTTGCGCGGGCCTGAGGAAACGCAGCTAAGCCAGTTCTGGCCATACGTCTTTGGAGGCGATGTTCCCCCCGCAGAGGCTGCGACATATTCTGATCTGATGGCCCAGTCCCAGCGGCTTGTAGCCGAGGATACCTTGCGTGCGGTCTCGCTAAAAGGCGTCCAACATCTGTTGGATGTGGGGGGCGGTACGGGTGCCTTCCTTGAAGCTGCAGGACGTGCTGCGCCGTCTATGAAGATGACATTATTCGACTTGCCGCCTGTCGTCCCTGACGCACGAGCTCGGTTCGTCGCGGCTGGAATGGCGGAACGGGTCACCATCACACCGGGATCGTTTCGCGAGCAGGCACTGCCAGTTGGGGCGGATGCTGTTTCGTTGATCCGTGTTCTCTATGACCATTCGGACGAAACGGTACGTGCTTTGCTGGCACGGGTTTTCGAGGCACTGCCTGACGGCGGGCGTCTTATCATCTCTGAGCCCATGGGCGGCGGGGCGCGTCCCGAAAGGGCCGGAGATGTGTATTTCGCGTTTTACACGATGGCGATGCAGACGGGCCGGGCCCGCTCTGCGGCGGAGATCGAGGCCTTGGTGCAAGAAGCCGGGTTCAAACAAATCCGCAGCCGGGCACCTGCGCGGGCTTATGTCACCCGCGTTTTGACGGCAGTGCGCCAGAATTGATTTACAGATAATGTGTCCATTTAGATTGACACATTGATGTGTCTAACTAAAATGACAGTTACTGACGTGGACCCGTCCTGAGTCTCTGTTTTCGAGACGAGGGCGCAAGGACTGCGCGAAAGGGAGAAACGCGTGCACACATCTGCTGTCCTGCTCAACGGTCCAAAAGACCTTGCAGTCGACACTCTGGCCCTGAATGATCCGGGGCCTGCGGATCTCGTTGTGCAAGTGTCACATTCCGGGATCTCCACTGGTACTGAAAAACTGTTCTGGTCAGGAGATATGCCGCCTTTCCCCGGCATGGGGTATCCTTTGGTGCCCGGTTATGAAGCCGCAGGCGAGGTGATGGAGGCAGGATTGCTCACCGGGTTCAAGCCGGGCGATCGCGTGTTTGTTCCAGGGGCCAATTGTTACGAAGGGGCGTTCGGTCTCTTTGGCGGAGCGGCCCGTACCGTTGTTACCGACAGTGAGCGAGTCACGCGAATCGATTCGGGCTTTGGTCCTGAGGGGGCTTTGCTGGCACTAGCTGCTACGGCCCGCCATGCGATGGCGGGCATGAACAAGGCCGTGCCAGACCTGATCGTTGGTCACGGTGTTTTGGGCCGTTTGCTTGCAAGACTCACCATCGCCGCTGGCGCGCCTGCGCCGACTGTCTGGGAAATTGACCCGGCGAGGCGTTGTGGGTCCGCCGGATACGAGGTGATGGATCCCGACGAAGATCCACGCCGCGACTACACATCTATCTATGATGCCTCGGGGCAGGGCGCACTGCTCAACGATCTGGTCGGTCGCATCGCCAAGGGCGGAGAGATTGTGCTGGCGGGGTTCTATTCCGCGCCTCTGTCCTTCGCCTTCCCTCCGGCCTTCATGAAAGAGGCGCGGTTTCGCGTTGCTGCAGAATGGACGCGCGAAGACCTCGCAGCGACCCGCGCGCTTGTGGAATGTGGGGCGTTGAGCCTTGGCGATCTGATCACACACACCAAGGCCGCCAGCGATGCACCTGCGGCTTATGAACAAGCTTTCACAGACAGTGATTGCATCAAGATGATTTTGGACTGGGAGCACTGAGATGAAAGATGAGGTTCCAAACCTTAAGGATTTCGATCAGCGCTTGCGCGACGAAGCCCACGAAGATCTGGCAGATATTGTCGCCGACGAGCCGACAAGCAAAACCCAGATCATTGCAATCTATGGCAAGGGCGGCATAGGTAAATCCTTCACGCTCGCCAATCTCAGTCACATGATGGCAGAGCAGGGCAAGCGCGTGCTGCTCATTGGCTGCGATCCGAAATCCGACACCACCAGCCTGTTGTTTGGCGGCAAGGCGTGTCCTACGATCATCGAAACGTCGACCAAAAAGAAACTGGCGGGCGAAGAGGTGAAGATCGGCGATGTCTGTTTCAAACGCGGCGGCGTTTTCGCCATGGAGCTTGGCGGCCCCGAGGTCGGTCGTGGCTGTGGCGGCCGAGGGATCATCCACGGATTTGAGCTGTTGGAAAAGCTTGGGTTCCATGATTGGGACTTCGACTACGTTCTGCTCGATTTCCTGGGCGATGTGGTCTGCGGCGGCTTTGGACTGCCCATCGCGCGGGACATGGCGCAGAAGGTGATCCTCGTCGCGTCTAACGATTTGCAGTCTCTATACGTGGCAAATAACGTCTGTTCGGCCGTTGAGTACTTCCGCAAGCTGGGCGGGAACGTGGGTGTTGCGGGTCTTGTGATCAACAAGGATGACGGCACGGGGGAGGCGGCTGCTTTTGCAGACGCCGTGGATATTCCGATCTTAGCCTCCATCCCGCAAGACGATGATCTGCGCAAGAAGTCGGCCAATTACCAAATCGTTGGCACGGATCAAAGCCAGTGGGGTTCGTTGTTTGCAGCCCTTGGCGATAACGTGGCCGAGGCCCCGCCGGTACGTCCAGCGCCTTTGGATCAAGACGGGCTGCTTGGTTTGTTTGATGCGTCCGAAACCGGTGGCGATGTCGTTCTGGAACCAGCCACTGACATGGACATGCGCGGCAAGAACGCAGAGCCCAAGGCGTCGCTCGAGGTGATCTATGATGACGCGTAGACGGGAGAACAACTCCGAACTGTTTGAACGGTCCGCCCAGGTGCAACAGTCCCGGGATACATGCCGCAAAGTACGTGCCTCGTTGCGTGAGGCTGATGCAGTTCGAATTGATACGCGCATTGCCTTGAACAAGATGCGGTGGGAGCTGTCTTGAACACCAAGGTCACATACGACGACGCTGACGCAGTTGAGGTGACTGCCGGACACCCACGCGAGGCTGAGATGCCCGAACCAACTGGTGTAGATGGACTTGGCTGCCATTCAGGTTCTGAGATGGAAAAGGCTGCCCGCATGGCAGGTAATTCCGAGATGCTCGACAAATTTGCCGCTGACTACCCACAAGGCCCCCATGACAAGCCTCAGTCTATGTGCCCTGCATTTGGGTCTTTGCGTGTTGGGTTGCGCATGCGTCGCACCGCTACCGTTCTCAGCGGCTCAGCTTGCTGTGTGTATGGTCTGACCTTTGTATCCCATTTCTACGGCGCGCGCCGCTCTGTCGGCTACGTGCCTTTCAATTCCGAAACCCTTGTGACGGGAAAGCTGTTCGAGGACATCCGCGAGAGCGTACATGACCTTGCAGACCCCGAAAAATACGACGCCATTGTGGTAACCAACCTCTGTGTGCCCACCGCAAGCGGTGTGCCCCTGCGCTTGTTGCCGGATGAGATCAACGGCGTGCGGATTGTCGGCATCGATGTGCCGGGCTTTGGCATTCCTACTCACGCCGAGGCAAAAGACGTTCTGGCCGGTGCGATGCTCAAGTATGCCCGCGAAGAGGTTGAGGCCGGTCCCGTGGCCGCGCCCGTCGGTGGCAAGTCGGATCGTCCGACTGTTGCCATGCTGGGAGAAATGTTTCCCGCCGATCCAATGATGATCGGTCAAATGCTTGCTCCTCTGGGACTGGCCGCTGGTCCAGTGGTGCCGTGTCGTGAGTGGCGCGAACTTTATGCTGCGCTCGACAGTTCTGTCGTTGCGGCGATCCATCCGTTTTACACAGCATCCGTGCGCGAGTTTGAAGCTGCTGGTCGGCCAATTGTTGGCTCCGCCCCTGTCGGTCGGGATGGCACTGCGACGTGGCTTGCCAACATTGGTGGCGCCTATGGATGTTCGGCCGAACAGATTGCGGCCGCCCAGAATGCAGTCCTGCCTGCGATCACAAGTGCTTTGGCGGCGACGCCGATCTTGGGCACCGTCACGCTCTCAGGCTATGAGGGTTCCGAACTGCTGGTGGCCCGGTTGCTTATCGAAAGCGGAGCCAATGTGCCTTATGTCGGCACCGCATGTCCCCGTACGCCATGGAACGCCGATGATCAGGCATGGCTCGAGGCGCGCGATGTCAAAGTGCAGTTCCGCGCCTCTCTTGAAGATGATTGTGCGGCCATGGAAGCAGTCCGTCCTGACCTTGCCATCGGTACGACCCCGGTTGTGCAAAAGGCAAAAGAGATGGGTATTCCGGGTCTCTACTTCACCAACCTGATTTCAGCGCGCCCCCTGATGGGCGTCGCTGGCGCCGGATCACTTGCCACCGTGATCAATGCGGCCATCGGCAACAAAGACCGAATGCACGCGATGCGCGCCTTCTTTGAAGGTGTCGGTATGGGCGACACGGCGGGTGTCTGGGAAGGCACGCCAAATGTGCGCGAAGATTTCCGGGCGCAGAATGTCAAAAAGCTTGAGCGTCAGGCCAAGGCTGCCAAAGCGGCGGAGATGATCTGATGCTGATTATGGATCACGACAGGGCAGGCGGGTACTGGGGCGCTGTTTATGCGTTCTGTGCTGTCAAAGGCCTGCAATGCGTGATCGACGGCCCCGTGGGTTGCGAGAACCTGCCGGTGACATCCGTTCTGCACTACACCGATGCTTTGCCACCCCACGAGTTGCCGATCGTGACTACGGGGCTGGGCGAAGAAGAACTGGGCCGTGATGGCACCGAAGGCGCGATGAAACGGGCTTGGGGCACGTTGGACCCAGCATTACCTGCCGTCGTTGTGACGGGCTCTATCGCCGAGATGATCGGTGGTGGTGTCACGCCCATGGGCACCAACATTCAAAGATTTCTGCCACGCACCATTGATGAAGATCAGTGGGAAGCGGCGGATCGTGCCATGACCTGGATCTTTACCGAGTTCGGCATGACCAAAGGGCGCATGCCGCCCGAAAAGAAACGCGAGGAAGGTGCGCGTCCTCGCGTTAATATCCTCGGTCCGATGTATGGCACGTTCAACATGCCATCCGATCTGGCCGAGATCCGGCGACTGGTTGAAGGGATCGGTTGCGAGGTCAACATGGTGCACCCGTTGGGTGCCCACGTGGCTGAAATGCGAAATCTGGTGAATGCGGATGTGAACATCTGCATGTACCGCGAGTTCGGGCGTGGATTGTGTGAGCTTCTTGCCAAGCCATACTTGCAAGCCCCGATAGGGGTCGAGAGTACTACCAAGTTCCTGCGCGCACTGGGGACCTTGGTAGACCTCGACCCCGAACCTTTTATCGAGCGCGAAAAGCATTCGACGCTCAAACCTGTGTGGGACCTTTGGCGGTCTGTCACGCAGGATTTCTTTGCTACGGCCTCCTTCGCCGTTGTTGCGAACGAAACCTATACCCGTGGCATCCGTCAGTTCCTTGAGGACGACATGGGTCTGCCCTGCGCCTTTGCGGTTGCGCGGGTGGCGGGCAAGAAGACCAACAACGAAGAGGTCCGCGCCTGGATGGGCCAGAAGCGACCCCTTGTTGTGTTCGGCTCGATCAATGAAAAGATGTATCTGGCCGAGTTGAAGGGCGGGCATGGGCCGAGCCCTGCGTTTATTCCAGCGTCCTTCCCCGGTGCTGCGATCCGCCGCCATACTGGCACGCCAATGATGGGCTATGCCGGGGCGACTTACCTTATTCAGGAAGTGTGCAACGGGCTGTTTGATGCCCTGTTCCACATCCTGCCTTTGGCCTCCGAAATGGATGCGGCCGAAGCCACCCCAACGACCCTGCGCCGTGACTTTCCTTGGGATTCAGACGCGCAGGCCATGCTTGACCGGATTGTTGAGCAACACCCCATCCTGACCCGGATATCTGCGGCAAAAACCCTGCGCGATGCGGCTGAGCAAGCAGCCCTCGCAAGCGGTGCAGACCGGGTCGTGATCGAAACTGTGCGCGCATTAGACCCTGCCCTAGCCGGGTCGTCAGAGACTGCTTCCGAGGAGGGACAAGAATGACTGACATGACATCGAATATCGCGACGGAAGCGCCAAAGAAGCGCAGCGGCGAAAAAACCGAATTCATGGTCTACTTCGCGATAATCTTTGTGGCGACGCTGCCGCTGGCCTGCCTGACATGGGCACTGGCCGCGATCAAATCGCGTTCGTTCACCGACAAGGGCCCGATGGCCCGCGCGTGGACCCAGGCGAGGATCATCACGCCGATGATCTTCAACGCTTGAACGCGGTCGATACATATTTCGAATTTCCCAGCATGTGTGCGCCTGCCGGGATGAGAGACTGTACATCTGGCGACGGATGGACAGAGCCCAGAGGGGGTAACCCCAATGGACCCAGCCGCGGGGTGCGCGGCATCAGCAAATTATTCCGGAGGAATACTTATGGCTGAAAACCTGTCTTTCACAGGTCTCACAGACGAGCAGGCGCAAGAATTGCACGCTGTCTATATGAGCGGGCTCTGGCTGTTTTCAGCCGTTGCCGTTGTTGCTCATTTGGCGGTGTTCATCTGGCGTCCGTGGTTCTGAGGAGGGATTAGCAAATGGCAAAGTTCTACAAGATCTGGCTCATCTTTGATCCCCGTCGTGTGTTTGTCGCACAAGGCGTTTTCCTGTTCCTGCTTGCAGCGATGATTCACCTCGTCCTGCTGAGCACGGACCACTTCAACTGGTTCGAGCTGGCCGCGCAAAGCGCTCAGTAAGCACCCGCTGAAGCGGACAAAAGCAAAGTTGCGGGCGGGGCGAACAGTGCGCCCTGGCCTGCCCGCAACAAACAAAAATACGAGAAAAGACGGCTTGAGGCCCGATGTGGGCCACGCCGCCAACTGCGGAGATGAGAGATGGCATTGCTATCCTTCGAAAGAAAGTATCGCGTCCGAGGCGGGACGCTGATCGGCGGCGATCTATTCGACTTTTGGGTCGGCCCTTTCTACGTGGGCTTTTTCGGTGTCACGACGGCATTCTTTGCCTTGCTGGGCACTGTTCTGATTTTCTGGGGCGCATCACAGCAGGGCACTTTCAATCCTTGGCTGATCAATATCGCTCCACCTGACCTCAGCTATGGTCTGGGGATGGCACCACTGCTTGAAGGTGGCCTTTGGCAGATCATTACCTTCTGCGCGACAGGTGCCTTCATCAGCTGGGCACTGCGCGAGGTCGAGATCTGTCGCAAGCTGGGCATGGGGTATCACGTGCCAATCGGCTTCAGCTTTGCGGTTTTGGCATATGTCACGTTGGTTATCATTCGCCCTCTGTTGATGGGAGCCTGGGGGTACGGATTCCCCTACGGGATCTTCAGCCATCTCGATTGGGTCAGCAACACGGGTTATGCTTACCTACACTTCCACTACAACCCGGCGCACATGCTGGCGGTAACGCTGTTCTTTACAACGACACTGGCACTGGCATTGCACGGGGCGTTGATCTTGTCCGCCGCCAACCCGGAAGAGGGCGAAGAGGCTAAGACACCTGATCACGAAGACACGTTCTTTCGCGATTTCATCGGCTATTCCATCGGCACCCTCGGCATTCACCGTTTGGGCTGGCTGCTGGCCATCAACGCCGTGTTCTTCAGTGCCGTCTGCATCGTGATTTCCGGACCCGTCTGGACTGCCGGTTGGCCCGAGTGGTGGAACTGGTGGCTGAACATGCCGATCTGGGGCGCGGACCCCCTGCCTGTCTATCAATACAGTTTCGGGGGCTGATCAGATGAAAATTGAATATCAAAACATCTTCACCCAGGTGCAGGTTCAGGGCAAACCTGAATGGGGCATGGACGATAGTGGTGAGATGCTGGCGGAACGTGTCGGCACACCGTGGTTCTCAACTCTCGCTGGCTTTATCGGCAATGCACAAATTGGCCCGCTTTATCTGGGTTGGACTGGCATGGTGTCATTGGCCACGGGCCTGATCTGGTTCGTGATGGTTGGCATCAGCATGCTGAGTCAGGTGGGGTATTCTATCCCAGAATTCCTGCGACAGCTGTTCTGGCTCGCGCTTGAGCCGCCAAGCCCCGAATATGGTCTTTCCATGCCGCCGCTGGATGAAGGCGGGTGGTATATCATCGCCTCTTTCTTTCTACTGGTATCAGTCATGACCTGGCTGCTGCGCAGCTACCTGTTGGCTGCTGAACACAAGATGGGCAAGCACGTCTTTTGGGCTTTTGCCTCGGCGGTTTGGCTGTTCCTCGTGTTGGGTCTGTTCCGTCCGGTCCTGATGGGGTCATGGAGTGAGGCAGTGCCGTACGGCATCTTCCCGCACCTTGACTGGACCACGGCGTTCTCGATCCGCTACGGCAACCTTTACTATAACCCGTTCCACTGTCTTTCGATTGTCTTCCTTTATGGCTCTGTCCTGCTGTTCTGTATGCACGGTGGCACTATTCTAGCGGTCACCCGCTATGGCGGGGATCGCGAGCTGGAGCAAATTTATGACCGCGGCACGGCGACCGAACGTGCCGCCCTGTTCTGGCGCTGGACCATGGGGTTCAATGCCACGATGGAGGGCATTCACCGATGGGCGTGGTGGTTTGCGGTGCTGACCCCGATCACTGGCGGCATTGGTATCCTGCTGACGGGCACGGTGGTGGATAACTGGTTCATTTGGGCGCAGGAGCACAATTTCGCGCCGATGTATGACGGGGCCTACGGCTACGAAGATTACGGCTCGTACGAAGCCTTCATTGGGAAGGAGAACTGATATGTTTCCCAAGTGGTTTGACAAATGGAACGCGGACAATCCGACAAATATCTTTGGCCCAGCCATCGCTGTAGGTGTGGTCGGTTCGGCAATCTTCTTTGCCGCGCTGGTGGTGACGTGGGGCAACCCCTATCAGACAGAGTCAATGCAGACCGGGCCACGCGGTACGGGCATGTCTGTGCCGGAGTACAACGTTTCCCGTTCCGCCCCTGATCCAACGATCGAGGCCTATTACACTGAGGAACCGTATATCCCAGAGGGCGGCGAAGAGCTGGCCAAGGATATCTACGAAAATGTGCAGGTTCTGGGCGAGCTGACGGATGACAACTTCAACAGGTTGATGCTGGCGATGACGCAGTGGGTTGCGCCGGAAGAGGGGTGTGCCTACTGCCACGGCGACGGTGACCTTGAGACCTACGGCGCCGATGATCTTTACACCAAGGTTGTTAGCCGCCGCATGATCGAGATGACCCAGAACATCAACGAGTACTGGGACGGTCACGTCAACGCGGTCGATGAGGTTGGGGTCAACTGCTACACTTGCCACCGCGGTCAGAACGTTCCAAGCGATATCTGGTTCAACGTCACGCCGGTGAACGAAAACGCCAGTGGCTGGGCTGCGGTACAGAACCGTGCAACTTCGATGAGCTCGTCAACGTCGCTCCCATCCAGCGCGCTTGAGGTCTATCTGACAGACTATGACAGCATGGTGAACGTCCACGATCTGGACAGCCGTGTGGCTGGTGTGCCGGGCCTGACCGAGGACGTGGCGACCATCCAGAAAACCGAGATGACCTTCTCGCTGATGAACTACTTTGCCAACTCATTGGGGGTAAACTGTGTGTTCTGTCACAACAGTCGGGCGTTCTATGACGCTGGTCAATATACGCCGCAATGGGGCATCGCCCAAATGGGTCGTCAGATGGTAATCGAGCTCAATCAGGAATACCTGATCCCGCTTGAGGATACGTATCCGCCAGAGCGTCTTGGGCCCATCTTTGCGGATGCGCCCAAAGCGGCCTGCAGGACCTGCCACAAAGGATATCAACGTCCCATGCAGGGCATGAACGTCACAGATGACTGGCCTGAACTCGTTTCAAGCGAAGCGCCGGTCTACGAGTAAGGCTCTAAGGCGGGGTTTATCCCACCCTATGGCACCACATTTGCAGGCCTGACCTGCAACGCCAGGTTCGGATCAATGGCTTCCTTGATCCGGGCGCGGAGTCGATAGGCTCCGGTTCCCTTCCTGTTGGCTACAGGAACCTGGCGCTGTGCCTGTTTCCTCAGGCGCAGCGCCTTTCTGCCCCATGTGGCCCGCAGGCAAGGCGGGGCCGGGTGGTGAGAGTTGAAAAGGACGTGCGCAATGACAAAGACCCCAATCCTAGACCGTGTGGCGGGACCCGCTGATCTGAAGACGCTGTCAGACACCGAGTTGGCGATGCTAGCGGATGAACTGCGGGTGGATGTGATCGATGCGGTCAGCAAGACTGGCGGACATCTTGGATCTTCCCTTGGTGTGGTCGAACTCACCGTCGGCATTCACGCCGTCTTTGACACGCCGCGCGACAAGGTGATCTGGGATGTGGGTCACCAGTGTTACCCGCACAAGATCCTCACAGGGCGGCGCGATCGTATGGGCACCTTGCGTCAAAAGGACGGTCTGAGCGGTTTCACCAAGCGGGCCGAAAGCGACTATGATCCTTTTGGCGCGGCGCACTCTTCTACTTCGATTTCGGCAGCTCTGGGTTTTTCGGTAGGGCGCGACATGGGCATGCCCACGGGCGACGCGGTGGCTGTAATTGGTGACGGTTCCATCAGTGCCGGAATGGCCTACGAGGCACTCAACAACGCCGGGCACGAGGGGCGTCGCCTGTTTGTGATCCTGAACGACAACGAGATGTCGATTGCTCCGCCAACTGGTGCAATGAGCACGTACCTTTCCAACCTAACCCGCAATTCGCCCTTGGCTCCATTACAGGCCATTGCCGAAGGGATGGAGCAAGCCTTGCCCAAACCGATGCGCGATGGTGCGCGGCGCGCCCGCGAAATGGTCACAGGTGTAGAAAGCAAGGGGACGTTTTTTGAAGAACTGGGGTTTGACTATATCGGCCCGATAGATGGGCATGACATCGGGCAGGTCCTGTCAGTGTTACGCGCAGCGCGCGCCCGAGCGACGGGTCCCGTTTTGATCCACGCGTGTACGGTCAAGGGCAAGGGGTATGCTCCGGCTGAAGGGTCCGCGGACAAATACCACGGCGTGTCCCGTTTCGATGTTGAGACAGGTGCGCAGACCAAGGGCAAGAGCAATGCGCCTTCATATACTTCCGTATTTGGGGCCACATTGGCGGACCTCGCTGCGCGCGATCCGGCGATTGTTGCGATCACTGCTGCCATGCCGTCTGGTACTGGGGTGGACAAGATGGCCGAGCTGTTTCCGGCTCGTGTCTTTGACGTTGGGATTGCCGAACAACATGGTGTGACATTTGCTGCGGGTATGGCGGCCTCTGGTTTGAAGCCGTTTTGCGCGATCTACTCAACCTTTCTACAGCGCGGCTATGATCAGGTGGTGCATGATGTAGCCCTGCAATGCCTCCCGGTGCGCTTTGCAATTGATCGGGCGGGTCTGGTTGGAGCGGACGGGGCCACCCATGCAGGGTCTTTCGACATTGGTTATCTTTCTGCGCTACCTGGGATGGTCGTTATGGCAGCCGCCGATGAGGCGGAACTGATGCATATGGTGACCACGGCTGCTGCGCACGACGCTGGACCAATTGCCTTCAGATATCCGCGTGGAAATGGGCGTGGGGTTGAGATGCCCGCGCGGGGTGAGGTTCTGGAAATCGGAAAAGGCCGCATGATCCAGGAAGGGTCAGACGTAGCGCTTTTGTCTCTGGGTACGCACCTGGATGAATGCGAACGTGCTGCCGCTTTGCTGGAGGCAGATGGTGTTTCGGTGAGTATTGCTGACGCCCGCTTTGCCAAGCCTCTGGACATGGAAATGATCCGCGATCTTGCGACGCGTCATTCGGTGCTGGTGACGGTCGAACAGGGGGCTATTGGCGGATTTGGTGCCATGGTGTTGCAGGCGATGGCAGCTGAGGGCCTGTTGGATCAAGGGCTGAAAGTACGCACGATGTGCTTGCCTGATCGCTTTATTGATCAGGCGGGACCGGATGAGATGTATGCGGATGCAGGTCTCAATGCTGATGGGATTGTTGAGACTGTTCAAAAGGCTCTTGGCAATCAGAAGTCAAACGTGATTGAAATCGCTTCCGGCCAATGATGCGTTGCCGCACGCTGGCCTCCTGTTCTTTAGATCGGGTGCTTGGCGGCAAACCGACGCACGTGATTGGCCACGTGATCCGGCGCATCCCAGTGGATCGAATGCCCTGCCCCTTCGACCAAATGATGCGGCAGGTGCCCTAGCACGGCAAGGACGTGGTCAGGTGGGATGATCAGATCAAGTGCTCCGACCAGCGCCTGTGTGGGACAGGTCGGCGAGGCGAGGTCGGTGCCGTCGAAATTGCGCAAAGCCTCAAGTTGGTGTGCCATGGCGTCTGTTGATTGAGCGTGGGGATAGGTGAGGCTGTCGGCGAGGGCTTGTTCTATCGCTGAAGGGTCCGCAAATACGCGCGGGTTGAACAGCCACGGGAAGAGGGCCCGCAGCCACGTGTCAGCTGGTGCATTAGAACGGCGGATCGCGATGAGTGCCTCAAAGAGAGCGGTGTTGCGGGCCAACCGGATCGGAGCAGAGGCCGCGACATGGGCGGACGCCATCCGCTCGGATGCTTCCTTTGCCATATGCAATGTGATGATGCCGCCCATCGAGTGCCCGATGACGTGAAAACGCGAGTGCCCGAGGTGATCCATCACAGCTAGTGCGTCTGCACACATCAATTCGATCGAAACGGGCGCGTTCCACGGGGTCGTTTGACCAGTGGTCCGATTGTCAATGCGGATGCAGGTAAACTGGTCTTCCAACAGTGAAACAAGCGGCGTCCAACTGGCGTGATCGGACATGAACCCGGCGAGCATGAGCAGAGGCGGGCCCGCCCCGCTGACCTCGTAGTGCAGGGACACATCACCGTGTTCATGTTTTGGCATTGAGGCATCCCCAGGTCGGCAAGAGATCATTTGGGGCAGGGACGGCTGCGTGCACGCCGCGCGCGATTGCCCGGGTCAAGCAGAGGGCAGCGGCGTGTCCGATCACGCCAAGTTCGCTCGCGGCGGACATCTGTTTTGTTCCGGTTGCGACGCTGAACACCAGATCACCGTCGCCGGGGCTGTGTGCAGGCACGCATGCGCGAGCGATCCCGTCATGAGCCGCAATCGCGACGCGCTGGCATTGAGCTTTGTCCAGGGCGGCATCTGTGGCGACTATGGCAATTGTCGTGTTGGCCCGCTCCAGCATGGCTGTGAGCTTTCGGCTGGCGAGGCTGCGTCCGAGGCCGGTGTTTGGGTCTGGTCCAAGCCCTCCAAACTCGCCCTCGATCTCGTATGGCGCGGCCCAAAAGTGTCTTTCTCCCGGCGTTGTGACGGTGCCCATTGGGTTTGCGGCAACCAGCGCTGCAACGGTGATCCCGCTGTCGAGTACCAGTGATGCTGTGCCCAGTCCTCCCTTGATCATCGCGGTCATCGCCCCTGTACCGGCGCCGACCGTCCCTATGGGTGTTGATGTTGTTGCGGCTTCATAAGCGGCACGCCCCAGAGCGGAGTAGGGGGATGTGGCCCAGTCTTTGTCACCACCGGACAGCAGATCGAAGATGATTGCGCCGGGAACGAGCGGGATAATGGCCTCTCCAACGCGGTAGCCGCGCCCGACAGCGCGTAAACCTTCAACGACGCCAGAACATGCGTCCAATCCGTACGCGGAGCCGCCGGACAGCACCAGCGCATCGACCGCGGCCACTGATTTGTCTGGGGCCAGTAAGTCGGTCTCTCTCGTGCCCGGTGCCCCGCCCAGAACTGAAACAGAGGCGGTAAATGGCACATCACCCGTCAGCACAGTGACGCCGGACTTGAGTGTATCGTCTTGCGCATTGCCGACCTTAAGGCCCGGGATATCCGAGATCGAATTTTGCGGGCCTGGGATCATTTTGATTTTGCGCCTCCGGCGGTGGTATTTTTGGTCAGAAGAAGATCATATGCGTGGTTTGGACGCTGCAGTTTCTGGATCGCCCGTGTTCGGCACGCCTTTGGGTTCGATCAGCAGCACTTTGCACTCTGTTTCGGCGCGGGGCCGGTGCGTCACGCCTTTGGGCACTATGAACAACTCACCCGCTTTGACGGTGTGTGATGCGTCCTCGACATCCATGACCATTTCGCCGTCCAGAACCAGAAAAAAGTCATCGGTATCTTCGTGCAAATGGAACGGGAATTCGCCTTGGAATTTGACAACCATCACGTCGTTGTCGTTGTAATCGGCCACGACATGTGGGTCCCAATGCGTATCGAATCGGGCCAGTTTGGCAGAGAGGTTGACGGACCTCATATGCACCGCCCTCCATCCACTTCCATCGCGACTCCTGTAATCATAGAGGCCCCGTCAGAGCATAGGAAAGTGGCTGCAGCACCCATATCGTCGGGTGTGGAAAAGCGTCCCAACGGGATGGTGGAAAGGAACTTGGCCCGGATTTCCGGGGTGTCTTCGCCCATGAAGGATTTGAGCAGAGGTGTTTCACCCGCCACTGGGTTCAGTGCATTGACACGGACGCCATGTGGTGCAAGTTCGACGGCCATCGCCTTGGTGGCGGTGATCATCCAACCCTTGGAGGCATTGTACCAGTTGAGATTGGGCCGAGGAGAAACGCCCGCAGTAGAGGCGATGTTTAGAATTGCACCCGCCTTACGTGCCTTGAAGTGGGGCACAAAGCTGCGCGCGCTGAGGTAGACGGATTTGGCGTTGACGGCGAACACGCGGTCGAACTCGTCTTCGCTGACGTCTTCCATGGCTTGGGGCAGATGGGTGATCCCTGCATTGTTTACGAGAATGTCGAGATGGCCGAAGGCGTCCAGAGTGTGGTCCGCCATGGCCTGAACCGACGTACTGCTAGAAACATCCACCTGAACGCTGTGCACGCCCAGCTCCTTGGCTGCATCCTTGGCACCATCCCCGTTAATGTCAGCGACCATAACCCTGGCCCCTGCGGCCACGAACGCCTTCGCGATCCCTGCTCCGAACCCGCTCGCAGCCCCCGTGACAAGGGCAGTTTTTCCGCTCAGTTGCATTGCGTTCTCCTTTGGCCTTAGTGCGTCATGCTTTCCCAGATGGGCATGCTTTTCAAGGCGCGCTTTAGGCCGTGGCGCGGCCACCCGATTGGTCAAAGCAGAAGCCGGTGGAAAAGCTTGCCTCGTCACTGGCCAGCCAGCAGGCCATGGCAGCGATTTCCTCGACCGTGCCGAAGCGGCCCATGGGAATTTTGGATTGCATGAAGTCAATGTGTTCTTGTGTCATCTGATCGAAAATCGCCGTGTGCACGGCGGCAGGTGCGATCGCGTTGCAGGTAACACCTGTGGTGGCCAGCTCCTTGCCCAGCGACTTGGTAAGGCCGATCACTCCGGCCTTGGATGCTGAATAAGCGGGTGCGTTTGGGTTGCCCTCTTTGCCTGCGATTGAGGCGATGTTGACAATGCGCCCCCAGCCTTTGGCCTTCATCAATGGGGCGGCAGCGCGGCAGCAGTAAAACACTGCGTTCAAATTCAGATTGTGTACCGCCAACCAATCGTCCACTGCATAATCCCATGTGGTTGTGTTGGGCCCTGTGATCCCGGCCGAACACACTAGGATATCTGGATCTGCGTCTTTCATTGCGCGCGCGACAGCATCCGCGTCGGTTACGTCGATTTGACGGGTGGCGTGGTCCGTGATCCCGGCCAGAGCGTCGCCGTCGATGTCCCAGACTTCGACAGAACCGCCTTCGGCCTTTATGCGCGAAGCGATCCCTTCGCCAAGACCTGCGGCCCCTCCCGTGACGACAGCATGGCGGCCCTTAAAACGGTTTTCAAAGATCATGAGTAGTCCTCTTCAAAGCGGTAGGCGGTGGACATGGCGCAATTGCCCGTCTCCGCCGGTGGTTGATTTTTCGTCTGCAAAATTCAGGCGTTGCCAAAATTTGCGCGCCTTCGGATTGCTGTCCAAAACGGCGATCCGCAGGCAAGTGGCCGCGTCACTGCGCGCCTGATCGATGACGTGCTGTGCCATGCGTTTTCCAAGACCTGCGTTGCGGGCCGACTTGGCAACCAGCAACAGACCGAGATACCATTCGTTCGGGGCATAAAATCCCTTGAGGCATGTCGCCACCGCGTCGAGCGATTTGTCTGCCGCGCAATGTCCCCAGCACCAGACTTGATCGGGTGAAACGTTTGGGGGTGCGTCGGTCATGTTTTCCCGAACGTAGTTGCTGTCAGGATCTTTACCGGTTTCAAGACGAACATAATCGTTCGCGCGTTGGCACAGATCCAACACTCGGGCACTGTCCTCTGGATATGCCAATGCTGTGATCTCAGCCATGGTGTGCTGCCACAGTTTTGAGGGTCGAAAAACCGTAGAGCGCTTCGAATCCTTTTTCCCGGCCATGCCCCGATTTGCCGACTCCGCCAAAGGGAAGTTCGACCCCACCGCCTGCACCGTAATTGTTGATGAACACTTGCCCGGCGCGCAGCCTCTTGGCCAACCTCATCTGGCGCGCGCCATTGGCCGTCCAGATGCTGGCCACAAGGCCGTAGTCAGTGCCGTTGGCGATGTCGATTGCCTCTTCTTCCGTGTCAAAGGGGATGAGTACCTGGACGGGGCCAAAGATTTCGTCGCGTGCCAGAGAGTGATCGGCGGGGACATCATCAAACAGAGTCGGCAGGACATAGGCGCCGGTGTCTGGTGCGATTTGCAGTTTCCCTTGGGCAGCGACGTTCAGGTCGGCCCCTTTGGCCAGAAAACCTTCAACGATCTGCTTTTGTCGGGCCGAAATCAGGGGGCCGACGCGCAAATCGTCCATCGCAGGGCCAACTGTCAGGGAGCGGTAGGCCTCTGTCATACCCTCTCGAACATCTTTGTAAACGCTCCGCTGGACGAGGATGCGTGAGGATGCGGAACATGTTTGCCCCGCGTTTTGGATGCCGGCATTCACAAGAAATGGCAGGGCTGCGTCCAGATCGGCATCCTCGAATACGACCTGCGGGGACTTGCCTCCCAATTCGAGCGTGACTGGGACAACATTGACCCCGGCGGCCTGCTGCACCAGCGCGCCAGTGCGAACCGATCCGGTGAAACTGATGTGTTGTACGCCCGGATGCGCGGCGAGGGCGGCCCCGGCCTCTGGCCCGCGTCCCGGCACCACGTTCAGGGCGCCGTCCGGCAAACCTGCGTCCCGCGCGATATGAGCAAAGGCCAGTGCGGTCAGGCAAGCCTCTTCCGCTGGTTTCAGCACGCAAGCATTGCCCATGGCCAGTGCGGCCCCGACAGAACGCCCGATGATCTGCATGGGGTAGTTCCAGGGAACAATGTGGCCCGTAACGCCATGAGGCTCACGCAAAGTGTAGACCGTATAGCCATCAAGGTACGGGATCGTTTCACCCATGACCTTGTCCGCCGCACCACCGTAAAACTCCATGTAACGCGCAAGCGCTAGAGCGTCAGCACGGGCCTGACTCAGCGGTTTTCCGACATCATGTGCTTCTATCTCTGCCAGCTCATCGACACGCTCCAGAACCGCTCGGCCGATATCTGTCAGGATACGGCCCCGTTCGGTCGCACTCATCCGCCCCCATTCACCGTCCCGCGCGGACTGAGCGGCATACACCGCGTCGTCAATGTCGCCCGATTGACCCGCCGCGATGTCGGCCAGCGGAGATCCGTCCGAAGGGTTGACCAGCGTCAGAGTGTTTTGCGCGGCCCGCCACGTATCTCCGATCAGCATGAGGGAAGGGTCGAACCAGATGGCGTTTGTCATGTGTTGTCTCGGATCGTGAAGGTGTAACTGTGTGACTGATAAGGGGTCAGAGCGGGGCCACGCGCAAGCCCCTCAATTCCTGACAAGCTGGGCAGAAGACCATCCCAAAAGCGCGCCGTGCCAGGTAAAGCGGAGGCCACCCCAAGGGCCCACGGCCCAGGAAACCTCTCTAAACATACGGTGGCCGCTTTGGTTCCGACGCCAGCATCGCGCCAATTGGGCAAGACACAGAGTTCGGCCAGTTCATGGTGTTCTTCGACCCGATCGATCAGGGAAAAACCTGCGCGCTCGTTTTCGACAGTAATCAAGAGAACGTAACAGTCCGGGTCTTCAAACCAGTGATCAATCTCTTGCGTTGGGAGGGGCGGAACGCTTGGGACCAACTCATGGAAATAAGCCGTTGTGACCTCGTGCAGCCATGCCGCGTCGCTGCGCTGCAACGTGTTCACTGATACGTCTGGCCTCATGATCCGGTTCTTGGCAGCTTTGGCGCCGCCTCGATCAGCGTTTGGGTATAGGGGTGTTTGGGCGCATCAAAGACATCGCTTGTGTCGCCCTGTTCCACGATTTTACCGTGCTGCATGACCATTACCTGATCCGTGATCCCGCGCACGACACTCAGATCGTGTGAAATAAACAAGTAGGTCAGGTCGTACTGCCCGCACAGATCGGCGATGAGGTCGAGGATCTGGGCGCGCACTGACACATCGAGCGCGCTCACGGCCTCGTCAAACACGATCAGTTCGGGGCGGATGATCAGCGCGCGCGCGATTGCGAGGCGCTGGCGTTGTCCTCCGGAAAACTGATGTGGATACTTGTGGGCATCATCGGGTGACAAGCCAACGGCGCTCAGGGCCTCTGCAATCCGCGCGGCACGATCTGCCGGGGGTGTTTCCAGCAAATGGAACGGCTCGGTGATCAGGCGGGACACGCGGTGGCGGGGATTGAAACTGCCATAGGGGTCCTGAAACACCACTTGCATCTTGCGCCGCACGGCAAGGTTGGGCGCGCCACTTGCAAATACTGGTTGGCCGTCCAACAGTATTTCGCCAGCCTGTACCGGCTCCAGTCCTAGTATGGCGCGGGTGAGGGTGGACTTGCCACACCCCGACTCTCCAACCAGCCCGACCCGTCCCCCGCGTGGGATGTCAAAGCTGACGTTGTCCACCGCGCGGTGGGTTCCCGGAGGTGCAAACAGTCGTGTGCGGGGCAGAGTGTAGTCGCGCACCACGCCGCGCACCTGAAGCAGAGGTTGATGTGCCGTCTGATCTGGCAGAGTGGCCTGATGTGCTGAGGCGGCAAAGAGCGCCTTGGTATAGGGGTGTTTTGGCGCCTTCAGTAATGCAGGGGTATCCCCGGCCTCGACCACGGCACCATTTTGCATCACGACGATGCGGTGGGCCAAGTTTGCCACCACGGCCAGATCGTGGGTGATCATCAGCAGGCCCATCCCGTCCTCCTGGGCCAATTGCACCAACAGGTCTAGGATTTGCGCTTGGGTTGTAACATCCAGAGCTGTCGTTGGCTCGTCCGCGATCAGCAGCTTTGGTCCGCAGGCGATTGCGATGGCAATGACAACGCGCTGGCGTTGTCCGCCCGAAAGTTCATGGGGATAGCGGCGGGGTGATATGCCCGCCAGTCCAACCCGCTCCAATACCTCTGCCGTGCGAGTCTCGGCGTCCAGATCGGGGCGATGCAACTGAACTGTTTCGCCCACTTGGGCGCCGATGGTTTGCACGGGGTTCAGGGCCGTCATCGGCTCTTGAAACACCATGCCGATGTTGTTGCCGCGCAGCGCGCACATACGCGCCTCGGTTGATTGCGTGACATCCTCACTGTCAAAGCCGACAGCACCGGTCGTCTCGCTGCCATCGGGGAGCAGTTGCATGATTGCCAGAGCCGTCATCGATTTGCCCGACCCGCTTTCGCCGGTAACGGCCACGACTTCTCCCGGCGCTACTGTCAATGAAACATCGTGTAGGATCGGTGTGCCGTGGATCGACAGCGACAGGTTTTTGACCTCAAGCAGGCTCATGCTCGGGCCACCCGCAATCGGGGATCCAGAGCGTCACGCAGGCCATCGCCCAACAGGTTCAGACCCAAAACAGTGACTATGATGGCAAAGCCGGGCACCAAAGCCATGTGCGGAGCGATACTGACCAAAGTTTGTGCATCTGCCAGCATCCTCCCCCAGCTTGGGGTAGGAGGTTGCGCGCCAAGACCAACATAGGACAGTGCCGCTTCGGCCAGAATTCCGAGAGAGAATTGGATTGTTGCCTGAACAATCAGCAGGTTGGCGATGTTGGGCAAGATATGCTCAAGGCTGATCCGCGCCGGTCCTTTTCCGGCCACACGCGCCGCCATGATGAATTCGCGCGCCCAAAGGGGCAGGGCCCCACCGCGCGTCACGCGGGCAAAGACAGGAATGTTAAAGATACCGATCGCGATAATCGCATTAATCGCCCCCGCGCCAAAGATGGCGGTGATCAGGATGGCAATGACTAGGCTGGGAAAGGCAAAAATCAGATCATTGCCGCGCATGATCACCTCATCCACCCAACCACCTTGCCGAGCTGCCGCCCAAAGGCCCAACGGCACACCAAGCCCGATCCCGATGCCCACTGCGACGACAGCAACAGCGATTGAAGTGCGTGCACCGACCATGATCATCGAAAACATGTCCCGCCCGAAATGGTCTGTGCCGAACCAGTGCACCGCATTTGGGGTCTGTAACTTGGCCGGAATATCCATCGCGGTGTGATCAAACGGCGTCCAGACAAAGGACACCAGCGCGGCCAGCACCAACAGTGCCGATACCGCCCCGCCAAGGAACAAAGTCCGGCTCATGTGCGCGCCCTCAGCCGTGGGTCAACGGCCGCATAGGCCAGATCAACGGCGAAATTGACGACGATCACCGCAAACACCAGCAGCATTGTCACGCTTTCAACCACGATCAGATCACGCGCCGAGATGCTTTGGAAAATCAGTCGGCCCAAACCGGGAAGGTAAAACACCTGTTCGATGATGATCCCTCCGGCGAGAAGGAAAGAAAATTGGAGTCCAAGGATTGTCAGGACTGGGATCATCGCATTGCGCAGCCCATGTCGGCGCAGGGCCTGACCACGGCTCAATCCCTTTGAACGCGCCGTACGCATGAAGTCCTCTCCCAACACATCCAAAAGGGCCGAGCGCATCACCCGCGCCAATATCGCTGCTTGAGGCAAGGCCAGCGCAATGGCGGGCAGTGTCAGGGATTTAAGTGCTGCGAAGAAACCTTCATCCCAGCCTGCAAAACCGCCAGCGCTGAACCAACGCAGATTGATCGCAAACACCAACACCAGCATCATCGCAAACCAGAAATTCGGGATCGCAACCCCGATTTGAGTCGCGCCCATGACTCCGATGTCCCCGGCCTTGCCACGACGTGAGGCGGCGTAGATGCCAGCCGGAAAGGCGATCAGCGTGGACAGGATCAGCGCATAAAGTGCGAGCGGCAGCGACACCCAGAGCCGGTCACCGATCATCTTGGAAACAGGAGTTCGATACTGATACGAGGTGCCAAAGTCGCCCTGCACCATTCCGCCGACCCAGGCGAGGTAGCGCTGTACTTTCGTCTGATCGAGCCCAAGTTCTGCGCGTAGCGCTGCGAGCGTATCTTCTTGGGCGTTGATCCCGAGCATGAATGAGGCTGGATCACCTGGTGCCACCTCAATCACGGTGAAGATCACCAACGACGCAATCGCGAGGCTGATCAGCAAAGAGAGCAGACGTTTCAGGGCATAGCGCAGCATCAAGGCTGACGTTAGGCGCGGCCTTCAGTGTGCGCAAGCACGTCGGTAAGCGCTCCAGTGTCCTGGGCCAGAGCGGCCAAAGCCAACCCGCGGATCGTGTCGATGTAACAATCCTGATCCCAACCGCAGGTCTGGGTCAGGTTTTCCCAGGTCCGCACGGACAGCAGGGTCCACAGCAGATCAGTGGCTTGTTCGGGATCAGTCCGCTCAGGCAAACTGCCGTCATCGACAAGGGCCTGTACGGCGGCAGCACATCCTTCGCGCATGTCAGCCATACGTGTGTTCCATGCTGCGGCAGCTTCGGCATCCGTGTCCACCACCGCCAGGATTGCACGGGCAACCCCGTAGATGTGTGGAATGTAGTTGCCCCATGCAGTGACGAAAGCATCCAGCCGTTCTGTACCAGAGCGCGCCGTGCGGCTTGGGGCGAGGGCTGCGTTCACATCATTGCTTTGATCCTGATACCGCGTCGCTGCCACCAGAACTTCGGTACGGCTTGGGAAATGCAGATATACCGCTTGCCGACTGACGCCAGACGCCCGCGCGATGTCAGACATCGTAGGCAGCTTGGCATCGGGTTGTTCCAGCAGCTTTAGCGTCGCTTGCAAAATTCTGGTCGGGGTATCTGAAGAAGTGCTTGACATGCTGTAAAGTAGCACTTAGTTGACACGCTGTCAATTGACACTGCGTAAAGCAAATCGCAACAAAGGAATTCTCACATGAGCAAACGAATCTTCATCTGGGTTGCGCACCCGAAATCAAACTCTTTGAACACCGCTCTCGCTGCACGCTATGCCAAAGGGGCGGAAGCAAATGGCGCAGAAGTCCGAGTTATGGCGCTTGCTGATATGGACGTTGACCAGGACTTTGATGGGTACGACAAACGCAGAGACCTGACACCTGATCTGGCTGAATGGCAGGAGAACATTCGCTGGGCCGATCACGTAATGATCGTGCATCCCTACTGGTGGGGCGCGATGCCCAGCAAAGCCAAAGCTGTATTGGATGCTGGTCTGCTTTCTGGCTTTGCCTATAAATACAAAGCGAAGGGCGTCGCCTGGGACAAGCTTCTGACGGGCCGCACGGGCGATGCGATCATCACCTCAGACACACCCAGTTGGATCGATACACTGATTTACCGCAGCCCGGGCCGCCGTGTAATGCGCAATCAGGTAATGAAATTCACCGGGATCAAGCCGCGAAAAGTCGTCCAGATGGGTTCGGTCAAATTGGCTGACGCCACGAAGATTGACCGCTGGCTGGCACAAGCGGAAACCATGGGTGCGACAGCGGCATAACCTGTAGTCTCTAGCCTAAAACCATCTATGTAAGGGGCCATGGACAGGCCCCTTTTCATCGGTTCCGAGATTTATCGTGGCTCTAGCTATGGCGGTTGGCATCCGCTTCGGGTCCCGCGCGTTTCGACAGTGATGGACCTCAGCCGTGATATGGATTGGCTGCCACCCGATGTTTTCGTGCCAAGCCCACGGGTCAAACCCACAGCTCTGACGATTTGGCACACGCCCGAATATGTCGCTGCCCTGCACGCAGCCGAAGAGGCACAAGCCGTCAGCGATGCAGTGCGGGCGCGCCATGCGCTTGGGACGCCAAACAACCCGGTTTTCCCCGAAATGTACCGTCGCCCGGCGACTGCTGCGGGGGGGGCATTGCTGGCCGGTGAGTTACTCGCCAAGGGCGGGGTTGTTTATCATCCGGCGGGTGGAACACATCACGGTATGCCGGATCGGGCGGGGGGGTTTTGCTATCTCAACGACCCGGTACTCGCCATCCTGTCTTTGCGCCGGAATGGGGCTAAGCGCGTCGTTTATATCGACATCGACGCACACCACCCGGATGGTGTGGAGCATGCCTTCGGCACAGATCCAGATGTGCTCATGATTTCGGTGCACGAGGACGGACTTTGGCCAAGGACCGGCGCCTTGGGTGCAAAAGACGCTCTGATCAACATACCGGTACCGCGCGGTCTCAATGATGATGAGATGGCGTTGATCCGGGACGAAGTGATCCTGCCACGCACCACCGCTTTCCGCCCGGATGCAATCGTGTTGCAGTGCGGCGCTGACGGAGTCGAGGAAGACCCTCAGGCCCATTTGTCGCTGTCCAACCAGGCCCATTGGGCCATCGTAGACAGTCTAATGGGCCTAGCGCCGCGACTGTTGGTTTTGGGCGGAGGCGGGTACAACCCTTGGTCTGTGGGGCGTTTGTGGACAGGCGTTTGGGCAACGCTGAATGGCTTTGAGGTGCCCAGCCGTGTCACACCAAAGGCCGAGGAAACCCTTCGCGCGCTCCGTTTTGACGGCAACCGGAGAGGGAAAAACCCACCAGAACACTGGTTCACAACCTTAGCTGATGAACCACGCCATGGTCCGATCCGAGACGGCTTGCGATCAATGGTCACCACCCTTTGATCCTGCTCCATTACCTTGCAAAACGAAGTGTGAGGGGGCGGCGCCTCTACGCCGGTTCCATCCCGTAATCCGCATCACTCACATGCTCCAGCCAAGTGGCGGCTGACCCATCCTGCATTTCCTGCATCGCGACATGGGTCATTGTCGTGTCCGGCCCGGCGCCGTGCCAATGTTCCGCATCCGCCGGAATCCACACAGTGTCTCCGGCCCGGATGACGCGCGGTGGTTCACCGCGCAGACACACGAGCCCGGCACCCTGTGTGACATGCAATGTTTGACCAAAGGGATGCGTGTGCCATGCGGTGCGTGCGCCGGGTTCAAAATGTACGCAGAGCGCATGCAAGCGGGCAGGAGCCTCGGTTGAGATGATCGGATCTTGCCAGACCGTGCCTGTAAAGTAGTCGGAATTAGCACGCATCGACGGGCGCGTTCCTGCAGCAAAAATCTGCATCAAGTTCTCCTGAAATTGCGAAGAAACGTAAGGCGCACCAGTCGGTGCGCCTCGCGCTTCTTACTCAGCCCAGCTTACGCCTGTTAGGTCTGTGGCTTGCGTCGGGGCATTGGTCCACAAACCTTGAACATCTGCTTTTGCGACGGACAGTTGCGCCAGTTGAAACAGGTAACCATTCACCGCATCGCCCGCGATGATCTGCTGGGCTTCGGCCATCAGACTATTGCGTGCCTCTGGGTCCGTGGTCGCGTTCAGGGTGCTCATTAGCTCCTGAAACGCAGGATTGTCATATTGAAAGTAGTAGTCAGGATTGGCGTAGATACCAATGTCCATGGGCTCGGTATGGCTGACGATGGTCAGTCCAAAGTTCTTGCCCCGAAACACAGTTTCAAGCCACTGCGCCCATTCCACATTGATGATCTCAGCGGTGATGCCAACCTCGGCCAGTTGAGCGGCGATAATCTCGCCCCCACGCCGGGCATAAGATGGAGGTGGCAAATGCAGCGTCGTTTCAAACCCATCGGGCATACCCGCCTCGGCCAAAAGTGCACGAGCCTTGTCCGGATCAAAAGCGGACTCACCGATGAGATCCACATACGCGGGATTGTGAGGCGCGAAATGCGTTCCAATCGGTGTGCCGTAGCCAAACATGGCACCGTCAATGATCGCCTGACGGTCAATGGCGTGCGCCACCGCCTGACGCACGCGCACATCATCAAAAGGAGCTTGTTTGTTGTTGGTCGACAGGATCGTTTCGCCTTCTGTCGAGCCGATCAAAACCTGAAAACGGGGGTCGGCGTCAAATTGGGGTAGGTTTTCAGGGGCAGGAAAGCCTGTGAACACGTCTACATCTTCGGCCATCATCGCAGCAAAGGCCGCCGTGGGGTCAGAGATAAATTTGAACGTCGCTTCGGTCAGCGCGGGCTGTTCGCCCCAATAGTCGCCGTACTGGCTGATCTCGATGCTGTCACCTTGCGTCCAGCTGTCGAACTTGAATGGACCGGTGCCGATGGGTTGTTGTTTGATGTTTTCAATCGACTCCGGGGCGACAATGACGGCATCCCCCCAAGCAAGGTTGAACAGCATGTTGCCGTTTGGCTCGGATAGAGTGACGCGCACTGTCGAGGGGTCGACAACCTCAACACCGCTGATTGCGGCATAAAGGGCCTTTTGGGCATTCGCGCTCTCTTCGTCGAGGATACGATCAAGGGTGAACTTCACATCTTCTGCGTCCATTGTGGTGCCATCGTGAAACGTCACGCCCTCGCGCAGCGAAAAGGTGTAGGTCAGCCCATCGTCCGAGATTTCCCAGCTTTCGGCCAGTCCCGGCACAACCGATCCGTCGCCCACGAAACGGGTCAGTCCCTCAAACACATTGGAGTAAAGGACCGAATCAATCGCCCCGGCCGCCGCAGATGTCGGATCAAGATGCGGAGGCTCGAGTTGCATGGCAACGGTGATGTCGGTTTTGGCGTTGGCCATGCCAGCCAATAGCACAGCACTTGCCGCAGCGATGAACAGGGGGCGAATATGAGTCATAGGTGTCTCCCTCAGATGACAGTTGGCAAAAGGCTAGCCAAATCCGCGCAACTTTGCCAGCGCACAACCCTTGGCACGCCCGTAACGCTGCGATAGGCGGGCAGCTTTCAGCGCAAGGGGCAGGGCCGATGGCAGTTTTAGGGGTGGATTTCGGCACGTCGAATTCGGCGGTCGGGATATGTGTTGATGGGGCCGCGCAGTTAATCCCAATTGAGAGCGGTGCAACCACTCTGCCGACGGCGGTATTTTTGGATTTCGAAGCGCGGCGCGCAATCTACGGAAGCCCGGCAAATGCAGCTTTGATCGCAGGGGACGAGGGGCGCTATGTGCGGGCGCTCAAATCCTTGCTTGGGACATCGCTGATGCGCGAGCGGCGCACTTTTCTCAATGAATCAGTTGACTTCATCACCATCGTCGGCCGCTTTTTAGCCGAACTGAAGTCTCGTGCGGAGCGGGCGACCGGCCTCGAATTCGATACTGCGCTATCAGGGCGCCCCGTCCTGTTTCATTCGGCCGATCCAAAACGAAATGCACAGGCGCTGGTGGATTTAACCGACTGCTATCATGCAGCCGGGTTCAAGGGTGTGACCTTCATGCCCGAACCAGAGGCCGCCGCTCTGGCCAACCGGTCCGTTCTGCACCCGGGCGACCTTGGCCTGGTCGTGGACATTGGTGGGGGTACATCGGATTTTACCCTGTTCCGCCAAGGTACTGACAGCGGCATTGATATTCTGGCCAGCCACGGTGTGCGGCTGGGGGGCACCGATTTTGACCGCGCGCTCAACTTGGCTTTTGTGATGCCGGAACTGGGCATGGGATCAGCCATTCGCCACGCATTCGGGGATCAGACTCATGTCGCCCCAAACGCAATCTTCCACGAACTTGCCACATGGCAGAAGATTCCGTTCCTTTACACTCATGAGACTCGCCGCGCAGCACGCGAGTTGGCCCAATATGCCGTCGATCCCACACATCTGAACCGGCTTGTGCAGGTACTTGAGCAGGAGGTTGGCCACGACATCGCCTTTGCCGTCGAGACTGCAAAAATCGCCGCCAATATGCAGACATCAGCCCTACCGGATATTGACCTCAGCATGATTGAAAAGGGCCTGTGCGCGCCTCTCTATCCTGTGGCGATGACTGCAACCCTTGCACAGATGGCAGAGCGCGTTGGCGAGGCCGCATCGGACACCATGACCCAAGCAGGCGTGGATCCTGATGCCGTGGATCGCCTGATCTTTGTTGGCGGATCAAGCCTTATGCAGGTGATTGAGGCTGCCTTGACGCGTCGGTTCGCGCGCGCTCAGGTGCATCGGGGTGCCGCACTAACAGCGATTGTCGAAGGGTTGGCTTTGGCCACTGGCCAATCAAACAGATAGGCTAGGTCGGCAATAAGAGCTTTTGCAACGCTGCCGCCATCACTTTGGCGCTGTCGAGCATATCAGTGATCCCAATCCATTCGTCAGGTTTGTGCGCCAGTTCCAATTCTCCCGGGCCGTAGGCGATGCAATTGTGCAATTGCCCGATGCGATCGATGTGTTTCTGGTCATACGAACCAGGCGAGGCCACGTAGGTCGGCTCGACCCCGAGAACGTCTTGAATAGCTGCATCTATGGTTTCAACAACGGGGGCTGATTTGTCAGTCATGGACGGCAACACAACGTTTAACTCGCGCATATCGTAGTCGAACTTGTCCCGCGATACTTTGAGTCCTTCAAGAAGGGCGACGATTTCGGCTCGTACCTCCTCAACGTTTTCCTCAACCAAAAACCGGCGGTCGATCACGATACGACAGCTGTCAGGCACACAATGGGCAGGCAAACCGTCGTAGTCATCACTTGGCTCAGCCTGACCGCCATGAATCGAATTGATATTCATTGTGGATTGTCGCGCACCGTCCGGCACCACCGGCATTTCCGTGCGGCGGGCGGCCATGGCGGGGAACAATTCAGTTTCGAATGTCTCAAGAACCGCCCCCATATGCCGCACGGCGCAATCACCAAGGAAGGGCATCGATCCGTGCGCGATTTCACCCTTTGTCTCAATCTCGGCCCACCAACCGCCGCGATGGCCCAGACATATGCGGTCTTTGTTAAGCGGTTCAGGGATAATCACATGTTGCACGCGGGATGGCGCGAAAAAGCCCTGTTCCGCAAGGTACGCCACACCTCCATAACCACCAGATTCTTCATCTGCCGTGGCGCTGATCTCGATGGCGCCCAAAAACTCGGGGTGTTCTTCAATGAACGCCTCAGCCGCAATGACAGAGGCCGCGAGACCCCCTTTCATGTCGCACGCGCCACGCCCGTAGATTTTGTCGCCTTCAATCTCGGCGCCAAACGGATCGCGTGTCCAACCTTGGCCAACTTCTACTACGTCGTGATGGCTGTTGAAATGCACACATTCACCAGCGTTTGTCCCAGCGCGCCGCGCTACGAGATTCCAACGGGGATAGCTGTCGCTGTCCCCGGGCGTACCAGTGGCGCGGATCATCTGGGTTTCAAACCCATGCGCTTTCAGCCGCGCATCCACCAGCGCGCAGATATCGTGATAGTGTCGGCCCGGTGGGTTTAACGTAGGGATGCGGATCAACGCTTGGGTCAGCGCGATCAAATCATCCCGTTTGTCATCAATGCGAGTGAACAGTGTCATGACCTGAGTGTTGAGCTATCAAGCCTCATTGGCAAGGGCATGCCTGTAGCGACCGGATTGTTCGCGCCAGATTCTTTGAGATTATCAAAGAACTATCTAAAGTTTGCCCAAAGGCACCTTCAAGGCCATGTCACCCTCAGTATCGCGCGGTATTTCGCCAGCCCGCATGTTGACCTGTAGGGCCGGGATGATCAACGAAGGCATAGCGAGTTGCGCGTCCCGCTCTGTACGGAACTTGATGAAATCCTCGCGCGTTTTGCCGCCACCAACATGGATGTTCTTGTCCCGCTCTTCGGCAACGGTTGTTTCCCACGCAATCGCCCGTCCACCGGGGCCGTAATCATGGCAGATAAACAAACGCATCTCGTCGGGCAGCGCCAGCACACGCATGATGCTGTCATACAACTCGCCCGCATCACCACCGGGAAAATCCGCGCGGGCTGAGCCGCCATCCGGCATGAACAACGTGTCCCCGACAAAAGCTGCATCGCCCATCACATGGACCATGCAGGCAGGTGTATGCCCGGGCGTGTGCATCGCAAAACACGTCATTGCCCCTATTGAATAAGTGTCGTTGTCCTTGAAAAGCGCATCAAATTGCGAACCATCGCGCTGAAATTCTGTGCCCTCGTTAAACACTTTGCCGAAGGTATCTTGGATTTCAGTAATTTTGGACCCGATGCCGATTTTGCCGCCCAGTGCCTCCTGAATGTAGGGCGCGCCGGAAAGGTGATCGGCATGGACATGCGTTTCAATGATCCAGTCGAGCCTGAGTTTATTTGCTTTGATGTGTTCAATAATGGCATCGGCACCATCAAAGTTGAGCTTTCCTGCTGCATAATCGATGTCCATCACTGCATCGATCACGGCACATCCGGGCCCGTCAGGCTCCTGCACCACATATGAAATGGTGTTGGACCGATTGTCGAAGAACGGAGTAACAGTTGGTGTTTTGGTCATGTCAGGTGTCATGCTTGGCTCCCTGTATTTGTGCACTGCGCCCGGCTCTCGCATTGGGATCTCTCGCACAAGATCAGCGTTCGTTGCCCGACTGTGGCAGGGCGCAACATGTGGGACAAGTCTTTTGCTGCGGCGCCTGCGTGTCCGGACATGAGATCAAACACCACGGGTGTTCATACCACTCGTATTATTTCACATAATCCGCATTACAAGCAGCAGAAGGCCACGCGACAACCCCAAGCGATGCGACTATACGGCTTGAGTAGCAGCGACTGCGCGTTGCCAACGCGCGTAAGCCTCTTCTCGCTCTGCCTCTGCCAAAGCGGGTTCAAACCGGGCTTCGCGTGCCCAAGTTGCTGCAAAACCGGCCGCATCCGGATAAACACCCGCTCGCATGCCAGCCAACCAAGCAGCACCGAGCGCTGTGGTTTCCAGACCTTGAGGCCGGTCCACCGGTGCGCCCAACATGTCTGATAGAAACTGCATTGCCCAATTGTTCGCACTCAAACCACCGTCGACGCGCAAAACGGCTGCGTCTCCATCCGGCCAGTCGGCGCGCATCGCCTCCCACAAGTCCCGCGTTTGAAAGCCAATGCTTTCCAGTGCAGCACGCGCCATGTCGGCTGGCCCCGTGTCACGAGTAAGCCCGTAGACCGCACCTCGACAGTCCGGATTCCAATATGGTGCGCCCAGACCTGTAAAGGCAGGCACCAGTGTGACATCACCTCGGCCTTGCTCGGCCAGCCCTTGGGTTTCTGATGCGGATCCGATGATGCCAAGCCCATCCCGCAGCCATTGGACGACCGCGCCTGCAATAAAGATGGACCCTTCAAGCGCATAGGTCGGCGTACTGTCCAGCTGATAGGCAACCGTAGTCAGCAAGCGGTTGTTGGACGTCACAGGAGCAGACCCTGTGTTGAGCAATGCAAAGCACCCCGTGCCATAGGTCGATTTCAACATGCCCGGTTCAAAGCAGGCCTGCCCGATGGTCGCCGCCTGTTGATCGCCGGCCACGCCGTAAATGGGCGTTTCACCGCCAAGGATATCAGTTATTCCAAAGTCAGAGGCACAGTCGCGGACCTCAGGCAGCATCTGCTTGGGGATGTCCAACATAGTGCACATCTCGGCGCTCCATGCGCCTTTGTGAATGTCATATAGCATGGTGCGTGCAGCATTTGTGGCGTCAGTGACGTGGGCGCGGCCCCCGGTCATGTGCCAGATCAGAAAACTGTCGACTGTTCCAAACAGCAACTTGCCTGCTGCGGCTTTCTCTCTTGATCCGTCGTGTTGATCCAGAATCCATTTGACTTTGGTCGCCGAAAAATAGGGGTCCAACAGCAGTCCGGTGATCGCCGTCACGCGATCTCCGTGCCCTTGGCCGCGCAGGGTTTCACACATCTGTGCGGTGCGTCGATCCTGCCATACAATGGCATTGTGTAGTGGCTCGCCTGTTTCCGCGTCCCAGATGACCGTCGTTTCGCGTTGGTTGGTGATGCCGATGGCGGCAATGTCAGACGGACCAAGCCCAGTCGTTTCCATCACTTCTTTGCACGTGGATTGCACGGTGGCCCACAGGTCGCTTGGGTCGTGTTCCACCCACCCACTGGCGGGGAAGTGCTGGGGAAACTCCTGCTGCGCGCTGGCAACTGGGGTCATGTCTGGCCCAAACACAATGGCCCGCGAGGATGTTGTGCCCTGATCGATTGCCAGAATGTGAGTCATGTCCATTAGTCCTTGGTTCAGTTGCGCCGTGCAAAAGTCTGGACAGGTTTAGGACATGCAACGGGCTGCATCAATCGCCAGAGTTACCGTTCCGGCGCGATATCCTTGAAGCCCAAAAGGACAGCCGCACCAATCATGAGGCCTCCGCTGATCCGGTTTATGACTGTCAGAGACATGTTCTTGAGCCGAACGGCCACGCGGGCCCCAGCCCATCCCCACAGCACAAGCGTCACCCCGTCCACAATCAGATAGGTGATCCCAAGGATCACCAACTGTGGCAGAATAGAAGCGTTAGGGTCGATGAACTGTGGAAAGAGGGCAGCAAAGAAGACCACGGCATATGGGTTTGTCATCGATGTGACGAAACCCATACGGAACAGTCCGGTTCGGCGCGGTTCAGGTATCGCCTGTTCTGGCCCCTGCGCTCCGCGCGGAATTACGAGCTGCACCCCAATCCAAGCGAGGTATGCAACTCCGATCCACTTGATCCACCCAAAGGCTTGCGCCGACGTTGCGATGATCGCCGCGAGGCCAAAGGCCGCTGCTGTCATCTGCAAAACGTTTGCGCTCAGGTCCCCACAGATAACCCAAAGGCTCCGTCTCAGCCCGTGTTTCATAGCATTGGAGACAATAAGAAATTGGCTTGTATCGGGTGGCGTGGCGAAAAAGACCGCGACGGCGGCCAGGTAAAGCAGATAGGTTTCTACGCTCACACCCGCGCAGCCTGCGCCAAATCAGCGCCAAAGATCGTGTCCGCATGATCTGCGAGGTAAATTCGCAGCCATGGCGTAAACCGATCCGGCTGACGACGCACCAAGGCTATCAAGTCGTAGTAATCCATCCACTCAATCGCCATGACTTCTTCGGGGTTGGGTGCAACCACCAAACTGTCCGTGCCGCGGCCCAGATAGACATCGACCACTTCATGTTCGATCAAGCCGTTTCCAACATCAGCGCGGTATTCCAAATGGTGACGATGTTCGAGTGGCAGGCCCGTGATGCCAAGCTCTTCCTCAAGACGACGCACGGCGCAGACAGATGGTGCCTCTTCCCAGTCAGGATGGGTACAGCACGTGTTCGCCCACAGACCGGGCGTGTGATACTTGCCCATCGCGCGTTGCTGCATCAGAACTTCGGTGCCGCGTACCACAAACACCGATACGGCCTTGTGACGCAGACCGCGCTTGTGCGCATCCAGCTTTTCGACCGGGGTCAATGTTCCATCGACCCATGCAGGGATCATTATGCTCATACGTGGTTTGCCTTAACGAGGCCGGTCAGGTGGGCCATGTTCTTGATACCAATTTTCAGGTGGGCCATGGGACGGGCGCGCACCAGTTTCTTGTTCATATACGCCTCAAAGGTCAGGCGTTGCACGTCGACATCATGACACAGGGATACAAAGCGTTCGCGCCGGTTGTCGCTGCGATAGTACGCGTTCTGCATCGATGCGAGAACCCGGAACACCATCTTGTGCTCGCGCATAAAAAGTTTGCGGGCCAGTTTCAGATCCTTGACGCGACCCGAGGCCAGCGTCGCCGCACAAGCCGTAGCCGCCACCCGGCCCCCAACCATCGCATAGTAAATGCCCTCGCCCGAAGACGGGGCAACGACACCTGCGGCATCTCCGGCCAACACCACGTCTTTGCCGTTGTCCCAACAATCCAGCGGCTTGAGCGGGATGGGCGCGCCTTCGCGGCGCAGGGTTTCGCAGTGATCAAGGCCAGACGCCGTACGCAAAGCCGCCGTCGCTTTTTTCAGATCAACCGAGGACTGCTCAGAGCCCATGCCCACACTGGCACTGTCTCCATGCGGGAACACCCAGCCGTAGAAATCCGGAGAAATCGCACCGTCATAGATCACGTCACAACGAACCGGATCATAGACTTCCGTCTTCGGCGGTGCCTTGATGATCTCGTGATAGGCAAAGACCAGGGGGACCTTGTCGGCATCCTTGACCTCGGCCAGACCGACGCGGGATTTGGCGCCATCCGCCCCGATCACCAGTTTGCAGGGCAACTTGCGTTCTTCCTGCGTGGCCTTGTCGCGGTAAATGACGACAGGTGAGCCCTCGGGCCGCTCGATCCGCACAAAGGTGCCGGTAAAATACTCGGCACCCGCTTCAGCTGCACGTTCACGCAGGAAGGGGTCAAAGTCCTTTCGATCCACCATGCCGACAAAGCCGTTTTCAATGGGGATATCGACATGGCGACCCGTGGGAGAAATCATGCGGGCCGTTGTGACTTTGGTCAGCAACTGGTCTTCGGCAATGTGAAAATCCTGCATCAGCCGCGGAGGGATGGCTCCACCACACGGCTTGATCCTTCCCTCGCGGTCCAGAAGGGCGACGGAGTGACCCGAGCGTACCAGATCTTCGGCCGCAGTGGCCCCGGACGGACCTCCACCCACTACAACAACGTCATGCATCAGATCATTCCCCCGGAACCAAGGTTGCATCATTCATTTGTGGCGCCTGCATCACCCGCGCGGCCACGATGGCTGCGACAAGGAACAGGGCTGCTTCGAGTGTGAAGACGACGCCATAGGCGGCAGCGTCCGGTAATATCATGCGGCTCAGATCAAGCATGCCTGTGGCAACCAGACCGGCCAAGCCGGCGGCGACGGCTTGTGCAGCACCAAACACACCCATCCGGGTGCCCGTGGCACGGGCGTGTGCGGCCGCAAGTTGCATCATGGATCCAACGGCACCAACAACGAACAGACCATTGCCCAAACCCAAAACAACCGTGCTTGGCGTCAGCGGTAGCCCCGCGCCCAATCCCAAAAGACCAGCGGCAGACAGGACACACCCGACCACAGCCCAGAACCGCAAAGTCCCACGTCCAAAATGCGACATAATACCTGCACCGATCATCCCCATTAGCGCCGCACCATCCTTGCCTCCCGACAGCTTGGTGCTATCTTCGGGGCTGAGCCCGTGGACATGACCCGCAAAGGGTTCGAAAATCAGTTCAGACAGGTAAAAGGCGAGGATCGACAGAAAGACAAAGCCTGTAAAACGGCGTGCGATAGGATCATCCCATGTGGCGCGCAGCGCCTCCCTGAGAGGCTTATCAGTTGCCGATGGTGCATAGGTCGCATCGCGTTCAACACGCCACGTAGCAAGAACGCAGAGAAGCACCGCGATGAAGACAACGACCGCGACCACATTGACGAGGCGTTCAGGGCTATAGGGTTCAAGTGCGATACCGGTTCCGATCGAGGCCGCGATGGCACCCGCTATCAGGAAAAGCCATGCCAACGTGGCCACACCACCTTTGCGCGGGCCAGATGCGCTGGCCAAAAGGGCCAGGAACGACGTACCCGCAGCCCCGACTCCGAGGCCAATCGCGGCATAAGAGACGACCCAGATGGCAAGTGCGGTGGTTACAGATGCTTCGGCCACTCCAATACCCCAGGCCGCACCCAGAACACCCGCACCAACAACAGTCATTCCGCCTAGGATAAAGGGTGTTCGACCACCTTTTGCATCAGACCTATGCCCCCACATGGGTCGCGTGAGTTGTACACCATAATGCAGGGCAACCAAGAGACCGGGCAGCAACGCAGGCAAGGCCAGTTCGACCGTCATCAACCGATTGAACAAGTTCACAGGTAAAGCAGCAAGACCACCAATCGCGGCGTTCACCAGACACAGGCGTGCCAATGTCCCCCAACCCTCGCTCATCCCAATCCCCTCAGAGCAAAGGCGGCAATCATCATGCCTGAGACGTAAAGCAAAACCCCTGTGCCATTGTACCAAGGGGCCTTGGCACGTGGGTCTTTGAACATCACTGCCATCGCACAGAACTGAATAGCAAGGACAGCCACAACTCCTGCGCCATGCAAAGGCCGATCCCAGACGAACAACAGCGCGATGACAATCATCTGAGGGATGGCCATCACCGCGCAGGCAACCTGCGCAGCTCGGCGTGGGCCCAGAGTCACAGGCAGGGAATTCACGCCCATCTGCTTGTCACCTTCCAGCGCTTTGAAGTCATTGAGAGTCATTATGCCGTGTGCGCCAAGCCCATAAAGCAACGCCACCACCAACACCTCAGCGCGAGGCGCACCCGCACTCAGCACGGCGGCTCCGGTAATCCAAGGCAGGGTTTCATAACTTAGACCGACAAGGCCCGGGCCCCACCAACCTGAACGTTTGAGGCGCACGGGCTCTGCCGAATAGACCCATGCGGCAATCACCCCGACAACGGTGGCACCAAATCCCCACGGGCCAAGTTGCCAACCGACAAAAAGAGAGAGGGCCGACATCGCCAGCGCGATCCACAGCCCCCACCGACCCGGGATACGCCCCGACGGGATCGGACGATCAGGTTCGTTGATGGCGTCCACATGGCGATCACACCAATCATTGGCAGCTTGCGACATCCCGCAAACGATCGGACCAGCCAGCAAAATGCCCAACAAAACGAGATGCCATTGCCCCGCCACCGTAGCCCCAGATGCAATGAGACCGCAGACATAGGCCCACATCGGCGGGAACCACGTGATCGGCTTGATCAAACGCAGAGCAGCCGCAGGCTCGGGATAGCGGCGCTGAGACAGGGACTGGCTGGCTTCCATAGTGTCAACTATGGCTGACACTTTGAGTCGGCGCAAGTGTCAGGTCGGCTTGACGCGGTTGCTCAGCTGTCTTTGCTAAGAAGACCGAATTTGCGCAGTTTAACGTATAGTGACTGGCGCGACAAACCAAGCATCTCGGCCGCCGCGACACGATTGTTGCGTGTAAGGTTCACAGCTGTCTCAATGCACATCTTTTCGACGACATCCGTGGTTTCGGCCACAATTTCCTTGAGCGAGGCCGATCCAACCAGATCCATGACGTTCCGGCCAGGATCGGGCAGGTTTGTCGATGGGCTGTCGGCCTTGCGCACAACTTCAAGCCGACTAACATCGCGTAGGATCAGGGCAATGGCAGGGTGTTCGGGATCTTCAAGTCGGGCTGCCGACACTTCGACAGGAACACGTGCGCCAAGATCATTCACCAGCCGCGTCGCATACACACGCATCTGACCGGCTTTGGCCGCGTTTTCCAGCAGCACGCCCATATCAATCTGTCCACGTGACATGAAGTCGGCGAGCGAAGCCCCGACGACATCACTCAGGTGCGCAGCCCCTATCAGATCAAGGAATGCATCATTCACCGACAAAACAGTGCCACGTGCATCGATAAAAACAATTGAATCCGTCGTTGACCGAAAGAGCGCAACGGCGTGACGTGCAGAGGTATCTGGTTGTACAGACACAAAGTCTTCGCCGCGCAAACGGCACATCAGAACACGCTGTCCAGCTGTACGGAACACGGTTGGGTGAATCTCAATCGTTTGGCGGGTTCGTGTGGCACGCACCGAAATTGGATCCGCATCCTCGGACAAAGTCGCGTTCATCAAGCTTTCTGTCAGCTCCGCGCCAGAGCGGTCCGAGAACAGGCTGGCAAACGTCGCCCCCATCAGCGTCTCGGTTTTTAAACCCAAAAGAGCCGCGGCATGATCGTTTGCGTCTTCAATGCGCCCGGTCTGAACGGAAAGGAACACAACAGCATCGTCGACGTTACCCATGACCACACGGTAACGGGTGTCAAATTCCCGGCGCGCTTCGTAGCCCTGTTCAAGGGCAATTTGCGCCTGCACAAGTTGCTGTTGTGTTTCAGCAATAGGACGCAAATCACGACCTAACAGCAATACAGCGTTTTCATGACCAAAGCGGTGGAACGTGTAGCGGACCGGGTATTGCCAGGTCGCATTGTCCAGATGGTTCAGCTCAAGCGACTTTTTGGGCGGAGTTCCAGACAAGTATGCGCCATGCGCCGCCTGAAACTTTTCAATGCTTTCCTCAGTCAGGAAATCAACTAAAGCGCGTCCTTCCCAATGGTTCAAATTGCCAAAGCTGTCATCCTGCGCGTTGATCAGCACCGACAGAATCGTGCCCTCGGCAGAGACCACGAGCGCAATGTCAGACGCCGCCGCAATGATACTGCTTAGAAATTGAGGTTCGATCAGCGGCACGGCGCCGCTTGACCAGAAATCGCTGCCGCCAGTTTTCATTGCAGGCCCAACGCCCTTTTGCGCTTGGCACAAAATCCGACCACTTCTGTCGCTACATTTGTCACGAGATCGACGCCTGTCTGCTTTCTTATTTCTTCCAGATTTCCGCGCAACGGCCCACCAATAGCCAGCACGGGCACGGGATCTGCCGCTGCCTGTATCTGTTTTACAGTTTTGACGACCAATGCCAATGCATCTATGCGTGCACACGACATTAATACCATATCAGGCTTGTCCACACTGACACGTGTTTTGATCTGTTCTGCGGTTTCGGAAATCGCAAGACTGACATCGCACCCTGCGCGGCGCAGCTGTGCTGCAACGACGCTGGCACCCAGAAAGTGCTGCTCCCCCTCTGGCACGACGATCAGCGCTTCAAGAGCATCGCGCGGTGCTTGCCCAGCCCACACCAACCCATTTGACGCCTCGGCCAACAGCGATTGCAAGCGCAGCGCGCCAATGGTCACATCGGCAAAGGAAACATCCGAACACATCCACTGATCGCCCAACTGAACAGCCGCTTGCGGTATATAAAGATCGACGATGACATCACTGGTCAGTCTAAACCCGCGCAACTCGTCCAATACGCACGCGGGGTCAAAACCTGATTTGCTCAACAACGCACGCCCAAGATAATCGAGAGCAATCTGGCGCACACCCGCAACTGTCACGGTTTGACGCTCACACAGCACCGAAATCACCTGACTGGCCAGCGGCTCAATCCCGGTGCCACCCTCTCCAAGGGCGGCGCTCGTGCCAAATGTGTCGTCTTGCGCCATGGATGACCTCGATCCGTTCAAACGCAATGAACAACTCTTGCGCGTCAGAGTCGTGGATACGCATAAAAACACTCTGCCTCGACACGCACAATGTCAACTCTGTTTGACAGTTTGCAGCACCTCAGCCCGAATAGTTTTTCCCTCTAGCATGTTTTTACCCATAAAAATAGCATTATTCCACCATTTCCCGCCTTTTGCCCGGGCATGGACGGCAACCTCCTGCACATATCAAGAGTGTAACTTTTAATTGACACTTTTCCACACAAGCCAGTAGTTTCGAGAGCATGAATTCAAGCCAAAGGCACGACAACATGTCGATGCACACTCAAGCACAGCGCGCGCCACTCGGGCTCTATACCCCAGAAGAACGCAAGCGACGCGACGCCACGATCTGGACCCCTGTTCAAGGGGTCTTGGCCCCCTTGCAGTTTGTGGTTTTTCTCATCTCGTTGGTTCTGGTTCTGCGCTATCTGGCGACGGGCGAGGGGTACCTTATCGCCACCTGGTCCATCGTGCTTAAAACCGCAGTGCTTTATGTGATCATGGTAACCGGCGCGATCTGGGAAAAAGTTGTTTTTGGTCAATACCTTCTGGCACCAGCCTTTTTCTGGGAAGATGTGTTCTCCTTCTTCGTGATCGCACTGCACACAGCCTATCTTTGGGCCCTTTTTTCTGGCGCACTGGCGCCTCAATCCCTGATGCTATTAGCGCTCGCTGCCTATGCAGCCTACGTCATTAACGCCGTCCAGTTCGTGCTGAAACTGCGTGCCGCGCGCCTGCAGGCAAACACCCTGACGGAGGCTGCCGCATGACCGAAATTCCCCGCCTTCCAGCCACCGGCGGATGCCGCGATACGCCGATTCTCAAGCAACGCGGACAACGTGAAGTCTTCTGTGGGCTGACGGGAATCATCTGGCTGCACCGCAAGATGCAGGACGCCTTTTTCCTCGTCATCGGATCACGCACCTGTGCTCACTTACTCCAGTCAGCCGCTGGAGTGATGATTTTTGCGGAACCCCGGTTTGGCACAGCAATTCTAGAAGAAACCGATCTGGCAGGTCTGGCCGATGCGCAGGACGAATTGGACAAAGTCGTCACCGAACTGCTGGCCCGCCGTCCTGATATCAAGCAACTTTTCCTTGTCGGGTCCTGTCCTTCGGAAGTGATCAAACTAGACTTGGCCAAGGCGGCTGAAAGGATGACGCAAGCTCATGCGCCGAAAGTCCGCGTTCTGAATTTCTCCGGTTCCGGCATCGAAACGACATTTACGCAAGGTGAAGACGCCTGCCTTGCCTCAATGGTTCCGGTTTTGCCAAAAGACGATCAGCGCCAGCTACTGCTGGTCGGCGCCTTGCCGGACGTGGTCGAAGAACAAGCCATTGGTCTGCTTGAAGCAATGGGGATTGGCCCGATCAAAGTACTGCCTGCCCCCCGCGCAACGGATGACTTGGGTGTCGGTAGCGGCACGATCTATGCGCTGACTCAACCGTTTCTGGGTGACACGCATGATGCGCTGACGCGCCGCGGCGCACGCCATTTGCCCGCCCCCTTCCCTTTTGGCGAGGAAGGGACAACACAGTGGTTGGCCGCAATCGCATCTGAATTTGGCGTCTCGCTCGAATTGTTCGAACAAGTCACATCCGCCCCGCGTGCCCGTGCGCGCAAGGCCATTGCGCAAGCCGCCTTAGGTTTGCAAGGCAAATCAGTGTTCTTTTTCCCAGACAGCCAGTTGGAAATACCGCTGGCTCGATTCCTCACCCGAGAATGCGGGATGGAAGCAGTCGAGGTGAGTGCACCGTTCATTCACAAAGGCATTGTTGGCCCCGATCTCGACATGCTCGCCGAAGGACCCGTGATCTCAGAAGGACAAGACGTCGATCTACAACTTGACCGCGCGCGCGACGCTCGCCCCGACTTGACAGTCTGCGGTCTTGGCCTCGCCAATCCACTGGAAGCCGAAGGCCTTGCCACCAAGTGGGCCATCGAACTCGTTTTTACCCCTGTTCATTTCTACGAGCAGGCGGGCGATCTGGCAGGCCTGTTCTCTCGCCCGATCCGGCGAGCGGATCTGCTTAAGCTCGAGGCCACAGAATGAAGCTGACCGTCTGGACATATGAAGGCCCGCCCCATGTGGGCGCGATGCGAGTCGCAACCGGGATGAAAGGCCTGCACTATGTATTGCACGCACCCCAAGGCGATACATATGCCGACTTGCTGTTCACTATGATCGAACGGCGGGATCAGCGCCCGCCCGTCACCTATACGACTTTTCAGGCCCGCGATCTTGGAGCCGACACAGCCAATCTGTTCAAGACCGCCGCTCAGGATGCCTATGACCGGTTCAAACCCGAAGCAATCATTGTCGGCGCATCCTGCACGGCCGAACTGATTCAAGACGATCCCGGCGGCATGGCTGAAACTATGGGCCTGCCCGTACCGGTCATCGCATTGGAACTTCCCAGCTACCAGCGCAAAGAGAACTTTGGCGCGGACGAGACGTTCTATCAAATCGTCAAGGCGCTCGCCAAACCCATGGATCGCACCGCGCAAGTGACCGCAAACCTGATCGGCCCAACCGCGTTGGGCTTTCGCCATCGCGACGACATTCAGGAAGTCACCGCGCTACTTTCGGACATGGGCATCAGCGTCAATGTGGTCGCTCCCATGACATCCTCGCCAAGCGACATCGCTCGCATGGGAGCCGCACATTTCAATGTACTGATGTATCCTGAAACCGGAGAATCCGCCGCGCGTTGGATGGAAAAGGAACTCGGCCAGCCTTACACCAAAGTTGTGCCGATCGGCGTCGGCGCCACACGAGATTTTGTGGCGGAAGTCGCCGCGATCACGGGCAAGGACGCCTACCTTGATGACAGTCGCCTGCGCCTGCCTTGGTACTCTAAGTCGGTCGATTCCACTTACCTGACCGGCAAACGCGTGTTTATCTTTGGTGACGGCTCCCATGTTGTTGCCGCTGCCCGTGTGGCTCAGGACGAGATGGGCTTCGAAGTCGTTGGCATAGGTTGCTACAACCGCGAAATGGCCCGGCCAGTCCGCGCCAAAGCCAAAGAAATTGGCATCGAAGCGACCATCACGGACGACTACCTTGAAGTCGAGCGTGTCATTGAAAGCTTGCAGCCCGAGATGATCCTTGGCACCCAGATGGAGCGCCATATTGGCAAGCGTCTGGGCATTCCCTGTGCCGTCATCTCCGCCCCTGTACACGTGCAGGATTTCCCCGCCCGCTATTCCCCACAGATGGGGATCGAGGGCGCCAATGTGTTGTTTGACACTTGGGTGCATCCGCTGGTCATGGGGCTGGAAGAGCACCTGCTGCACATGTTCCGGGACGATTTCGAATTCCATGATGCAGCTGGACCAAGCCATCATGGCGGCCACACACCAAAACCCAGCGTCAACGCTGGATCACCGGCCCAAACCGCCTCCGAGTCTGCGCAAGGCATAGAGGTGATCTGGTTGGACGATGCGGAACGTGAATTGAAGAAGATCCCGTTCTTTGTACGCGGCAAGGCGCGGCGCAATACTGAAACGTTCGCAAGCGAACGAGGCGTTGCGCAGATTTCTGTCGATACACTCTACGAGGCAAAGGCCCATTATGCGCGATGAGACTGGCATAACGGGGCGCTTGCCCGGTTACCGCGTGGTGATCATCACGCTGGACAGCCATGCGGCTGGCCCTGCCATGCGCGCGATGGAACACTTGACCTCGGACTATCCGGGGCTCGATCTGCAGGTTCATGCCGCCGCCGAATGGGGCGAGAGCGCAGAGGCCTTTGAAGCGGCCGAAGAGGCCGTGCGCCACGGCGATATCATCATCGCAAACCTTTTGTTTCTCGAAGAACACGTGGCGCGAATCTTGCCCGCCCTGCAAGCGCGCCGCGATCACTGTGATGCAATGATTGGTGTCATTGCCGATGCCGAAGTGGTCCGATTAACCCGTATGGGTACGCTCGACATGACCGCCCCGCCCTCAACCATGGGCAAGCTGATGAAACGACTGCGCGGTTCATCCAAGCCCTCAACCGAGAGCGGCGCAAAAAAGATGGCGATGCTGCGCCGCTTACCCAAGATCCTCAAGTTCCTGCCAGGCAAAGCACAGGACCTGCGCGCTTGGTTCCTTGTCATGCAATACTGGCTTGGCGGGTCAGACGACAATGTGCGCGCAATGGTGCAGTTCCTGCTGAACCGCTATGCGACAGACACGGCTTGGGCCAAGGCGCCAGAGGCCGCCGCCCCCATCGAATACCCGGACACCGGCCTTTACCACCCGGATTTGCCCCAACGTATCACCACTGATCCCGGTGACATCCCAGGCCCTGTCGGTGCCACGCTGACAATTGGCCTGATCATGTTGCGCTCTTACGTTTTGTCGGCGGATACAGCCCATTACGACGGCGTAATACGCGCGTTCGAGGCCAAGGGCATGCGGGTTCTCCCCGCCTTTGCCGGAGGTCTGGATGCGCGCCCTGCGGTCGATGCGTATTTCCGCGGAGAACTTGATGCTCTTGTGTCTTTGACCGGCTTTAGCCTTGTGGGTGGACCCGCCTACAATGACAATGCCGCTGCTATACAGATGCTGGCGGAACTGGATGTTCCCTACCTTGCCGCCCACGCGCTGGAGTTCCAGACACTGGGACAGTGGGCGAACAGCACCGGCGGTTTGGGTCCGATCGAGACGACAATGTTGGTGGCCCTGCCGGAACTTGATGGCGCGGCCTGCCCCACCGTATTTGGCGGCCGCCTGGGCCCTGAGGGGTGTAATGGGTGCAATAAAAGATGCATGCCCCAGGCTGCGGCCAAAGCCATGGTGCCCTGCCCCGAGCGGATCGAAAAGCTGGCTGAAAAGACCCACCGTCTGGGCGAGCTGCGCCGTAAAGAAAATGCAGGCAAGAAGATTGCCGTCGTACTCTTCGGTTTTCCGCCAAATGCCGGAGCGGTCGGAACAGCGGCATATCTTTCTGTTTTTGAAAGCCTTTTTAATACATTGAACGAGATGAAAGCGCGTGGATACACCGTTGACGTCCCCGCAACCGTCGACGACTTGCGCGCGCAAGTGCTGCAAGGCAATGCGGCCCAATACGGGCAAGAGGCGAATGTCGCGGCGCATGTCGATGCCGACACCATTGTCCGCACCTCGCGTCATTTGGCGGAAGTCGAAGCTGTTTGGGGCCCTGCCCCCGGCCGCGCGCAATCGGATGGGCGCGGTGTCTTTGTACTAGGGGCCGAGATGGGCAACGTGTTCGTCGGGGTGCAACCTGCTTTCGGTTACGAGGGTGACCCGATGCGCCTGCTTTTTGAGCGTGGATTCGCCCCGACACATGCATTTACCACTTTCTATCAATGGCTGCGTGACACGTATCGCGCGGATGCGGTTCTCCACTTTGGCATGCACGGGGCGCTGGAGTTCATGCCAGGCAAACAGGCCGGGATGGGTGCACAGGATTGGCCGGATCGCCTGATTGGCGAGATGCCAAATATCTACTTGTATGCGGCCAACAACCCGTCCGAAGCCTCACTAGCCAAGCGCCGCTCGAACGCGGTGACGATCACACACCTCACTCCTCCGTTGTCTACAGCCGGTCTCTACAAGGGCATGGCAGAGCTAAAGGACAGCCTGACTCGCTGGCGCGCTATGCCAAACGACGAAGCCGCCCGCGCTGATATCGAAACGCTGATTGCGGAACAGGCGGATGCGGTTGATATGGGCGGGACTGCCCCCGAGGCACTATGGCTCAAACTGCTAGAAACCGAGGACGCGCTGATCCCAGATGGGCTGCACATCGTTGGCCAGCCGCTGAGCGATGCTGCGCGTGAAGAATACCTCGATCTCATGGCACACGCCGACAACGATGCGCGGGCGCGGGCTGACGCCCTTTTGAAAAAAGACACTGAACTAGCCGGTATCATGAACGCTTTGGATGCGCGGTTTACCTTGCCTGTTGCCGGTGGCGATTTGATCCGCTCGCCTGACATCCTGCCAACCGGGCGCAATATCCACGCCTTTGATCCGTTCCGCATGCCGACCGCTTATGCCTGTCGGGATGGTGCGAAACAGGCGCAACTGCTGCTTGAAACACACCCCACCCTGCCCCGCTCGATCGCTCTGGTGCTCTGGGGGTCCGACAACATCAAGTCTGACGGAGGGCCGATCGCCCAAGCGCTTGCATTGATGGGCTGCACGCCGCGTTTCGACAGTTTTGGCCGTCTAGCTGGCGCAGACCTGATCTCACTCGAAGAATTGGGCCGTCCCCGGATCGACGTCATCATGACACTCTCAGGCATTTTCCGCGATCTTTTGCCTTTGCAGAGCCACATGCTGGCTGAGGCTGCATTGAAATGTGCTGAAGCCGATGAGCCGCTGGATCAGAACTTTATCCGAGCGCACGCGCTTGCCTATGCCGAAACTCAGTGCTGCGAACTGAAGACGGCTGCCTTGCGTGTGTTCTCCAATGCCGAAGGCGCCTACGGGTCCAACGTGAACCAGCTGGTCGACAGTTCCGCCTTTGGGGAAGAAGACGAACTGGCCGACGCATATGAGACCCGCAAAAGCTTTGCTTACGGCGTCGATGGGAAGTCTGCTGCCAATCCCAAGCTGTTGCAGCAAGCGCTGGCGGATGTGGAACTGGCCTATCAGAACCTTGAATCGGTTGAATTGGGTGTCACTTCGGTGGATCACTATTTCGACACACTGGGCGGCATTGCGCGCGCCGTGAAACGCGCCCGTGGATCGGATGCGGCCGTTTACATCGGGGATCAGACACGCGGCGCGGCCAAGGTCCGGACCCTCAAGGATCAGGTGGCGCTGGAAACCCGGTCGCGCGCACTGAATCCAAAGTTCTTTGAAGGCTTGCTCAAGCATGGCGCCGAAGGTGTTCGCCAGATCGAAAGCCACGTGACCAATACAATGGGTTGGTCTGCGACGACGGGTCAGGTCGATGACTGGGTCTATCAACGGATTTCCGAGACCTTCGTTCTTGATGAAGAGATGCGCCAGCGTCTGGCGAATCTGAACCCAACCGCATCCAGCCGCATGGCCAACCGCCTGCTGGAAGCTTCAGACCGCAACTATTGGGCGCCGGACGCGGACACATTGGCAGCCCTGCAGGATGCGGCGGATGCATTGGAAGACAAACTTGAAGGGATTGCTGCCGAATGAGCCGTTGTTCCGACACATATGACGGGAACCTCCGGCAGGAGATTTCCTTGCGAGATGAAGCTGGGGATCTTTCCCCTATTGAAAGGAGGGGCGCATGAGCCCACTCGACAGAACTCCACCATCCTTGCGCGGGCAAGATGGAGAAGGATCGGTTCAGGTCCATCAGGATGCCGATGCCAAAATTGAGGGGGCCAAGGTCTTTTCTGTGTACGGCAAAGGCGGGATTGGGAAATCGACCACCTCGTCGAACCTGTCGGCTGCCTTTTCCATGCTGGGCAAGCGGGTTTTGCAGATCGGCTGTGATCCCAAGCATGACAGCACATTCACCCTGACGGGCATGTTGCAACCCACGGTGATCGACATCCTGAAAGAGGTTGATTTTCACCCTGAAGAATTGCGCCCCGAAGACTTCGTGTCTGATGGGTTCAACGGCGTCAAGTGTGTGGAAGCGGGTGGTCCGCCTGCGGGTACGGGCTGTGGCGGCTATGTGGTTGGGCAGACGGTCAAGCTGCTCAAGCAGCACCATCTGCTGGAAGAAACCGATGTCGTCATCTTTGATGTGCTCGGTGATGTGGTTTGCGGAGGCTTTGCAGCCCCCTTGCAGCATGCAGACCGGGCTTTGATCGTTACAGCGAACGACTTTGACAGTATCTATGCGATGAACCGGATTATTGCCGCGGTGCAGGCCAAATCCAAAAACTACAAAGTGCGTCTGGCGGGCTGTGTGGCCAACCGGTCCAAGGAGACCAATGAGGTTGATCGCTATTGCGAAACTGTTGGCTTCAACCGCATCGCCCATATGCCCGATGTGGATGCCATCCGCCGCTCGCGGCTGAAAAAGAAAACTCTGTTTGAAATGGATGACGACGAAGACATCGTGCGCTGCCGTGCCGAATACATGCGTCTGGCTCAGCTTCTTTACGATGGCACAGAAGGGCTGGCCCCTGCCCCGATGGAAGATCGCGATATCTTTGAATTGCTTGGGTTCGATTGATGGATCGAGCGGTCACACATACCCCTGCGGATAACAAACCCGCGCCCGGTTATGACCAAACCCGTGCGCGGGTTGAGGATTATTTTGACCGCTCTGCTACGAAGACATGGGAGCGTCTGACCTCTGACGCGCCTGTGAGCCGTATTCGCGAAACCGTGCGCAAAGGGCGTGACCGGATGCGCGCATTGATGTTGTCGCGCCTTCCGGACGATCTGCGCGGGGCGAGGATTTTGGATGCAGGCTGTGGTCCGGGTATGGCGACCATTGAGTTGGCCAAGCGCGGGGCGACCGTTGTGGCGGCAGACATCTCGCCGCAATTGATCGACATTGCTGAACTCCGCCTGCCGCCCGAGTTAAAGCGGCAGGTGACTTTTCATGCGGGCGACATGCTGGACCGAAAGTTGGGGCAGTTTGACGCTGTGATCGCGATGGACAGCCTGATTTATTATTCGGCCGAGGATATTGGCACATCTCTTGCCAGTCTTGAACCACGGGTAAATGGCCCGATCGTGTTCACCGTTGCCCCGCGCACGCCTGCCCTGATGGCAATGTGGTACGCTGGCAAGGCGTTCCCGCGATCTGACCGTTCACCCGTAATGATCCCACACGCACATCCAAAGCTGGCTAAAGCCGCCAAAGCACAGGGCGTGCGCCGCATGCTGCGCCCGATCGATCGGATCACATCCGGGTTTTACATTTCCGAAGCGATGGAGTTGCGCCCATGAGCACGCTCAAATCCCTTTCGGCACGCTATCTGCCCTTTGCCGATGCGGCATCGGATGGGTTGCCGATAGGGCAATTGCTGCGCCTGTCGCTGTTTCAGGTGTCTGTTGGTATGGCGAGTGTAATGCTGCTGGGCACCCTGAACCGGGTGATGATTGTAGAACTGAGCGTGCCAGCGATGATTGTGGCGATCATGATCGCATTGCCGGTCCTGATCGCACCCTTCCGCGCGCTGCTTGGGTTCAAGTCTGACAATTACCGCTCGTCCATCGGCTGGAAACGAGTGCCCTACATCTGGTTTGGCTCGCTCTGGCAGTTTGGCGGGCTGGCCGTCATGCCGTTTGCTCTGCTGGTGCTAGGTGGCGACGTTTACCACGAGATCCCCTTTGCCGGTGAGGTCCTCGCTGCCCTCGCTTTCTTGATGACAGGCCTCGGACTGCACATGACGCAGACCGCCGGTCTTGCTCTGGCGTCGGACCGTGCAACGGACGAAACACGGCCGCGGGTGGTTGCGCTGCTCTATGTTATGTTTCTTGTAGGCATGGGCATTTCGGCCATCATCATTGGTGGATTACTAAGCAATTACAGCGATTTACGCCTAATCCGGGTGGTACAGGGTGCAGCCGTAGTTGGCGTTGCATTGAACCTGATCGCCTTGTGGAAGCAGGAAAGCGTGGCGCCGATGTCCCGTGAACAGCGAGAGGAAACACGCCCCCTCTTCCGCGATGCTTGGAACGACTATGCAACGGGCGGCAAGGCCGGGCGCTTGTTGGCCGTAGTTTTCATGGGCACTCTGGCCTTCAACATGCAGGACGTGTTGCTTGAACCCTATGGGGGCGAAATCCTCGGCCTTTCCGTGTCTGCAACGACGCTGTTAACGGCCCTTTGGGCGGGGGGCGCGTTGGTGGGCTTTGCTCTGGCCGGAAAACGTCTGTCTGCAGGGTCCAATCCATATAGACTAGCGGGTGCAGGCATTCTGGCTGGGATCTGGGCCTTCAGCCTGGTCATCTTTGCAGCCCCCATGCAGGCCAACGCCCTGTTTTACACCGGGGCCTTGATGATCGGGTTTGGTAGCGGCCTCTTTGCAGTTTCGACCCTAACAGCCGCGATGACTATGCCCGCACAGGGTGCTGCAGGTCGTGGTCTGGCCCTTGGGGCATGGGGAGCAGCCCAAGCCACCGCCGCCGGTGTTGCGATCGCCTTGGGCGGCACCTTGCGGGATTGGGTTGGCGCCGTTGCCGCCTCCGGCGCATGGGGCGAGGCGCTGAACACACCCGCCACCGGCTATTCATTTGTCTATCACGCTGAGATTGGCCTGCTTTTCGTCACTCTCGTCATCCTGGGACCGCTTGTGCGCACTTCGGCCCCCTTCACGCACGCGGGTACCGCCCGGCCTTTGGGCCTTGCGGACTTCCCCACATGACCTTGTCCAGGAAAGGAACACGAACATGACTGAGACATTCTTTGGCGAATTCGATCTGGCGAGCCTCGCGATATGGCTCTTCTGGATATTCTTTGCCGGGCTCATCATTTACATCCAGCGCGAAAACATGCGCGAGGGGTACCCAATGGAGGATGACGAAGGCAACAAGTCCTCAAATCCGGCCATGTGGCCCATTCCCAGCGACAAGACCTTCAAACTGCCTCATGGACGGGGCGAGGTGACTGTACCGTCTGGTCAGGCGCCAGAGCGGTCCGAAATCGCGCTGAAGCGTGGTACGCCAGCCAACGGCTATCCGCTGGAACCTACAGGTGATCCAATGCTCGACGGCGTCGGCCCTGCCGCATGGGCGCCGCGCAAGGACTGGCCCGAGCTGGACGGTCACGGCCATCCCAAGATCATTCCAATGGCCGCCAAAGACGCGTTTTCAGTCAAGGCGGGGCGCGATCCACGTGGGCTGCCTGTCGTGTCTGGCGATGACGAAGTGGTGGGTCGAGTTACAGATTTGTGGATTGACGAGCCCGAACAGATGGTGCGGTACCTCGAATATACGCTAGATCCAAAATATGGGACAGGCAACCGGCTTGTGCCTCTGACAATGGCGCGCATCGGGCGGGACAAGGTCACCATTCGCAGCCTGTTCGGCAAACACTTTGGCACCGTCCCGCAGCATGCAAGCGCAACGCAGGTCACTGTTCTCGAAGAAGATAAGATCAGTGCCTACTACGGCGGCGGTACCCTCTACGCAGATTCAAAACGTCAGGAAACCCTGCTGTAGAGCATGTTTCACCGGGGCGGGCCCTCTGGCCCACCCTTCCCTTCAACCCATCAAAAGGATGTGCGCCATGCCCCACGATGATTTTGAGATTGAGCCTGTAAAAGGGCTCCCAGAACGCCCACCGGAGGGCGAGGAGATCCTGTGGCAAGGCAGACCCTCGACTTTTGCGTTGGCCCGAGACGCCCTGAACCTTTATTGGGTCGCCGGCTATTTCGTGGTGCTGGCCGTCTGGCGTTTTGTAAGCGTGGTTGATCTGATGCCACTGGGTCAGGCCTTTGCCGCTACGCTTCCGCTGATCGTGTTGGGCGGTATCGTCTACGGCCTGCTTTACTTGACAGCGCTGATCCAGGCCCGTTCCACCGTTTACACCATCACCACCTCGCGCGTGGCGATGCGCATCGGGGCAGCACTGACCCTGACATTGAACCTGCCCTACCGGGAGTTAGGCAATGCAGCCCTGGATCTGCGCCGGGACGGGACGGGGACCATCGGGCTCGACACCACAGGCGCAACAAAACTCAGCTATCTGGTAATCTGGCCCCACGCCCGCCCCTGGCATTTTGGATCGACCCAACCCGCCTTGCGCTGCATTCCGGACGCCGAACGTGTCGCGCATATTCTGGCAGAAGCAGCCGAGGCGCGCATAAACGTGCCTCAGGTCGGGCGGGCCGTTCCTCTTGATGCAATGGCGGCGGAGTAAGCGCGATGTCTGACACACATGCACATCCCAGCCCCCGGATCCGCTCCAGCAATGATGAATTGGTACCCCGCGTCCTGATACGCGCAGTTCTGGCACTGCTGTTGGCGGTCACCTCGCTGGTTGCAATTGCAGTTCTGACGGACCGCCCGTTAGAAGCCACCCCCCCGCAAGGTGAAATCTTGATAGAACGTGCCATTTTCATCTCTGGCAACGCCACGGGGGCAGCCTTGGTGCTGGATGCCAACGGCTCTGTCATTGCTGACTTTCCTGCAGACAAAGGTGGCTTTGTTGCGGGCATCGAACGCGTCATTGATCGCGAGCGCATGAAGATTGGAGCAGAGGCATCCGCGCCCGTGATGTTGCGCCTGCGCGAAGGCAACCGCCTCTCCATTTACGACCCCGAAACCGACTGGTCAGCCGAGCTTATGGGCTTTGGCGCCGACAATCTCCGCACCTTCGCCAGGTTGCTGGATCAACCCTAACCCAAGGAGGAAGCCACCATGGGACTACTGACAAAGGATATCGAGCGTGCCCCCTGCACCGTCGAAATCAGCCACAAGTTTGAAAGCCTGCATGCGCACGTGCGGTTCAACAACGGCGCTGTGATCTATCCCGGCGACGAAGTGCAGGTGCAGGGGCCAGAAATCATGGCACCGTTCGGAGAGATCGTTTCTGAAGACCGCGAAGCAGTGATTTATCGCGCTTCGGCACTGGAACGCCTGTGGACGCGTCTCACAGGCGACCTAGAAGTTATGGAGCTCTGCGAATTCTCATTCTCTGAGGAGGTGACGCTATGAACGCCCCAATGAAACACACATCCGAGATCACGGACGCCGAAGAGTCTTTGGCCCTGCAAGAGGCACAATCTGTAACTGACAGCGACTCCGCTACTGAAGTGGCGATGCAAAATACGCTGCTTACGCCTCGGTTTTATACCACTGACTTTGACGAGATGGATGCCATAGATGTTTCACCTGTACGCGAGGACTGGGACCATCTGATCGCGCAGATGGTAGCAGACCCTAACAAAGGCCATTTTAAGAAAAACGAAGACTGGGACACCGTCGATTGGGACGGAATGGAGCCGGAGTTGAAGAAGGAGTTCATGGATTTCCTGATCTCGTCTTGCACGGCCGAATTTTCGGGTTGTGTGCTTTACAAAGAGATGAAACGGCGCGGCAACAACAAGGACATCACGCAACTATTCCAACTGATGGCTCGGGATGAGGCACGGCACGCAGGTTTCATCAATGACGCTCTGCGGGAGGCTGGTGTGGCCGTGAACCTTGGATTTCTGACCCAGAAAAAGAAGTACACGTACTTCCGCCCCAAGTTCATCTACTACGCGACGTACCTATCCGAAAAGATCGGTTACGCACGCTACATAACGATCTTTCGCCATCTTGAGGCGCATCCAGAACACCGGTTCCATCCAATCTTCAAATGGTTCGAAGAGTGGTGCAATGACGAGTTTTCCCACGGTGAAGCCTTTGCACTACTCATGAAGACTGATCCCAAGTTGACATCCGGGATCAATGTTTACTGGATCAAATTCTTCCTCACAGCCGTTTACGCCACAATGTACGTGCGAGACCACCAACGCCCTGTGTTCCATAAGGCTTTGGGCGTTGATCCGGATTGGTATGCGCACGAGGTCTATACCAAGACGTCTAAGCTCTCTGAGCAGATCTTTCCCATCACCTTGGACATCGAGCATCCGCGCTGGCAACCGGGACTTGTCCGTTTGCAAAAGGCGAACGCGGATATGGCCAATGCAAAGGGGCTGAAGAAGATCGGGGCGCAGATCCGCGCAGGTCTGGCCTTTGTCTCACTGATTACGATTCCAGCGAAAAAGCACGATGTGCCTGCCTCCGTCCGTTTGGAGCCAGTATATTGAGCTACTTTGATCTGTATAACGCAAACGGACAGGGGGCAGTATGACCCCCTGGATCGCCGCTTTTATCGCGCTGTTCATCTGGTGGTTCTCCACCGGCACGATACTAATGGCGGTCAAGTATGCAGACAGGGCTGGCCCGAGGGCACGGCGCAACACCACGTTGGCTGCGGTGCCTTTGGTAGCCTTTGGGGCCTATGGCGCTTTGTGGTCTGCAAATGTCACCGACATTTTTGGCATCTATGTCGCGTTTCTGTCGGCCCTCGCCCTTTGGGGCTGGATTGAAATGGCGTTTCTGACGGGGATCATAACAGGACCAAACACCAGCCCCCTGCCCCCTCAAGTGGCTGAGTTGGAGCGGTTCATCCGGGCATGGGGGACGCTGGCCTACCATGAGATGCTTCTGGCCGTCGCCCTGGTCGCACTTGGCCTTACCCTCTGGCAGGCACCCAATCCATTTGCATTCTATACGTTTGCGGTTCTTTTCTTTGCCCGCGTTTCGGCCAAATTGAACCTTTTCTTCGGTGTTCCCCACATTAACATCGACTTTTTGCCCGAGGCGCTCAGCCACCTCGCCAGCCACTTCCGCATTCGCAGCTTGAGCTGGTTCTTTCCGGTCTCTGTCACTGCGCTGACCTTTACCGCCGCGTGCTGGATCGAACGCCTTTACGCCGCCGAAACTGCCGGCCACGTCACAGGTTTTGCCCTGCTGACAGCCCTAACAGTGCTTGCAACCATTGAACACTGGGTGATGGTCCTTCCCATCCCCGACGAACGGCTCTGGCGCTGGATGCTGCCAACGCCCAAACCAAAACCAGAACACCAAACACACCAAGGGGGACATCATGGACTTTGATGTATTGTTCCAATCTCAGATCGACGCTCTGAAAGAGGAAGGGAATTATCGGATTTTTGCCGAGCTTGAACGCAAATCCGGATCGTTTCCCAAGGCGAAGTGTCACGATGAAGACGCGCCTGACGAGGTGACAGTGTGGTGTTCAAACGATTATCTGGGCATGGGACAGCATGAAAGCGTCACTAAGGCGCTGAAGGATGCCGTGGACCTCTACGGTGCCGGCGCGGGCGGCACACGTAACATCAGCGGCACCAACCACGCCCACAAGCTTCTTGAAGCCGAGCTGGCGGACCTGCACGGCAAGGAAAGCGCTTTGTTGTTCACGTCTGGTTATGTATCGAACTGGGCGGCTCTCGGCACCCTTGGCGCACGCCTGCCGGACGCGGTGATCCTCAGTGATGAGTTGAACCACGCGTCCATGATCGAAGGCATCCGCCATTCCCGCGCCAACAAGGTGATCTGGCGTCACAATGACCCAGAAGATCTGGATCGCAAACTGGCCGCCCTGCCCGCAAACGCACCAAAGATCGTGGCCTTCGAGTCCGTCTATTCCATGGACGGGGACATCGCCCCCATCGCCGAAATCCTCGACGTCTGCGAAAAACACGGCGCGATGAGCTACATCGACGAAGTCCACGCGGTGGGCATGTACGGACCCCGCGGAGGCGGTGTGGCCGAGCGCGAAGGGCTGATGGATCGCATCACTCTGATCGAAGGGACACTGGGCAAGGCCTATGGCGTCGTAGGCGGCTATATTACGGGCTCTGAGGCGATGTGTGACTTCATCCGCTCATTCTCAAGCGGGTTCATCTTTACGACCGCCCTGCCCCCCGCTGTGGCCGCAGCAGCGCGCACCTCGATCCAGCACCTCAAGCAATCCGATCAGGAACGGCTGCTGCAACGTGAACGCGTTGCCTATCTGCGCAAGCGTCTGGATCAAGAAGGCATTCCACATCTCGACAATCCGTCCCACATCATCCCCGTGATGATCAAAGACCCGGTGAAGTGTCGGATGCTGTCGGACTACCTCATGCAGCGCTATGGGATCTACGTGCAGCCGATCAACTACCCCACCGTGCCAAAAGGCACCGAACGGCTCCGGTTCACGCCCTCGCCTTTGCATAGCATCGAAGACATCGAACATCTGGTTTATGCGCTCAAGGATCTGTGGAAACAGTGCGCCATCAGCCATGCGGTGGCCTAAGGGGAATTGGGAGCCACAATTCCCGCCCACACCCGCATCAATTCAAAGTTATTGTTGACTTGATCGTTAAGTCGCTAAGTTCATGCCTAAGAACACAAGTGAAGGAGACACCAATGTTCCGTACTCTTACAATTCTGGCCGCGACAACGCTGGCCCTGCCCGCCTTCGCAGATGGGCATGCCGCGTCCGGTGACGCAGCCGCAGGAGAAAAGGCGTTCCGGCAGTGCATTTCCTGCCACGTCGTCCAGAACGAAGCTGGCGATACCCTTGCAGGTAAGAACGCCAAAACAGGTCCTAACCTATACGGTATCGTTGGCGGCAAATTTGGTCAGGTAGACGGCTTCCGTTACTCCGACATCAACCAAATCGCTGCAGAATCTGACACAGTCATCACGGAAGAGGTGTTCGTCACCTATGTCCAGGACCCGACCGCCTATTTGCGTGAAATTACAGGCGACAAGGGACGCAGCAAGATGACTTACAAGGTTCGCAAGGAAGAGGATGCAGTCAACCTCTATGCTTACCTCGCCTCCCTCTCGGCTGACGCGACAAACTGATAGCATTACATCGCTGTTTGAGAAGTCGACGCCGCTGGAACATTCCGGCGGCGTTTTTCATGTATGGATCAATACACACTGCCTTTGATTGTGAAACGTCGGCTTCTTCTTCAAAAAATAACCCTGACCTCGGTCACATCCGGATCCACATCCTGACAAGTTGACAGAATTCGTCCTTCCAGATGCGTTTGCACATAGGCACCATGGAAGCGTGATGGCGCGCGAAGGGTCAATCGCCCCCCTGCCCGTTCCACCCGGTCAAGTGCCGCAATCCAGCTTGCATAGAGACCAGCATCTTCTCGGTGCAGCACCGCTTGTGCAACGGCCCATTCCGTGCCTGACGCGACATCCGGGGGTGCAACATTGCCCTTGACCGGCAGCGGGATTACCTTCGGTTCCTCGCTCTGTCCCATCCGCAATTCAAAATCAGGGCCGACCGCGGGCCAATGTGTGGCAGTGTCCGCAAGCATCTTTTCAATATCAAGACCATGACGGGTAACCCGGCCCCGAGCGCCTTGCTGTTTGACGACAAGCCAGCCACTTGCGCGCCAGATGGCCATTTCCCGTTTCACGGTGCGTGCATCCACGGACCAAAGCCGTGCTATCTCGCGTTGGCCCACATTCAGCTCATCACGTGACCAGTTATAGCGCGCCGTGATCAGCGTGATCAGCCTTAGAACACGACGCTGATCGTGTTTGCCTTGCGCGAGTGCGTATGCACCCAGTGCTGTGATGATGTCATATTTGCGCGCAGACGCGCCCCGGCCTACCGACCTTAGCGTTTGCATAACTGCCCTCGTTTTCCTGTAGTCTCCGGGAGATACCCGGAATTCACCTGCCTGCGGTTTGGGTTTACCCCCGGTTCTCGCCGTTATCCCGCTTCTGCTACTGATTTGCGTCCAGAACTACGATTCTGTCAAGTATCGATGTGCGCAGTGGCTTACTTCACTCAAATCTATCAAGAAAAAAGTTGGTTAAATGGTATAGGGTGACACCTTGAGTGTCACCCAGTTGTATCCTTTTGTCACCCTATGGGTGGCGGGTGCGAAAAACTTGTCCCCATAATATTGTGCGTGTGCGAAGTTCAAGTTGCTGACCCTAAACCTCAAGAATCGCCAGAACTCGCTGCAATCGACTTGCTCGCGTCACTTTCCAGTCAAACCGTATTCCCCTTTTGCATTTTTTGCAAAACAGGCGTAAATAAAAAACTGAGCAGATTTAGCGTCCGATACGCAGACGCACCAAACTGTCCCCGCGGGGACGCGCAACGCAGGCACCTTATGTTTACACATTCCGACCTCGCCCGACTTCAGGCGCAATCGCTGAAGATGCAAGGGTTCATTCGCCAACAGACCTACTCACCGCAAAACGAAAAGACCCTGCGCCGATTTTCGTCCTGGGAGGTGGCTGAGCTGATTTTTAAAGCCAACCAGTCGACGTTGCGGGGGCGTCTCGCTGCGGACCCGACCCTCCCGCAGGGTATCGTGGAAGAAGATGGTCGGCAGCGCTGGTACACGCTCGAGGAAATCAACGAGATGCGGCGGCGTATCAAAGTGAACCGCAAAAGTCTTATGCCGTATCGCCCCGCGGGCAAGCGGGCCATTCGCGCCGCCATTGCAAACTTCAAAGGTGGCGCTGGCAAGTCCACGACTGCTCTCCACTTTGCCCATGCTGCCGCATTGGATGGCTACCGCGTCCTTTGTGTGGACTTTGATCCGCAGGCGACTCTGTCCCATTCTATGGGGCTGTCTGATGTGGCCGAAGAATACACCGTTTGGGGAATCATGGCCCGCGACCTTGGGCAGGAAACGGAGCGGCAAAACTCGGCGACCACCGGGGCTGAGTCCGGGGCCGCCCTGCCCCAACGCAGATTGCCAGCCGCAATCACTGACATGGGCCTTGATGCGTTGCGGGCATCAGATTTTATTAAGCCGACCAACTGGCCAACAATCGATTTGGTGCCCAGTTGTGCGAACGCCGCCTTTGTTGAATTCGCCTCGGCCCAGTACCGCCACATCAACCCGGAATGGTCCTTCTTCGCAGCTGTTTCCCGCTTTCTGGATCAGCTGGCACCGGATGCTTACGATCTGATAATTTTCGACTGCCCCCCGGCCATCGGCTATCAATCTATGAATGCGGTTTTTGCAGCCGACGTCCTCTATATCCCTTCCGGGCCGGGCTACTGGGAATACGATTCGACCACCTCTTTCATTGGACAGCTGTCCGAAGCACTTGAGGATCTCGCGCGGTTCAACGGCCTTGTCCCTGCCGGGACAATGGGTCTGCCAAAGACTTTTTTAGACTTGCGGTTCCTGTTGACGCGGTACGAGCCGGGAAATGATTTGCACCGCGCCATGCAGGGCGCATTCGAAAAGGTCTTTGGTGACAGGGTTTGCCAACACCCGATTGAAATGACCCGCGCGGTCGAGCAATCAGGGCGGTTTCTGTCGAGCATTTACGAAATGGATTACCGCGATATGACCCGCGAAACATGGCGGCGCGCCCGCGCATCCTTCGATCGGGCCTACGATGAATTCAAAACGAACCTGGGAACAGCCTGGGACAAACTGGAGGATGAGGCATGAGCAAGCGGCGTGTTTTCGACATTGATTTCGAGCCTGAGGGTTTAACCCCGTCACCTAGTCAGGACGCACCGGAAGCACAGGCGGAACCAACGCGTCGTGGTCCCATGGCCGCGGCGATTTCCGAGAATGCAGCGGCCATGAGTGAACGGCAAACCGCCGAGGCGGCAATCCGTGCAGAAAACGACCGGCTGGCGCATGAATACGTTTCGCTGAAACGTGACGGTGGGATTGTTGCCCGTATCCCCATCGACGAGGTGCGCATTTCCAAACTGACGCGTGACCGCGGTAAGGCAGAAGATCCGGATTTCGCCGAGCTGAAAACCTCGATCCGTGATCTTGGCCTGTCCAATCCAATTCAGGTTGAGGACACTGGTGCGGGATATGAGTTGGTTCAGGGATTCCGGCGTCTGAAAGCTTATAAGGCTCTTCATGCGGACACTGGCGATACTCGCTTTGCGACCATCCCGGCAAGTCTGGTGGCCAAGGGTGAAGCGCTGGAACGTCTTTATCGTCGGATGATTGACGAGAACCTTGTGCGACGGGATATCTCCTTTGCTGAAATGGGACAGTTGGCGGCGTCTTACGCTGACCAGATGCACATCGACATCAGCGAGGCTATTTCGATATTGTACGCATCTGCGGGGAGGCAGAAACGGAACTATATTAGGCACTTTGCGGCTCTAATGTGCCTCATAGGGCATAAACTGAAGTTCCCAGAAGCGATCCCCCGCGCTCTTGGACTGCGGTTGATCAAAGCATTGGAAGACATGCCTCGCCTGCGTCAACAACTGGACGCTGTTCTCGATGCGCATGACCCGTCTACAGCTGAGGCAGAGCTTGGGATTTTGCAGCAGGTGCTAGAATTCAAGCCGGACGGTGAAGTGGTGCGTCCTCTCGCATCTGCCAAGACCACGCTGAAACTCAACCGTAAATCTGGCCCGGTGAAGGTTACTGGCGCAAAGGGCAAAGTTGAGTTGCGCATGGATCAGGACTTTGGCGCAGTGGACGCGCGCAAACTTGAAGCGGCTGTGCGAGCCATGCTGGATCAGCTGGGTCTCTGAGCCGCCTCATACTCCTTAACCATTTGTATGATCAGAGCAGCCATCTGCTGGGGCTGCTCTTCATGCACAAGGTGACCCAGATCGGGTAGGTTTGTGACAGTTGCATCCTGCATCTTCTGAGCGATTCCAAGGGACACGGTCGGAGGAACGGTCGCATCCTTTTCGCCGACAATGAACCTGACTGGCCCGGTATAGGCGCCCAGCTTTTCCAACAATGGTTGTAGCTTCCATTGTGCCATCATCAAAAGAGTTGCATCCACGTGGTCGCGGTCTGCGACAAGACGTCGATAAAGATCGAGCCCCTGCGGATCCAGTTCAGAACCAGTTGAAGCGATGAGCGCTTTTATGCGCTCCGGATTGGCCGATGCGCCGGAAAACAAACGGGCGGTGAACGGCACGGCTGCAAGAGCTTTTGCCATCAAAGGGAATAGCAGGCCTGCAAGTCCCGGAAACTCTCCCAGAGCGGCGTTTATGCCAATAACAAACGGTGATTGTCCCCGCGGGGACATCACCTGAGTTGCGATGTCTAAAGCGATCGCACCGCCAGCTGAATGGCCAACGATGATCTCGGGGGTCCAACCTTCCTGAGCACAAAGCGCTAGGACGTCTTGCGCCATGGCTTGCAGCCCACAGCGATGCCGAGCACCAAGTTGTGTGAACCCCTGCCCCGGGAGATCGACCGCAACCACGTGGAACTGCATCGCGAGCGGTTTGATCATGTCCCTAAAATTGTGCGCAGACCCCCCGGCTCCATGCAGAAGCAACATCGTCTTGCCCTGCCCAGCCTCCTGCACATGCCAACGATGCACAGGTCCCTGTATGCGTCGTGACAGTTCGGCATTTGGCCAACTTTTGATCTGGACCCAGTCCATGGTTTAACCGCCCAGAGCGGCGCTCACGGCACCAGACAGCCTGTGTGCGTCCGCACGTGGCAGCGCGACGTAAGGAGCCCCAAGGGTGCCACTCAGTGCGTTTAGGGCGGAGTGTGGGCGGTTGGACATATCTATGACTAGGCTGGCAACCCCTGAGGCGCGCAGCCCTTGAGCAACCTGTTCGGCGTCCGCGCCCGCCTGGATGCGGTTTGCACTGCCATTCAGCGCAATATTGGCGCGTCCATCGGTGATCAGGACAACCGTTGGAGTCATTCCCTTGGCGCGTGATTGGATGGCGAGGATCAGCGCGCTTTGCAACCCGGCGGCCAGTGGCGTGCCTCCGCCGCCAGGCAATGCAGACAATCGACGTTTGGTTTGCACCAGCGAGCGGGTAGGGGGCAGCAGGATCTCCGCAGACTCGCCCCGGAACGAGATCAAGGCCACCTGATCACGGCTGGCATAGGCTTCGGCTAGCAATAACTCAATCGCGCCTTTGGCCTCGCCCAGACGGGACACAGCGGTCGAACCGGAGGCGTCCACGCAAAATATCAAAAGACGATCGGATTGTTCCTGATATCGTTTCAGGCGGATGTCAGCGGGGCGAAACAATAGGCCTTCTCGATTAGGTTGTTGCTGGCGCCGCAGTGGCTGCCAAGGGGCAGCAGCGCGCAATGTGCCGATCAAGTCAATCCGCGTTGTTCCATCCAAATGCCCAGGCCGTGAGGGCAGGGGGCGACCGCGTCTGTTCGAAGTGCGTTTTTGTCCCGCACCTGCGCCGCCCGCTTGCCGCGTTGTCCCCGCGGGGACAAGTCCGTTCAGCAGGCCCTGAGGCAGCAAAGACTTTACGGCGGCGATCAGAATGTCAGAGTCGGGAAAATTGACATCAGGATCACTGGCCTTTTCGTCAGGGGTATCGCTTTCTAGAGGCGGAGAGGGCGGATTGTCATCACTGTCGGGTAGTTCGGCCTCAGGGACCATCGTGGCCCGGTGTGGATAGACAAGTGTTGCGGCAACAGTCACATCCTGTTCCGTCACATGGTCCCGCTTCTTCAATAACGCATGGGCCAGTGCAGCGCGCATTGCCAACGTGGGCGCGCGCATAGATGAAATCCCAAACCGTGCGGCTAATGCTGTCAGCTGTTCCAGAGCCACATCGCGGTCAATCGGATCACCAGCGGGGAGTGTCCCTGCGGGGACAGTTGGTGCGCGACCCGTCGGAGTAATGTGAAAAGCCAGCCGATCAGCGAGCACCTCTGGTACACGTTCGTCTTCTTCAATGCCCTCATCCAGAGCTAAAAAACCCTTAGTTAGACCCTGATCCGCCAATGCCGCAATCTTGGCTGCCAATGGTGTGGAACATCGTTCGGCCATTGGGATCTCAGCGATTGACTCGGTGGAAAAAAATCCTTTATTTTCAATAATTTGGGATGATGACAGTGTCGCGCTTAAATCAATTCCACCAAACAGTTGTTCGTCAGAGATGCCAATTGGCAATTTGCGCAACCCAAATGACGGTTTGAATTCATCCAAAAGCGCGTCCCGAGCAGGGGAGGCGCGCATTCGAACCACCACACCGCCCAACCCGCCCGGATCGATAGCCAGCAATTTAAGCGCGAGAGCAGCGTTATGCCATGTCTCGTCACTCATATGGTGGGGCAGGGGTCATGCCAGCACTGTTTCAACAGTGCGCGAAACGCGGGTGCTGCTTCCAGCCTCATCCAGCGGATCGCGGCGCAAGCGGTGAGACAGCGCAACTGCGGCGATGCTGCGCAGATGGTCACGGGTCAGAACGCGTGCTTTGTCGTAAGCTGCAAGCGCGCGCGCCGCACGCAAAAGGGTCAATTCACCACGAAGTCCGTCAGATCCAAGGGCAATGCACAGTTCGGCACAGTCGTGCAGAATGTCGTCTGGTGTTTCGATCTGCGGCAGCAGCTTGCGTGCGGCAAGGATGCGGCGACGAATTTTGGCATCTTCTTTTTCGTATTCAGCCATGAACGCCTCGTGATCGCACTCGAACCGGTCGCGCCGTTTGATGACTTCGATCCGTTGAGCGATATCGTTGGGGCTGCGCACTTCGACCGATAGTCCGAACCGGTCCAGTAGTTGTGGGCGCAGTTCGCCTTCTTCAGGATTGCCCGACCCGACCAGCACAAAGCGGGAAGGATGGCGGATCGACAGGCCCTCACGCTCAACCACGTTTTCGCCGGATTGGGCAACGTCGAGCAGCAGGTCGACGATGTGGTCCTCAAGCAGATTGACCTCATCAATGTACAGATACCCACGGTTGGCACGGGCCAATAAACCGGGCTCAAAGGCCTTTTCTCCGCGCGTCAGGGCGCGTTCGATGTCCAGCGCGCCGACTACGCGATCCTCTGTTGCACCTAAGGGGAGATCGATCACCGGGGTGGGGCGTTTGATCTTCTTTTTTGTCTCTATATTAGCCCATTCGGGACAGTCTTCCCAATTGGCCGCGTTGATGGGGCATCCGACGACGGCGGTGATGGGAGGCAACAAGGCCGCCAGCGCGCGCACTGCCGTGGACTTCCCAGTTCCGCGATCGC
>NZ_JBDUXB010000053.1:0-27132 GCF_039945315.1 Tateyamaria sp. | reverse complement strand
CCTTTTTTTGGAATGCCTCGCGCACCATGTCGTGTTCGGTAATTACTCCAACGACTTCGCCAATCTGGTTGCGAACAATCGCCCCAAACATCTTATGATCCAGCAAACGGCCTGCGAAATCGTGGAGGCTTTCTTCTGGTTTGGTGAAGAGCTGGCTTTCAGGGCCAGCGATGAGTGCGGATACGGTTGCCATGAGTCTTCGCCTTTCAAGCTGTTAAAGCGACTATGCGCTCCTTGGCTCGACAACGGCGTCGAGTCGCAGCAGTTAAGACCACAATCATTTGACACGGGTTTTTCCTGAACTTTGAAAATTTGTAAGTTTTGCGAGAGCCTTCAGACATGTAGGAAATCAATCAACGGCGCTGCTCATTTCGCGCTTTTTTAGGAAGTGACAAACACCGATGAAAATTTTGCTGGCAGAGGATGATGCGAAAACATCGGACTATGTTTCAAATGGTCTGCAGGAGTGCGGCTATCAGGTCGACGTTCTCGATGACGGCCGAGATGCGCTGAATTTCTGTCTCTACAATGAATGTGACGTCGTCATTCTGGATCGAATGATGCCGGGCATGGACGGCTTGTCAGTGCTCAAGGCCATGCGAGGGGCTGGACTTGAAACGCCTGTGATTTTCCTCACTGCACTTGGCGATGTTGATGATCGCGTTGCGGGTCTTTCCGCAGGTGGAGACGATTACTTGGTCAAGCCGTTCCACTTCTCAGAACTGCTTGCACGCATACAAGCCCTAACCCGCAGAAAGGGTACGGCAGAGACCACGAAGTTGGTTGTTCACGACCTTGAACTTGATTTACTGTCGCGTACCGCGAACCGGCAGGGCCAAACGATAGAGCTCCAGACCAAAGAGTTCTCGTTGCTGGAAGTTTTCATGAGCAATCCTGGTCGCGTCATTACAAAGACCATGCTTCTGGAAAGGGTCTGGGATTTCACCTTCGATCCACATTCTACCGTGGTCGAAACACACATAAGCAGGCTGCGCGCAAAGATCGACAAGCCTTTCGACACTCCTTTACTCCACACAATTCGCAACACGGGGTATTCAATGCATGGACCGCGCTAGTGTACTTGCCGGTGCTCCATTTAGGACGGCTCTTTATGCGACCGTCCTCTTCGCGCTTGTTTTGTTTGGGGCTGGCCGGTTCGCATACCAGCGCGTGGAGATCGCACTCCAACAAAACCTCGAGGCTCAAATCCTTGAAGAGCAAATACTTTTGCACGAAATTCTGAGAGACGGTGGCGGTGAAGCTCTCGGACGCGCCGTGATCGAGCTAAATAGTCCCCTCTCCTCTCAGCGGCACATGGTCGGCGTGTTTGATGAAAAAGGGCAACACCTCGCGGGCAACATCGATCTCGCACCTGATTTCGTCGGCTGGCAAGTCAGGTCTTCCGGAGAACGGAGCTTTCTCGGCCTAGAGGATGGTCATCTTCTCAATGCATCGCGACAGGACAGTCTTCAGACAGTTGTCGGTCGCTCTCTGGCTCCAAAGAACCAGGCCCTAGCGACTCTCATCGAAGGACTACTTCTTCTGAGCATAGTGGTGCTGTTGACGACACTCTCGCTTGGATATGTACTCAGTCGACGCAACCTGCTCAAGTTGCAAACCATAGAGCAAACTCTCAACCGGGTTTCCTTGGGGGATATGGCAGCTCGATTGCCAGTATCGCAAGCCAACGATCAGATTGATCGGATCGCCGCACAAGTAAACGAACATCTCGAGCAGCTTTCGGCATTGATGACGACGACAAAATCCTCAGTTGTGGCGATTGCACACGACCTCAAAACACCCCTGTCACATGGCTTCATGGCGTTGCAACAAGCGCTCGGCAAACTGGATCGGGCCGAAGACGCCCGCGAAGAACTCGAAAACCTTGAAAGTGAGCTAGAGCGGCTAAGTTCCGTCTTTGATACCATCCTGCGTATTTCTCGTATCGAAACCGCTGGCGCACAGACCTACTTCGACAACATGGATCTCAACGACGCTGTACGCGAAATGCAAGATACTTTTGCTGCCGTCGCCGATGAAAAGGGACAAACTCTTGTCACCGGACCGGGAAACTCAAAGGATGTTTTGATTTGGGGAGATCACAAGATGCTTCTGCAACTCGCCTATAATCTCGTGAAAAATGCCATCGAACATTGCCCCAGTGGCACGAAGATTGAGTTGCTTGCAGACGATCAAGATGGCGCACGTCGACTCATTATCGCTGACGACGGGCCAGGCGTAGCTGATGATTTACGCGCAAGCATCTTCGATCCCTTCTTTCGCACGAGCAGCAGCCGCTCAAGCGGCGGAAACGGCTTGGGGCTGGCTTTAGTACGTGCAATTGCCACCCGTCATGGAGCGAGGGTCAGAGCTTACGACAACGGTCCGGGATTGAGGGTCATCGTTTCTTTCCCGAAAAAGGACAAGCTACACGACATTGCGGCATAGTCTTGAAATGAAACGTCGGGCTCATCGCCTACTACGCAAGGCTGGTTTGTTGCCGAATTTGTATATTTCGGCTCAGATGTGGGCAAAGGCGACAACTTACATACTCGATACAAGCAAATGGCATCTGAAAGGAAACGACATGCGTACTGTATCGATGAAAACCGCTTTGGTCTTTGCCTGTGCCCTGACGGCACTGCCGATGACCAGTGCAGTGGCTGAAACCGCCGACGTAGACTACCCCACCCAAGAGCAAATGCTCAAAACGGCCGACGACGCGCTTGCTGCTATGACGCAGATCCGTGAGGCTCGGATCGACATTCTGGAGAACCGGATTGATGCAGCCAAGACAGCAGTTTCTGATGCAACCCGATCTCTCGCAATGGCAGAGGCCGAATCGTTGCCGATCTCTCCGAGCACTTTTTGATGGAACACGGGTCTGTCGTGATTGAAAACCATCTGAATTTTATCAAAGCATCTTCCTCGCAGCCGTTGGTTTCGCGTAAGACAGCACTCACGTTTCTGAACAGCTCTGCTGCCGACGCTGTGATCCGATGTATCAGCGGTAGCACGGTCATCTCAGCAGCCGACCTGAGAACGATGCCGCTCCCGTGCCCCGGGGAACTCAGTGCACTTGCCTCCCTCGTACTCGAAAACGTCGATAGAGATCTGATTGAGGCCGAGTGCTGGCGGCTCGTATTGCAATCCCCCAAGAAATAGCGCTGGCGAAACAGGTTTTCTCACCGAGATCTCTGATCTGGTTGCCAAAGGTCTGTTTGCGCCAAGAGAGTGGCCCGTGCCGACACAAAGAACGAAACGGTCCCCGGCCGTTTCGGGTTTCATCGCAAACAGATCTCACCGGTTTTTGTGCAACGGAGAACTAGGAAATTTCTCGGCATTTCAGCTTTGAATGATCATCGGCGAAAGAAGGAAGAAGTACTCTGGTAGTTACGTTTTTTGTTTTCCTTCAATCAAACAAAAACTCTGTCCTCCTCCCATTACTTCATAGTAAGGAAACCAAGAAGCTGCGGTTGGTAACCAATTTCCAGAATGCCGGAGTAACCAAAAACTACTCCTTGGTAACCATTTTGCATTGCTTATTGTGCACCCTGTGCACCACGTCGCGGTGCGCCTTATACTTATGTGACCACGGAGAAGTTCTTTGCTGCCCTCGATCTGAAATTGCTTCAGGGTCTGCCGGATCGGTAGCAGCGCCGGTGAAACCCTTTCTTCGCTTAGATCAACTTTGGTTTCGAAACGCTTACAAATGGTAGTTAGAAGAAGAGAATAGCTGTAGTGGATTGAGATTATCCGTGCTTGGAATTGAGATTATAGCCGATTTTGGATCAGATTATTTGAGACTGTAAAGCGCTGTGAGATCACAATATCTGAGACTGAGATCGGATTAATTGCGACGGGATCGCATTGCTGAGACTGAGGTCATAGGCACGAGATCATATCGATAAACCGGCCATGCGCATTTGATCAGCCAGTTCTCGGGTACGCGAGGTATCGAGCTGGCCACTCAGGAAGCGCCGGATTTCGGTTGGTTTGGCCTGCCAATACCTTCACCGAATAGCCTTGACGCGTGAGGCGTGGTTCGAGGTCGTCAAAGTCAGGAGCCAGGGATGCTGACACGATGTCCGAAGTGACGGGTTTCTGACCGATCTGGAACCCTGCCTCGAAGGCGCGGTTCAAATACTCTGCGAACTGCAGGGGCGTAGTCAATCGCTCTGCCATGAGATCAAGCGCTGCGGGTTCGATGGCGTCGCTCACGTCCGCGCCATCCTCAGAGCACTGTTCCAGCAGCCAGTCGAGATATTTGCGCGCATCTTCACCCAGGCCTTCGAAAGGCAGGATATCTGTGCGGTGGCCGATTTCTTCCATGGTGGGGCGGCGCAGGTCATTACGTAGCTTCGGGTGGCCGACCAGGATGACAGATAGATTGCCACTGCCGCGCGCAATGACTTCCATCAACCGTTTCAGGCCAACAAGGGTTTTGCTGTGAAGGTCATGAGCCTCGTCCACGAAGAGGGCGACCGGTTTGCCAGAACGGGCAACGAGTTTTTGCAACTCGCGTTCCCGCTTCTCGCCTTGCGTGGGGATTTTGGGCTCCTTCTCCCGCGACAGGTCATAGAACAGGGCTGCGATCAGTGTTGGCACCGTCGTGCGGGTTTTATCCACGGACAGGCTTTCAGCGACGGTTACTTTCTTCTCGCGGGCAATCTCGTCCTGCAAACGATGGAGGAACACGGTCTTACCAATGCCAACCGGACCGGTGATGGCGACCAGCCGCCCAGCCCCAAGACCGGCGCGGACAGCATGGGTAATGCGCCGATGGTTTTCGGTTTCAAAGAACCCGGCAGTGCGCCAATCCTTGGCGAGACCGTATCGGGCCATGATCTCAGCGTTCAGCATGTCAATTGCTCTCCTCTTTGGTGGCCGGTCTTTTGCCTGAGAGCCGGGCAGTCACTTCTTGTTTGATGATTGTTTTGTCGAGTGTTCGATCTACGAGGGCATTAACGAACGCCAGATCGTCTTCGGCCAAACGCGCAAGCGGTTTGCACAGCAAATCCGCGATACCACGCAGCGCATCCAGACGCCCCTGATAAGTGAACTGACCGTAAGGATCGGGATCAACAAAGGGCTGGCTGTCAAAAAGACAGAACTTCGGCAGAGCGGGCCAACCCGTCGCCAACGCCGCTGAGCGCCGCCCTTGGCACAGAGATTTTCTTCGCCAGATCACCGATCCGGTCCGCGCGTGCCTGGGTCTGTGTTTTTCGTGGCTTGCGGTAGCGATGCAGCGGAATTGGCCCACCTGACGGAAGATACGGGCCGAACCGTTTGTCATTCCATTCGACAAAGAGCTCATGGTCGAACAGGCCCCACCAAAGTGTGACGGTTTCACCAGCAAGATCGGGATCGACTTCGAAGAATGTGCCATCAATTCGGATACGAGCGTCACCGGCAACCTTGCGCGTTTCCGGTTCCCGCGCGAAGGCGCAAAACCGTTCCCAGGAACACATCTGACGGATGCCGGTTGCAGGAAGGTTGCGGACCCAATCCTCAATCCGACTGTGTGGTTCTCGCCGGTGAGGCTTGGCGTTGTACTGGTCAATGAACCGCCAGAGCCAGGCGTTTGCCTCAGCTTCAGTCTCCGGTTTGTGGAAGTGATATAGCGTCTCGTGTGCTTCCTTGATTGTGCGGAACGGACGCTCGACCTTGCCCTTTGAGCGCGCCGTCGGGCGGCGTCCATCGGAACCGGCAGGATCGTGGGTCATAACGCGCACGCCAAGCCGTTCCATGACCGTGTGGAACACGCCGCTTTTAGCAATAGGCCCATTGTCAAGATAGATGGCCTCGGGGATGCCCTGTAAGGCAGGGCCATCGCTGTCCTTCGGAGCCATGGCGTTGAAGAGGAATCTCAGCCCACTTTCGACATCCTCACCGTAGACACAGAGATATTCCTGATAGGACGTGCCAGATCGGTCATCGACCACGCTGAACAGCATCGGTACTGGCAGACCCTTACGGTTCGGGTCGATCCAGGATGGCTGCTCAATTCCCTTGAGATCAGATGGACTGATGTCAAATTGCCAGAGAGCGTTTGATGTCCGCGCTTCAAACCGTACTGCCGCCGGTGGCCGGGTCATGCGGGCGTGGTCATATCCCCAGAGGCGAAGATAGCGATTTACTGTCACCGGATGTAATGTGCCCTCCGGTGCTTTGACCAAACCGTCTGGTGTCTCGACGCCGAAGTTTTCCAGCAACTCAATCGCTCGAGCAGTCGATAGCTTGCGCCCCTTCTTGTTGGAGGTGCGGATTTTCAGCGCCGCGATGATTTCACAATACCGCTCCATGTCTGCACGCGGGGTTTTGCGAGGTTCGCCCCGATCAACCCTGCGCAACCCTTTAGGCGCAATTGAACGGCCAAAGCCCGGTAAACAGTTGCGCGTGATACGCCGTACATATTGGCAGCACCTTCAATGATAATCCGCCTCCCCGGATCGCGCGGTGCAAGATCATCCAGTCTTCGGCGCAGATCGAGCAAAGCCTCTGCCGGTATGACGCCGCCTTTGCTCATGAGGCGTCCGCATCCAGCAACTTCTGACCCGGCGCTTTCACGCTGCCATCGCCATTCACGTATTCGTAGAGCGTGGTTGTGGTAATCCCGAGCCGTTTAGCCAAGTCGGAAGCGTGTGTTTCCCGGTCAGCCATCGCAGTCATCGCCATGCGCAACATCGTGACATCCATCTTACGCGGACGCCCGCCCTTACGGCCCCGCGCACGCGCAGCGGCGAGACCCGCACGCGTGCGCTCAGCAATCAGTTCACGTTCAAACTCAGCCAGACTGGCAAATATGCCAAAGACAAGCCGACCGTTGGCCGTCGTCGTGTCAATCTCTGCACCTGCCCCGGCCAGCACGCGCAATCCGACACCTCGGTCGCGCAATTCATCAACGGTTGCAACCAGGTGCTTGAGATCGCGGCCCAACCTATCGAGCTTCCAAACGACAAACGTGTTCCCTGGCTGAAGCGCTTTCAGACAGGCTTCGAGGCCTGGCCGGTGATCCTTTCGTCCGGATGCCTTGTCTTCATAGATGCGATCCGCAGCGACACCAGAATCAACCAGAGCATCGCGCTGTAAATCGAGAAGCTGGCTCCCATCCGCTTTCGACACCCTTGCATAGCCAATGAGCATTTGTATTTTAGCTCCACCAGATTAGATAAGCCGCACCCTGCAAGCTAATGAAGTTTTTCGCAACGGTTTTTCTTGTGCTCAGGCGTGCCCAACCATGCTATCGAATCTACAACAAGGAAAACGCTCGTTTTCCGGGTGCTAGAATATGCGTATGGGCGCCCCGCATTCATCGGCAATATCTGTCACGTTTGCCGGGCGTGGCGCAGATGCAAAGCTCTTTTGCGCTGCGGACGGTATTCAAGACAACTGCTCTTCCCGTCTGACGGATCAGGCCGGGCCGGGATAGGTGAACAGCAACAAATGCGCCATGTTAAAGCCGAAATGCATCAGCACAGGCACCCACAGGCGACCCGTTGCGAAGTATCCCAGCCCACAGGCAAGCCCCAGCAGGCCCGCAAACACCACCAGCAGCGCGCCGCCTGCGGCATGGGCCAGACCAAACAGCAAGCTGGCCGCTGCGATGCCTGCGATGGGACCAAAACGAGCGGCGAGGGCGGATTGTAGATAGCCGCGAAAAAACGCCTCTTCCGTCAGGCAGGTCAGAAACAGGTTGGACAAGGCAAACACCAACCACCATTCAGGCAAGCCGGGCTCGTTATGGACAGCGCCAAACAATAGGGCCGTCGCCAGCAGGGCAGGTAACATCCCCAATCCTATCAACACCGGTGTTGGTGCGGTGACGCGGCGCGCGGTCAGCATTGCAGGCCATGCCAGTACCACCGCGAATACGATCATCGGTTTGTCCAGATTGATATACATCGTAAACGGGCGGCTTTCGGGCCCGGCCTGCACCTGATCCAGGATCAGCGGGTTGTGCGCTCCGGGCAGCAGGTGCAGGGCCAGCGCAAGGCACCACAAGATAAACGCCACATGGCCGATCACCAAAGAAACACCGCTAAGACGCCGCAATTGCCCGGCCCCCAGAAGGCCCAGAACCACGATCAGCGCCGCGCCCGCGGAGACAAACCCTTGCATCAGAACGAGTGCGCCAAATGCCGCAAGCAGGGTAAGGGCAATACCCCGGTTCCCGCTCAGCATTACAAGCTGGGCTGCAATCAGAACCAGCCAAGGCCAAAGCACGGGCAGCAGCGGCAGAAGATGGCTCACGATATTCCCCTCTGTTTGTGTGGCCCTATATGCGGATGGCGTGGCGGGAAAGGCAAGCGGTTTCAATATTGAGAGCTTGGAAGAGCCAGTGACTGATAAAGAAACCGCTGAAAAATTTCCGGATGTTGCAGACACGCGCGCCACACCGCTGTTCCTTCAGCTCCGCCTCCGCAAAGAGATAACGCCATTAGCGACATACGCACGTGTTCGGTTCCAGTCTCAGCAATGCGATCCCTTCGCAAATAATCCGAACTCAGTCTCAGGCATTGTAATCTCAAGGCGCGATACAGTCTCAAATAATCCGATCCGAAACCGGCGATGATCTCAATTCCAAACGTGGATGATCTCAATTCGCTACATGTAGGCATACATGCCTGCCGCAATGTCCGCGATTGAGATGCCTGCTTTGCTCGGAACATCTTGCGTGCCGGTGGTGCTCACAAATCCCGATTCCGACTGGATCAAGAGGTCGTAGGCTTTCCGCTTTTCATCTGGTCCACCTTTGCCATACCCAGAGATGTTGCAGACGATGATGCTAGAGTTCGCCTTGGAGAGGTCTTCGTGCCCAAGACCAAGGCGCGCAGCAGCACCAGGTGCGAGATTTTGAACAACTACATCCGCTTTCGACACCAGCTTTTGCAAAATGCCGGCCCCATCGGGGTGTTTGACATCCAGCGTCAGGCTTTCTTTGGAACGGTTTGTCCAAACGAAGTGCGACGCCATCCCGTTTACGCGCGTGTCGTAGTTGCGCGCAAAGTCCCCAACGCCCGGGCGCTCGACCTTGATGACGCGCGCGCCCATATCGGCAAGCTGACGGGTTGCGAAAGGAGCCGCGATCGCATGTTCAAGACTGACGACTGTAATTCCTTCAAGTGGGAGCATTAGAATGACCTCGGTAGGCCGAGAACATGCTCGGCAACATATGACAAAATGAGATTGGTGGAGATCGGTGCGACCTGATACAGCCGAGTTTCACGGAACTTGCGCTCCACGTCATACTCATTGGCAAAGCCGAACCCGCCGTGGAATTGCAGGCAGGCATTGGCCGCTTCCCAGCTGGCTTTCGCGGCCAGATATTTGGCCATGTTGGCCTCAGACCCACAGGGCTGGCCCGCATCAAAGAGCTGGCAGGCGCGAAACCGCATCAGATTGGCAGCTTCCAACTCGATCTTGGCTTCGGCAATCGGGAACTGAACACCCTGGTTCTGACCAATCGGTCGGCCAAAAACCTCCCGCTCTTTGACATAGGCGCTCACCTTATCGACGAACCAGTAGCCATCGCCGATACATTCAGCCGCGATCAAAGTGCGTTCCGCGTTGAGACCATCCAAAATGTAACGAAACCCCATGCCCTCTTCACCGATTAGGTTCTCAGTGGGGACTTCCAGATCGTCAAAGAAAAGCTCATTGGTCTCGTGATTTACCATGTTGGGAATGGGTTTCACATCCATTCCGTTTCCGATGCCATCTTTCAGATCCACCATGAAGATCGACATGCCAAGCGACTTCTTTTTGACCTGATCTATCGGGGTAGTGCGTGCCAGCAGGATCATCAGATCGGAGTGTTGAACACGACTGATCCAGACCTTTTGGCCGTTTACAATGTAGCGGTCGCCCTTCTTAACCGCGGTCGTTTTGATCTTGGTGGTATCAGTCCCGGTTGTTGGTTCTGTCACCCCCATGGATTGCAGTCGCGACTCGCCGCTGGCGATCCGGGGCAGATATCGCTGCTTTTGCTCTTCCGAGCCGTGGCGCAACAACGTACCCATATTGTACATCTGGCCGTGACAAGCGCCGGAATTGCCCCCTGCCCTGTTGATCTCTTCCATGATGACGCTGGCCTCGGTGAGGCCCAGGCCCGAGCCGCCATATTCTTCCGGGATCATGGCCGCAAGCCAACCGGCCTCCGTCAGGGCTTTTACAAATGCTTCTGGATAGCCCCGCTGTTCATCAATTTCTCTGTGGTACTCAGGTGGGAAGGTGGCGCACAGTGCTTGAACGGCTTCACGGATATCTGTGTGATCGAATTTCATGCCACACCTCAAGCAATCGTTGCTTTGGCGTTCATGGCAAGCGCGCCATCCTGCCGTCGCGCCCAGAGATGAAAGGTCTCTCCATCCTTGTCAGCCGCGCCGTGCACCGAGAAGGTTTCGTTGTCAAAGATTGTCGACACCGCACGGAACTCGAAGCTTTTAACGGTTGCATCCGGCTTTTCGCGGCGCAGCAGATCAAGCAGCAGTGTGGCAAGCAAAGGCCCATGGACAACCAAGCCCTTGTAGCCCTCTGAGTTCACGCAAAACGGCTGGTCATAGTGAATCCGGTGACCGTTGAAGGTCAGCGCTGAATACCGAAACAGTAGAACCGGATTCGGGTCGATTTTACGCGAGAAATCGGTAGTGCCTGGTGCTTGCGGTGGTATTGGCGCAGGCGCATCCGCCTTCGGTTCCTCGCGATAGACGATGTCATGCTCTTCATCGATACCAAGCGTGTCGCCATCAAATACCTGGTGGCCGACCGTGACGAAGACCAGTTGCCCCGATCGGCCGGATTTGGCTTTCACCGATTTGATCGTGGAGACTTTCCGAAGCTCATGCCCAATCGGCATCGAAGCATGAAAATTCAGTCGGCTTCCTGCCCACATCCGGCGCGGGAGTGGCACCGGGGGCAGGAAGCCTCCGAGCGCGGCATGACCATCATACCCAGCCTCGGACAGTTTGAAGATCGGAAGAAAGTGCAGCCAATGCCAAAGCGGCGGCAGAGGCGTCCCCTCGCCATAAGCCGGATCATCGCGATCGAGTGTCGCGGCCAGTGCGTTCGAGGGGAACGGCGCGATCCGCTCCACGTAGGATTCCGATTTCCCAATCCAGCTTTCCAAATGCGCCAAATCCATGACCGCCTCGCAATTCAAGTGATGTTCGGCAAATCTCCCACAGGCTCAGCATTCTGAAAATTCGTTTTTCAAGAAGCCCGCGTTCGTGATAAGTGAATGCAGATGAATGTTGAGCTGATTGATCTGAGACTGTTTGTTAATATTGCTGAGTGCAAAAACCTGACGCACGGAGCTGAACGCTCCTTTCTTTCTCCCCCTGCAGCAAGCGCCCGTATCAAGTCCTTGGAACTCGAATGCGGCCAGCAACTTCTCCATCGGAGAAACAGGGGGATTAGCCTGACATCGGCAGGAGACTTGTTTTTGCGGCAGGCCAGACTGGTCTTGCGGCAGATGGATTTTCTTGTAGAAGAAATGACCAGCTCAGAGGCAGGTCACATCCGCCTCTTCGCCAACACCACCGCTGTCACCGAGTTCTTGCCGGAAATCCTCGCAGCCTTCCTTGCCGAACGTCCCGGTGTCACCGTCGATCTGCAAGAAAGGCTCACGCATGACATCGTGCGCTCCGTGCTCGATGGCACAGCTGATCTTGGCATTGTCTCCGGGGATGGGTTCGACCCGAGCCTCGAGAGCATTCGTTTCTCGACTGACCAACTTCTGCTCGCAACACCAATAGACCACCCGCTCGCCAAACGCGCTGGTGTTTCCCTATCTGACACTCTGGAGTTCGAACATATCGGATTACATGATGGCAGCACGCTCCTTGATTTTCTCCGCCGTCAATACCGAAGAGGAGGCTATGACCGCACCTTGCGTGTTCAGGTTCGAAGCTTTGAGGCCATGTGCAGGGTCATCGAGGCTGGGGTCGGCATCGGTGTCGTGCCCGAATCCGCGGCCCGACGGCACGCAAAAACCATGAAGATTGCTCTGCTCGCATTGAAAGATGAATGGGCGTCTCGTGACCGGTCCGTCTTGGTCAGAAGCCGCGATGCCCTGCCGGGGGCAGCCCACGCCTTGATCGACATGCTGATTGACGAAGCCGCCGGTGGCAAAAAAGCATAAGCGCCATCGTCAAAGGAGACGGTCGCGCTGTCCGATTGCGAATTTCTACTGAATCACCAAGGTTGCGTCGCTATGATCGGCAGTCTTTCTTCAAAAATCGGAGCCAGCACGTGCGTCAGTTGGCGAGTCAGCTACGGGATATGTTCACCGACGTGATCCGCGTCTATTGGGAACTCGTGCGGATTATCGTGCCCGTCGCCATCATTACTGAAGGTTTGGTGAGATTGGGTGCGATCGCAGCAATCGCCCCCGCCTTCTCTCCCATCATGGCCTGGTTCGGCCTGCCCCCCGAGCTTGGATTGGCCTGGCTGACCGGCATTGTCGTCGGAATTTGGGCGGGCGTTGCCATGGTGGTCACACTTCTTCCCGGTATTGACCTGACCGTTGCCGACATAACGGTGTTCAGCGCGCTCTTGCTCTTCGTTCACGCGCTACCTGTCGAGCAAAAGATCATCCAACGCGCCGGGCCGAGCTTCCTGGTGACCACGGCTCTTCGTGTTCTAGGTGGACTCATCTACGCATCACTCCTTCACGCAGTGTTTTCCTACACCGGATCATTGAATCACGCGCCGACAGTGACCTTCGTAGCAGGTGTGGACATGCCTACTTGGGGTGTCTTCTTGGCAAAACTGGCCGAGGCCATGGCATGGATGTTTGCGCTGTTGCTCTCTTTGACCATTGTCGTTGAGGTCATGAAAACAACCGGGCTCATGGATGGTCTCGCAAAGATCTTGAGCCCGATCCTGGGAGCCGCCGGGATTGCAAAGGACGCCAGACACTTCACAATCGTAGGGCTGCTGCTCGGTATTTCATATGGTGCAGGGCTTCTTCTAAGTGAAGCCAAAAGCGGGACCATCCCCATCCGCCAGGTCTTCCTTGCCTGCGTCTTCATGGGGTTCGCCCATGGCATGATCGAAGACACAATACTCGTTTTGGCACTGGGCGCGGATTTCACCAGTGTCTTTGTCGGCAGGATCGTCTTCGCGACTATCGCCACGGCGATTGTTGGAAAGCTATTGCTTTTCTTGGATCGTTACGGCTCCAGCGCCAAGCTGATCAGCCAAGATAATCCATAATTGGACAATCCGGTCTATGATCACCATTACAGGCCTTCACCAGATACTCCAGCTCATCATGTAGGCGCTGAAGCTCTCGTTGCTTTTCTTCGATCTCGCCCAATCGGCGGGAGGCGATGCGCTTCACTTCCGCACTGGTCCTGTCTTGGTCCTGATAGAGATCGAGCAGATCTTTGCACTCATCAATCGAGAATCCAAAGTCCCGCGAGCGGCGCACAAAAGTCAGCTTTCGGACCGTGGCACTATCGTAGGAACGATACCCAGATTGCGTCCGGGATGGCGCCTGCACGAGGCCGATATCTGCATAATACCGGACAGTCTTGACTGGCAATCCGGATGCTTTCGCGGCTCCTGAAATATTCATTGCACCTGTCCTTGACCTTCCAGTTACTGGAAAGATTAAGTGATGAATTGAACAGCGGCAAGCCGAAGAAACTGAACTGAAAGTACCTCCCTCATGTCCAAGGACACCCAAACACAAACCGCAACGCTCTACCGGATGGTCATGACCGATCACATGTGCCCTTACGGTCTGAAGTCGAAAGATCTTCTGGAGCGCCAGGGATACGAAGTTGATGACCGGCATCTCACAAACCGCGCCGAAGTAGATGCATTCAAGGCAGAAAATGGCGTTCAAACCACTCCGCAAACCTTCATTGATGGCGAGCGTATCGGAGGGTTTGACGACCTCAGCGCCTATTTTGGAAAGTCGGCCCCTGCTGGCGATGCTGTTACCTATCAACCTGTCATCACTCTCTTTACCATTGCGGCGCTTTTGGCTGTTGCTGTGACATGGCTCACCTCGGAAACCCTATTCCAGGGGCAAACAGTTGGTACTTTCATTGCCATCGCGATGGTTTTGCTGGGCCAGCAAAAGCTTCAAGATATCGAAAAATTCGCCACGATGTTTCTCAACTATGACCTCTTGGCCCAACGGTGGATCCGCTACGGCTATATCTACCCATTCGTTGAGACCGGCGCCGGTCTTTTGATGCTCGTGGGCATCTTTACTTGGATCGCAGCGCCTGCGGCTCTCATCGTTGCAGGTATTGGTTCAATCAGCGTTTTCAAAGCCGTCTATATCGACAAACGCGAGCTGAAATGCGCCTGTGTCGGCGACAGCCGCGTTCCCCTCGGCTTTGTGAGTTTGACCGAAAACCTGATGATGGTCGGAATGGCCATCTGGATGTTGAGCGGCCTTTGAAGCGGACCCTTCGGATGAAATTTCTCAGAGCACGTTTAATTTTCGATCCAACTCGCCCCCCGGCTTGGAGCATTGTCGCACTGCTTTCGTTGCTCGTGCACTTGCTCCTTCCCACCAACGCATCCGAAGTGCTGGCTGCAGCATTGCTTTGCATGATCGCGGGGGTCTACTTCGGTTTCGCAACACTGGATGGGCGATGGTCCGCTATCTTTCTCGAAGGGGGTGTCGCCTGTCTTTTTGTGGGGTTTGCGACATGGGCATTGCTGACAAATCCGTGGTTATTGCCCTTTGGCTACCTCGCGCATGCCATTTGGGATCTTCTGCATCACAGTCCCCTCTTTAAAGTGACGATTCCGACTTGGTACATTCCCGCCTGTGTAGTCGTTGATGTAGCTGTCGGGCTCGGGCTGTGGGCAGTATGGTCATTCTGAATGAAACGCCGACATTGGCGTGCTCCGCGGTTGTTCGTTAATCATGCACCCTCAGAGGGCAATGCATCCCATTCTCGATTTTCCTTATCGTCATGACGGGCTCCGGTGTATTCCGACCAATTTGATTTGATAAGGCTGCGGACGGCGAAGAACTCAAAGGTTTGCCGGTGGCGTCGTTACAGACGTCAGCGTTGCCGTCAATATTAGGATCAGGACGACTGCGAGGCCTTCAAGCCGAATAGATGCCCTAAGATGCTCAACTGCGGCGGAGTCCCGGTCTGCAAGCGCTGGAACAAACCGCCATTTGTTGAAAGCCGCTAGCATCATCAAACCGGACACCGCAGCCAATTTGGCAACCAATACAGTACCGTAAGCGGTCGAGAAAAGCGTTGATATCGAGCCGCTCACCTGCCAAACAAAGCCAACCCCGGCAGCTAACAGCAATGCGACGGCGCCGCTCGCAATGACCCCAAACCGGTGGAGTAGCAACGCTCCCTCGGATTGGGATGCGGCGAGATAAAGCGGTGCCAAGGCGGCAACCCAAAATCCCGCACACAGCAGATGTATCACAAGGAAGCTCGCAAGTACCCATCGTGGGCTACCCAAAGAATGGCCAACAAAGGTCAAAGAAACAGCGATAAGAACCGCCCCAGCGAGGCCCAAGAAAACTCCGGTTGCACCCCGTATGCGCATTCCCAACACGAGCATCATGCCAACGGTTTGCCAGATGGCAGAAGTGCCAAGCGGACTGTTCCAATCAATACCCAGCATTGTTGGATCAACGGCCCCCGGCAGTCCCATTCCTGAAATACGGCCGGCTCGGATTCCGAACCGGATTGCCAGGATAGCGATTGCAACAATTGCGGCGGTGGTCGCGATTTGGCGCGCGAGTCGATGAACGCTTGGTTCGGCATTAGGCAGCACAGCCGAGAACAGCGGCCCTCCCATCGCCAACAACGCAACGCCGTATCCGGCTGCCTTGGCCACTATGGCTGCGACGGCCCAGGCGTCGATGGGTGCAAGACCGTCCAAGGATCAATCAGACACTGTAAATGTGAACGTGCCTTGCATCGGATGCCCATCCTCAGAAAGCCCGCGCCAATCCACTGAGTAGTTTCCTGATGGGAGAACATTCGGTGGCAATGCTCGAAACTCGGTCACCGCATCCATACCAGTTTCGCGCTCAAACTCTACCTGACCATCCGGTCCCGTCATCGAGATTGCTGTAACGCGCATGGGATCATCAAAGCGCAATTCGACAGCCTCGACTGAAGCGACAGTAGCCCCATTCGCCGGTGTGGACTTTTCGACGCTTGAATGTGCCCAAGCATTGGTTGCCAGTAAGACGCCGACGCATCCTGCGAGTATGATAGTTTTCATGGTCAATTTTCCATTTCGTCGTGACGGGCCCGGATTTCCTCCGGCCAGGTTGATTTAATGAAGCTGAGGACCGCGATGATCTCGTCATCGCTCAGCACGCCTTCATAGATTGGCATGTTCGAGGCATATTCTGGATCGTTGATCAGCGCTCCAACCCCGTACTTCGTGAGTTGGAAAAGCGTCTCGCCGTCATGGTGCCAAGTATGACCTGACGCATCGTGTGGCGGAGCTGGCAACCTTCCGTCTGCATCACGCTGGCGCCAGTTGGCCTGCCCTTCAATGTTTATCTCATGGCACGAAGCACAGTTCGCCTGATAAACAGCGGCACCGCGGTCTACGATAGCTGAATCATAGGGACTGAGAATACTCCCACTGTCTTCCGCTCCGAGTTTGCCCGTTGAGATAAGGGCTGCTCCGACAAGAGCCACCCCTGCGATAGCGATCCAAAGGACGCGCGTCACTGCCCGACCTCAAAGAACACCTCGCCTGCGCCCGCTGTGCCTCCGAACGCAATGACTTGATATTCCGCCACTGGATCTTCGCCCATGCCCGGTGAACCAAACGGCATATCAGGGACGGAAATTCCAGCAACATTTGGCCGCTCTGCCAGCAGCTTTTCAAGCGCCGCGAAGGGCATGTGGCCCTCGACAACATAGCCGTCGATTGTTGCCGTGTGACAAGCCCAAAGATTGCCTGGGATATCTGCGTCAAGCTTGACGCTTGTAACGTCGGCGGTATCGGTGACTTCGACGTTATAACCTTCCTGACGCGCTAGGGCGACCCAGGCCCCACAGCAGCCGCACGTTGCGCTTTTGGTGACATGCATGGCACCGTGTTCAGCTGCAGCAATATGGCTACCTGCGTGAGCCGCATTCGGGCTTCCGAACCCCGCAAATGCCAATGTAAGTGCGATTGCTGGCGTTGCCGTCAGAGAAATGGTGAACGGTTTCATGAGACTTCCTCTCGATTGATAAATTGCGCACGGGCCAAAGCCCGTTGATGGTGTGATGTTGAATTGGGATGCTGCGCGACAGGGCGCAGCGTCAGTCACACCAAACGCGGGGGATCGAGAAGTCCGGTTGGTTCGATACCAGCAAGCAAGAGGTCATCAAAGGACAAGGGTGCTTTCGCAAAACCATTGGTTGTGATTGACACCAGTGACGCGTCTGGAACGGCTTGCAGGACGTGGCAGTTGTGCCCTCTTTCCACGCCTTCGTCACAGCACTCCGGCATGTCTGCCGAGTCGTGGTCCATGGCACTGTGAACTGCATCAGATGTCATAGCATGGCTGAGGTCCATCGCGCTTGAGAGCGACGCTGAGACCACCAGAAAGGCGATCAATACCAGACGGAGAACAGCCATACCCTGTAACTACCCGAGCCAAATAGGGTTTTTCAAGTGACGAAACCCGTGTTCTGACGACGCACGAGCAATAGGTTCATGGCCGCCACAATCCGTCCGTATCAATGTGCAGCTTACTCACCCGTGATCTGTAAGAACCGCCCGTATTCCTCACTCACTTCGCGGGCCTCTTCAAAGGCGCGCGCACGTTCTTCTTCCAGGCAACGAAAGTAACTCTGGATGTCCGCAATATATGCCTCGAAGTCGCGACCAATCTGATCTCGGTACTCTTGGACATCCTGTGGATCTGTGGGAACGAAAGGCCGAGCAGGCGCATGGGTGCTTGGTTCATTTGCGGCGCCGACCAAGGCGCGCGTTTGACGTCAGGTTAGTACGAAGACATGTATGGCATCGCGCGTAGGAAACGGGGAGCTATTGCCCTCCCCTGTCCCACTGCCCAAGGCCTGAGAATCGGGTGATCGATTCTTTGGCCTAGAAATGACTTTCGCATCAAGCTGATGGGTAGTGCTAGGGGCCATAGAAACAGTATCTGAGAACTCTACTCGAGACTCCTAGAACTTCCGATTGGCTTGGAATTGCTTGTTGTTGACCAGAACTGTCAGCTACAACACATGCTGCCTAGTAAATTTGACAGCCGTGCACATTGTAAAAATAATATATTTTACAGATAGTTGCGAGAATTTTCCTGCTCGAACTTTCCACATCGTGACGTTCTCCGTCAAGTTCCAGATGCCAGATTTGGTGGCGCTTCAAGCACAACCCACCTTCCATAGTGACCCAATCAAACTTACTCTGCCAACTCCGCTCGTCGAAGCTATGACAGAAAATCGTTGTGGATAACTCATTTCCGCGTTAAGTCACAGTTTAACGAGATAAATCGCGCAAAAAGCGATATTAGAAGAGGACACAGGATGGCTTCAGGACCATTCCAAGGTAGTGACGGGAGCATTCCCTTCGATGAGATCATCCTCCAACAGGGAGAGTTGATCTCTGATCGCCTCAATATCTTGCGTCAGGAGCAATATCCACCCAACGCCCAAAAGGGTCTACGCCAGTTTTCTTTGGCGGAGGTTGCCTATTTCCTCGGTGTAACGCAATCAACTATCAAGAAACTGCACCTCGAGGGCAAAGGTCCTGAGCCAGAGACTTCGTCCTCGGGTCGACGGTCTTATTCCGCACAGCAAATGCTTGAGCTTCGTGCTTACTTGGATGCTAATGGGCGTCCTGGCAAGCGTCGCTATCTGCCCGGTCGGACGGAAGGCGATGAACTTCATGTGATATCGGTCGTCAATTTCAAAGGCGGTTCGGGTAAAACGACGACGGCTTCGCACCTTGCCCAGCACCTCGCCCTCAAAGGGCATCGCGTCTTGGCAATCGACCTTGACCCGCAAGCTTCACTGACCGCTCTCCATGGCATTCAGCCTGAATTAGACTCTGTTTCGTCGCTTTATGAGACACTGCGATACGACGATGAGCGCCGTCCAATCAGCACGGTCATTCAGCCAACGAATTTCGCCAACCTCGATATCGTTCCAGCAAGCCTCGATCTGCAAGAGTATGAGTATGACACGCCTGTCGCACTGACGAGCCGTGATCCCTCCGAAGGGCGTGCCTTCTTCACACGCATTTCAAAGGCTCTCGAAGAGGTCGATGATCGCTATGATGTGGTTGTAATCGACTGCCCTCCTCAACTTGGATATTTGACCCTAACCGCACTAACAGCGTCCTCTTCTGTTCTGGTGACTGTGCATCCTCAAATGCTGGATGTGATGTCCATGAGCCAGTTCCTCCTGATGCTTGGCGGCATTCTTCAGACGATCCGCGAAGCAGGTGCTGAGATGAAACTGAAGTGGTTTCGATATCTCGTCACACGGTTTGAACCCACTGATGGACCTCAAAAGCAAATGGTTGGATTTCTACAGGCCATGTTTCCCGATCAAATGCTCGGTGCCCAGATGGTGAAGTCCACCGCGATTTCTGATGCCGGTATTACCAAGCAAACACTCTACGAAGTCGAACGCGCGCAGTTTGTGCGCTCGACCTATGATCGTGCGATCACGTCTTTGAACGCCGTGAACGACGAAATCGTTGATCTTGTACATCAAGCATGGGGGCGCGATCTGCCATGATTTTGACAGCCGTGCAGATTGGTTTTGACAGCCGTGCAAATCGCAAAATGTGCGAAGTTTTGGGAGGGCAACATGGCTAGAAAAGATCTGTTGAAATCCGTGATGGGCAATTCCGCTCAGAGTAAGCCCGGTGCCGAGCGCTCAAGCTATGCGATGCGCGGTGCGTCGAAGTCGATGAAAGTGTCCATCGACAGTCTTGCGGAAAACTCCAAGCGTTTGCTTGAGGGCGAAACCATTGTCGACATCGACACGAGCCTGATCGACGCGTCTTTCGTCAATGACCGTTTAAGCGGTGATGACGATGCTTTCAATGAGCTCAAGAGTTCCATCTCGGCTAGTGGCCAAGACACGCCTGTTTTACTGCGGCCCCATCCAGATGCGTCTGGCCGTTATATGATCGTTTTCGGTCATCGCCGTGTGCGCGTTGCGCGTGCGTTGGATCGTCCTGTCCGCGCGGTGGTCAAGGATATGGACGATGTTGCGCATGTTTTGGCGCAGGGGCAGGAAAACACCGCGCGGGCGGATCTGTCGTTCATCGAGAAGGCGCAGTTCGCCAAAAATTTGCGCGATCGCGGGCAGGGCAAGGATATCGTTCAGCAAGCGCTGACGATTGATGGAACACTTCTGTCACGCATGTTGTCGGTGGCAAGCACCGTGCCAGGACATGTGATCGAGGCCATCGGCCCAGCCAAGCAAATTGGCCGGGATCGCTGGGAGGATTTCAAGAAGCTCATGGCCGAAAAAGCCAACGTCAAAGTGGCAGACCGCGTTTTGGCAACTGACGGCTTTGATAAACTCGACAGCGATACGAAGTTTGAAATCTTGTACAGCAAGGTGACTGAGGCGGGCAGGGTGCCCAAAAAGCGCTCAGCCAAGGCTGGACCCGCCAAGCGCACCTGGACGGCCGGTGAAGGTCGGATCAAGGGCGTTATTGGTAAATCCGGCCGGGCTTTTAGCATCTCGCTGACATCCAAGGATTCCGCAGGGTTTGGAGAGTATCTCTCAGAGAACCTAGATCAGCTTTATGCGGATTATCTCGCTCAATCTGAGGAGACATCGACACCATGACCTGAGGCAAAAGAAAAGCCCCCAAGCCAAAACGGCCCGAGAGCTGATCCGATTGATTAGACACCTACTGGATACCGCTCCCGCGAATCACTGTCAACGAAAGAACGTCGATTAGGCGAATGGGATTCTTTTGCCTCCACAAACCACGGAGGTGAAATACAGGCATGACACAGAGCGGTTGGCGCAAGCCGACGCCAGAACTTCTACAAGCCGAGCGGTTTGCAGATGTCGGCGAACAGTTATTTATTCCCAAAACCCGGGCGATCGTTGCGACAAAGAAGGTCGCGGCGGCCATTGGCTTGAAATCCCAAGACCTGCTGTTGCTCGATACCTTCGGGGCGGTCACGCAACCGCAGGACTGGGAGCAGAGCAGGCGGCCTATTGTCTGGGCGTCGAACCATTTTCTGATGGAACAAACCGGGTTTTCCTTGGCGACCCTGCGCCGCCACGTGCGCAGGCTTTGTCAGGTGGGCGTCATTTCGATGAAAGATAGCCCCAACGGCAAACGCTGGGGGCGGCGAGATGAGGACGGTGTGATTGTTGAGGCTTATGGCTTCGATCTGGCGCCCATGGCGGCTCGTACTGAGGAGTTTGAGGCGCTCTACGCGCAGTTGCAGGCCGAGAGGGCGCAGTGCACGACCCTACGTAATGCAATCACTGTAACACGCCGCATGATCCGCGCAAAGATTGAGAAAGCGCTCAGCACAGGCCTGCGTGGCCCGTGGGCAAACCTTCAGGAAGCGTTCAAAGTGCTTCTCGAGGGCCTTCCTGGGCGCTCAGAGAGGGCAGGGAGGCTTGAGAGCTACCTAGACCGCATCAAATCTCTACTTGCTTTGGTGGAGCGTTCTTTTGAGGCAGCATTTGATTGGCCCGCTGAAGCTGATGTCGTGCAAGCTTCAGCGGCAAAGGATAAATCACAAAAAGCTAGAAATATGATACCCACGAGTCTCGATAGTGAGACCCACATACTAACTACAAATGAACCTAATCCTGTAACAAGTAATCGCTTTGAAACAAAGCACGCGGTCGGCGTGGTGCGAAAGGAGCCGATGGTTGAGCCTGTTGAAAGGCAAGACGAAGTGGATCTTGATATCAGTTGGAGTACGCATACCAACACACGCAGCTCGGACATTGATGTACCGATGCTGATGGCGTCCTGTCCGCATTTTGCAGATATGGCGCGTGGAACCCAAGGGTATATGAAAGACTGGGCTGATGTGCATCGCGCTGCTACGACGCTTAGGCCCATGGTCGGGATTTCAGAGGATGCCTGGAATGCCGCCAACAAGGTCTTGGGACCAGCGCAAGCCGCTGCATCTATTGCTCTCATCCTCGACAAATCATCCGATGGTGAGGTCAAATCACCTGGCGGCTACTTGCGAGGTTTGATTGAGAAAGCACAACTCGGCGAATTGCATCTGGATCGAAGCTTCTATGGCAGGCTGAGTGGGGCAGGGGCATGATGTGGACTGCCATGAGTGTTACGGTTATTTCACATATTTCGTTTATTCCACTTGATGAATGGAGCTTCAATGTGCATCTACTGAGGGAACAGGAGTGAAAAAATGACGGACCTAGCGACAAAACACGATCATAGCGGTTTGATGGATCGTCTCCCTACTCGGGAAGAAATCGATAGCGCTGCGCATGCTGCCACGGCTATCGCGGTTGCAATGGAGCTGGACGGTGGCCTGAAGGTTTCCGGCGAGAACGGTGATCCAGTAAAGATTGCGCCTGCCGTCGGTGAGATCATTATTGAACTTCTAGGTCATGTGAGTAACGGGAACATGGTGACATTGGTGCCCGTCGGCACAATGCTGACCACCCAGGAAGCTGCAGACATGTTGAATGTGTCTCGGCCGCATCTGACGAAGCTGCTCAAGGAAGGGCAGATGAAGTTCGAAGAGGTTGGCAAGCATCGCCGTGTGCCGTTGGCGTCTCTCATGGACTACCGCGAACAGAAAGCGCGGCGGCAAGAGCAGGCGATGCAGGACCTGGCGCGGCTTGGTCAGGAATTTGATCGGGGATGAGCTTTGTCGCCAACCCGTTCGTGGTGGTTCTTGATGCCAATGTTCTGTTCCCGTTTCGCGTTCGGGATGTGTTGCTGACTTTCGCACAGGACGGATTATTCAGGGCGAGAATAACAGACGAAATTCTGGATGAATGGACCCGGAACCTCGTTCGCCTCAAGCCCCATTTGGAGGCGAGTGTACGTGCGCAGGAAGCGGCGATCAGGGATCATTTTGAAGAGTGTTTTGTGTCTGGGTATCAGCCGTTGATCGATGGCCTTGTACTGCCAGACGTGGATGATCGTCATGTCTTGGCAGCAGCGATCAGATGTTCAGCTCAGGTAATCGTTACAGAAAACCACAAAGACTTTCCGGTTGATGCGATCGAAGAGCATGGGGTTGAGACACTCAGCGCCGATGATTTCCTTTCCAACACCTACGATCTATTTCCGGCAGCCGCTGCACGAGCGCTCAGAAAAGTTCGTTTGCGATATGATAACCCCTCGATGACTTCTGCGGAGTTCTTGCTGGATTTGACGAGGAGTGGACTTTCAAAGCTGGCCGCCGCCGCGCGGGCGGACGTCGAGTATATTTGAAGGACTGACGTGTTATCGAAAGGAGGGGCGGATTCCGGTCATTCGCTGCGTTTACGATATTCTTGCTGGCTGCTGGAAACAGCGGACATTCATACGTGGAGCACAGCTATGCAACCACCGTCTATCCTGTCCGACTGCTATATCCCGATCGGTTTCCCTGGGTCCCCGCTTGGGTTGTTCCGCAAGATCCAGATGTAAGGTGGAGCGACCATCAATATGGAGCAGGTGGCACGCTCTGTTTGGAGCTTCGCCCAGATAATTGGGATCCCGATGCGACCGGTGCAGATGTCTTGCTGAGCGCTTACAATCTCTTGGATCAGGAGAACCCGTTGGGCAAAGGGGAGAAGCAGACGGTTCCGTCGGCTCACCTTGTCAGTGACATTCAAAGGTACGACTGGAAGCAGCACCCAATTTTGATAAGCAATGCCTGCTATGCGCGGCTCCAGGCTGGCGTACACGATGGTGTCACGGCCATTCGTTGGTCTGCTGAGGATGATGTCTGGCCAATAATGGTGGCCGATAACGCCGATAAAGCGCGAACTGAACATCCAGCATCATTCGACCTTGGAACTTGGCGGGTCACTGTAAAAGTCTTGGTCACGAAGAATGCTGCAGCCGCCAAGACAGGGGCTGGAATTTGGTAGCGGGCAGAGATTTCCGCGCCGCTGATCAGGTCCTTGTATGCGGACTGCAGCGGGTAGCCGGTGTCGAAGGTGCCTTCGAGAATCTGCGGAATGAAATATTCAGACGCGTAGCTCCGCCCAGTTCCTGAGTTCACCACCTCAGCTGTGTTCTCTGGATCAAGACCCAGCTTCACTGCCATCGGCAGGATCTCAGCGAGCGCGGCCACGTTGATGTCGAAGAGAAGCTGGTTGATGAGCTTAGTGAGCTGACCCGAGCCAACTGCGCCAGTGTGGAGAATACGGTTGGCCATAGTTGAAAGGGCGGGCGTCAGCTTTTCGACGATCTGGCCATCCCCGCCGATCATCATCGTTAACGTGCCTTCTTGCGCACGCTTCCACATGCCCGACACAGGCGCATCAAGGAATGTCAGCCCAAGCGCTTCCAAGCGCTCGCCAATGCTCAGCGTCAAGCCGTACTCGATCGTGGACGTATCAACGACAATTGTGCCTGCCGTGAGATGCTGGGCGATGCCGGTTTCAGGATCGAACAAAGACCGTTCCACAATGCCACCGCTTGGCAAGCAGGTGATCAGAACCTCAACATCCGCAAAGGCGGCTGCACTCTCAGCTTTGGACGCGCCTGCCTCAACGGCGGCGTTCATGGCATCTTCGCTAAAATCAAAGACCTTTACATCGTTTGCGCCAGCGAGGTTGGCTACCATCGGCGCCCCCATCTGGCCCAAGCCCACAAATCCAAATCGCATGTGGCTCTCCCTTCCTTGCTTTGGTCAAGGAGTAGCATCGCATTGGATGAAAACTGGCATTCTGAAATGAGAACGCCCCGTTCGGCTTTCGCGTGGGCAACCTTGCAAAGGGTTCGCCTAACGAAGCATTCTGCAAATGGTCTAACAGCGGGCACCTACAGCAGAATGAAAATCAGCGCCATCTTTACCCATCCTAGTCGGAGGTCTCAGTCCTACGGATCTTCAACTTGCGGAAAATCTCGTCTTTTAGATGCACACGCTCCTTCAGCATTTCAGACAGCTTGCCTTCATCGAGGGGATCGAGTCCGGCCTCCGCTCTTTGTATGGATTTGTTCAGATAATTGTAGCTCTCCGCCAACTGGCAAAAGCGAACATCACTCAGCTTGAGATCATGAAGACAGTCTTTGTACTCTGGGAACTCTTCTGCCAGCCCATGAGCGATATGGGTCATCCTTCGATCTCCAAACCACCAATCCATTCCCTGACAGAGCGCTCTAGGTCGCTGACATGGCGACCATGGGCCTCGGCGTCTTGGGCTTCATGGTCAATCTGTTTCTTGAGGAACACATAGCGTGCCTCCAGCTGACCAGCGGTCAAATGATGACCGGAGTTCCAGAGCTTCTTCTCTTCGAGATGGGCTCGGGTTTGGGACAGTCTGTTGCTCAGCTCGTCCAGTCTTTGGTGCAGTTGCGAATTTTCGGACATGATGCAGCCCTCCTTTGCTCATTCAACAGAGATAGGAACGCGCTTTGTCCTGCGCTTGACGCGAACTTTACCATTTAGACAAGTCCAGCGATGATCCGATCATGGCCATAGCATCCAAATGACGCAAAGACCCGAGACGCACTGAAGCACGTCCCGGGTCTCCTGGGCTGGGGGGTTAGGGAACTTTAGAAGCCTTGCAGAATCTGTCGTCGGTTGAGGGCTTGCACTGGCCGATTGTTGTGCGGGAAAACTTCAGCAAACCCTGAGATCTGGTCATCGGAAGCGGGAATCGGGTCCTCGTAGACGACCCAAGTCACAATCTCACTGCACGGCGGCGTCGTTAGGGAGCCAGCATAGGTGAAATGCGCAGAGGACTGCGGCAGTAGATCCTGTGGATGAATCGTCGCTGTCACCCGCGCCGTTCCCTTGGACTTCGGAGCAACGGCCCAGATCGGGGCAAGAACTTCGTTTTCTTGGCCCGCGTCGAGGAAAACCCCGAGAACCAGCAAAACACCATCATCGGACTTGTGCACAAAATGCGCTTCCATTGGGTAATGCTCACCGTCGACCGTATGCTCACTCTGATGGTGGAAATGGAATTGTAACAGCTCGTAGCGCTTGCCGTTGACCAGTGAAATACTGCCCTCCGGCATGTTGGCTTGCAGAGTGTGGCCGTTGTTGACGACCTCAAAATCACTTACCGCGCTCCAACGGGTGGTGACCCTGTCGACGTTTGCTCGAGTCGCGTCTGTCAAGTTGATCGGCGATTGCTGCCGCCCTGCACCACATACATGATAGTCGTCTGACAACTCCGACCAGTTTGCTGGACCGGCTTCACCATCATAGCCCCATTCATGGCCTGTACCTGCCATAGCGCGTTGGGCTACGGCGGCACATACGGGGCAGGCCGCCAATACTCTGAGTACTTGTCTTCGTTGCATCTTCTTGTTCCTTAGTCTTGAGAGTTTTGAAAGGCGCTATCTGCGCCAGTTTTTTCCTGAGCCGGATTGTGCGCGGCCAAGTTCCAAAGAGGCCAATGGCACGAAAAACACCGCCGTCACGGGCAAATGCCTTTGACCGTGACGGCTCTGTCTTTCGTGAGACGTGCGTTGGGATCGCAAGGGACTGTCGGCCATTGCGCAAAATGGCACTCAATGAGACGGGTTCAGTGCCGCCGTCAAAGCTATGAAGACGTCGGTCGAGGGTATGTGGTGTGTTGTACTGCATCTCTAAAACCATTCCATGCAACACGCGTCACACGCCGCCGTGCATACCAGCCATGTCACGCAGCACCGAAATCTCGAGCTGCTCGTCTGCATGGATCTTTTCGAGGATATCCTTGATGGACACGAAGCCGAGAACCTTCGTTCCGTCCTGAACGACCAAGTGGCGGATCCGGTGCTTGCCCATCAATGCCAAAGCTTCAGCAAGATCCGTTGAATCATCACATGTGATGACGTGCTCAGTCATCGCGTCAGCGACTGTGATGTCATAGAGATGTGCCTTTTTTTGGAATGCCTCGCGCACCATGTCGTGTTCGGTAATTACTCCAACGACTTCGCCAATCTGGTTGCGAACAATCGCCCCAAACATCTTATGATCCAGCAAACGGCCTGCGAAATCGTGGAGGCTTTCTTCTGGTT